>NZ_JBGUBB010000029.1:0-502 GCF_041821125.1 Natronorubrum sp. A-ect3 | reverse complement strand
GTCGTCGAGAGCGGCAAGGGTGCCTACGAGATGAGTGGCTACGGCCCCGACGACATCGACGTCGCCGAACTCCACGACATGTTCACCATCCTCGAGTTCCTCCAGATGGAGGGGCTCGGCTTCGCCGAGCAGGGCGAGGCCTGGAAACTGATCGAGGAGGGCTACACCGAACGCGACACCGGCGAGTTGCCGATCAACACTTCCGGTGGGCTCAAATCGAAAGGCCACCCACTGGGAGCAAGCGGCGTCGCACAGGGTGTCGAGATCTACGAACAGCTCATGGGTGAAGCTGGCCCGCGACAGGTCGACGCCGACATCGGACTGGCCTGTAACGTCGGCGGCTTTGGAAACTGCGTGATTACGACGATTATGGAGGCAGCACAATGACGATGGACGCCTACAAGTACGAGGACGGTTCGATCAGCTACCCCGGCCACCCGCGTGGTCCCGGCGGCTCGGAACCAGTCGAGACGATCGACCTGAGCGAGTACACCGCCGAAGT
>NZ_JBGUBB010000028.1:0-524 GCF_041821125.1 Natronorubrum sp. A-ect3 | reverse complement strand
CTGGAGTACGACGTGTTCGCCCCCGCTTCGAGGGGGCGAACACGAGTTCACCAGCCACCAGACCTCTTTCGCGGCTTTCTGCACTGCTACTACAAGGATATCTACGGCACACGACCGGTTGCACGAGAACTCCAGCACGGCCTCGCTTGGTATTACTGCGGACTTGAGAAACCGCCATCGAGAGACACGATTGATCGGTTTCTCACCGACCTCGAACACGTCATCGACGACGTCTTCGACAGGCTCGTCGAGCAGGCCGCCGCCCGCGGCCTGCTCGACTCGACGTACTCCATCGATTCGACCCACGTCGAAGCGATCCAGTACAACGACGCTGCCTCATGGAACTACGATCCAACAGCCGAAGAGTACTACTACGGCTTCGGTTGTACGATCGTCTCAACCGGCACAAAGATCCCGATCGCGGCGGAGTTCACCCAGGCCAAACAAGCAGACCAAGAGACGGCGATGCGCGTCACCCGTGACGCGCTCGCCGTCGATACACCGATCTGGATGCTTGGAGACAG
>NZ_JBGUBB010000027.1:0-582 GCF_041821125.1 Natronorubrum sp. A-ect3 | reverse complement strand
CGGATTTGCGGTCACCTATGTTGTTACTAGACAGTCGGAGCGCCCGAGTCACTGCGACCTGCCTCTTCGCGAGGCAGGCATCCCTTATTGCGAACGTACGGGACTAACTTGCCGAATTCCCTAACGTCGGTTGCTCCCGACAGACCTTGGCTTTCGCCGCCACGAGTACCTGTGTCGGATCTCGGTACGGACAGTGTGCTCGCCTTTTCACGGGCTCTGGGTTGACCTGACTTGCGCTATCCTGCCGTTCGCTCGCTTCGTGCCATTACGGCTTCCACGAACTTTGACAGTTCGACTGGGCGAAAGCCCAGCTCAGGCGGCCCCAAAGCGTTGGCTTTGAGTGCACACTGGCATAGGAATATTAACCTATTTCCCTGTTGTCAGCTTCGACTTACGGGCTGACTTAGGACCGGCTAACCCTCAGCTGATCAGCATTGCTGAGGAACCCTTACTCGTTCGGCCGTCGGGGTTCTAACCCGACTAACGCTGCTACTATGACCAGGATTTTCGTTACTGAACGGTCCACACGACCTCTCGGCCGTGCTTCCGCCCGAACAGAACGCCAACCTACGGGATCATCCG
>NZ_JBGUBB010000026.1:0-587 GCF_041821125.1 Natronorubrum sp. A-ect3 | reverse complement strand
AGGGAAACCGATATGACCGCAGTGCTTTGCACCAGGGTCACCGTGTTCAAGCGCGGGGAGTCAAACGGGCACGACCCGAAACCGGACGATCTAGGCGTGGACAAGGTGAAGCGTGCCGAAAGGCACGTGGAGGCCTGTTAGAGTTGGTGTCCTACAATACCCTCTCGTGATCTACGTCTAGGGGTGAAAGGCCCATCGAGTCCGGAAACAGCTGGTTCCAACCGAAACATGTCGAAGCATGACCTCTGCCGAGGTAGTTCGTGGGGTAGAGCAACGGATTGGGGGACCGCACTCCGAGAGGAGTGCGCCCCCCTGTCCAACTCCGAACCTACGAACGCCGTTTGACGCAGGGAGTCCGGTGCGCGGGGTAAGCCTGTGTACCGTGAGGGAGACAACCCAGAGCTGGGTTAAGGTCCCCAAGTGTGGACTAAGTGCGATCGAAGGTGGTCTCAAGCCCTAGACAGCCGGGAGGTGAGCTTAGAAGCAGCTACCCTCTAAGAAAAGCGTAACAGCTTACCGGCCGAGGTTTGAGGCGCCCAAAATGATCGGGGCTCAAGTCCACCACCGAGACCTAGCGGCATCCTTGA
>NZ_JBGUBB010000025.1:0-895 GCF_041821125.1 Natronorubrum sp. A-ect3 | reverse complement strand
CTAAAGTCGTGGGCTTTCTCCTCGAATCTGTGTAACAGGCCGATACTGTGTGCGCTCTGTCCGTGACAGCGATGATACCGGAACCGTGAACGGTCAATACCGTCGACAGCTCCGCCAGGATGAACGATACCACAGAAAGTGACGGTCGACCATCCCGAGGTGAGACACGTCACTCGACGACTTCTCTATGGATTTCGTTGAGTGTTTCCTCGAGATCATGTTGGCGCTGTTCGAGTGTTGCAATCCGCTCGCGGAGGACGGTTTCGGATCCGGACGCGTGTGCCGTTGACGTCGAACGCAGCTGATGAGTGGGGCCGTGGCGACGTTCCGAGCGTCGACCTTCCGGTGGTGTCAGTGGTTGACGGTCGGATCCCTGTTTCGGTGTCGAGCTGCGCTTCTCCGACGCAGTGTCCGTCGCGAGCATTCGTTTCCAGCCATCAAACCAGAGTTCGTACGCGCGCGAATAGTGTTCCATGGCCCGGGTACTCTCCTGTAAGCCATTGACGACTGCTTGCTGCGTTTCGATGTACATACTGCTAATCTCCTGATACTCCTCGAACGCATCAGTGATCGTTTCCACTCCCGTATAGGGCGAGACGGTGGCTTGAGAGTCGGTCATTCCGAATGAGATGTCAACGACTCTCGGCATGAAAGTTCGGACGTGTTCCATATCCTGACCATCAAGTGTGAAATAAGAGGAGCGTATCCGCTTGAGGGTGCTCGTTTGTGGTTATCTGTTGACTGCTGCGTTCTACGAGAGCCATCGTAGCCACAGAACGTCACTGCACACTCAATCACACGACGGGAGCGCGGTTCGGAACGTGCGCGGTTCGGAACGTGCGCGGTTCGGAACGAACGAAGTGAGTGAGAACCGCGGAAAGCGAACGGGGAGGAA
>NZ_JBGUBB010000024.1:0-1127 GCF_041821125.1 Natronorubrum sp. A-ect3 | reverse complement strand
TGTGTATGTGTAGTCCAGTTTGCGTCCGGACCCGTTCTCGAATCACGGATCCAATGCGATGTAATATGAATGTGTGGCTTGGCCGATTAGTGCTCGCGGACTCAACGCCTCGTTGCCTTGGCGCGTACATCCCGAGTCTATCGATCTCGTCTTCTACGAGTGGCCTCAGTGGTATCTCTTTTCCAGGTGGGTTTCGAGCTTAGATGCGTTCAGCTCTTACCCCGTGGTGCGTGGCTGCCCGGCACGTGCTCTTTCGAACAACCGGTACACCAGTGGCACCCATTCGTAGTTCCTCTCGTACTATACGAACGTTCCCGTCAGATACCTCACACCCCCAATAGATAGCAGCCGACCTGTCTCACGACGGTCTAAACCCAGCTCACGACCTCCTTTAATAGGCGAACAACCTCACCCTTGCCCGCTTCTGCACGGGCAGGATGGAGGGAACCGACATCGAGGTAGCAAGCCACCCGGTCGATATGTGCTCTTGCGGGTGACGACTCTGTTATCCCTAAGGTAGCTTTTTTGTCAGCAATTGGCCGCATCAAGCAGCCTAATTGGTTCGCTAGACCACGCTTTCGCGTCAGCGTCCGTCGTTGTGCCGGACACTGTCAGACTTCCTTATGCTCTTGCGCTCTTTCTCGGGTCTCCGACCCGAGTGAGGAAATCTTGGGGCGCGCTCGATATCTTTTCAAGCGCGTACCGCCCCAGTCAAACTGCCCGGCTACCAGTGTCCTCCGCCAGGAGTGAGAGTCGCAGTCACCATCGGGTAGTATTTCAATGCTGCCTCGGTGGCCCGCTAGCGCGGGTACCTGTGTAACGGCTCCTACCTATGCTGCACAATGGCGACCACGTCTCAGTGACAGCCTGCAGTAAAGCTCTATAGGGTCTTCGCTTCCCCTTGGGGGTCTCCAGACTCCGCACTGGAACGTACAGTTCACCGGGCCCAACGTTGGGACAGTGGCGCTCTCGTTGATCCATTCATGCAAGCCGCTACTAAAGCGGCAAGGTACTACGCTACCTTAAGAGGGTCATAGTTACCCCCGCCGTTAACGGGTCCTTCGTCCCCTTGTAAGGGGTGTTCAGATACCCGCACTGGGCAGGATTCAGTGACCGTACGAGTCCTT
>NZ_JBGUBB010000023.1:0-1396 GCF_041821125.1 Natronorubrum sp. A-ect3 | reverse complement strand
GCGGAGCTGTGTCAGACTGATGTCTCTGGCAAGATTCGAAAGGAGTTCCAGTCTGCTGAGTTTGGCGACGAACGCCTGACAGACCGATTGGTCCAGATTGGGGATCGGCTCGGCAGGGCACCTGCCGAGTCGATCCCTAACGCCTGCGAGGACTGGGCCTCCACAAAGGCTACGTACCGATTTTGCGATAACGAGTATGTGGATCCAGACGAGATTCTCTCCGCCCACACGCGAGAACAACGCTCACGCGTCCATGACAAGGAGGAGCTTCTAGTCGTCTCTGATACGACTGAGCTCGTGTTCCCGAGACATCCGTCGAAGGAAGGACTCGGCGACATCGGCAACTCTACTACGGATCTCGAAGGTGTCAAGGTTCACTCGACGGTCGGAGTCGATCCACAGACACATCGCATGACTGGGGTCATCGATCAGCAGTCGCTGATCGAGGACCAACAGGCCAGCACCAAACACGATACGAACGGGAAGGGTGAGCCGATCGAATTAGAGAGCGAACAGAAAAAATGGATCCGCGGAGACAGGCAAGCCAGCGACTGGCTTGCCGAGGAGATCCGGCCGATATTCATCCACGACCGAGGAGCTGATGCATTTGCGTTTTACCGCGAAGTTACAGACGACTTGGAAGCTGGATTCGTCGTCCGTGCGAATCAGAATCGCTGTATTCAGACGCCGTCCGGAACGGACGGACGTCTGATTGACTGGAGTGAAGACCTCCCCGACCAAGGGAAGATGTCGATCGAGATTGAACAGGGGAATGGAAGAGAAGCCAGGGAGGCTGAGCTCATAGTCAAAGCCGGCTCGTGTGAACTGCTTCCACCGAAGAACGATCCAACTCACACCGAGCCAGTTGAGGTAAACGTCGTGCGGATCGACGAACTTGGAGAGCAAGACGACCCGATTCAGTGGGTGTTACTCACCACTGAATCGGTCGCTGCATTCACTGATTCGCTGAGTGTAATAGAGTTCTATCGCGCCCGGTGGACGATCGAAGACTGGCACAAAGTGCTGAAAACTGGGTGCCGGATCGAAGAGCGCCGGCTGGAAACGTGGGAACGCATGGAAGTTTTGTTGAGTGTCTATTCGGTGATTGCGTGGAAGGTGCTGGAGTTACGGGAACTTGCTCGGGGAGACGCACACTGTTCACCTGATGTCCTTCTGAGCGAGACTGAACGGTCAATTCTGGAAACAAAATTTCCAGAATTGACCGACAATAAGGCTCAAGCGTACGCAATTGCGGTTGCGAAGATCGGCGGTTACCTTGACCGAAGTTCCGATCCACCGCCCGGTTGGGAGACGATGTGGAAAGGCCTCAAGAAACTTCAGACCTGGGCGGAGGGATACGAACTGAACTCCTGAGACTTATGGGTAAGAGACAGGA
>NZ_JBGUBB010000022.1:0-1575 GCF_041821125.1 Natronorubrum sp. A-ect3 | reverse complement strand
AAGGTGCCCGATCGGCCCAGCGATGGGTCAATCGAACGTGGAGTGCGTGACGCAAAGCGCCACGCGGTGTGGGCTGGGGCAACGCCCCAGTCCCGGTCTGTGGAGGTGATCCAGCCGCAGATTCCCCTACGGCTACCTTGTTACGACTTAAGCCCCCTTGCGAAGCCCAGATTCGACCACCGTTGCGGTGGCCTCATCCGGACCTCACTCGGGTGCTTTGACGGGCGGTGTGTGCAAGGAGCAGGGACGTATTCACCGCGCCCTTCTGAGGCGCGATTACTACCGAATCCAGCTTCATGAGGGCGAGTTTCAGCCCTCAATCCGAACTACGACCACGTTTCGGAGATTAGCGTCCCCTCTCGGGGTTGCATCCCACTGTCGTGGCCATTGTAGCCCGCGTGTCGCCCAGCACATTCGGGGCATACTGACCTACCGTTGCCCGTTCCTTCCTCCAGTTTGGCACTGGCAGTCTACCTAATGTACCCAGCTACCACAAGGGTACTGCTGGCAATTAGGCATGCGGGTCTCGCTCGTTGCCTGACTTAACAGGACGCCTCACGGTACGAGCTGACGGCGGCCATGCACCTCCTCTCAATGGCTCAGGTAAGCTCATCACACTGACCGTCACTGCACATTGTCGATGCTGGTGAGATGTCCGGCGTTGAGTCCAATTAAACCGCAGGCTCCTCCGGTTGTAGTGCTCCCCCGCCAATTCCTTTAAGTTTCATCCTTGCGGACGTACTTCCCAGGCGGTCTGCTTCACGGCTTCCCTACGGCACAACACAAACTCGTAGTTTGTGTCACACCTAGCAGACATCGTTTACAGCTCGGACTACCCGGGTATCTAATCCGGTTCGTGACCCGAGCTTTCGTCCCTCACCGTCGGATCCGTCTTCCAGAGGCGCTTTCGCCACCGGTGGTCCGTCCAGGATTACGGGATTTCACTCCTACCCCAGACGTACCCCTCTGGTCTTCCAGTCCCAAGCCGTGCAGTTTCCACCGGACGCCTGTGTGTTAGGCACACAGATTTCCCGATAGACTTGCAAGGCCAGCTACGGACGCTTTAGGCCCAATAATAGCGGTCATCACTCGTGCTGCCGGTATTACCGCGGCGGCTGGCACCGGTCTTGCCCAGCACTTATTCTACCACCTCCTTACGGTGGTGAAAAGCGAGGACTATATGCCCTCGCACTCGGAGTCCCCTTATCGCACTGGCGTGCAGTGTAAAGGTTTCGCGCCTGCTGCGCCCCGTAGGGCCCGGTATCTTGTCTCAGATACCGTCTCCGGGCTCTTGCTCTCACAACCCGTACCGATTATTGGCACGGTGGGCCGTTACCCCACCGTCTACCTAATCGGCCGCAGCCACATCCTATGGCGCCGGAGCGTTTCGGATTCCCAGCAGTTCCAGCTTGGGAATCGTATTCCGGATTGGCCTCAGTTTCCCGAGGTTATCCGGATCCATAGGGTAGTTTGGCCACGTGTTACTGAGCTATCTGCTACGAGTCTAAACTCGTACAACTAGCATGGCTAAATCGGACTCCAATAGCAATGACCTCCTGGCAGGATCAACCGGAA
>NZ_JBGUBB010000021.1:0-2432 GCF_041821125.1 Natronorubrum sp. A-ect3 | reverse complement strand
ACTTCACCGTTTTTCAATGGGGTGCCTGTCTCTGGTCGGTGGACTACTTCGAGTGACTGATTCGCAGGATCATAGTCCGCACAATCCAGTGCGTGGACTGCCCCAATCCGCATCATCGTGTGCCACATCAGCTTCAGCGCTACATGCGGTCGTGATGCGTATTCGTAGGTCCGAAGGTATTGCAGGATTTGTTGGGCCCGTTCTGAGTCCAGCATCACGCTTCGGATGTTGTCGTTACCAGTCAGCGTCAGGGACAGCACCTTCGTGTGCAAATCCTGTTCGACGCCATCGATAGATTCCAGCCACTTAATGAACACGCGCAACGTGTCCATCTGGGTTTTCTCGGTGGCCGGTGCCAGATCACCTTCGACGCGTCGCCAGATGCGAAATTCGTGGAGTTGGCGGCCTGATAACTCGTTCAGGTTTTCGATTCCTTCCTCGCTGCACCACCGGATGAAGTGGCCCAGTCGTGAACGATGTGAGTACAGCGTTGCCTGGGTGACACTGTTTTCACGGTCGGCTAAGTACAGTTCGAGTTCGTGTTCTGGGTCGGTTGGTTCGAGACTCATTTGGTCGTCTCCACGCGAGTCCCCGTCAGAACCACCGTTTTGAGACGGGCGATTTCGGCCGCTTCACGCCTCAAAGGTCGAGTTGTTCGACACTCGAACTAGAGCCTGCAGCGTTGACTGATCGGCAACTCGAAATCCACCAGACAGTCTACGGCATGGGGTTTTACACTGCCACCGACTGCGAACCGACTGACTGAATTGGGAGCACGCCTCTGGAGGCGGTGAGTAGAGCGTTTGCAGGCGCTCGAGTTCCGATATCCGGTTGACGAACCCATCCATATCTCCACTACGGATCGTGACTACGTACGTGCGTTAATTTTAGAGGGCAGACTATTATAGCTCAGACTATAATAGTCTCGTCTCTACAGACAGCGCAGGCTGAGTGCCTTGGGACTTGACACCGAGGAGAAGACCCTAAGCCCGACTAGACGTGGTCCGTGCGTTCAATATGCTGTTTGATGGTGTCGGTGGAAACGTCACCAGCCGTCCCGACGTAGTACGATTCCTCCCAAAACCCGCCACCCCACAAGTACTCCTCCAAGAACGGTTCGTGCTGTTCCCACGTCTCTCGCGCCGTGATACTTTTGACCGTCCGCACGATTTCGCTCGGTGCGTGTTTCGGGTGGGCTGACGTTGTACACCGTGTGGTTCAACCGCTTCTCACCCATACAAATGACACGTCACCGACACATCTAAGTATATATAATGAATATACACAGGTATGGGAAACCGCTTTGAGATCGACGGCGAGGAAGTTCTCGATGGCGAGGTCAAACCGTTCGGGAACAGCGCCCACGTCACCGTTCCCAAACGCTGGCGTGGAGCCGACGTGAAAGTCGTCCGAATCTCAGAACCCACAGAGGAGGAGAATGATGAGTAGTACAGCTGAGGATTCTCCAAGAACGGCCTCAATCGTTCGGACTCTCTGTAATGCTGAAGAACGTGATGTAGTGCTTCGGTTTGATGGTGCGATTAGTTCTCCGACTGAGAAATATAATGGCCGGTCGTATCAAAGTGATACACTTCCGAAGGCGACGTTGAATGCGACGATACAACACGCCTCAGTCGAGGACGGTGGGATGACTCTCATGTGCTTTGCGGGAATTGAGATGGGAGAACTCGACCGGGTTGGAATCGACCCCTCCGTCGTGTATACAGAGCCGATAGAAGGTCCACCAGAGCGATGTATGGTGGATATTAACGCATCGAGGAAGTGGTGGGACGCAGAGCCTGAAATCCCGATGGAAGAAGTCGAACAGGCAATTGAAGAAGGACGTGAGGAAGAAGTCCTTCCGCCGTGGGATGGTCTTCCGACAGTTACAGTCAACGTCGAGAGGACGGAAGAATGTCACAAACGCTCGTATGAGTCAGATTTTCATATTCAGTATAGTTCTCCGACTCACGAGATGGGTACTCTGATCGACGTTCGTATCAAATGATTGCCTCACAGGCTCTCATCAAGACGCTGGACTTCCAACTCAACATCCAGAGTGACAACGAGAGCCTGCTGTACGACGCCTCCCTCGAAGCCCGCTCGGTGTCTACGAAGTTGTGTCTCGAGCGTATCGAGTTGGTCGCAAGCGAGGTTGAACTTCTCGCTACGCTTCTCGTATCTGCTCGAGTGCGTCTGTGAACCGCTCTAGTGGCTGGGCGCCAACTAGCGTCCCGGCCGCCTCTGTTTCCGGGTCGAAGACGACGAACGTCGGTGTCCCGCGGATGTCGAACGCCCTTGCCTGTTCCGCGTCGGCTTCGACCGCACCTCCAACTTGGGGGTCTCGCACTCTTGCTGTTCTTTCTCGGACGAGCAGGCCATCCCGAACAATGCGTCGTCTCGCGGGAGGGGTCACAGTGACAAGAAGAGGA
>NZ_JBGUBB010000020.1:0-5463 GCF_041821125.1 Natronorubrum sp. A-ect3 | reverse complement strand
CGTGACAACGCCCGAAGGACGCGCTCATACAACGACCCTTCGCGGCGACTGCTATCGGTATACTCGCCCATGTGTCCTGACAAGAGAGTGTCCGCATGGGCGCGAGATCGAGGAGTGTTCAGCGGCTGACTACGACGGCGCTTCAGAGTGTCCCTCCTCTGTGAGTCCGCATGCCCTCCGACGGGGCGGCATCACACACGCTCTCTCGGAAAATTGGCCGATGAAGGCTGTCGGAGATCGGGCAAACGTCTCTGAGACGGTACTGGAGATGCACTACGATTCTCGATCGGAAGAGGAGAAAATGGAACAGCGGAGAGAGTATCTGGACGATCTCTGACGGAAGACGTCCACAATCTTTCGGGGTTTCAGCTAGTGTTAGTGCACCCGAGAAACCGCATGATCGAGAAATCGATGACTGTGAAGCGCTACTCACCAAAAACGCACACGCGTGTCCATCGACGCCAAGTCTTCACTCAATCCGACGCGGGACGATAACTCCTTTTTGAAAACGGACGGTCTTGAGAACATCGTGAGTGACCGGAGGATTTGCCGTGCCACGCTGAAGGATAAGATATCCACCGCCGAGCAGGACGAGAAGAAAGACGAGCGGAACGAACATTCCGACGAGTGGCCACCAACCACTGGTAGTCCCGTTCCAGCCCATCATTCCACCGTATCCCATCAAGCCTCCGATGCGGATTCGAATTCGTCATTGACGGTCGAAAGGGTTCGCTCGAATCGATCGTGAACCTCGGTTGCGATAGAGTCGAGCGCCTCGTTGTCGGCGATACCGACGAGTTGGTGGGGATCAACTGCACTCACGACGACGGTTCCCTCGTCAGTTTCGTAGACGATGACGTTACACGGGAGAAGTGCGCCGAGTTCGATTTCTTCAGTCAATCCCTCGCGTGCGAGTGCTGGGTTGCACGCACCGAGAATTCTGTACTGCTGGAATTCCTCTCCGAGTTTCTCCTTGAGCGTCGCTTGGACGTCGATGTCGCAGAGTACGCCGAATCCCTCGTCTTCAAGCACAGCAATCGTTGTATCAACGACTTCGCCGAAGTCACCAGCCACCGACTTTTGTATAGTGTATCCCATATCGCACACGCTACTGGAAGGGGCTTAATGATGTTGGCGTGAATCTTTGTACATATCTTTGACTCATCGGCAGCGAGGATCCAAGAAGAGTTCCGCAAATAGAACATTTTTGAAGAGTTCGAAGATTGAATTGTTTCGGATTTTAACAGAGCCAAATAATCATATGTGACTATTTCCTATCCCCTTCTCCAAGAACGATTTTGTATCGCATCGACCCTCCGTATAGCGAGTATAATACAAATAGCATCCCAATTGCGACGATTCCTGTTTGGATAGCACCCGCCTGATAAATTGACATCACTTCTAACTCGAACAGGATCCCTTCGATGACAGATCCCAGACTGATGAACACGAATCCGATCGCAACGTACAGCATCGGTTGCCCGTTCCCCCGACGATAGCTCCGATAGGCTTGCAAAGCGATCAGGAATCCGAGCACTACAACGACGAGTTTGGCGATGATGAGTTCTGTATGCATGCTTATTCACCCCGAATGCTCCTCCACATTTTGGCGAATCGATCTGGGGTGTCTTCTTCAATCTCTAATTGGACTTCGTACTGTCCGTCGTCGAACGTGACGAGGACGGCGTTGAGTATCGTTTCGTATTGCTTCCGATGATGTCCGTATGGATCGATCTGGAGATTCTCACTCACCAGTCCGACTGCCTGGAGTTGATCGACCCGGTCGTAAATCGTCGATTTGGATCCCTCACATTTCTCTCCGAGTTCCTCGACCAACATCGGCTGTTTACTCAAGTAAGCCAGAATCTCACGTGCATAGTCGTCAGCCAACAGATCGAGCACCTGTTCGGACTCTGGCTCACCCATGTGATAGCACGAACTGCACCCACTGTGAAAAACGGTGTCATTCAGAGTGCTCCACCGGGTACTCTGCGACGTGAACTGAGGATGAGTACTTCTGGCGAATCTCTCATCATATATATCTTTCCCACAAACGGCGACCCACGGATTGTGCAATAGTGATTATACTATACAAGATCGTACTCTCTACTGTGATCGAACCATGATGCAATTATTCAAATCGGTCGGCCAGATCGGACGTAACTCCCTCCTCGCAGGAGTGATACTCCTCATTATTGCTACCGGGAGCGTTGCTGCACAGCAGAGAACGAATGGATACGGTGGAATGATGAACGATGGCTGGGGCTGGGGGATGTTCGGCGGTTGGGGCTTCCTCTGGCTGCTGTTACTCGTTGGACTCATCGTCCTCGCCGTCTCCGCAGTCAGTGGGAGCGACCAGCCTCGGGGCGGCGAACAGCCCGACCGAGCGCTCGCAGAACTCCGCGAACGCTACGCACGCGGAGAAATCAACGAGGAAGAGTTCGAAGAACGTCGCCGCACGCTGCGCGAGACGAGGTGAATCCGGATGTCCGACCACACACTCACTCGACGGCGCACGCTCGCACTCACCGGCAGTACAATTACCGCTGGTCTAGCTGGATGTGTAGACAGCGGTACTGATCAGCTCACAAATAACGGAAATGCTGACGGAGCTGAAACAAGCGCAACCCAAGATGACTCGGACGGTGACCACGACCACGACGTCGAACACACGCTCGGCCATCCGGAAGACCATATCGAAGTGACGATGGAATCGGACGACGATGCTCATCACTTCGTCCCACACGCCGTTCACGTTGAACCGGGTGGAACGGTGACGTGGATGCTTGACAGCGGCGTTCACGACACGGTCGCCTACCATCCTGGGAACGCCGCCGTCCTCCCATCAGCCACTGACCGTCGAATTCCAGATGGTACCAACCCATGGGCGAGTGACGTCTACGACACGGCAGGTGAAACGTTCGAGATGACCTTCGAAGAGGAGGGCGTCTACGACTACACCTGTACGATCACCGGACACGGTCACCGGGGAGGCGGCCACCACGGTGGGCATCAGACCCATGAATCCACGGGGATGGTCGGCCGCGTAATCGTCGGCGATCCTGATCTCGATTCAGATGAACAACCAGCGTTACGGCCTCCTTCCGGCGAACTTCCCGAGGCTGCGCGCCACGAACTGGAACAGTTTAACGACCAGACTCGGGAGGCCCTACAGGAACACTGACCACAGCCGACAACAGTATTGCTTCCCTCGGACAATACTTTACGTGTGCAGACCGTACGGCTACTGAACAGAGGGACAGACCACGAAATACCAAAATTAGAGCCTTAATGACAAAGTCACCTAATTACACGATCAACCGACGTGACGTACTCAAATCCGGTGCTATAGCAGGTGGGACCCTGATCGCTGGATGTTTCGATACCTCTCCTGAAGGCGAGACATCGCCGGACGAACATGAATTTCCAGACCCACAATACGGCGATCCGGATCGGGAGTATCACCTTAGCGCGACCGAGAGTGAAGTGACCTATGAATTAATTCAGAATTAAGTACCCTTTTCAGACTAGGACACAATCTCCGCCAGAATCCTACTCGGGGGTGTCATCAACTATCTACTCATCCCTCCAGAGGCGTGCTCCCAATTCAGTCAGTCGGTTCGCAGTCGGTGGCGGCGTAATACTCGACGTTAAGCTCAGCGACCTTCTCGAAATCGCCGTCTCGAGCAAGTAGCGGCATATCGACGTTACGAGCGACACCTGCAATCAGGACATCCATCATGTTGATCGGATCCCCTTTAGCCATGAGTTCAGCGTCGATCACCGCCGCCTCTCGAGCGGCTGTTTCTGTAAATTCCAGGGGGTTAATCCAGTCGAGTTGGTCGGCGAGAACCAGGGTTGTGTCGGCCGATCTTCGATATACGACCGGATATCGTCGTGGTGGTCGGTTTCGGGGTCAAGGAGGTCAACGAGGGCGCTACTGTCTAAGATCACGGCGTCCTCTCGAGTCGCGGTCGAATCGATCGCGGAACTCGTCGCGTTTGTCACCGAGTCCAGGGTATTTCCCGGCGGCTTCCATCGGGTCTTTCTCGCCCTGCGTCAATCGCATAACGACGTCACTAAAGCTCTCATTGTCCCGCTTGTGCCGCTTCAGCCGTTCGTACGCATCGTCTTTGATGCTAATCGTTTTCGTTCCCATGTACATGTACACATACACAGTATAGTGTAACAAGCATACTGCAGATCCACTCCAATGCAGCTGACTGGCCGAGACAGGTTAGAGTGTTAGTTCTACAACCAGGATGTTTATTGCGCATTGTTAGTGACATATTTGATATGAAATCTCCTGAACGGACTTGTGCAGAAGATCATGAATATACGTATCCTATATACGCATTGATACAAGTCTATCATTTAATCAAGTATTTAATATTACTTTTTATTTATATTCTTGCACGTGTTGTTATCGGATTTCTTGTGCGACTTCTTCCGCTCGCTGTCGTGGCCGTTGCAATGATCGTCTTTTTTATCGGAATTTTATTATTGGATCCAGTTCTTTCTCTCGCTGGATTTTCGGAGCAGGAAATCGCCGCAACGATGGGTATTACCGTTCTCGTCGGCATCTGGATCGTCGCAATCGCTCTCTATTTCCAGTTTCGTGATTCAGACGATGAGAGCGAAGACGAAGACGAGGACGAGAACGAGACACCGGTTGGCTCGCTTCGGTGATCGCGATCGAGGTCACTAGTCGTCGTCTTCGAGGGACTCGGCAGCGAGCGCAGTTGGATCCGAGATATGATACTCCTGGATAGAGTGCGAGGGGTCGCGCTCGAACTCCCAGACCCACTCATCGTACACGCGCCTCGATTCCTGTGCACTCTTTCGAATTCGCTTTCGTCATCGGATTCTCGAATTCAGTGCTCGTGCCCCTGCTTCATTTCTCACAGCATCTGCACATCTCGCTGCAGATCGAGCTCTAATTCCATCGCGCCCCCGGCTCCCCGTGCAATCTCGGCCCAGCCATCTCGAAGTTCGCGAAATGCCTGTACAATCTCCCGCTCGCGCTCGGGACAGGAGTCGTCATCGTACTCATCGAGCTTGTATTCGGTAGTATTATCAGCGTATTTATTCCTTTCAAAGACTGTGGTAGCTGTTATGACTGGGTCAAAATGGAAACACCCGTTATTAAATATCATTTATGTTATCACACTTCTGTTCTTGAGCATCCTTGCACGATTAGTGCCATTTGCCGTTGTTATCGTTGCACTGTTCGTCTTTTTTATCGGAATATGGACACTCTCACCGGCGTTGACCGTGGTCGGATTTTCCGAACAGGAAGTCGCCGCAACGATGGGAATTACCGTTATCGTCGGCGTGTGGGCCATCGCTGTCGCACTCTATTTTCGATATCGCGAGCCAGACGCCACTCAGTGATCCTGCGAGTCAGTCACTCGAAGTAGTCCACCGACCAGAGACAGGCACCCCATTGAAGAACGGTGAAGC
>NZ_JBGUBB010000019.1:0-11075 GCF_041821125.1 Natronorubrum sp. A-ect3 | reverse complement strand
GGTCAAGGTGCTCAAGAAGTGCTGTTGTCTCTGTCTCCAGAGCTTTGAAAACCTGTGCGACCGTATCATCATCCGGTAGGACGGCTTTGTTGCTGGACACATCAAATTCGTCCTACCACTTCCTTGTGAAGCCTTCTGCACCACCGCCTTAATATAGTGTGGCAAGCAATCCTTCGCTGTCGCGTTCCACGACCAGCGCCAGAGTCCGCATCCAGTAGCAAACCGCGTTCTGGCGGTGGTTGGGAACCGATTAGCTGAAACTATGACCAGTGACAACAATCACAACGATCGACTCTATCCGCTCGCGACTGCGGCAGACGCTGGGCGCGATAGCTACACCCGCGTTGAGTTCGACGACAAGATCTGCTGCATACTCGACGAGTACGCCCATGAGCGAGCCCCGAACCGCCGCTCTATTGATGATCACTATGTCGGTATTGCTGGCGAATGTGCCGTCGCCACGTGGCTCGGCGTCCCGCTCGATACGCGGATCACCGACGACTACGAAGGCGACCGCGGCTACGATCTCGAGATTCCTCGACAAAACGGCCGAAACGTCCGTGTCGAAGTAAAGACGACGCGACGACAGAAACCCAAGGCTATGGTAAAGCGACCACGGATCGACAACGCGGACTGGTTCGTCCTCTGCCGCGCGAGTCGCGGCGCAGATCGCGTCGAAATCGTCGGCTATACACGGCGATCAGCAGTAAGGGAGCTTGGCGACATGTACGGCTTCGACGGTTATACCCTGGTACCGGAGTACCTCCACGTCACTGGCGGCGGGTACCTCTCTCCTGATGATGCTCGGGACGTCCATCACCGCTATTGACGCCGCGACTTCCAGCACTCCTGAACTCGAGTTACGGACGCGGTAGAACGCAGTCGCTCATCGGCTTGAAGTAGCGGACACCGGCCATCGGCCAGAGCCCGCATCCAGTAGCAGGTGGAGTTGGGCTACCAGGGGTCATATAATCTTGGAATCAGATCTCGAGTTTTCCAGCAAGATTGATCCCCGCGTTCACGTCGGCGTGGACTTCGTACCCACAGCGAGTACACTCGAAATCGACGCCATCACGAAATTCTCGATTCGTTTGTCCGCACTTTCGGCAGGTAACGCTCGTGTCTCGAGGATTAACCGTCTCAATAGGCACGCTCCGCTGATGAGCACTAACGGAGATGGGTCGTGGCCCATCTCATCGGTTTATATGTGGTGTGTTGTCTTGCCACATCCAACACATTCATTATCCGATCTTACCCGGAATCGATAGTAATCTCACAGAATCAATCTCCAATACCCCGCTTCAGTCCTGCGGTTTTTGGCAGAAGAAGACAGTAATTAAGATTGTACTCGTCGGCGGTGGCTTTATTACGCATGAAAGTCTACCGTGGAACTAGCTCGATTACAGCGAACCACCGCCTGCGACTTAGACATCCCGGGCTGGTTCTCTGCTCGATCGAGTGTTCGAGCATGAGCTACGAATACATTAGGGCGTTCACGCCCTACGAACAGCGGCTGGCGAGAGCACCGCGTGTCCAGTGCCCGTGCGTCTGGGATTGGATCGCGAAGATGAAGACGGTCGTGGGACTCCTTGTGTCCCTTATCGTCCTCATCCTTCTCGCACACGAGTTGTTCCTGCTGGTTATCATATAGGGCAGGAGACGCTCGTGGACTGACAGTAAACCATGGTCGGGGGATCCGATCACTTCTCGCGATTCGCGCAGTCTTGCCAGTAGCGGGTGTTACGGCATTATGCGGCGGATATCCAGCATCCACCGCCTGCGACTTAGACAGAGGACGTTATCTCATAGTACGTAATAAACCCATCGGATGAATTCGGCCGATGATTTTGCTGAATGGCTTTTAGAGCCTCTCTAATTTCCAAATACGCTGTTTGAGCGACTGTTAGAAATTAGAAAAGTAAGCAATCAGATAATGATAGTGGGTCAACAACATCTGTGGTGGTGATTGACAAATAGAGGCGATGACGTCGAAACCGACCTGACTGAACAGAACGTCAACAAGTTCTCCTACGATACGATCGTTCCTGAGCTGGGCAACAAGGTCCGCGAGCACGTCAAGCACGTCACCCAAGATGGCCGCCGAGGGCGATGGTGTTGCTCTCTTTGATCCCCTTTATGCGGACCTATGAGAAGACACGGAGAAAGTAGAATCGCCAGCAGGAGGTGACCATATGAAATCTCACGCCACTTTCAGTGCGGTCTGAAAATCGTTAAGTCCGATGGCGTTGTAGCCGTTGATAGCGCCGATCGCGGCCGCTCGAGGCTTGTGATCGAATCGACACACGAAACAGTACAGAGACATCTATGAAACTGTGGTTGCACATTGTCCAATAAGAATGGGACAAAATACCCAGTTTTAAGATGCATGACCGACTACCGAACACTCGCTCGTTGATAGGAACCACCGCCTGCGACTTAGACATCCCGGGCTGGTTCTCTCCTCGAGCAAATAAACAACATGAGCGAAGAATCTACGAGGGTAGTCTACCACCCTCGACAGCCCGTAGCAAGAGCACCGTGTGCAAAATGCCCGTGCGTCTGGGATTGGATCGCGAAGGCGGCAGTGATAGTCGGCACCGTTGAGGCCACTGCCAATCTCGTTGACCACCTGCACGCGCTGGTCTAACATAGCCGAGGTCGCATAGCCGAGGTTGCTCGGCTTCGTGTTGCCGTTTTTCGATGTCGATGTTACAGTTCGAGCACGGCGTTGAGTGTATCGACCTAGAGAGTCGAAATCGGGATGTGACTACGAGTGACGTTCGTTAGACCGGCCACTCGAGCTGTCGAGTGGCGTCAGCAGGGGACTAAAGTCTCGTCAGTTGTCGGTAGGTACCGACGTCCTCAAGACGATCGTCACGTCTCGATCGCCCGACTAATGCTGTCGGAAAGCCTTTCACCTGCGTAGTGTTGTGGTGTATACATGGGCGTTCAGTCCCGCGGAGAGTCGAACGGCGAGACCATCACCGTCACGAAGGAAGGCCGATGGTACGTCGCGAGAGATGAATCCAGCGGGGTCGCAAGCCAGGGCGAGACCAAAGTCGAGGCCCTCGAGAACCTCGCCGAGGCGCTCGAGCTTCACGCTCGCCCGGTCGCGGATACAGACGAGGACCTCGAGCCGTCGACGGCACCCTGGCACTGACAGCACTGGGACCGGTGACATTTTTTTATCACCGCGAGAGCCAATAGGTAGTGACACGCAGGACGTACTCAGGACGGGATATCGTGAAAGCGCTGGGGAGCTGGGGCTTTCGTCGAGTCGGTCAGACCGGTAGCCACGTGAAACTCGAGTACGTTCACCCGGAGACCGGAGAGACACGCCACGTGATCGTGCCAATGCACGACGAGATCGCAACGGGAACACTTCGAAGTATAGCTGAGCAAGCCGGTGCAAACGACTTTCAGGCGTTCCTCGACGAGATCGACAAGATGGTCTAATGCCGGTCGCAATACTACTCGGTGCTCATTCGTCCCGGCCACCGGTGAAACGCCACGTCTTCCCTCGCTTCGGTGGCGCTTCAACGCCGGGGAGTTGTTTGAAGACCTCTCGAGCGCAGCTGTCCCAGAACGTGTACCCGCGATAGTGGCTATCGCTCGCAGAGTAATCGAGCTTCGGATGGTCGCTGTACTCGTCGAACGCGGCGTTTGCGAGTTCCCGAGTGCTGGCCTCGCCTTCTGGTATAGAGTCTCGTCAGTCAACGTCCATCTGTGGCTGAGGCTTGAGTGCAAGTCTCACTATGTCCAGATACTGGTCGTGTCGGCTGCCGCCGCGTGAACGCTTGGCTGTCCGGTCAATGTGTGAAGGTAGGTACTCCGCTACTGGCCCAACGAGTGTCTCGAAGAGTTCCTTGATGATTTCCGCCAGTGAGCATGCACGCAGTCGTGCGTTTTCGCGCCAAACCCTGAACGCCGCT
Organism: Natronorubrum sp. A-ect3; assembly: GCF_041821125.1. Classification (NCBI taxonomy): domain Archaea; kingdom Methanobacteriati; phylum Methanobacteriota; class Halobacteria; order Halobacteriales; family Natrialbaceae; genus Natronorubrum; species Natronorubrum sp. A-ect3. Next base: position 7,143 of record NZ_JBGUBB010000019.1, on the reverse strand, counting down.
ACACTTAAGTATGTATTTTCCTATGCAGAAATGTATGAGTTCATATACACTCATCATGATGGTATTGAGCAGACAATCAGAGGCGGTTTGGCTCCTATTCGGGCTCATACTCGGAGGAATCCTGATTTGAGTCTGGGACACGCAAACCCGCTGATGTATCGAACTCTGAACATGTACCCCTTCTAAGCCCACTCCTGCCCCAGCCGTGTTGGCCTCATTGCCGAGCAGCGGCGCTGTCTTTCTCAGGTGTGGCCGTTCGCTCCGAACTGCTCTGGAGAGTACTTGGGATTAGTGCGCTAATCTCGAGTACCCACGGTCAGGCATCGGTATCGTTCCACGACCACACGCCGGTCGTGTCGGCTTTCTCTAGACGGTCGTCGCGCTCAGCGAGCTGCACCAGACCCTTGTAAACGCAATTCTTCCACCACGAGTTTGCGGTCTCGTACTTCGCTGGGTGATCGGGATAGACGTGCTCGCGGAGATCGTTGGGTTGGGCCGCGCCGTGCTCACGGATGTGGTCCATAGCGGCACGGACGGCCTCGCGCCGGGCTGTGGCTTTCGTGCCGGATCCGGGCACGTCGATCGTCTCGAGCACGTCCTTGAGCGGGTGGCTGGTCGTCTCGTCGACCGATTCGTCAGCCTCGGTCACACCATCGTCGACGTCCTCGCTCACCCGTTCGCGCGGCTCTGGGGGCTGTTCCTGCTCTTGCAACTCGTCGTACGCGTCAGCTTTCTCCAGCAACTTCCAAATGCAGTCCTCGTAGCTTGTCCCGCGCCCTTTTCGATTGTACAACTCGTCGGCCAACTTCTCTGAAACGCGAATCGACGTGTCGTCGCTCATCGCAGGTATCTCTAGCGCCATACCATATGAGTATACATCCCGCAGTATGGTAAGGGTATGGTAACATGCTTGAATAGTAGGACACATTGATGCATGCATACATTATTGATGCTGGCCATACTACTACCAAGTGAAGACAGACCGGGCGCTCGAGGGCGTGGACATCAGTAAAACGCCCGCGGCGTTGCAGCGCCGCGCGCTCGGTCGTCTTCGGGGATCTAGGCCAATGACGACCAACCGAGATTACCACGCCGACGGCCGTAAAGCCGACGAATTGCGCATCGACGCTCGCGACGTGCGAGCAATCGAAGAAGAAATGACCGTGCTGGGATCGCAGATCACCGGCCTCGACGACGGCGAGTTCGAGGTCGTGAGCCAGAGCGGGCGCACCTACCTCGTCGACGTCTACGCCGGGTCGTGTACCTGCCCGGATCACGAGCACAACGACAACACGTGCAAGCACATCCGGCGAGTCGTTCGCGAGACGGGCCGGATGCCGACACAGGCGATCCACCTGGACGCGCTGGACGTGTCGAGCCAGTTCGACGGGGAGCACGTCGACGGAGAGCCGGAGATTGTGCCGCCGCAAGACTCGCTCGAGATCGACGACGCGGCGGGCCGTGCAGTCGCTGACGGCGGCCAGACGCGACCGGCTGACTGCTCGTGTGTCGCGCCAAGCGAGCGAGACGATGACCGCGAACTGCCGTGTTTCCCGTGCTACGAAGCTGGGTTCCAGGCGGTCAATCCGGAGGTACGAGATCGATGACCGTGCCCGGTCGCATCCCGGTGGATGACCGCGACCGCTGCGGGCGGTGCGGAACGGTCATTCGCGATCTCGAAGCCGGGCGAAAAGGACGGTGTCGGGCGTGTCTGCGAGGTGAGCGATGATGCGGACTCGCACCTGCGCCTGCGGCGGTGCGCTCGAGATCGTGGCTGCGTCGAACGAGCACGGCATCGTCGTCGACCACTTGCGCTGCTCGAGGTGCCGCGGTGGTGGGCACCGCCTAGTCGACCGAGCCAGCGACGCGGTCCTGCTCGAGGACGGGCCGGTGTTCGGGGTAGCTCGCCATGACTGACCATGAGCGCTGTCACGAGTGTGGCACCGCGTTGTCGCTGGTCGCCGCTGACAGCGTCGAAACGGCCCGTGAGTCGGTTGGGTTCGGGCAGGGCAACGATCGCATCCGCCGGTTCTGTTCGACGCACTGTCGGGCACTGTGGGCCGATGTGACGGTCGTGCGCCTCGAGACGCGACAGACGACGCTGGCGGCGTTCAACGGGGCGGCTCGAGGCGATGCGGACGCGATCGCGTGGGCGGTGCGCTAGGCACCCGACTCGGCTGCCGCTCGGATCGTTTTATAGAAAACCGACCTCCCTGTAATGTAGGTTTCCAGCGGCTGAGAGGCCCGAGAAACCAGAGCATTGAAGGGGACTCACACACAGACCACGCACAAGAACGCGACACTCACAGACGCGCCGCTCAGCGGCGTGACGACGTTGAAAGGATCGCCCGGCCAGACCTCCCTTGACCAAAGCGAGTCTGGCCGAACAGTTGATCGCCTCGGCACCAAGCGCGAGACAGCGACACCGAACAGGGTGTCTACGTCGCGTTTCGACAGCGCGGCACTTAGACCCCACGGATCCGGAGCGTCATCTCTCGTGTGTCGAGGCACCCGTCGACACACGAATGCACGACACAAACGAAGACGACGGACGCACCGACATCAAGAGCCTCAACAGCGTGGACGTCGACGCCGAGACCGAGCACGACGCTGCCGCCGCCGACACCGACACCGCCGACTCGACCCCTACCCCTCGAGCCGAGGAATCGGGTGCGCAGGACACCACCGACAACATCGACCGCATCGAACGCGATATCCAGCGGGTTCGCGAGCAGGACGAGAATCCGTACGAGACGGTCCAGGTCAAAGGCCGGGTACCGCGCTACGTGCGCGAGGGCATTAACGAGCTGCCGGGTAGCGTGAGCGAGTTTATCGAGACCGCGTATCGCGCCAGCGGTGCGGAGGGCGCGACCCGCCACCAGATGCGCCTCGAGCGGTTGCGTGATGAGCGAGCTGATCTCGAGGCCGAACGCATCGAACGCGAAACGGCAATCGCGGAACATCAGCAGAAGGCCGATCTCTACGATCGGCGCGGCCAAGATCGCAAGGCAGCCGAATCACGAGCGAACGTCGAGCGACACCGCGACCAGCTCAATGCACTGGCCGACGAGATCGACGCGCTGACGGCAGAGATCGAGCAGCTCGAGGCCGTCGCTGACGACCATCAGCACGAGTATCACGATCTCCTTGACACGCTCGAGGAGCAACTTCGCGATGGGGCCAGCGTCTTCCCGGAACACGGGAAGGTCGAGAAAGCCGCTAAAACCGCGGGTGTGCCGCCCGAGGACGTACTTGACGATCTCCGCAACCGCGTGGCTGACGCCGATCACGTGACCGAGGAGCAATTCGAGGCGGGGACGCAGCTGTAAGCACCCACCATCTCGGTGGTGGTACCGGTACCACCACCACCGGTACCGGTACCGGTACCTGTTCTAGGGGTTGTTGTTGTTGTTGTTGTTGTTGTTGTTGTTGTTGTTGTTGTTGTCTAGTCTAGTGTGTAGTGTGTAGTGTGTAGCGGTGGTGAGGACGTGGTTTTGCGGCGAACAGGTCGAAGTCGGTGAGAATCAGAGAATCGACGACGCGCTCGAAGGACACGAACACGCAGAGGAACCTCGCTGAACGCGTTTCTTGTAGATCCTGATCGTCATCCCCGGTGCATTGCGGTAGGTTGAATACATAACCAGCCATGACCAAGTCTATGGGATTGTTCGAGAGTTTGCCAGATAAGCAGCTGAAACGATCACAGATAGACAAGCTCGAGAAGATGGACTCGGTTCAGGGAGTTTTCCCAGTATACGATGACATGGACTCAGACACAGCGCATGGACTCGTGATCTTACTCAACGGTAATCTGCGTGCGTGGGCGTACGACGGTGAGTGGGTCGAGTTGCATCAGAAAGAAATCGAGAATCCTGTCGGTGGGTTACCTTTTGATGAGCAAGATACGCTTGAGGAGTTCCAGAACGAGATCGCCGACAGGATTGGGTCGACTCTCGTCTAAATATGAGTGGAAAGTTAGTCCAAGGGATTCCGAGTCGCGAACTTCTCGAACAGGAAGTAGTGGCTTTAGAAGATCACGAGCAGATCGAACTGACCCAAGTCATCTACACATCAACGAGTTCAGCGTACTCTGGTGAGCGAGTTGAGTGTTTCCTAATCCAGATTTCTGAGACTGCTCATATTCTCCAATATGACGACAGTGATGGCTGGGAAAAGCAAGGAACGTTTGAGGCAGAGTCGCTTGACGAAGAAGATCGATATGATGAGGCGACGGAACTGATTGATATGCCGCCGTCGACAAGAGTCTTCTACTGACTGCCTTCCCAGACAAGTTTTGTACTGTTCTCTGACATAGCCTTTTATCAGTGCGTTCCAGTCGACCTCATCGCGGAGATTCGTTCACGCGAGACAGGCGTGCAACGGTTAGTTCCGGACTGGGTGTGGGAAATAAATAACGCTACCGTGCTGCACTCATGCTCTGTATTCTGCACGCCTCTCTTGTCAGGTAGTGAGGATTTCAACCGAGCCACCTTGTTGGAACTTAGCCTGCCAGCGCGGCGGCGGTCGCGGTGCGGTCGCGGTCGTGGCGCGTGGCACGGCGTGGAAACTCACCCCGTACTGGGGTGGGATAGAAGCGCTGTGGCGGCCGATTAGGGCAGAGCATTTATCCGCGCTGCATTCGAAGCGGTAGCTAAGCGAACCGTGCCGACACACCACACACGCGACTATGCTATCTCTCTATGACTGCTGATAAACGCGATCGCTGCGGAACACGACGGACAGCCGCGATCTCGAACGAGCCGGTGCGGCCAGTGCTGGTGCCGGTGACGATGCGCGACGAGATTGAGCAGCACGTCTACGTGACGGCAGCTAAGCGGGGGCTGCTCGAGTCGTCGACCGACGCGACGGCGGCTGAGCCACGCGATCGACGCCGCCACGATCGGTCAACCCTACGGGGGGATCGCCGATGAGTGCTGACGCGAGCGCGCCCGTGACTGCCTCGAGCGGTGCCGACGAGTACGATGAGTTGCTGGACGATCTCGACGCGGCAATTGCGGAGGCGCGACGCAAGGTGGAATCGGGGCGCGTTCGGGATGCCGAGAACGAGAAAGTGCGGCAGGGCTGGATCCGCGTGTTAGCCTACACGGCGAACGTCAAACGACAGGTACAGAACGACAGCAAGTTGGCCGACCTCGACGAGCGGATTAGTGCGCTCGAGGAGGGTGAGTGATGACACGCCGCCGGAGTCGGCGGACGTTGGGTCGCCGCCTCGAGCAGCTGGAGCAAGAGGAGCACCGAGCGTCGGTGCTGCGGATCTGCACGTGTCCCGTGGGCGACCACAGCCAGGACGCGGCGTGTGAGTTCGAGCATGACGCCGCCGACTGTGAGATCGACGGCTGCGTGTTCTGTTTGGACCTGGTCGACACCGACGCCGACGGCGAGCCGGAGGTGACGCAATGAGCCGCCGGAGTCGGCGGTCGCTCGAGGACGCGATCGAACGCCTCGAGTCGCTGACTGACGCTGACGGCGACGGCGACGACGCGGTCGACGTGACGATTCGACATGTGTCGGCTGAGACGCTGCTGGCTGACGACGTTGACGCGGTCGACGACTGGGAAACGGTGTCGGACGACGAGTCGTGGTGTCGGCTCGAGGTGCGCCAGCCGGTGGGGTGGTTGGATGAGTATCGATGACGACACGGACGCGCTCGCCGACGCGGACCAGCAGCGGCCGCCGACGTGCGTGTACTGCGATCTCGAGATCCCGATGGCGTCGATCTGCGAGGCGCTGCCGGAGACGGTGTCGCTCGAGCGTGACGGTGGCGATCGGTCGGTGGACGTGTGGACCGCGCTCGAGTGTCCGTACTGTGGCGGCCCGCAATCGCTCCAAGTCTCGGTCGCGATCTGCGAGCGCGGGTTATCGCAGCACGTGTACGTGACGACGACGGCGTTCGATGCCCTCGAGCGCGGTGCGTCGCCGGACGTGACAGACGCGGAGGCGGATCGCTGAGATGCGTCCGATGACCGACGCGCGAGTGTCTTCTTTCTCTCTCTGGGCTCGCCGTCGACGACAAGGAATCCGGCAGGAACTGCCCCCGATGAGAGGACTGCCAGTCTTCACAATCAGTCAGTCTCGAGCCACGCTGCGGCCAGGAGAGGGCCAGCAGCGGCTCGAGGCATACGAACTGCGGTTTGCGACTTGCGACGGAAATCATAGCTATGAGCGATATTTCAAATCTTACACAAGCTGATATCGAATTGTTGTACGAATCCCGACGCATGGACGACGCCGTGCTGCTCGAACGCAGAGCCGTGTCAACGGCTCGAGAAGCCCTTGCGTGGGCTGTTGCGGAGGGGCGATCGATCGATCTCGAGAGCGCCCAGCAGCTGCCGTTGGATGTCCTAGCCCGACAAATCGAGACCGATCTTGAGGAGGACGACGGCGCGAACGTGCTATCGACGCTGGCCGACGCGGCGCAGATGCCGGAGACGACGCGTGCCGACGACAGCGCGGCCGACGATGGCGACGACGCGCACGGGCCGACGAACCCGCCACAAGAGGCGCTTGAGGCGCTGTCGTCGGCCCAGCGGATGGAGGACCGGACCCCAAAATTCGCTGAGGAACAACGCGAGCGAGCGGCCGACTTGTGCGGTGTCGACGACTGGCAGGAGATCGAGTTCGACGAGTCCGATCTCGAGGTCGTCTAGACCGCGACCGCGCCGCTGCCGGCTCACTCGCTGGCGTTGAGGATGTAAAAGACCTCGACCACCGCAAAATCTCGGACAGGCTCGTGGACGTGATCGGTGACTTCGAGGACTCCGTCGACGCCGACCTCGAGATCGTTTAAGCCGCGACCGCGTCGATCCGCTCAGTAGCCGATTGCAGATTTCGCACGTCCAACTCGACGGCGAGTTCTGCGCGCTGCACCGGTAAGCTGGCATATTTTGTCTTCAATCAAATCTGGCGTCAACCCGAAAGAAGCCGGTAACATGGTGTCAAGACCCACTTCTGATAGTGGGAGGGGCACTATGCCACATCGAGAACTAGTCACGGCTATCGAACGGTCATCTGCAGGATAAGATTATGTAAAGGAACAGCAGCCTCCCTTCGCTGTCTGCTGGTTTTGCTGACTACTTCTAGTTCGTGTGACTGCTTTCGGTTCGCTGTGGAATGCTTAATATA
>NZ_JBGUBB010000018.1:0-15554 GCF_041821125.1 Natronorubrum sp. A-ect3 | reverse complement strand
TGTAACCCCCGGTGTATATATAAGGCCTACGAACCAAACGTCCAACGAGTGTGTGTACCAACCACAATTGATAGACATTTGCAGCAGTATGTACTCGAACCGCTCAGCTAACAAGGAAATGAACCGATCCAAAAGTGAAGCAGACGACGTTGGCTTCTCGAGCGAACACACAATTAAGTTCAGTAGACACGAAGCGGCATGGGAATGAGTCGCCGAAGACTCGACCTGCAAACCGCCCCATCTTACAGTACAGTGGCCACAGACGAAGTATACTGGATTCACTGGGCCGACACGGGATCCAATTGTACATGTACAGATTTCGATTCTACCAGCTTTTTTGTGTTCCTCTCGCGTGCGCGCGAGCGATTACATTAAGATTGACGAGTACGAACTCATCCCAGTTCGATAGGGCAGAGACGTTCCTCAAACGGGTTGCCCGTAACACTGGCTGTCAGGTCAAGTGCGAAGAGTTCGCGACGGGTTCGGTCGATGAAACTGCGCTTGTTCTTTACAACGAGTCGGATGGTCAGTGTCTTTTCGAAGCAACTGTCGCTGGTGTCGTCACCGGCTCGGAATTCGTTGGAGGTGTGCACGCCCGCGGTCGATACGGACCAGAGACAGGTCTCGAGACGGTCGCCAACAGATCACAGATGGAGGATACCCCGGAGCTCGTTGAGACACTGACCGATCAGAACCAAGCGTCGAACTTGTCGGAAAGCGTGACAACCAGCAGAGACGGGCACCAGAAAAAAGATCATAACAATACTGTTAATTGAGCTGATAGAGCGGCCGCTCGAGACACTCAAAGCTGCCGACTACACTGGGTTGCTGACTGGGTGCAGGAGAGTACAGGCGAAGAGATGGAGAGATACCTAAAATAACCAAATCGATGGTTGAACGCCGTCTCCGAACAGAATAGCAGCGGCTTCTCGAGCAGCCGTTCAGATGCGACAAACACGTAATCGCCAACTGATGGTCTACCGCGTCTACGGTCGCGGAAGATAGCGAAGTGGTGTAGAGTTTGATCAGCCAGCTAGAAAAATGGCTGAAATGCTAGCCAGGCTACTCTTCTTTGGAGTCAGGTTCAAGCTCGGGTGGAAGCCCGATATGTTTGAGACCAACCTGATCTTCGATCGTGAACTGATACAGTTTGGTGTTCTCCGACGCGCTGGCCCGTTCGAACACATCCGGACGCCACCGCAGCTCGATGTCGTCCCGAATCTCGTCCCGTTCGTCCTCTGGGACCTCATTGATGGTGCCAGTAAGAAGGACGCTCGTCCAATTGAACGGTGTGTCCGCTCGGTAGACGAGAAAACGAGCGATGTCCGCATGATCGGTCAGTTCTGCTTTCCGGCTACTGGAGCCAAGGACATACAGGATGTAGAGACACGACTCCCCATCGAACGAAAAAGACAGGGGACGCATAATCGGTGCGTCATCTGTCGAAAGTCCAAGCACCCCGACGGTCTGGCTCGACAGAAATCCATGTATCTCATCATCATCCATTTGAACCATGCCATAGTCGCTAAGCTCGTCGACAGTCATCAAATGAAAGCATGAGATGGACCTCCTAAGGTGTTTGTTGGATTCTCACATACTGTTCAGGGCGCTGATTCCTCACAGACGGCCACAACAAATCGACAACAGCTGTCTATCGACCTGGCTAAAACAGTACAGTGACAAAATCATGACCTCCCGCGAGATCCAGCGCCGAAGTGCTTCTCTGATTCGGTCTGTGGACAGAGTCAACATTCTCCAAGACAGAGCGCTTTTTGCGATCTGAAATAGTCACAGAGTATGAACGATGAAACGGTCGGGATCGTTCTCGTGCTGATCTCTGCGATTGGGTTCGGTACGCTCGGCATCTTCGGGATGCTCGCTGCCGAGGAAGGGGTTTCGATCCCGACGGTACTCGCGTTGCGGTTTGGGCTCGCAACAGTCGTCCTCTGGATGGTTCTCCGACTGCGGGGGCGATTTCAATTGCTCACCGGTCGAACGCTCGGGATTGCACTCGCACTTGGCGGAATTGGGTACGCCACGCAGAGCGGACTCTACTTTCTCGGACTCGAGTTTCTGACAGCCGGGATGGTTGCGATCGTGCTCTACACCTATCCAGCGTTCGTCGTCTGTATCGTCGCGGTCACGAACCCGAGTCGAGTTACGAAACGGCTGTTGATCGCACTCGGCCTCTCGATCGGCGGCGTTGCAATCATCACCGGTGCAGATCCCGTTGGCGTCGACCCTCGCGGGATCGCGATCGTACTTGGAGCAGCGGTTGCGTACTCACTGTACATCGTCGTAAGCCAGCGAGCGCTTGTGACGACCGACGCAGAGGTACTAACAGCGTTCGTGCTACCGGCTGCAGCCGGCAGTTTTATCGCATTCGGTGTGAGCACAGACACACTCGCGATGCCGGGCAGCGTCTCCGCTTGGGGAGTCATCCTCGCGATCGCGATCTTCGCGACAGTGGTACCCGTTCTCACCTTCTTCGCTGGCATCGCGAAAATCGGAGCCAGTCGTGCAAGCATTATCAGCACAGCCGAACCGGTCGTCACAGTCACACTCGGGGTGCTCGTGTTGGGAGAGGCGGTCACGATCGTAACGGCCGTCGGTGGACTACTCGTTATTATAGGCGTTATCCTCATCCAGCTCGAAGGATCCTGACACGTGAGTTCATAACGAGAGCGAGAGTAAATCGACACCCTGAAAACACCACCATGTCCGCAGTTCTACATCACCACGTTCTATCGAGAGCAGTGACAACAGTGACAGAAACAACGGACATGGTGGTGTCCGTGCCGACTACATTTCCGTCCCGTGGCCAGTTATCTCCAGGACCAACTGCCGAATAGCGACACGAAAACAGGACGGGAAGCTACGCTTGTCGGCGCGTCTTGCGGATCTGTTCTGGGACTTCGTCAATATGCTCGAGAGCGACCTTCAAAAGCGCGTCGTGGACTTCGCGAGTTTCGTCGTCGCGAATGCCCATCCGTCGGAGTTCGGGCGTAACGACGATCCCGAGTTCGTCCTCGAGATTATCCCACGTCTCGCCACGGGCGTACAGTGGCTTCTGGCGAACATCGCTGTATTCGAAGGCCGGGCCAGTCGACACTGCTTTCTCATCGCGTGCCTGTGTGGATGGTGTCGTCTCCGACTGACTCGAGTCATCGGCTGTCGCAGGTTCGTCGACCGGCTCGTCACCGTCGGCATCGTCGCTTCCAAGATCATCGAAGGGGTTCGTCATCGATCGATCCCTCCATTGGCAACGATCGCCGCGAGTTCCTCGTAGCACTCGATTTGATCGCTTTCTGGGTCGTACTCCTGAAGTGGCTTGTTTTCTTGGAGCGACCGCGAGAGCGAGGATCGGTATCGGATTCCCGGTTTCGGTGTGGATATCTCGCCTGCGTCGATCCGTTCGAACTCGGTGGCCGTGATCCGGGCAAACTCCGGCACAGCCTCCTTGAGTGGCTGGCCCGGGTTGACCTCATAGCTCGCCGTGTTCAGGTTCTCGAGCAGTTCCCGGTCTTCGGTCTGTTGGTCGATACGGTCCGAGAGTTTGTTCGGAACAACTGCAAGCACGTCGACATCGATGTATTCGCGAGCCGGTTCGATGAGTCGTTCCATCGTCCGTTTGTAGCCCCCGATCGCACTCGAGCCCGGTTCGATCGGAATCATGACGTTGCCCGTCGCGACCAGCGCATTGTTGTTCAACATTCCTGGATATGCCGGGCAGTCAAAGACGATGTACTCGTACTCGTCGCCGAGAAGCGGGTCAACGATCTTTGATTTGACACGGGCCGATCCTTGCATCGCACCGGCGAGATCGTTCTCGACGTCCTCGAGCGTGTTCGACGACGGCAACAGATCGAACTCGTACTCGGTCGGCTGGATAAGATCGTGCGGCGTCGCCGTTCCCTCGAGGATGACATCGCCGAGGTTCACGTCGCCCTGGTACGCGTCCTCGAAGCCGAGACCATTCGTTGCGTGACCGTTCGGATCGAGGTCCGCGAACAACGTTTTGCCCCGCTCGGCGAGCTGTCGGGCGAGGTTCATCGAGGTCGTTGATTTGCCGACGCCGCCTTTGAGAATGACGACACTTACTGCGCGTGGCTCGTGTTCTGCTGCCATAGTGTGACTCTGTCCGCCAACAATAGGCACCTATTGTACAGTGAATGCCTGTTTTAGCGGACAGTTCGTATATTCAGACAATCACACTTAGTTCTACTGTAGGTAGTTACAATAGGTAGCTTAGCTACCTCGTGTGAACAAGGTAGCTTAGGTGAGTCAGGAAAGGTGGGTGAGTTAGGTAAGGTACCTATTGCACCTATTGTATCATATTGAGATTTGTCGACGCCGTCAGTAAAATCAATGTTCCCCTACCGAAAGCAGAGAGACGACTGTTGGATGGAGTTACCCGACATCTATCGGCGGCTCACTTGAGTCCGATCTACCCCCCCCCCCCCTAACTCTATATAGAAGGTTGTGGTAAGCGTTGACGTACCATGAAAGCAGTAATGTTAGAAGAGTTCCAAGAGCCCCTGGAAGTCCAGGACGTCGAGCGTCCAGAACCAGAGTCGGATGGGGTCGTAGCGAAAGTCAATGGCTGTGGCGTCTGTCGGAGTGATTGGCACTGTTGGCAAGGTGACTGGGACTGGTTCGGATACAGACCCGACCCACCACACATTCTGGGTCACGAGCCCTGCGGAACCATCGTAGAAGTCGGCGAAGACGTCGAAACGGTCTCCGAAGGAGATCACATCGCCATTCCATTCAACTTCGCGTGTGGAAAGTGCGAACTCTGTCGGAACGGACGCGAAAACATCTGCGAAAACCACGTCGGACTTGGCTTCATGAACGAGGCTCCAGGAGCCTTCGCAGAAGAAGTCCATGTCCCAAACGCCGATATAAACGCAGTCCCGCTGCCGGACGAAATCGACCCGGATACAGCTGCCGGAATTGGCTGTCGCTTCATGACGTCGTACCACGGGATGGCCCACCGAGGTAACGTGGGTAACGGCGAAGATGTTGTCGTCCACGGGTTGGGCGGTATCGGGCTGTCAGCGGTTCACATCGCGAATGCCCTCGGTGCGAATGTCATCGGCGTCGACCTGTTCGAGGAGAAGTTGGAGAAAGCCGAACAGCTCGGTGCCGTCACGACGGTCAACGCTTCGGAAGTAGACGACCCAGCGAAGGAGGTTCGTGATATTACCGACGGAGGGGCAGACTGCTCGGTTGACGCACTCGGAATCGCGACGACGTGCCAGAACGCGGTCAACTCGCTTGGAAAAGGTGGTCGCCATGTTCAGATCGGGTTGACCACGTCCGAAGAGGAAGGGCAGGTGTCGCTTCCGACTGATGAGTTCGTCGCAAAAGAAATCGACTTCCGGGGATCGCTTGGACTACAACCGTCCCGTTACCCCGAGATGCTCGATATGATCAAAACCGGAAAAATCGATCCCAAGGAACTCGTCTCCGAAACGATCGCCATCGAGGCGGTGCCGGACAAGCTCGCGGCGATGAGTGATTATGATACCATGGGGATTCCAGTCTGTAACGAGTTTTGAGAGGTAAACATCACCTCTTATTTTAACGAGTTGGTTACGCTGGTGTAGGTGTCGGACAGCAGATGCAGCATCCAAGCATAGAACGGATACTGTCGAAGAACACGAGTTGAAGGCGGCAATGACGCTATTGGCCAGTAGAGTTACGACAACTGAGAGCGTTTGTCAACGCTTCCCCAAACACCACCATGTCCGCTGTTCCCATGGGGTAAGAACAGCGGACATCGTGGTGTCAAATCGAAAGACACGTTCGCAGCGAGCCAAGGGAGTTAGTGAAATTCGGTTAGCGACGTGTTCCCGTTAATCGAATCGAGTTCGTCGAAATGATTCTGGAGAGAATCATGAACACCGACGTCGTCAAGAACGTCATCTAACGCAGAGAGTACGAGTTCGAGATCCATATCGAGTGTGTACTCGCGATAGGTGCCACCCCGGCGACCCTCGTTTCGTTCGGTGACCGAGACGAGACCGAGCATGGCGAGTTCAGAGAGATGATCGCGCATCCGCCGTGGGACAAGCGGATCACGGCCAGCTCGCTGGGCAAAGCTCGTGTACCGCGGTCGAACATCTCGAGACCGAATCGGAGTCTCGTTCTGAAGATGGAGCGTCAGTAACGAGTACAAAACGAGATGGCCATGCTGAGTCAGTCCGCTAATCCCCTCTTCGATACGGCCCCGTTCCAGGTCGTGACGGCCTGCCTCAACGTGGTCTTCTGTGACGGTGGTCGTCTCTTCTTCTTCTCGAGCGAGATCGCCAGCTTTCATCAGGAGATCGATCGACTGTCGGGCGTCGCCAGCGTCTTTCGCTCCGTAGGCAGCACAGAGTGGAATCACTGCATCGTCAAGGACGTCGTCGTGGAACGCAACAGCAGCACGTTGCTCGAGAATCTTCTGGAGGTCGCCGGCATCGTAGGCAGGGAAATGGATCTCCTGTTCACAGAGCGAACTCTTCACTTTTGGTGAGAGGTCGTCGCGGAAGGAGAAATCGTTCGAAATCCCAATGATCCCGATCTTCGCCGCAGAAAGATTGTTGTTCGCGCGTGCACGCGGAAGCTGATAGAGAATCGAGTCATCCTCGACGTGGTCAACCTCGTCGAGAACGATGAGATTGGTGCCGGCGATTTCGTCGAGATCGTCCCACAACATTTCGTAGACGGTTGCGCGTGGGTAGCCAGTCGTGCTGATCTGATTCGTTTCCTCACGGAGTTCGTTGACGAGGCGTGTTGCGATCTGATATGAAGACGTGAGCCCATCACAGTTGAGAAACGTGAGATGCAGATCGATATCGTCGTACTGGCTCGCATCTTCCTCGAGATGAGAGAGGAGATACCGGGTCGCCGCAGTCTTTCCGACGCCAGTTTTGCCGTAGAGGAAAACATTGTTCGGTTGCTCACCGTTGATCACCGGCTGGAGTGCGGTCTGATACATCTGGATTTCTTCGTCACGACCGACAAGCCGCTCCGGTTGATAGTCTTCCCGCAACGCGTCGCGGTTTTTGTAGATTTCAGTATCCCGCTCGAACAACCCCATTCGTGGTCACTCTGTGAGAGTTTTTCGGGAGGGTTTATAAAACCACCATGTCCGGAGTGTCCGCTGTTCTATTCTTTTATATCAATTCTCGAAACACCCTCCCCCCACTTTGTCCGCAGTAACTAGCTCCAAAGGTGGGGTGGGGGGTGTACGGAGGTCTCTAGATAAGGAAGGTTTTAAGACACCACACAGAGAGTTAGTCCGTAATGCAGTTTCACAGTTGAGTTACTACAGACTAGTGTACTAGATCAAACCAATCCTAGCTAGAAAGCAGATCGTTTCTTGGGGGGTCCCCCCTTTGTTCGTAAGAACAGCGGACAAAGTGGGGGGAGGGTGTTGTCGTCCAGATCTTTTTATACCCTTCTCGAACTCCCGGTGATTCCGCTTGTTCTTTTGTCTTGGTTCCTCTTCAAGCTCTTTCCGGACCAAAGCACTTCTCGAGGCTACACGCGCTTGTTCTCTCTATCGATGACTGGTCCAACTCGAGAACAAATTACCGCTGTCTCATCTCTCCCAACACACCACGATGTCCGCTGTTCTTCGCCATAATGCTCCCACCGTGTCAGGAACAGCGGACATGCTGGTGTGTTCTTTTGTTTCATGCTCCCATTGAGCGGGCGACTCGAGACTCGGTTCCGAGACGACTCGTCCGTTGGACGCTATCGCTACGCATAGGTACATACACGCTTATTGTCTCCAATTCCGTTGAGTCACCGTAGCTGATGGCACCAAGCAGCTCTGGACCACTTTCTCAGGGAGATCCGCTCGAGGACGTTCTCATGGCGTGTCTCGAGAATAAGGGGACACTGTCGCCGAACTATCGCCAGAATTTCGAGCGGGTTGTCACTGACTGGATCGGGTTCTGTGAGCGCCGTGACGTCGAAACGATCGGCGCCGTTACCGATCGAACGATGGCCGGCTATGCGAGTCATCTCGCTCGGCGTATCGAGGCCGGAAAATCCAACGACGTTGACGGTGGAATCACCGAGACGACGGCCTGGACGTACTACGATTACGTCTCGGCGTTCCTGTCGTGGGCAGTCAAATGGGGCTACATCGCCGACAACCCAGCCGAGAAAGCACAGGCTCGAGATAGCATGCCCGACCGTCCCTCGAGTGGCGAGTACGAACGGCAGTTCTGGCAGCCCGAACAGCGACAGGCAATCTTAGAATACGTCCAACAGCGTGCTGCCAGCGCCTACCAGGATCCCGTCGCCCCGAAACCGATCTTGCACAAGCGCCTTCGAGATCGTGCACTCGTCGCGATGATCGCCTTTTCGGGCGTCCGTGGGGGTGAGATCCTGAAGGATCCGGCCGACTCGCGCCGAACTGGACTGCAGTGGAGCGACGTCGACCTCGAGGCGGGTGTCTGCTGGATCCTCGGTAAAAACCAGAACCGTGAGCCGGCCCAGCTTCCGGGCCAGGTCGTTGCGCCGCTCGAGCGCTGGCGTGAGGCCTACGACCCGCCGAGCGATGCGTGGCCAGTCTTCCCTTCGATGCACGTCCCGACACTCTCGAGACGGATTCGGACGGCGCTTGGCGCCGCTGAACGCGATCGGCTGGTTGTACAGCACCATCACTGGAAAATCGCGCTCGAGTATGGTGTTACGCCGCCTTCGATCACGACTGAGGGTGGTCGATCCGTGCTGAAGCGACTGAGCAGGCAGGCGGCCGTCCCCGGGTTAGCGCTCGAGGACGGCGAGTATCTCACGCTCCACGGTGGGCGTCGTGGTGTCGGTGAACTCCTGTATCGTGAGGTGAGCCACGAGCAGGCCCAGCGGACGCTTCGACACGCTGATCCCCAGACGACGAGTGAAATGTACTCGCATATCGAAACAAGCGAATTAGCCGAGGACAACACTGCCGTGTTTGAAAACGAATGACCGCTTCTCCTGTGTGAACTCGGGTGTGTCCACACTCGAGTAGCATGGCTCGCACCCACTGCTGACGCCTGTGGGTAGTACGGTGAACCACTCCGCCCTACCGCGCTCGGGCCTACTCGGTCCTCGCTTGTTGAGGACGGAGCTTCCTGTTTTTGTCTCAGAACTTGCAGGAACAGATCCCACAGCGTTCTCAATCCAGCACTCGTCAGACACAGTATCTAAAAGAATCCCAGACATTATTTCTGTTCTAATCTTCTGTTTCTAACTCTCGTGAAAAGTGGGGGGAGGGGGCGAAACCCAGCGTCGTGTCGTCTCGACTCGGGTGTTCACGTTACTTCTACTTCGAGATTATTTCTACGAATATTATCATGGCCATTGAAAGTCACTGCACCTCCTCCAGCGCCTGAAGTCACAGAAATCCCACCATAGGATTTCAGCCCGACCGATCCGGCCTCAAGATTTCAGGACACATCTAGACAGTACCTCCAAATACATTACGTCCACCTGATTGATGTGTTGATCGGACTGCTGACACTCGGCCTGTGATGTTGTCACTGGGAACCCGACCACAGCCGCCGGGTGATTTTGGCGGCGAGGCGACGAGGAAGCAGCCGCGAGAGGTGATAGCGAAGCCGGTCCCGCCGGCCGGGAACGACGATCCGTTTCCCGGCCATCGCACCTTCGTATCCAGCCTTGGCCACGAGTTCGGGGTCGAGCAGGTCGCCGCGGGCGACCGCCGAGCGTTCCATCCCGCCGCGTCGCATGAACGCCGTGTCCGTCTCGCCGGGACAGAGTGCCGTCACTGTGATTACCTCCTCGGAGAGTTCCTCGGCCAGCGCCAGCGAGAACGAGCGAACGTACGCCTTCGTTGCACCGTAGACGGCTGCCGTCGGCGTCGGGACGACCCCTGCCATTGATGCGACGTTGAGGATCCGTCCACGGCCACGCTCGCACATCCCCTCGAGGAAGTGGTCGGTCAGCGCCGTCAGTGCCTCGACGTTGACTCGGATCATCGCGCGTTCGTCGGCCCAGTCGGTCTCGGTGAAGGGTCCGTAGACGGGGACGCCAGCATTGTTGACCAGCGTGTCGACCACGCGACCCGTCTCCGCCACCCGGTCAGCGATGCGGGCGGGCGCGTCCGGATCAGTCAGGTCGAGTGCGACAGTTGCCACGACGGTCCCGGGTTCGGATGCGAGATCGCGCTCGAGAGTGGCTAGGCCTGCCTCGTCGAGATCGACAGCGATCACATCGTGGCCATTTCGGGCAAACTGCCGGCTCAACTCGCGACCGATACCGGAAGCCGCGCCGGTTACAAGCGCGACGCCGAGCCGTTCGGGCCGACTCGAACCTGTGAATCGATCGTTCATGTATGGGACTGTATTGGAGCCGACCTAATTCTTCCCCAGCGGGCGTGTCCTAGTGACGGGAACCCTCGAATGTAAGAGATCTACAACTCACCGATTGAACACGGTATCCTTCGAGTATGGGGAAATCAGGAGAACGTACCCGCCACGGAAGGAGATTGTCCATTGTTCGCTGATCGTGAGGACGACGAGGGGGTGTGCGTACATCATCACCCTATTGCTCACACGATAGTCTCTTTCGTCGCTGTTCTGGATGAAGATACAGACACCCTCTCGAGAACAGACCAAGTCCAACTCGTCGCATAGGGGATTGTGAGAAACTACTTCGACAACGACTACCAGAACCATACGGGTCACCCCGACGTCATCGTCCTCAAGATCATCTCGGAAGACGACGGCGAACACGAGTATCCGATCGTCGAGGTCAAAAACAGCACGAACGAGGACACGATTCGACGAGGAATCAAGGAGACACTCGAGTACCTCGCCTTCTTGCGAGTCAACGAGGATTTTGTCTTCGGTCGCGACGATAGCGAGTACTTTGGCTCCGGGTGGAACGAGCTCTTGGTGGTCCAAGACCCCGCTTCGGAGACTGCCTCACTCGAGGAACAAGCCCATCGGGAAATCGCGATCTTTCAGGCCTCCGAGCCAGAAGATGAGTTGGAGACGATTCTTCAGGAAGTTGTGTAGCGTCCGAATCTGGACACTCACATCGAGAAACAGCCCACCCCTCGCACTGAGTGTAATTAAGGCAGGTTGATCGCCTACCCCTCGCACCGAGTGTATCAAGACAGGTTGGGCACCCACCCCTCGCACCGAGTGTAGAGTCTCAGAGCCGATCTCCGAGGTGCTCAGCCTGTTCCATCAAGCCTTGAAGTTTCTTCTGAACAGACCACCTTCACAAAATAATATTATAACTTTGCCGTATGTGTTGCCGATATGACGATGGCCACAATTCTCGGTGGGTTGACATTCTTCTCGCTGGGTTCTGTTGCGGCCGGTGTCGGCGTCTCAGCGCTTCGGAAATGGATTGGCGTCCGCGGGAACGAGCTCGTGACGATTGCCGACGCGACGATCGGTGGCGGCGGAGACACTGTCGCGGTCGAGGGAACTGTCCAGGCGGTCGACGGGGACGTCCTCGAGTCGCCACTCGAGGAGGAGTCGTGTGTCGCCTACGAGTACCTGATTGAACGGTACAGCGGCGACAGCTGGTACATGATCGATGAGGGCGAGGATCGACGCCCGTTCGTGCTGGACGACGGGACGGCGACGGCCTACGTCGACCCTGAAGGCGCCCGGATGTCGTTCTCATCGGAGCTCGTCGAGGGGATAGACCGGGATGAACTTCCTGACGGCGTTGGTGGGGTGAAGAACATCGCCGGAATGCGGCGGTATCGGGAGGGATGGATCGAGGTTGGTGACACGGTTTACGTCAGGGGAAGAGCGACGACGCCAGCACCACAGGCGGACGTCGAATTTGTGGTCGAAAGTTGTGACGGGCTGTTCATTTCCAACGATACGAGAAAGCGGACCCAATGGAAACTCCTGTTCAAGGGTATCACGTTGATACCGTTCGGGATGCTGTTCTGCCTGATCGGACTGTTCGTCGTCGCGATAGGGCTCGCCTGACGTGGCTGTCTCACGCGACTGAGCAGGATGTTGAACGTGAACGGCGAGTATTTGTCCCCTCTTCTCGGGTTAGAACGGGAGTCCGCGCTGAATGTCACGCCTCTCAGGGCGTGGTAGCTTACGGGGCTCGCGACTGACGACTGGGAACAGAGTCGGGTACTGCGTCAGTATCACCCTTGCCCGCTACGCTTTCACAGCACCAGCCCTGTTCGAACAACATCCCTCGGTGGCTTTATCAACTCGAGATGCGACAAAACCATCATATTTTCACAAGTGTGGTGAACTAGTTGTGGTTTGTTCATCTAAACCGTTCGACGTGTGGACCATATTCGATTTACCGCATCGGTGGATACTGGACAGTGTATGACATCTGAGGAACGCGCAGTCGACAGACGCTGGGTACTCGGAACGATTGGTATCGGTGCAGCGGCCGGGCTCGCTGGTTGTCTCGGCGACGACGATGACGACGACACCGAAGGGATCGACGATGGTGACGACAACGGGAACGGTGACGAGGCCAACGGCGACGAGCTGACCCTCTCCGAACCCGTCGACTTTCCCGAAGACGAGGACGAAGGGGAGTGTGCGGTCTGCAGTATGGTCGCCGCGGAGTACCCTGACTGGAACGCACAGGTCGTCCACGAGGACGGCCACCGGGAGTATCTGTGTTCGAAAGGCTGCCTGACGGCCTACTATTTCGCCCCCGAAAAATTCACCAGTGGCGACTCCGATGAGGAGATTGCCGGCGTTTGGGCGACGTGTTTCCTGAGTGGCGAACTCATCGACGCCACCGAGGCGTACTTCGTCTACGAACAGGACAGGGACCGTCAGGACTTCCCGATGCCGATGGGGAGCCCCCTCGCCTTCAGCAACCGTGAGGACGCCGTTTCCTACGTTGAGGACTACGACGACCTCAACGAGGACGACCACGTAATCACCCTCGAGGACGTCGACCGTGAGGTCGCGGAGTTCTACAGGAAGCCCCGCCTCGAGGAGATGAGCGGTTGAGCATCCCCAGTGAGCCGGATCTCGTCAGTAGCCGGGTCTCACTGTCTTTTTCGAGGACCATTTATAGAAATTCCGTGCGCACTAACTGAAGAACGCCCCTCTCGTGGAAACCATCCCGGTATTTCGAAGCAAACCCTAACCCACCGCTCCTCGAAAGCCTTCTTGTATGTCGACACATTCCGACACCGCCGTTCGTCTCGTCCGGAACGCCACCGTCCTCGTGACTCTCGACGAGACGACATTCCTCGTTGATCCACTATTCGCGTCTCGAGGTGAGTTGCCGCCGATCCCGGATACGCCGAACGACCGCAAGAACCCACTCGTCTCCATGCCTGACATCGAACTGTTCTACGATGCCGTGGTCGTCACCCACCGTCATCCGGACCACTTCGACGAAGCAGCCAAAGAAGCACTCGAAGCGGATATCCCGTTGTTCTGCCAGCCTGAGGAGGTGGATGCCTTCACCGACGAGGGCTTCACCGACGTGCGATCCGTCGACGACAAAGCCGAGTTCGATGACATCACCATCCATCGGAAACCCGGACGCCACGGGCATGGACAGTTAGCGGAGGAGATGGGCCCTGTTTACGGATTCGTTTTTGAAGGCAATGAGATGCTGTATCTCGCCGGCGACACGATCTGGTACGACGAGGTCGAACGCACGCTCGACCAGTTTGAGCCCGATATGATCGTCCTCAACGGCGGCCAGGCACGATTCAATCACGGCGATCCCATCACAATGGGAGTCGATGATATCGCCGCTGTCCGCGATGCCACCGACGCCACGGTCGTTGTCGTCCACATGGAGGCGATCAACCATTGTCTCCTCACACGCGACGAGTTGCGGTCGGAGACGGAGAACGTCCACGTTCCCGAAGACGGGGAGCAAGTCATCCTCTGAGATCGGGTATACTACGTCGTGTTACTTCTGGCGGCCGCAAATTCGCGAAGCTGTCTGTGGCTGGTTCGACCCGATCACGCCATGGACACATGTCTTGATAATCGTCGAACTTCGCTCCACAGTAGCGACACGCATTGAGAGCTGTACCCGATGCTTACGGGTTCTCACCTCACCCGCCCTTTACATCCGTCGCTGGCACCTCTTGAAGAGTTCCGTTTTCTCGACGCGTCGGCGTCCGTAAACGACGTAGAAGGCGTGACCGGGTGAGGTGTACGCTGTTTCTAGCGATCCGAGTCTTTGTCCCCGTCTCAGAGGATATACTCTCTCTAATGATTATCGTGATAATGACCTGTGCGTTCGGTACGCTGAAAGTGCGGGTATGCACTTGTACTACCAATCAGCAAACCTTTGCTTGTGGGAAGCTGCCCCTTTCAGGGCGTGGAAGATGTTATCGCTGTCAAACAGCAGGTAAGTCACCCCACATTGGGTGAACCTCGAGAGTGGTCTGGGCCGATTACGTGTGCCCCATCGACGATGAAACCTCGTTTGACGACGGCAAGGTCAATCGGATGCCTGGTCGCCACGGTCACGGACAGTAGTGAGTAGGTGAGAGACACGCCACGCCTGTTGAAGTTCATCCTCCCCATCTGTTATTACTCAATATATTCAACACTGGGACAAAATTGACTGATTGGTCACTATGCCCGGTATATTGGCAATTTTTCTTACCATACAAGCAAAAATAGGGTGGCGTCGAGAGGATAGTCCGACCGAGCTGTTCCATTCGGAAAAAACATCACTATGGCTTTCGTATAGGCATGCGTGACTACCACGAACAAAACTGTGGACGACGTGATGTCGACACCGTTAGAGATGATCTCTAAAGATGCAACACTCGAGGAAGCTGCGACACTGATGACTGATCGTGAGATCAGTGCGCTCGTTGTCTCGACTGATCCGGCATCTATCATCACGAGTACTGATATCGTCGCTGCTGCCGCTGATGGACATGCACCAGCTGACCTCTTGGTGTCTGACGTGATGACGAAGTCAGTCGAGACTGTCCCACCAGATCTCTACCTCCAGCAGGTTGCTGCGATGATGACCAATTTCGGTATCAAACACCTTCCAGTTACTGACGGCGACGACTACATTGGGATGGTCTCTTCGACCGACGTTGCCGCCCAACTGTCCTAGCTACTGCCGACTCGGCAGACGAACTCGTTCAGCTGTTGATGGCGCTCAAGCCGTCTCTTCGTCGTCCCCGCTTGCTTCCTCGACCCGTTTCGCGTGTTTCTCGAGATCTGTTGCGATCGCGCGCGCCTGCGCGGGAGTTAACTGAATCGTTTCCATGTGCGCGGGGAGATGTTCCTCGGTCATGTTGTCGAGTTCGAACTGCAACTCAACAGAATCAGGATTCTTCTTTGCTGCTGTTGCGTTCACGACAGCGAACGCTTCCATTTCGAAGTCGTGTCCTTTTGCGACAGCATCGACGAGGTCGAGCGTCGTGTACGCGTTGACTTTCATTAGTCGGTCAGCCATCTATGTGCCGGGCTAGACCGTTCGAACATACTTATATCACTGCTGTGATCGTCTCCGTATGTCTACAGACGAGGGTGGTACACACACTCGTTGAGGGGGTCGGTTCGCAGGCCTTATATAGGGACCGGGGATTATCG
>NZ_JBGUBB010000017.1:0-19710 GCF_041821125.1 Natronorubrum sp. A-ect3 | reverse complement strand
AAAAATCAGTGAATCAAATCATACGATAAATCTGGTCGACATCCACCTACGTCTTCAGGCGCGGGTATTCTTTTTATACTTGCTAAAGAACAGATGGGGCTGTCACACCATCCCATCTAGTCCTCCGCTTCATCGGGGTCTAAATCGGCAAGAGTACTGCGAAAAACGCAGAAACCGGGCTGTAATGTCCATATTTGATGCCCAAGAATTGCATATTATGCACTCCTATAACGAAATTTGATAGTCAGATGTTACAGCTCCTCCTCGTCTTCGTTGAACCTGAACTCGGTCCAGGGGCAGGTGTGGTGATTGGTGATGATTTCGGAGGACTCGATACTGAAGCCCATCGAAGCGAGTCCGTTGGTGATCTCGGTCAGGTCCCGGGTATCCGTGGCGATGACCTCAATGTGGATGTTGCGCGTGCTGGTGAGCATCTCTCGGACATCAACCACACCGTGACGATCCAGTGCGTCGACGGCCAGCACCTCGCGCTCGTCGGCGGGGGCGCTGCAGACGAACAGCACGTGTAGCGGGTAGTTCGCCAGCTCGTAGTTGATTTTCGGGAAGTACCCCTCAATGACACCTGTCTCCTCTAAATCCTCGATGCGGTTGCGGACAGTGCTGGCGGAGACGTCGACGTTCTCTGCAATCTCAGCGATGGTGGTGTTCCGGGCGTCCTCCTGTAACAAGAACAGAATTCCGCGGTCGACCTCGTCGAGTGCGACTTGACTCATAGGTCCGTACAGAGCCGCTGTTTGTAAGAATCTTCGTCCGTGTCGCGGAAATCCACACTGGTCGTGTACTATACGGCGAAGGGAACGGGTCGAAGCTGCTCGTTCGAGAGTTGAACTGCGGTTTTTGTACATTCAGGGACTGTACTTGCGGAATACGCCACATCTGAGCCAATATTTATATATCATTACAGCCTTAAGACGGACAATGGTTTCACACGTCCCGTCGTATCGGGTTGTCGAGGCGATAGCCCAGAAGGAAGGTGTCTCGCCGACCGAGTTATCCCCACCACTCTTTAGCGTCGTCGACCCCGAGGCGCTGGATGCGCTCGCTCAGCCAGACGCGGACTCGAACACCGGCCAGATAGAGATCGCATTCACGTATCTGGACTACGTCGTTCAGGTCCGGACTGGCTCCGAAATAAGCATCTCGGTCCAGACTGGAGACAAATCAACAGACACTCCTGAGCCCTCACCCAAACAGTGAGTCTGCCTCGAGGAGTCATCTCCTCAGGATTCAGGTTCTCGACACCGTCGTTGAGTGCAGTAGAAGTTACAGCTATCGTTATATTCATCTGCAGCCTACAGACCTTGGTCACACTAAGACAGGATATTGGCTCTACGAAAGATGTACAGGTCGGAACGGCAACGCATCGGAGATGATCCCCCGAGCGTTCACAGAGCCAGCGAAGCGGTTCTCCGCAGACGAAACTGCGTTACTCGAGCAGGCCGAGTTCCTCGAGGCGCTTGACGATTACGTCGACGGCCTGTCTGGCGTCTTCGACCTGTTTTCCGCCAGTGACGACCAACTTCCCGGAGCCAAAGAGTAGAGCAACGACCTCAGGCTCGTCAAGTCGGTACACCAGTCCGGGGAACTGCTCTGGCTCGTACTCGATGTTCTCGAGGCCGAGTCCGATGGCGATTGCGTTCAGGTTGAGGTTGCGTCCGAGGTCGGCACTGCTGACGATGTTCTGGACGACAATCTCGGGATCCTCTTCGACCTGAATCTGGAGATCACGGAGCTCGTCGAAGACGATCTGCAGACTCTCATGGACATCATCGGTGCTTTTCGCGCCGGTGCAGACGATCTTTCCCGAACGGAAGATCAGAGCGGCGGATTTGGGATTCTGGGTTCGGTAGACGAGACCAGGAAACTGCTCAGGGTCGTAATCGGCCCCTTCCAGGTCCATTGCGACACTCTGCAGATCGAGTTCCTGTCCGATACCGGTCGACGCCACGACGTTTTCAATGTTGATGGATTCCTTCGGGTCCGTCATCAGTCGCTCAAAAAGACGCAGGTATGCTTTATAAAGCCCCGTACTATTATCGCGATTGTGTCCCGATCTGCTCCACTGGAGGGTGCATCGCCACTGACGAGAGTATCAAGTGGTGGTCGCAAGGTGTGACTTCCTCTCCGGAGTAAACGGAAAGGGATCGGAAATATCTCAAACAGTCGGGCTACGCCCGGCGACGACGGAGTCTCTCGCCTAAAGAAAACAAAAGGAGCGGTGGGATCGGCTACAGCTTGAGATTGCCGAGACGAGCGGAGTTCGTGATGACCGACAGGCTCGAGGTGAACATCGCGATCACCGCAATCACTGGGTGAAGCAGGCCAAAGAAAGCAATCGGGAGTGCAAGCGTATTGTAGATGAACGCCCAGAAGAGGTTCTGTTTGATCTTCGAGAAGATCCGCTCGGAGAGAGTAAAGGCATCGACAAGTCCCTCGAGGGAGCCCCGAACGAGGCTGACGTCGCTGGCTTGAATCGCGATGTCGGTGCCGGTGCCGATCGCGACGCCGACATTGGCCTGTTTCAACGCGGGGGCGTCGTTGATGCCGTCGCCGACCATCGCCACGTTCTTGCCCTCCTCTTGGAGGTCACGGACTTTCTCGATTTTGTCTTGGGGCAGGACGCCGGCCATGACGCGGTCGGGATCGATGTCGACCTCCTCGGCGATCGCGCGGGCGGTCCGTTCGTTGTCGCCGGTGATCATCCACGTCTCGATCCCACGGTCGTGAAGCGTCTCGATGGGGACGTAGGAGTTGTCTTTGATCGTGTCCGCTGTACTCACGACGCCGACGACCTCGTTCTCGACGCCGACGAGTATCGTTGTTTTCCCCTCGGCCTCGAGTTCGTTGAGTCTCGACCCGTAGAACGGCGGGATCCCGATCCCGACTTCCTCGAAGAACGTCACGTTCCCGACGTACACTCGGCTACCGTCGATGGTTGCCTCGACGCCTTTTCCGGGGACACTATCGAAGTCCTCGAGTTCGGCGAGTTCGATACCCTCCTCCTTGGCGCACTCGATGAGCGCCTGACCGATCGGGTGTTCGCTCCCGCGCTCAGCCGACGCTGCGAGACGGATGACCTTGCGTTCGTCGAGGACGTCTTCTGGTTCGACGACGCCGCCGTCGCTCTGAACGCCGGCCTCGCCGGCGACCACGTCCGTCACGGAGTGATCCCCTTCCGTGATCGTCCCTGTCTTGTCGAGCACGACGGTGTCGATATCCTTCATCGTCTGAATCGCCTCGCCGTCCCGGAAGAGGACGCCGTTCTCCGCGGCCTTGCCAGTTCCAGCCATCAGTGCGGTCGGCGTCGCCAGCCCGAGCGCACACGGACAGGCGATGACGAGCACCGCCACCGAGGCAAAGATAGCGAGCGTCAGTGGCTCCAGTGTCAGGTCGACCCACGGCAGGTACGGCGCGCCGACCCCGGCGACGACCGCCATCGCGTCGGGGAAAAGATACCACGCCAGGAACGAAAGCGCCGCGATCGTCAGCACGGTCGGGACGAAGACGTTCGTGACGCGGTCGGTGAGCGCCTGTATCGGAACTTTCGTCCCCTGTGCTTCCTCCACGAGATCGACGACCTGCGAGAGGAACGTGTCGTCGCCGATCTTCTCCGCTTCGACTTTGAGCATCCCAGCTCCATTAACCGTCGAGCCGATGACCTCGTCACCTTCGGCTTTCGTCACCGGATCGGATTCGCCGGTTACCATCGATTCGTCGACGCTACTCCGGCCGTCGACGACGACACCGTCGACGGGTACCTTCTCGCCCGGCCGGACGACCAGCACGTCGCCGACCTCGACTTCCTCGATCGGGACCTCGATCTCCTCGCCGTCACGGAGTACCCGAGCGGTCTCGGCCTGCATCGAGAGCAGTCCCTCGATGGCGGCACTCGCACGGCCTTTCGCCCGATCCTCGAGGTACGAGCCGACGAGGTGAGAGGCCATGATCATCGCGCCAACGCCGGCGTAGTTCTCCATCGGTGTGACGAAGACCATGACACCAGTCGCCCACGCAACGATCGTTCCGAGCGCGATCAGCGAGTCCATATTGAACGTGCCGTTGCCTAACGCACGCAGCGCCGACGCGATCGTGGTTCGGCCGTAGTAGAACACCACGGGCGTCGCAAAGACGAGCAACAGCACGTCGATCTGGAACCCCGTGAGCGGATCGAGTGGGGTCCACATGAAGACCATCAGGAGGAGGATCGGTGACGTGACGATCCACGCCCGGATCGCCATCTGCCGGAGTGTCTGCAGCTCTTCCTCACCTTCCATCCCTTCCTCGAGTGACTCCTCGCGGACGCCGTAGCCGGCGGAATCGATGGCTTCGACCAGCGTCTCGGCGTCGACATCCGGATCGTGATGGACGTCGGCCCGCTCGGTCGCGAAGTTGACCGACGCCTCCTCGACCCCGTCGACGTCCTCGAGATGCTCCTCGATCGTCGAGGCACACGTCGCACACGACATTCCCGACAGGGAGAGGTCGGTGTGCTCGAGTTCTGCTTGTGTAGCTGTCATTGTGGATCCCCTCTCCATATAGAATACGGGCTTGTCCTTCAAGCGGTTTCTCGTTAAAAAACCTCGAGCGAAGACGGAGCAAATCTTCGAATCAAAAGGCAATGGTTTGACTAGCTCGAGTATAGATGCAATCGCTCGTAACGCAGTTCGTGTTTTCGTGTGCTGTATACGTTGACGTCCTCCTGCGCCTAAAGTCGCAGGAATCCCGCGGCACTGCACCGCTGCGTTGGGAATTTCAGGTTTGCAACCCTACCAGACACCAATCCAGTTAGAATCTGAATGGTGCCCGCGGTCTTGCGGGTGGGGTCAACTGGGAGCACCAAACCCCCGGTACTCCTATCCTCATCCACTAGATTCCCCTCGTTTCCTCGGGGCTTACCACGTGAAGTCGAGAGACTCGGAGTTACTTGTGACCGTTGTTGGGTGACCGCGTGTAACACTCGAAGACGCGGCACTGGGAGAGACGCTGTCAGCGTATCTCGTTCACCGCGTGCGGTTTCCGATACTGTCTCATTGGTTACGGCGGGCTGGCCGCCTCGGCAGGACACTCGACGCCCGCGATGAGTGTGTGTCGAGTTCATCCTGTTTCACAGTACGGCGTGGTGTCAGTTGAAATATCGATAGAAATTCCAACAAAGTGGAATGCATGGGAATACTCACAAGTGACGGCGCGTATCCACGGGCTTCAGCCCGTGGTATTGCGCCTGTTCAGCGTATAATACTACCAAGCCACTCCAGTTACAGAGGGGGCTACCAATACGCGTTACCGCACCTTCGAAACCCAAGTCCTGAGACAGAGTGACAATATTAGCTCTCCCGTTCCAGACGCTCTCGGCGTTGCTCAAATTCTTCATCGGAGAGATCGCCACGTGCGTAAGCTGCTCGTAGCTCTTCAACTGCTGGATCTGTCTGTCGTGACTGAGACTGACGAAGGAGACTGTAGAGTAAATATCCAATTCCAAGAACCACGAATAACGGAATGATCGACATGATAAGCCACATCCACGTGGCTCCGGTTCCATCCCACATTCCGCCGTTCCACATATGTCCCCCACCCCACAGACCCATCAGCGGCATCATGAGTGCCATCAGGAGAAACGACAACAAAAAAATTGCAGCGACCACGATGAAAAGCGTTCGTACCAGTGAATCGTCGGTTGCCATGTTTACGACCACACTGACTCCGGTCTTGAAACTGTGGGGGCAGAGTTTGTGGAAACCCCCATCCCGAACCCGTGTTCGCGAACGTCTTTAATATAGCAATATATGATTTATTGAAATCGGACTGTTCTTCGTCACTAAGTTGTGTATCTTGGTTGTCCCAATTGCGACAACAAAGTATACAGTATTTATTAATGACTGTCATGAACACGTAGCTGTACGAAAATGGCGATCTTAGAATCACAGCAGTACAGCGGAGTCGGGGTCTCGAGCCCATGAGCGAAGAATCGGACACGATCCGCTGGTCGCACAAATCTTTCGAGGAGTTACAGACGTTCTGGAATACACAGATCGAACCGGCACTGCAACGCGCCGGCCACGATCTCGACGAGCGTCCGACCTATCAGGATCTACTCGACACCGGCTACGGCGGCATTCAGTACACGCTCCGAGAACATCACGAGATGACGCTCAGAGCATTCCTCGAGACTGTCGGCTACGCTGATGACCCCAGTGCGGACGACGGCTATCCGTGGATGATCGATGATGAGACGACGATCGATGAACTCGAGTTGTATCTCGAAAGCCTCGAGCGACGACGCAATCTGGCCGCGTCAACGATCAAGAGCAAGCAGGCCCGGCTGGCGACCTACGCGCGAGTGTACCGGGATCTCCACGGACAGGCAACACTCGTGACTCGAGTCGCTGCTCCTGACGACGAAGCTGATGAGATTCAGCGAGTGCTTGCTGTCTTCGATGAACTCAATCAGGAGTTGGGAAGCGATGAGTCCAAACTTCGGTATCTAAGCGACATTCAGCAGTTCTACGAACATCTCCAACGGCGAGCAAAAGCCAGTTTCAACCCGACTGCATCGATTGCGGCCGAATACGGCTGGACGCGAACGAAAAAAGACAATCAGCCGCTTTCGAGTCAGCAGGTTCGGCGGCTGTACGGCGCCGCGGAGACGGCCAGTGAACAACTGCTCGTGCTTGCGCTGTGTGCATGGGGACTCCGCCGGAGCGAAGTAGCCGCGTTGCACGTCTCTCAGCTCGTCCTCGAGGGTGAACAACCACATATTGCGTTCGACGACGGTCGAAAGAACGGCCCCGGAACCGTTGCGCTGATCTACGGTGTGCCCGAACTGTCCGACCGAATTGATGCGCTCAGCAGTGGGACTCGAGAGTGGAACGGGTATCTGTTCCCTTCGAAAGCGTCCTCGAGCGGCCATATTACGGGCGAAACGGTACAGGCACGGTTCAAGCGACTCGCTGATCGGGCAGCTGTTCGTGTCCGTGGTGAGCAACCGACGTCGAAGATGGGGCGTCGGTTCTGGTATACGACGTACAACCAGGCGATGAACGCGTTGCTCGAGAATCTGGACGTGATCGCCACAGAGCAAGGAAGTGCTGACTCGTCTGTGGTGCTGAAGAGCTATCTCTCAGAAGCTGAACGACGGGAGTATCGGCGCGAATTCATGCGAGAACGGCTCGCAGATGCGTTCGAGCAGCGACCACAGCCGTCGTGAGCACAGAGCTGTCACGGCATGGCGACTATGCCAGCTGTCAACTGACGTTAGAATGGACGATTGGCTGGCACCTTCAGGTCGACTGTCGACGAGACAACACATTCGAAAACGGTGTTGGAAGGTGTATCCGTTTGCGAGTTGTGTGTGCTCTGGACAACTATTTATAATATTTACATAGTGATTTTAGCCACCAGTATTGTAACAAAGCCACAATAGAAACAGGCACAAAACGAAGCTACCAATTCCGCATACGCTGAACAGCGTTCTCTATTTACAGATATATAATGCTTTATACCGGGAAATGTCGACAAAACACCTGAAACAAGATTGGTTCTGATATTGTATCCACTTTCGAGATCAACTCAGACTGTGAATCCAGTTGGACTGCTTGCCTTGCTATTGCAATATATTTGAATAGCCATATAGCGTATGTATTTTTTCTATACTAATTGCATTTCGATCAGGGATTGCTGTACCGTGTGGAATGCAGCCAGTTCAATCTCTGGTCAGAGAGCCGTCGTGTTCGATGGGGCGTACTGACTGCAGAGCAGATAAAGCTAAATGCTCGCTACACACAGTGTGCATTGATGACGGCTAGCGCAATTTCGATCGAGTCAGTGACAAAGTCATTTCACACCGAGACGGTCCTCCGAGATATCGAGCTAGAGGTTGAAGATGGCGAGTTCTGTGTCGTTCTCGGGCCGAGTGGCTGCGGGAAGAGTACACTTCTCAAATGTATTGCGGGGTTGATCGAGTCGGATGCAGGCACGATCACACTCAGTGGCCGCGACACAGCGAGCATGTCGGTTCAGGATCGGAACCTCGGCTACGTGTTTCAGGAGTTCGAAGAGACGTTGTTTCCACACAAGACGGTCGCCGAGAACATCGCGTTTGGACTCGAGCAAGGGGAGAAAGAGCGCTCGGAGTCGGAGATCGAGACGACGATCGACGAGATGCTGGCGTTGTTAGCGATCGAGGAGACGCGAGATGACCTTCCGGGTTCGCTCTCGGGTGGGCAACAACAGCGCGTTGAGCTAGCGCGTCAGCTAAGCCGTGAATGTGAGGTCATGCTGTTCGATGATCCGCTGGCCGACCTCGACTACAAACTACAAAAACGAATGGAACTCGAAATGCGGAGCCTCCATTCGACGTTCGAGAGCACGTTCCTCTACATTACGCACAACCAGGACCAAGCGCTCAAACTCGCTGACAAACTAGTCGTGATGAACGAAGGGATGATCGAACAGGTTGGGACACCCGAGACGGTGTATCACAATCCACAGACAGCGTTCGTCTGCCGGTTCGTCGGTGACTCGAACGCACTGGTTACAGACGGGAAACCGACTGCAGTCGACGACGGTATCGTTGAAGTCTCGACTGAGATCGGGCCGATCATGGCAACCGCACAGAACGGGGCCGAAAAAGAGGAGGGCATGGTCATCGTTCGTCCCGAAGCCGTCTCACTTGCCACAGACGACTGCGATGTGACGGTTACTGGTGTCCTCGAAGGACAGACGTACACTGGTGAAACGACCGAGTTTGCGCTATCACTCGACGGACTCGACCGGGATTTCTACGTTGTCGCCCCGAACAACCCTGATATCGGGGCTGTTGGTGAATCGATCGAGTTGGGGTGGGATGTCGACGATGCCCTCTACTTCGACACGCTCAGCGTAACCGATACTGTTACCACCGCCGACCTCATTGACGAATGACAATGTCTGACACAGAATCCTCCGAGGCGGATGCCTCGACAGTCGAACCGTCATTGGAAGACAGCGCGCAGGAAGTCGCACTCGACGTCCGTGGGCTGACGAAAATCTACCCCGACGGGACACTTGCCGTCGATGACATCGATTTCAGTATCAACGATGGGGACTTCTGCGTGTTAATCGGTCCCAGCGGCTGTGGGAAGTCGACGACGCTGCACTCGCTTGTCGGCAAAATTCCGGTGACCGAGGGTGAGATACGACTCGGTGGCGAAGAGATCACCGACGCACCCACGTATGAACGCGATATCGGGCTCGTGTTTCAGGACTTTCAGCTGTTTCCACATCTGACCGTCGGAGAAAACATCGAGTACGGACTGCAACGCCTCCAGTTCGATGAGGACGAGCAAGAGAAACGTGTCAACGACATTGTCGAGATGATGCGTCTCGAGCCGCTTGTCGACCGTCAACCAGAGGAGCTCTCCGCTGGGCAAAAACAGCGCGTCGCACTCGCTCGGAGTATGGTCCTCGAGCCGAAGCTGCTCCTGCTCGACGAGCCACTGGGGGACATGGATTACAAGCTCCAGAAACACATGGAGCGAGAACTGCTTCGGCTCCACCGCGAGCTCGATACGACGTTCGTCTACGTGACCCACGATCAGACACAGGCGATGCGACTCGCCGACCAGATCGTCGTCATGAATGATGGGAAAGTCGAACAATCCGACTCCGTTGAGCGCGTCTACAACGAGCCGGCGACGGCGTTCGTTTCGGCGTTCGTCGGCGACTCGAACACGTTCACTGGTGAACTAACCGACGTCACCGACGATGGTCGCTACGCGCACATCGACACGCCACTTGGGACGTTTCTTGCGACGACGGCGAACCTGCGATCCGAACCGACAGCGCTCGTCGGTGAACAGATCCCCTTCTCGGTCCGGCCACAGTATCTCGAGGTTGATGACGAACTCGACAACAGCGTCGACTGCCGGGTTGACGACGTGATCCACCAGCCTGGATCGGGGACGCAGGTAATTCTCGAGGCGACGACGGCCGACGGAACTGCACACGAACTCCAACTGAAGTCGTTCGACCGAATCGAGCCATCGGAGACCGTCTCCATCGGGTGGAGTGCAGATCACGCGACGTTACTCGAGCAGACCAGCGTTGTCGACGGGATCGACCTCGAGAAAGATATCCTCGGCGAGTAGGCGGCAGGCAGCCGAGTCGCGGCCACCTTCGACTGTCACACTCTGTGTGTGTCCGACCCTTCGATCCGTACTGTAACGGGCTGGACACCGTCTCTGAGTGTTCGTTCTTCCAGTGCGGTTAGTTCCTCACGCGTTGCCTCAAGGGTGCCGATATGGTTCCCAGCGAGTTCGCCGGCTGGGCTTTTGAAACACGTCGGCCCACACGCGATCAGGAGTTCCTGTTCGTTCTTGTATCCCGGATACAGTAGCACATCGCCACGAGATGGGTAGACGGTGTGGTTTTCACGGGGAAGATCTGGAAGTTTGACCTCGTCGATGTTGATCCACGTGGCGTGGCCACTCCACCGGACATGCATCAGTTCGGAGGTCAACGGGAGGACCACTTTTAACGCGCGAATCGACTCGGGAGCCTCCGACTCGAGCAGCGGTGCGACGTACGTGTCCTCGCCGACGGTGAGATGAAGTTCACTCACGGCAGTCACCACGCTGTCCAGCCACCATCGACACGCAGTACATGGCCAGTAATGAACTCGCTTTCGTCACTTGCCAGAAACAGGGCGGCGTCTGCAACGTCTTCGGGCAGTCCGAACCGAGGCCACGGCGTCGACTCCTGCCAGTCGGCGAGCAGTTCCGGATCGGTTTCACGCCACTCGGCGTTCTGTGCCGTCTCGATGATCCCCGGTGCGAGCGCGTTGACGTTTATTTCGTCAGCCGCATAGTCGAGCGCCAGCTGCCGGGTCAGATTAGAGACTCCTCCTTTCGACGCACAGTAGGCTGCACTGTTCTCTCCGCCAACCAGCCCATAGATCGATGAGAGGTTGATGATCGTTCCGTGGTTGCTTTCTTTGAGCGCTGGAAGGGCGTGCTTGCTCGTGAGAAACAGCCCTCGAAGATTGACGTCCATGACCGCATCATACTCGTCGATGGGTGTCTCGTGGGCTTGATTCTGAAAATAGACTCCCGCGTTGTTGACGAGGATATCTAGCCCACCGAACTCGGTCTCCGCTGTCTCGAGGGCGTCGATGATGTCGGCTTCGTCCGTGACGTCCATCTCGACGAACTCGTAGTCGGCGCCGACTTCCTCGAGTTGGTCGAAGACGGACTGTTCGTCCTCGAGTTTCGGCTCACGCCTGACGTCAGCGACGACGACCTGTGCCCCCTCGGCCCCAAATTTCGCTGCAATCGCGTTTCCAATACCTGAACTCGCCCCCGTGACGAGTGCGACACGTCCCGCTAAGCGTCCTTCTGTCATTCGGTATCAGCAACCATGGCAGAGGCCAAATAGCTATCGCTCGGGGCCCTCACCGACGAATAGTCGCTGTCGGTCCGCGAAGTCGTCGGTAAGGGAACAGATGACTGCGAGTTTAATTCGGGCCTTGTGAGCCGGCAGATCGTCGCCGTGGACCGCCCCGTGTGACTGCAAGGTGGTCCCGCCACCACCACCGCCGTACACTGGTGCCGTTGTGCCGGCCTGACACCGTGAAACGACGACAACCGGTGTGTCCGCGGCGACTGCGTCGGCGATCCCATCGCCGAGTTCGCTGGTCGTATTGCCGAGTCCAGTTCCGTTGACGACGATCCCGTCGACATCGTCCTCGAGCGCGTGATCGAGCTGTCGACGGCCCATGTCGGCGCAGCTGGTGACGATTGCGACATCACTTGTCACGGTTGCCACGTCGAACGTCGCCGAGTAGCTTCGGGGCTCGCGGATAATTCGGACGGCGGATCTGGTCAGCGAGGCGACCGGTCCCGTACTCGGTGAGCCAAAGGTCTCGAGTGCGCTGGTATGTGTCTTCGTTACATCGCGTGCAGCGTGGACTTCGCCGTTTGCGGCTACGTACACGCCGTCGTCAAACTGTTCGTGGCTCGCGGCTCTGACTGCCGCGAGCAGATTTGCAGGGCCGTCCGGACTGGTTTCGTCGGGACGGCGCTGTGCACCGGTGAAAACGACCGGAATCGCACAGTCGAGCGTGAGATCGAGAAAATACGCAGATTCCTCGATCGTATCGGTGCCGTGAGTGACGACGACGCCATCCGCGCCAGCCGCTGCGGCACGTTGAACGGCTGCGGCGAGTTCCGCCATCGTTTCGAACGTCATGTCGTAGCTCGGGACCTGTGCGATCTCTTCGACGGTAAGCTCGGCGTGTGTCTCGAGTTCCGGGACGGCCTCGACCAGTTCTGCACCTCGTTTGCTTGGTGTTGCACCAGCTTCGGAACCCGTACTCGCAATTGTCCCGCCCGTGCTGAGGACCGCGATAGTTGGTAGCATATGTTATAATCGTTCTCCGACTGGATATTTCTTTTGTACACACGGTCGATAGTTAGGAATATTCAACACATACGCGCTGAGATATGGAAAATCCCAGATTTACGTCTACATAAGAGGAACGTTTAATACGGCGCAGAGTATGTGACTGCTTGTAATGCCAGACGGTATCAGTAGACGAAACTTTGTGGCGTACGGTGGCGCAGCAGCGGGTGCCGCACTTGCTGGGTGCATTGGTGGCGACGATGGTCCAGCACGACCACTCGAGTGGATCGGCCCAGACTGGGCGGTCAGTGACGAACAAGCCGAAAAAATGGAAGAGATGTCGGGTGTCGAGGTGAACACAACGATCGCAACGATCGGAGACACACAGGCACAACTCCTCGGCGGCGGCTCCGAAAATACGGACGTGTTCACATCGGATACGACCGGATCTGGGGCACTCACTCGAGATAATCCGGTAACGATTCCGATGCCAGTCGACGACTTGGAAAACTGGGACGAAGAGCAGATTTCCGATCTGTTCACCGACCCAGCCGAGCGGCTGAGCCATCTCGGAGAGCAAGTCGAGACAGTCAACCAGGAGCTGTGGGTCGATGGTGAGACACGCGACGAGATTCTGTTCTCGCCGTACGCCTACAACTTCGACGCGATGGGATACAACCCATCGTTCGTCGACGACGTCTCCTTGTGGAGTGCACAGTTCGATGAACAGTACGAAGGAGAGGTCATCGTCGGCGAGACTGCGGCGATCACGATCCCGCAGGCGATCATGCACTTACTCGACAACGACATGATCGACGGCGAAATCGGCCAGTTGAACAACCCGACGCAGGATCAACTCGATACGGCGATCGATTTCCTCATCGAGGAGAAAGAAGCCGGGCAGTTCCGTTCGACGTGGGAAGCCTACGGCGAGTCCGTGACGCTGATGGCCGGCGAGGAAGCGGTCATCGGCGACATTTGGCAGCCAGCAGCGATGGACGTCCGTCGTGAAGGGACGCCATGTACCTACGCTACGATGAGCGAAGGCATTCAGGGCTACCGCTACTGGTACGGCGGCATGGCAACCCTCGAGGGCGCACGCGAGCGCCAGAACGTCGATCAGGTCACCTTCCTGTACGACCAGGTCCATCTCGGCGCGTGGTTCCCCGGCTTCGTCCAGGGTCGTGGCTACTCCGTGCCCCACTACGAAAATGAAGAACTCGTCCGCGACGGCTCGGACGACTCCGGCGAAGGGATGGGGCCAGAGTACTACGACTGGGCGTACCGCGGCGAGGCCACGTACGAAGAGATCGACGAACCAGCACTGTTCGATCCGCTCGATTACGACTGGTCGATGGAGGAAGGCTCCCCCGACTCGAACGGCGGCATCCGTGACAGTGGGCCGATCGAAGAACGGATCGACCGTATTGGCTTCTTCCAGATCTGGCCCGAGGAAGCCGACTACATGATCTCACGGTGGGAAGACTTCCTCTCCGCCTAACTCGAGTATGCTTTCGACTACCTACCTGCAATCGGTGATACATAGCCAATGAGTTCCGAACCCAAAACCGGTATATCGGGCCTGCTTGCCACCGACAGGGATGACTTGTTCAACGAAGTAACGGGACTGATAGCGCCGACGGTGCTGTGGTTTACCGTGTTCTTGTTGCTTCCGTTGCTCGTCATTTTCTACTACAGCTTCCTCACGTACCAGTCGTTCAATGTGGTAAACGAGTTTACGCTCTCGGCGTGGATCGATGGGGTGTTCGGCTCCGGTGCGGTTCGGGGCGCGTTCGTCCGAACGATCGGTGTCGGAATCATCGTGACGATCATCACGCTCGCGTTCGGCTACCCGCTCGCGTACTATCTCCGATTCCACACCACACCAATGGTCGGACTCGTCTTGCTGTTGTTCCTCGTGATCCCGTTCTGGACGTCGGAGCTGATCCGAACGTTCGGTTGGTTCCCGATTCTGGGACGAAATGGCGTCATCAATGGGCTGTTGATGAACCTCGGACTCACCAGTGGGCCGATCGGCTGGCTGCTGTTCTCGTCGTTCTCACAAGCGGTTGGCTATCTGCAAAACTACGTCGTGTTCATGGCAGCGCCGATTTACATCTCGCTGTCACAGATCGACGAAGGACTGCTCAACGCCTCTGAAACGCTGCGTGGGAACCCAGTCGAGACGTTTAAGAACGTCACGTGGCCGCTGAGCCTGCCCGGTGTCGCGATCGGCTGTATGTTCACGTTCGTGCTGACGATCGGGAACTTCACCGTGCCGTCGTTCCTCAGTGGCGGTGCCAACACGGTGCCAACGTTGATCTTCAGCCGCTACAGCCAGGGTCTCAACTACCCCTCGGCTGCAGCGCTGTCGATCACGCTGCTCGTCGTAATCTTCGCGTTCGTCTTCCTGCTGTTCAGAGTCGTCGACATCACCGAGATCGCCAGCCAGGACTGAGTTCGAACGCGCGACACACTGTTTTTCAACCCGATACAATCACACACGGTGTGTAGCGCTGGAGCCGCCAGTCTTGCTGAGCAAAATCACAGAAGGAGTTGCCACGACTAAAACGAGAACGGTGTCACTGATGCCAGATCGTATCGTTTCGCTCGTCGAGATACTCCTGGTGGTTCTCCGCATGTTCGTCGTAGATCGCATCTCCCGGATCCGTCGGCTCGTCTGTAAACGTCGCATCGATCGCATCGTCGACGCGAAGCACGAGCAACGCGACGTCGACAGCATGTCGATAACATCGCAGACGGACTCCTGTCGGATCGAGCAAGCCCGCCTCGAGGACGTCATCGACTCGCTTGTCGGGTAGGACAAGCCCCGGAGTGGTGCCGTTCGTCGCGTTCGTTGTCGCCTCTCGCAGGTTCGTCAGTGTCGTCAGCGGATCCATTCCCGCGTTCCGTGCGAGCGTCGAGACGAATCGCTCCGTCGCATCGGCAAACGCCTCGAGAGCGAGTTGTTCGCGTCCGTCTGCATCGAGCGCGGCGTCACGCAGCGAGTTCGCGAGCTCGAGTTCGGTCGCCCCACCACCGGGGAGCACTCCCGGGGGACCCCTCGTGTCTCCGTTTGCCGTCGCAACCGCAGCAACGGCCTTTCTGATCTCCGTTGCTGCCTGTTCGCCAAGCTGGCCGTGAACTCCCTGAAGCAGAAACGTCATCGAGTCCGGATCGGGACACTCGTCGAACACCATCATTCGGCGGCGTTTTCGGCGGTCCTGGCGCTGGTCGATGACCTGCTGTTCGACAAGCCCTGCGTAGCCGAGGTCCGCCGGTGTCACATCCGTCGGGTCGACGACGGGTGTTGCACCAGTTGCACTCGCCAGCTGTGCGAGCTTGAGACGGTTGACACCACGGATCCCCATGATCCCATGTTCGACAAGCAGTTCCTGATAGGCGTCGGTAATGCCGGTTCTGGTCACAACGACATCGACACCGGCCTCAACGAGACCATCGACAACCTGCTCGCGGCGTCTTACGAACACGTCGTCGAACGCCTCGATCTCATCGGGCGAATCAACGATGATCCGCTCGCCGTCTTGCTGGAAGTCGGGATCTTGCAGCCCGCCAGTCTTCCCGTCGTTTGCTTTCCCGCGTTTAAATCCACTGAGCACGAGCACGTTCGCATCCTCGACTCGGCGAGGCATCCGATCATGGCAGATATCGTTTCGGTCGAGTACCGTTCCGGAAACG
This sequence comes from Natronorubrum sp. A-ect3, assembly GCF_041821125.1. Lineage (NCBI taxonomy): Archaea > Methanobacteriati > Methanobacteriota > Halobacteria > Halobacteriales > Natrialbaceae > Natronorubrum > Natronorubrum sp. A-ect3. The sequence goes on along the minus strand of NZ_JBGUBB010000017.1, from coordinate 3,615 downwards.
AGCCGCGAATCTGTGATCGATCCCGATCGAATCTGCCGGACAGCAAGCGTTTCCTCGTCTGGCATCCCGATCTGTCTGGCTGCTTCGACGGCACCCGATGCCCACGCTACCCGCGCGTTCCCAATATCGTTGCCAGTCATGGCCGATCGAGCAACCATCTCCGCAGCAGCAGTCGGCTCCGCAAACGAATCGAGCGGCTTCGAGAGTGCCTGCATCGTCTCCTCGACGTGCTCGAGGCCGACGCTGTACCCCTGCTCGATCGTCGTCGGATGAACCCCCATCTCGATCAGTCGCTCACCCTCCTCGAGCAGCGCACCAAGCAAAACGACAGTCGTTGTGATCCCGTCCGGGACGATTTCCCCAACGACATCCGTCGTTCCCGGGCGTTCCGGAGCGATAAGCCGACGGATAATCGGCCCCATCGGATGTTCGATTGGGAGTTCCTCGAGGATGGTCGCGCCATCGCTGCTGATCGTATCCACCCGTGTTGGGGGCTCTCCCGGTTCTCTGTCCCCGGAGGGTCGACCCGCGATCAGCGTGTCGTGAGACAGTGGGCCGACCGAACTCTCGAGGACACCAGTTACTGCTCGAGCAGCGACGATATTTGCGTGTGGAAACTGTAACTCCCCACCAGTTTCGGTTCCGTCTTCCATGTGTAACACTGTCATTCCGACGGGCAGCGAATAAAAACCTGTCCACGGATAGCCGCGTTTTCGTGGCGAATCCAATCATGTTGACACGAGCCATGCGCAGTATCTTTATATGATATGCCACCAGTACTCAGGGTAGATGGCAACAAAGCACTCTTCGGTCGACGCACAGATGGATCAATCTGTGTTAACACGGCTCGTCCAGTGGTTCGATATGAAACGCCTGCTGGCGGCGTATTTCATCCTGATTTCGCTGTACATCTACGCCCCGATGATCGCGCTGATCGTCTTTTCATTTAACGCAGGCGGCATCTCGCCGCCGTATCAAGGGTTCACGTTGGCGTGGTACAGTGAGTTAGCAGGCAATCGGGGCATTCTCATCTCAGTCTGGCGATCGATCCAACTTGCGCTCGTCGTGACGGTGATCACGACGGTACTGGGCACTGCCGCGGCGCTTGCATATCGCTACGATTTCCGTGGTCGGAAGCTGTTCCTGTACCTGATCGTACTCGGGATCATCACGCCGGGGATCGCGTTCAGCGTCGGTTCGACGCTGTTTCTCAACGAGGTGCTCGGACTCTCCCGATCGATGTGGCTCGCCCTCCCAGCTCACGTCGTCTGGACGCTCCCGTTTGCCGTCATCGTCTTGCTCGCCGGCTTCCCGCCGAATCTGGCACAGAACGAAGAAGCGGCGCGAGTGATGGGGGCAAGTCGAGTCACCACGTTCCGAGAGATTATCCTGCCACAGATCGCGCCAACCGTTCTCGGTGCAGCCGTCTTCGCGTTTACGCTCTCGTACAACGAAGCCGAACGTGGGCTGCTCCTCGTTGGTCGGGACCGAACCATGCCAATGGAAGTGTTCAGTATCGCCTCCGCAGAGCGTGCAACTCCGGAACTGTTCGCCCTCGGGAGCGTGACGACGGTGTTTTCGACGATTCTCCTCCTCATTGCTGGCGGCCTCGTCGTCTACGGTGCTAGACAAACCTGACGAAGGCTTGTAACTCGAGAAAGCGTTTCCGTGGTTTCTGGTGTGAGTGATACTATCAGACAAACACAAGAAAAGGCTTTTTAGATACCCCTCGAACTCGAATTCGCAATGACGTCCAAAGTATGCCTTACGTACGACTTTGACGCGGTATCGACGTGGCTGTGGTCATACGACTCCTGGGATATGCCAACACGGCATTCTCGAGGTGTGTATGGGGCGAACGTCGGTGCCCCGCGCCTGCTCGACCTCCACGACAAACACGACATCCCTGCAACCTGGTTCATCCCTGGCCACACGATCGACAGCTTCCCAGAGATCAGCGCCGAAGTCTGGGACCGCGGCTACGACATCCAGCATCATGGCTGGAGTCACACCGGTCCCGCAACGTACGACACCAAAGAGGACGAGATGGCAGACGTCGAACGAGCGATCGACTCGATCGTCGATCTCACCGGTCGCAAACCCACCGGCTACCGCTCGCCTGCGTGGGACTACTCAGCGAACACACTCGACATTCTCGACGAAGTCGGCATCGAGTGGGACTCGAGCAAGATGGCTTCGGACTTCGAACCCCACTGGCTCTACGGCGACTGGAGCGCTCCCGAGGACGGCCCGTACGACCGCGGTGAACCCACGGATATCGTCGAACTCCCCGTTTCCTGGCAGCGTGACGACTGGCCTGCACTGACGTTTACCTGGGCACGCCCACACCGTATGGGCTACGTGAGCGAGGATTCGCTGTTCCAGCGCTACTACGACCAGTTCGACTGGATGCACGAAAACGTCGACGACGGCGTGTTCATCCTGACCCTGCACCCACAGGTCATCGGGCAGGCCCACCGCATCTCGCGACTCGAAGAGCTGATCGAGCACATGATGGATCACGACGATGTCGAGTTCGAAGAGATGGACGCCGTCGCCTCCGAGTTCCGCGAAAACAACTGATCGATCAACGGACCGCGATCAGATTCGATCCAGCAACTCCCGTTTTTTGGCTTCGAACTCCTGTTCCGTGAGATGTCCCTGCTCGACTAAGGTCCCAAGCCGCTCGAGTGTCTCGAGTGGGTCGTCAACGGGCTGGTCGCCAGCAGGCTGGGCACCGATCTGTTGGCGAAACTGTGTGCAAGCAGCGCTGGCAACGTCGGTTGGGCTTCGACTGACATCGATGTAGTACCGGCTGGCTCCCTGAACGACCAGCCGCTGGTTGCCGTTCGCTGTTTCGAGCGTCACACGCTCTACGTCGGTACTGGGAATTGAGTGATACTCGTGATCGGCAGGCGAGTTCCGCTGAACCACGACCAGCAGTCGCTGGCCCGTCACGACCGTCAGCAGGTCTCGGCCGTGACTCGCCACTTTCCGGGTGCGACTCTCCTCACGCTGCTTACGGTCGTCGTCGTTGGATTCGAAGTCCATGAGCCGCCCACGAAGGACGTACTGGACATGCTCGTCGCTGTCCAGTTGCTTGAGGAGCAAACGGCGGTCACGCTCGTCAAATTCGAGTCGCTCGAGTGTCTCAGCGGCCGGCTCAGAAAAAGCGTTGCTGCTGGATACCGAGGTATCCTGTCGGCCAGTCTCATTGTCTGATGCCATACTGGTCAGAAGCCGGGCACGCATATAAATTCTCGAGCGCCATTGCGGCTCGTGACACTCGAGAGAACGCCACGTTACAGTTCGTAGCGATAACAGCTATAGCGATTCAACGAGAACGAGTATCACACCCACAGCGCGGAGTGATGCGACCGACGAGACTATCGACAGCCAGCGACAGCACAGCGACGGTACAGCGGAGGCAACACGGCACGCATGGTGTTGATCGCCGTCCGTGACCGAACTGCCAGCGGCTGGCCGATAGCCACGTCAGAGAAATCCATGACAACAGATGAACACACAGACGGAGAGAACCGTATCGTCGAGGGCTGGCACGGCCGCTACTACGAAGATTTCAGCGTCGGCGATATCTACAAACACCCGTTCGGA
>NZ_JBGUBB010000016.1:0-21079 GCF_041821125.1 Natronorubrum sp. A-ect3 | reverse complement strand
TGGAGGATGTCAACTAGTAGTGTAAGGTAACTAATCGAGGAGAGACCCCATGTCCACGGATACGACACACCCCAACCAGCAGCCAACGATCGGCGTCGATGCGAGCCCACTCGAACACTACTCGGCGGTTCGAACGGAATCCGACCAACTGATCGTCTACGACGAACGCGACGAGGACGCCTGGGTTCAGTCGGATGACTGGATTGACGCGCTCACGGTGGCGTGACCACTCGTTTTTCGAACTCGAGTTCAGTTCATCGGTGGTGATGATCGCCATCGTCACCGCGAGTGAATCCTCCGGAAAACGCGCGCTGGACGACTTCGGGCAGTGCCGGATGGATGTGCACAGCGTCGCGAATGTCCTGTACCGTCCCCGTCCCGGCTTTCATCGCGACGACGACTTCCTGAATAAGCGACGACGCCTCCGGGCCGATGATGTGACAGCCGAGAATCTCGCCTTCCAGATCGATAAGTACCTTCACGAACCCCTCGGCGTGCATCGCGTCGCCGCGAGCGGTGTTTTCATAGCGATAGGTATTCGTCGCATACTCGTGACCCGCAGCGCGGAGGTCCTGCTCGAGCGCGCCAACTCCCGCAACCTCGGGTGAGGCGAAGACAGCGAACGGCATCGCACTGTAGTCGACTGGCTGCAGCTCGTCGCCGAAGATGTTCCGGACGGCCGTTCGCGCCTCGTGGTTTGCGCTGTGTTTCAGCAGGTATTCGCCGACGATGTCGCCGAGTGCCCACACGCCGTCGGCAGTAGTCTGTAGGTACTCGTCGGTCTCGATGAAGCCACGGGTGTCAGTCTCGACGCCCGTTGCCTTGGGGTTCAGCGTATCCGTGTTGGGAACGCGCCCCGCCGCGATGAGCAACTCGTCTCCAGACACTGTCACGGGGGCTTCGTCCTCGAGAATACCGCCATTGGGGCCGTACTCGTACGGCCGCGCCTCGACAGTCACTGCACCGTTGGCTTCTGAGACTGCCGTTGCAGCGTGTCCTGTGTGCACAATAAAACGATCGGCGTATCGGTCGGTAAACGCCGCTGCGACCTCTTCGTCGGCCTCTGGAAGAAGGGTCGGGCGGCGGCCGATGATCGTCACATCGGTCCCGAACGTCCCGAAGAAGTGGCCGAGTTCGGCCGCAATGTAGCCACCGCCGACGATGATGAGGTGGTCAGGTTGTGACTCGAGTTGGAGGGCCTGGGTGCTCGTCAGGTAGTTCGTCTCCTCGAGACCGTCGATATCCGGAACCGACGGTCGGGTTCCCGCGGCGATCAGGACGGTGTCCGCTCGCAAGCGCGTCCCGTCGTCCTCGCCGCCGGAGATTTCGACGGTCCGCTCGTCAACGAACCGGCCTTCTCCCTCGAACAGTTCGTGAGCGGACGACGAGCGCAGTCCGCGGCGGATCGATTCCGCATCGGCTTCGACCTCCTCGTTGACGTCGCGGACGATCTCGTCAAAGGCGACATCGTTGACATCCGCGTCGATGTGAAACTCATCGGCACGCTCGATCGTTTCCAGAACGTCCGCGTGATACAACAGCAGTTTCGAGGGGATGCAGCCACGGTTGAGACACGTGCCACCGAGTGGTCCCTTTTCGACCACGGCAACGGACTGTCCTTGATTCGCCGCGACGTTTGCGACATCGAGCCCGGAGCCCGACCCAATGACCAGAAAATCGAATTCGTCCATGTACACATACCAGACGCGCATGGCTAATGAAACTCCGAGTTACGAACCAGTAACTCGGTTCGGTGGCGCGTCGTCGTGTTGACGCTCGCTCGGTCACTGTCTGCCGACGAGTGCGTGTTCGCCTTCGACCGCAACTCGGCAGCAGTTGCTGAAACGTCCTGTGAGTCGACTGCACCTTCGGCCTCGAGGTCCGTGAGGGATTTTGGGAACTCGCGGAGACTTTTGTGAAGTGCGATACCCGCCTTCGCCCCCTGCCCCATCGCAACGGGAATCTGGTTGTGTCCGGGGGGCAGGTCGCCGACAGCGAACAGGCCATCGACAGACGTGCGGCCGTAATCGTCGACGACGACTGTGCCGTCGTCCGCGAGTTCTGCGTCGAGCGACGTCGCCAGGTCGTTGTTGGACTCGGAACGAACGTCGGCGGACACGTGAATAGTGAAGCGTGATTTCAAGTTACCAAACGTAACTAGAGTACAATACGTAACTATATGCCGATCCAGTACGAGTACAGATACATGAGCGAGCCGACACAGAAACTGGAAATCTGGTGTGCAGGCAAAGACTGGTGTCCCGTCACGGCGACCGCGACGCTGATCGGAAAAAAGTGGCACACTGTCGTGCTCCACCGACTGCTTGATAACGGACCGCTTGGATTCAATGCGCTCAAAGACGAAGTCGGCGGGATCTCGAGTAAGGTCCTCTCGGACGTGCTCGAGGATCTCGAACAGAAGCAGCTCATCAACAGGGAGATCGTCAACGAGAAACCGGTCCGCGTCGAGTACTCGCTGACCGACGTCGGCGAATCACTCGAGTCGGTGATCATGGAGATGGCTGACTGGGGGCAAGAACACCTGATGCCTGCAGCGACCGAAGACAGTTCGATCGTATAAGATGACGGCTCTGTTGAAATCCTTAGTGAGTTACAGGTTCAGTCGGTAGTTTGAGTAGATGCAGACCCTCCCAAAGTCTCGACTGCTCCGATTTGTCGAGGAAGCATTTCAGTTAGCGAAACGTACCGTAGCTCGATACTCCTCGAAGTTCTCGAAACAACGCTACACGCTCCATCAGCACATCGTTCTCCTCTGCCTCAAGGTTCGGAAGAACACGACCTATCGTACACTCCTTGACGAACTCATCGAGATGCCCCGTATTCGGAACGCGATCAATCTCACTGAACTGCCAGCCCCATCAACACTGTGCAAAGCGTTCGATAGACTCGATATGGCAGTCTGGCGAGTGCTGCTCAATCTCTCTGTTTCACTGCTCCCGACCAACGGCGTTGCGGGGATCGATGCTTTGGGATTCGACCGCAGTCACGCCTCGAAACACTACACGAAACGAGCCAAACTCACGATTCAGCAACTCAAGGTAACGTTGCTGGTCGATTCCAAAGTGAACGCAGTCCTTGATCTCCACGTGACGACGACACGAAAACACGATAGCCAGATCGCTCCATCGTTAATCAAACGCAACCCCGAGGCTATCGATATCCTGCTCGGGGACAAAGGCTACAACGACCAGAAAATTAGACGGCTTGCCCGTCAACACCAGATTCGCCCACTAATCAAGCATCGTGAGTTCACATCGCTTCACAAGGCATGGAATGCTCGCTTAGACGCAGACCTCTACGGCCAACGGAGTCAATCAGAGACAGTCAACTCAACACTCAAGCGGAAGTACGGCGCGTTCGTCCGTTCACGACGCTGGTGGAAGCAGTTCCGTGAACTCACTCTTGCGTGTATCGTCCACAATCTTGACCAAGCAATCTAACGACCAGTACAGTGTATAGGGGTAGCATTTTACCCTATTTGTAACGACAATTATTATAGGGAATGAAATATAAATACGGGTGTGAAGCTGTTAGAACTCTTAGGTGGTATTTTTCTCGTATTAGCTGGCGTTCTTGAGCTTAGTAGTCAGTATTGGGGTCTGGGTGGCGAGACTATGTTTAAACAGCGAGAGAATCCTGCCGTTCACGGCGGGCGTGAATCGCGTCGGTCGACTACGCAATCCACGAACTACAACCGACTGAATACCCCACGAAACAACGTTTAATACAATTGGCCTCATTGTATCAGGTGAGGCCAAATGAAGTACAACCTTCAAAAAGGGTCGCACACAGTCTACGCGCTCCAATATCACTTTGTGACCGTCACGAAGTACCGTTCGACCATCCTCACCGAAGAAATCGCGGAACGTATCGGTGAGATTGCGAACGAACTCTCGGAGGACTTCGGGGTTGAGATTCAGAACGTGAACGGTGGGGCCGACCACGTTCATATCCTGTTCACTGCGAAACCGACCACCGACATGACGAAGTTCATCAACTCGCTGAAGGGCGTCACGTCGCGGAAGGTTCGCAGTGAGTATCCCGAAGTGAAACAGACACTCGAAGGTTCGTTCTGGCAACCGGGGTATTTCCTCGCCAGCACCGGGCAAGTGAGCATCGACGTCCTCATGGACTACGTGGAGGATCAGTGATGTCTGGTACGGCAAACAAGACGCTCGAGGCGACTCTTGCCCCGCCGACAGCCCACAAAGAGGAGAAGCTTCAGGACACGCTCGAGACTTATCGTGAGGCACTGCAAGATGCGTTCGACTCTGGCGCGGATACGATGGGCGGTGTCTCCGAAGTAGTGACGCCGTTTGACCTTCCGTACCAAGCGAAGGCTGCGCTCTGTAGCTACGTCAAGAAGCTCCGAACGACGTACAACGCTCGTGAGATTGACGACGAACACCCGCTCCGTCTGACGAACCAAGCTGCAAAGTTCGACCACTCAAGCGAACGTGAGCACGAGTTCACGTGGTGGGCACCGCGACCGGGGCGCGGAACGAACTTCTGGATTCCGCTCCGAATCAATCCGGAGCAAGAATCACTTTGGCACGATCTCCTCAACGGGGACGCGAAGGCCGGACAGATTCGACTTCAGCGCCACCGGAAGAACTGGGTACTTCACGTCACCGTCGAGTACCCAATCGAGGAACCGACGACAAACGGTGACACCACACCAGTCGGGCTTGATATCGGTGAGACTGCGCTGATTACGGCCTGTGGCCTTAAGCACGGTACACCGACAAGACCCGTTCTCTGGAGTGGCAAGCGTGCGAAACACCTCCGAAAGGAAATGTCGACCACGCTTCAGCGACTACAGGAACGCGATGCTGAATGGCGCATTGACGAACGGTTCGACTACTACCAGAACGTACTCACGGATATCCTCGAGAAGGCCAGCTGTGAGGTTGTCGAATACGCTGGCACCTTCGAGAACCCGGTGATGGTGATGGAGGATCTGACGTACATCCGTGAGAACTTAGACTACGGGAAGTACATGAACCGGCGACTTCACGCATGGGCCTTTGCACGGCTTCAGGGTCGTGTTGAGGACAAAGCGAGAGACGCCGGTATCCCAATCAAATACGTGAATCCAGCCTACACGTCGCAGACGTGCCACGAGTGCGGACACATCGGAAAGCGAAGTACACAAGCGGAACTCCGATGTACGAACGATGATTGTCACGTCTCGACGTTTCAGGCAGATATCAGTGCAGCAGCAAGCATCGCTAAGCGGGTTGATCCGTGGGGAGAGAGCGTTCCTTGGAAACCGGAACGCAATGACTCGCCTCGGGATGGGAGCGGTAGTGACACCGCCGTAAGATCACCCAAGCCGAGCGTACCTACGCAAATGACGCTTGGAGCGTATGAGTCTTAAAACCTTACCGGCAAACCCGGTATTCCTACTGCGTGGGAAGCCTCGCCGTTTACGGCGAGGAGGATGTCACTGGGACTGTTGGTGCTGTTATTTTCATCAGTATTGGACTGCTCTGGTTATATCGAGTACCATAGAGACGATGCTCAGTACGCTTGTGTAGTGTACAGTAGATTCACGCGAATACATATCTAAAGAATAGGGTTTCAACAGAGCCAAGATGACCCGATTCCCAGACACACCGATCACGAACTCGTCAATGACGCTCTCGAGGACGTCGCCCTCACGAACTGCCCACCGTTTTCGGTGACGTCTCGAACGGACACCCCACTGCAGTTCTCAGAGAGGGGTGAGGAACCCGTAACCCCGTTACCTGTCCGTTCGCGTGCATTTTTATGAATCGCAACGGTAGTAGAACGTGTAATGACGAACGCAGCAATCGTAATCCTTGCAGGGACTGAATCGCACGCTGACGCGGGTCGTCTGGTAAACGGACTCGAGGCAGCAAAGGAATTCGCACAAACAGATGGCGACGACGTCGAACTCATTTTCGATGGGGCGGGAACGCAGTGGATTCCAGAACTGGAAGACGAAGAAAGCGACTATCGCGAGCTGTATCAAGCCGTTCGAGAAGACGCCGCAGCGTGTGACTTCTGTGCAGGTGCGTTCGGTGTCGAAGACGCAATCAACGAGACGGACATTGTGACGCTCGATGATCACGATGGTCACCCGAGCGTTCGATCACTTGTCGATGATGACTACGAAATTATTACATTCTGACCTGAAAACGACGGTCTCGATACCGGCAGTGGCTTCGGCCTAATCAACAACGACTCCTCGAACGCCTACCGGGCGGTTCGGCGCCTGTCCGGAGTCACTCACCGAAGGTCACTCGTGTGGTTTCTTCGGTCGTCTGTTCGAAGTAATCAGTCGCCGTGATCGTCACCTCGTACTCCGTTTCGGAGCCGTCGCCGTCACGATCCTGAAGCGAATCCGTGCCCGATGCTTCTTCGTCCCGTGCCATCGAACTCGAGTCGTCGACGACCTCGGAGTCACCAACACGATGTAACTCGAGGACGACACCGTCGAGTTCACCACCCTCGTCGGAGACAGCCCAGTCGACGACGGCTTCGGGCGATCCGAGGAAGTCGTCGGTCGTGACCTCGAACTGGTCGATGCTCGGTGCCGGCGATCGCTCGTCAAGGGTGATGCGGTCGGTCTCCTCGGTGACGTTGCCCTCGCTGTCGGTAACCGAAAGCGTCACGTCGTAGGCTTCGCCGGCTCCCTCGAGGCGGTCGCTGTGTCGGACCGTGTGGACGCCGCTTTCTTCGCCGGCTTCGATTTCCGTTGCGACGCGGTGGAGCACATCGTCCTCGTCGGCGTACCGTAACTCGGTGGCGACGAGCTCGAGTGCATCGTCGCGATCCGAGACGCCCCAGTGGATGTTACACCGGACGAACTGGTTCGTACTGTCGTCGGCGAGCTCGAATCGGTCGATCGCCGGCAGTCCCGGCTCCGGATCGGTTTCGAACGCCACCGCATCGCCTGTCTCTCGGTTCTCGCCACTCTCGGCGACCGCCCGGACCTCGTACTCGGTTTCGGGTTCGAGACTCGAGAGTGTGTCTTCGAACGCCCCGATCGCCTCGAGGGACTGGGATTCAGTCGGCTCCCACTCGTCGTCGCCCTCGACCCGGACGCTACAGGAGACAGCAACCGAGTCGGTGTCGCCCATTCCCTTGAGGTTCCCGGCGACCGTGGCCGACCGATGATCGACGACGTCGACGTCCTCGATTTCGACGGCGAGTTCCGCGAGCCCGGTCCTGAACGTCTCGACGTTCGCCCTCGTGGTCTCATCGTCGTCGTCCACGAGTGCCCGGACATCGTACGCGGTGTCGGGATCCAGCCCGTCGACTGTGGTACTGAACGTGTCTCCCTCGAGCGTCTCCGATTCGGTTTCAGTCCATTCGGAGCTGTCAGCGTCACGCCACTGAAACGAGACCACAGCGGTGTCAGCATCCTCGAGCGACCTGACCGATCCGTTGAGCGTCGCCGTGTCCGCCCGAATGTCGGTGACGTCCTCGGTGACGACAGGCTCGAGTTCCTCGAGGGCGTCAAAGGCATTGAGGAGGCCGTACCCTTGTTCGTCGTCGTCGAAGCCGAGGTCGTCGGCAGTCTCCTGGAGGATACCACGGACGCCACCGGGATTATCGGCGTCGTCCGTGTTTTCGACGTGTGGGAGACCGCGGCTCATTAGCTGAGCCCCAATGGCTGCGACGTGGGGCGCCGCCATGGACGTGCCGCTCATGTAGGTGTACTCGTCTCCGGGCCGAGTCGACAGCACGTCCTCGCCTGGAGCGACGAGTTCAACGCTGTCGCCGCGGGCTGACCAGTCCGGAACCTCGTCGCGGTCGTTCGTCGCGCCAACGGCGATACACTGCTCGTAGCCGGCAGGGTAGTCGACCCCGCCCATCGAGCCCTCGTTGCCCGCTGCGGCGACGACGAGCACCCCGCGCTCGTAGGCGTATTCGATGGCGTCCTCGAGCACCTGTGCCTCATCGCTCCCGCCAAGGCTCAGGTTGATGACGTCGACGTCGTTGTCACCACACCACTCGATGGCGGCAGCGATGTCCGAATCGTAGCCGGAGCCATCGCCTGCGAGAACTTTGAGCGCACAGAGGTTGACCTCGGGAACGACGCCGATGACGCCGACTCCGTTGTCCAGTGCCCCGACAGTTCCCGCACAGTGGGTGCCGTGGCCGCTCTCGTCGTCCCAGTCGGTGGCACAGCCGGCTCCGTTACACTCGGCAAACGCCTTGCCCTCGTCAACCTCGAGACACTCATGTTCTGGATCGATCCCAGAATCGAGAATCGCGACGGTCGCCCCGTCGCCGGTCTCCCCCATCCCGTGAAAATCGGTGGCTCCGATGCGTTCGACGCCCCACGGCGACCGCTGTCCGTCCTCGATTTGCACTGCTTCGGACGGGGAGACGGCACTGTGGACCTGTGGTCGGCGGACGTGATCTCGCTCGACGTACCTCACGTCGGAGCGACCCTCGAGGTCCTGGCACATCTCGTCGTCGAACGCCCCAACGACGACGCTCCCTGCCGACGCGAACTCCATCGACCGGTACAGCTGCGTTGCGTTCTGGGAGACGCTCGCAGCCGAGGTTCCCGACTCGAGGCCGACAACGTAGCGCTCGAGATTGTCGTCGCCGTTCCCTTCTGTTTCGTCCCCGGAAACGGTCCCGATACCAAGGGCGCTCGAGAGAGCGACGCCGATCGTGCCGAGGATACCCCGTCGGGAGAGTCCACGGGAGCAAAGCAGCGCCGAAACGCCGAGCAGAGGCAGCAACACCCCCGACGACGCTGTCCACCAGCGGCCAGTCGTGTCCTCATCACGGTCAGGAGAAATCGTTGGCGTCAGTTCTTCGTCAATCGGGTCGGAACTTCCCTGTTCGGTCATATCGTTCTCGGTTCTGGCTCATTCGGCTACCAACAAGACCATCACTGCAACATGAACTGGTATCCAGATTATTGTGAATCGATCCGAATAGTGGTGTGGTTTATATAATGGGCCACAGGCCGCAGAACCGCTCGAGGAAGCGACGGTTGGTCCTCAATCCAAGTACGTCGGGTGGACGAATCGACGGTCGTTGGCTCCGGCTTTCTACGTCTAGAGCGCCTCCTTTCGAGAGTATGAGTAGCGGCGACACCGTTGATATCGAACGCCGTCTCACTGAACTCGAGGCGCTCTGTCGACCCCCGACGAGCGACGGCCCGGCGACGGACCGGATACAGGGCGTGTGCGACGCGATCGTCGAGATTCTCGCAACCGGGGACGCGGTCGCCGCCGTCTATCTCTACGACGAGCGCGGGGACGTACTCTACCGGCGAGCCGGATCACCCCACCGCGAGACGTGGGACGCGACGGTGTCACTCGAGCGGACGGCGACGCCTGTGTGGCAGGCATTCGTCGAGCGCGATCCTGTGTTCGTCGCTGACCTCCTGCCCCGTCCGGCAGGACTCGTCCAGAACCCGGACCACGCCCGCGGGACGGTGGCTCCAATCGGCTCCCACGGCATCGTCCTCGCCGGCACGACGGAAACAGAGCGACCAACACGGCTCAGTCACGCGTTCACACGGCTTGTTGGAACCACCGCCGGGACGGTACTGGACCGCATCGATGATGAACGGCGAGTCGACGACTGTAAGCGACAACTCGAGACATCGACGGCCGCTAGCGAGCGACTCGTCGCCACAAACGCGCTCCATCACGACGTCGGCCGAACGATCCGAACGGCGTGGACTCGTGCGGACCTCGAGGCGCGCGTCTGCGAACGGATCGTGACGGACGAACGCTACGCATTCGCCCGGATCGCCGAGATCGATGAGGTAACCGAACAGGTATGCGATCGGGTGCAGGCTGGCATCGAGAAGGGCTACCTCGAGGGTCTCAAGAGTGATGCCGACACTCTTGTCGACGATGGCGAACCGATGGCCACCACGATCCGAACTCTTGAGACCCACACCGTCTCTCACCTGCTTGGAGACGACACCGGCGAACGCTGGCGACGTGATGCAATCACGCGGGGCTACCGATCGGCCATTGGAGTCCCCCTCGTCTTCCGGGAACGGTGCTACGGTGGTCTGGTGGTGTACAGTGACCGAGCAGCTGCGTTCGACGGAATGGACGAAGAGGTCTTTTTCGAGCTCGGTGCAGAAGTCGCCCACGCGATCAATGCTCTCGAGGCGAAGACCGCCCTCGTTAGTCGTGGCGGCGTCGAACTCGAGTTTCGAGTCCGTGACCAGGAGTTCCAATTTCTCGAGTGGACGCGAGAAACCGGCTGTACGTTCGAGTTCGAAACGGTTGTCTCACGCCCTGATGGATCGATCCACGGGTTCTTCACCATCGACGGGGCTCCCGCCGAAACGATTCTCGAGCTCGCAAGTCGGTCACCGGCCGTCACCGAAACCCACCTCGTCACGGAACGGGACGGCAAACAGCTGTTTGAGTGTACCTTCACCGAGGACAGCGTCGTCGCCCAGTTGCTCGAGTATGGCGTCGTTCCACGATCGATTTCGACGTCCAAGGCTGCTGCCCGTCTGGTCGTCGCCCTCCCGGAGAGCACGAGCGTTCGGCTCTTCGTTGACGTGTTCAGTCGCCTGTATCCCGACTCGGAGCTGATCCGTCGCCAGGATCACGAGTACGTCGCCCGCACTCCCTATGGGTTTCTTGCGGAACTCGAATGCAAGCTGACAGCGAAACAGCTCGAGGCTCTCGAGACGGCGTTCGTCAGCGGCTACTTCGAAGTGCCACGTGACACGACTGGTGCCGACGTTGCCGCGATTCTCGACATTTCCCAGCCAACGTTCAACAATCATTTGCGCCTCGCCCAGCGGAAACTGCTCTCGATGGTCTTTTCTGAGCGAGCGTTCCGTGGAACGTGAGCAACTCCAATGTGGGTCCGCGATGGTTGGTACGGACTGACGACGAAAATAGAGCATCCGCCCGCATCTTTAGGCGCGGTGAGGATGTCAAGTGGGCTCACCCAACAGATGTAGGTCCGACAACACCCAACCACATAGGTGGACAACTCTCGATGATGCATGCCATATGTGAGCGTATAGTACCTGTCGAACCCCATCGGCAGCCCATCTAACTGGGACCGGGCAGATCCGTTCGATCGGTACTATCCCTCACCAATGACCTCACATATCAAACTATACGGCTCGAAAAGCGACCGATTCGAAGAAATCAAAACCAATCTCGAACAACAGCTCGGATACGAACCGTCGAATCCCGAAGTCGTTGGCCTCATTATGGCCACCTACGAGACGGACGAGACCAGCGCGCTCAAAGTCGACAATGCGCTCCTGTGAGAACTGCGGAAGCGCCCTCTCTCGAGCGTACGCTCGCGTACTGGGCGACAACAACGACGGCGTGAGTGCATGTGTACACTGTGTACGGCTGGAACGGCAGCGCTGAGTGTCAAGAGAAACCGAGTTGCTATTTTGGCGATTGTTCGACCCGCCGAGCTTTCGGAGCACACCGGAGGTGCCGTCTTCGTCTAGCGGAGTTTCCAGAAGACCCGTCGATCCTCCCCCCACTCTCCGAAGTCGAACACCCAGTACAGCTCGGCTGCCCCCTCCTCGAGCTGGTAGGCGACTTTCCCCTCGTGTTCGTCGCCGGCTTCCAAGACCTCCTCGTCGAACCCCTCGAGTGCCCGCACCACTCCTGGTGCGTCCGCGTACTCCCGCCCGAACTCGTCTTTGAGTCGTGCCTGTCCCGGCGAGAGCGTTCGATCCCGTCCGCTTCCGTTCTCGAGGCTAACACCGACAGCGACGACCTCGGTCCCCGCATCGGACTGCATGAACCCGCCGAGATTGTTCCCCTGCTCGAGAGTCGTCACCGTGACTTCGACGCCGGCTGACTCGACCCCCTGAGAGAACCCGAGTGCGTCGACGTCTTGCTCGAACGTTACGGGCTCGTCGGCCGCTGCCTCGAGATCAACGACGGCCGTCTCGCCTCCAATCAACGAGTCGATCTCGAGCACGAGCATGTCAGCGTCGTCGTCGACCTCGTAAACGATCTCGCCGCGTGTGAGTTCGCCGGGCGCGAGGCGACTCTGGGTCGGGTCGCCCGGCTCGTCGTCGAGTGCGCTGGCGCGCTCGTAGGATTCGCCGTCAGCGTCGACATCGCCGTTGTCATCCCCGTCGGCGATTGCGACGGTAACCGCCTCGTTGACGGCAACCACGTCCTCGCCGCCGGTGTACTGGACCGCGACATCGACAGCCGCAAACACCGTTCCGCTGTCCGCCTCGAGCAGGTCGCCGTCTCCGCGCGCCACGTCGTCGACTCGATCGACGTCGGCAACAACCAACTGAAGGTCGCCAATCTCAAGCACCTCACCAATCTCGAGGGATTCGTCGGCGTCCTGTGCTACCGATTCGGTCGTGTCGTCCGCCGTTTCGGCGTCGGATTCGTCTTCCGACGCATCGTTCGTCTCCGTGTCGGCCGTGCTCTCGTCGTCTGTTTCGGGTTCGTCGGGGTCGGCGTCCCCGTTACCACCACAGCCGGCGACAGCGACCGTTCCACCTGCGACCAGCGCGATATACGTTCGACGATCGATACGTTTCATACTGATACACCAGTCAGGGATCGGCAAGTACAGTGGGTGAAACGTATCGTCGGGCCGGGGAGAAACGAGGGGAATGGCGTTTGATCGTCGCTGCCCTGTCGGTTCGAACTCGTTCGATACCCCGTTTCTTCGACCGGTCTTCATACCCGTTCGAGGCCCAGTCTCGTATCTAGGCCCATGACAACCTGCCCCTACTGCGGCGACTCCGTTCCCGATCATAGGTACGGCGGCCACCTCGAGCGAGTACACGCCGACGAACTGACAGCGATCGACAGACGACGTGTTGACCTCACAGAAGACGGATCGAACCGTCGGCCCCTGCTACTCTACGCTGGCGCTGGGATCGTCCTCGTCCTCTTCGTGATCGGGTACGCGGCGGTGTTTCTCGGTCCCGGTACGGCTGCCAGTTCTGCCGCCATCCAGCCTGATCCGTCGGCTCCGATACACGAACACGGGACACTGACCGTCCAGTACGACGAGACAGTCGTCGCGTTCGACGACCCGGAACTCACCGAGCGCGATAATTGCTTCCACTTTCACGATCACGACAATGGCGAAATCTGGCACGCCCACTGTGCAGACGTGTCCATCGAGTACGCACTCGAGACGCTCGATATGGACGTGACTGCCGAGAGCGCAACTATCGATGGTCAGACGTTCGACGAGGCCGATGGTGACACTGTTTCGGTCACTGTCAACGGTGAGGACGTCGATCCCCAGGAGTACATCCTCGAAGGCGTCGAGTCGGTCGACGATGCTACCGATGGAGCCGGAGACCACGTCGAGATCGTCGTCACATCAGGTGACTGATTACTGCTTGAGTCCGTTTAACCACGCCCGTCCACACCGACCGGCGTTCGACCCGGTTCTTCTCTACCCTTCGTCGTCCCCTTTTGAAGGGCAGTGCTGAAGAACGTATAGTCTAGAGAACTATCCGCGCTAGACGTGACGGATAGACTAGATATTGGAAAGAAAATATGGTGAGTAACATTGGTGTCCTCACGTTGGCCGCCCTCCTGGTGTTGGCTGGCGTCGTCGCTGCGACTGGCGGCGTCTCCAACGGTGACCAGACTGTCGTCTACTCGTTAGATGACGAGCGGTGTGACGTGACTGAACACTTAGACGAAACCCTCGACGTTACGAATGAACTCGAGGAAAGCGAGAGTCAAAGCGAGAGCGACCGTGATCGATCGAATAACGATCACCGAGAGAACGAACGTGACCGCGATGTCAGCGAGCGCGATAGCGAACGCGACAGCTCGAGCGCACTCGACGAGAGCGACCGCGACACGAGCGAGCGCGACAGCAGTCACGACAGCGAGTACGACCGTGACGGAAGCGAGTCCGAAGTCAACGACCGCGACGAACAGCGCGACGCGAGCAGCGAGCGCGATGTCCGCGACGTCGACGAGCGCGACCGCACCGTCAACGAGAGTGAGGTCGACGACACGGATGTCGAGATCGACGAAAGCGCAAGCGACAGCGAACGCGATGTCACTCAAAGCGACGCGGCTGAGTCCGACGCCGATAGTACGCACAGTGAGACCGACTCGAGTGCAAGCGACAGCGACGCTGCGGAGCATGAGGCTGGTGCGAGCGAGCATGCAAGCGACGCAGACGAGCGTACGAGCTCCACCGACGACAGCGAGCGCGACCGCAGTCAGTTCGGCGTCGACTACGACGACACGGAGCGCGACACGAGCGAGCATGACCGCAGCGACGTCGAATCGTCCGACAGCGAGCGTGGCGCCGACGACCGTGACCTCGACGAGAGTCGCTCGGACGTGAGCGAACGCGATGCCAGCGCGAGCGACAGTGACGAGCGCGACAGCGAACACGACGCCACCTCGAGCGACGAGAGCACGACCTCTGACAGCGAGAGCGAGTCGGAACGGATCGACGCAGACCGATTCGACCGCGACGACGATGGCGACGCACACGAGCGCGCTGACGCCGACAACGAGGCTGAACACGACGAATCCGCCTCCAGTGAGGAGACGACACGCGAAGCCGAACACGAGGCGAGCGAATCGGACAGTGCGGACAGCGCAAGCGACGAGCGCGACGCTGATCAGTCCGAACGTGACCGCAGCGAGTTCACCAGCGAGTCGTTCCTGGGCGAGACTTTCGAGTCGGTCCTCGACGAACACGAGGAGACCCGACAGGGAAGCGAGGAGGGACTCGACGAGAGTGAGCGTGACGCGAGCAGCGCGGAGCGTGACAGTTCCCG
Organism: Natronorubrum sp. A-ect3; assembly: GCF_041821125.1. Classification (NCBI taxonomy): domain Archaea; kingdom Methanobacteriati; phylum Methanobacteriota; class Halobacteria; order Halobacteriales; family Natrialbaceae; genus Natronorubrum; species Natronorubrum sp. A-ect3. Next base: position 6,312 of record NZ_JBGUBB010000016.1, on the reverse strand, counting down.
GAGCGACTTCGACGCCGAAGAGTTCGAACGCGACAGTAGCGAATCCGCGAGCGACCACCGTGACAGGACGCTCGACACCACCGACAACGACACCGAACGCACGGAGAGCGACCGAAGCGAACGCGGTAGCGACAGCGAGCGCGACCGCAGCGAGCGCGACGGCAGTACACACTCCGACGAACGTGACGAGAGTGAACGCGACCGCAGCGAGTCGACGGACTCCGAACGCGACGCCGCGAGCGAGAGCGATACCGGGACGGACACGCGCGAAGACACCGACACTGAACGCGAACGGGTCAGTGACCGTGACAGCAGCCGTGACGACAGCGAGCGCGACCGCAGCGAGCGGTCCGACGAGAGCGAACGTGAGAGTCAGCGTGATCTCAGCGAGAGCGAACGCGATCTCGAGACTCGAGACAGCGATCGCAGCGACTCCGAGACGGATTCCGAGAGCGATCGCGTCCAGAACGAACGCGACCAGACCGAACGCGAGCAGACGACCGATTCGGACTGTGAGACGATCTCCGAACGGCTGATCGTCACCGGCGACAGTCCTGCCGAACTCGAGCAAAAAGGTATTCTCGTCGAGAACGACGACGGCAGCTTCGACGTCGACGTCAGTAAACTCGAGTGAGACGAACACCGAACGAACGTCGTTCGGCCCGTGGCTGTAGTTTTTTGACGGATCGATTGTACGAGCCACCGCTCAGACGGATGACGGCCCGTTCGTGAGCAGATCGGTCCCGAGATGCCACATCTCTCCCGTATCTCCCCGTGGCTTCGTCTCAGATTTTTAAGATACCTTCTCGGAGAAAGTAGTGACCTACAGCATAGGTTCGAGCAAAGTATGATCCAGAAACTAACAGTCCTCACAATGATCGGCCTGTTGCTGCTGGCCGGCGCGGCCGGCGCAAGCGGCGTGGCAGGAGCGCAGGTAACCGATCGGTGTGACGAAGGGGAACACGTCGACGACGAGACATCGTCGTTCGACGAGGACGAAGAATACGAGAGTGACAGTAGTAGCGAGCGGGATCGATCCAGCAGCGACCTCCGAGAGAGTTCGAGCGATTCGGATGTGAGCACAAGCGACAGTGTGAGTGACAGCTCAAGCGACGCAGACGCAAGCGACGTCGAGGTGAGCGAGCGCGACAGCGCGAGCGACTCCGACTCTGACCGTGACGGGAGTTCCCTCGAAGTGAACGACCGCAACGAACAGTCCGACTCGAGCAGCGAGCGCGACGTCAACGATGTCGACGTGAGCGACCGCGACGTGAGCGAGAGCGCGGTCGACGACACGGACGTCCAGATCGACGAAGACGAGAGCGATCTCGACCGTGACGTCAGCGACCGCGAGGACAGCGAGGCCGACCGTGACAGCACACACAGCGAGACCGACTCGAGTGCGAGCGACAGCAGCTCCGACGCGAGCGACGCGAGCGCAAGCGACAGCGCGAGCGACCTCACAGAGAGTGACAGCACGTCCGACGAGAGCGCAAGCGACCGCAGCGAGGACGTCGTCGATTACGACGACTCCGATATCGACGTCAGCGAGTCCGACTCGAGTTCCGTCGACGAGAGCGACACCCGAAGCGATCTCGACGAGAGCGCCTTCGACGAGAGTGAGCGCTCCGAGAGTGCCAGCGACGTCAGCGATCAGGATCACGACCTCGACGAGAGCGACAGCGAGGAAAGCGCGAGCGACGAAAGCGAGAGTTCCGAGAGCGAGAGTGACTCCTCGACCGACGAGCGTGACGAAGTCGACCGTGGCGCGAACGACCGCGACAGCTTCGATCGCATCGACAGTGACTCCGACTCCGACGCCGAGGAGAGCGAAGCGAGTAGCTTTGACGCGAGCGAGAGCGACCGCAGCGTCAGCGAGAGCGCCTTGGAACAGAGCGACCGTGACGAACTCGAGAGCGACCGCACCCAGAGCGACCGCACCAGCTCCGACGCTGACAGCGACCGCAGTGAGAGCGACGAGTCCGCCTTCGACGCGAGCCAGAGCGATCGTCAGGGCTCCGAGAGTTCCCTTGACGAGAGCGACCGCGACGCAAGCAGTGCCGACAGCGATCGGGCCGAAAGCACGGCCGATAGAAACGAGAGCACAAGCGACAGCAGCGACTCCCAGAGTGACCAACAAGACACCAGCTTAGACACCACGGACAACGACACCGAACGCAGTAGCAGCGCAAACGACGAGAGCGAAGTCTCGAGCGACCGTACCTACAGCGAGAACGACCAGAGCACGACCACTGACGAGAGCGACGCGAGCGAGACCGACCGCAGCGAGCACAGCGACTCGGCACTCGACACCGACAGTGAGAGTGACACTGGCACTGACACCATCGAACAAAACGACGTCGAGAGCCAATCGAGCAGCGATCGAGACAGCCAGTCCGACCGCAGCGAGTCCGACCGCAGCGAGAGCGTCGACGACAGCGAGTCCGAGAGCACCCTCGACGAGAGCGACAGCGACCACGATGTGGACCAGCGGGACAGCACCCGTAGCGACTCCGACACCGACTCCGAACGCGCCAACTTCGAGAGTTCGAGCGACGAGAGTAGCTTCGAAGAGTCCTACGACTCCAACTGTGGCCATGGCGACTCCAGTTCGAACAGCGACAGCAGTTCCGACAACATCGAGCGCTCCGGCACATCCTCGAGCATCGGCACGGCAGTCGGTAACCTCCTGTCCGCCATCGGCGTCTAGAGACCCGATTGCAGAACCATCCGTTCTTTTTTACGCCATCGAATTCAGCGAATCGCAATACCACGTCAGGATGTAGTGTCTCGCTGTCTTCCAGAAATCAGTCAATCGGGTTCGTCATCGCCGAATTCCTCACAGGTGCAGTCATGATTGTTCCAGCGTGACGCCTCGAGCGACGTGATGGGGTGGGCAGTGACGGTCAGTGGCTACTATACCCACGAGGACAGCACGGCAGGGGATCCCACGCGAGCATCAATCAAACAAGAAGGTTTTCGTCCCTGTTGTTGGGTACAATTCAATGGTGTAGTCCGCTACCCGAACGTATTCGTAGCCGAATGGTTCCATGTCCTCCCGATAAACTCCCTTGCTTCGACTGGGGTTTAGGTTCGACGTAGCCGCTTCATTCGATGACACGAACGGTCAGAGCCGTGTCCAAAAGATCGTTATGATGACCCAGCAACTCCAAACACGACCTGGAAGACAACCCCGTGACGACAAACAAGAGGCTTGGAAACAGTTTTGCAGAACGGGATGTGTCGTCCTCGGATACGCACACGTGATCGCCAGAGAAATGAAGATGAGTCGTGCTCGCGACGATCAAGAGTGGAACGAATCCGCGTGACCGAACGCATCGATCGCATCGCCAAAATCGAATTGAGCGTACAAAACGCTTACTGGCAGGTCCTATGACGACACACATCAAACTGCACGGATCAAAGGCTCAACGGTTCGAAGCAGTCAAACTCGAGTTAACCGAACAAATGGGCTACGAACTGAGTAATCCGGAAGTCCTCGGCCTCTTGATGGCAGGGTTCGATACAGATGAACCGTCGACTGAGTGACGTCTTCCAGCTCCTGAAGGGCGTGACTCCCCACGCCAACGCTTGCTTGGTTGGAAGATTTACCAAAAATGAGGCGAGAATGCCCCGTCCTCAAGGAGCGAACGGAGCATCGCGGGGGTGAGCGAGTAGGAAGGGGATGAATCGTCGCTCGAAATGCAAACGATACAACCCTTGACGTCCTCCTGCGCCTAAATGAAGTCTCGACTAAAGAAGCAGCCATCAAGAAGCAGCCGACCGGCGAGTGGTTCGTCTCCTTCGGACTCGAAACTGACGACGCCGACATCCCCAAAAAAACCTGTGTTAGCGCTCTGTCTGCCCAAATAAGTCGAATCGAAGATGGACCGTTCGTGGGTTGATCAGCCCGAGGAGACGCTATCTGACCCGTATCTCCCCGTGGCTTCGTCTCCAGTTTTTAAACTCCTCTGGCGGAGAGAGCAGTGACCTTCGGTACAGGGTTAGAGAAACGAATGTTACAGAAACTAGCAATTTTCACAATGATTGGCCTCTTGGTGTTGTCTGGAGCGGGCGGGCTAGCAGCAGCCCAGACCGGCGTCAACATGCAAGTGAACGATCGATGTGATGATGGCGAACACACAGACGACAGTACGTCATCGTTCGACGAGGAAGAAGACAGTGAGAGTGACAGTAGTAGTGAGCGGGATCGATCGAGTAGCGATCTCCGAGAGAGTTCGAGTGATTCCGATCTGAGTTCGAGCGACAGCGCGAACGACAGTTCGGGTGCCGCAGACGAAACCGATCTCAATCAGAGCGACCGCGACAGTTCGAGTGATTCGGACGTTGATCGTGACGGTAGCTCCGTCGAAGTGAACGACCGCAACGAACAGTCCGACTCGAGCAGCGAGCACGATGTCAGCGACATCGACGACAGTACCCGTGACGTCAGCGAAAGCGTGGCCGACGACACGAACGTCGAAATCAACGAGGACGAAAGCGACCTCGACCGTGACGTCAGCGACCGCGAGGACAGCGAGTCCGACCAAGACAGCACACTCAGCGAGACCGACTCGAGTGCGAACGACAGTGCCTCTGACGACGCTGACTCGAGTGCGAGCGACAGTTCGAGCGACTCCGATGAGCGTAACAGCGTCTCTGACGCAAGCGAGCGCAACTCGAGTGCGAGCGATATCGATCACGACGACACTGACGTCGACGTGAGTCAGTCCGACTCGAGTTCCGTCGATGTGAGCGACAGCCGAAGCGACCTCGACGAGAGCACCTTCGACGAGAGCGAGCGCGATGCGAGTGAACGCGACGTGAGCGATCACGACCGTGACGAGGACGAGAGCGACTCCGACGAGCACGCCTCCGACGAGAGCGACAGCTCCGAGAGCGCCAGCGCATCCGACCACGACGAGAGTGACTCGGTTGACCGTGGTGTCCAAGACCGCGACAGCTTCGATCTGACTGACAGCGACAGCGACTCCGACGCTGATGAGAGTTCCCAGAGCGACAGTGACGCAAGCGCCAGCGACCGTAGCGTGAGCGAGAGCGCCTTCGACGAGAGCGACCGTGACGCAAGCGAGAGCGACCGCACACAGAGTGACCGCTCGAGCGCCGACAGCGACAGCGACACGAGCGCATTCGACGAATCTGACTTCGACTCGAGCCAGAGCGACCGTCAAGGCTCCGAGAGCGCGTTCGACGAAAGCGACCGCGACGCGAGCAGTTCCGACAGCGATCTGACCTCCAGCGACTCCGACAGCGATCAAAGCGACAGCAACAGCAGCGACTCACAGAGTGACCAACAAGACAGTAGCCTAGACAGCACGGACAACGACACCGAACGCAGTAGCAGCGCAAACGACGAGAGCGAAACCTCGAGTGACCGTTCCTACAGCGAGACCGACCAGAGCACGACCACTGACGAGAGCGACCTGAGCGAGAACGATCGCAGCGAAAGCAGCGACTCGGCACTCGATACCGACAGTGACAGTGATACTGGCTCTGATACGATCGACATCACTGACGTCGAAAGCGAGTCCAGCAACGATCGGGACAGCGCCTCCGACACCAGCCAGAGCGATCGCAGCGAGAGTAGCGACGACAGCCAGAGCGACAGCAGCCTCGACACCAGCGAGGGTGACCACGATGTCGACCAACGCGACAGCACCCGAAGCGACTCCGACACTGACTCCGAGCGTGCCAGCTTCGAGAGTTCAGTCGACGACAGTAGCTTCGAAGAGTCCTACGACACCAACTGTGGCCACGGTGGCTCCAGCTCTGACTCGAACATCGGCGCCGCAGTCGGCAACCTGCTGTCCGTCGTGATGGGCTAAACGCGAGTATTGACCCGTCCGATCCTTTTTGTTGTACTCTCACACTCAGTCCGTTTCCAAGCGTCGGCTGCTGAGTGAAACCGGATGAATACCATCGGTATGCCCGTCAGTTCAGGCTTGGAACGCCACTCAGTGACGGGCCTGACGGAACAGCTACGTTTCCAGAACGAGACACTCCGTTCACAGTGAGCATACGACCTTACCAGTGGAGTCCGTCCATTCGGTATGGGACTCGAATCTTACTTCGAAGATTTCGCGCGTCGAGACTGGCAAGAGACCGATCCTGACGGGACCGTCCGACTGGCAATCGTCGGTATCGGTGGGTTCGCACGCAACCCGCCTTGCCTGCCATCGACACGAGCGACTACTGCAACACGACGGTTCTAGTGACTGGATCGACCGATTCTTCCATCGAGATCGCGGACGAGTACGACGTCGAAACAGTGACTTCCTCCCACGAGTGAAC
>NZ_JBGUBB010000015.1:0-23790 GCF_041821125.1 Natronorubrum sp. A-ect3 | reverse complement strand
GGAGTAGTCACGTGACGTACAGCGAGTGTGCAATAATGAGGAAGCCGGCAAACATCAGCAGGCTCTCGAGGAGAATCCCCATCATCAACGACACTCCGAGCAGCTCATAGAGGAGGCCGGCAAGCACCAACCCGAGCGTGACGAGACCAAACCCAACGGCGAGAAGTCCAAGCGCGCGCTGTCTGGTCCGGCGGTACGCTTTGTACGCAAAAAACGTGATAACGCTCCCCACGAGCAGAATAAGCGTCTTAACGACTGCAAGCAGGATTGCGATCGACAGCCCTGTATCGTGAAAACTCATACTGGTTCGTATTTCGAAATCACAAACAGCGCTCAAGTACCTTGTGTTCACGACGATAACAGCCACGGTCGGTGTCAGATTGCGACCAGTTGCTTTTCATCTTCGCCACTCGAATGCAGTGTCATGACACGACTAGTCGAACTCGAGGCCACAGGCCCGCGGAAACTGGAGCCATCGGACATCGATGAGACGAAGGGTGATATTGCAATCTGTCAGTGTGGGCTCGCTGAATCGTTCCCGTTTTGCGATGGGAGCCACCGACAGACCGACGACGAGGAGTCGGCGGCGACGTACGTGTACGAAAACGGCGAGCGGTCGGTCGTCGAGCGCATCGTCACAACCGACGAGGAGTAACACCGAACGACGTGTTGGTCTGAAACCTGATCACGACTGCGCTCACCAGGTTTCGATCCGCCCCTCGCGAACGTCTTCCACACAGCCTTCACAGTCGGGATGATCCGCCTCGAAACAGGCCGGTCGATACTGATCGTCGAGCATCGCCGCCCGCTGTTCGGCGTACCGACGACAGACGATTTTCGCCCGTCCCTTCTCGTCTGAGGGAAGGCTGCGGGCGTTTTTCGCTATTTCGTACGCCTCACGAGCCTCTTCGAGTTGCTTGGTCGTCGAGCCGCGAACCTCTTCGTACTGCTGACCAGCCTCCTGAAGCTTCGAACGAAGGAATCGCTCGAGTCGACGACGATCCGACATTACCGACCTGTTAGGCCGCAGGGCCCATAGTCCCGTCGCTGGGACGCGAGTGGTGAGCGTGGATCGCACGCCAAAGCGGCCTCGCCAGCCTCATCTCGACAACGGCGAGAACCCGCGACCGTCACCACAGAGAAGCCAGATCGCTTCGTGAGCAGCTGATTCGACGTCTCGAAATTCACTTTCGCTCCGGTGGCGGCAGTTTAAATATGATCGGGAGCGAAACCGCGTATGCCTCCCAGTGAAACGAAAGAGGAGGCGTGACACAATGAGCGACGTACGACAGCACGCGGACGAGATACACGACCAGTTTTCAGACCATATCGACGTTACCGTCGAAGACGTCGAGGAGCGCCTGCACACGCTCGTCGACGAGTACAAAGTGCCCATGGACGAGGCCCGACGGAGCGTCACGAACCACTATCTCGAGGCAGCGGACCTCGAGCGTGAGGACATCTCACGGAGCGGGAGCGAAGCCGCCAACATCGAGGACGTCGACGAACCCGAAGAGTGGATCGACCTCACTGCGAAGGTCATCGAACTCTGGGATCCCCGCAGCGACTCCGTCGCACAGGTCGGCCTGCTGGGCGACCCGACGGGCACAATCAAGTTCACCAAGTGGGCGAAATCCGACCTGCCGGCGCTCGAAGAAGGCGGCGTCTACGAACTCCAAAACGTCGTCACTGACGAGTATCAGGGCCGGTACTCGGTCAAACTCAACTCGACGACTGTCATCGAGGAACTCGAAGAGGACCTCGAGGTCGGCAACGACACGAGCGAGATCGAAGGCGCGCTCGTCGATATGCAAAGCGGCAGCGGGCTCATCAAGCGCTGCCCGAAAGAGGGCTGTACACGAGTGCTTCAGAACGGCCGCTGTAACGAACACGGCGAGGTCGAAGGCGAGTTCGACCTCCGGATCAAGGCCGTCGTCGACGACGGCCTCGACGCCTACGAGGTTATCTTCGACAAGGAGGCCACCGAGGACCTGACGGGCCTGAGCCTGGAGGAAGCCAAAGACATGGCGATGGATGCGCTGGATACGACCGTTGTCGCCGACGAGATTATGGACGATATCGTCGGGACCTACTACCGTATCGAGGGGCCGACGTTCGGCCGCTACGTGTTGGCCGACGACGTCGAGGAACTCGACGGGCCAGCCGATCCAGAACAGCTGTTGATCAAAGCGAGGTCGATGTAACATGAGCCAGTCAGAACTCACCCGCGAAGTCGCCCGCCGCGTCTTCGCCTCCGAATTCAACGACTCGACGTACACCTTCAAAGAAAGCGACGACGAGCGTGCGCCCAACTACGCGCTGCTCCCGACTGGCGACCGCGCCAACCGCGTGTTCATCGTCGGCACCCTGACCGAGACCGAAGACGTCGGCGACGACAGCGAGTACTGGCGCGGCCGCGTCGTCGACCCGACGGGGACCTTCTTCGTCTACGCCGGCCAGTACCAGCCCGAGGCCGCCTCCGTCCTTCGCGATACGGAGCCACCAGCCTACGTCGCCATCGTTGGCAAGCCACGCACCTACGAGACCGACGACGGCACTGTCAACGTCTCCGTCCGGCCCGAGTCGATCGCGGTCGTCGACGACGCCACTCGCGACCGCTGGGTCGTCGAAACCGCCGAGCGAACGCTCGACCGAATCGAGGCCTACGAGGAGTGGGAAGCCGAACAGGAAGCCCCGGAAAGCGCCTCGACGGCACCCACAAACGAGTACGCCCAGATGGCTCGTGAGCGATACGACTCGCCAGTCATCAACTACCGCAACGATGTTGTCGCCGCCCTCGAGAGCCTCGAGACCGTCGAGCGCGACGATACCGAAGCAACGGTCTGAGATCGGTCGGCTACGGTTACCGTCCTTTTTCGTCTCGGCGACGGTTCGAGCGAGGCGACTCAGCTATCGGTACCGGCCTCGAGCAGCGCGTCGACGCCGTCGAATCCATCGTCGGTAACCCCGTGGCCCGCGTTTGGATCGCGCCACTCGAATCGATCGCCCCCTGTGTGTCCCCGACGATTCCCGTTACGTGATGGAGCCCCGGCGTATGAGCAAGCATAGCAGTCATTTGTGACTGATATTTTTACTGCTGGCCATCGAAATCAGTGTATGGTGTCCGTTTCAGACAGTGTTGTCGTTGTCACCGGTGGCGCATCAGGAATGGGTCGATCAATGGCACTCGAGTTCGCCGATAACGGAGCATCCGTCGTTGCCGTCGACGTCGACGAGGACGGCCTTGACGACCTCACGAGCGAGATTCTGGACAATGGTGGCGAGGCAATCGGCATTATCGGCGACGTCTCCGACCCCGACAGCGTTGAGGCCGTCGTAGAACGGGCGACCGAGACGTACGGCACAATCGATGTGCTCTGTAACAACGCGGGTATCCTCGACGATTACGCGCCGACCGGGGAGACCTCCGAAGACCTGTGGGATCGGGTTATGGACATCAACCTCAAGGGCGTCTTTCTGTTCACGAAAGCGACGCTACCAGCCCTTCTCGAGGGCGAAGACGAAGGAGTCGTCATTAATACGGCCTCGATCGCCGGCAAGGTCGCTGGCGGTGGCGGTGCCGCCTACACCTCATCGAAACACGGCGTAATTGGGTTCACGAAGCAACTCTCACACGACTACGGCCCCGAGATTCGCGCAAACGCTGTCTGCCCAGGCTTCATTGAGACCGGGATGACTGAAGCGCTAATCGACGAAACACCCGACGAGGTCCGAGAAATCGTCGACGGAACTCCAGCTCAGCGCTACGCCCGCCCAGAAGAGGTTGCACAGGTTGTCACCTTCCTCGCAAGCGACAAGGCGTCGTTCATGCACGGCGCTGCCGTCGACGTTGACGGCGGCTGGCTCGTCGACTGAATATCGATCGCATGCACCATTTCTGTCTGACGAACGGTTAAGTGTCATGCACGACGAATAGAAGCCAAATGGGCAACAAGAACAAGACGATCTCGTTTCGCGTAAACGAGGACGCGTTCGAGGCGCTCCAGGATATCGCCGCCGAACGCGACATCTCGTTGTCCGCGGTGTTTCGGGACTACGTCGACTTGCTCGTCGACCACGACGGCCAAGTCGCCGTCGTTCCCGAAGACGAACTCGAGTCGAACGCGGGAGACGACGACAGCCACTCGTTCCCGCCAACCGTCGAAGTCCCGAAACAGTTCATCCGCGAACACGAGCGCCTCGAACTCGAGGCCGACCATCTCCGCGAACAGCTCGATGAGTACAAAGCCTACGTCAACGAGTTACAGGATCGACTCGAGGAAGAAGAGGACGAAGTACTGTTGCTCGATGAGCTCGATGAGCTAGACGACCAAGACGACCGATACCAGTTGCGGTAGGGGCTATCTCGAGAGGTTCTGTTTTGCCTGGCGGATCTCGTCGTACTTTTCGTCTGCGCCTTCGACGCGGGCGAGTGCTTCGGCCGCCTCGAGTGTCCGAACGCCGTTGTCGAGAAACGAAAGGACGTCGCCGGAGTAGGCATACACCATGTAGTCGTCGGTCATCACGTCGACGATCGCATCTGGCCCCAGTCCCTGGGCGCGCAACTCGAGGAGATACTGGATGAATTTCCGCTCGGGGCAGCCACAGTAGGGGTTGTTGTCACAGTCACAGTCGAGAAAGTCCTGTGCGAAATCGAGCACCCGATCGCGGGTCGCCTCGTCGAGTTTCTCGAGTCCGGCACCCTGAAAGAGAATATCAAGCGTCGCACCCTTGAACGCCCCCTTCGGGATATTCGTCTCGAGCTGGGAGCTGAGCTGGCGGTGGTTTTTGACGTAGATTTTGTCGGTGATAGCCACGCGTTGGGTGTTTTACCGCTTGTGGGCCAAAAAACATCCCGGTCGCGCCCGGCCGTACTTATGTCCCGTACTATCGCGGTACGCACTCGCATACGCTCGTGCGCGAGTCGTAACGTATTTCAGTCCAACCACTCCTATCTTGTTTTGTAAGCGTGTCCGGGTTGGGGTAGTGGTTATCCTTCAGCCTTGTGGAGGCTGAGACGCGGGTTCGATTCTCGCACCCGGACTTTTTACCGACGACAATCGTGAGGAGTGGATAAACCGGAAGGTGAGATCGAATCACGCGAGACGAACGGGAGTGAGTTTCGCAGTCGGGTTCGATTCTCGCACCCGAACGTTTCTCGACGGCAATATCGGAGTCGATGCCGACCTGACGGGCGAGTTGCGCTACTCGAGACGATCGACGATATCGTCGCTCGTTGTAACGTTGGAGAAAATCGTGTCGTGGACAGCGGCGATGGTGTCGGTGATTTCGGCAGGATCATTGTCACCGATGGGGAACGTGCTCGTCGCGTCCGTGACGTAGTGGGAGTCATATCCACGTGCGTCGGCTTCGCGGGCAGTGGTGTCGACGCAGATCGCCGACAGGAGACCGATGCTGACCACGTTTTCGATGTCGTTTCGGACGAGGATGTCGGCAAGGCGGGTGTCCTGGAAACAGCTCGGCTTCGTCTTCGTCACGAGATATTCATCCTCTCGAACGTCGATTTCGTCGACAATTTTGGTGTACTCGGAGCCCCACGCGAACACGGGAGCGTCTCGACTGGGCTGGACGTGACGGGCGTGAACGACGGTCGCACCGGTTTCACGGGCGATGTTGAGGAGTCGCTGGCAGTTCTCGAGGACGCGTTCGCCGTCGGGAACGTACCACGGCCGGTCTTCGACGAAATATTCTTTCTGGAGGTCGATAACGACAACAGCGGTATTTTCGGCGAGCATGGATATATAATCCATCTATACTGTGTTAAACGTTGGCTGGCTTTGGAATTGAATGAAAAACGTCGACGATCGGGCTGAACTGACGCCGTTATAGTAACAACTGCAACGATTTACACACTGATCGCACAGCCGTCGTGCGATCAGGTGTGCATTGACTTGCAGTGGCTACTATAGCACAAGTAGACTGAATACCGACGGCACCCTCACTCGGATCGATGGTAGAGCGTGACGATGGTATGACGTGTGAGACCTGCGGGGCCGCCCTCGCCCGCGAGGACGCCCGGCGGGCGAAGACGATGGGCGGACTGGATCCGGCGAAGTGGCAGACGCTGTACTGTCCACACTGTGGTTCGCGGCTGAAAACGGTCTACGTCGGTGACTGATCGCACAGTCCTGCCTCGGGAAGCCACTCTGCCCTGTTCGGCACCCGATCCAACAGGATGTGGAGTATAGTATCTGCACCCGAAACAGCACCGTATGGCACGCATAACGTACGTCGAGCCAGACGAGCTGCCAGCCGAGAAACGAGACCTGCTACAGTCGCTCTCAGAAACAGCCGTGGCTGACGAGGACCGTGAACACTCGTTGACCGGTGACCGCTTGAACGTCTATCGGGCGCTCGGACAAAACGTTGCACTGCTCGAGGGGTTCCGAACGTATGGCGACGTCGTCTGGAACCAGGGTGGTCTTTCGGCATCCGAACGGGAGACTGTCATCCTCGCGACCGCCTACTACGCGGACGCAGCCTACGAGTGGCACCAGCACGTCCGCGTGGCTCTCGACGAGGGGATGGCTCCCGACCAGATCCTCGCCATCTCTCGTGAGGAACCTGATCGCCTCGAGCCAAAGTATGCGGCCCTCGTTGCGTACGTCGAACAGTTCGTCGATGGAGCGGTCGATGACGATACACACGAGCATCTAGCGGCCCACTACGACGATGCGAGTCTCCTCGGCGTCGGGATGCTGTCTGGGTGTTACCTCGGGCTGGCGCGGGTCCTACAGGCGCTACAAGTCGACCTCGAAGACGAGTTCGTCGGCTGGGATCTCGAAAACCTGTAACTCGAACCTACTCCGCCCATCGTCTCACGGCGTCCGGTGGTGTCGTATGAGAAAGGCCATCTTTCAGACCGGATGTGGTCGCCCTCGTTGGCGCTCGTCTTTCGACTTCCCGCTCGCTTCGCTCGCGGGAACGAGGACAGCTCAGTTCTCAATCGAGTGTCGTATTCGCTCGAGGAGAGATTACGTCGAAAAAGTATGCGTCCTCCCGGATTTGAACCACGCGAAGACAGTGGCTTGCTTCGCTCGTGTTGCGTCTTCTCTAGTCCAAACCTGGTCGGGGATACTTTCTGCTCGACGAATTGCCTCGCGGAAAAGGTATGCCGCCTCCCGGATTTGAACCGGGGACAGCTCGATCTTCAGTCGAGTGCTCTCCCAGTCTGAGCTAAGGCGGCGCATTTCTACATCTGTTGATCGTATAAAAAAGGGTTTCGAAGCGAAGCCGCTGCGAGAGTGATTACCACTGACTTACTCGAGGTCGTCCAGTCTGTCTCCGGTTAGGAACAGCGATCCAAAGTAACGCAGCGGATACACTCGAGTATACCAACCATTGATTGCGGTCTGTTGGATTTGTAGATATTCAAGACACCCTTTTCTGGTCTGACGGGTAATATCATGTTATGGAAGCACTTACCTCGGACCAAGACGTCGAAAACCTCTCTGCAGACACTATCCTCGAGCTGCTGGCAAACCGTCGGCGGCGATACCTTCTCTATGCACTTCGTGGACGGGACGATCCAATCGAACTCTCGACGCTCGCCGAGCAGGTCGCCGGCTGGGAGCTGGATGTTCCACCAGACGAGGTGGCGAAAAACGAATATAAGAGTGTCTACGTCTCTTCTGTGCAGTGTCACGTTCCGAAGTTGGCCGACGCGGGGGTTGTCGACCACGACGAGGAGAACCACACTGTCGTTCTCTCAGATAACTTCGAACAACTCGAGCCCTACCTTCGTGTCGTCGTCAAGGATGAACCGGAGAATTCGATTCTTCACGGCGCCCTGCAGACGGAATCTGGCGATGGCCTGCTGGGTCAGATCCGGGAAAACGTTGCGCGGCTCAAACAGTAGAGCCGCCGAGCGTTCAGCGGCGATACGAGTGTGTGACTGTCGATGACTGCTCCGCCCGAACGTGGTTCTGACAGCTCAGATCTGATTGTCGACAATGTATCCTCGAGTTACCGGTATCTGGACAGCCGACACCGAGCTCGGTATCGCTTGACAGCCTGCACTTCGACCTGAGCGGACAGCACGTCATCAGGGTTCGACTGGGGGCTGCTCGACTGACGCAACCTGTTCTGTAACCGGTTCTTACTCGAGAGACTGTCGTGGCTACTCAACTGACACGAGCCATAGATTGATCAGATAGCGTGAAATAGCAGCCGAAAATGGGCCGAGAGCACACCCCACGAGAACTCCTCGGGCGCGCGGTTGCGACGGTGCGGACAGAAGGCGTACTCGAGTTGGTCCACCGAAGCGTCCCGTATCTCAGACGCCGACGGAATCGGCTTTGGAAACAACTCCTTGCCCGCATGGGAGGGGTTCCTGCTGCGAGGGCGTACTTGCGAGCGCGCCGGTGGGTTCGGCCTGCATCGATTACGGACGCAGATCCTTTCGCCCGGCTGTGGATCGATCCTGCGCGGATCGACACTCAGGTACGGACGACGTCGAAACGCTGGGGACGGGTTGTCGATGGCGACTGGGATCGTGCGGTGGTTCCGTTCGACGAAACCAGCGCCTACCGAAGCGTCGTAGCACACTTCCAGCAAGGAACGCCCTGGTCGGAGACTGCCGAGTTCGAACAGTATCGCGACCGACTCGAGGCCGGTGAACAACCGAAAGGCTGTACGACCGAAGACGAACTAGCGGCACGATTCGAGGAACTCGATGCGATCTACGATCGGATCGCGACTGATGGGTATCGTTCACAGCCGGAACTCTGGGCCGACCGGCCCGAGTATCAACGGACCGTCTTCTACAAGTGGGACCGGACGATCGATCCGCGACTCGACGAGGTGACCGTCAGTATTGGTCGAGATGGTCAGGTGTTACATAGCGACCGCGGCGATCATCGACTGGCAATCGCGAAGTTGCTTGAGTGTCGAACAGTTCCAGTCCTGGTTCGACGCCGACACACATACTGGCAATCGATCCGCGCGGAAATCGCAGCCGCCACTCGACCATCTGATCTGACTGCACGGGCCCGGAGACATCTCGAGCATCCCGATGTGCGCGATTTGCACGAGTTCGAGCTGTCGGCGACCGAAATCGAAACGGCAGCCGCGAGTGGGGATAGCTCACCGGCAGCCGTCGTCGACGAGGAAGAAATCACGTGATACTTTCGTTGACACTAACACAGCCACTGGTTTCGGTACGTCAGTAGCTTCGTAACTATCCGGGAACACCGAAACTGGAACAGATGAAACGTATGCTCGACGCCCGAGACAGCACGTCGTTCCGGCCAGCACCAGTCCCAGAAGAATGGCACCCGCATTCGAACGCCGGTATCGTTGGCGTCCGAATCGCGACAATGGAGGACGAGCGACCATCCGCGTCGGAGTGGATCTGGTCGTCGCGGTGGCTGGACCTCACCGCCAAGCGATAGTCAGGTACTGAGTGTCCGAAAACGGTGTCAAACGGGGACTGCAGCCAGATCGCCATCTGTTGCTCACTGTGAATGCCCCTCGAAGACGATCAGTTAACAGCAAGTTAGTCCGAACGCCGGGGTACGTCGTGGAGATCTGGATGGTCGGGAATCACACCAGTTCGTGCGTACTGATCCCGGCGACGCATCCAGTCTCGGTGACGGACGAGCACACCAACGGGAATCGTCTCGAGATCAAGTAGTTTCGCGATCGCCAGACGGTGACGGCCGTTGACGAACAGGAGATCGCCATCACGGCCGATATCCACGAGTACTTCTTCAGTGACGCCGAGCAGCGAGTCGAACCCAAGCGCCTGCTGTGACTGGTAGCCATCCTGCCGGATGCGCTCGTAGAGCGCATCGATTCGAGCACAGCGCTCGAGGATGGCCCCACGGGTTGTGAGACTCCGCCAGGACGGGATGCCGTCGTCAGCCAGTTCGAGACACCGAGCAACGAATGGCGTCTCGGTCCAGTCGGTCCCACCGACGAAGTGGGCCGCCATCGATTGGAAGAAGACGCTCTCTTCGAAGCGATCCGCGCGATAAAGATCATATCGCTCCCGGTAGTCGTCGTCGGTGATGACGACGTCGTCGGTCCGATCCCAGTCACCGTCGCGAACGGTGCCAAGCTGTGTGGCCTTCTCGTGATATGGCGGATACGGCCGACCTGTAAACGATCGAATGCTGTTTGGATCGGCCGTGAGCGTCGCAAACGGATCCGGCGGCTGGTCAAACTGATCGAAATCGTCCGTAAGTGTTCGCCGCAGATACACGTTCTTCACAGCGGTCGGAGCAGCCACTGGAAGCGCCGTATAGATGTTCTCGAGCGTCTGCAACGGCAGCCACGATCGGTCACCGAGCGACATGCAGAGACGGACACCAGACCGAGAGAAAAAGCGATAGAATCGTTCACAGCTGACGTTCATCCAGAAGTGACCCTCTTCTATCTCATAACGTTCTCATAACAATACCTGACCGAGTGGTCGTTCGGTCCGAACACATGTCTACCGAGGATCTTACGCGTCGCGAAAAGCTCCGGGGGTTGTACCTGGTCGCGACCTACCGACCGGCCGTGACGCTCTTTCTCGTCCTCTTCAGTGGCATCGTCGCTGTCCTCGAGGGTGTCGGTGTGAGTTTTATTATTCCGATCATTGAAATCGCACAGTCATCCGGCGAGACAGCAACCCAAGAAGATGGGATCATCGGCATGTTCTTGACTGCATTCGAGTTCGCTGGGATTCCGTTTACACTCGGCTACATCGTGTTGACCGTCGGTGCGGTCATCACGGTTCGATATCTCTCATCGTTTGTCGTCGCGTGGATGCGCGTCTCGCTCCGAACGAACTACGTCCGTGAGCTCCAGTCTCGAGCGTTCAGAACAGCGCTTGACGCTCGAGTTGCGTACTTCGATACCGAAGGCTCCGATGACGTGCTCAACGCGATCGTCACGCAAGCGGAGTACGCCGGAAAAGCGATCAGAGACTTTATCCGGTTTTTCGAACAGGTGCTGTTGATCGTGGTCTACCTCGCAGTCGCGTTCTACATCTCACCGCTCATGACGATCGCTGCAGGAGTGTCGATCGTGGCCCTGACGGTTCTCATCCGGAACGTTCTCGAGGGTGGGTACGACGTCGGTGAACAGGTGGCCGACGCAAACGAGGGGATTCAACGGAACGTCCAGACGGGAACGCAAGGGATCCGAGACGTGAAGCTTCTCGGCATGACTGATACGTTGTACGAGCAGTTCTCGACACACCTCGATCGGTTTACCACCTCGTCGATCAAACTCGGCCGTAACGAAGCCGCGATCAGTTCCGCCTACAACCTTTCGATCGCTCTGTTAGTGTTCGGGTTGATTTACGTCTCGATAACGTTCGCTGATCTCTCCCTCGGCGCGTTGGCCGCGTTCCTGTTCGTCATGTTTCAGGTCGGCCCTCGTGTCAGCAGCGCTAACGAGTACTTCTACAAGGTCGAAGGACGGCTCCCACATCTGGTTCGGACCCAGCAGTTTATCGAGGAACTCGAGGCGAGCCAGGATATCCAGGGCGGCGACCGGTCGGTCCCAGAAACGGCGACGCCGATCGCGTTCGAGGACGTTTCGTTTGCCTACGAGGACGACGAGCCAGTGTTACAAGACCTCTCGTTTCGTGTCGGCGACGGAGAGTTCGTCGCGTTCGTTGGCCAGTCCGGCGAAGGCAAGTCGACGATCGCGGCGCTACTCGCCCGGCTGTACGCCCCTGATGACGGCACGATCACCGCTAACGGAACGCCAATCGACGAGTTCGACACCGAAGCGTGGCGGTCGCGAATCGCGTTCGTCCGCCAAGATCCATACATCTTCAACGAGACACTGCTCGAGAACATCACCGTCGGCAACCCCGACGCATCCCACACAGCGGTGCACGAAGCCTGTGAAATCGCCCAGGTCACCGAATTCCTCGACGAGTTGCCCAACGGCTACGACACTGAACTCGGTGACGACGGCGTCCGCCTCTCTGGTGGTCAGCGCCAGCGTGTCGCCCTTGCTCGAGCCCTCCTCGAGGACGCAGACATCCTGGTGCTGGACGAAGCGACGAGCGACCTCGACGCGACCATCGAACGACGCGTTCAGGACGGGATCGAGTCGATGGCCCAAGAGTATACCATCGTCGCGATTGCTCACCGGCTCTCGACCGTTCGCGATGCCGACCGCATCTACGCACTCGAGGACGGAACCATCGCCGAATGCGGTGAACACGGGCAGTTGCTCGAACAGGACGGGGCGTATGCAGAGCTCTACGCAGTCCAGTAGGCGGCGTCTTCGCGAGTGCTCGCAGTTGATCAGTTCTCTGGGCAGGCTCGTTTGGACTCGAGCGAGTGCTTTCGTGACGTGGCTGTCGCTCACGAGTTGTTCGGGACAGCAACAGTGGGCTCGGGCGGGTTCGACCCGCCCTCGGTACAGTCCTGCTGCTCGCGATATTGCTCGCCACAGAAATGGGCTCGGGCGGGTTCGAACCGAAGCAAGACGATCACTCTCGCATCCGCTCGAGTGCTGCGACTTGCAGGGCACGAACCACCACTCGCGTCACAGTGCTGGCGCTCACGGATTTGTTCGCGCCAGCAATAGTGGGCTCGGGCGGGTTCGAACCACCGACCTCGGCCTTGTAAAGGCCGCGTCATGACCAACTAGACCACGAGCCCGCATTCGACAGAAGTCACCCCGTCCGAATAACCTTTACTTTCTGGCGTCGGAGGATTCGGCATGGCTCTCGAGCGTGTCTGGTCGGTTCTAGTAGCCGTTCTCGCCATTTCACTGATCGGCCTGCTCGTTTTGCAACTCGGGATTGTGACACCGCCGTGGGCGGAATCGGAAGCCGACGTGCGCGTGCTCGACGGCGACACCGGCGACGAGCTGGCCGCAATCGATGTCGAGGTCGCAGATACACAAGCCGAACGCTACACCGGGTTGAGCGACCACGAATCGCTCGCGGACGGTGAAGGGATGCTGTTCGTTCACTCGAGTGAAGACGAACGCACCTACGTCATGCGCGAGATGGATTTCGATATCGACATCATCTTCATCGGCGCTGACGGCGAGATCACGTCAATCGAGCACGCCCGCGCGCCAGAGCCGGGCGAGGACGGCAACGACCTCCAGTACACTGGGCAGGCGAAGTGGGTCCTCGAGGTACCGCGTGGTTACGCCACCGAAACTGGAATTGAGGCCGGCGACGAGGTCGATATCGACTACAAGTGAGACGGGCTGCTGTACCGAGTTCCTGTCGCGACCGCAGGACGGGTCGGGACGGAGTTGACGGACAACGGTCCGTCTGAGGCGCTTGATTCGAGCCGGCGTGTAACTGTCGCAAACGCTTATCCCCAGCGCTCCCCGAGGCGGATGTAATGCAGGACGTCGACTGGGAGAAAGACGACCCGTTCGAAGACCAGCGGGACCAGGTCGAGAGCCCGATGCGACGGCTGCTCTTCGAGTACGGTCGTCCGTACTGGTTTTCCGTCACTGTCGGGCTCATCTCGAGTGTGCTCGCGCGAGCGCTTGATCTGTTACCTGCACTCTTGCTTGCGGTTGCGATCGACGCCATCTTCGGCGATGCCGTCTTCGCCGAACAGGTGCCGTTCGTGATCCTGCCGGAGGCGTGGCTGCCGGCGACGGCCGACGGACAGTTCAGGTTCGTCGCCATCGCTATCGCGGCCTCGTTCGTCTTCGGCGCGCTGTTTCACTGGCTTCGAAACTGGGGCTTTAACGCCTTCTCACAGGATATCCAACACGACGTTCGAACCGCCACCTACGACAAGATGCAACGACTCGACATGGAGTTTTTCGCCTCGAAACAGACCGGCGAGATGATGTCGGTGCTCTCAAACGACGTCAACCAGCTCGAGCGCTTTCTCAACGAGGGGATGAACTCTGCAACCCGGCTGATCGTCATGGTGGTCGGCATCTCCGCGCTGTTGTTCTGGCTCAACCCGCAGCTGGCGCTGGTCTCGCTTGCGCCCGTGCCGTTGATCGCGGGCTTTACCTACATCTTCGTCAAGAAGATTCAGCCAAAGTACGCCGCGGTCCGTTCCTCGGTCGGCAAGGTAAACTCCCGCCTCGAGAACAACCTCGGCGGGATCGGCGTCATCAAATCCTCGAACACGGAAACGTACGAATCGGACCGCGTCGAGGACGTCTCCCGGAAGTACTACGACACGAACTGGGAGGCGATTTGGCTTCGAATTCGGTTTTTCCCCGCTCTGCAGCTAATCTCGGGGATCGGCTTCGTGCTGACGTTCGCCGTCGGCGGCTACTGGATCTTCACCGGCAGCGGCCCAGGTCCGTTTACGGGCACGCTCCAAACCGGAACGTTCGTCGCCTTCATCCTCTATACGCAGCAACTCGTCTGGCCGATGGCCCAGTTCGGCCAGGTAATCAATATGTACCAGCGCGCCGCGGCCTCGAGTGAGCGTATTTTCGGCCTGATGGACGAGGAAGGCCGGATCGAACGCGAAAAGGGGGCCGAGGTGATCGAGGTCAGCGAGGGAGCCGTCGAGTACGACAACGTGAGCTTCACGTACGAGGATCACGGTGTCTCACGCACTGCAGACGAGAACGAGAGCCCATCGAGCGACGACCAGCGCGACGAGCGGGACGGCGACACTGACAACAAGATCATCGACGGCATCTCCTTCGACGTCGACGGCGGTGAGACGGTCGCACTTGTCGGACCGACGGGGGCTGGGAAATCAACCGTGCTCAAGCTTCTGCTCCGACTGTACGACGTCGATGAGGGCGCGATCCGGATCGACGGCCAGGATATTCGAGAGGTCTCGCTGTCGAGTCTCCGCCAGTCGATGGGCTACGTCGGCCAGGAGTCGTTTCTGTTCTATGGCAGCGTCGAAGAGAACATCACCTACGGCTCGTTCGACGCGAGCCGTGAGGAGATCGTCACCGCGGCCAAAGCCGCAGAAGCCCACGAGTTCATCCAGAACTTGCCCGACGGGTACGACACGATGGTCGGCGAACGCGGTGTCAAACTCTCAGGCGGCCAGCGCCAGCGCGTCGCGATCGCCCGTGCAGTGCTCAAAGACCCCGATATCCTCGTCCTCGACGAGGCGACCAGCGACGTCGACACCGAGACCGAGATGCTCATCCAGCGCTCGATCGACGAACTGACCGAGGATCGGACCACGTTCGCCATCGCTCATCGACTCTCGACGATCAAAGACGCCGATCAGATCCTCGTTCTCGAGGATGGTCGGATCGTCGAGCGCGGCAGCCACGAGCAACTGCTCGGAAACGATGGACTCTACTCACATCTCTGGGGTGTCCAGGCCGGCGAAATCGACGAACTGCCACAGGAGTTCATCGAACGCGCCCAACGCCGCCAAGCACGGACAGAAGTCGAAACCGACAACTGAACTGTCGGCTATCGTAGCCACTGAAACTCACTGCACACCGCATCGCACGACGGCTGTGCGATGCGTGTGTCCATCGGTTCAGTTGTTACTATCTCTCTCCCAGCGCATCCACACGCTGGCCCCCGGTTGTGCCGGGACCGACTGCCCAACAACCGTCGGTACGGCCGGCGCTAGAACGACTCCTGCTCTCGCTGTCCATCCTGACCTGGCGCACCCTCGTCCTGACGGTCCTCGCCAGTTGCAGGCGGCGTGCGATCGCTGTAGTTTTTCCGTCCGATTGCCTCGTCGCTGACCATGCTCATGATCGCCTGTCTGACTTCGTCGGCCGAGCCGTACTCGTCTTCGTTGAGCGGTTCGATGAGTTCCTCGAGCGTCGCCGTCTCCTCCCCCATCTCGATTTCTCTGTCGCCGTGCTGGTCGAACAGTTCGTCTTCGCTGATCGGATACGCGTGGCTCTCGAGGTCGTCATCGAGGTCGCCGAGTTCGACGCCGAGTGTGCGACTATCGTCACTCATATTCGAGGGATAGACGAGGCGTCTGAAACCAGTTGGCCCTGCGTTCGCCATCGGGGGCACGGGCCGCATCGACAACGCCGACTCTTCTGATCGACGGTCACGAAAGGATAATAGCTAGTGCGACTGCAAGCGCTCCGATCACGGCAGCCGGACCGACTGCAGCCACGCTCCCGTCAAGCACAGTGAGTCCGGCGAGCAGTCCAATCGACACCGTCGCCGACCCGGCGTGGTACGTCACCCGCGGTGTTGGGGACGAGTGAAACTGTCGATGACCGAGTGCCCAGACAGCAAGCGCACCAGCTGCGAGTGCTGCATACGTCACTGATCGGCCCGCAGCGCCGCTGATGGCTATCGCGACGAGTGCAAACCCAAGTGCCAGTGCGAAGGCACTCGTGACTCGATCGAACCGCGAGCGCTCGAGGAGCCACACCATCGCAACGAGATAGGCAACGCCGACGGCGATTCCGGCGACGATATCGCCCGGGTAGTGGACGGCGAGGACGACTCGAGAGAGACTAATTGCGACGACGATGACGCCCGCAACGGCGACCCGAGCGCGCCGTGTTCCGGTTCGAACTGTCAGTGCCAGCAGGCCGTAGGCGACAGTTGCCCCAAGCGCGTGCCCACTCGGAAAGCCGTAGCCACTGAGCGTCACCGTAGAGACGTAGACCGACTCGAGTGCTGGTGGTAACGCACCAGGAGTCGCTGCGACGAGCGCCGGTCGGGGCAACGCGAAACTGTGTTTGAGTGCCGTCATGACTGCCAGCCCGCCGACGACGACGCCGACCATCCAGACTGCAGACGGTATTTCGGATGTGTTCGTCGCCCCTTGCTGTGGTTGACTGGCTCCGTCGGTGGATCGTTGCCACGTGAGCAGCCATGACGCTGCGATTGTGATCGAAATCACGACCCAAACGTCGCCAAAACGCGTGACGAGCGCAGCCAAGAGCAAGAGCCACTCGGGCATCGATCCGTGAAGCGTCTCGAGGAGATCGCCGCCGCGATACATACCAGTCAGTCCGACAGACAACGATATAGCAGCCGGAGTGGCACCTGCAAGCCCCCGAAAGACGTGCCCTGCCCGACGCAGTCACCGAGGGTTTCATGCCCACGCCGTGGGAGTGTTTCCGCATGAATCTCACCGATGCAACGTGGACAGATATCCGCGACCTCGAGACCGACCTCGCCGTCGTTCCCGTCGGCAGCACAGAACAACACGGCCCTCATGCACCCCTCGGGACAGACGTCCTGACCGCCGAGGCGGTCGCCGACGCTGGCCTCGAGCGATTTGACGACGACGTCGTCCGCGCGCCAGCGATCCCGGTTGGCATCGCCGAAGAGCATCGCCAGTTCCCCGGCACAATGTGGGTCTCTCCAGAGACGTTTCGAAGCTACGTCCGTGAGGCAGTCGAGAGCCTTGCCGCCCACGGTTTCGATCGCGTCGTCATCGTCAACGGCCACGGCGGCAACGTCGACGCCGTCCGAGAGGTCGGCGCGACCGTAACGCGAGCCGGCGACGCCTACGCTGTCCCCTTTACCTGGTTCGAGGCCGTCGGCGAGCACGCCGCCGAGATGGGCCACGGTGGCCCGCTCGAGACCGCCTTGCTTCGCCACTGCGAACCCGACCTCGTCCGTGAGGACCGGATCGACGAGGCGAGCGCTGGCAGTGCTGAACGCTGGGGCGAGTGGGTGAGCCACACGAACCTGGCCTACGATTCGGCCGAGTTCACCGACAACGGCGTCGTCGGCGACCCAAGCGCGGGCGAAAAAGAGCGCGGCGAGGAACTACTCGAGTTGGCCGCGGACGCACTGGCTCGGTTGCTCGAGGCCGTTGCCGAGCGAGACGTCTCACGACCCGACCGTCGGTAGTGGGTGTACAGTGGGGCGAGAGGCAATTCGTCCGCGGTGTGTCTGGCTACAGTTTTGGCGTTATTCTTCGTCCGCTGGTTCATCTTCGTCTTCTGCCGCCGCTTCTTCATCAGCGTCCTCGTCGGCGTCGGCCGTGCTCCCGGCGTCCTGGAGCGTCCCGCGAAGCGCCGGAATCGTCGAGGTGAGTTCGCCAACCTGGTCGCCCGCCTCGGCGATGTCCGCAATCGCGTCTTCGAGGTCGGCGATCTCTTCTTCGAGGTCGTCGGCGTCCTCGAACGCGTCGGCTCGCTGGCCCATCGTGAACCACTTTTTGGCGTCACGAAGATGTTCCTCGGCATCGCCGACGTTCAGTGCGGAGTTAAGGCCGTTTAACACACCCAGGACGTTGTCGGCGTCGGTCTCCCAGACGTCATCGGCGCTGGGGAGTGTCCCCCATCCGTCCTCGAGTGAGGATTCGACGTCCGCGCGCATTTCGTTGGCTGCTTCACCGAACAGTTCCTCGTCGTCGCCGAATGTCGCTTGACTCATACATGTTCTTTCACCGTGATCGGGTTTAAAAGGTCGCCCGAAAGTGAAAGTGAAAACGCACTCGAGCAGGCTGATATCGACGAATCGGCAGCCGAATTCCGAAAGAAAAGTCGAGTATCATACGGACTGCTGTCGTCAGTGACCGCCGATCACCGATCCCGTCTCTGGTGATCGGTACAGCAGACCGTATCAGCGGCTGCGGACCGATTCGAGTTGCATCAGTGGATAGCCATCTTCCATCGCCATGTGCGTGACGACCTCACACTCCTCGTAGTCGACGACGATCTCGACCTCGAGAAACCGGCCCGTCAGCTCGGTGTAGTCGGCCGTCGAATGGGCGAGTTCGGCCTCGAGTTCGTCCATTCGCACGTCGACAGTGACGTCGGTACAGTGGGGCTGGTTCTCGATCGACTCCTCCATCGCCGTTGCGAGACTGGATGCGCTCTCTGGAGCGATCGGCGTGCCGGCGAACTGGTGGTACAGCGTGCCGAACTTGATACCGGCCTCGAAGCAGGCGGCCTCGGCGTCGGTCGGAGTTTCATCAGACGACATGCGCAAGACCTCGCGTGCCGTCGGGAAGTCGATTCCGGTCCAGCACGTGGCTGAAGACGGTTACTCGAGAGGGATACAGTGTGCAACGGTGGCGTATCGAATGCGATAGACGACCACGACAGCGCGGAATCGCACGTTACTTATCGACGGTATGCCTCACTTCGAACGAATGGCACAGTCGGTCCTGCTTACTGGGGCTGCGGGGCGAGTCGGGACAGCCATCCTTGGCGGCCTCGCAGACGAACACGAGTGGCGTTTACTGGATCGCGATCCGCCGACGGACGATCACCCGGGCGAGTTCGTCGTCGCAGACATTACTGACAGGGAAGCTATCCGGGAGGCGATGGACGGCATCGACGTCGTTATCCACCTTGCGGGTGACCCCCGGAAGACAGCACCGTGGAAGAGCGTCCTGACGAACAACATTGACGGCACGCAAACCGTCTACGAGGCTGCCATCGACGCCGGGGTGGAAAAGGTTGCGTTCGCCTCCTCGAACCACGCCGTCGGCGCCTTCGAGACCGAAGAGCGCACTCCCGAAATGTACCGTACAGACGATGATTACCTGCTTGATGGGACGGAACTTCCCCGGCCAGGGAACCTCTATGGCGTCTCGAAGGTCACTGGCGAAGCGCTTGGCCGTTACTACCACGACGAGTACGGCATCTCGGTCGTCAACGTCCGCATCGGCAACCTCACCGAAGGGCATCCACCGATCGACTACGAGCGTGGCCAGGCGATGTGGCTCTCCTACCGCGACTGTGCACACCTGTTCGATCGCTGTATCCGTGCCGACTACGACTACGAGATCGTCTACGGCATCTCCGACAACGACCGCAAGTACTACTCGATCGAGCGCGCTCGAGAGGCACTCGGTTACGAGCCACAGGACAACTCCGCCCACCACGACTGAACACCGCCTTGGCTTTTCTCGATCACTGATCTCGAACGCGCACGATTCATACGGACTGCTGTAACGATTTCCCGCCGATCGCCAGGATGGAGTCGGCGGTCATTGACTACAGTAGACCGTATCAGAACAGTCCGTCGACGTCTGCTTCTCGAGCCTGTCGCCTGCCGACGTGGTCGCGCAGTCGCTGATAGATGATTCCGCGATGAGCCTCCTCTCGGACGAACGCAAACAACAGTGCGATGAACTGGCTGCCGTCATCGCCAGCCTCGAGGTCTCGCTCAGCGTACGTTCGGGCCTGCGCAACTGGCGTTTCGTCGAACCCCAACTCGTCAGCAAGCACCGTCGCCGCAATCGCCGTCGGCGCGAACTCGAGTGTTGCAAGCGTTGGCCGCTCGCCCTCGTGTTCGAGCCCAACGGGTGGCTGACGCTCTATACGTTCTGGATCCGCCGCAAGCGCTGTGAGAAACGCCCGGATCGGCGGGAGATTGACGCCGTGGTAGTCAGGCGGTACCGCTTCGAGATACTCACGGGCGCTCGCTGCCAGTCCGACAGCCCCTTCCCAGTTTTGCTCGTGGGCGTGGTGTACAGCAGCCGTACACTGGATCAGCCCGTGGAGCAGTTGCTCATCGTCAGTGCCTGACTCGAGGTCGAGCCAGTGTTCTTCCCAGGCGTCGTGGGCGGCGTGGTAGTAGCCCGCGTTGTAGATCGCGGCCCCTGCCCGGAGCTGGTCGCGCATAGCTGGCGTAGGCACTCGAGCCTCGAGAGCGTGTCGGCCTGTCTAAAAGCGTGCGAGGTGAGCTGCAACGCCGGATATGTGCCGCCTCCGGCAAGGCGGGCAGACAACTGTGCAAGGGGAATGACAAATCCCTGACCGGTTACTTGCCGCCACCGGTCATGGCGGTACTCGATGGAAGACTGGAGTACGGTATTATTATGCAGGTGCTTCGAGAACCGTGTCCCCTGGTTACAACACACAGGATCCACACGAGACACTGTTAACAGGCACCTACCAGTTTCCTGTGACGGGTTCGAAACCGGCTCCAACAGGTTCCGCCTCCACTCACGAGGTTACTCGAAGCCGTCTTCCCACCGAAACCGGCCGTTACGTTGGACGACCTCGCCATCGATCTCGAGTCGTGAATCTTCGCTGACGTCGGTGATCATGTCGACGTGGATCGCGGATTCGTTGCCGGACTCCCCTTCGGGAAGGTTCGCGTCGTAGGCTCGCCCGAGCGCGAGATGGACCGTCTCGCCCATCTTCTCGTCGAAGAGGATGTTGTCCGTATAGCGGTCGATCCCGCGATTCATCCCGATCCCGAGTTCGCCGAGTCGACGCGCACCGTCGTCAGTGTCGATGATTTCAGCGATGACGTCGGCCCCCTGCTCGGCATCGTACTCGACTACTTCGCCGGCTTCGAACTCGAGGCGAACGTTGCGGACCGCGTCTCCATGGAGCGTCATCGGGACGTCGAAGGTCACCGTCCCCTCAGTGGCGTACGGTGCGGTAAACACCTCGCCACTGGGGAGATTGTGCGAGTCGTAGACCACCGAAGCAGCGCTGTTGACTGCCGTTCGATCGTCGATTCGCATCGTGAGATCGGTGTCGGTCGAGACGAGCCGGACTTCCGAGCCGTCGTCGAGCAACTGTTTCAGTCTGGCCATCTCTTCGGCCAGTGACTCCCAATCTCGAAGAATCGCGTTATACGCGAATTCCTGGTACGCTTCGTAGGCCATGTTGGCTTGCTGGGCGAGCGAACGTGTCGGATGGACCGTCGACACCCATCGAGTATCCAGTCGCGTCTCGCGGATTCCAGCTCTGGCGCTGTTGTAGGCCTGCCGAGTTGCACCCGGAACATCCGCCGTTGCACTCGTGTTTCGACCGCCCCCAAGTGAGAGATACACATCTGCCTGTTCGACCAGTGCGAGTTCGTGGGCCGGATTCTCCTCGAAGTCGCCATCATGAGCCCGGAGATACGTGCGCGTGATCTCGCCGGAGCTGTAGGTTGCAAGCAGATTCGCGCCCCGACTGCCAAGCGTCTCGGCGACTGCAACCGCAAGCTCGTGGGCATCAGGCCCCACTGCGAGCACGACGTTATCGCCCGCCTCAACGCGAGCGCTCCAGTCAACCAGTACCTCGGCGTGTTTGCGAACGCGTTCGTCCATACCGGTTACTCTCGAGGGTGACCACTAAACGCTCTCCGTTCGCCATCATACGTCGGTGTTCAGTTCGCCGGCAAAACGGTCGCTCGGGATGCAACAGCCGAAATCAGCCCAGCGAAGACCAGGCGGGAGCTGAATCTTCGGCACCTTCCCGTTCACTGGAGCGGACAACCGACACAACCAGGTCGCCGATTGGTGTCTCAGCGATAACAAGAGCGAATTGCAGCAGGTGCTGGCCAATCAGCAACGCAAAGAGCACTCCGACACCGAAAACAGGCTAAACACCAGAGAGTACGGGCGCAAACACGACGAAGTTCATCGCAAACACGATGTTAACCACATCATATTGCGCCCGCCGACCGCACAGTTCCACAGAACAGTCACAGGCCAGAAACCGTACCGCAAAGGCGAGGGCCGCTCCCGGAAAGACGAACTCTGTGCCGACGATCGGAAATCGAGACTACCAATCAGAAGGCAAGCACCTTCGACGCAGTCGACTGCGCTGTAACAAACGTCTCACGAACACTCGATGAACGCTACCTGGGTAATCTCTGCCCGCGGCGAGCAGACATCTCTGAGTGGGTTCTGCAACAACGCGTCTCTCGGGCCCACCGACACGATTCGAAAGTCGTCGCAGATCTCGGGTCGCTTGTTCAGTCGGTTCACGCGTCGCATCAGAGCGCGTCTGAACCGAACGTATCACTCAACCCAAAATGGAATCGGCCGGTAGCAACCCTAAACAGTGACATCTCACGGCCATGAGAAATATTTAATCAGAATAAACACACTTCTGGACACAGAAAATGAGGCTTGAGAGGCGAATTTTCAGCTATTTCACTTCCGTGTGTGTCTGGTTCTCGAGAGGACGAGTATAACACAACTGTTATACGTGGCGGGGCACACTCTTTGATTGCAATGGCGAAAGGAAACGTTGATTTCTTCAACGACACAGGCGGCTACGGTTTCATTTCGACGGACGACGCGGACGATGACGTTTTCTTCCACATGGAAGACGTTGGCGGTCCGGACCTCGAAGAAGGCACAGACATCGAATTCGATATTGAACAGGCCCCCAAGGGCCCCCGCGCCACCAACGTCACCCGCCTGTAATACGGCTTTTTACGTTCGGTAACGGGTTTCACATTCAACTATACATTCTTCAGACACCTACTTCGAACGCGACAGCGTTGCCTCGAGTTTGTCGGGGCTGCGATGTCGATAGCGACGCTGGTCTCATTCTAAAGCCAGTAGTACTCTCTTACTGATACCAAACCGATTGCTCAGTGTTGTTACTCTAGTTAGTCTTCCAAAACGCCTTTCGAACCGTTGATACGAGAACGATAACAAATAGTCGGTTAGTTGGTTTGTCTGTGTGGTAGCACAATGGACGATCTGACCGGATTCCAACGCGATCTCCTGTACGTGATCGCTGGGGCCGACCAACCGTCTGGCCAAGACGTAAAAGAAGAAGTCGAAAAGTATTACAGTAGTGAAATTAACCACGGCCGGTTGTATCCCAATCTCGACACGCTGGTTAATAAAGCACTTGTGGAAAAGGGACAGCTCGATCGGCGGACAAACTACTACGCGATCAGTGACCGCGGACTCGAGCAGATCGAAGCCCGCAGAAAGTGGGAGGAACAGTATCTCGACTGAGGGTCATACGGCTGTTACAACATATCCCACCCGCCTTACACTGCCCCACTCTCATCGCCACGGTCAGACGCCGACAGAACTCGAGCCGTGCATCCGCAGCATCCAGTGCCGTTGTGGATTTTATTCCTTTGCCGGTTGTTCGAACGATCCGCTGCAGGCACTCGAGTCGGTGTCTAACAGCTCGCGCTCGAGTTGGACAGCGTTCATCTGAAAACCGGACCTCAAAGCAGCTGCTGTATGGATGTTG
>NZ_JBGUBB010000014.1:0-26509 GCF_041821125.1 Natronorubrum sp. A-ect3 | reverse complement strand
TCCCGAACACGGAAGATAAGCCTGCCTGCGTTACGGTGAGTACTGGAGTGCGCGAGCCTCTGGGAAATCCGTTTCGCCGCCTCCATTCATACTTCACCCTCAGTGAGCCACAGCTCCGGCTCGCTGGGGTTTTTCGTATTTATTAAACACACCCAGCGATCGCAATACGCTCAGCCTGATCTTTCTATAGTAACAACTGAACCGGTTGACACACCGATCACACTGTCCGCGGTTCTCACTCACTTCGTTCGTTCCGAACCGCGCACGCTCCGAACCGCGCTCCCGTCGTGCGAGCCAGTGTGTAGTGACGGTCAGTGACGACTATCGTTCTTGAAGTAGAGAATAGATGCCGCTCTTCGGATTCTTTCTGAAGGTGAAGGGCCGTTGTTGGCCCACGAACAGTCAGTGATTACTGCTCGTAAGAGGTGAATACGTTTAACGGCAGTTGCTTATTTGTCGGGTGTGAATATTAGCATAATGGTTTAGTATTCGAACGCCTAATCTTGAGAAAATGATCTATGCTAGAGTTAATTACTATAGTTCTTAATTTGATATAATATTTAATAGATATCCTCCCCACCGCGACTTCCACTGGTAAGAATGTGAAATTATTGCTGGAACATGTATCGGATTACATGGGTATGTATGTAAAGGAGCCCGCAATATTCCCGCAAGTTGGTGAGCTAACGACCTGGTCAAGACGAAAGCAGTTCGTGATCGTAGCTGTGGGTAGAGCTTGGGTCAGTGACGAAAGAATTGTATACGCAGACGCACTAATACGTCGTAGACCAGCAATGGCGGATAACCACACCGAAGCCGCACTCGAGGATTTGCCGCCGAGCTCGAAATTTATTTATAAAACGCTCGAGGACGCCGGCCCGATGACACTCAAGGGATTGACGGAGGAGACGATGCTCTCTTCGCGAACGGCGCGATATGGGCTGGATCAACTCGACGACGCTGATCTTATCGATTCATCTCCTGCGCTTCACGATGGGCGTCAGACCTGCTACAAGCTTACTACCGATTCTTGCGGAGGTGGGAGTGATACCGGATCTTCAGTTCTTGTTTCGCCGGAGTGGGTAGAAGACCGTCTCTCGGAGTTCGAACAGGACGATCCGGAACTTCGACTTGTGGAGGCAGACGCCGAGTACGACCAGGGACACATTCCGGGGGCTGTCCAGGTCGACATCCTCGGTGATCTTGTCGACGTTGATGGCTGTGGAGTCGCCGACAAGCGGTGTTTCGAAAAGTATGTCGGGGCGCGTGGAATCTCGGAAGAGAGTACGGTCGTAATCTACAGTACCCAACACAATCAGTACGCGGCGTATCTCTACTGGCTCTTCAAGTATTATCGCCACACCGACGTCAGACTTCTCGACGGTGGAAAGCAACGGTGGACCGAGTCTGGCTATCCGATGACGACTGAAGAGCCTGAGGTTGCTTCACAGGAGTACAGCGCACACGCCCCTGATGAGCGGATTCGTGCCTATCGAGCTGACATCGAAACGGCGCTCGCACAGGATGTCGCTATCGTTGACGTACGCTCCTCACCGGAGTATCATGGTGATGTGACACAACCGCCGAACAAGGATCTTCCCGAGGCTCGCACTGCAGGTCATATCCCAGGCACGATCCACATAACGTGGTCTGAGGTGATTGACGAAAATGGACAGTTCAAAGACCGATCGACGCTTGAGCAACTGTTCCGAAATCACGGTAGCGCTCCCGAAACGGAGACTATCGTCTACTGCCATGTCGGGGAACGATCGTCGATCGTCTGGTTTGTGCTCTCAGAACTGCTCGAGTACCAGGCAGTTTCTAACTACGACGGCTCGTGGATCGAGTGGGGGAACCTGATCAATGCGCCGGTCGAATCCGATACGGAAGAGCCCTAGCGGATTCGGGTTTGCACTGCTTGAAACCGAACTGTGGATATCTGCTTCGGATGTGACCTGATCATCTAGAGGCCAGCAACTGCCATGTCGACGCGGTGGAAGACTAGGCAATATTTTCGCGATGATCGTCGCCGCGCTCTTTCTCACACAATTGTTTCTCAAAGACGTGTGTTTAGATGCCCTAGACTGTAATATTCAGGTGTACATGGTTAAAATAGCCATACTGGGTGCCGGTTCCGGCGGAGCTATGACGGCAAATATCCTCCGTCGCAAACTGGATAACGACGAGGCTGAGATCACTGTAGTCGACAAAAGCACTGACCACTTCTATCAGCCGTCGTTCTATCTGGTTCCGTTCGGGTACCTCGAGCCTGATCAGTCCCGGAATATCAATGACCTTCTTAAGCCGGGTGTCGAGTTCGTTCACGATGCCGTGACTGGCGTCGACCCCGACGGACAGACTGTTTCCCTCGCGGACGGTGACGACCTCGAGTACGATTATCTCGTTGTTGCGACTGGCCACCGACTCGATCCGAGCGCGATGCCCGGACTGACCGAGGCATGGGAAGACCACGACGACGTCTACCCGTTCTACCACTACGAGGCGGCGCTCGAGATGCGCGAAGCACTCGAGAACTTCGACGGGGGGACGTTCCTCGTCACCCAGCCTGACACGCCGATCAAGTGTCCTGGCGCGCCGCTGAAGATGACGATGCTCGCGGAGGACTACTTCCAGCGACAGGGCATTCGCGACGATGTCGAGGTCATCATGACGCGAAACGCCGAACACCACTTCGGTGTCCAGCCGTATCGTGACAAGCTCTACGAAATCTGGAACGACCGTGATATCGAGTTCAAGGAGAACTTCTCGGTCGAAAAGGTCGATCCCGACGCGGGCGTCGTCTACGGTGCGGACGGTGAAGAGATCGAATACGATCTCTACGCACCAGTTACCCCGCAGTTCGGCCAGGAGCCGATCACCGACAACTCGCCGCTGACCGAGGGCTCCGAGGATGGCGAGTACGTCACCATCGACCAGCACACGTGCCAGCACGATGCGTACGACAACGTCTTCGCGCTGGGTGACTGTGAGAACGCACCACACTCCAAGACGGCCGCAGCAGCCCGCAAACAGGCCCATGTCGTCGGCAAGAACCTCACGTCGGCTATCCGTGATATGCCCCTGCGCGCAGAGTACGACGGCTACGCTGCCTGTCCACTACTGACGAAGAAGGGGAAGGCCCTGATCGCCGAGTTCGACTACGAGGGTGCCATCTCCGCGCCTGTCGAGAGCAAGATGAACTGGATCATGGACGTCAACGTCCTTCCATCCGTCTACTGGGATGCCTGGATGAAAGGCTACGATCCCCTTCCGTAAACAATGGCACAGAAAGATCAATCGGTCGACGGCGACTTCGATGGCACCGCCTTCGAGTCCGCCGAAGTAAACAAACTCGCTCGGACGCTCGAGGAAAACGACGAGGAACTCGCGGAACTCCTCGAACTCCTCGTCGTTGTCCAGGACCTCTCCGAGGATCTTGCGCCAGAACTTCGCGAGGCCGCACACGACTCTCGGGAGCCAATCGCAGAGCTGCGTATGGCCTTGGAGAGCGAGGACACGCTCGTCCTCGTCCAGCGTGTCGGTGAGAACGCTGACATGCTCGTCGAACTCCTCGAAACGCTCGAGGTTGCAGACGACCTCGTGAGCGATCTGGCTCCGGAGTTTCAGACGATCATTCGCGAGAACCGTGAGACGCTTGCTCGACTGCGGGTTGCCTTAGAGCGCGAGGAGACGCTCGTCTTGCTCGAGCGACTCGGTGAGAACACCGACACGCTCATCGAGTTGCTCGAGTTGCTCGACGTCACCTACGACCTAGCCGAGGACATCATCCCCGAGGCCGTCAACGTCGCTCGCGAGAACAGAAAACCGATCGCAGAGCTGCGGATGATGGTCGCCGGCTTCGCCAGCACCTACGCTGAGGCCGACCTCGAGCCACACCAGCTGGGACAGAACCTCGGCAACATGCTCGTGCTTGGCTGCCAGCTTGGCGACGACGAGCTCATCGACGCCGTCGAGTCGGGGCTCGGTGCGTTCACCGAAGAGGAGCCACCGAAGAAGGTCGGTATGTTCGGGATGCTCGGTGCGCTTCGAGATGACGATGTCAAACAGGGACTCGGCGTCTTAATCGAGTTCCTCCGACGCATGGGTGCCTCGAGAGCGAAGTGACAGACTACGGGTCAGACGACTCGGAGCGTCTCCCGAAGTCAATCGGGACGCTCGCCAAATTGGTTGCCACTTTTCTTTGCTAGCCGTGGCGTGTGTATGGTACTCTCTAGTGTGTTACCCGGAGAGAGTAGAGAAATTATTTCACCATTCTCTGCCCTTCTCTTCGGAATACGAAAAAATATCTTTTTGAAAAGGGATTATAGTTGCTAGGCTCCTAACCGCAGATGTAATGTCCGAAGACGAAAGCGACACGAGTGGATTTCCGCTTATTGGGGATCAGTTCCCCGAACTCGAGGTAGAAACGACGCACGGATCCAAGACGATCCCTGACGACTACGAGGGTCAGTGGTTCGTCCTCTTTAGCCACCCTGGCGACTTTACGCCGGTCTGTACAACTGAGTTCGTCGGCTTCGAGCAGCGACGTGAGGAGTTCGAAGCACTCAACGCTGAACTGATCGGTCTCTCGATCGATCGCGTTCACTCCCACATCAAGTGGACCGAATGGATCGACGACGAACTCGACGAGGATATCGGCTTCCCGATCATCGCCGACGAGAGCGGCGACGTCGCCGACGCACTCGGTATGGTCCACCCCGGTCAGGGGACCTCGACCGTCCGTGCCGTCTTCATCGTCGACCCCGAAGGAATCACCCGACAGGTCCTCTACTACCCCAAAGAGATCGGTCGCAACGTCGACGAAGTCCTTCGTTCGCTCGAGGCACTCCAGACCTCCGACGAAGAAGGCGTCGCGCTGCCGGCTAACTGGCCAGAGAACGACAACTTCGGCGACAAGGCGCTGCTTTCGCCACCAGGAACCGTCGACGAGGCGGAAGCGCGGACGGCCGAGGCTAGCCAGGAGGGGTATGAGTCGTACGATTGGTGGTTCACGCTGAAAGAGATTTAAAGCCACCCGATCGCGTCACATCAACTCATCTCCTGAGGAGCATGCCGTCTGGCTATCGGACTCGCACTCGCGATCGTCCGTGCTGATGGACTGTCCCTCCTCGACATCAAGAGCCTGGGTTTCGAATACACGGTACTCGTGGGCTACCTGTGCCGTTCAACGGAGCAGACCCTGGTTCTAATCCGATTTCGACGCGAAAAACCACGATCCGTTCCGTTTTGCCACCACAGAGAGTCTGTCCGACGGATCGGATCTCCCGTTTTGGGTACTCAGTACTCAATCTAGTGGCAGCTCCTTGCCAGACCGCTGCACTGCCCGGTGACGTCTCATTTCAGACTGCCGCGTTTTGCTCGATGTATTCTACGACAGTCTCCTCTGAGATATCGTTCCGTCCCGTTACGGTCATGACCAGTGCGGTTCCAGCCGGGGTGACGTCAGCTTCGGCGAGTGCGAGAGCTTCTGCCTCGGCGTCTGAAAGATCGTGTTCGTAGTACAGTTCGTTGATCCGGTCGTGGTGTTGCTGGACGATCTCGAGTGCGAGCTGTTTGGTCGACTCCTCGTTCTGATCGTCGACAGCGAGGTGAACACCGTCAGCCGCCAGTTGGTTGAGCTGTTCGGATAACTGGAGGGAGTCACTGCTATCGGTAGCGTCTGACATACGCAAAACTCGGTAGAGGAGATACTTATATGCTTTCGATGGGTCCCATTGGCCGTTGTCGCTGGTGAACTGATCAGGACTCTCGTCCAATCTGCGCTCCAGTTGTCTGTCTGGAGCGCGGTTGCCCCTCTTTGTGTGTGAAACGCACGCTGAAGACACTTTTTTATCCGCCGGTCAACAGCCTCTAAGCACGAATGCACACGGAAAACGGGTTTGACTACGACGTTGCGGTCGTCGGCGGTGGGCCAGCCGGCCTGACGAGTGCGCTCTACACCACGCGGCTGGGGCTCGATACGATTGTCATCGACCGTGGCGGCGGTCGCGCAGCGATGATGCGCGAGACGCACAACGTCATCGGAATCGGCGAGGAAATATCCGGAAACGAACTGTTACAGACCGCTCGAGAACAGATCCAGGGCTACGGGGCGGAGTACCAGCGAGGGCTCGTCGAGGACGTTACGCCACTCGGCGACGATGTGGACGACGGTTACCGTGTGTCGACGGGTGAGGAGAGCTACGACGTCTGTCGCGTCGTCCTCGCAATGGGCTTTACTGACAGCCGCCCGGAGCCGCCGCTGCCCCCGACTGGCAGGGGATTGCACTACTGTCTCCACTGTGACGCGTACATGTTCGTCGACAACCCAGTCTACGTGATGGGGACCGGCGATGCTGCCGCATACGTTGCGATGATCATGCTGAACTACACCGACGATGTGGATCTCCTCACCCGTGGCGAAGAGCCCGAGTGGAGCGACGACACCGCCACGATGCTCGAGCATCACCCCGTCGACGTCGTCACCGCAGAGATCACCGGGATGAACAAAGGCAAGAACGGCTGGCTCGAGTCGTTCGAGTTCGACGATGGACAGGTCCGAGCGTACAGTGGCGGCTTCCCGATGTACGGCTCTGACTATCACGACGATATCGTCGACTCGCTCGATCTCGAGCGCGACGATGATGGAGCCGTCGCCGTCGACGAGCACGGCCAGACCTCCGTTGCGGGAGTGTACGCGGTCGGCGATCTCACGCCCGGTCACAACCAGATTCCAGTCGCGATGGGTGAAGGAGCAAACGCGGGAATCGCCATCCACAAAGAGTTGCGGGCGTTTCCGCGATCGCTCGAGGAAATCGAAGCACAGGGGAGCGTTACGGATGCGGACGTTCCGTCGATCTCGTCAACTCTTCGGTCGACGGCTGTCGACCACGAGAGTAACGCCGGCGCTGCTGACGACCAGTCCAAGACTGCTGCCGACGACTGAACGCAGCGACTGGATTCGATCTCTCTCGAGTAGTGTGCCCTGTTTTCGACTGTCACTGCTGCCCTCGCGGCGATCGAGAAGCAGAGCTCTCCAGCCAGTGGTGGCGGCAACTTATGCAGATTCTTTCCGGCAGACGACCTGTGGCGCTCCGAAGGGAACAATTATTCTGGGTGCTCGAACCCTTAATATTGGACATCTCAAAGGCTCTCTCGTATGGTTGAGACCATTTCGGCAGCGGACCTTCGCGACCGAATCGAAGCGGCAGATTTTGATGTGCTCTTTGACACGCGAGCGCCAGATGACTTCGAGGACTGGCGGATCGCCGAAGCGGAAAACGTCGAATATTCGGGCTCGGACGACAAACTCATCGGCGAGTTCGATCCAAGCGAGTACGAGACAGATGACGAAGTCATCGTCACCTGTGCAACTGGCCGTTCCGCTGGAAAGTTCGCCGCGTTTCTCGAGGAGGTCGAAGGGTTCGAGAACGTCGCACACGTCGAGGGCGGAATGGAAGACTGGAGTTTAGTCTACGACGTCGTCCCGATCGCAACCGAGCGTGAGGACCTCGAGCTCCTGCAGCTCCAGCGTCGTGCAAAGGGCTGTCTCGGCTATCTCATCGGTTCGAAACGAACTGGGAAGGCCGCACTCGTCGACGTCACTCGTGCGACGGATGCCTTCGAAAGAGCCGCCGCAGACCGCGGCTACGAGATCGATCGCGTTTTCGATACCCACATCCACGCAGATCATATCTCCGCGGGCCGCGACCTCGCCGAAAAACACGGCGTCCCGTACCACCTCGGCGAACCTGCAAGTACGCGTGACCCGCAGTTCGAGTTCGCCGGCCTCGAGCCCAACGAGACGGTCATGGTTGGCGACATTCCCGTCAAGGCGGTTCATACGCCGGGTCACACGACCGGCATGACCTCCTACCTCGTCGATGGCGAGGCGCTGCTGACCGGCGACACGCTGTTCGTCGAATCGATCGGCCGAACCGAACTGCAGTTTGCCGGTGAGGACGCAAAGAGCGGCGCTCGTGTTCAGTACGAGACGCTCCAGCACAAAATCGGCACGATGCCC
This sequence comes from Natronorubrum sp. A-ect3, assembly GCF_041821125.1. Taxonomy (NCBI): domain Archaea; kingdom Methanobacteriati; phylum Methanobacteriota; class Halobacteria; order Halobacteriales; family Natrialbaceae; genus Natronorubrum; species Natronorubrum sp. A-ect3. The sequence continues at coordinate 18,486 of NZ_JBGUBB010000014.1, read as the reverse complement.
GACCACGTCAAGATCCTCCCCGGACACTTCTCGCTGACCAACTGTGGCGAGTACATCGATGTCGAGCCCGGCATGCCGATGTTTTCGACTGTCGGCGAGATCTGGGCGAAAAACGAGATCGTCCAGCTCGATGAAGACGAGTTCGTCGAGCATATGTTCAACAACCTCCCATCGAAGCCACCGAACTACGAGAAGGTCATCAAAACGAACCTCGGCGTTTACGAGCCCGAGGACGAAGACGAGCGCACCGAACTCGAGCTCGGACCGAACCGCTGTGCGGCAACCGAAGACAGCGCCGTGGCTGACGACTGATACGAGGATACGCCTATCTATACGACTATGCTCGGAATCGAAGGTGGATTGACCGGCGCGTTCGCTGTCGTCGGTTTCATCCTCGTACAGGCGGTCGCCCTCTACGTCGCCTACGGCGTGCTCGAGTCGATCGCCAAGCGGGTGCGCTCTGAACTGGTGAACTAACTGATGGAGATACTCGGACTCACCTTGCCGCTGCTCGTGTTGTTCGTGAGCTTCGGCTTCATGGTGGGGGTGTTGTTCGGCTTCTTTGGAATGGGCGGCTCATTCCTGATCACGCCGACCCTCCTGATCCTCGATTATCCCGCTTCTGTTGCGATCGGGAGCGGACTAGCGTTTTATTTCGGCACCTCCGTCATCGCCGTGATCAAACACTACGACGTGGGGCAGGTGGATTATAAGCTCGGTGCGATCCTGTTCGTCGTCCTCTCTATCGGGATCGAACTTGGCAGTCGACTCGTGTTCGGCCTCGAGGCACTGGGAATCGCCGAACTCGTCACAGGAATCGCGTACATCGTCCTGTTGGCAGGCATCGGCCTGCTGTTCCTGCGACGAGCCTACAACCTCGAGGACGACGATGACGACGAGGCTGACGAGGACGCCAACGACGATATTCCACCGATCGGTCGGAAGATCCAGTCGTACAACGTGCCGCCGATGATCTCGCTGACCTCCGGCGGTCGGGCCTCGGTGTGGACGATCTCCGGAGCGGGCGGCGGTGTCGGCCTTATTTCAGGGCTGATCGGCGTCGGTGGCGGCTTCATCCGGATGCCAGCGATACACTACCTGATCGGGACGCCACTGACTGCAGCGGTCGGGACGAGCCTGTTCGCCGGGCTGTTCTCGGGTGCGTTCGGGACGTTCACCTACGGGATGTCCGGCAGCGTCGACCTTGCGGTCGTCTCGCTGCTGTTGGTCGGCAGCGCCCTCGGTGCGAAGATCGGCTCGGCAGCGACCACGATGGTCGAGGAGAACGACGTCATCGTCTACTTCGGGATGATGATGCTGTTTGCCAGTGCGGGGATCGCACTGAGCGAACTCGCCGACTGGATCGGCATGGGTGGACTCGAGATGTTGAGTGTCCTCCTGCTGGTCGGTTCGTCGTTCTTCGTCGCCTTGATGATCCTGTATCAGGTCGCTCAAACGGTCAGTATGGACGGATCGCACGCGCAAACCGCTCCCGAAGGGGGTGACTGATGTCTCCTGGGGAGCGACAGCACAACGCCGAAAAAACCCGTAATTCCATCAGTACACTGCTACGTGTTTCGCCGTGATGCTCGTCGCAATCGTCGCGCTCATCCTGGCACTCGGTGTCGCCTCTCGCGTCCTCGCGGACCGACTGCGGATCCCGAGTGTCCTCTTTCTGATCTTCGCTGGGATCGCGATCGGTCCTGAACTGCTCGGTCTCGTCTCCCAGGAGACGTTCGGAGACGGGCTCCCGGCAATGGTCGGCGTTAGTGTCGCGATTATTCTCTTCGAGGGCGGCTATCACCTCCGTCTCGGCAAACTCCGAGAGAGTCCAACAGCGCTGTTCCGGCTCACCACCGTCGGCGCAGTGATCACCTGGCTCGGGACGGCTGCCGCCGTCGTTTTCTTCCTCGAGACGAGTCTCGAGGTTGGATTACTCGTCGGCGCGTTGTTGATCGCGACCGGCCCAACGGTTATCGGCCCGATCTTGCAGGTCGTCACTGTCCGGGATCACGTCGCTTCCGTCCTCGAGGGTGAGGGTGTGATCAACGACGTGACGGCGGCGGTGTTAGTGGTCGTCGTCTTCGAGGTCCTTATCGCAGGTGACGGCGGTCTCGGCCACCTCGTCGTGAATTTCGTCGGGCGGCTAGTCATCGGACTGGCGTTCGGCGCGCTGGTTGCCGGGCTCGTCTGGCTCGTGCTTAGCCGTAGCACCCTCACGCCGAGAACCGGGCCGCTGCACGCGCGGTTGATCGTCCTCGCTGGGATCGTCGTCGCCTACAGCGGTGCCGAACTGATCGCCAGTGAGACGGGAATCGCCGCCGCTGCCATGGCGGGATTCGCCCTCGGGAACGTCGACCTCCCACATCACGAGGAGGTGATCGACTTTCTCGATGATCTCTCCGTTGTCGTCCTCTCGTTTGTCTTCGTCGCGCTGGCGGCGCTGATCGACTTCGGAGACATTCTCCAACTCGGTATTGCCGGCATCGCCATCGTCGCCGCGATTACGCTCGTGCTTCGCCCAGCAGTGATCTATCTCTCGACGACCGCCGAGCGCTTTACGCGCAACGAACGGCTCTTTCTCAGCGCTGTTGGCCCGCGGGGAATCATCCCTGCCAGCGTCGCAACGCTGTTTGCCGTCGAACTGCAGGCGCTTGGCCGCACACAGGAGGCTCAGCTGCTGGCTGGCACCGTTTTCTTGATCATCTTCGCGACGGTTGTCCTCCAGGCTGGCCTCGCACGACAGATCGCGAACTACCTCGAAGTTTCACCAATGCGTACGCTCATTGTCGGCGGGGGACGGGTCGGCCTCTCCCTCGCAGAACGACTCGAACAGGATGGAGAGAACGTACTACTTATCGATTCGGACCCAGAGGCGGTTGAAACGGCGCGCAAACGAGGGTTCCGAGCGGTCGAGGGCGACGGCACCGACGCTGACGTCCTCGAGCGCGCCGGCGCGTCGAACGCGAAAACGGTCATCGCGACCACGCCCGACGACGACGTCAACCTGCTGGTGTGCCAGCTTTCGAAGACGACCTTCGGAACGTCGAAGGTCGCCTCGCGAGTCAATCAGCCCGATAATCTCGACGCCTTCGAATCGCTGGGCGTCCGGGCGATCGATCTCTCGATGGCGACGGCGTGGTCGCTCGAGAACGTCTTAGAGCGGCCGTCGCTGTCGGCGTGGATGAACGAACTCGGTCGAACTGGCGACGTCCAAGAGATCGAGGTCACAGCCGGTGACCTCGTCGGAAAGACGATCGCCGAACTCAACGCCGAGATTCCCGACGGCTGCATCGTCGGCTTGCTCACCCACCGGAACGGAACGACCGAGGTCCCGACTGGCGACCACCGGCTCCGAGATGGCGACCGTGTGACGTTCCTTGGCCAAACGGAGGCGGTCGACCGAGCCAGCAAGCGGTTTCACCCACACGACTGAGACGGACTGCTGTCGTCACGTCCCGCTGATCACCGACCCCGTCTCTGGTGATCGGGACAGCAGATCGTATGAGACCGCTCGATCCGCTGTTGATCACAACGACACAGCACGGATCTCACCTCTTTTTGAGTGGAGGCAAGGTGTCCGTTCCGCTGTACAGCCCACGAAGCACACGAAAAACAGCGACTGGCTCAGACGATTCGATTCGGCGGCACGATGAACACGTTTCCGGCTGCGTTTGCGACGATCGATTCGGAGACGCTGCCAAGGAGGAGCCGTCGGAGTCTGCTCTGTCCGCGCGAGCCAACCAGCGTCGTCGTCGGCTCGTGAGCTGTCTCTGCCGCGAGAATTTCGTCGGCTGGACTGCCCTCTCGGATATCGATGGTGACGTCGATCCCCCACTCCTCGAGCCGATCTGCGAGTTCAGCAAGTCGTTGCTCAGGATCGTCGTCGCCGTCAGGACCTGGGTTCCCCGGTGTCTGGACGTGAACGAGCGTCGCTTCTTGGGTCGCGTGACGGAGATAGGAGAACGCCTCGAAGGCCCGGTCGGCGTTCCCGGAGAAGTCGGTCGCATACAGTATCCGTTCGAACAGGTGTTTCTCGACGAGGGCTGGCTCGTCGGTGTCGCGCTCGATACGGTTGACGAGCAATGGAACGACCGAGGTTCGTGCAAGGTTCCGTGTTGTCGAGCCAATGAGACGGTTTTCGAGCGGGCTCTTCCCGCGGGAGCCGACGATTGACATGTCGGCATCGATCATTTCGGCGATCCCATTGATTCGCCGGTGGGGTGTCCCTCGGACGACGTACGTCTCGACATCAAAGCCGGCGTCCTCGATCGACTGCTGGTAGCGCCGAAGCGCCCGCCGCCGCCGTTTCTCGTGGTCGATTCCGGGTGTTCCGGCGTGGACGTTGTCCGGAACGACCGTGACGAGGTGGAGCTCTTCGATACCGATTCGTCCGAGACAGTCGAGGCACGTCTCAGTCTCGATGGCGGCTTCACTAGCCGCAGATAGGTCTGTTGCATAGACCGCTTTCATACGTATCGCTCCATTCGGACGGCTAATATTGTTGGTGGTTTGGTTGCCGAACGCCCATGACCGAGGCTGAGAGGCCGTCTACTGTCTGTCCACTATCTTCGGGCAATATTTTCTGATAGCGGTATCGTTCATTCCCACCCCTTCGAAAATCGTCCGGTTCGAGCCCTTTAGGCGTTGTAAGCGCCTAGCTTCGAATGGGATGGTCACTACCGCTACGTTCGTCGATGGGTCGGATCGAACGACACCACTGCTGTCGAACCACGCCCCGGCTGCGTTACTGCTCCAACGGGTAGGACAATGAGTGTCTCAACGGATCGTCTCCGCGAGTTTACGTTTACACTCGAGTACGACCCCGGTGAAGACGAGGTTGCAGACCTCTTTCGCGACCATCCGAATCTCAGGGCATCGATGATCGACATCAACACCGGCGACCGGTCGTATGTGCGCCTTGTACAACTCACCGGTCCACCCAAAGCGACCGATCACCTCCAGACGATGCTCGAGGACCGAGAGTATCTCCCGCGTGCGGTCGGCTCCGACCAGTGTTGTGGTACGAGCACGGCCTATCGCCTCGAGTGTGCGCCGAGACAGCGACTCGTGTATGCGTACGTCGATAGAATCTGTGACTGCCAGTCGATCCATAACATTGCCTCGGCGTATCTCGATCGGGGAACCATCTTCGAGTGCAGACACCACGCTGGTCGAGAGCGGTGGCGTCTGTTGATGCGTTCCGACGAGGCAGTTGGTGAACTCCTCGAGCATATCGAGGCGGCCTGTCGAGATGGCGTCACCGTCGACGTCGGCCATCTCGGGGAGGCAACAGAGTGGCACGGTGAGGCGTTCGTCGATGCTGATCTGACGGGCTCACAGCGGGAGGCGATCGCGCAAGCGGCTGCCAGAGGCTACTACGAACGTCCCCGCGAAGTCACGATCGGCGAACTCGCGGCTGAACTCGACATTCCGGAGTCGACGCTTTCCTACCGACTTCGAATGGCCGAGTCGCGGCTCGTCAAACGATGTCTGAATCGATACGCCGAAACCGACGACGCCCCGCTTGCGTGAGCGACGGAACGGAGCCACGCCAGCGACGTGCTACTGACACCTGTCCGTTGTGCTTTGAGACGCGAGCCACTCCTCACTCCTCGAGCCATCCGAGCTCGAGATGGTCGTTGTCGACCGACGGCACGTACGGTTTCACATCGAGGACCGGCGTTCCGTCGAGGAGGTCAAGTCCTTTGACGGACAGTCGCCTTCCATCACGGTCGCACAGCTTGACGACGGTTTCTGCGATCGGATTTGGGCGGTGTGGACTCCGCGTTGCGAACACCCCAACCTCGACATCGTCGGCGTGTGGCGGTCGGGAGGACAGCTGTGCCACTTCGACTTCGTCGAGATGGGCGACGATGACGACGTGAGAGAACTCCTCGAGTCCGTCGAGGCCGCGTTCGTACTCCATCTCGAGGACGATTTCACCCGTCGTTTCATCGACTTTGTCGTGTGAAACGTCAGCAGGGGAGTCATATGGCGATCGAACGTGTCCGATTGGCGTGTAGCTAACATCGACTGTCATAACTGAACATAGTCAGCAGCTCCAGATAAACATCTGGTTGGTCCCCAATATGGTGCCTTCGAAAACGAGGCACGAAAGAACTGGCAACTCGTGCCAGAAACGGCTGCTTTGCTAGCGTCGTTCCCCACGGGTCGGGCCGTCGTCGCTCCGCGGAAAGTGCCTATTTGTGAAATATAGTTGTAGTTCATACCTCGAATATAGACTCTTTTAGCAGCATTAGTTTTGGTTTATGCATCGAAACTTGGCGATGGCCGAAGCGTTGCTTACCGTCCCTGAATCCCTATCGGCGACTAGCAGGTGAGCATGATATGCACGCGAGTCGAACGATAGTGGCAACCGATCCGACACTCACAGCAGTGATAACCGAGCTTGGGCCGCTGCTGGCGTTTCTCACGCCAGAGTTAGCCAGCAGGATCCAGTTCGGCTGGACGATCACGATCCATATTATCTTTGCAGCACTTTCCGTCGGACTTGCGCCGTTTCTCGTCTACTTTACCGTCCAGGAGGTCAGGACTGGCGAGAACCGATACGCACGTCTTCGGAAGTTCTGGACGAAGATCTTCGCGGTCGGCTTCATCATGGGTACCGTCACCGGTATTCCGATGGGCTTTATGTTTGGCACGAACTTCGCGGCGTTCTCGACGACCGCCGGTGAGATGATCGGGGGGCCACTCTCGTTCGAAGCGAAGATGGCGTTTATGCTTGAGGCCGTCTTCCTCGGTGTGTTGCTGTTCGGCCGTGAGCGTGTCTCCGATGGGTTTTATGCGCTTTCGTCGTTTTTCGTCGCGCTCGGCGCGTGGCTCTCTGCGTTCTGGATCCTCGTCGTCAACTCCTGGATGCAGACGCCACGTGGGTATGAGGTCGTGATGGAAGACGGCGTTCCGATTGCACAACTCACCGACCCGATGGCGGCGTTTTTCAATCCACGATTCCCGTGGATGTACGTTCACATGCAAAACGCCGCGATCATCTCCGTGACGCTCGTGATCGCGGGGATCGCCGCTTACTTCGTCTGGAAAAACCGCGAGAGCAAGGTGTGGCGGACCGCGCTGCAGGTCGCCGTCGTCGTCTTGCTGGTTTCGTCGGCGTTCCAGGCAGTCCACGGCGATATGTACGGCCGACACGTCGCTGAGACACAGCCACACAAGTTCGCCGCGATGGAAGCCCACTACGAGACTGGCCAGGCCGACCTCCACATCATCGCGATCCCGACCGACCTCGAGGCGATCACTGACCCTCGAGCTGATAACCTCTATACAATAAGCATTCCCCAACTGGGGTCGTTCCTCGCCAGCGGGGGTGATCCGACTGCCGAGGTAACCGGCCTCAACGACTTCGAATACGAGTCACCGCCCGTGGCGTGGGTGTTCTGGTCGTTCCGGATCATGGTCGGCCTCGGCTTCTGGTTCATCGGGCTGGGTGCCTGGGGAACGTACCGCCTCTGGAAGGGCGGTCTCTACGACGACGAGCGCTACCTGCAGGCGTTGATGCTCTCTTCGCCACTGGGCTTTGTTGCCCTGATCACTGGTTGGTACGTCGCTGAGATCGGCCGCCAGCCGTGGATCATCCAGGACGTGCTCACGACTGCAGACGGCGTCTCCCCACCGTTGTCTTCAACGGAAGCGACGCTCACACTGGTCGCGTTCGTGATCGGCTATCTGCTGTTGTTTGGCGTCTTCCTGTACGTCCTCAAGCGGATCATCGACGAGGAAGCCGACCGACACACGGTCGGCATCGAGGAAGATGACCGACCCGACACACCGGGGGTGATCGCTGATGACTAACATCCTCTCTGATTCGGCGTACGTCGTCGAGTCGCTGCCCGAACTCTGGTTCGGCCTTGTCATGATCAGCCTCGGCGTCTATCTGCTGCTCGATGGCTTCGATTTCGGCCTCGGCATGCTGTTTGTCGAGGCCGACGAGACCGAACGGGAGCGCATGCTCGCCGCGTTCGGCCCGCTGTGGAAGGCCAACGAGGTCTGGCTTGTCCTGTTCGGGACGGTGCTGTTCGCCGGTTTCCCGGCGGTCTACGCCAACATCCTGTCTCGTCACTACCTGCTGGTCTTTGCAATCTTGCTGGCACTGAGCCTCCGTGGACTGGGGTCGAAACTCCGTGAGGAGCGCGACGACGATCAGTGGGTTCGCTTCTGGGACGCCTGTTTCGTCGTCGGAAGCACCACCTCGCCGTTCTTGCTCGGGGTGTTCGTCGCGAGCTGGGTGCTCGGTGAACCGTCAGCGCTCGCCGTGGCCCCGATCGTCGTCGGTGTTACCGTTGTCGCGCTTTCTATCGTCCTCGGCGCGGCGTTTCTCGCCATCAAAACCAGAGGGTCACTTCGCGAGCGAGTCGTCCGCCGGGGCCGGGCGGCAACTGCAGTCTACGTCGGACTGTTTGCACTTACGGCAGCCGTGTTGTTTGTTCGCTATCCCGAACTGGAGCCGGTGCTCCAGTCGATCCCGACTGCGGCGATGGTTGTCGCTACGCTCGTGTTTGCTACGCTCAGTGTCGGTGCCATGTCCAACGGCTACTACCACGGTGCGTTTCTCTCAGCAGCGGGGCTGGCAGCCGTGTTCGTCCTCTTTATCAGCACCCTCCTGTATCCCGCGGTCGATCCCGCAGCAGGGCTCTCGATCACCGACGCAGTTGTCTCCCCGCTTTCGCTTAATCTGACGGCCGTTTTTGCAGCCGTGTTCTTCCCGATTATTGGCTTCTACTTCGTATTCCTGTATACGCTGTTTAGCGGCCCAGCAAGCCCCGAAACCAGCTATCACTGACGCAGGTTTCGATCTCGACTGTTTTTGAACTGTGCTGATCGGTTCTCTGACCCACATCGTGGTCTCTCTGCTCGCAGTCTTCGATTGACCGTTGTGCTCGAGGGCATCCTCGAGCAGTTCGCCAACCTCATGGCAGACGGGGCGATGACCTACGTGCTGATTGATTGCCAACAGTTAGCACTCTAGCCCATGCTGGTCCAATCAGATAGTTAGCCATTTTCAAAACCAACCATCTCAAACAACAGTTAAATAAATGAAAAATTTGATGCCGGAAGATAGTGTATGCTATCCCCGCGAACGTGTTCCACAGCTCGTTCGTGGAGTCGATCCAACTCACATTTCGCTCGAGCAGACTATGAAATGGAGGCGACTGACAGCACTGGTTGGATGCCGTTGGCGATTCGAAACCGGATAGTGCCGCTCGTAAACAGCTGTATCCGAGCTTCTGGGTGTTTTTACCGGGAACAGTCGCTTAGCGTAACTACAAACAGCATATCGAGGCGACGGCGGTTCTCGTTGAAAGCCCATGCCAACTCCGGACCGGATCTTGACGGTGAGCGTCCTCGTTTTGGAGTTGGAAACGAAGGAGTTGGAACGCTACTAACTAGACATAATTATGATAGAAATCTAAGCATATAAATTCTCAAGGTATATACTATAATCGATATTACCAACTTCTGAACTGCGTCCCGGAATATTTGACAGTTACTACAGTTTGATAAACCAATGCTGTATTTCTTGGAATATATAATGAGTCACGCTTCTCAAAGCCGAAATAGTACTATTTTCTCCTGCTTATCTGTTCGATATTCCAACAAAAATAAATATGAGTATTGTGATATGTACTACATACTGATGTCCGAACAAGCTCTTTCGGGGGCACTCGAGGCGGGGAGAGAACTGTGTTCGATGGCAGCGCGGTCTAGGAGGACAACGATGCACGGAACGGCTACGCATGAAGCGACCAGCAGTGGTGGGGCATAATTATGGACGTGCCAATACTCGTTTCGTTGCTTATCGTCTCGGGCTCGATCGTGATGCTCAGTTCGATTCTATATACGAGAACGCTGCTCCATCAACTTACAGAGACCACGTACCGACGACGGTGGCGAGGATTGTTCGCACTGATGGCACTTTTCCTGGCTGGATACGTCGCTGCGATTTGGATCTCAGTTACTGGACATGAGGTGCTCTTCCAGATCCTTACCGGACTCGTGTTCTTGTTCGGTGCGATGTTCGTTTTCCTCGTGGTCAACACTGGGCTACTGACGATCAACGACCTCCAAGAAAAAAGCGAGTCACTCCAGACGAAGATGGAAGACGCAGAGGAGGCGCGGCGCGAGGCTGTTCGCCTGCGCGAAGAGACGGATCAGCTCAATGCCCATCTCGAGCAGAAAGCCGACGAGTACGCCGACGTGATGCAAGCGTGTTCGACTGGTGACCTGACTCGCCGTATGAACCCCGAGGGCGAAAACGATGCGATGTGCGAGATCGCAACCGAGTTCAACGAGATGGTCGACAGAATCGAGTCAACCGTCGAGTATCTCAAACGCTTTTCAGACGACGTTGCTGTCGCCTCCGAGCAAGCGACGGCCAACTCCGAGGAGGTTCGTTCGGCGTCGGAGCAAGTCACGGAATCCATTGAAGCGATCGCGAACGGCACAGAGCGACAACACGAACGGCTGCAGTCGGTCGACCACGAGATCGGTGGCCTCTCGAGTACGATCGAGGAGATCGCATCCTCGTCGAATCAGGTGGCAGATATTGCAGAACGAACCGCCCAGACCAGCGATGACGGACACGAAGCCGCCCAGTCGACGATCGATGGAATGAACGAGATCGAAGCTGAATCCGAGCAGGCACTCGAGGAAATCGAACTGCTGCAGTCTGAAATCGACCAGATCGACGAGTTAGTCGAGGTCATCACGGCGGTTGCAGAGCAGACGAACATGCTGGCGCTCAACGCGAATATCGAGGTTGCCAGATCAGCCGACGCTGGCGGTGATGGGTTCGGTGCGGTCGCAACCGAGGTCAAAGATCTCGCCGCCGAAACCAAAGACGCGGCTGAGGACATCGAACGGCTTATCGACGAAATCAAAGGACAGACTGACCGAACGGCCGAACGAGTTCGGGCAACTCGCGAGACAGTTGGCGACCACTGCGAGTCGGTTGAGAACGTTGCAGACTCACTCGAGGAAATCGCGATGTACGCTCGGACCACGAACGATGGCGTTCAGGATATTTCTGCGGCGACCCAACAGCAGGCTGCCTCGACCCAGCAGGTCGTCGCGATGGTCGACGAGGCGACCGTGATTTCGGAGACGACCACTACTGAGGCAGAGACCGTCGCTACAGCTGCCGAAGAGCAGACGGGTGCACTCTCTGAAATGTCACAGACTGTTAGCGACCTCGCCCAGCAAGCGTCACTGCTCTCCGAGGAACTCGAGACGTTCACGACCGGGACCAGCGTGACTGCGACACCGAACGCACCGCACTCGACTTAATTGGTCGTTTGATGGGGGTCAAACGCTGTTCTATCCCATTTTGTCCTCGAGCCGTCGACGCGTCTTTCGACGGTTGTCGAAAACCCGATCGAAAAAATATGAGTTATCTGTTTCGAGTACACTGGTCGAAATAGCTACCCGAAAAATAACAATGTCTGGCAAATATGACCTCGTCATCGTCGGTGGCGGTATTAGTGGTGCATCTCTGTTGTACACGACCGCCAAGTTCACTGATATCGACTCCATCGCGCTGATCGAGAAGGAATCCGAGATCGCGGCGATCAACTCCCACCACACGAACAACTCCCAGACGCTCCACTTCGGAGACATCGAGACCAACTACACCCTCGAAAAAGCCGAAGAGGTCAAAGAGGGTGCAGAACTCCTCGCGGGCTATCTGGAGAACTACGACCCCGACCGAGAAATGCACGCAAAGCGCTCCAAGATGGTTCTTGGAGTCGGTGACGAGGAAGTCGCAGAGCTTGAAGAGCGGTATGAAGACGAAGGCTTCGGCGACCTCTTCCCGAAACTCCGACCGATTGGTCGCGAGGAAATCGGCGAACTCGAACCCAAAGTCGTCGAGGGCCGCGATCCAACCAAGGAGATGCTCGCGTTGCAGACGCCTGACGGCTACGTCGTCGACTACGGTGAGACGACGAAATCGTTCGTCGAAGAAGCGAGCGAGGAAGCAAACGTCGACGTCTACACCGGCACGGAAGTCAAAGACATCACGCCGACGCTCGACGGCTACACGATTGAGACGACCCACGGCCGATTCGACTGTGACGCCACCGTTGTCGCTGCTGGCTCCCACAGCCTGCAGATCGCAAAGGAGCTTGGCTACGGCCAAGACAAGGTCTTGCTCCCCATCGCCGGGAGCTTCTTCCTCGCTGACGACCTCCTGAACGGGAAGGTCTACACGCTCCAGATGAAGAAACTGCCGTTCGCCGCCGTTCACGGCGACGCAGACGTTCACGACAGCAGTGTCACCCGATTCGGTCCGACCGCGAAGCTCGTTCCGGCGCTCGAGCGCGGTCGTATCTCGACTGTCAAAGACTTCCTTGACGTGTTCGGGCTAAACGCTGCGGCGTTCCTCAGCTACGCCAACATCCTCTCGGACCGCATCCTGCTCCCGTACGTGCTCCGGAACCTCGTCTATGACCTCCCCAACGTCGGACGGAAGCAGTTCCTGCCGAACGTCCAGAAGGTCGTTCCAAGCGTCGAACTCGAGGACATCGAGCGTGCGAAAGGCTACGGCGGCGTTCGACCACAGATCGTCGACACGAAGAACAAGTCCCTCGACATGGGTGAGGCCAAAATCGTCGGCGAAGACATTATCTTCAACATCACGCCGTCGCCAGGTGCGTCGACATGTCTCAAAAACGCCATGCGGGATACGCATACGCTGATCGACTTCCTCGGCGACGACTACGAGTTCGACGAATCTGCGTTCCGAGAGGACACGATCGGCAACTTCCCTCGTCTGGACGAGTGAACACGCCCGCTCTCTGAGACTCTCGACCGTCTCGAGTGACTGTCCTTTTGAGTCATCGACGAGTGAACCGTTTCGCGATCGACTCGTGGCCGCGAAGCGAAACCAAAGGTGTATGTTTCTCTTATCGCCTCAACTGTAATAGGATGACAGATGTTAGCGTCATCGGGTGCGGAAATATGGGGAGTGCCCTCGTAAAGGGGCTCTCGAAGACAGACGATTACACTCTGACAGCGTGTGATCTGGACCCAGACGCGCTCGACTCGGTAGCTGAGTATTGTTCGACGACGACATCGGACCTCGACGTGGCAGCGGAATCCGACGTCGTTATCGTTGCGCTGAAGCCTGATATCGTTCAGCCTGTCGTTGCAGATCTCGATCTCTCGGCGGACCAGACGCTGGTGTCGCTCGCTGCAGGGGTTTCGACGGACACGCTCGAGCCACACACCGACGCGACGGTCGTTCGAGTCATGCCAAACCTCGCGGCTGAGACGGAGAACATGGCCGCGGCCGTGACTGAACACAGCGTTACCGATACCGTCAGAGAGATTCTCGACGCTGTCGGTGAGTTCGTCGAGATCGACGAACAACAGATGGACATCGCAACGGCCGTCAACGGAAGCGGGCCGGCGTTCGTATTCTATCTCCTGAACGCGATGAAACAGGCGGGCGTCGACGGCGGCCTCGAGGACGACGAGGCCAAAACGCTTGCCGCACAGACGTTCAAAGGGGCTGCCGAGACCGTCTTGCAGTCCGACCAGAGCATCGATGACCTGATCGATGCGGTCTGTTCGCCCAAAGGGACGACCATCGAAGGAATGGACGTGCTGTGGGACAGCGACGCTGACGAAGCGGTTGTCGACGCAGTCAGTGCGGCTGAACGTCGGTCCAAAGAACTGGCAACGGAGTCCGACAATGCGTAACGTAACCGAAATTGACACTGGGGAAGCCGATCAGGCGCGACAGCTCGCCGCCGACGCCGAGCGCGTGATCGTCAAAGCTGGCACCAACTCCCTCACAGACGAAGACTCGAACCTCGACGACGAGAAACTCGACAAGCTCGTCGATGACCTCGCCGACCTCCTCGAGCGCGGAAAGGAAGTGATTCTCGTCTCCTCGGGCGCGGTCGGCGCGGGCGTGGGGCGAATCGGTTACACCGGCGAGACCGTCGAGGAATCGCAGGCGCTCGCAACGGTCGGCCAGAGCCACCTCATGCGACGCTACACGGAGAGCTTCGAACGCTACGACCAGAAGGTCGCACAGCTCTTGCTTACCCAGCACGACCTCGAGAATCCCGGACGCTTTACGAACGTCCACAACACGATCGAAACCCTCCTCGAGTGGGGCGTCGTCCCGATCATCAACGAAAACGACGCAGTCGCAACCCAGGAGATCCGGATCGGAGACAACGATATGCTCTCCTCGTCAGTCGCCCTTGGCATCGATGTCGATCTGCTGGTCACGCTCACCGATGTCGGCGGCGTCTACACCGGGAATCCGAAAGAAGACGCCGGCGCAGAACGCATCGAGGCCGTTGGCCGGAACTACGACGAAGTGCAGTCGATCATCGACGAGAGTTCGAGTTCCCAGTTCGGCGGTATCCAGACGAAAGTGCAGGGCGCACGCGAGGTCAGCGAACACGGCGTCCCAGCGATCATCGCCCGATCGACCGAGGAAAACATCCTCGAGAAAATCGCTGCTGCCAAGCCCGTGGGGACAGTATTCGTTCCTATAAACGGTGTCACCGATGACTGAGAAATCGACACAAGCCAAAGTCGACGAGGCACAGACTGCCGCTCTCGAACTCGCAAAGCTCGACGATGACGAGCGCAGTGCGGGCCTGCACGCGATCGCTGATGCGATCGACGCCCACCACGAGGAGATCCTCGAGGCCAACGAGAAAGACGTCGAAGAAGCCGAGACACTGCTCGAGGAGGGCAAGTACAGCCAGGCGCTTGTCGACCGTCTCAAGCTCTCGGAATCGAAACTCGAGTCCATCACTGAGATGGTCAGAAGCGTCGCCGAGCAAGACGACCCACTCGAGAAGACCCTCGCCTCGCGGCGCCTCGATGACGACCTCGAACTGTACAAGGTCGCCGTCCCGATCGGCGTCATCGGCACGGTCTTCGAGTCCCGACCCGATGCGCTGGTCCAGATCGCCGCGCTCAGCCTCAAATCCGGCAACGCCGTCATGCTGAAAGGCGGCAGCGAGGCGAGTCACTCGAACCGGGTGCTCTACGAGATCATCGTCGAGGCCACGGCCGACAAGCCCGACGGCTGGGCTCAGCTCATCGAAGCTCGCGAAGACGTCAACGCCATGCTCGAGATGGACGACTCGATCGACCTGCTCATGCCACGTGGCAGCTCCGAGTTCGTCCGCTACATCCAGGACAACACGAGCATCCCCGTGCTCGGCCACACTGAAGGTGTCTGTCACGTCTACGTCGACGCCGACGCTGATCTCGAGATGGCCACCGAGATCGCCTACGACGCGAAGGTGCAGTACCCGGCCGTCTGTAACGCCGTCGAGACGCTGCTGATCCACGAAGACGTCGCCGAGGCGTTCCTGCCCGAAATCGCCGCCCGGTATGATGACGCAGATGTCGAGCTACGCGGCGACGAAGCGTCGCAGGAACTCGTCGAGATGGAGGCCGCGACCGAAGACGACTGGTCGACCGAGTACGGCGACCTGATCCTCTCGATCAAGATCGTCGACTCGCTCGAGGCCGCTCTCGATCACATCACCGAGTACAGTTCCAAGCACACGGAGTCGATCGTCACCGAGGACGCCGACCGAGCCAGTACGTTCATGCGCAGTCTCGACTCGGCGAGTGTCTTCCACAACGCTTCGACGCGGTTCAGTGACGGATTCCGATTTGGTCTCGGTGCGGAAGTCGGGATCAGCACCGGAAAGATCCACGCCCGCGGTCCGGTCGGCCTCGAGGGGCTGACGACCTACAAGTATCACCTCGAAGGCGATGGACAGATTGTTGGGACGTACGCTGGCGCGGATGCAAAGCCGTTTCTCCACGAGGAGTTCGACGGAGAGTGGACGCCGGGCCGTCTCTCCGAGTAGCCTCGAGAGCTGCGCTACGCTCTTGTTACGAGTATGATCGCGAACAGTGCTCCACTCACGGCACACCCGGCGAGCACGATGAACACGAGCGACGCAGAGCCGTAGGTGAGCACCGTTCCGACGATCGCTGCGCCGAGCGCCCCGATCCCGAAGATCGCGAGGTACGTGTAGCCGAACGACAGTCCTCGAGATTCCGGCATCGAGTACCTCGCGATCGTCGCCTGCGTAAGCGGCTGCATAGCGAACAGAGCGAAACCGAGTATCAAACTGATTCCAAGCAGCCCCCAGAGCCCTGTTCCCGCTGCGGGAACGAACAGGAGCCCGATGATCGTAAGGCTCGTGAGCATGATGATGAGTCCACGTTCGGGCTCGATCAGATCTGTGAGACGGCCCCCCAGATACTGGCCACCGATGCCGACCAGTAGCAACCCGGCGTAGAGATACTGGGCGAGATCGAACTCCTCGGCCAGTGGGCTGTCGGGATCGAAGATGCCTGGCTGGACGTCCCCGATAGCTGCTGTCAGGAAGTCACCGAGTAGGTCCGGTAAAAACGTCAGCACACCGCGGTAGTACAGCCCGTTGAACGAGACGATGACGAAGACGAGCAGGAAGCCGATGGTGAACAGCCGTCGTGTTTCATCGATGAACTCGCCGGGTGACGATGGCGGCCGTCGTTCACGCTCACCGTCAGTCAACTCGACTGCAGCGGTTGGATCGAACGTGATCGTCAAGCCAACGATCGCAGCGATCAAGGCGGGAATTGCAAGGATGATGGCGACGATCCGCCAGTCGAACGCGAGCAACAAGACGGCGGTCAAAAGCGGTCCGCCGGCGATGCCGACGTTGCCGGCCATACCATGATATGCAAACCCACGGCCACGTTCTTCGACACCGTTGCTGATGAGCGTCAGCCCAGCGGGGTGATACACACTCGCTGTGGCTCCCCAGAGAGACAGTGCAACTGCAACCCCCACGATATTTGGTGCAAGACTCAACGCCAGAAATGAGAGTCCCATCCCCGCGAGACAGGCACTGATCAGCACCCGTGAGCCAAATCTATCAACTAACAGTCCACCCGGGAGGGCACCAATGCCGAATAGTCCGTAGCCGATAGCGACCACGGCACCCAACACCGCTGTCGTTGTCGAAAACTCCAGCAACCAGATCGTCATCAAAATAGGTATCGACAGCTCGTAGGTGTGTACCATCGCGTGACCGACCATTACGAACCCGGTTATAGATCGATCATTGTCGTTCACGGCATCCGATACTCAGCGAGACCGTGATATGTGTTCTGGTGGTCCCTCGAAGGTAAGCCCAAGGCGGTTTCCCGAACTGATCAGAAATCTCTCTGTACAGTGGTCACCGGAACGATAAGTGAACAGTGTTCGCTCGAGGAGCGAACGGCGCCAGCAGTGAGCGAGTCGAAGGAAGTTGCTCACCGCGATCCGTCGAGAACAGTAAGCAGTGCACTCGCCCGACTGGTTGCGCGATACTTCCGCCAGCGGCCGTCTTTCCGTTTCGTTACGAGGTCAGCGTCTGCGAGATTTGAGAGCGCATGACTGACAGCACTATCGCTGACGTCGACGAGAGGTGTGATCTCACAGACGCACAGTTCCTCATCTGCTTCGACCAGCAACCGCACGAGCCGATATCGCGTCTCGTTGCCGAGGGCAGAGAGCGTTTGGACGTCGCTCGAAATAATCTCCGGATCAAGCACTGCTTCGAGGTCGTCGAGGGCTTCTAGTCGCGCCTTGAGGTCCTCGCTTTGACACTCGCCGAGTTCGTCCTCGAGATAGCGACGAAGCCGATCTGCTGTTTCGGACACTGCAGTGCAGTTGTGCATTCTCTCAGATAAGCGTTCCGCAGATATCGATGTCTCCAAACCGACAGGTGTCTGACCTAGATCAGAAACAGGCGTTCAGGCCTTGGGCGAGTCGGCTATTGACGCGTCGAACTCCTGTGTGAGGCGCTTCCCGGACCGGGAGACGAGCATCATCGAGACACCCGTTGTCAGGAGACTGATCCCCACCAGGAGGCCGATTGCCCAGGCCGCACTCGCGGGGAAGCCAGCCCAAAGGAGCCCTGCAAGAACCAGCGAGAGAACGCCACTGGCAGCGACGTAGAGGCTTCCTTCCTGACCACCCATACGAACACTCGCAACGAGTTCCACAACTCCTTCGACCAACAGATATGCGATCACCAACACGGTAAGCGTCGCAAGACCGACGACTGGATTAAGGAGTAGACTGAGCCCCGCGAGGACGGCGACGACCCCAAGTACGAGCTGCCAGACCCGCCCTTTCCAGCCACGGGTAGAAAACAGCGCTGCGCCGTGAACGATTCCAACACCGAGGAGCAAGAACCCGAGTAGAACGGTCAGTGACAGTCCCGTCAGATACGGGAACGCGATCGCAATGATGCCGAAGACGGCGATAATGCCACCGGCGATTGTGAGTGTCCCCCAGTTCATCTCGAGGAGCGAGTCGTCAACTGCTTCGTTGTCAACTGGTGTTGTTGTCATAGTATCTTCCGATGTGATCACGACGTGCAAGTACATATACAGCTCTTCTTGGATTGTGGTAACTCGAAAAAATCA
>NZ_JBGUBB010000013.1:0-28634 GCF_041821125.1 Natronorubrum sp. A-ect3 | reverse complement strand
TCATTTGCCGCAGACAGCTACAGCTGTAGCCGTCTGCGGTTTTTGTATTTATTACAAACACTAGTCTTATTTTCATATAAACCATATTTAGCAACGACATCTTCTCAGTACGTGGTCGGTCCATCATCACCATCAAAATAGTGACATAGATTTCCGGATTCTGTCCGAATCGGTAAGCGTTGCACAAGGCGATGGAGGAAGGCTTCTGGCGAGCATATGGCATGTATGCCGATCGCACTGCGAACGTTAGACGACGGTGCGTGGATCAGCGTTAACGATTCTCGCCAAGTGAGCGTAAGCGACGTCTGGACGCTTTCTCGAGGCGTATTTTGTAACTGCGAACCTGCGTACGTTCTTCTCGAGGCGTTTCTTGATGTCCGTGTCGACGGCCCGATCGTGTTCGCGAAGACGGTGGGACAGTGTCTCGAGTGTGGTGAACGGGCGTCGATTGATCGGCTGCCCGTGGGTCGGATCGTCGATGGGACGTTCGAGCCCTACGATCCCGAAGCGGTCCAGTCGGTGCTCGAGCCGGGGGAGTATAGTAGCCACTGACCGTCAGTGCACATCTGATCGCACAAGCTGTGTGATCTGTGTACAATCCGTTTCAGTTGTTACTATAGTATCTCGATAGCCACCGTGGCAAAATCTTCCGGGTGTGACGAATAGCGGGGAGAACTGCCGAGAGGAGTGAGATGCGGGGAGAACTGACGGAAGAGAGAGAAGGTTATGGCATCACCATCATAGGACGGATAGAATGGTCACCGACGTCGAGAAATGGAAGGACGAACTCTACGGGACGGATATCCGTGCGGAGATCGAACGCTTTGCCGAGGAGGGCTGGGAAGCAATTCCTGACGACGAACAAGACGCGTGGTTCGAGCGGTTCAAATGGTATGGCCTGTATCACCAGCGAGCGGGTCAGGAATCGTATTTTATGATGCGGATCGGGCCGCCGGGTGGCGTGCTCGAGCCAGGGCAGTTCCGACAGCTCGTCGAAATCGCGGACGATTTCTCACGCGGCCCGGCCGAGAATCCCGAGTTCGGGAACGGCTGGATCGACGTGACGACGAGACAGGCAATTCAGCTCCATTGGATTCGACTCGAGGACGTCCCCGAAATCTTCGACCGACTCGAGGAGGTTGGTCTCTCGACGGTGCAGGCCTGTGGTGACTCGTGGCGAAATATCGTGGGCTGCCCGGTTGCTGGCAAGGACAAACACGAGCACGTTGACGCGGATGCCCTTGCGACCGACCTTCATGACACGTTCAAGCGAAATGAGGCGCATTCGAACCTCCCACGAAAGTGGAAGGTGGCGGTGACGGGGTGTGACGAAGGCTGTGGACAGGGCGATATCAACGATCTGGCATTCGAACCCGCCGAGAAGGAGATTGATGGGGAATCCGTAACGGGATACAATATCCGCGTCGGCGGTGGGCTCTCGCGTAACGAACCGCGTTTCGCCCGGAACATCGATGTCTTCGCGACGCCAGAACAGGCTGTCGAGATTGCAGGCGGGATCTCGGCGCTGTTCCGCGACTACGGTGACCGCGAAAATCGCTACAACGCTCGCATGAAGTTCCTCGTCGATGAGTGGGGGCCAGAGAAGGTCCGAGAGACGCTCCAAGACGAGTACATCGACTTCGAACTCGAGACGGCTGGAGAGGATCTCCGGGAGTCCTACTCCTACAATGCAGGAGAGGCTGACGGGAAACACGACCACGTTGGTGTCCATGAGCAGGTCGATGGAAACTACTACGTCGGCTTGAACGTCCTCGTTGGACGGATTGGCGTCGACGACGCCTACGACCTCGCTGACGCAGCGGAGACGTACGGCTCGGGCGAAGTGCGACTCACGCAGCGCCAGAACAT
Organism: Natronorubrum sp. A-ect3; assembly: GCF_041821125.1. Classification (NCBI taxonomy): domain Archaea; kingdom Methanobacteriati; phylum Methanobacteriota; class Halobacteria; order Halobacteriales; family Natrialbaceae; genus Natronorubrum; species Natronorubrum sp. A-ect3. Next base: position 26,765 of record NZ_JBGUBB010000013.1, on the reverse strand, counting down.
CATTTTCACTGATGTCCCTGCAGAGACCCTCGACGACTTGCGTGCGGAGTCGGTGCTCGACGACTACAGTCCCGACCCGAATCCGTTCCAGCGCGGCTCGATTGCCTGTACGGGAACCGAGTTCTGTTCGCTGTCGATCGTGGAGACGAAAAATCGGCAGGTTCGATTCGGCCGGTGGCTCACGGAGAACGTCACCCTCCCTGCGGGTGTCGAGAACTTCCATATCCATCTCTCGGGCTGTACGGCCTCGTGTGCCCAGCCACAGATCGCCGACGTCTCCCTCCGTGGGATGAAAACGCGCAAGGACGGCGAACCGGTCGAAGCACTCGACATCGGACTCGGTGGTGGGCTCGGGGAGAACCCGCAGTTTGCTTCCTGGGTCGCTGAACGCATCCCGGCGGACGAAGTCCCCGGAGCGATTGCGAACTTGATCGAGAACTTCGCCGAGGCTCGCGATGGTGAAGAGAGCTTCCGTGAGTTCGTTGCTGCTCGAGACGACGACGAACTCGCAGAGCTGATCGAACCCGAGGAGACGGCCTATGACGATCCGTACATGCACAATACGAAGCGAACGTGGTATCCATACGCCGAGGACGACGGCCTCGATGAGAGTCCGGCACCGGCACGGGCAGACGGAACGCCAATCTCGTCCGACGACTAGTCGTGAAAGGACTCACGCGTAACGCGTGGCGGCTACTGTTGCCGGTAGTTTCTGTCCAGAGTCGGCTTCAACTCCTGGCACCAGTACTGGTGTGTCTCGAGATGAGGTTTCCAAGCTGGCTTTCGGTCGGCTTCGAACCGGTTCATTCGGTCACTGGAACGCCGTCTTCGTAGCGTGGCAGGTACGAACCGATCCCGCCTTCGGTGAGTACATGGTTGTCCTCAACGACGAGTTCGCCACCTTTGATTGTGTGTGTCGGCGCGCCGGTGAGTTCGCGGCCGAACGCCGAACACCAGCGGTTGTCCAGTCCGTAGAGGTAGTCCTCATCGACGGTGAACTCCTTTTTCAGGTCGACGATGACGGCGTCGGCGTCTGCCCCTTCGACGAGTGCGCCTTTCCGTGGATAGATGCCGAACCGTTTCGCGTTGTTCGTCGAGCAAACCTCGACCATCCGCTCCATCGAGATCCGATTTTTGTTCACGCCTTCGCTAAGCATGAGCGGGAGGAACGTCTGCAGACCCTGATCGCCCGGCGGTGCCTCCCAGACGCTGCCGTCGCGAGGGCCTTTGAACTCGAGTTGGTACGGGCAGTGGTCGGTGCCGACGTGGTCGAACGTGCCGTTTCGGAGGGCTTTCCAGAGCGCCTCCTGATCTTCTTTGTAGCCGATCGGTGGCGAGATCTTCCCCCAGAGGCCGACGTCCTCGTCTTCACAGTGGTTGGCGAGGAAACTCGGCAGGGTTTCGCCGTGGATACTGACGCCGCGCTCGTTGTACCGGCCGAGGGCGTCGACAGTCTCTTCCATACTGTTGTGGACGACGTACGTCGTCGCACCGGTGTGTTCGGTGAGCATGCCGATCTGTTCGATCTGCATCGCCTGACTGATCCCCGGTGAGGCGTCGGCCCATGCCGTGAGGTCGTCTCGGCCCTCCGCTTTGATCTCCTCGACTTTTACCGGACCGAGATCGTCGTTTTCGGCGTGGAACATGACGACTGCGTTCTCCATCTCGGCTGTCTTTTTCAAGACGGTGTAGACACGTCCGGCGTCGGAGTGGCCGATTCCCAACTCCGGAGCCGATGTCTTGTACATGTTGAAAAACAGCTTAAACGACCGGACCCCTTCCGAAGCGAGATCGTCGATTTCATCGACGTGGTGGTCCTGATGAACGATTGCGTGGAACCCGAAGTCGATGTAGGACTCCTGTTCGCCGGTGTCGACGAAGAAGTCCATATCGGGTACGTACGGCTCCTCTTGGAGGAGGAACGTAAAGAACGACGTCACACCGCCGGCGAGACAGGCTTTTGTCTCGGTCTCCATGTCGAGTTCGTACTGGGTGTGATAGTCATGCTCGTACCGTGAGATGCCCATGTGATTGTGTGGACAGATGACTCCCGGGATGAGGTAGTTCCCCTCGGCGTCGATCGTCTGTTCGGCCTCAGGAAGTGAACTGTTTGACCCGACTGCAGTGATTTTCCCGTCGCTTGCGGCTATTCCGCCAGTTATGGTTCCGGATGGTGTGACGACACGTGCGTTAACAACTCTAATGCTATACTCTGCCATACTCACTACAGAGAGCGAGGAAGGGCTTAACTGTAAAGGAACCCCTCATGAATCTGGTACTATCGTACGAGCGGATCTGAACTACTGTAACTGTCACTGATATAAACGAGAGTGTCACGAAAGAGTTCTCATCCCTGCTCTGTAGCGATTTCGTTGACGTTCATCAGCAGTAGTGGCCGGAAAATCCGCCGCTTAACCAACCGATTGCTCTTCTACGACACCCTAGTATTTTCACTTAACAGGTGGATCTTGGGATCGTATGAGCGAATCACAGACATCAATTCAAAAGCTGATCAGTCCGTCCCCGGACGAACCTGCCCAGTCCACAGGGAAAGTCGATGCACGAGCACTCGGCCTTTCGGCCGGAATTTTGTGGGGTTTAGCGGTTGCCTTTCTCGAACTTGCCGCCGGAACGGACTACGGAGAGCGATGGCGACTGTTACTAGCAGACCTCTATCCGGGATACAGCCATGAACCAGGGAATCTCGTCTGGGGAACCGTTCTGGGTTTCATCGATGCGTTCGTTCTCGGATACCTGTTCGGAACACTGTACAACCGTCTTGCAGAATAAATGGCATTCGACCGGACAGCGGTATCAGATATCCAGTAGATGTCGTAAACGACCGTGGGCACGGTGGCCCGTGATCTCTGCCTGCATCCATTGTCAATAACCTCGAGATCAGGCCTCGGGGTTCTCGCCCTGTACTGCCTATAGAATACGCCACACTCTCTACGCAGTTATGGGTAAGACTCGCTTTATAACACAATTGACATAAACAGTTATACGGTTCGTGTGGGACTGTTCTGCATGGGTCGATTAGACGGTAGACAGGCGCTCGTTACGGGTGCGAGCAAAGGTATCGGACGTGGCATTGCCGAAGGGTTAGCTACAGAAGGAGCGACCGTCGGCGTTAATTATCCACCACAGGAGGAGCCGACACACGCCAATGATGTCGTTGAGACGATCGAAGCGAACGGCGGAAACGCACGAACGTTCGAAGCTGATGTCAGCGACGCCGCAGCTGTCGAGTCGATGATCGACACGTTCGAATCCACGTTCGGGTCACTCGACATCCTCGTCAACAATGCGGGAATCCTCACACAGTCTCCGCTCGCGGAGATGCCAGTCGAGATGTGGGACGAAACGATCGCCGTAGACTTGCGTGGGACGTTTCTCCCGACCCGGTTTGCCCTCCCAGGAATGCTCGAGGCGGGCAGCGGCTCGATCATCAACGTTGCTTCACAGCTCGGAATCGTTGGCGGCGAAGAGTTAGTCCACTACTCGGCCGCCAAAGGTGGCGTGATCGCGATGACTCGAGCGCTCGCACGTGAAGTCTCGCCGACGGTCCGAGTCAACGCCGTCGCGCCGGGCCCAGTTCAGACCGAACTATTAGACGACATCAGCGAGGAGTGGCGCGAGGCGAAAGCGGCACAGCTTCCGATGGACCGACTCGGCGAAGTCGAAGATATCGTCCCGACGGTCGTCTTCCTCGCCTCCGAGGAGAGCAGCTATTATACGGGCCAGACGCTCAGCCCCGACGGTGGGGACGCGATGCACTAGCTCAGCTTCAGCTGTCGTGTAGATACTCACACACCTCGTCGACTGGTTTGACGTCGCCGTACTTCGCGTGGATATCGAAGAGGTTCGCCGCGTGTGGCTCCTCGAGTCGGTCGCCGACGCTTCCCTCGGGGACGATCACGCGAAAGCCGTGGGCACAGCCGTCGACGGCTGTCGCGCGGATGCAGCCGCTGGTTGTACAGCCAGCGACGATGAGCGTATCGACGCCCCACGCAGACAACATCGAGTGGAGTTCAGTCTCGTGAAACGCACTCGCCTGTCGCTTGTCCAGTCGGTGATCGTCGGCTTGAAGCTCGAGTCGGTCGTCGAATGCGACCCACTCGGAGCCTGCAGCCAGTATCTCGAGTGTGGGGATCTTTTCTACCCAGGTCCCGAGGTCAGCTGCCTCCGGGTGGGTGGTGATGACCCGGGTTGCGACGACGGGACAGTCGGCGTCGTGAGCGGCCTCGAGGAGCGCGTTCGTTCGCTCGACGACGCCTGTGAGGTCGCCACCGAGCGGACACGACGGATCCGTAAAGCCCTGTTGCAGATCGACGACGATCAGTGCGGGCGTGTCGCCGTAGCCGATTTCATTGTCCAGTCCTGCACGATCGTAAACGTCTGGTGTCTCAGCTGGCATGGTCGGGTGGTCCATCGCGGACGAGTCGCGTGTCGGTTCGCCCGTGTGGATACCACGATGTCGCTCGAGAGCGGCAAAAAGATTCGCGTTGGAGGGACCGACGAAACCGGTGGATCGTCCAACTTGGTGTGCACTGGTCGCCGTGAATCCTGTTCTAATTATATAAGGAGATTCCCAATATCATCGACTTGAACAGCGAAACGGTCATTTAGGTATAGTGGTATTGTATAACATAACATGGCAAGCGTCGAACCAGGTTCGTCAGTAAAGTCCGTTGATCGGCTGTTCGAGATCATCCACGTTCTGGACGAACTCAACGGCGCACGCGTGACCGAAGTTGCGACGCGACTCGATATGCCAAAAAGCACCGTTCATGACCATCTGTCGACGATGCACCAGCACGAGTACGTCGTCAAAGAGGGCAACGAGTACTATCTCAGTCTCCAGTTTCTCAGACTCGGCGAGCACGCCAGATGGCGAAAAGAGGCGTATCGACTCACCTACGACAAAGTGAGCCGACTGGCCGAACGGACCGGCGAACGCGCGCAGTTCATCATCGAAGAACACGGGAAGGGAGTCTACGTTCACCGCGAGACGGGTGAGTATGGCGTGAAAACGAATTCGGATATCGGCGAACGCGTCCCCCTCCATGCGACTGCCGCAGGAAAGGCGATTCTCAGCGCGCTACCCGTGCCGTACATGGAAGCGTTGCTCGCGGAACTTGAACTCGAGCAGTTCACCGAGTATACAGTCACGGACGTCGACGAGCTACGGACGGAACTGGAGGTTGCGCGGGAACAGAACTACGTGTTCAACGAGGAGGAGTATACGAAGGGGTTGACCGCCGTCGGCGTGCCGGTGCTGGAACAGTCGGGAGCGGTACTCGGTGCAATCAGCCTCTCGGGGCCGACGTATCGGATGCAAGGCGACTGGTTCACCGAAGAAGTGCCGTCGATGCTGTTGGGTACGGTCAACGAACTCGAACTCGATATTACGTTTTCGTAGCGACGACGTTTCCGTTCGTCATGAATGTGCGTGTTGTTTTCACACAAAGGCTTATCTGTAACTCCCGAGAGGTAGCTGTATGCCCATTTCGTTACAGCGAGAGCGCTTTGTATCGACAATGAAAGAGCAAGCCGAGATCGGCGCGACTGCCGACGGTGGCTTACACAGGCTCGCACTCTCCGACGAGGACAAGGAGATCCGTGATTGGTTCGCCGACCAGATGACTGCAGCGGGGCTGACAGTCCGTGTTGACGAGTTCGGAAACATGTTCGGACGCCGTGCGGGGACCGATCCTGATGCGAAGCCGGTGCTAGTCGGCTCCCATCTCGACTCGCAGCCCTACGGCGGTATCTACGACGGTGCACTCGGCGTCATCGCAGCCCTGGAGCTGATCCGGACGCTCAACGACAATGAGATCGAGACCACCCACCCCATCGAGATCGTCAACTGGACCAACGAGGAAGGGTCGCGGTTCCAGCCCGCAATGCAGGGCAGCGGCGTCTGGGCCGGCGCACACGACCTCGAGGAAGAGTACGCCAAGACCGACGTCGATGGAACCGTGTTCGAAGACGAACTCGAGCGCATCGGATACAAGGGCGAGGAACCCTGCGAGCCGCCCGAGGAGTACGAGGCGTATCTCGAACTCCACGTCGAGCAGGGGCCGTATCTCGAGGAAAACGAGAAAGACGTCGGCGTCGTCACGGGGATCGTCGGCTTCACGTGGGGAGCGGTCACGTTCTACGGCGAGGCCGACCACTCCGGGCCGACGCCGATGCACTACCGACAGGACGCGCTCGTCGCTGCAGCCGACGTGATCAGCCAGATCCGACGCATTCCGAGCACGCTGGGCGAGCGCACGGTCGGGACGACCGGTTACATCGACGCCAAGCCGAACTCGATCAACATCATCCCCGAGGAAGTCACGTTCACGTGGGGGTTCCGTGATCCCTCCGACGACGTGATCGAGGAGGCCCGTCGGCGCGTTCTCGAGGAGGCCGAGTGGGCCGCCGAGCGGGAGGGCCTCGAGTGGGAGTACGACGACCGAATGCGCGCCCCGGCGGTCCAGTTCGCTGACGGGTGTGTCGATGCGGTCCAGACGGCTGCGGACGAACTTGGGTACGATAGCATGCAAATCTTCAGCGGCGCGGGACACGACGCAACACATATGCACAGTATCTGCGATACGGGAATGGTGTTCGCGGTGAGCGAGAACGGCAAGAGCCACAACGAGTCGGAGTACACGAGTTGGGACGACTGCTACAAGGCGGCGTCGACGATTGCGAACGCTGCCGTTGACCTCGCCGGAGGTGCGAAATGAGCGATCCGACGTTCGATCGACTCGGCATCTGGAACTGGGAGAGCGAGAACGTCGCCGACGAGATCGAGTACGCAAAGTACGCCGAGTCAAAGGGGTTTGATTCGGTCTGGCAGGGTGAGTCGCGACTGGTTCGTGATGCGATGACGATCATGGGGGCGTACACGCAGGTGACTGACTCGGTCAGGTTCGGACCGGGCGTGACCAACTGCTACACGCGAAACGTCGCCCTGATGGCCCAGACGTTCTCGACGCTTGATGAACTGTCCGGCGGCCGGGCAATGCTCGGCATCGGCGCCTGGTGGGATCCGCTTGCGAGCAAAGTGGGAATCGACCGCCAGAACCCGCTTCGCTACATGTGGGAGTACTGTACCGTGCTCAGGAAGCTCCTCGACCTCGAGACCGTTACCTACGACGGGCAGTACATCCAGGTCGAGGATATCGAACTCGATCTGGTGCGGGCCAACGCCGAACCGCGGACGGTGCCGATCTACATCGGTGCGACCGGGCTAACGATGAACAAGATGGCCGGCGAACTGGTCGGCAACGGCACCATCGACGGCGTCTACATGAACTACTTGATCCCGCCGGAGCACAACGAACGGGCGATGGAGAAGCTCACCGAGGGCGTCGAGAAACAGGGCGGGACGATCGACGACGTCGACCGGCCACAGCTGATCGCCGTGTCGATGGACGAGGACGCGGACGTTGCCATCGACAACGCTCGTGGGCTGGTCACCCAGTACATCGGCCAACAGCCCCACATCACGAAAGCGTCGGGGATCGACCCCGAAGTGGGCGAGCAGGTCGGCGAGGAACTCGGTGGCTGGCCCGCTTCGGCCGAGGATATCGAGCGCGCTAGTCGACTGGTGCCCGACGAGGTCGTCACGAACATCGTCGCCGCTGGCACACCTGAGGACTGTGTTCAGAAGGTTGCCGACTACTGTGAGGCCGGCTGTACCGAACCGTCGCTGTACTCACTCGGTCCGAACGTCACGGAAGTGATCGACGTCTTCGCCGAGTTCAAAGCCGAGTAGGCACTCGAGGGCGCCTCTTTTTTAGAAGCGGATAAGGGCCGAAGGCCGGCGGCGACGCTGCTAGCTCAGTTGTCTGGCCAGCGCTCGATGTAGACGTTCTTGTCCGTGTAGAAGTGGATCATGTCCTCGCCCTGGGCGTGGAGGTCGCCGAAGAACGAGTCCCGTTGGCCACCGAAGTGGAAGAAGGCCATCGGGGCGGAGGTGCCCACGTTGACGCCGAGGTTCCCCACGTCGGCGCGGTGGCGGAACTTGCGGGCGTCGAGGCCACTGCCCGTGAAGAGACTCGCCGCGTTGCCGAACTTGCTCTGGTTCAACACCTCGAGTGCCTCGTCCATGTCCTCGACAGCCATCAGTCCGAGCACCGGGCCGAAGATCTCCTCTCGAGTGATGACCATGTCAGTCGTCAGACCGCCGAACACGGTGGGCGCGAGGAAGTTACCGTCCTCGTAGCCCTCAACAGTGACGTCGCGACCATCGAGGAGGAGTTCGGCACCCTCGCTGACGCCGGTTTCGATGAAGTTGCGGACGTTCTGCTCGTGTTCTGGCGTGATCAGCGCGCCGATGTCGACGCCCTCATCGAGCCCATAGCCAACCGTCTGGGCTTCGGCTTTCTCGAGTACCAGTTCCTCGAACTCGTCGTACACACCTTCTTCGACGACGACGACGTCGTTGGCGAGACACCGTTCGCCGGCACAGGCACACGCCGACGCGATCGTCTTTTCGGCGGCGAACTCGAGGTCTGCGGTTTCGGTGACGATGATGTGGTTTTTCGCGCCACCCTGTGCCTGAACGCGTTTGCCGTGTGCGGCGGCGGTCTCGTAGACGTGTTTCGCGACTGGAGTGCTGCCGACAAAGGAGATGCCGGCGATGTCCTCGTGCTCAAGCAGCGCCGTTACCGTGTCGACGCTCCCGTTGACAAACTGGACGACACCGTCGGGGAAGCCAGCCTCGTCGATGAGTTCGAACATGCGCTGGGCCACCAGCGGATCGCGTTCGCTCGGCTTCAGAATGAAGCTGTTACCGGTTGCGACGGCGTATGGCAGGAACCACAGCGGGATCATACCCGGGAAGTTGAACGGGGTGATGGCTGCGAAGACGCCGAGCGGTTTGCGAACGGCGCTCTCATCGATCCCGGGAGCCGCGTTCAGCAGGGATCCACTCTGCATCATCGACGGGATGCCACAGGCGACTTCGACGTTCTCGATGCCGCGACGGAGCTCCCCACGGGCTTCCGCTAGGGTCTTTCCGTGTTCTTCGACGAGGATTTCGGCCAGTTCGTCCTGGTGGTCCTCGAGCAGTCCTTTCAGCGCAAACAGCGGCTGGATTCGCTCTTCGACGGGCGTCGTCGACCACTCTTCGAACGCCTCGAGACCGGTTGCGACGGCGTCGTCGACGTCCGATTCGGTGCTGAACGGGACGAACGCGAGTTCCTCGCCGGTCGCTGGATTGATGACCTGTTGTCCGTCGCTGCCGTCTGGACGTGTCCACGTGCCGCCGACGTAGTTCTGTACGTCTCCTGTCTCCGAGAGTGATTCTAGCTCAACCATGGGGCCAGATACCACGACTAGTGAAATAACTCTTCGGGATTCATTCTACGCTGTTCTGCTATATTCAAAAACTACTGAAAACGGTTTCATAGATGCTCGGCTCATTGAACAACAGTCTACTGAGGTGAGGTTTTGATAAAGATTAATGCAGTATGAGAGACAACGTGGAGCATATCAATGTCAGATACACAATCATCCGACGATGCGCTCCCAGAGGGCGCAACCGAGACTGAACGGCTCGATAAACAGTACGTGTTCGGGACCTGGTCCTACCAGAGCGAGGTTTCCCCGACGGAGGTAACCGGTGGCTCGGGTGTTCGATTCACTACTGCAGACGGCAGTGAGTACATCGATTTCTCGGGCCAGCTCATGTGCTCGAACCTCGGCCACTCCGCGGACACCGTCGCTGACGCGATGGCCGAACAGGCCCGCGAGGGCGCATACTTCGCCCCAGGATTTACGACCGAACCGCGGGCGAAACTCGGCGAAAAACTCGCGGAGGTAACGCCAGGGAACCTCTCGAGGACGTTCTTCTCGACCAGTGGGACGGAGGCCGTTGAGGCCGCGATCAAGATCGCCCGCATGTACACGGGCAAACAGAAGATCATCTCACGGTACCGCTCCTATCACGGCGCCACCGCCGGCTCGATCAGTGTCACGGGCGACCCGCGCCGGCTGATGTCCGAACCCGGCGTCCCCGGTTCGATCAAAGCCCCCGACCCGTACGCCTACGGCTCGACGCTCGAGCCAATGGAGAGTCTCGAGTACATCGACGAGATGCTGATGCTCGAGGGCGACACCGTCGCGGCGGTGCTTGTCGAACCCGTCGTCGGCTCGAACGGCATTCTCGTCCCGCCGAAGGAGTATCTCCCCCGACTCAAAGAGATCGCCCACGACCACGGCGCGTTGCTCATCTGCGACGAGGTGATGAGCGGCTTCGGTCGCACTGGTGAGTGGTTCGGCTGTGACGTTTTCGACGTGACACCCGACATTATGTCGATGGCGAAAGGGCTCAGCGGGGCCTATGCGCCGCTCGGTGCGACGATCGTCACCGACGAGATCGCCGCCCACTTCGAAGATGAGATGTTCTGTCACGGCCATACCTACGCGGGTCACCCGGTCGCCTGTGCTGCTGGCCTCGCTGCAGTCACCAGCTATCAGGACCAGGACCTGATCTCACACGCCAACCGCGTCGGGGAGTATCTCGGGGAGCGCCTCGAGGAACTCGCAGCAAAGCATCCAAGCGTCGGCGAGACGCGCGGTGTCGGCCTCTTCCGCGGCGTCGAGTTGACGAAAGATCCCGACGAGCGTGTTCCGTTCGGCCACCGTTCTGATAAGATCTCGATGGGGTCGACTGTCGTCGACGAGGTCAGCGCCGCCGCGTGGGAGGAGGGCGTCTACGTCGGCAACATGATCAACACGCTCATCATCGCGCCGCCGCTGCCGATCACCGAAGACGATGTCGACGAGGCCGTCGCAGCCCTCGACGTCGCACTCGAGGTCTCCGATGCGGCCATGGACTGACCGAGACAGTCCGCTCGAGTGAGCGTGTTCGTCGCGACTCAGACGTGGCGAGGCGTCCGGACTGGAATCGCACGTTTAACTGTCCCCCGACGAACTAACTGCTATGGAACCCAACGACCGGCCGGCCATCGACGAAACGGATATCGCGATTCTCGAGCGCGTCGAGCGCGATGCCGATGTCAATCTCGCTGAGCTAGCAACGGACCTCGAGCTGTCGAAATCGGCGGTTCACTATCGGCTGAACAAGCTCAAAGACGCCGACATTATCACCTCGGTGTCGGCGGATATCGACCCGCTTGCACTCGGACTCAATATGGTGGTTATTACAGAGGTGTCGGTGGCCCACGAGAGTGGGTACGCCGAGGATATCGGTCGTTCGCTCACCGAGATCGACGGCGTGTTTCAGGTGTACTATACGATGGGCGACGTCGACTTTATCGTCCACTCCCGGGTCCAGGACCGCGAGCAGATGAACGACCTTATCGACGAGATCGTGACGATCGATGGCGTCAACGAGACCGCGTCGACGTTTGTGATGAAAGAACTCCAGACCAGTGCGCGGACAGTCGCCAACATGTCCGAGGAAATGACCGAGAACGTTGTCGACGGATCCAACTGACTGTCTCCGTAGAAGCGTCGACTACTCGCCTGCTTCGCTGTCGTCGCCCGTGAGCTCGTATTTAAACGAGTAGCAGTACTTGTCGTAGCCGAGTGCGTCGGTGTAGAATCGGTGTGCATCGTCACGCCAGAGTCCTGACTCGAGCTCGACTGCCTCACAGCCTTCCGTCGCTGCCCAGTCGTGGACAAACGAGAGGAGCTGTTCGCCGAACCCCTCCGAGCGCCGGGATTCAGTCGTCACGAGGTCGTAGACGTAGGCGTGTTTGCCCAGATAGAAGTTGGTCGAGATGGTGACGCCAGCGACGGCGACGAGCTCGTTATTATCGTAGAGGCCGAACAGTCGATACCCTTCTTCGTGCATCTGCTCGTACAGTTCGAAAAACAGGTCTTCGTCCAGATGTGTCCGCAGTTCGTTGAGGATTGGAAACCCTGTGCGCAGGTCGTCCTCGGTCGATAGCTGTTTGATGGTGGTGGTGCTCATCTATGTCTCGCCTCGAATGCCTGCCGCGGGCTGACTGGCCGTTAGTGGGTCGGCGACGGCAGGCGATCGACAGCAGTGTGGTTGAGACAGTCTATCATAAAAAACATTTCGTCGTGGTATCGACAAGATGGGCGGTGGCGCCGTCTCATATGGTCTGCTGTCGTCACGTCCCGCCGATCACCGACTCCGCCGCTGGTGTGCGGCGGTACATCGGTACAGCAGACCGTCTCAGCGCCACTCTGTCACGGCTCGCCGCTCGAGCATCTCGCGGAACTGGGCCGTCGTTCGCTCGAGGAGTTCGCCTGTCTCCCACTCGAGGATCACGCCGTACTGTCGGACGAGATCCAGCTGGTCGAGTTCGCCTGCGCGGTACCGTTCGGCGACCGACTCGGGGTCTTCCTCGAGCCAGCCCTCGCGGTGCTCGCGGATGTGGTCGCGTTTTGCCGCCGTCGCTTCGTGATCGATCTCGTACTCGCACAGCTCTGGATCGATCGCGTCGATCACCACACCGTAATCTTTCGCTGCGCGTTCGATCGAGACGTAGTCGTCGATGACGTCCTCGCGGACCGCGTCGGGGTCGCGCTCGAGCGGATCGCCAAAGCCGCCACCGCCGGAAGACGGTCGGGTGAACTGATCGCCAGTCTCGATTGGCCTGTTCGAGAACACGGTGCCGAGGTCTTTGGGATCCCCGTCTGCACGTGTGACGGTAACGCCGTGGGGCACGCCCGGCAGTCCGCCGTCTAACCCCCACGTGACCGAGTACGCCCGGTCGGAACAGTAGGAGATGACGCTGTTTTCACACTCGAGCAAACGTCCGCCTTTCTCGACGCCACAGCCACCCCGGAACTCTCCGGGGCCGGCGGAATCCGTGACGATCGAGTGCTGGCTCGTCAACAGTGGCGTGTCCCGCTCTTGACCCTCGAGCGACTGGACAGCCAGTCCGGCCCCGAAGACGGGCGCGGTCGCGTTCGCCCCGTCTAACCCGTCGCGGCCGCCCCAGCCGCCGGCCATCCAGTCGTACCACATGAACTCCTCGCCGTCCCGGTCTGGGCGACGATCCGTCCCACCCGAGAGCAGATACTCGAGATTGAAGGCACAGGCCATCGCCCGTTCCGGAAGCACCTCCGACCACATCTCGAAGATGGCGTTCATGACCTTCTCGTACGCCCCCGCGACCGATCCGGTGACGGGGACTGGCTCGGGAGCGTTGACGACGGTTCCCTCCGGCAGCGTCGCGTCGACCACTCGGTACATTCCCGAGTTGAGCGGCACGTCCGGGAAGAACATCTTCGTCCCGGCGATCACCGCCGAAAACGACGTGCCGTACGTGGAGTTCAGGAAGTTACCGATGTACTCGTCCGATCCCGAGAGGTCGTAGTGGACCTCGTCGTCATCGATCGTCATCTCGACGTCGATCGTGACGAACCCCTCTTCGTCCGCCGGGTCGCCGTCGATGTAATCCTGCGTTCGCCACGTGCCGTCTGGCAGGTCGCGGATCCGCTCGCGCATGATCCGTTCGACGTAGTTTTTCGACTCGTCGAACGCCGTTTTGACGGTGTCGATGCCGTACTTGTCGACGAGTTCGAGCAGGCGCTCTTCGGCGATTCTGGTCGCTTCGGTCTGGGCGCGCAGGTCGCCCATGCGGTCTTCCGAGAGGCGCATGTTCGTCACTAACAGGTTAGCGACGTCGTCCTGGAACTCGCCGCGGTCCCAGATTTTCAGCGGCGGAATCCGGAGGCCCTCGGCGAAGTGGCTGTTCGCCTCGATGTTGAACGAGCCCGGCGACGGGCCACCAACGTCGGCCCAGTGGCCGTTCGATTGCGTGACGGCGATCAGTTCGTCGTCGTAGAACACCGGCCGCATGATCCGGACGTCGTTGATGTGTGTTGCCCCCAGATACGGGTCGTTGACGATGTAGACGTCTCCGGGATTGATGTTGCCCTCGAAGTACTCGAGCGTCTCCTTGCAGGTGTAATGAAGCGTGCCGACGTGGACGGCGATGTCCTGTGAGCCCTGCATTACCGTGTTCCCCTCCGCGTCGTTCAGGCAGTTGCTGAAGTCGCGGTTGTAGATCACGAACGAGTAACACGTTCGCTGAATCTGTTCGGCCATCCGGTCGACGAGGTTCGTAAACGAACTCCGCAGGACCTCGAACGTGACCGGATCGAGGTCGATATCGCTGTGTGCGTCAGTCTGTGACATGGTTAGATTTCGATGATCAGGTTCCCCGTCTGTTCGACTTCCACGCTGGCCTCGGGGGGAACGACCACAGTGGAGTCCATCTGTTCGACGATCGCGGGGCCGCTGAACGTCGCCCCTGCGCCCAGTTGCTCGCGCTGGTAGAGATCCGTCTCGACGAACCCACCCGCATCCTCGAAGTAGACCTCTCGAGTGCCGAGGTGGGCGTCTTCGACGCTTCCCGACTCGATCTCTGGGAACGACGGTTTTTCGACGACGCCCCGCCCAGTCACGCGAATCCCGTAGATTTCAACGGTCGCGTCGCGATCCGAGTAGGCGTAGACGCGCTCGTGTTCTTCGTGGAACCGTTCGCGGATCTCGTCGACGCTCTCGATCGGCAGCGAACACGGCACGGCCAGCGACCGCCACTGGCCAGCATAGCGCATCTTCACCTCGTGCTCGAGGCGGATCTGCTCGTCTTCGATCTCCTCGGCACGTAATCGCTCGAGGATCTCCGACTCGACCTCGGCGAGCGTCGCCTCTAAGTCGTCGGCGATCGCCTCGGTCGCGTTCGCGACGAACGTCTTCGAGAGGTCGTGTTCGACGTCGACGAGCAGACAGCCCAGCGCGGAGTTGATGCCGGGGTACGGCGGGACGATGACGTTCGGAATACTCATCTCGCGGGCGACGTGGGCCGCGTGCATCGGTCCGGCGCCGCCGAAGGCGACGATTGCGAAGTCACGGGGGTCGTACCCCTTGCTCGTCGAGACGAGCCTGACAGCGTTGCACATGTTCGCGATGGCGATCTGCTCGATCGCGGAGGCCGCTTCGGTCGTGTCGAGACCGAGTGGCTCGGCGATGTCGCGTTCGATTACCTCTCGAGACGGACCGGCGGTCGCGTCCATATCGCCGCCGAGGAACTTGTCGGGATCGACCCAGCCCAGCAACACGTTCGCGTCGGTGATCGTCGGCTTGTCCCCACCACGCATGTAGCAGGCAGGACCGGGGTCTGCCCCCTGACTGCGCGGTCCGACACGGAGCGAGCCACCCTCGTCGATCCAGGCGACCGAGCCGCCGCCGGCGCCGATCGTCTTGATGTCCGTCGAGGGGAACATAATCGGATAGCCGTACTCGACGGCCCACTCGTCGGTCATCTCGATATCGCCGCCGTAGGTGAGCGAGACGTCGACGCTGGTGCCGCCCATGTCGAAGCCGATCGCGCTTTCGAACCCGCACTGTTCGGCGATGTACTGACCGGCGATCGCCCCCGCCGTCGGGCCGGAGTTTGCGATCCGGGCCGCGTAGTAGGCGATCGCTTCGGTGGTCATCATCCCCCCGCCGGAGTGCATCGCGAGGACGTCGTTTTCGTAGCCCCGGGACTCGAGTTGGTCTGCGAGATCGGTCAGATACTCCTTGACAACCGGCACCAGCGCTGCGTTGACGATCGTCGTGCTCGTCCGCTCGTGTTCGAACATCTCGGGGAGGATCTCGTGTGAGCAACAGACGAACGCGTCGGGGTGTTCGTCCTCGACGATCTCTTGGACGCGCCGTTCGTGGTCGCCGTTGACGTAGGCGTTGATCAGCGAGATCGCGATCGTGTCGATGCCCCGCTTTTTGAACACCTCCACGACCTCCCGAACGTCGTCTTCGTTCAGCGGCGTGACGACCTCTCCGTTGTAATCGATTCGTTCGGTTACCTCGAGGCGATCACGCCGTGTCACATAGGGGTCTGCGACGTCGGTGTAGGCGTCCCAGACGTCTTCTTTGGTCGCATCCCGAATCTCGTGGACGTCGCGAAAGCCCGCGGTCGTGATCAGCCCTGTTCGCGGCAGGTCGCGTTCGATCAGGGCGTTGGTCCCGACCGTCGACCCGTGCGAGAAGAAGTCCAGATCGCTGATCGCCGTCTCTGCTTTCGTCAGCCCGTTGATCACTCCCTCCGCGGAGTTGTCCGGCGTGGACGGCGTTTTCGTGATTTCGATACGTCCGGTCTCTTCATCGAAGATTATCAGGTCGGTAAACGTCCCACCGATATCGATACCCGCTCGAGTCATGGTACCATCTCACGCTGTAGAACACGGATGGAGTATATAACGTTTTACTCGCCGGAATCATTGCCTCCGCGACTGTCGATACGACTAAGGACATTGGCTGTCATTCGAACGCATGATCCGACGCGTCAGCGATAGCACCCAGTCTCGACAGCGCCGAACCCGACCATACGACCGAGGCGACCGCCGATGACCGACGCCGACCTCGCCGAGATGCGGACCCAGGCCGAACGGCTCGGTTTCGATCTCTCCGAATCGCTGCTCGAGGAGATCCTCGAGACGGCGACGGCTGGTGACTCGGAAGCGACGGCGACGGCGACACCATCGGCCGAGGGTGTGGGCCACCGCGCTGACGACGACGAAAACGCCCTGCTCGCCGTCTTCGACGAACCGCGCGTGCGTACCGATTCGGGGCCACTTGCGGGGACGACGCTCGCGGTCAAAGACAACATCGCCGTCGCCGACCTCGAGATGACCTGCGGCTCGGCAGCCTACTCCGTCGTTCCCTCGGAGACAGCGCCGTCTGTCGATCGGCTCCTCGATGCGGGGATCGAACTCGTCGGCAAGGCCAATATGGAGCCGTTCGCGATGGGGCCAACTGGCGAGTTCAGCGACTTCGGCCACGTTACGAATCCGATCGATCCCGACATCGTCGCCGGCGGCTCCTCGAGTGGCAGCGCTGCGGCCGTCGCAGCCGGCACCGTCGACGTCGCACTCGGCACCGACACGGGCGGCAGCGTCCGCATTCCGGCGGCCTGCTGTGGCATCGTCGGCGTCAAGCCATCACATCGGCTCGTCCCGCGGAATGGGTTCGTCGACTTCGCGCCCTCGTTAGATACGATCGGCCCACTGGCACGCGACGTCCCGACAGCGACGCGTGCGATTGCGGCCATGGCCGGTCCGGACCCCCGCGATCCAACATCGGCCGATCGTTCGCTCGAGTTCGAGACACTCGAGGAGCTCGATGACGTCCACGGGCTGACCGTCGGTATCCCGGAGACGCCGTTCGAGTGTTCCTCGGACGAGGTCGCCGATGCCGTTCGGACGGTCACCGACCGGCTTTCGACGCTCGGTATCGAGACCGTCCCCGTCGAGTTAGATCTCGGCGACACCGAGGCCGCCTACCTGAACATCGGCGCAGCGGAGTTCTCGTGGCTCGTCTCCGGCAACGGCGTCACCAGAGGGCAGGGGACGGGCTACAACGAGGAACTTCGGCAGGCGTTCGCGGCTGCCCGCGAGGACGGCCTCGGTGAGCACGTCGCGAGACGCATTCTGCCGCCCGCCTTCCTCGATATGACCAGCGGTGGGGCAACGTACGCCGCTGCTCGAGCCGAGGGCATCGAGTTTACGACCCGACTCGAGGCGGCGTTCGACGCCGTCGACGCGCTCGTTATGCCGACGCTTCGCGTTCGGCCGCCGGCCGTCGAGACGGTCACGACGCGTGCGGACCTCATTCCGGTCCTCGGCAACACGGCCCCGTTCAACATCGCCGGCACGCCAGCTGTCACCGTGCCCGTGACGTCGCTCGACGGGCTGCCGGTGAGTGCACAGGCAGTCGCCCCGCAGTTCGAGGACGGACTGGCACTTCGCGTGGCACATGCCCTCGAGCGGGTTGCTGACTGAGGTGGTTCGTCGCTCCGTCGCTCGAGCGCTCCACTCCGACCACAAAAAACAGTTGCCGACTACTCGTTCCGCAGTTCGTCCGTCGCTGCTGTATCGAGCGTGCCGTCTTCGATGACGACGCCGTACTCCTCGCGAGCGTCGGTCTCCGAAACCAGTCCATCGAGGTAATCCTCGTAGACCGTGTCGGCCGGCCGCTCGTACGGATCGCCGTAGCCGCCGCCGCTCGCTGTCTTGATGAGCACGCGGTCGTTGGCCTCGAACTTGTAGCCGGACTCTTTCGAATGGAGATCCAGCACCTCGCCGTCGGCTTTGATATGTTTCAGGTCGCCGTGAGTCCCCTCTCCGCCGCCGAAGAGACCGTGTGGGCGGTACGTGTTGCCGTCGCCTTCCATCGTCATTACGGCGTCCGTGAGGAACTGTGACTCGCGGACGATCCCGTGGCCGCCTCGAGTCCGCCCGGCACCGTGGCCGTCCTCGCGGAGCCCGTAGCGTTCGACCCGCATCGGATGGGAGAGTTCGATGTCCTCGACGGGCCGATTCTTCGTGTTGTGGACGAGCGCGTCGACCGCGTCGAGGCCGTCGGCTTCGGGCCGACCACCGTAGGAGCCTTCGTTGACCTCGAGGTAGACCCAGTACTCGCCGTCGTCGTTCGTCCCGCCGTAGCTCACGAAGTACACCTGTCCGCAGGTGCCCGCACAGACCTTCTCGGGGATCGCTTCGGCAAGCGCTTTGATGATGAGGTCGCTCATTTTGTCGACCTGATTGATACGGGCGAACGCCGACGTCGGCGGCGTCGGGTTGAACATACAGCCCGGTCGGGCCTTCGGATGGACGGGTGCGAACGTTCCCGAGTTCTGTGGCAGATACTCATCGCGAACGAAAGTGTCCATCAGCAGCGACCGGATCGTAAAGTAGATACAGACGTCAGTTGAGCCGTGGAACGGAATGTTGTACCCCGTCGGCGTCTGGTCGGCGGACTCGCTCATGTCGACGGTAATGTCGCTGCCGTCGACGGTCACCTCCGCGGCGATCTTCAGTCGCTGTCCCCGGTTTCGCCCGTCGTCGTCGAGATAATCCTCGGCGTAGTACGTGCCGTCGGGAATCGTCCGGATCTCGTTTCGCAGGAGCGCTTCGGCGTACTCCATCAGCGCCTCGCCGGTCTGCTGGATCTCCTCTAAGCCGTACTTTTCGACGAGGTCGAGATACCGGTTCTCACCGACGTGACACGAGGAAATTTGCGCCTGCAGGTCGCCGATGACCTCCCGCGGCGTCCGGACGTTGTCCTCGATGAAGTCCCAGATGCCGTCGACTCGCTCGCCCTGATCGTATACTTTCGTCGCCCGGAACAGGCTTCCTTCCGCGTACATGTCCTCGAGGTCGATGGCGAGGCCGGGCGTTGCCGAGCCGATGTCGAGATGGTGGGCTGTGTTCGCCGCCCAGGCGATGTGTTCGCCCTCGTAGAAGATGGGGACGGCGACGGCGATGTCCGGCGAGTGGCTCGCGCCGTAGTGGGGGTGGTTGTGGATGAAGACGTCGCCCTCGTTGATGATCTCCTCGCGGTCGACGCCGCGTTCCTCGAACGTCTTGTACATGCCGTCGAGATAGCCGATCAGCGAGCCGACGTGCATCGGCGTCGAGTCGCTCTCACAGAGTTCGCGACAGTCGGTCGTGAAGATTCCTGCCCCCATATCCTCGCTTTCGCGAATAATCGAGGAGTACGACGAGCGGATGAGTTTGTACCCCATCTCCTGGGCGATCGTATCGAGTTCGCCACCGATGACCTGCATCGTCACCGGATCGATATCGCGTTCGCGGAGAACGTCCGCCGCCGTCGTGTCGTCGTGTTCGTCGTCCGGTGCCGTCTGGTCCGTGTGGTCTGGGTGTGTCGTCATCGTTTCTCCGTTGTCAGTATGATCGAGCCGTTCGCTTCGACCGTCGCCGTCCAGTCGGGGTTGACGACGACCGTGCTGTCGAACTCGTCGACGATCGCTGGCCCGTCGATCTCGGTGCCGGCTGCCAGTCTCTCGCGCTCGTATCGTGGGACGGTCAGCTCCTTGGGGGTGTCCGGGGTGCCGAAGACGATCGTCGACTCCGTCGTCTTGGCTGCCTCGAGCGCGCCATCGGCTGCGATCTCGGGTGGGGTGTACGACTCAACGTTGCCGATCGCGGTCACACGGACGTTGAGCAGTTCGACCGGGTCCGCCTCGAAGTAGTGGCCGTACTCGGCTTCGTGTCGCTTCTCGAAGCGCTCGCGGAGTCTGGCGTGCCAGTCGCCGTCAGTTCCGTCGAAATCGATGTTCAGTTCGTAGCCCTGCCCGTCGTACAGACAGTCGACCGACGATCTGAACTCCCATCGTGCGGAATCGATCTCGTCGCGCTCGAGTTGCTCGCGTCCACGGGCTTCGAGGCGCTCGAACGCCGCCTCGATAAACTCGCCATCGACCTCCTCGAGTGGGCTGCTGACCGTCTGCTGGTAGTCGTATTTCACGTTCCCCGTCAGGAGTCCGCGAGCGGAGGCGATTCCCGGTGACGGTGGCACCAGCACCGTCGAGACCTCGAGTTTCTCGGCGATGCTCGCGCCGTGCATCGGCCCGGCACCGCCGAAGGCGACCATCGTGTACTCGCGTGGGTCGTAGCCCCGTTGGACGGTCTGTTCGCGAATCGCCCGGTACATGTTCGTGTTTGCGACCTCGAGCGTGGCGAGTGCGGCCTGTTCGGGCGTCTCGAACTGGGCCTGGTCGGTTCGATCACACAGCTGTGTCTGCAGGGCGTCCCGAGAGCGCTCGGGCTCGAGGTCGAGGTTGCCGCCGAGGAAGCTGTCGGGATCGATCCGGCCGAGGACGACCTGTGCGTCGGTCGTCGTCGGCTGGTCGTTGCCACGGGCGTAACAGGCCGGGCCCGGGTTCGCCCCGGCGCTTTTCGGGCCGACGTTAAAGCCCATCGCGTCGTCGAACCAGGCGATCGAGCCGCCGCCCGCGCCGATGGTTTCGATGTCGAGCATGGGCGTGATCGTTGGGTAGCCGCCGACAGTGCTGTCTCGAGGATCGCGCTCGAGGACGCGCCCGGGGACTACAGAGATATCCGCACTGGTGCCACCCATGTCCAGCATGACGAGGTTTGGCTCGTCGACGTGTTCGCCCTCGAACGCCGCCGAAAGCACGCCCGCGGCTGGCCCGGAAACGAGCGTCGTGACCGGCCGTTCGGCGACGTTTTGCACGCTCGCCATTCCGCCGTTGGACTGCATGATGAGCACTTCGGCGTCGAAGCCCTCGTCGGCGAGACCATCGCTGAGCCGCGTCAGATACGTCGACATCACGGGCTCGAGGCGGGCGTTGATCGCTGTCGTCGTGAACCGCTCGAACTCCCGAAACTGGGCGACGACCTCGCTCGAGGTCGAGACGCTAACGTCGGGGAACTGCTCGTGAATGAGTTCTTTCGTTCGGTCTTCGTGCTCACGATTGAGATAGGAGTGGAGATAACAGACGGCGATCGATTCGACGCCGTCAGCGACGAGGTCGCCAGTTTCTTTCAGTACGGCGTCCTCATCCAACGGGATGACAACGTCGCCAGGTGGGTAGATCCGCTCGGTGATCTCTTTGCGGTGTCGTCGTTTGACGATTGGCTGTTCCTGCCAGGAGATCGTCTGCTGGAGAGAGAAGCTGTGGGGTTTTCGATGCCGGCCGATATGCAGGACGTCTCGAAACCCGTCGGTCGTGAGCAGGCCTGTTTTTGCCCCTTCGTGTTCGATAAGGGCGTTCGTCGCGACGGTCGTGCCATGAAGGATCTGATCGACGTCGGCCGGCTCGATTCCGGCGAGTTGACAGACTTCGACGATCCCCGTGAGCGTCGACTGCGATGGATCCGTCGTTGAAGGTGTTTTGAACGTAAACTCGCCGTCCTCGGTGACGAGAATAACGTCGGTGTTCGTGCCACCGACGTCGACGCCGACACGGGTCTCACTACTACTGCCTGTGCTCTTGCTAACCATACACAAGCAGTTTCTCTCTGCTCGAGGATTTAACCGTTTCCCTCGGTCTGTGACTGATCCGTCGGCAGGGAACTGCAAGGTTGTTGAGAGGGCGTAGCTTTATCTGGCCAAACTCAGAAGAGACAGTGATGGTCACAGTAGCGACGGACACCGTAGAGCTATCAGCACAGCAACAGCTCGTCAGAGAGAGCATCCGTGACATCTGTAGCGAGTTCGACGACGAGTACTGGCGAGAGAAAGACCGCGCTGGCGACTACCCTGACGAGTTCGTCACAACGCTTGGCGAACACGGCTGGCTCGGTGTGCTCATTCCCGAGGAGCACGGTGGCGCGGGCATGGGAACCGCCGAAGTCGTCGTCATGATGGAAGAGATTGCAGCAAGCGGCGGCGGCTTTGCGGCGGCACAGGCGATCCACGGTGGCATCTACAACTCCGTGCCGATCGTTCGCCACGGCAGCGACGAACTGAAAGAACGGCTGCTACCGGACGTCGCCGCCGGCGATGTCGCGATTCAGTCGCTCGGCCTCACCGAACCGAACGCTGGTTCGGACTCGACGTCGATCGAAACGGTCGCTGAAAAACACGACGACGAGTACGTTATCAACGGGCAGAAAATCTGGACGTCACGCGTCGATGCGAGCGACTATCTGCTCGTCGTCGCTCGAACGACGCCGAAATCAGAGGTCGAGAAACGAACACGAGGCATTTCGATGTTCCTCGTCGACGTGCAAGACGCACTCGAGGCTGCAACGCTCGAGATGAAATCGATTCCAAAGACGGCGAGCAATGCCGTCCACGCCTACGAGCTCTGGTTCGACGAACTTCACGTCCCCGCCGACAACCTCATCGGCGAGCGTGGAAACGGCTTCTATCATCTGCTCGATGGGCTCAACGAAGAGCGGCTGGTGATCGCTGCAGAGTGTCTCGGCCTCGGCGAACTGGCGATTCAGAAAGGAGTTGAGTACGCAAACGAGCGCGTGGTGTTCGACCGGCCAATCGGCCAGAATCAGGCGATACAACATCCGCTGGCGAAGGCCTATGCAGAGATTCAGGCTGCAAAACAACTGACGTACAACGCTGCGACCGCCGTCGAGGGTGAGTCGGGGACAGCAGTCGGGGCACAGGCGAACATGGCGAAGTATCTCGCTGCCGAGGCCGCCTTCACGGCTGCCGACGCTGCTGTTCAGGCCCACGGCGGCTTTGGTGTCGCTCGAGAGTACGACGTCGAACGGTACTTCAGAGAGGCACGGCTCACCCGACTCGTTCCGATCACACAGGAACTCGTGCTCAACTACATCGGAGAGAACGTGTTGGGACTGCCGCGCTCGTACTGATACTGTCCGCTCTTTCATACGGACTGTTGTAATCAATTGCCGCCGATCACCAGAGACGGGATCGGTGATCTGCGGTACATCGGTACAACAGATCGTATTAATGTCCGGAATTTAACCACCCGTTTGGGTGCACCCGCCACTGTTGTCGTGTTCATTGCTATCGTAACAACTGCAACTATTTCCACACCCATCGCACGACGGCTGTGCGATCAGGTGTGCACTGACGTGCAGTGGCTACTATATTCGACCATCTGTTTGCAACTGCCGATTTGACTGAATCCGTATATAAAGACCGCTATCACCGGACCACTCTATTTTTCAGTGACAAATGTTCTATCAACAAAAGCGCGTGTTCGAGTTGTAGCTGTACTATTTCTGTCATTTCTCCATGGTATGTGGTTGCAAACCCAAGCAAAGAATGTGCATTTGTATCGAGCTAAGCGATATAGGTGCTTGATAGTGTTATTATGGTCGTCTAAACTCGGTAAAATTTTAGTGATTGGCAAAATTAGCAGAACATCGTCATATTTGTACTGAAATCTGGACGGTCTGGAAGACGTAACTATACGTGTAGACGCTCTCTATATAATGTACGGTATCGATGAACGCATCTGATTTGTTGTGGCTCTCTCAAAACCGCACGACTGTGGCTTCTCCCCTGTCGATCGGCAGCTGTGGTGGTCGCACCAACTCCTTGCCGAGACGCGCTCCACAGATATGATTACACCCGTATTATTGTAAATGATGTGTGTTGGTCACGATTCCCATACCCTTGTTCGATTAGCTATCTTCGATGATTGCTATACTATTACAACCATATGGATGTAATCTTTCCACCGGATGATCGATCTGTTCTCGAATCACTCAACTGAAAATATCTGTCTGACTCGTCTCGTATATATAATTCGGCAGTAGCGGACACACAGCAGCTGTCTCCGACCGAACTCTGTCCCGACAGTTCGTCGCGAAGGCAGTCGCTCACAGTCGCACAGTAGTACTGAGAACGGCGCCGCTCGAGGCCGTGTTTACCGCTGATAGCGGTCGGGGTAGCCGATGATTTCCTTCGACTCCGGCGGCTTGTACGTCCGGATCGTACTCGTCTGCTTGCCCAGTTTGACGAGCGCTTCTGCGAGGACCGCACCGGCCCCGACGCTGTCGATAACGGGGACCGGGAGTTCCGCCTCGAGCGGTTCGTCGAGGCCACCCATGCCGGCACAGCCAAGACAGATCACTTCGGCATCGTCTTCTTCGATCGCCTGCCAGCTCGCTTCGAGGAGCGCCGCCGCTGCTGCGTCACGGGTATCTTCAGTCTCGACGACGGTCAGCTCGGTACAGCGGACCGACGCGCAGTGGCTCTCGAGTCCCGTCTTTCGGACGGCTTCCTCGATGAAATCACGCGCTCGAGGGAGAATCGTGACGACAGAGAAGCTTGCCCCCAGCATGTTCGCGACGTACATCGAACCCTCGGCGATGCCGACGACTGGTTTGTCGGTGACTTCTCGGCAGGCGTCGAGTCCCGGGTCTCCCCAGCAGGAGTTGACGAACGCGTCGTACTCCTCGTCGCCGTCTTCGGCTTTGAGGATTTCGTCGAGAATGCCCGGCACAGCGAGGTAGTCGTCGTAGTACGATTCGATACTGATCGGGCCACGCTCGGGCGAGACGGCGACGACCTCAGTCTCGTCGCTCGTGTACTTGTTCGCGACAGTACCGATGTTTTCGGTCATCTCGAGTGTCGTATTCGGATTGATAGCTTTGATCTTCATAGCTCGCGCCACGACGAGAAGTTCACGGGAGCGAGCAAAGCTGTTTCTCCGGTCGGCTCGAGGCTGATGACAGCGAGCAGTCAGGATTGCCAGGAAAACGCAGACTCGAGATGATGCGGGATATGGCCGCCGCTCACCTCGCTCCGCTCGAGGTATGTCTCGAGGTCGTCAACGAACTGCGGATGGGCACACTGCTCGATGAGCAGCCGGCTGCGCTCGCGTGGGGAACTGCCTCGCAGGTCAGCAACGCCCTGTTCGGTGATCACGACCGAGATGTCGTGTTCCGTGTGGTCGACGTGGGGACACATCGGGACGAGACACGACGTCTCTGTCTCGTGTCTCGAGGGCAATGTCGTAATCGTGAGCGGGGAATTGCGGTTGAAATCGCCGCTGCCACCGACTCCGTTCAGGACGCGTGAGCCGCTGACGTGCGTCGAGTTGGCGTGGCCGTAGAGGTCGACTTCGACGGCGCTGTTGATCCCAACGACGCCGAAGCGATCGATCAGCGCCGGGCTATTGGAGAGTGCTGCCGTTCGAAGGACGACCGAGTCGCTGTACTGGTCGATGTCGTCGAACAGTCGCTGCTGGCCTGCAGCAGAGAGCGCAAACGACGTCGCGCTGGCCCCCTCGAGCGTCCCGTTTTCGATCATCTCGAGCAAGCCATCCTGGAACACCTCGCCGTAGTAGTAGACGTCGCGCTCACCGAAGTCGATCGCCGACAGTGCGCCCATGAGCGCGTTGCCGAGGCTGCCAACGCCGAACTGCAGCGCGATCCGGTCGTCGAAGATCGAACAACGCTCGAGTTCGGCCTCGAGGAACGTCGCCAGATTGGCTGCGATCTCCCGGTCGGTCGCGGACGGCTCGCGGAAGCTGTAGGGGTCGTCGGCCGTCTCGGTCTCGACGACGGCGAGGAGCACGTCAGGATCGAACTGGATTCGCGTCTCGCCGATTCGGTCAGCTGGATGCTCGAGCGGGATCGGCTTCCGGTTCGGTGGCAAGGCCCGTTCGTAGATGTCGTGAAACTGGCCGATCTCGCGGGGGATCGAGCTGTTGACTTCGATGATCAGCGTCGATGCCGCCCTGACGTACGCTGCAGTGTGGCCGATCGACAGGGAGGGAACGAACCAGCCATCGCCGACGGCGACCGCTTCGACGATCGCGATATCGGGTTCTGGAAGAGAGCCCAGCGCGACCTCGTCGCCGACCGCCGAAATGAACCGATCCTGGTACGCGATCGTGCCGTCGTTGACCGCTGTTCGAGCCGCTGACCGTGACTGATACGGATAGCGGCGGGCAACCGCACCTGCCTCGACGAGCGCCGTGTCGATCTCCTTGCCAACGCTACCCCCACTGATGATCGTTAGCTCGAGCTCTCGATCGTCGTCGGCGAGCGCCAGCGGGAGTGCCTTCGGATAGCCGACCGCGCCGAACCCACTGACGGCGACGACCGCATCGCTGTCGACGTATGCGGCGGCCGTCTCGGCATCGACCGGTTCGATCGCGCTCTCGAGTCTGTCGCTCATTGATCGGGCTCCGGCTGCGTGCCGATCCCCTCGGGCCAGCCCGGCGGCTGTGCGGCCGACGGGTCGGCGTGACTTCGTTTGAGGACCATCGGCGTTCGCTCGAGCGAGAGCACGAGGTCGTTGTCCTGATTGTACGCCCGGAGTTCGGTCGTGACGATGCCGACGTGGTCGCGGGACTCGAGTTCGCGTTTGTGCAGGACCTCGCTTTCGGCGAAGATCGTGTCCCCGTGGAAGACTGGATTGTGGTGGCGGATCTCGTCGTAGCCGAGATTGGCTGTGGCGTTGACCGAGATATCGATGACGCTCATGCCGACTGCGAGCGCGATGACGAACGTGCCGTCGACGAGCCGTTCGCCGAACTCCA
>NZ_JBGUBB010000012.1:0-32546 GCF_041821125.1 Natronorubrum sp. A-ect3 | reverse complement strand
AGGTAAAAAAGAGATTCGCCTGCACAACGTCGTCGATGTAGACGAAAATCCCGCGCTTCGTCACGTACCGTTGACGGTAATTGGCTCGCCGTTCAGGGCCTGCTCGCAAAAGATACACTATAGAAGAATCATGATATGAGAACTAGCCAAATACATCAATAGTATTGACATAGGAAACCATATATTTAAGTTGATTGGCTAATCAACTGATTTGTATGTACCTTATCGGTGAGTTTGATTGGGAATCTAATTGCACTACAATAACTCATGCAGAGGACATGTCGACAAGTAACGGATGGGGAATGAGAAAATCTTCAACTGACGATTGTACAATTTTTTATACCGGAGTGGACTTTGATGGAGATTTAGAAAACAGTCTCATTAATTATCACTCTACTGGAGATGAAGAATACATCGACAATATAAATGGTCCTTTCTTATCCATTAGTATAAATCATAGTACAAGTAACGCCCGTATTATATGTGATAAATTCAATAGAATAATAGCATACTATACAATATATAACAACAAATTTGTGATAAGCACAGATATAAATATGGTTCTCAAAAATAAACACGTCTCTCTATGTGAAAATTCTGTTAAAGAATTCTTATATTTTGGATACATACTTAATAATTACACACCTTATGAAGGGATATACACTACTAAATCAGGAAGTATCATAGATCTATACCCTAATGGTTCAGACATAGCATATTATTGGAATTTTACTCCTGAATATACGGATAGAAGACAAGCTGGTAAAGATGTAGAAACTCTCTATGAACTCTGGCAGGAATGTATTAAAGATAGACTTGATATGATTGATGGAGATATCCTCATATTATTAAGTGGTGGCTTAGATTCCCGTGCAATATTGGCATCCACACTTGAGCAAGTAGATAGATCAAGAATACAAGTAGCAACATTTGGCCATCCTAAAAGTGACGATTACAAAATAGGTAAAAAAATAGCCAAAGAGTTTGGTATAAAACATAAATATCTCGATTTAGAATATCCTTGTAAGCATTCTTTGAAAAGTAATGTTGATGACACCGATGGAATGATCGATGCTTTTCCCCGTTTCCCAATTAACGGAATGAATGATTTACTATCTGAATATGAATACGTTTTGTCAGGCTATATTGGTGATTTCATCACAGGAGGGTATTACAACCCCGGAAGTTATGAAAATGAATACGATCTTGTAAAGACATATGTTGGAAAAGAATCAAATAGAGAGATAGAAGGAACCATACATGATAAATTGACATTAAAACAGGCTTTAGACAGAATAAGCTATATTGAAAACCCATCACATCAAAGCGCTTTCTCGGAACTGTTCATGAAAGAACATATAGACAAATGGTCTGCATATACAGTGTTTAGAAACAGACACGATATTAAATATCTTTCACCGTTTGTTGATAATCGATTCGTTGAATATTTCCATAATGTGAGTCATAATCAAATTAAAAATCAAAATCATTTTCGTAAAATGCTATTCGAAATGTATCCAGAAATGTTTAAAATTCCTAGCACATCAACTCATAAAGCACCACTTAATGCCTCAAAATACAGAATGTTGATTAACCAAATTCCTAATGCATTTCGTAGGAGGGCAAATAACCTTTCTGGGAAAGCATTCGGTTATAACCCATTCTTCAACACCTCAACCAACTATCTTCAATATAATTCACTATATAGAAGTGACCAGATATTCAAAGGATTATTAAATAGTTTACTGCAAGACCGTGTATTCTATTCTGATGATTTGAGTATTGATTTTCAAATTGAGAACTATGAGGAAGTCTCTTTCCAACCAATTCGTCGGCTTGCTACAATCCCACTATGGCACAATAATGCATGACTAAGCTCGACTTGATAATAGATACGTCAGTCTCTTACTAGACGGAATACGTGATGTACGAAGGAAGCGAGCGGGAACTGCGCTTCTCGCTCGTGGTTGTGTCTCCTACCAACAAGGAAACCGTGGCAAGCACGGGTTGCTCGTCCGGGCGTATGTGGCGTGCGATCTGACCGATCGCACGCCGAAGGAAGTCGAAGCTCTCTACCAGAAACGCTCAGCGATCGAGACAGCTTTCCGAACGATGAGAGAAGCACGTGCGCGTACGAGTACAACCGATCCAGTTGTTCGGTTGTTGTTTGTGCTTGTGGGCTTCTTGTTGCGGAACTTGTGGCTGGTCGTCCGGTGAGGATTGCTCGCCACGCCGCGGCGCGGCGGGCGAGCACTGCCGGTCTGGTTCCGCTTTGAACTGTTTCGGGAGTGGATTGACCATGCCCTCGACGAATCACTGCTGCGGAAGTGGGAGGCACCAACCAACGGCGTCGGAATTCCCGAGGTCTATAGCCAACTGGACGCGGGCTGATGAGAGCCCGCGTCCAGCGGTAGCCCCCGCAGAGAGCGACGGCTTCGAATCGGAGGTGCAGAGCCGGCGCTCTCACTGGTGTGAGACCGCCTTCTACGTGGATCTCTTTTCGAGTGAGATGAATCCTGTCGCTCACGTTGCCGAAAATCAAGTCAATACGGAGTAACGATGGGAACTACCGAGAGTAGCACATCGGGTGCGTTCACGAGACACTCAGATAGGGACGTCACACTGTGCCAGTGCAACAGGGCGAATCGTGGTGAGTGGCCCGTCTCGAGCGCCTCCACAGCGGTGTACAGCCACTGTTCCCGCCCGTTCTCGGCACGATAGCGCGACGGCCAGACCAGCAGACTCATGTGGGCGCCCCTATCACCCTCGAGTATGACTACTGGTCGGCCAACTGACCAAAAGATTCTGATCACCGGTGGGGCAGGGTTTATCGGGAGCTATCTCACGCGGGCGCTCGTCGCCGCCAACGACGTGCAGGTGCTCGACAATCTGACGACAGGCACTCGGATAAACGTCCCCGACGAGGCGACGCTCATCGGAGGGGATTTGCGCGACGAGGAGCCACTCACAGCGGCGACCGACAGGGTCGATCTGATCTGCCACGAGGCTGCACTGGTCAGCGTCGCCCGCTCGGTCGAGGAACCACAAACAAGCCACGAGATCAACGCCGAAGCGACGCTCTCGTTACTCGAGGCCGCTCGAGACGAAAACGCCCGCGTCATTCTCGCCTCGAGTGCGGCGATCTACGGGCACCCCGAATCGATTCCAATCACCGAGGACCATCCCAAAGAACCGACCTCGCCCTACGGTCTCGACAAGCTCGCGACCGACCACTATGCGCGCCTCTACAACGACCTCTACGACCTCGAGACCGCCGCCTTGCGCTATTTCAACGTCTACGGTCGGGACAGATCGCGGGCGACTACAGCGGCGTGATCAGCGTCTTCATCGACCAGGCTCTTTCGGGTGAGGACATCACCGTCCATGGGGACGGCAAGCAGACGCGCGATTTCGTCTATATCGACGACGTCGTCCAGGCGAATCTGAAGACAGCGACCACGGACGCAGTGGGCGAAGCATACAACGTTGGGACCGGCGAGTCGGTTACGGTCCGCGAGCTGGCGGAACTCATCCAGGACATCACAGACACAGATTCGGACATTGTCCACATGGACGCCCGGACAGGCGACATCGAACACTCCGAAGCAGACATTTCGAAGGCGAAAGAGCACCTCGAGTACGAGCCGACGGTCTCGTTACGGGAGGGACTCGAGCAAACAATCAAGTGGTATCGAAGCCAGCAAGACTAATCAAAAGTGAGAGCGTTTTCCCGCTCCGGAACATTCCCACATGATAGATGAACCTCGAGCAACCGGCCGTCCGCCTCTTCGCAATAGCCACCCTCCTCGTCGCGTTCGTCGGTCTGTTCGTCTTCTACGGGGCCCTCGAACCCGCCCCAGAACACAACGACTACCCGGGAAACGGAGATCTCGAGGCCGGTCCCACTGCCCACGTTGGCGAGCAGATCGGAATCTCGGGAACCGTCGTCGACACCGAACCGCTCGTCCTCGAGGTGGAACACGCCGACGGGACAGCCGAGTACGTCATCGAGAACGCACCCGACGCCAAGGTTGGCCAGGAGGTCCGCCTCTTCGGAACGATCGAAGCCGATACGTCCGAAGGCGCGGACGCACGTCTCGAGGTCGACGACGCAATAGTCCGGGATAGCTGGGAGACCACATACATGTATGCTGTTTCGATCGTCGCGGCGCTGTGGGTAGCCATTAGAGCGGTCCAACATTGGCGATTCGACGCCGGTTCACTGGGGTTCGTCCCTCGAGGTGATGTTGATGGCTGAACTCCTCACGCACGTGCTCGCGGCGTACGTCCTCGCGACGGCGCTCTCCTGGCGCTACGAGTGGCTCACTGCCCCTTACGTTACCGTCGCGATGGCGGGAGCGATCACGCCCGATCTCAGCCGGTTCGATCTCCTCGTCCCGGCGGAGACTATCGAGGCCACGTTCGGCGTGCCGTTCGACTGGGGTGCGTTCCATACCCTCGGTGGGACGACCCTCGTGGTCGCGATTGGTTCGTTGCTCACTCCAGCCAGGTACCGATGGAAGGTCGCCGCGATGCTCGCACTCGGGGCGCTCTCTCACCACGCGCTCGATCTCTTGCTAATCAATCCGTCCGGCTACTCCTACAGCGTTTTCTGGCCGCTGATGCAGTACCAGCCGCCGACGCCGAACATCTACCTCAGCAGTGATCGCTGGCCGGCGCTGATCTCCGGGCTAGTAGCCGCGATCGTCTGGGCTGTCGACCGCCGGCTCGTCGAAGAACCTGTGGACGAGCAGTCACCGACACCAAAGTAACCTCTCGGCCGTCCTCGAGTCACTCGACACATTGCTTGTCCATCCACTAACGGTGGCACCCCGTCTTACACCACCGGGTGGGAACGAAAGTGGCGAGACGTACCTCGAGAACGGCAACAGCCCGGATGAGCCTTGCTGGATCCTCCAGTGTCTCCAGGCTCGCGAGCCGGTTCATGCCTTCTCGTTCGACGGCGCGTGGTTTGGCATCGGGATGCCGGGGTCGTACTTCAATGAAATCTGTCATCAGCTCGAGGACGCCCCCTCGATCGCGCCCTCAGCACGACTCGAGATTCGAGAGAACGGGACCGGAACGGTTTTTGTAACCTCTCTATAATACCCGCCGTAATGAAGATTCTCGTTACCGGTGGTGCAGGATTCATCGGCGGTCATATCGCTGAGCAACTCGCCTCTCGCGGCCACGACGTCACGGTAATCGACAAGTACGTCCCCTACTACGACATCGGGATCAAGGAACGAAATGTCGAGGCGGCACGCGAGGCCGCCAACCGAGGCGAGGGCAGTTACAAACTCGTCGAGGGATCGATCACTGATGAGGATCTTGTCGACGGACTGGCCAGTGAGGCCGATGTCGTCTACCACCAGGCCGCCCAAGCGGGCGTCCGCAAGAGCGTTGAAGAGCCGAAAACCGTCAACGCATACAACGTCGACGGCACGGTCAACATCCTCGAGGCCGCACGCAAACACGACGTTTCCCGCGTCGTCGTCGCCTCCTCCTCTTCGGTCTACGGCAAGCCCGAGTATCTGCCCTACGACGAAGACCATCCTACGTCGCCAGTATCTCCCTATGGCGTTTCCAAACTAGCAACCGAACAGTACGCTCGTGTCTACAACGAAATCTACGGTCTCCCAACGGTTTCCCTGCGGTACTTTACCGTCTATGGCCCACGGATGCGCCCAAATATGGCGATGACCAACTTCGTCTCGCGCTGTCTCCACGACGAACCGCCCGTCATCTACGGCACTGGTGAGCAGACCCGCGACTTCACTTACGTCGATGACATCCGTCGGGTGAACGAGCAGCTGCTCACCGACGACAGCGCCGACGGCGAGATCATGAACGTAGGCTCGACAGACAACATCGACATTCGGACCCTTGCTGAGGTCATCCGCGACGAGATCGATCCGTCTCTCGAGATTGTCTATGATGACGCTCGGAAAGGTGACGCCGAACACACGCACTCAGACGTCTCCAAAGCGAACGAGCTGCTTGGTTACGAGCCAACTGTTGATATTCGTGAGGGTGTTCGGAAATTCATCGACTGGTACCACGAGAACAGAGAGTGGTACGACCCGCTGGTTCGCAACTCCTAAAACGAAACTCGAGCGCTCAGTCGCTCGTTGCTTCTGCGACTTCGCCTTCAGCAGACTGTAGACGACGCTCTGCTTCGTCACGATCCTCGGGGTAGCCGACGTCGATCCGCCAGCCGTTGAGGCCGATCGCGTCGATCGTCCGCCCGGACTGGATCAGCAGGTCGATCGCCTCACTGATCTCGTACTCGCCGCGGTTGGACGGCTGAACCAAGTGACAGGCGTTGAAAATCGCCGGCGAGAACGTGTAGAACCCGGTCATCACAAGGTTCGATGGTGGCTCTTCAGGTTTCTCGACGACGTCCGTGATCTCGCCGTACTTGTTGGTGTCACAGACCCCGTATCGGGAGGCTTCCTCCCATGGCACCTCTTCGACGAGGAACGCAGCATCCGCGCGCTCTTCTTCCTGACGGCGGACGACGTCCTCGAGGTTCGCCTGGAAGATGTTGTCGCCGAGAATCAGCATGAAGTCGTCGTCGATGTGCTGTTCGACGGTCAACAGCGCGTGGGCGAGTCCCTTCTGTTCACGCTGGTGAGTGTACGTGATCGGAACACCGCGGTACTCATCGCCGAAATGGTCGATAACCTCTTCTTTGAGATACCCCACGACGAGGACGAACTCCTCCGCGCCGAGATCGACGAGCTGATCGAGACAATGTGTCAGAATCGGTTTCCCGTCAACCTCGACCATCCCTTTGGGTTTGTCTTCCGTGAGTGGTCGAAGGCGCGTTCCTTCTCCGGCAGCAAGTACGACTGCTTTCATTGAAACAATACTATCAGTAGTATCGTAAATTCCTTCCGGTAACTCTGTATTTCGAGTCTGAACGACAGTTCGATCACAAGGATAATCTGTTCGCACTGAGCGCTGTCATACAATGCACATTACGGTCATCGGCAGCGGTTACGTGGGGACGACGATTGCAGCCTGTTTTGCGGACCTCGGGCACGACGTGACGGCGATCGACATCGACGAGGAAATCGTCGAGACGCTCAACGACGGACAGTCACCGATCTCTGAACCCGGGCTGGACGATCTCCTCGAGACCCACGCCGGAAACCGACTCGAGGCCACCACCTCCTACGACGCGGTCCCCGAGTCGGACGTCACCTTCCTGGCGATCGGAACCCCGTCGAACGACGACGGCAGCATCGATCTCGGCGCATTGGAAGCAGCCGCCGAAGCAACTGGCGAAGCCGTCGCCGACAAAGACGAGCGCCATCTGGTCGTCATCAAGAGTACGGTGACGCCACCGAGTATCGAGACCGTGCTCGAGCCAGCCGTTCACCGAGGGGCCGGCGAAAACGAAAACATCGAGGTCGGGATGAATCCCGAGTTCCTCCGAGAAGGCAGTGCCGTCTCGGATTTCCTGAGTCCGGACAAGCTCGTCTTCGGAGCGAGTTCCGAGTGGGGGACGGACCGACTACACACGGTGTTCGAACCACTGCTGGAAGATCACGACGCCGACATCGTCGAAACGGACCCGCAGACGGCTTCGATGATCAAGTATGCGAACAACGCCTTCCTCGCCTCGAAAATCAGTCTAGTCAATGATCTCGGGAACATCTGCAAGGAGTTCGACCTCGATGCCTACGAAGTGATGGAGGCAATCGGGCTCGATGACCGCATCTCGGAGCAGTTCCTCCGTAGCGGCGTCGGCTGGGGTGGCTCCTGTTTCCCGAAGGACGTCAACGCAATCATCGCGGCCGCACACGAGGAAGACTACGATCCGGCCGTCCTCGAGGCAACCGTCGAAGTCAACGACCGCCAGCCGGAACGCATGCTCGAGTTGCTCGCAGATCACGTTGACCTCGAGGGAGCCCGCATCGCGGTTCTCGGACTCGCATTCAAGCCCCAGACGGACGACATTCGAAACTCGAGGGCGATTCCGATGATCGAACTCCTCAAAGAACAGGGTGCCGAGATCGTTGCATACGACCCTGTGGCAGTCGATCCAATGCAAGAGCGATTCCCTGACATCGAGTATGTGTCCTCAGCAGCGGATGCCCTCGATGGCGCTGATGGTACAGTCGTCGTCACGGACTGGGACGAGTTCGCAACGCTTGATGAAGAGTTCGACACAATGGCGACGCCGGTGGTTATCGATGGTCGACGGATCGTCCAGCCACGGGATGAGATTACATATGAAGGACTAACTTGGTAACTGTCGCTTGAGTTAATCTGCATCTCAAGACTTGAGCAATCGGCGTTGGCCGAAAGACCAGCAGACTCATATATTCTCATCCGACACTGTCCTGCATGACCACTAGTCGGCCAACTGATCAAACGATCCTTATTACAGGTGGTGCAGGCTTCATTGGGAGCCACCTTTCGATGGCGTTCGTCGACGACAATGACGTCCGAATCCTTGATTCTTTGACCACGGGAAGTCGAGCGAACGTTCCCGCCGGCGCCACACTCATTGAGGGCGACCTCCGCGACGAAGAGGCACTCGCCCGCGTAACCGACGGCGTCGACTTGATCTTTCACGAGGCCGCTCTCGTGAGTGTGCAGGGCTCAGTAGAGGACCCTCTGACGAGCCATGAGATCAATGTCGACGCGACACTGTCGCTACTCGAGGCTGCCCGCAATGAAGGCGCCCGCATCGTGCTCGCCTCGAGTGCAGCGATCTACGGCCACCCGGAGCAGGTCCCCATCACGGAAACCGATCCCAAAGAGCCGAGCTCTCCCTACGGGCTCGACAAGCTCACGATCGATCACTACTCCCACCAATATCACGACCTCTATGATCTCGAGACGGTCGTGCTGCGCTATTTCAACGCCTACGGACCGGGACAAGTTGCCGGTGACTACAGCGGCGTGATCAGCGTCTTCATTGACCAAGCGCTTTCGGGCGAGGACATTACGGTTCACGGCGAGGGTGATCAGACGCGTGATTTCGTCTACATCGACGATATCGTCCAGGCCAACCAGAAGGCTGCAACCACTGACGCAGTCGGCGAAGCCTACAATATCGGAACCGGAGAGTCAGTCACGATCCGCGAGTTGGCCGAGCTGATTCAGGATATTACGGATACGAACTCGGATATCGTCCATATGGATGCCCGAACAGGTGACATCGAACACTCCAAGGCGGACATTTCGAAAGCAGAGACGCAACTTGACTACGAACCAACGGTTTCGTTGCGTGAAGGACTCGAACAAACTATCGAGTGGTATCGAAGCCAGCGCGACTGAGGCTCGTGTAGCGCTATCGACAATAAATCGATTAACGTACTACAGGCCGTAGAAACATACCAGAGATATCAAGCAGAGTTCTCGGGTTCGCTCAATCGAATTTGTCGAGCCTGTTCGTAGCGCCGGAGTTCCGCACGAGCAGCCCTCCACTCAGACATATCAGCCTCAGCAGATTTCGCTGTTGTGTCAGTAACATCATCTGGTGTCTCTGCATCGTATCGGTCCTGATACTCCTGGATTCGTTCGAGCAGCGTCTGGGCGTGCTCCTCGAGTTCAGCAAGCGAGTGTTCGTGTGCGAGCGTTTTGACGGTATCCCACTCAAAATACGCGTCATTACGTTCGTAGGTAGGCGGCTCGTTGCGGTGTTTGATAACGACACCGAGACTGACAAAGGACTGGAGATACTCGCGGACAGTCTGGCGGTCGCAGTCAGCGCGAGCTGCGATCTTGGATACTGTGCGTGGAGACTGCAGTTGGGCAACTGTTTCGTATAGACGTGCCTCTACGGAGTCCTCTGTGAACGGATTCTCAACTGGCGGCGACTCGCAACTCGGACCGGATCCCATCGTTTCAGACACGTTCCAGATAGCCCATAAGTCTTCGCAGATGATGGAACGGCTAGGACGTGTGCAATACTGATCAATCCACCGCGGGTGGGACTGAAAGGGGCGACGCGCTCGAGGGCTGCGACTCGCTGCGCTCCTCGCTTCGCTGCGGTGCTTGTGTCGTCTCGCACCTCGAGCGCGTCGCCCCTTTCGAGGTGTTGTACTCTCGAACATTCTCCGCCTATTCCCCATTTTGCTCGAGCGTACTTGCGTCTAGTTCTCCTTCAAGATACTCCGTCCCGTAGTCAGTAATCACGTAGAACCCTCGAGAGGGACGGTCGACGAGACCATACGAAGCGAGCTTCCGACATCGAACACCGATGTAGTTGTTGTTACGGTCGATCTCGTCTGCGATCGATTTTGGGGTGCCAGCACCCCGTGATTGTAGGTACTCGAGAATCTCGTCGTCTGCCCGCGTCATCCACTCAGCACGCTTTCGCATCGCTGTAACTATGCTCAGCAGAGTTCTAAGAAGGTGCGTGTGTCCGTATCTATAGACAACTAAAGCATCTCTATTAAGATTGAAAGCATAGTTTTTTGTTGGAATAGCCACCATTTCTGAGCAACGGGATCACGGATGTCGTCTTGTCCGTAAAATGTGTGGGCCGGTGGTGACGCACCGACCCGCACCAGCTCCCGTAACCACACTACGGAAGCCATGTCAAACGACGAATCATGGGATAGTAAAACCCCCGACCGACACGCACAGCCGACGACGAACTACCGACCGCTCCTCGAGACCCTCGACACCCACACCACCAACCTCCTCGAGACGGTCACCACCGACGATACACTCGAGCCAGACACCCGTCGAACAGCGAAACGCCACTGCCGCGAGCTCCGGGCGGAACTCGAGTACCTGCGACGCCAC
This sequence comes from Natronorubrum sp. A-ect3, assembly GCF_041821125.1. NCBI lineage: Archaea > Methanobacteriati > Methanobacteriota > Halobacteria > Halobacteriales > Natrialbaceae > Natronorubrum > Natronorubrum sp. A-ect3. The sequence goes on along the minus strand of NZ_JBGUBB010000012.1, from coordinate 21,773 downwards.
CTCCCCGAGACAGACGAGTGGAGCGCCCCATCACGAACAGGTACAAGCACGGTAATCACAGGCCCATTCGAGGCGGAGTTCGAAGCGCTGCGGCGACAGAACGCCGAAGCGGCCACACAGACCAACCGCTCACCATCCACTGAAGACGAGGGTGAGACCGATGAGTGAGTCGATAGTCGAGTCACTCGAAGATCACCGCGACGACCACACGGAGGACACCCCGCTTCTCGAGACGATCGTCGACGAACTCCGCACGCTTCGAGCTGATAACGACCGTCTGAAAAACCGCGTCACGGATCTCGAGAACACTGTCGACACGCTCGAGTCCCAACTCACCGACCTCGAGTGCCAGACAGACGACCTCGACGCCCAGACGAGCACCCTCGAGTCCACAACAACTGACCTCGAGACCCGAGTCGACACAACTGAAACCGACCTCGAACGCCTCGACGCACTCACAGACGCAACCCGAAACCGAACGGGAGCCACCAAAGCCCGCCTCGAGGAACTGCAGGCGCGCGAACTCGAGAAGGGAGCCCACCTCCGCGCTGAGCACGTCGACGAACACGAGATCGACGTCCCCGACGGCAGACTCGAGAAACTCACCAAAGACGACGGCAACGCCTACTACCGCCTACCCAATCAAGACGACCCGCTCGACCGAAACAACACCACGCTCGCCCACGGTGACCTGCTCCCGATCCAGCAACTCGCCCGCATGGACGAGGACATGCGCCGGACCACCACGAACGCCCTCCCAACGAGACTCGCCGCGAAACTCTGGCAAGCGCGAACTGACTCGAGTGTCGGCGACGATCCCTGGAAGACGGGCTGTAAGTCCATCGACGCATACGTCACCGCGAGCGACCTGAAACACTGGATCCGCCGCCAGGAACCTGGCACGAGCGAGACCTACGCCAAGAAGCTCGTCTCGAGGACGATCGATGCCATTCTCGAGCTCTCGAAAAACAGACTCGCGGTCCACAAACGAACCCAGCGCAAGAACGGCCTCGAGTACACCGAACGCCGACTCGTCCTTCCAACGGATGCCGAGATTCCGGGGGAGAAGACTGGCTCGAGCGCCAATACGGAGTCAGACTCGAGTTCCAGTACAGAAAGCGAGACAGCCACGCCCCCGGAGACAGCTGACGTCCGCGGGTGACTGTGGACAGCCCCCGGTAACCCACGCTCGAGAGAGCGACCTCACTCTCTACGACACCATCGAAGACGCCGCGGGCGGGTAACAAGCACGGGCGGATAGCTGTGGGTATCTCAGCTCGAGCAGTCTCGGCAGTCCATTCAGAAGACGCCCTCGAGTGGCTGTCCGAAGACGACGGCTGTCCACGGAAGCTTGGGAAGAATTCAAGCAAGCGACTATCTGGCTAACGATAGACGAGAATTTACTCTGACTGCCTTCGAGTCAATTGAGCGGGCAACTGCTGATACCAAGAGTAGACCTGTCTGGATTTGTCACTCGTCGTTCGAATCGTCTTCTCGAGGATCGCTGACCAATTCGTACAATCCTCGAGAAGGACGATGGATCCATCCGGCATCATGCAGGCTTCTAAGACAGAATTCCACGTTGCTCTTCGAGAGGCCAGTTTCATCAATTAACCAGCGAGGGTTTGCACGACCCCATGGCTCACCACTCTCGCGTCCCTTTTTCAGTGCGTCCAACACCTTCTCATCATTGTCGGTAGGCGAGTACCGATCATTCACCATATCTTGTTTAACCGTAATCATGGGTACGCCATAGTACAATATCATCTGCAATACGTTTTCTGTTACAATGTGCTTTGTGCTATGCAATACAAAGTAATAAGTCGATGCAGAAACGAGTATCTATAGGTACGGAACGGTCCGAAAAGTGGCCGACGCGCGCCAACGCGTTCGACCGTGCCTCGACTAGAAGGCAATGTCAGCTACGACTACCACACAGGAAACGATTTCGGATGCACAGCAAGCAACCATCGTCCTCGAGCGATCAGGAAGCTACTACGGCTACCTGGGCCGAGACGGCGAAGGATTTCACCATCACGTCGACAAGGTCACGAACACGATCTACGTGACAGAGAGCCGCGCTGAGCGATTCTTGCCCAGCGACGCGGGACTGTACTGGTTTCGCATCCGTGGCCCCATCACACACGAAGAACACCTCGAGCGCTACGACGACCGCGACATCCCCCAGTGGATCGCGTACGTCGATTCAGTTCGAGGCTGGATGGACCGCCCACTCAACCTCCAGACAGTCCTCAATGAAGCACTCACAGAGGTGGACCTTCGATGACCGACGAAGTCGTCACGATCACCGTCGAACTCGAGCAGCCCATCACCCCCGGTGACCTCGAGCGCGCCTACTGTGATCTCCTCGAGCAGGTGGAGCGATGACGGACGCACTCACCCTCCAGTGGACACCCAGACACGGCCCACCACGAAAACTCGTCTTCGAATCCCAACCAAACACGGAGTACCCGTGGGCTCGCATCGAATTCGAACGTCGTGACGCACAGTGGCGTGAAGTCGGGATCGAGTATCTCCCGGAACTCACAGTCCACCTGAGCGACAACCCAGAGACCGACCAACTCCCTCGCCAACCAATCGGAGGTGACGACGATGAGTGACCACGCCGACACCAAGGCACTCATCCACGCGATCGACCGACTCCAAGAACAAAACGAACGACTCACCGAGCGCATCACTGACCTCGAGTGCACCCTCGAACAGACCGAGGACAGAGTCGAGACACTCGAGACCGAGAACGAACAGCTTCGTGACCGACTCGAGGACTGCGAACGCGAAACCACCCGTATTGACGCGCTCACGGATGCCGCCCGCAAGCGCTCGGGCGTGAACAAACAGCGGATCGAAGAACTCCAGGCCCGCGAACTCGAGAAAGGAGCCCACCTCCTCGCAGCGACGGTCGACCACTGTGAAATCGATGTCGACGGCGATCGCCTCGAGCAGCTCACGAAAGATGACGGCCAAACCTATTACCGGGTCCCAGAATCGGCGGATCCACTCGAGCGTGGCGGCTCCATCACACTCTCCCATGGCGACTTACTTCCGATTCAGCAACTCGCGCGGATGGACGAGGAGATGCTGCGCTCGACATCGAACGCACTGCCGACGCGACTCGCCGCAAAGCTGTGGCAAGCGCGTACTGACTCGAGTGTCGGTGACAACCCGTGGGAGCGTGGCTGTAAGGATATCGCAGAATACGTCAAAGCGAGCGATCTGAAACACTGGATCCGACGCCAAGAACCCGGTACGAGTGATACCTACGCAAAGAAACTCGTCTCGCGGACGATCGACGCCATGCTCGACCTCTCGAAGAACCGCGTCGCAATCCGCAAACGAACTGAACGAAAGAACGGCCTCGAGTACACTGAACGCAGACTAATCCTCCCCGAGGACGCCGAGATCCCGGGCGAGACGGTGAGTCAACCAACAGAAGCTCCGGAGACACCTGACGTCCGCGGATAGCCGTAGACACCCTCAAACAGATCCCTTGAGAGAGCACACACATCTCAGGACAACACCCCTTCAATACACGAACGCGGTTGGCTAGTGGGTTGGTTAGTCGTGGGTCTCCCTGCTCGAGCAGTCTCGGCAGTCACTGCAGTAGACGCTCTCGGTGGTGAGACTGGAGACGACAGGTGTCCACGGACTCGAGCATCGTTTGCGCTGGACTCGAGTGTGAGCCGCCTTGGGATCACGTGGTTCGAGATGCCGTCGGCGTCTTGTCATCCGAGAGAGCGAAGCTCGCTCGAATACCCCCGAGACACTCGGCCTGCTCCGCCTGTATATCGAGCATGCAGATCTCAGTACTGTCTCCGCTGGCGGTGAGTTCTGATTTGTAGAGTGAGAGAGTACAGTTCGTCTGTTCTTGGGAGGATGGAGGTAGCAATGAAACTCCACAAGGAGAATGGGAGAGTACAGTTCGTCTGTTCTTGGGAGGATGGAAGTAGCAATGAGATCCCACAGGGAGAATGAGAGAGTACATTTCGTCTGTTCCGCGTATTGAGTGTGGCTTATTCGATCAGTATACGAGATGTATTCACAGAACCACCGATTGAGTCTACTACAGACGAATCAAACGAACCGGGGTTTTATAAGGGCACAATACGTTCTTGTCAGTAAGAAATGTCTGGCCCGTTTAGTGATGTATCGAAAACAATCTTTGACGATAAAACAGTCCTCACCGAGAGTTACCAGCCAGAAGAAATCCTCGAACGAGACGAAGAAATTGAGGAGTATCGATACGCACTCCAAGATGTCCTCTTCGGTTCTGAGCCAGACAATGTATTTCTGTATGGAAAAGCGGGACTTGGAAAGACTGCTGTTACCAAGTACATGACAGATTCATTGGTTGAAGAGGCTAACAAACGTGAGGAAGCAGACGATGTCCATGTTCAAGAAATAAACTGCAATGGGAAGAGCCTCTTTACTATCGTCCGGAGCTTAGTGAACAACCTTCTTCCGTCAACTGCGAGTCCATTTCCAAAACGAGGACTCGGAACGGCGGATGCGTTCGAGGAACTGTATCGCCAACTCGATCGGATCGGTGGATCGCATCTGATGGTCTTTGATGAAATCGACCATCTCGACGATGCTGATACCCTCCTATACGAACTTCCCCGCGCTCGATCAAACGGTCATATTACAAAGTCACGAATTGGCGTGATCGGGATTAGCAACAACTACACATTCCGAAAACGGCTCTCGTCGAAAGTGAAGGATACACTCATGGAGACTGAGATCTCGTTCACACCGTATGACGCAAATGAGCTTATGACTATTCTTCAACATCGTGCTGATCAAGCGTTTGTTGATGGCGCATGTGACAGGTCAGCAATCGCGAAAGCCGCTGCACTCTCGGCACAAGATCGAGGCAACGCTCGTCAGGCGATCGATCTCCTTCGTGCTGGTGCTGAAGTTGCCCAAAAAGAGGATGAAGAAACAGTCATCGATAATCACGTTGAGGCTGCTCGTACGCTCGTTCAACGAGGTCGATTACAAACACGGATCCGAGAACAGACAGACCATTCACAGTACATCCTTGAGACGATCGCAAAACTCGATGAAAAAGGAGAAACACCGTCTCGATCAAAACAGATCCACAAGGAGTATGAACGAGTGGCTGATGCATATGCATCAACACCACTAACTACTTTGAAAAGCATTCAGGATCATCTCTCACAACTTCACACACTCGGTTTTCTCGTTCGATATGAACACAATCAGGGCCGTAGCGGAGGAATATACTACGAGTACGAACTTGATCTCAATCCCGAAATAGTTCTGGAGACACGAATTGAAATCGGTCGTCCCTCTAGTGATGGATCTGCATGAGAACAGACGAAATGTACTCTCACTCTTTGGACTCTCAGTATTCCTTCGACTCTGAGGGAGAACAGACGAAACGTACTCTCTATCTTCTTGTATGATTTGTTACTTAGTCAAAAATTCTGTTGTAACGGACGAACTGTACTCTCTATATAAGAAGTAGCGCGAGTACCCCGACCCACCGTGGTCGGGGGTGAAGCGCGTCTAACCCGTATTTTTATCAGCCATCAAACCGTACCGGAAAGCAGTGCAGTCGTCCAAACTCACCCAAACACTATCATTTGGATTAAACATAGACACGGGGAGTGCCGACGACCTGCAAACCGGATGTCTCGAATCCCGACGCATCCGCAACGAAACCAACCGACTCGACCGACAAGGCTGGGACTGGAAAGAACTCAAATCCATCGTCGTAGACAACGCCAACCACGTCAAAAACACCAGCCAACTCATCGTAGACAAAGCACTCGGAGAAATCAAAACCTACCACGACAACAAAGACGACGGGTGGGGCCGACCCTACCCATACATCAACGGGATGTACCCAATGGTGATGAACCACAAAGAAGGGTATCGACTCTTCCTCGAAGACGATGATACGGTGCGGTTCCGTATCAGTGCCGCCCCACGCAACCACGTCAAAGGCGAACTCTGTGGAAGTCCTGATCATTTCGACCGGGTGAGAACTGCTCTCGAAAATGATGACTGGCGTGTCGGAACCGCCGAAGTTGTTTACAAACATGATGAATGGCGACTTCACGTCGCTGTCACACACAAAAATCACAGAGTCACCAGCAAGAACGATGCAGACACAATCATCGGTGTCGATGTAAATGAAGACTGTATCGCCCTTGCTGCAATGAACAGGGACGGTTCAGTAATGGACTCAGTGGTAATCGAATACCCTGAAATCAAAGAACAACGCCACGAGTTCTTCACGAAACGAAAGCGGATGCAGAAAGCCGGGCAGACAGCGTTTGAATCCGTGGTGCAGACAGAAGAACGTGATTATATTCACGACTGTCTGCATAAGGTGTCACGTCGAGTAGTTGAGTGGGTTTCGCAATTCAGCGATCCGGTTATTGTCTTTGAAGACCTCAAAGACATGCGAGACTCAATTGATTATGGGACGCGGATGAATCGCCGCCTACACAGTTTGCCGTTTGCCGCACTTCGTGATATGGTGTCGTACAAAGCCGCATGGAACAGTATTCCGTCGGATGATGTTGACCCGGAGTATACGAGTCAGCGATGTCCGTGTACTGAGTGTCAGCATACTTCTCGGTCGAACCGGTCGAAGAAGCGGTTTAAATGTCGTCAGTGTGGGTTTCAGGATCATGCTGATCGGAAGGCGGCGGTTTGTGTAGTACAGAAGTGGTTGAAGAAACAAGATGGAAATGTGCCGTCTCTCGAAACCCTTCCACGTGTGTGGAAGGTGAGATGGGCGGCATCGGGTCGTGGTGGAGCGACCGACTCTCACGGACCTGTTTTGGGTTCGGGTGTTTACCGACACGGAATGTTGGCACAAGACTCTCAGAGTCGAGTGCGGGAGGAATTGAAGTCCGTTGCGTCAGCGGTGCTGGATTAAACACGGACGCCCCGCGCCACTGTGCGCGGGGTACTTCACTCAAACGACGGTCTTGGATGAGTACCTGAAGACGACGGCTGTCCACGGGACGTCTCGAGGATTCCCCCGAAACCGGCTATCGGTCGTACGGGATCTTCCCGGTTTCAAGGACAACACGGAATCGTTCCAATCAGCGTTGTCGCCGTAGACTCTGGTGACAGATCCTGGATATCACGACAAAAACATACGAGAGATAGCCGACCCTAGCGAATCCGCTCGAGCGTCGCCGCCGCGTTAACCCGCCCGGCCCCGAGGTCGGGGTCGCTCCGGCCGGGATCGCTCACGTCGTCAGCCCCGTGTTTGATCGCCTGTTCGACGCGGTTGGCGCTGAGATCTGGCTCAATCTCGCGGACGAGCCCAACGAGGCCGGTGACCTGCGGGGACGCCATCGACGTTCCGGCGAAGTAGGCGTACGGCTCCCCGTAGACCTCTGGTGGCACGCTCGAGAGGACCAGATTCGTCGGGGCGGGCCACTCGACGCCCTCTTTGGCGTCGGTCTTCTCTTCCGTCTGGTATCCGCCACCTGGTGCACCGACGTCGATCTCGCCGGTGCCGTAGTTCGAGTAGAACGTTCGCTTGTCGTTCGGCCCGGTCGCCGAGATGCTCATCGTCCCCGGTACGCTGGTCGGTAACGCGAACTGGCCGCCCTGGAGATCTGTGTCGGCGTTCGTCGCAGATGCGACGACGACGGTACCCTGCTGGGTCGCGTACTGACAGACCCGCTGGTAGGCGACGTGCATCCCCTCGGCCCGTTCCTCCGGGGGTAATACGCCCGTCCCGAGGCTCATGTTTGCCGCGTCGGCACCGATCTCCGCCGAGTAAGCGATCGCCCGGAAGATGTCGGCCGTCGTTGTCATCAGGGCGACCTCTCCGTCGATTTCCTCGAACCAGAAGACCTTCGCCGAGACGAGGTCCGCATCGGGGGCCGTTCCCGTAATTCCCGTTCCTTCTGCACCGGCATCGTCCGTGGCTGCAGCCGTCCCCGCGACGTGAGTCCCGTGACCGTGCAGATCCCACGGATGGTCGTCGATCGGGTCGGCGTCCTCGTGGGCGAATAGTTCGCTGGCATCTTCGTCGAGGTTCGACTCGAGATCAGGATGCGTGGGATCGATCCCAGTGTCGAGGATCGCAAGCGTCGATCCCGACCCGCGTGCGTGGTCGTGGGCCTCGAGGACCTCCTGGACGTGTTTGTCCCACTGAAGCCCATACAGCGTCGACCCCTCTTCGCCGGCCGCCGAAACCCCATCGGACGGGGCGCTCGCAGTGCGAACCGTCCCGTTGAACTCGAGTCGGAGATCTGGAGCCGCCGCCTCGACACCACTGATCGACTCGAGTGTCGCCGTCGAATCGGTGTCCCCGCGGACGATCAGGACCTCCCCATCAGCAAGTTCGTGCGTGATGTCGAACCCATCGTCGGTGAGCCGATTCTGGGTATCGGCATCGTCGACGGTCACCACGTAACGTGTCCGGTTGCTGGCCGAGACGGTGCTGATCGCAGTCAGCGTGAGGCCCGTCGTTGCTACGCCTCCAAGTACCTGCCGCCGTGTCGGATGTTTCCGAACCATCACAACACTAGTGCAAATCCGAATTTATTAGTATGAACTTGTTCCTAAGATAATTGTTTTCTACGATACCTGTTAGAGAACGAGTATTGCAGTGGAATATTCGGGAAACGAGAGTGTAATCATCGAGCGATAGTCGCTCTATAGTGGTAGTCTCCACCTATCATGGGACACCATTCGAATCGTTGTGACAAAAATTGAAACACTCCAGTGGTGGTAGGAACCTCGCTAATCACCAGTTCTGTGCTATGTCATGGTCTGCTGATATCAAATAATGAGATCTGTGATCGCTCACTACAGATTTAGGTAACATAGTGAGAATTCAGATATGACCTCCTCCTTGCCGTAAACGGAGAGGGATCGGAGATCCCTCAAGCAGTCGGGCTTTGCCCGACGACGGCAAGGCTTCCCACGGCACCGCGCCGCTGGGTTGGGATATTTGCTGGTTTACGACCTGTCGGCATGACAAGCCGATGGCGTTCACGAGAACAACGTTCTCGTGCAGCCCATCAGAAATATTCGATTTCTGAGGACGGGGCCACACCGCCGTTACTCCTATCCCGGCATGGGACTCGGAGTTATCTTGTACCGAGACACCACAGCGGTTCGAGATGGGTGTCTCGAACGTTGTATCAGTTGCTGGACGGGCTCGACCAGACGCTCGATATCCACCGCCAGTCGACGCCAACCGACAAGCTTCTCGACCGACTGTTCGAGTACGACGGTCCACCCTACGTGGTGATACTCGACGAGGTCGACCAACTCACCGACACTGACGTGCTGTACGACCTGTATCGGGTTCGCAACCTCTCGATGGTCCTCATCGCGAACCGGGAGGAAGAACTCTTCATGCAATTGGACGGACGGCTCCAGAGCCGACTGCAATCCGCCACGCGCATCCGATTCGACCCCTACGAGATGTCTCAATATCGAACGCAATCGGGTCTAATGAGCCCATGAGAGACTAGGCAAGTGGATGACTCCTAAGACTAGGCGGCAGCCTTCCAGATTTCCACTTCGTAACCGAGGCGTCTACGGGCTCGTTCATGAGTGAGGCAGTCGGAATGATGCAGCCGAATGCTGACCACGAGGACTCACATCACGTATTGAGGAATTGGTGATTCTCCGTCAGTCCGTAGCCTCCATTTGTCAGGATATTATGTACTATTATCGTCACTAGTTTATACCCGAGGTCGGCCTTGTATCGTGTGAGTCGGTCGCGGCAGTCCCGCCGCGCACGGCGCAAGAGAGACCACTGGACATGAGCAATCAAGACCAACCCACCGCGACCGAGACCGAAACTGAAAACATGCGGGCGACCCGTCGAACCGTAATCCGTGGCGCGGGTGTCGCCGGACTCCTCACCATGGGCGTCGGCACCGCCAGCGCACAACGGGGGCGGCAAGCGCAACAACAGGCAGCGGCCAGAGGCAGAGGCCCAACGCTCCCACCACAAGCGGCACAAAAAGCCAAAGACATCATTGACATCAAATTCCCCGGGAAAGACGACGGCGGCAACGGCGGTGACGACGGGAGCGGCGGCATTGACGGATAAGCCGCTACGCGGGTAAGGAGCGAGCGGCAGCGCTTTCGCGGTCGTATGGACAAACTCGCCGTCGAAGGCACTTCGAGCGAGGACTTTTTCGAAGTCTTCGCTCGAATACTGTCTGTTCGGTTTCATCGCAAAACTCGAGACGATGAGTTCGAAAAGATCCCCGATCTCGACATCGAGTATTACGCCGACGCCGATTGAGAACCGGCTGATGCTGACTATTTTTCATGCATTCCGACGATGGCTTCTTTTTCACCCACCCGAATCGGCAAGCGCGCAGTCGGGTGGGAGCGTTCACTCGCTGATGATGATGTGATCTCTGATATCTTGGATGCAGCTGATGGGAACAAGGAGTCGGTCGTCGTCAGTCGTTTCGAAGCCCACTGACTGACTCGAGAAGCGCCCATGGGGGTCGACGACGAGTTGCTCGAGCGTGCCCGATTCAGCATGCATCATGATGTTGTGTACGATTCCGACCTCGCTACCGTCAATGCCCACGACGGCTTTGTGTTGTAGTTCGCTGACGAGCAGATTGTCCATATCAGACCGTCTACGATCACATCTAGTAAACTATATTCGCCATAAATTGAATTGCAGTCATTTTGAGAATTGCAAAAACGGCTCAAAACCTGTCTTCCCCTCGAGAGAGCGGAAAACCATCAAAAAGAACCACCGAACGAGGCACCTTTACAGCCATGTCAACTGTATCATACTGACACAGACCCAATACATAACTCACGAGCCCGCCATCGGTACTCGAGTCGGTGGACTCGGTCGTGGCCGCGCTGTACGTGAATCGAGGGCGCTTGCAATAATAGCGATACACATTGGCCAGCCATGTCGACGCTGGGAGGTGATTTGGCGCTGCGTAGACGAGTACTCCACCGAGGACGACACCAAGCAGGACGAACGGCAAGATGGCCCCATCCAGTCCCGTCAGCCCTCCAAAGAGAAGGCCGCCGTCACAGTGGCGGTGCGATACGGCGGCTGACGCAATAAAAAAGATCGAACTGCTGGACAGTCGAGTTGCTTACTCCGTGGTCGCTTCCCAGGGCCAGTCGCCAGCCTCACCGAAACCCGGACGATCCGGGATCTCCTCGACGCGGTCGGGGTCGCGCTCGAAGAGCGTCCCGTCAGCAGTCTCCTCGAGGATGGCGCGGTTCTCGTTGCGCATGATGCGAACCATCTGCCCCTCCATGCGCTCGCCACGGTCTCCGGTCTGGCCGGTCATCTCGTTGAGGATGCTGCCGAAGCCGTAGGCGCCGTAGGCGTTGCGGGCGATGTTGACCGTGTCACCACCCGGATAGACTGAGAGCTGGGCGTTGGCCCTGTCCTCGGCGTGGTCGTACATCGAGACGTTGAGGCGCTGGGAGAGCTCGATCGAATCTGTGCCGACGGCATCCGCGATCGGCCAGAAGTTCGACGAGTGGAACATGTCGCCGGGGTTCTCAGCCTCGTCGTAGTACATCCCGCTCTGGGTGTGGAGGTCCGAGACCCACAGTGGTTCCAGGTCGAGCACGTACTCGAGCATCGCCTGGGTCTCGGGCGAAGGGTTCTCGTCGGGCTTCGGACCGGGCAGCTCCTCCTCGGGGAGTTCGTAGTAGTGCTGCCGGTTCGGGTCCGCGGGGCCGCTCTGCGTGCCCTCGAACGGATCCTCCCACGTGTAGTCGTTCGGCCGGGCGTTCTCGCGCTGGTTGCGCATCGCCCCGTCCGGGTTCTGCATCGGGAGAACGTGGACGGTCAACTCCTCGGTGACCGTTCTCGCGAACGGGCTCCCTGAGGTCGCCAGCTCCCGCAGCTCCGCGAGGAGGGCGTTGGTGCCGGTGGGCTCGTCGCCGTGTTGCTCGGAGACGAAGAACACGTCCGTGTCGCCGCTGCCGACGCGGGCGACGGTGAGTTCGCGGTCCTCGACGCTCTCGCCAATCTCCTCAAGTTCGAACGGGCGGCGCGCCCGTCGGTCGAGGTCGTCAAGGAAGTCCTGGACCTCCTGGTGGGTGTAGAACCGCTTCGTCTCCTCGCGGGGCAACGAATCGTCCGCGCTGACTGTCGCTGCGAACATTCCCGCCCCCGCGGCGCCGCCGAGTAACTTGAGTGCACTGCGTCGTCTCATAATACATTAGTATTGAATTAGAATAGATGATATAAGTTTATCTATTTATTTTATATTATTTCGTTATGATTGAATGCTTTCAGAGTATACTGATTTTAGTTCGGGGCTGCTGCATACAAAGTACTGGTGCAGCACGACATCCCATTTGTTTCACACCGAGAGCGGTGAACTGTTCGTTCACTATACGTGCGAATGGACCATTTGCTCCGATACCAAGCGATAAGCGCAAAAGCGAAGATAATAGCTTACGTAAACGATAGTCACTTGCATGTATTTAGCGAATGCCAAGGCTGCGGGTTCGTTCTACGGGCAATAAGCGATACTGATCACGGTCCACTAAATTGGGATTCGTGTCCTGACTGCAGTGGCGTTGATTTCGCCTTCATTGATACGTGAGTTTCCGTACTGAACGATCACCACTGTCACAAATCAAGCCGAATCGGGTGCGACATTGACACTGTGTATCTTGCACGTTTCGCTCGGCCTATCCAGCAATTGGAAGACTGGGCGTGCAAGAGATAGTGGTTGAATTGCCCGGTGTATGGATGTGCTCTCACTGCTAGTGAGGTAAACAGCCTCGGGCGCGGTGGCCCGAGGCTTTTGTTGGTTCCCTCAGCCGTGCGCTAGTACTCCCTGTTCCGCGAGGGAACGGGATGAGGTTGGGCGGCTTACACGCCCCGACCCGGACAGACGCACCAACCGAACTTGGGGTTGGGTTTTGTGAGTCCGGTAATTCGATTCGTTGCCGTCGAGTTTCGCCTTCTCGCGCCACGCGATGTTCACTGACGCATTCCGGTCGGCGTGGTCTTGCACCACGTCACACTCGTCGTTTGTACACCGGAACCGCCGTCCCTGCCGATACCCACGCTCACCACAACACGAACACGTCTTGGAGTTATAGTAGGCGCCCACCGTGTCCGTGGGAATCTCTCGCCACGTCGCCTTGTACGAGACGAATTTCTCGAACTTGTGGAACGGGAGTTTGTGTAATCGGCGGTTCATGTACGTCCCGTACTTGATTTCGTCGCGGATACCGCTCATATCCTCGAACACAATAACCGGGTTCGAGAACTGCTCTGCGAACTCCACGACAGCACGGGAAAGGCGATGAAGTACCCACTCGGTGAATCGTTCTTCCTTGTCACCAAGTTTCTGGTGGATGCTCGTCTTGCCGTGTTCCTGACAGCGAGTGGTGATGGTGTGGTAGCGTTGGCGTTCCTGCTTCACTCGTCCGTAGTCGAGGACGAGTGTACCCTTCGTCCGCATCGTCTCGCGGTCGAGGGCGGTGAGTGCGACGTTACGCTCGTTGATGTCCACGCCGACCACAGTATCAGCGGTGTCGGGTTCGGGCACGTCGAACTCGCGTGTGACCGTGACGTGTAGGTAGTACACGCCATCGCGGTACAGGAGTTCAGCCTGCCCTACATCCACCTCATCCGATGTGAGGGCGTCTCGAAGATCGTCCATTGCGTCCGGTTCACCGCGCAGGTGGCCGGTCACCTTCTTGTAGGGTTTCGGGCTGACGCGGACTTGGATGCGCTCGGTGTCGTCGTCCACGGTGAGCCGGTAGCCTTCCGTGTGCGCCATCACGAGCGGATATGCACAAGATCTGTCCGTACTCGGCGGCGTCGGTTTGCCGCCATCAGGGTCGTCTTGATTCTCCCACCACTCTTTGAGCGATTGGTAGGAGTCCCACGTTTGGAGGGCTTTGCCGACCACCGCGCACTTGTTGTTCCGCAAGAAGTCGTCGCGGTCAACCTCCCGCTGTATCTCGGTGCGTGTGTACCCTTGCTGTTTGAGGCGGATGGTGTCGTTGAATATCTCGCGTGAGATGACGCGGGCGTCATGAAGCCACGACCGTTCACCAGATGCTATGTGAAGGCGCGTCTGAATAGTCTTCGTGGCTTCCTCACCCATACTTTGACAATCGTTCTAGACTATCATAAATATAGGGATTCAAGATGGAAGAGTACCGCAGTCATGCACATTCGGTTAGTTCTTGTAAGTATCATTTCGTCTGGTGTCCCAAGTCAAGCAAAGCGAAGCTTTGCGTACCTCGCGGGATCTCTGATCCCGCTCGGTACCGCCACCCGGTTCTCAACGTGGTTGAAGACGATGTGCGAGAGTTGTTTGGTGAGACTGCAGACCACTTCGGGCACGAGATTCTGGCGGTGGAGATTGCAGACGACCACGTACACCTGTTCGTCCAGTGCGACCCGAAGCACAGTCCAGCGGACATCGCTCGGCAGTTCAAGTCGTATTCGGGTAAGCACTTGCTGGAACGGTATCGAAATATCCGGAAGTCGTATTTCTGGGGTGGTGGATTCTGGAAGGTCGGATACTACGTAGGGACGACAGGAGCGATATCGGAGGAAGTGGTTGAACGGTATATCGAAGAGACGGAACACGCGCCAGAGTGACGCGCTTCACCCCCGCCCACGGTGGGGCGGGGAACTCGCGCTGTTTTTCGTTTAGAGAACAAGTATCGCAGTGGAATATTCGGGAAACGAGAGTGTAATCATCGAGCGATAGTCGCCCTGTAGTGGTAGTCACTACCTATCATGGAACACCATTTGAATCGTTGTGACAAAAGTTGAAACACCCCAGTGGTGGTAGGAACCTCGCTAATCACCAGTTCTGTGCTATATCGTGGTCTGCTGATATCAAATAACTTATCCTGACCACTATACCGTGCGATGAGGTGTGTATTGGCCTGCAGTGGCTGCCCGTGTCGTGTGGAAACTACACAGTTTGTCCGCTGATTCGTTTCATATACAGGATACTCTCTTATAATTAGAAATGATAAATATTATGAATTTGTACTACCATTCATTTTTTATGACTGACAAAGATCCAGATAAAGAAAGGTGCGATATCTGTGATACTGTTCTCGGTAAGAAGAACGATCACAGCTGCCAGCAACACTCACAGACGACAGCTACAGACGACGCCACTGGGGTCACCGAGCAGACGAAAACCACCCCTGCTTCCGGTATGCAACGCCGTTCTGTCCTCAGAGCTGCTTCTACATTTCCCTTACTTGCTAGCCTCCCCGCACGTTCCGGTGCCGCCACCGAGGACGGATTCACGACCGTTAGAGGTGTCAACGCCAGCGAATATCCGACAATAGAGACGACGTGTATCGTCGAGACGAAGGCCGGACAAAACGGGTCCCTTACTGCTGACGCGTTCACGCTCGAAGAAGCGGGGAAAGATCGGTCCATCGATGACATCGATATCGTCGAAATCGACAGATCCGGCGAACCCGAGCCCATCGATATTGTGTTCGTATTCGACGATACCGGAAGTATGGGGGACGTTATCGACGGGATGCAGGCCGCAGTTACCGAGTTTATCGACGACCTCGTCGATGCGAACGTCGACGGACGGTTCGGACTCGTCTCGTTCAAACAAGATCCGGACGAGATGGTTCTGGATCAGGAACTCACTCGTGATGCCGATGCGGTCCAGGACGCCGTCAACGGATTGGTTGCATCCGGTGGTGGCCCGATTCCGGAAAACCCGCTCGACGCGATCGATCTGGCGCTCGGTCTCGATTATCGGGATGACGCTCGCCAGGTGATGATTACGATTATGGATGCACCTGCCAGACACGGACGAGACAACGAGCGGAACCCATCCAGAGGAACGACTGATCTGACGCTGGAAGTGATAAAAGAGCTGTTGACGGATACGATCTTCATCGCTATCTCACCGACTGACGATCAGATTTCGAGTTATCTGCCCCCAGAGGGCGGATTTATGAATATCAAACGCATCGCCGAACAGACTGATGGGTTCTGGCTGGAACTTCCTCCCGACAACATTTTCGAGGAGTTTCAACAGCGTCTCGATATCGTCCAGGAGACGCTCGCAGCAACGCGCTACCAGCTGGAATACGAGACACCACTGCCGGAAGATGGCGAGTTACGCACTGTCCGGTGTACTGTTGACGACCCCAAGGAAGGAACCGACGACGACACTGGCGAGTATCGGCCGCCAGGATTCGCACCCGGAACCGGAGAAATCAAAGTAACCCGGTCGACGACGACCGTGAACTCTCCCGTAACACTCCAGGTCTTCGATCCGATCGATTCAGGCTACAGGTACGAATGGGAGATCGTGAAGCCATCGGACGCTGACGCGGAACTGCTTCGTGAGAGTGGGTTTCAAACATACACCGCATTTTTCCCGAAAGAGGCGCCAGAGGAAGACTACGCTCTCCAGGCGACGATCACGGAGTTTGATACCGACGAAGTCGTTGCGACGGCTACACGAACGATCAGCGTCGAGGAGCAAGAGGTTGGTGGGGTCATCGGCGACGACACCTCCGTCCACGAACTCGTCAAAAAATACGCTCCACGATACTATTTCACCGACGACGAGGAGTTCTTCCCGACCCGCTACGAGGCGTTCGTAGAAAACGCCGAAGTGCGGATCGACGAGGGGGACGAAACGATCGCAGAAAATCTATCCCTCCTCCAGCTGGGGAATCCGGATCTAATCGACGACGGGACACTGTACAATCCAGGCCTGATCGACCCCGATATCGATGCCTACGATCCGTCGGACGAGACGAACCGCCTGTTCCTGAAAGGAGACCTAGACGATTTCAAAGGATACCAGGAACGGTATCCGGAAACGATTCATGCAAACGTCGTTCCAGAGACGCCATCCCCTGTCACCGATGACGATGATTACGAGGATGACGGAGGTCCGTATACAGCGATCACCTATTGGGCGTTCTATCTGTACGATCCGAAAAAAGAGGATGCCCCAGAGGACCAGGCCAAATCGTGGGCAAGTGCACACATTTCTGATACAGAAACAGTAACCATACTACTTGACGAGTCTGGTCCACAGTGGATCGGTGCGGCACAACACTATAGCGGGGAATATACCAGATGGGAAAAAGTGGCTGGCTCGTCAGACGTGACCACTGCAAAAGTATACCCATCGCAGGGGGCCCATTCGTCGTTCCTCGTCAATACAGACGAATACGACGGGGGTATCCCTGCGCAGACGCGGTGGCTTTTTGAATCAGTAGACGAGACCCGAACGCTCGCTGGGTGGGAAGGGCCGGGAGACGTGACAGCGGATGACGAGCGCTGGGATCATACAGGCAAAGCGACCACCAATACAGATGAGGAGTACGACCTCGTCGTTCTCCCAGATCGAGATGGAGAACGTGACCGGAACAATGAAAACTGGGCAACGTTTAATGGATCATTCTCATCTGATACGTCTTCGGACGGTAAATTTGCCGGCGGCGGGCAGCTGGCACAGGCACGCGGGAATCGCTGGAGCAATCCAGGCGAGTGGATGCCGAACCGTATGCTACCGGAGCACGACGTTCTCGACGATGATATTATCGACACCGAACTTCCTGGGCGGTTCAGTGTCGATACGGTGATCGGCAAACCGTCAGCATTCGTCGTCGAAAATTTCAACCATCCTGGGAAAAAGCCACATGATTTCTGGGCGGAAGCTATCATCACTCCAGATGAGGCAGATACGGAAGTCGATTCGCTCCGTATTCCGCTTGCATGGGATGCCCGGTGGGAAACGATCGAGGTTCCACTTGACGCGTACGACCTTCCGGACGAAGGATGGCTCACGGTCGAAGTTATCGTAAGAACACACCGTTCAGAGATCGCTAATGACGATTCAGATCGGATCTTTACAAAAAGTGCGACGACGAATATCGGCGACCTCTACGACATGGTCACAGATGTTGGCGAAGTCGTCGGTGAAGAATTTTGCGAGCAAGCCGAGGAGTTCTGTGACTTCGCGAAATATATTAGTGAAGAAGGCGAGGAAATCATCGAAGAATTCGGCGAGAAGGGTGAGGAATTTCTTGAAGATGTTGCCGAAACTAGCGAGGAATTCCTCGAAAATGTTAACGAAGCGGGCGAAGAATTGCTCGAGGACGTACGCGAAGAGGGCGAAGAAATTCTTGGAGATGCCGGCGACAGAGGTGAAGAATTCATCGAAGAGGTTACCGAAAGAGGCGAAGACTTCGTCGAAGACATCGGCGATAGAGGCGAAGAATTCATCGAAGAGACCGGCGAGGAAGCCGAAGAATTTATCGAAGACGTCGGCGGCGGAGCCAAGGACTTTGCCGAAGACGTCGGTGGCGGTGCCAAAGACTTCGTCGAAGACGTCGGTGAGGGAGCTGTAGACGTCGTTACGGATCCCGGCGGTACGATCGGACTCGGCACAGTAGCTACTGAGACAACTTCCGCGGATGAAGAGGATGAATCCGACATGGAGACAGTTGCACCAGGTGAAGAAGTGACGTCCACGATCACTGTGACGAACAATAGTTCCGACACCGAATCGTTTTACGTTACCCTCACGCCGATCGGACCAGACGGTGGCTACTACGAGAACCCGTCGTCCGGCCGGGAGGTGGAACTAGATGGGGACGAGAGCCGCGAAACAACACTATCCTGGCCTGTCACACGTGACGTTCCCGAGGGAGTGTACAATCTCCGCACACAGGTATGGCTTGAAACCGATCCCGACGATTTGAACACGGAACTTACCAGTACAACGGACGAAGACGCCTTTGCTGTCGAGAAGCCATCGGGAGAACTCGAAGTCACAACGACACCGACGGATGTCTATGTGCAAGCTGACAGAGAGGCTCTCGGCCAATCGCCGATCAGCACGACACTCCCTGTCGGCACATATAGGCTGCTGGCGATCGATGACGTCGGGATCGCAGAGCAGACCGTCGAGATCACCGAGGCGGAGCCGACGACGGTGTCGCTGGAACTCGGGATCGATCGATATCTCGATGCAGACGGTACTGTCGATATCGACGCCATCCGGGAAGCAGTTGACGACTGGCGAGACGGACGTATCGAGACGGCCAGACTCGATGCGGTCGTCGATGCCTGGAAAACGGGTGAGCCAGTAGAGTAACTGCGATCGTGGGTGGTTGGCCTATTTCGATCCGTTCGGCCATCATCAGTCGGTCCCTGATTCGATTCCGGGAGTGAACACCGAACTCTCACCACCGTCGATTGAAACGACGACAACCTGACCTATTGACCGATCGTCCTCGCAGTCTGGATCAACACGCGAGCAGCAAGACCAAGAGTACCGGCTTCATCGCCGAGGTCGAGTCGTTCGAGAATCGAAATCCTCCGAAACGGCAGAGCGGTTTCGTGACTGACTGAAGCGAAAGGTCGTCATGTCGACGGGACTTTCGATTGCGATTGCTGACAGAAGCCTTTGATTTCCACACAACTCCGGGGCATATGGCATGTGAATTATAAGCCCGTGTGGCCTTTCGCCCCCATCTCACTACAACTCCCGGCGACTCCCGATCCACAGGTATAGCCCCCCGATAAACATCAAGAGGTATATTACAATGTTGGCTGGCATATAGATAATCGACACAGAGGTGGCTAAGCCGACGACACTGGCAGGTTCATCAAAATTCAACCCCGTATCTAAATGAGCAATCACAACAGGGTTCACGATTGAAATAATTAATATGAATGCTATCAATTTCTTCTCTTGCCGCCAAGAGATTTGCGTTTCACAGTAGTTTCTCCTATAGTATCTGATGATATACAATGGCGGGACCAAACTAAATAATGCTCCGGCAAGTGATATGCCTACGAAGAGATAGCGTACTACTCCCAGAACGAATAGAAGGGGTGCAAAAATTATGTATCCCAGAATATGAAATAGTATTAGAATCGTACTGTACTGAACAAGCAACTGGCCCCAGTCGGATCCACCCCGAGTATCGAGGTATTCTTTCAAATATGGTGATCCAATTATTACTAGAATAGAAACAATACCAACTACTTCAAAGAGGGCCAGGATCGGAATGCTTAGCACAAGAAACAGTTCTTTAGCTATAGAAATATTAGACGTTCTAATGAATCTCCTATATACGAATATCAACCAGACAGCTAATATCGATGTAATTAATGTAAAATAAAATATGTCAAGCGGTGACAAGTTTAGCAGTACAGGTAAAAAACTGTACTGAAGAACTGCTTTTGCCCACTTATAACTGCTACGTTTTTCCACAAATGTATTCATGACTGTATCCGTAAAATAGTTACGTTGCCACAGTGGTAACCTTTCTGAGTTTTTCGTTTTTCTAACCAAGATTGAGCGATCGGTCCTGGAAACGTCGTCTCCAGAATTAAGCGACAACGGTGCGAAGGGGGACACAATTATCACACCAACAGGCCAGAACTTTGATGGGTTTTGTCCGCTCCGTCTCCCCTGCTCTCGAGAATATTTTTGAGGAGGATAATCATCGGTCGAATGAACATTATTTACAGCCAAAATCAAAATATTGACATTGATTAAGTTTGAGGATAAATGCAAAGTGATCATATCACGTTTTAACATCGATCGAATCACCGGCATATTCCATATGCTATATGCGTGGCTGCGCAACTCAGGACCACAACGACAGGAATCTACTGGTCAGACAGTATCCGTGCCCGCTGTGACCAGTCGGTCAGTACAGGTCGGTATCCTCGTGCTGATCGTTTCACTCGGGGCTGTGACCGGCTTGGCTGCAGCCGAGACAGTCACAGGAGAACAGAATATCGAAACCCAGGAACTGTCTCCAGGGGAGACGACGACTGTCACAATTGACGTCGAACTCGACACCATAGACGACCCGGCAGTGTATCTGGAATTCAATTCGAGTTTCGCTGCTGTCGAACCGATCACTACTGATCCGTCAGCGAGAATTGCGGCGGGTGCAGACGCAAACGATGGCGTCTTTGCACTCTGGGAGGACACAGAGGCAGCCACACTCCAGTACGAAGTAACTGTTCCAGACGACGCCAGCGAGGGTGACACGTATCAACTCACTGGTGAAGTAGAGACCGAAGACGAAACGACCGATATTACGGGTGACACGCTGATTGTCGTTTCCGAAGCTGACTCCGGTAGCTCGTCCGGATCGAACGAAAGCGGGAGCGCCACTTCCTCTCCTGTCGAGCCGGGTGCAGCAATCACCGTTACCCCTGCTGCGGCGACCGTCGGTGAAGAAATCACGTTTTCGGCCAACGAATCAGTTGCCCAAGAGCAGACGATCGACTCGTACAAGTGGGTAATCGACGGGACGACGTTCGACAACGAAACCGTCACCCATTCGTTCGATGAGGCAGTGTCGTACGACGTCGAACTCACCGTGACCACTGAGAGTGGTGCGTCCAACATCATAACTACGGTCGTACCTGTCGACGCACCAGACGACGACCCAACGGAGACTGACGAGCCAGCCGATACTGAAGAATCGGACGACGAGCCAACTGGTGATGACGAATCGACTGACTCGGAGAACAGCGACAGCGTCCCGGTCCTTGCTATCCCGACCGTGGCCGTCATACTACTCTCGATCGCACTGGTCATCCGCCAACGGCAGCACTGATTCCCGAAGCTACTGCGACAGGTCAACTGCCCCGCGCACGGTGGCGCGGGGCTTGTCAGTGAACTCGGCCTCTAACCCGGTATTGGGGGAGTCTAGTCGTCAGACTCGGCAAACCACTGCAACGCATCGACGAGGACGTGATTCGCTGTCTCGAC
>NZ_JBGUBB010000011.1:0-85613 GCF_041821125.1 Natronorubrum sp. A-ect3 | reverse complement strand
ATCAAGCCACGAGAAACGTTTGAATCGGTGGTGTGTGGGGCCGACCAGAGAGCTGCCCGATGAGTCACAAGAAGCCTTGGTTCTCTGCATTCTGGCGAAGAGACTCTAAATCCAGCTCACCGCTCATATGCAAATTCTCGAGTGTCGAAAGAGCCGCATCAATCGGTACATCGATCTCATATTCGTAATGAACAACCACGGTGAGATCAAACGCTATATCGTCGGCGTCGGGTACCAAGACGTATAGGCCGTATACTCGCTAGGCTAGCCGTCAGACTCGGCAAGCCACTGCAACACATCGACGAGAACTTGATTCGCTGTCTCGACAGTGGTTCGCTGTGAGAGTGTGTTCGGCCCGTCCATCGGTCCCTCGAGAACGCGCCAAACACCGCCGTCTTGTGCGGCGACGAGCCGCTGCTTGCGGTCGTGGTCGTCGACAGCGATCATGTCGTCGTCAAAATCAAATTTGATGTTGACCACAAGTTAGTATTCTATTATGTTGGTCTTGAATGCATCGATGACAGTCCCTATTCGCTATCCGACGTGAGACTCGGTCGGGATCGAGACGAGTAGTTGCGACTATTGTTCGTGGACGGTGCCATCAGCCCGCTCGGCAAGGCGCTTGAAGTGACCCAGTCAACGACGGAGGTGAGTAAGCCAACTGCTTGCCTGCCGTTGTTTGACAGTACAGCCGTAGCTGGTTCGATCCATTTCCAGCGAGTCCATCATTGACATCCTCCCCGCCTGAAGACGTCCCCAGCACGCAGAGCGTTCTGGGGTGCGAACGAGACGCGTTGCATCTCGTTAACGCGGGAATCCCGACCGCGGTTGGGATATTACGGTCTACGACAATACTTGTTCTCGCGGTGCAAAGCATCCGCTCTCGGAATCGAACAAATACGTCGATGGCTGTGCCAACCAGCCGGTACTCCTATCTCCCCCATCACAAGCGAGACTCGGAGATACTTTCCGTCGAATATTCTCAGCCCCATTCACATCCGCATTCGCAACCACTCCACACTCATCACACACGTACAACCCACGCTCCACGCGATTCGCCTTTCTCTCCCGGCCACAACACGAACACGACTTCGATGTACCTCGTTCAGATACCCGTTCCACCGAGATGCCTTCTGCTTCAGCCTTGAACTCCAACAAGTTCGTGAAACGGTCGAACGCCCACGAGTGCAAGTCGAGATTGCCGTGTTTACCCCAATCCTTCACATCACCATCCTCGTCTTCACGGATACCACCGAGATTGCCAATAGCTATGGTGCCCACATCTTCTTCGACACACCGTTCGACGAGGTGTCTGGACAGAACGTGGAAGTAGTGCGTGCGTCGATTGGATTTCTTCGCGTTCAATCGCGTGGCCTGCTCCGAGGATGAGTCATCACCGTTTAGAATTTAGATCGCCATAGAAATATTACCATATTTTCTATACTTTTCGTGAGGGAGGGAGGTCGACGTACTTAGAGGTCCGTCGTGCTGTTTTCAGCCGCTGTATTGCTCAGTTTCGGCAGAGAAAGAGGATTTCCGGCAGTAACACATAGATACCGTCATTTGCAACTCTTTCGTAGTGACCGGTTTCAGTTTCGATCTGAACTCTATTCTTTCGGTTTTAATGGTTTTACTGCCTCGTCGGGCACAATTCCCGGCTTAGACTAGATTTCGAACCGCGTCGAGCACCTTATTGCGACCTAAGAAGTGCCCGACGGAACTATTAGTTGATTTGAAACCGTTTTATGCAGTCCTGTACCTCCAAAATCCTCCAAAGAAGGGCTAGGGTACAACGGTGCAAACGCCGCTGGCTCTCTCTAGCCGATGGGCTATCAAACAATGAGAATCCGAACTCAGAATATCAGAATTCGATCATAGAATTGTGATACGATTTGCGGCGATGTTTGTTGTTTGTTTTCATCACGAAGTCACAATCCAAGACCAGCAAGATGCTCAAACCGTCCGAAAAAACGGTTCAGTGAGAAAGAACTAGAGGCTCCTGTTGGAACCAACGATGGCCGGTGGATTGAAGAGTGGGCGCGCCGCTGTGTGAACCTCGAGTGTCTTCCATCCTTTACTACGGTCTCCTCGAGGACGGTTTATTGGACTGGAAGACATGACAGTTTACCTATGTAATTTACTCCGATGGTGACTTTTTCCCCACCCGCCTGACCATCAGGCACGCAGTTGAGTGAGAGCGTACATTCGCTGATGATGATGTGGTCCCTGATATCCTGGATGCAACTGGTGGGAACGAGGAGTCGGTCATTTCGAAGCCCGCTGACTGACTTGAGAATCGCCCGTGGGAGTCGAGTATGTTGAGGAACAGCGGGAACTCGACAACTACCGAGCCCGCCGAGAGAAGAAACTCGATCAAGCCGGCGCGCTCACGCGAGCGAAGTGGTGGCTCCCGCACCCGATTCGCTTGAGTTGGTCCGTGTAGCTTCAGAGCCAAGCCCACGAAGCACTCGGCCTGCTCCGCCTGTAAAAGACACTGCCATTACGCCTGTTCAATCTGTAAGAAGCGTATTTAGTGGAGACACCACCCTGCAAGTGTTTAGTCTGTTAAGACGCTCTAAAACGCTCATTCAAGGCATTTCTAAATTACACCCACAGTTTGGAGAGAGTATTCCGCCCACTTGATTTGTAGAGTACATACGCTACAGGTGAACAAGGCAGAGTGTCTCGAGAGGGTTCACTAGGACACTACCCTGCAAGTGTTCTCAATTTGAAAAAGATAGCCTCTCTTTGAGCGGCAAGAGAATCCCGTCGTTCACAGTGAGCCGTCACGGACCACCGTCTCCGTGGCCTTTTTAACAAATCGCAAGACACGAAGTGGATTTAAGCAAAGCCACGATTGAAATTACCTGTTGACAGAGCTGTCGTACATCGCTTCGAAGTCCCACTCTCCGCGGATCAACTCGTCGACACCTTCCGTGAGCGTTACCTCGCCGAACACGGTTGCTCGGTAGTACGTGTACAGTCCGTCCTGCCCCCGTTCCGTGCGCTGACGTCGCTCGACAAGGCCGACGTCGAGGAGCTTGTTGAGGTGGTAATGGAGTGTACTATCGTCGATTTCGATTTCCTCCTCGAGTTCCGTCGGGCTCATGTCCCCGCCGTGGACGAGCCGGTAGAGGATCTCGTACCGAGTGCGGTGCCCGACTGCAGCATGCATCTCGAGGTACTCCTCAAGATTGAGAATACTGTGCGGCGGCAGCAGATCCTCTGGGTCCTCCGGTTGTTCCTCCACTGACAGCGCGCGTTGGGTTGGTGGATGCTGTGACCCAAAGAATCCAAACGCACGAGACCGAAGCGGCTCTCATCGACACGCTTCCCGGTTCGCAGCCGGAATCATGCAACGTGAACGTCGCGGCGATCTTGATCGTCTGGACTGAGTCGTGAATCGCCTCGGGGTCAAGCCCCTGCCTCAAGGAAGCCATATCAGTGGCTGAATAGGAAGGGAGAGTTCACCAAGAGTAGCCGAACCGGCCGTATCAGCGTTAGGTCGAACTCAATCGGTCAGTGACGGAGCAACCAGCCGCCGAATCTATATACAGCTCCCCGAATGTCTGACTGTGCAGACGACTCTCCGGGCGAACGACTGGATATGCGTCGACGGCTGTGCAGTTCGCGGGCAAGCGTTCGACGGCAGTACAGTTCTCGAGGGGAAGCGGTTAGCGGCGCGGTTCCTCGAGTTCGACAAGGAGCGGCCACTCGACTCCGTAGCGGCCATTGCCACGGAGCTCGAGGGATTTTATGCTGCGGTTCTTACGACGGACGAAACAGCGACGCTCGTCGCCGACGGCGCCCGATCGATCCCGATCTACTACGACGCCGATGGAACCGTCGTCTCGGATCGCGGCCGGGTCGTCCGGGATACCATCGGTGCCCAGCGTGATCCGATCACCGAAAGCGAGTTCCTGCTCACGCGGTACGTGACGGGTTCGGAGACGATTTGGCGAGACGTCCATGCGACCCAGCCCGGTGCGGTCGTCACCCTTGAAAACGGCACGGTCACGGAGCGAACGTATCGCGACTACTGGCCCGCCGGTCCGTCGAGTGGGTACGGCGAGAACAGTGAAAACCCGGTCACACAGTTGGAACGCGCTCTCGAAATCGCCCTCGATCGGTTAGAGCGCGTTGCCGGCGATCGGCCGATCGTCCTGCCGCTGTCGGGCGGCTACGACTCCCGGCTGCTTGCGTCGGCACTCGTTGCCCGCGATCGCGACGTGATCGCATTTACGTTCGGCCGCTCGGGCCATCCGGACGTCGAAGTGAGCCGCGAGGTTGCGACCCGGCTCGGAATCCGCTGGGAGTTCGTCGCGTACGACGAAGCCCTATGGGACGAGTGGTATCACAGTACGAGGGCGAAACAGTACCGCACTCGAGCCTTCGGTGGCGACGCACTCCCGTTTCTCGCAGAGGTCCCCGCCCTCCACCGACTTCTCGAGGAAGATCGGCTCCCACGAGACGCGCTGTTTTGTCCGGGTCACACCGTCGCGACCCCAAGCGAGCGCCTTCCAGTGTTTGTAGGGGAACCTGATCGAAGTGAGACCGAAACCCTCGTTGGCTGCGGGCCGGCCGTTGATGCGACGGAGACGCCTGATCGAGAGACTATTGCCCCGTCGATCGAGGCGCTCGTCGACTACGTGCTCGAAACCCACTACACGCTCTGGGAGTGGGACGACGAGGCGTTTCGGACGATTGCTCGCGATCGGATTCGTCGCGGGTTGCTCGGCGGTCGAGACCCCGACTCCATTGTCGACCCCGCACGCGCCGCCGCAAGCTACGAACGGTGGGAGTGGCGCGGTCGCATGGCCACGTTTACGAACGGTGACCTGCGGGCGTACGAAGATGCGGGCGTCGACTGGTGGCTCCCCCTGTGGGATCCAGCGTACGTTCGGGCCTGGGAACAGGTGCCACTCGAATGGCGTCGCGAGAAGCGAGCCCATGCCGAACTTGCCGTCGATCGCTACCGCCGGGCTGCCGGTGTCTCATCTCGGCGAGCCGCAATCACGGACCGATCACTCTCGCCGGTCGATCGACAGCTCTCGCTGCTCAGGCAGACGCCGGTCGGTCAGTTTACCGAACGCGGCGGCGACTGGGAACCGCCGTTTCTCGCCCCACAGTCGGCATGGAGTGAGCCGGAACAGCATCCCCTCGCGTGGTACGGCGCGGTTGACGACGAGTTGCGCAGGCGGCTGCCACCGGTTCAAAGCTTCTACGCGCTTCAAACGCTGGCCGAAACGGGACGGCTTGACCTTTCGGACGCGGGTAGTCCGGTCCCGGAGACAACTATGATATCTCTTTTGACAGAATCTGTGGACTGAGAGGACAGAAACGCGACGCTTACATACCACCGGGTGAGATTACCCGGTAATGAGACGGCGTACGTTTCTCACGACGAGTGCGGGGATCGCGACTGTCGGTTTAGCCGGCTGCTCGGGAGTTAATATCGAGAGTGACGACGGAGACACTACTGATTCCGTTGACGATGGTGTCCTCACTGTCGGTACCTACGATTCGTTTATCGATGCACCGAGTGATAGTCCGGGCGAGTGGATCAAAGACGAGTTCGAGTCGCGCCACGATGTCGAACTCCAATGGGAGACGCCAAGCCAGGAACTCAACCATTACGTCGAACGGCACAATCAGGGTGCGGAGATCAACGCGGAACTCTTCCTCGGTGTCAGACCACAGAACCTCGTGCGTGCCGACGAGAACATCGACGGCGATCTGTTCGCTTCGACGGACGAAAGCGAACTCTCGAACGCCGAGGGTATCGGTGAGGAGTTCTACTTCGATCCGCACGGTCGAGTGATTCCGACCTTCCAGAGCCACTGCGGGATCGTCTACGACGGCCGATCGCTGTCAGAGCCAGAGTCCTTTGAGGACCTGCTTTCCGAGGAATACGAAGGGAACCTCGCCCTCTCGAACCCCAACGGGTCGACGACTGGTCTCCTCTTTTTCCTCTGGACGGTCAACGAGTTCGGTGAAGAGCGCGCAATCGACTACTGGAACGATCTCGTAGACAACGACGCACGGATCCTCAACTCCTGGGGTGACGTCTACAACCGGTTCACCGAGGGTGAATCAGAGGCCGTTGTCTCCTATACGAACGACCGTGTCTTCGCCAAGCGCTTCGACAACGACCTTGAGAAACACCAGGTCGCGCTGCTGAACGGGCAGGGGTACACCAACATGGCCGGGATGGCCCGCTTTGCAGCGGGAACGAACGACGAACTCGCCTACGAGTTCATGGACTTCATCCTCGAACCGGAGGTCCAGGCCGTGATCGCCGAGCGAAACGTTACCGGGCCAGTCAATACGGAAACCGAACTCCCAGAGGTGTACGAAGAGTACGCGGTCGACCCCGAAGAACCCGTCTTCTTTGGGTACGACGAACTCGAGGGCAACCTCTCGACGTGGCTGCGCAACTGGGAACGTGAAGTCACGGGTGGCAATTAAACAGATGGAGTCGATGAGCGACTCGAGTCGGGGCTTACTCGTCGCTTCGAGCCTCGCGACCGAGTTCGCCTTCGACAGCATCCATCTTGTCAGTCCCGGTCATTTCGACGGCCCGTTTCTCTTCGACCTGCACCAGGGTCTGGATCTCGTCGGTGCTGACCGCTTCGTGAGCGGCTGCACACGCGGCAAACAGCTCGTGGATGTCCTCAGCCTCGATGATCGTCGCCATCGGGGTCGTCTCGTACGTGACGTCGTGGCTCTCGAGCGCGTCGATCGCCGCGGCGACGTCTTCGGTGATATCCTCGGTCGTTACTGGCGTGACACGAAGCAGTCCGAATACGGTCATACCACGGCGTTTGCCCGACCACAGTATAATCGTTGGGTTTGGCTGACACCGTCGGTTACATGGAGTGGAGCCACATGACGACCGACGGCACTGACCAGCAAGACGCCAGTTCCGACACGCTGGCCCGGCGAATCCACGGAACCGTTGAACGGCGAGCAATCGCCGGTTTCGGCGTCGTGACGGGGATTTTGCTGGTGTTGATGTTTTATTACCCGGTTGCGACCGTCTTCATCGAATCCGTTCTCGTCGAGGGCGTCCTCACACTCTCCGTCTTTGTCGACCTCCTTCGGGATCCGTTCTATTTCGGCGATTTCGCCCGGCTGCTTTCGGGTGAGTCACCGCTTGCTGTGGGACGAGATTTCCTCTCGAGCGATCGCCGCCTCGGGGTCGTCGGCTTCACCGCCTATCAGGCGGGGCTCTCGACGCTCGTCGCCGTCGCCCTCGGGCTTCCAGCGGCGTACCTGCTGGCTCGTTATGAGTTTCGTGGCCGGCGAACACTTCGATCGCTAACGATCCTGCCGTTCGTTATGCCGTCGATCATGGTTGCCGTTGGCTTCGTCGCCACGTTCGGTAGCAATGGGACGGTCAACGGACTCTTTTCGACCGTCGGCCTCGGCCCGTTCGAGATGTTGTACACCCTCGAGATCGTGTTGCTCGCTCACGCCTTCTACAACGCCCCACTCGTTGCACGGGTGACGACCGCGGCCTGGGAGTCGGTCGACGCCAGTGCAATCGAGACAGCCCGAAGTCTCGGGGCGAGTCCACACCGTGCGTTCTTAGATGTCGTCGCCCCACAGCTCTACCCGGCGATCCTGATGGGGGCCGCGCTCACCTTCGTCTTCACGTTTGGAACGTTTCCGATCGTGCTGGCTCTTGGGGGCCTCAATCTCGTGACCGTCGAGGTGTTCGTCTACAACCTGATCCAGAACCTGAACTACACCGAAGCCGCCGCACTGGCGATCGTCGAACTCGTCATTTCACTCGGTATTCTCTATGCCTATCTCCGATACGAGGCGAAACACGTCGTCCAATCGCGGGGCATTCGACCGCTCCCCCGGCGACCGATCGTACCCAAGACGCTCTCGGTTCGGGAACTCCTCCCGCGAGTCGGCCTTGGCGTCTACGGTGGTATCGCCATCTTCGTCTTCGTCGCACCGATCGTCAGTATGATCTATGCGAGCGTCAGCGGGCCCAACGGGCTCACGGTCGCTCACTACCAGTTTCTCATCGATCGCCAGTCGAGTGCCGCGGCGTTTCAGGTACAGCCGTGGACGGCCATCCGCAACTCGATTGTGTTTGCAGCGGGCGCGCTCGCACTCGCCTTGCCGATGGGGCTGGCGATCTCCGTGCTGACGACCCGGCAGTATCGCGGGCGAAAACTCGTCGATGTCACCCTGATGGCGCCGTTTGCCGTCTCGGGGATCGTTGTCGGTATCGGCCTCCTTCGAGGTCCCGTCTTCGGCATCGAGATTGCAGGGTGGCAGATTACGATCGCGGGTGCACTCGCAATCGTCGCTGCTCACGCCGTCTCCTGTTACCCGTTCGTCGTTCGGACGGTTGCCCCCGGCCTCGAGTCGATCGATCGATCGCTTATCGAGTCCGCAAGAGCCCTCGGAGCCTCTCGAGTTCGGGCCCTCGTCGACATCGAACTGCCGCTGGTCTGGCCGGGCGTCGTCGCCGGGGCGGTGTTTGTCGTCGCGATCTCGATGGGCGAGTTCTCCTCGACGATCATCCTCGCGACGGGGACCAACCAGTACACGATGCCGATCGCAATCGAACGCTTCATCGGTCGCCGACTCGGACCGGCAACCGCTATGGGTGTTGTCTTGCTCGTCGTCACGAGCGTGAGTTTCGTTATCATCGATCGACTTGGAGGTGAGAGCTTTGGCATCTGAGGAGGGCGCCTTCTCGAACGTCGCATCGCCAAACACCGAGGCACCGATCGCTCTCGAACTCGAGGGCGTCAGTAAACGCTACGGGGAGACAACTGCCGTCGACGACGTCTCACTATCGGTTTGCGAGGGCGAGTTTTTCACCCTCGTTGGCCCCTCCGGCTGTGGCAAAACGACGACGCTCCGGCTGATCGCAGGCTTCGAAACGCCCACCGAGGGCGTCCTCTCTTTCGGCGGCGAGGACGTCACCGGGGTCCCGCCTGAAGATCGTGATATCGGCGTTGTCTTCCAAAACTACGCGCTCTTTCCGCACATGACTGTCGGCGAAAACGTCAGCTATGGGCTG
The DNA here is from genome assembly GCF_041821125.1 of Natronorubrum sp. A-ect3. Lineage (NCBI taxonomy): Archaea > Methanobacteriati > Methanobacteriota > Halobacteria > Halobacteriales > Natrialbaceae > Natronorubrum > Natronorubrum sp. A-ect3. The sequence continues at coordinate 76,561 of NZ_JBGUBB010000011.1, read as the reverse complement.
CAGTTCGCCGACGCACCCGGTGGCGTCTCCGACGAACAGCGCGTCTCGGAACTCCTCGAGTTAGTCGATCTCGCGGGGATGGAAGCTCGCAAGCCAGACCAGCTTTCGGGCGGGCAACAACAGCGGGTTGCGATCGCTCGAGCGCTGGCACCTGGCCCCGACGTGCTCTTGCTCGACGAGCCGATGAGTGCGCTCGACGCCCAGCTCCGAGAACGCCTGCGAGTCCAGGTGAAAGCAATCCAGCAGGAACTCGAGATTACGACGATCTACGTCACCCACGATCAGGAGGAAGCACTCGCCGTCTCCGATCGGGTCGCCGTCATGCGTGAGGGAACGCCCGAACAGATCGCACCTCCGCAAGCGATCTATCGCCGCCCCGAAACCCGGTTCGTCGCGGAGTTCGTCGGCGACAACAACGTCTTTACTGGCACGGTCGCCTCGGTAGACGAGACCACAGGCAAATTGCCACAGGTTGAGGTTGATATCGGCCCCGAGACGTTCACGATTGCCGTTGCTGAACACGAAATCGAGATCGGCGACGAGGTCACGTTCTGTATCAGACCCGAGTATTTACGGATCGACGGCGGACAAGAGCGCTCGAGCGGTCAGCGGCCGTCCGACCAGCATGGTATCAACGCGACGACTGCAACCGTCGTGAGCGCCGAATTCCTCGGCGAAACGACGCGAGTGCATCTTGAGTGGTACGATCGGGAACTGCTCGTGCGGACACACGACCCCTTGTCCGGCGAGGTGACGGTGGCGTTCGAGCCCGAGGCTGTACACGTGATCGACGTTTCGTAAGAGGGGCGGCCAAACCGTATTTCAACTGATCCCCCGAGAGCGAGGAAACCAAACGGTATTCACGAGCAAAAATTTGCCATAGGATTGAGTCAGTCAGGAACAGTGCAAAGAACAGAGGCCGTACCAAGTTCTGTTTGCATACAGTCTATTGGAATGCAACCATGCCGCCAATATCCCCCACTATTCGCATTTAGGGACACCCCACGATGTCTTCAGGTGTAAACAGCGAAACATCGTCGCGATTCGCAGCCGCCTGCTGTAAGTCATCGGAAAATCCGGATCGGCAGAAACAGCAGTAGTGATACTCGAGATCAGTATCGTTCGGTGGCGACCACCGGATTTGTGCTGCGCTGCGCTCGAGGTCGTGCAAGTCGCCTTCGGTCATCTGCCTGGTCGTGTATTTGCACTCGCCAGCGACGAGTGTGCCATCGCTTGCGAGCCCGACGACGTCAAGTTCGTGTTGCTGGTGCCACCAGTACCCAATTCCGTGGTACGTCTTGGGAATCAGCGATGGAAGCGCGTTCTGACAGACCTGCTCGAACATCGTGCCCATATAGTCGGTAAACGTCGGTTCGACCAACTGGTCGTAGGCGTCGTCGCCGAGTTGGACGAGCTTTCCTTGCTGGCCGTAAACATACCGGAACCAGAACTGGAACAACGGCTCTTTCAGTCGATACCGACTCTTTCGCGTTGCGTTCGGATTTGCAGTCACAGGAATGTCGCGTGCAACCAGTCGGAGACGGCGAAGTTTCGAAAGATATGCACCGAGGGTATTTGAGTCGACGCCAGCGAAATCGGCAATCTCGTTGGCTGCACGCTTGCCGGTTGCGATTGCCCGCAAAATCGTGTAGTACGTTTGTGGCTCGCGAATCCCGAACTCCGTGCGCAACAGGAATTCAGGTTCGTTGTGGAGAATACCGTGTTCCGAGAGAATGTGTGACTGGATGTTCTCGCCGAGCGAAGCGGACGGTGTGAGCGCTTGGAGATAGTACGGCGTCCCGCCAAACACTCCCCATGTTTGGATAACCGAATCGGGGTCGTCATCGGGATACAACTGTTGTGCATCCACAAGGTCAAGCGGTGGAAGATCGACCGTCCCTGTCCGTCGCCCATACAACGGGCTTCCCCCACTGAGGACTTTGTCTTCCATGATACTAATCGATGATCCAACGAGTACGAGGGTTATGTCCGTATCCTCAAGATGCATGTCCCAGACACGCTGAATCTTTGAGGGAAGTGCATCGTCTGATTCGACAAGATATGGGAACTCATCGAGAACCACGATTGCGTTCTGTCGCCCGAGCGCCCGAAGTAAGGCTTCCCAATCGCGTTGTATGTCATCCAGTACAGGAAACGTCTCGCTAGCCGTGTCGACGAAGTTTGCGAGTTGGGCATCTGACGTTTCTTCAGTCGCTTGCCAGTAGATGGCATCGTCACGTCCCTGAATCGCTTCGCGAACAAGTGCGCTCTTTCCAAGCCGCCGTCGACCGTATACGACAATCAACTCGGCTGTGTCACGCTCGAATCGAGATGCCAGCAAGTCGAGTTCAGTTTCGCGGTTGACAAAGCGCGGATTGGTCATAGTCTCATTTGAACTCCCGTGAGAATAATGGTTCTGGTTATCTAAATCGCAGTTAGTAAAATCGTGATTTTACTCGGGTAGACAAAGGTCAACTGTAATCGAATGTAGCCCGTCGATCAGGAACATATCATAGTCCAATTGCGGTACGCACTCGAGTCGTAGCCGTCCCGTCCTCGGATGTCAATCGGAAGGGGTTAAAGGGAGAGCGGAAAATATGATATATGGCTAACATTGGCGACGGCATATCTGCAAAAATGGCCGAGAAATTTTTTGCGAGTCGTGGCCACGGCGTGCTCTCACTTGCAGACGATAACGATGGACATGGAGTTCCAATCTCGTATGGGTATGACCTCGAGACGGGGCGGTGTATCATGCAGTTCGTGCTCGACACAGCGAGTCAAAAGCAGCAATTTCTCGAGGCGAGCGACACTGTCACCCTGACGACCTACGAGTACGATGCTGACGATACGTGGCAGAGTGCGATCGCCACTGGATCGTTGGTGTCGCTCTCGAGTGAGGACGTTGCGAACTGGGCTGCAGCGATCTTTTTCACGAACGCTGCGAACGTTGAGACGGCCGTCCGGCAGGAAGCAAGTGAGACGGCGATCGAGTGGTATGAACTCGAGATTGAATCTCTCACCGGTCGTGAAAACCTCGGCGACGAGCAGACGAAGACGAAATTCGAACTCGAGCAGTGACCTCAACGCCGGATACGGCACGATATCCAACTGGAGAACGCTCTCTTCGAACTGCCCTTTCTGCGCAATATTCACGGACGGCATGAGGTCGGGGCATCTGTCTCATACCGTCCGTGAACTACTCCGACCTACCGCGTTCGGGCCTACCCAACGCTCGCTTCGGAGAACAGGTGACGTCGATCACCGATGTGAACGTCGACGAGCATAAGCGAGCAAACGCCGCTCGCCACCGAAACCAGTATCCAACTCCCCCAGCGGAGACCTTATTGCTGGAGAGTGATTGATCACAACAGTGACTGCCAGTTCGTTGAGCGAGACGCTCCGAGAGACACTCTCGCTTTTCGAGAAGTCCGGAGCCCCACTGACGACGATCGAAGTAGCAGACCGACTTGGTCTCGATCGTGAGAGTACCTGCGAGCGCCTCGAGCGCCTTGTTGACTACGACGAACTCGAGACGAAGACCGTCGGCACGAACGAGCGTGTTTGGTGGCAGCCACGATTGTCACCGAAACCGCCATCGCCAGACCGACGTGAGCACGATCTCGAGCTGTGTTGGACCTTGCTCGACCACTCGACCGACAGCGTGCTGATTGTCGATCCCGACACAGGGGAGTACATCGACGTCAACGAGACGGCCTGTCAGCGCAGTGGCTACTCGCGAGAGGAGCTGCTCTCGCTATCCGTTCCCGACCTCGAGGTCGACATCGACGATCTGAGCGAGTGGCACGCGCTCGTCGACGAACTGCGGGCAAGCGGAACGACCGCGTTCGACGGCCGCCACCGGCGAGGCGATGGGACGACGTATCCGGTCGAAGTCACCGTGACCCACGTTGAACTCGACCGGGAGTACGTCCTCGCAGTCGCTCGGGATCTGACGGCGCGCCGGAAACGCAAACACGAACTCGAGCGGACGAAGCGCTGCTTCGAGGCGATCTTCGAGGACCCGAACATCCTCGTCGGCCTCCTCGAACCTGACGGAACGGTCGTTGACATCAACGGGACGGCGATGGAGTACATCGAGGCCGACCTCGACGACGTGGCCGGCGATCCCTTCTGGGAGACGCCATGGTGGGGAGCTGGCGAGGAGATCCGCGCAGACGTGAGGAAATGGATCAAGCGCGCAGCGGCCGGCGAATACGTCGATTTCGAGACCGATCTCACCAGGCCCAGCGGCGAACAGTACACGCTCGACGGCGTCTTCAGACCGGTCATGGACGACGACGGTGACGTCGTCTCCATCATTGTCTCCGACCGTGACGTCACCGAACGTAAGCAGCGTGAGCGCGAGTTACAGGAAAACGAGGAGCGGTTACGGCTCGCTCTCGAAGCCGGAGAGATGGGGACGTGGGAGCTTGACCTCCAGACGAAGGACTCGCCCATCCGCTCCCCACAGCACGACCGCATCTTCGGCTACGACGACCCGCTCGACGAGTGGGACTTCGAGACATTCCTCGACCATGTCCAGACGGACGACCGCAAGGAAGTGAAACGGAGATTCGAAGCGGCGTTCGAGACGGGAACGTGGGATTTCGAGTGCCAGATCACCCGAGCCGACGACGAGCAGCGTATCATATCGGCCCAGGGAGAGTTCCACTTCGACAGCGATGGGGAGCCGACTCGTGCGGTTGGCGTAGTCCAAGACATCACCGAGCGCAAGCAGCGCGAACGCGAACTCGAAGAGTCTGAACGGCGCTACCACACGCTGGTCGAACACTTCCCGAACGGCGCTGTCGCGCTCGTCGACGAGGATTTCCGGTACGTCACCTTCGGCGGCACCCCAGAGGGAGACACGGACGTGACGCGTGCGGACCTCGAGGGGGAGCCGCTTCGAGACGCACTGCCGCAAGAGCTGGCAGACGTCGTCGTCCCACGGTACGAGGACGCGCTCGACGGCCAAGCATCCGAATTCGAGAGTACGATCGGCGATCGGATCTACCAGTTCTATTTCATGCCGGTTCGAGACGACAGTGGGGAGATTTTTGCCGCCATGGGCATGTCTCAGGACATCACCGGGCAGAAGATGAGCGAACGGTATCTTCGGGACGCCAAGTCCCAGCTCGAGGCGGCGACAGCGGCCGGCGCAATCGGGACGTGGGAGTGGGACGTCCAGAACGACGAGATGATCGTCGGGCAGTCGTTCGCTCGGACCTTCGGTGTTGATCCAGACGCGGCCCAGGAGGGCGTCTCGCTCGATCGGTTCATCAACGCCGTCCACGAGAACGACCGTGAGCGAGTGGTCGGCAAGGTCGAGGACGCTGTCGAGACCTGCAGCGAGTACGAAGCGGAGTACCGTGTCTGGAACGCCGACGGGGAACTCCGCTGGGTCGTCGCACGCGGTCGCGTCGAATGCGACGACGACGGCAGTCCGCTGACGTTCCCAGGCGCGCTGACTGATATCACCAAGCGCAAGCACGCCGAACTCGAGCGCCAGCGGACCATGGAGCAGTTGGAGACGCTGGTCGATATCCTCCCGATCGGCGTTGTCGTCGCCGACGCAGACGGGTCGCTGATCAGAGCCAACGACACAGCCAGGGAGATCTGGGGCGGTGACGTGTTCGATGCAGAGTCGATCGCGGAGTACGACAAGTACCCCGCGGTGTGGGCGGATACGGACGAGCCGGTTGCTTTAGACGACTGGACGATGTCACAGGTCCTCTACGGAGCCGAGGTCACGGAGCCGAACATCTACGAGATCAGCGCATTCGACGGCGAACAACGCATCATCATGGAGCACGGCATGCCGATCAGAGACGAGTGTGGCGACGTGAGTCGCGCCGTCGTCACCCTGACGGATATCACCGAGCGCCGTGAGTACCAACGCAAGCTCGAGGAATCCAACGATCGGTTGGAGCAGTTCGCCTACGCGGCCTCTCATGACCTTCAGGAGCCACTCCGGATGGTCACGAGCTACCTCCAGTTGCTCGAGAAGCGCTACGGCGATGCCTTCGACGAGGATGGTGAGGAGTTCCTTGCGTTCGCCGTCGACGGGGCCGAGCGGATGCGTGAGATGATCGGCGGCCTCCTCGAGTACTCCCGTGTCGAGACGCGTGGCGATTCGTTCGAACCGACGGATCTGGACGCTCTTCTCGACGACGTGCTCGTTGATCTCCAGCTCAAGATTGAGGGGAGTGACGCCGAGGTCACTGCCGAAGACCTCCCGCGTGTCGAGGGCGACGCCGGTCAGCTGCGGCAGGTGTTCCAGAATCTCCTCTCGAACGCGCTCACGTACAGCGGGGACGAACCGCCACGGGTTCATGTCAGTGCCCACCGCCGTCGAGGAGAGTGTGTGATCTCGGTTGCAGATGATGGGATCGGGATTAATTCCGGGAATCAAGACCGCATCTTCACGGTGTTCGACCGACTTCACAGCCGCGAGGAGTACGACGGCACCGGGATCGGCCTCGCACTCTGTGAACGGATTGTCGAGCGTCACGGCGGCGAGATCTGGGTCGACTCCGAACCAGGAGAAGGCGCGACGTTCTCGTTTACGCTGCCAGCGGCAGATGCTGGAAAGAAGTGACCACAACAGCGATCCGGTGACATTCTGCTGGCCGAGGGCGATCCTGGAAATCTCTGCGTTTTGGTATCTACCGAAAAGCAGCGAGAGTGCCTCGGGGTCGTACGGAAATCTCCGATTTCCGTGATGACGAGAATCTCCGATTCTCGAACCACTTGACCTCGAGGGTGAATCGCGTAAGCTATATGATGCATCTCACCGTATTGACGAGTACAGTTGCGACGTGGGTTAAAGACCGTAATCCGAAGCAACTGCCGGCAGTTGCGAGGAAATGCGACACCTCTCAAAACCCGCGTCTTTGGCGTGGTGCGACGGGTGTTGTTGGGCGGGGTGGAGCCGCCGACCCTCACGGACGAAGCGAGCGTTCGGGTGTTAATTCCAACCGACCCATTTCGGGAAGGTCGAGGGGAATTACATTCGCCTGCGACGGCGCGGCCCGTTTTGGGACGTGCGGTCAAAACGGTGAAGCCGCGGGGCTTGCCCCCGCGGTACTTCACCTGCGGCTCAACTGCCCTACCCAACTTCACTCACCCTGACGGCTTCACTTGTGGAGAGTGGGACTTGTCCGTGGACTCTACGCCTACTCATTCCGGGTGGGCGTTGAGCGACTATCTCAGCCACTGAGCCACGCGCCGAAGACCGTGGCCAGCAACACCATGCCGATACGTCCACTGCGTCAGTCGGAGAACGCCTTTCGAAGGCCATCAGTTTCGGCCCGGTCGGTGTCATCACTCCGGTAGTCATCGAGAGATGGGGCGTCGTCCTTAGAGTCATCGTCTGCAGGAACTGCATCATCGGCCGACGTCGGACAGCCTTCGGGGACGAAGTTTTCGGGATCGTTGCCGTTTCCGTCCTTGAAATTCACGGATCCATCGCCGATGGTGCGCCACCCGCCATTGAACTCGTCATCCCACTCCGTCCCGGAGACATCGATCTGACTCCCTTTCTCATTTGCTCCGGCGACGAACGAGTAGTGGTGTTCATGTCGAGGTGACAGTCTTTGACTTCAACTGAGCCGGGCGACCATGCCCAGACACCGCGTCCCTTGCGGTACTGACGGTCATCATTGACATCCTCCCCGCGCTAAAGGGCGAGGATTCCCCGAAGGGGATATTCAGGTTGCGCGTTTCCTCGGACCTCAAGTACGCTTTCGCGTGGGCCGTCAACGGTTGCCACCGAGTTGTGACCAACGGTGTGCGTTCCAGCGCGTGTAGCCCTGTCAATGGGGCCTTCCTCCCTGTCAACTACAGGCGTCAACAGCGTGGGACGTTGTCCCACGAGCAATCGGGCGTAGCCCGATGACGACGGCTGGCTATTCAACCAGCGAGGTAGCACGGTTCGCGTCAGCTGAACTGTTACGCCGTGCATGGTTCACCCTCCCGTTGTGCGATATTCTCCGAAGCGTTCAGGTCAGCATGGCGTCCACGCCCACATTCCGAACACGAAAAGCGGTCGCCATCACGGGTTCCCATCGAACCACACGCCGAACACCGCTGGCTGGTATGGTACGCATCAACCTTCTCGACGCGGATACCAGCGCGTTCAGCCTTGTACGTGATGAACTGTTGGAGTTGGTGGAAATGCCACGAGTGAACGCCCGACCACGAACTATTTTCGCGGATACCTTCGAGGTCTTCCATCCGAATGACGGGATTCTCGAACTGCTCCGCAAACGTGATGAGGCGACGGGAGAGTTTGTGATTCAAGTCCTTAATCCGACGCTGTTCTTTGTCACCCACGCGGTTACGTGCGCGAAGCGCACCCGCCTCCGATAGCGAATCGCGTAGGGAACGATATTTACGTCGAACGTACTTCGCCTCACCGCCCGACACCAACATCGACTCGTCCTCGCCGTATGCGGTCACAGCAAGGATGTGTCGCTCACCAATATCGACACCAATGGGCGTCTCACCCGACGTGTCGGAGTCGTACTCGATATTGAACGTACAGTACCAGTCGTCGCCACGACGGTACAGTTGAAGTCGCGTCTTCTTTGCGTTGCCCTCGACCAGACGGTCTACGGGGTCGGCAATATCGTCGTACACTTCGATGGGTGTGTACCACCATTGGGAGACACACGGGAAGCCGACGACGACCGTGCCGTTCTCGGTCGTGTCGATCTCCCAGTTCTGGTTGTTGACTGCGAACGGCTGACTCTCTCGGTAGCGAACCGCTCCATCCTTACTGTGGTCGGATTTCGCCTCTCGGATGGCTTGGTTCTGGATAGCCGAGTAGAGGTCGTTGTCGATGCTGGCGGTGGTCACGGATTTGCTGAAGTCGCCGTTCTCCCATCCGTCGGTACAGAACTGTTTGGTATCACGGTAGAGGCGAGAGGCGTGTTGCCACTCTTTCCGCCGTGAGAGGGATGGATTGTGGAACTTCGCGGTGACAGTCACCGTGACCATTACAACTGTAATTAGATAGGTTGGCTTAAGTATCTGTTGGAATATCAGGCCGTGCTATCGTCGGAGGGTTGTGTCATCGACTGTCGGATTCATCCCCGCGCTGAAGCACGGGGCTCTCTCCTTGATTCTCCGTAAGTGCAGGGGACTTGGTTGTCAAAGTCGTTATCAATGGCGATAGTTGCCGAAACCAATCACCACGGTATCTGGAAACTAGATCGGTGATCAAAACGGATGGTTCAGCTTGGGTGGTGCGAGAGAAACACCATGCCAATCGTTCTACGACACCCTCATAGAACGCCAACTACGTCTCTCACCCACCGCTCTCCTCGTCACCGTCGTCCTCGAGGTCAGCGTCGCGGCCATACCCTTCAATCTCCTGAACTTCGGCGTCATCGTCTTCATCACCGGTTCCGTTCTCATCCGCGCCATCGTCCCCATCACCGGCTTCGGTTTCATCCGCGTCATCGTCTTCTTCCTCCTCGAGTCCATCCTCGTCGTCCATCTCGTCGTCTTCGTCTGGCTCACCATCTTCATCAGCGGTCGTCTCGTCCTCGTCAGTCTCTCCGAGGTCTCCACAGCCAGCCAGTCCCACTACTGCACCCGCGCCGGCAAGCGATATCAGCCGGCGACGTGTGATTGTTCGATCTGTCATGATGCAGTTCAGATACGACGGAACGACGAGATAAGGGCGGCCGATAGTTCGGACACTCAATATGGATTGGGCGTAATCCAACCGAATTGGATTGCTGATGGAGATGACTACATTGGGTAACCAATTCGTACTCATTTATGTAGGCTGTGTCTCGAAGAGTGCTGTGTCCCCGTGCTATTTAATATATAGATATAGTATGGAGACAATATGAGCGAGATCTTAGGCCGAGACCTGCAGCAAAAATCCATTGTCGGGACCAACGGCACCAGTTTTGGGACGCTGTACAACGTCACAATGAAGCCCGAATCCGGCGAACTCTGCAACCTCGTTGTCGATCCGAAAGACCAATCTTCGTCAATGGTCACCGACGAAACAGACGATGATCGGCTCCGGATTCCCGTGAGCCAGATCAAAACGGTGAACGACCAGATTATTATCGATACCGACTAGACGGCCTGAACAGCAGGTCAAGCAGTAGTATCCAAGACGGTACAGACAGTAGTCCAGCACGAACTGCGACAGCGAGACGGGATCGCTCGAGTAGAGCGAGCGCGATCAAGAGTACGTCGACTACGACACGGCAAACGAATCGTTCTGCAGCGGATAACACGGAACCCAATCGGAACACGCTCTGAGGCGCTGGCGTGGTGCAACTTCAGGAGAGCACGTTCGTGACGACAATGTAGCCAATGTACAGCAACAGAGCAAGAATCGCGAGTGAGACGACCGTACTCACGATCCACGTTACGATTCCGAAGACGACGGCGACGATCTCGAGGACGATCCACAGTGCAACGAGACCGACCACGGCAAGACCGACGATTCGCAGGGGACTGGTCATAGCTAGAATATACGAGTGAGAGATCATGAGTACTCGTATTTGTGTCGCGTGAATCAAGCATGAGGTCCCGACACCGCTGACGATGTGACGACCAGTGGCTGGTCCTGTCCGATCCCATCGCCGCACTCGCCTTAATAGTCGATCAATGGCGTGAGCAACCAGCGAGTGAAAGAGACTCGAGCAACAGTTCGGTGGTTTCGTCGAAATCCGTAGCGGCGTAACGTTATCATGAATTGAGGCGCTAAAACCCCGTCTTTAGGGCAGGGATACAGCGCCGCACGTTTCGCAAACGTCCCAACGGAAGACTTAGTACCTTCCCAAGCGTGGACAGCTAGGTTATCTCCTCTGGGCGCGTATCTACAGGAATGAGCCGAAAGAAGTACATCGTCGATCTCTCAGACGAAGAACGCGCTGAACTCGAAGCGTTCGTTACGAAAGGCACACACCGGGCAGAAGCAATCACCCGCGCACGGATCCTCCTGAAGGCTGATGACGGGCTCACAGATGCGGCCATCTGTGAGCACGTCGGGTGTTCGGTCGGCACACCCCATCGGACCCGCAAAGCGTACTCCGAGCGAGGGATTGCGGCGATCCATCGCCGCAAACCCGACAGAGACTACACGCCGAAACTCGATGGCCGGGCTGAAGCCCATCTCGTCGCTCTCGCCTGTTCAGAGCCACCAGAAGGCCGAACGCGCTGGACGTACGCGCTTCTCGCTGACCGCCTTGTCACGCTTGAGGAGATCGAGTTCGACTCAATCTCCGAGGAAACCGTCCGACAGCGGCTAAAAAAACGACCTGAAGCCACACCGCTCTGAGTACTGGCTTATTCCGCCCAAAGAGAACGCAGAGTTCGTCTATCGGATGGAAACGATCCTTTCTCTGTACGAAGAACCGTACGACGAGAGCCGTCCAGTCATCTGCTTCGACGAGTCCAGTAAGGAACTTCGAAAGCACGTCCGCGACCCGCTCCCGGTGACGCCGGGAGCGGTCGCTCGAACAGATCACCACTACGAACGCAATGGGAAACGAATGCTTCACCTGGCGACTGAGCCGTTAACTGGCCGGTGTCGTCTCCATGTGACTGAACGACGGCGGACCTGTGAATGGATCGACTGTATGCAGGCGATTGCCGACGACTACCCGGATGCAGACCGCATCCGGGTAGTCTTAGACAACCTCAGCACGCACAATCCGGCTGCCTTCTATCGGTTTTTCTCGCCTGAGAGCGCACGCGAGCATCTCGATCGGTTCGAGTTCTATTACACGCCCACGCACGGAAGTTGGCTGAATATGGCCGAACTCGTCTGGAGCACGCTCCAGACACAGTGTCTCAACCGCCGAATTCCGGACGCAGCGACCCTCCAGTCGGAGGTCGCTGCGTGGGAAGCTGAGCGCAATGAATTAGATGTAACGGTCAACTGGCAATTCACAAACGAAGACGCTCGAACGAAACTACACCGCCTCTATCCAACTATCGAGGAGGCTGAGAACTAGTCACTCGACGTTTGGGACGGTACTTAGTGCCCCACGGACGTATATTCGTTTGTCGACGCGCCGGTCTCCCGTCGCGTCTCGACATCCCACAAACTGGCAGTTGACTCGGTGTTTGCCTCATCAAACAAGTAAGCCCGTGGGACGCAGCCCGACAGAAAATAACCAAGTAACTCCGAGTCCCGTGCGGGATAGGAGTAACGGATGCGTGGCACCTCCACGAGTTCGTCGGACTCGAAACCGTAAATCTCCCAACGAACCGCCCTTTTTGGTGGGCGTGGGAAGCCTCGTCGTCGTCGGGCTCTGTCCGACTGCCTGAGGGATCTTCGATCCCTTTCCGTTTACGACGGGGAGGATGTCACTAGCCAGGCCCAAAGGCCGCGATATCGGCACCTACAGTCGCCAATGCGTCGGCGGGGTTCGGGTCGCTGTCGGCCAGATGCGTGTACTGGTGTTCCGGGATACTCGACAGCGACGCTGCGACGGCCTCGCTGTACGTTTCGACGCCCGGTTCCGTCGGGTCATCGCCACCCCAGACGTCCCGGATGACCGTCATCGAATCGATGCGCACTTCCAGCCGACGTGGCTCGTAGCGAGCCAATAGTTCAGAGAGCCCGAGCTGGAGAGCGACGTACTCGGCGGTGTTGTTCCCTGTCCGGGAGCCGACGGGTCGGCCGAGACGGGCAAGTTGGTCCTCCGCAGCGTCCATGATGACAGCGCCCGCCCCTGCGGGACCGGGGTTGCCTCGGGAGCTGCCGTCGACATAGAGGATGAATGTGTCGCTCGTCGGCTCTGGGATGGGTGGGTGAGTGAGTTCCGACCCCGGCAGAGTTTCGATCGCGTGACGCAACTCGGCCGGGGAGGTCGCAGGGTCGAAGAGACCGCCGTAGCCGGGGACAGCGTTGTCGATGACGTCTGTGGCGGCCGTCATCTCGTAGCCGACGCCTGCGAGTACCTCATCAACAAGCGTGGCGAGCGACGAGAGGTGTTCGGCTGGAAGGGGGTCAGCGGTCACGCCACTTCCTCCTTCAGGCTTCGGTTCCAAGCCCTCACACCCTCGCTCCCGGATGGTCTCGTTGGCTGATCGCACCACTGCATACAGGTCCTCGGTGGTCAAGCGACATAATCTCTTCAGGTGGCACCAGTGGCGAGCAATCTTGAATCAGTTGGCTGCTTGGAATCCCAACGGCAGAGTGGAGGCCGCGGAAAAACGCAATTTGGGTTGGACCGTGGCGCTGGTCAGGATATCCGATGAAATAGCGTAACAACTGAAACGGGTTCCATACCGATCGCACAGCCATCGTGCAATTAGGTATGCACTGATATTCAGTGCTACTATGATTCCGTATCGGGCTACCCGAAATAGTATACAACCAGAATCAGCGCCGCGATACCCGAGAGCACCGCCCAAACGACACGGTTCCAGTCGTAGACGATCCGTCCGTTGTAGCTATCAAAGGGCCAGACAATCACCCACAAGTCCACGACGACGAACACCGTAAGCGTGAGAACCAGCGATTCCAGCGTGGCAGCCTCGAGCCAGCCGCTCGTGCCGAGCCACTCACTCATAGCGATAACGCCGAGAAGCGTGGCAAGCAACAGAACTCCCCATGCCGTCGCCGCTGGGCCCAACACCGAGAGCTCGTCACGATAGTCCCACTCCGACCGCTCGGGGGTGATGTGGCCCGGAACGGGAAGGAAGCCACCGAACACGGCGATGGCGCCAGCGAACGGGTATACGTTTCCCCAGTCCCAGAAGACCCACTGCCTGCTGTCACGAGACGTGAATACAGCGTACGGAACCCACCGAAGCGAGAGCAACACGCCGGCCGTCACGGCGAGACCAACAGTCGTCAGATCCCACGACTGGACGTCGAGTCCACCGACGACGATGGCGAGCAAGACCACATGAACGAGGACTGTCTCGGAAAAACGGCGGGCCGTCCGAAGCGGTGAGCGGCGCTGACGGCCACGAGAGTTGCTGACCTCACTGTCACTGGTCGCTCGATCAGTTGCATTTGCGGGCTTTTCGGGTGGATACCCCGACAGCTCGGACGACTCTTCTCCAGGGAGTTCCAGATACCAGAGATCACAGCCGACGTTTACGAAGTGAAACGTCTTGAGCCAGACGAGTCCGCCCTGTTTCGGGCCGAACCGTTCGAGGAGCGTACTCGAGGAAATACGACTGAACCCTCTGCGGGCGAATAGCGCACTCGAGGCAGTGTTGGGCCACTGGACCACTGTCACGACTGCCCGACAGCCCTGTTCGACGAGATAGTCCAGGGCGGCGTCGACCAGCTGGTCTCCGATCCCCCGGCCTTGTGCCGACGGGGAGGTAAACAGCCACGACACGATCCCGACGTCGCCCGCCGACCCGTCGACGATATCGAGGACGACGCCACCCACGACCTCGCCATCGACCCGTGCGGCGAGCGTGTGAGCGGAGAGACTGACAAGATAGTCCTGCGGAGTGGCGAATGCGTCGGCCGCGATCTCCTCGAGTCGACGGCGCGTTTCGACCTCTTCCTCGGAAACGAGCGTTATCGACGGATCTGATGTGGCAGCCACGGATGTTCAGTGTTCGTTCACGTTCAGTGACAATAGTAGTACGGGTATTGGTTGGTCGGCTCCGGCGAACTACACCAGTAGCGACTCGAGTCCCCGGTTGGACTCCGGTCTCCGATATCAGGTACTGCAGTGGCACTCCAGACCGAAGGAATCCGATGGCGGCGAAAGCGGACTCGAGGGGAGATCACCGTCCAGTTCTGGATCGTTGTACCCGACCGGGGCGATGTCGTTGTGCGTCCAAATAGGACAGCGACACGAGCGCGTGGAGGTGTTTGCGGCCGACGCCGAGTTCGAACTTCCTACCCCCCGAAGATAGAAATATCGTTCTCGAGGCAGTAGTCGGTCGTCTCGAACAGTGTCCGCACGGAGCCAAAACGTGAGGGCTTGATCGTTGACATCCTCCACACGACTGACGTCGTGGGCTTTCTCCTCGATGTTCTGTAAGTACAGGCCAAGCAGGTACTGGATAGCTTTCCGTGTATTCTATAATCGTCATTGGATGCCACTATGTTCTAGCATATACTAATTATCAAACATATTTTTATAAAGAACCAAAAGACGATTTATGAACCGTGCATATATTGCTGTTGCGGGAATCGCACTTCTCGGCCTCATCCTTATGTTAAACCCATTCTACTTCTACCCGGATGGAGGCGGAGATTTCGAAGTTACGTACCATGTTGAAGAGATTGAAAATGAAAGTGTAGCTGAAGTGGCTCTTCTGCAATCTGAACAAGTATTACACTGTCCCGGCGAACGTCCTTGTGCCTTGGAAAGACAAATACTTGAAACGGGTTCTGTTGAATACGACGGATTCATAGATGACTACGAGGAGGCCCGTGATGACCCTCTTACTAGTGAAGACCCGCGGTTGTATCCCATAGTCAGAATTGAAGGCGAAATGTACCTTCCAGAAAGCGAATACGAAAATAATAGGACAATATTGACGCTCTCAAACATCAGCAGTATGGATGCAGTTGAACACGCCAGTGTGGATGCAGAGGACCGCTCTAAAGAAGTCCGTGAGGCAGTCGAAACAGGATCGGTTACAGTATACGGCGAACGTGTTGAGGAGTTTGAACAGAACCTGATTATTGAACACGACGAGGACTATTATTGGCAAACACGATATCGATCTCAAGGCGGCCATTGGACGGCAGGTGGAAATCTTAGCGGAGTCAGAGTGGTTCTATTTACTTTGGGTGGCGGGTTGTTGGCTTACGCTGGATGGTGCGTTCGGAAGGTAACTAACTGAGATCCACATACTGACCGATTGTGATATCCTCCTCGTCGTAAACGGAGAGGGATCGAAGATCCCTCAGGCAGTCGGACAGAGCCCGACGACGACGAGGCTTCCCACGCCCATCAAAAGGGCGGTTCGTTGGGAGATTTATGGTTTTCGGTCCGACAAACCGATGGAGGTGCCACGCATCTGTTACTCCTATTCCGCACGGGACTCGGAGTTACTTCATTGTTTTCTGTCGGTCTGTGTCCCACGGGCTTACTTGTTTGATGAGGCAAACACCGAGTCAACTGCCAGTTTGTGGGTGTCGAGACACGACGGGAAACCGGCGCGTCGACGATTGAATATACGTCCGTGGGGCACCTAAAACCGTTGATTCGGACGTTTTCGAAATGTGCGGTTCTGTATTCCCGCCCTAAAGGACGGGGTTTTAGCACCCCGATTCGAGATAAGGCCGTCTTATTCAGCATGGCTCTCTCATTGCCATTGTGTTTAACAGTATCTTCAGTGGTATGTGAACACAGCCATCATGGTGTCTTATCCTTGATTGCAATAAAAAATGCCACCAATGGAAGTGAAAAAACAAACGCAAATGCGATCGAAAATCGAAGAAACAACAGGGTGATTGGTTGATCAATTAGGCCTAGTAGGCTGAATAGTATCGCATAAATTGGGATGCCAAGTGTAACGCCAACAACTATTGCTCCGATTTTCTTTTGTTCGGTCCGAGTCAGGGTCAGTCCCTTCACAGAGATACATTCGCGTTCTGACTGGTTAACTGTTCCCTGCTCTGGGGGGACAATAGCTTGATTGACATCCTCCTCCGCGTAAACGCGGAGGAATCCCAAGCGGTGGGAGTTTCAGGTTCGCAACCATGACTCCGCCACTTTGCGGGAGTCCGCATCTAACCCAGCCGTCGTGACGGTGGCTGCCTGGCCATGCCAAGTGGCCGTTACTCCTATCTTCGGCGTCGTCGACGTTCGTGGTTGTTTTTGCCCGGCGAACGCTGAGTCAGCGTCAACAGACTCGGAGGTATCATGGGCTTGTTGAAACAAGAGGCACGCGACCGCACTCTTCTGGAATGCGGTGTTCACCGCCTGCCTTTCGGATACTGCCTCGTTACATGGGCGGACAGACCGTCGTCCGAGAGACTGTGTCTCTCGTGATCACGAAAATCTCCGATTTTCGAACGACCTCCGAAGGTCGTTCGGAATCCGCTTCGTTCCGACCTAACCTTACCGATGTATAGCGATTCATGTAACTTGAACGTTAGGATTGAAAACTCGGCTATGTTCTTGACGGTGGAACGTGGCACTCAGTGACGGCGCGTATCCACGGCCTGAAGGCCGTGGTATTGCGCCTGTTCAGCGTATAAGTTGATACAGGGTAAGCAGATCTATTACGCGACTAATTCAGGCCGTTAGACACATCCACTGTACTATCGGCGGTGAACCCCAAACGAGTATTCACAAATTACCGAAGGTCACAGCTGTCGGATCGGTTCGTTCGGTCGGTCTTCCGACCCCCACACACCGATGGCACCTGCAATTACCCACTTCCTCGTCGGCGCATCGATTCTGCTGTTGGTCGCAACACCTGTTGCACTCCGATATCGCCTATCTCCGTGGATACCGCTGTGGCTTGTTTCACTCGGTGGGCTCTGGGGGCTGGGACCCGACATCCACCACATCGCGCCCGTCTACGAGACTGAGTTGCGGGCGTTCCACGACTCAGCCTGGGCCGACCTCTTCGCGTTCCACTACACGCTTGATCGCCCAGCCGTCCGGGCAGAGTACAACGCGAGTGTCTTCGGGTCGATCGTGCTGTTTTTCGGCTCCGTGATGGCATTCACAATGGCCGCGGAGTTGCGCACCCGAACGCGTTTTGCAGAGACAACTGCCCTGCACTTTGTCGCGCTGAGCATCGCACTGTTCCCTCTCTTGTTACTTATTGCCACTATGGGTGGCTGGTTTAGCCCTCTGTGAATTAGTGTTTGATCAGCAAGGTGAGTGCCTCGAGGCGTGACACTGAAGCGGCCCAGACCGGAGGATAGCGGATTCTCGTGCAGGCGCTGTATCATTGGCCCCTCGAAAGTTGCGTCATGACGAGCATTTATGTCGACATCGATGGACACTATCTCAACGTCCGACCCTCCGCTTACATTACCCATACCACCAATGAGTTCCGAATTTCCACACCTGTTTGACCCTGCGTACATCGGCCCCATCGAACTCCGAAACCGACTCGTCATGGCACCAATGGGGACGAATTACGCCACCGCCACCGGAGAAGTCACTGACCAACTTCTCGACTACTATGCCGAACGCGCGGCCGGCGGAACCGGGCTTGTCACCGTTGGCACCGCGGCAGTCGAGCACCCGCGAGGACGCGCGATCGTCAACCAGCTATCGATAGCCGACAACAGCCTCATCCCGGGGCTCTCGAAGCTTGCTCGGCGTATCCAACAGCACGGAGCGAAGGCATTTGTGCAACTCCATCACGCCGGCGGCGGCACCACAGTGAAGAAAACCAACGGAGTCCGACCGGTAGTGAGTTCGAGAGCCGAGAACGCGTACAACGCCCGGGACCCACGAGTCTTGGAAACCGAAGACGTCGAATCGGTGGTGGAGTGTTTCGTAGATGCCGCGAAACGCGCACAGAAGGCAGGGTTCGACGGCGTGGAACTACACGGCTCACACGGCTATCTCATCCAGGAGTTCATGTCTCCACGAAACAACCAACGGGACGACCGATACGGAGGCAACTTCGATTCCCGCATGCGGTTTCCGACAGAGATCGTCGAGGGTATCCGAGAAGCGATAGACGACGACCTCGCGTTGTCGTTCCGGTTGAGCGCCACGGAGTTCGTCGACGGCGGCTACGGGCTCGAGGAGGCCACGCAGATGGCCGAAGTGCTCGCCGCAGCCGGCGTTGACGTCCTTGACGTCACAGTTGGCGCCTACGGCGCACCGACCCAGACCCTCGAGCCGATGGGGTATGAGGAGGCCTGGCGCTCACACTACGCCGCAGCGATCGGTGACGCCGTCGACATCCCCACTATCACCGTCGGCGTCGTCCGCCAGCCGGAGACGGCCGAAGCGGTGCTCGCCGAGGGTGACGCCGACTTCGTCGCCCTCGGCCGCGGTCACATCGCGGACCCCCACTTCGCGCGCAAGGCCCGGGAAGGACGTGTAGAAGAGATTAACCGGTGTATCGGCTGTAACATCGGCTGTATCGGCGAGGGGATCTTCGCAGACAGGGAGATGGGCTGTACAGTCAACCCAACGGTGGGCCGCGAACGGGAGTTCGCCACCCTCGAGCCCGCACCGGAGCGCCAGCGAGTGCTCGTCGTCGGCGCAGGCCCGGCTGGGATCCAGTCAGCCATCCGAAGCGCCGACCGGGGACACGACGTCACGCTGTACGACGCAGCCGAGGAGGTGGGCGGCCAGCTCCACCTCGCGGCCGCGCCGCCGCGAAAAGGGAAAAACGGGTGGTACCTCGAGTATCTCGAGACCCAGCTCGATCGCCACCCGGTTGAGGTCCGTCTGGGAGAGCGCGTCGACCGATCGACGGTCGAGGCGGTCGACCCTGACGCCGTCGTCGTGGCGACCGGTGCCAAACCCCGCAGGATCGACATACCAGGGGCCGACGCGGATCACGTCGTCCAGTCGTGGGACGTCATCGACGGATCGGTGCCGGTCGGTGACGAATCGGTCGTCGTCATCGGTGGGGGCGATGTGGGTTGTGACACCGCCGGCTTCCTGGCCGAACAGGGCTGTGAGGTCACTGTGGTTGAGCAGACAGACCGGATCGCGCCGGACAAAGAACGGATCAGTCGCATCGACGTGCTGCAGGCCCTCGAGTCGAACGACCGCGTCGCGCTCGTTACTGGTGAGACGGTGACGGCTATTGAGGAGGATGCTGTGACTACCGCCGACACCGACGGCGGGGAAACGATACACGAGGCCGACCGAGTGGTGCTTGCAGTGGGACACGAGCCAAACGACGACCTCGTCGACGACCTCGATGCGTACCCTGCGTCGATCTACGTCGTCGGCGACGCCCGGGAGTCTCGAGACGTCTATCGTGCGACCCTCGACGGCACCGAGGCCGGTATCTCGATTGGCGATCCGTATCGGACCTTCAGCCCGCAGCTGTGAGCTGCCCCCAGACCGTAGCCAGCGACTCCTATCGACGGCTCTTGGTCGCCGAGTGCAATCCCTGGTAACGTGTGTGCAGTCGCCCCCATCACTCGTGCAAGCGCCCTCGTTTCGGTCGACCAAGAACCACGTGGCCGAATCTCAATCGACAGGGTCTGATCGGCTGTTTCGCGTCGGAGTGGCCTACGGTTTTATCGCGTTGAAAATCGGGTCGCCATACTATGACTGACGGCAGCATACGTATCGATCCATGTCGTATCCGATCCGTGTTGCAGATGTCATGAGCACGCCGGTGGTCACAGCTGCGCCAGATGAGACCGTTTCCGACGCCGCAGGGACCTTCCTCGAGGAGGGAATCAGCTCGGTTGTGATCGTCGAGGACGACGAGGCCGCCGGCATCGTCACCGGAACGGATCTCATTCGGGCGCTCGACCAAAACGAGTCACCGCGTGAGAAGCCGTTAGAAGCCATCATGTCTACGCCGGTCGCCACGACTGACCCGGACGCCGAACTCAAGGATGCCCTCGAGACCATGCACGACCACGGAGTAGCGCGGCTGGTCGTCGTCGAGGACAGCCGTCTCGTCGGCTTGGTGAGCACCGACGACGTGATCCGGTACGCTCCACAGGTCTTCCACCGAGGCGCACTCGCCGGCGAGTCCGAGCCAACGGCCCAGTACCACGCCAGACAGGAGACCGAGTACGAACTCTCCGACTGGGAGTTCGAGTGCTCGACGGTCTCTCGCGACCAGCTGAGCGTGGGCGACCGAGTGGAGTTCTCGAAGACCATCTCCGAGACAGACGTGCGGTCGTTCGCGACGGCATCGGGCGACACCAACCGTCTCCACCTCGACGAGAGCTACGCTCGCGAGACGCGTTTCGGCCAGCGGATCGCCCACGGAACGCTCGTGAGCGGGCTCATCAGCGCCGCCCTCGCCAGACTCCCGGGGTTGACGATCTACGTCTCACAGGATCTGGCGTTCCTGGGACCAATCGGCCTGGGAGAGCGCGTCACAGCGGTCTGTGAGATCGTCGGCGAAATCAGCGACCGGAAGTTCGAACTGACGACTGACGTCCTCAACGCGGACGGCGAGCGAGTTATCGAGGGAGAGGCAACGGTGCTAGTCGACGACCTGCCCGAGACGGCGGCCATTGAGATCGAAGCGGTCGCCTAGCGAGACTGGGACGGTCGCCGAGAGATGGCGAACACACCAAGCGTGCTGTGACATAGGCGAATACAACGCTGAACGTCGTCGGGGGATCACTAGGGCACTTGTTCAAATCAGCTTCTCCTGCGCTGATTCCGCCGCTTCCGCATGAGTGAGGGCGTGGTGACCGGGTCCAAATTGGTTTGGACGATGGCGCAAGCGGTGACGGTGATCGAGTTGAATTCAGAATAGTTGGTGGTCGAGACGGTCGGCGCTGGCTCCGACGGGGCAAAATTTTCTATCGCAATCGGTCCTGACTATGCATCCGACTGACACGGCTGCGAGCGGCCGGAACCAATCTCGGACGAGAGGATCCACTGACTGGGAAGGGTGACAGCCAGGTTATTCTGGGCCCCGAGCTGCCCCTCGTTTGCTCGAGGACAGTAGCCGCCGTGGGGGCATCGCCGACCAGTTGGTCAGCGTGCTGCAAACTGGTTTTCAGTAGCTCAAGAAAAATAATCGGGCATCACTCCACGACGAGCCTGAAACCAGGACTGTTTCTCCACGAGGAAAGAATACTGTTTGGTTCGATTATCAAATCTATTCGACATGTGTACCAGAGCGAATTTTGTTAGCTTTCATGAAATTGTTTCTGCATGGTTAGTTCGAATTGCAGTAATCAGCAAAAGTTGTATCAGGTCGAGTCGACATGAAGCGAAATCGGCCGACGAAGACGTTCGCGGTAGTGCTCTCAATTCTTCTCGTCACTTCACTCGGTATGCCGATTGTCGCGGGCGAGAGAGCTACCGGAGCGACGACGGAACGGATTGACGAATCGATCGAGAATGGTCTCGTCAAGGGGCCTCAGGAAACAGACGTGGAGCCATCGTCCAACGTGACGGTCGACGAGAACATCACCAAAGCCAATGGGACGACGCAAGTGCTCGTGTCCGTTGAAGCGGTCGACATTCCGTTGCTTGAGGACCGAACGGATGTCATCGACGAACTCAAGTCAAACGCAGAGGCGAGTCAGGAACCGCTCGTCGAGTACGCGGCCGAGACTGACGGGCTCGAGGTCCACAACCAGTTCTGGATCACGAACACTGTGGTACTGGAGGTCGACCATGAGAAGGTCGACCTCGAGGCGGTCGCTTCCCAAGATGGGGTCGAGCGAATAGAAAAGAACCACGCGGTCCAAGCACCGGACCCGATCGAGAGCGACGACAGCGAGGCCATCTACGGACTCGAGCAGATCAGTGCACCGGATGTCTGGGAGACCTACGAGACGATGGGCGACGGCGCGAAAGTTGCCGTCCTCGATACAGGCGTCGACTCCACGCACCCGGATATCGAGATTAGCGACGACCACTGGGCTGAGTTCGACGACGACGGTGGCATCGTCGACTCCGATCCTCACGACGACCACTACCATGGGACACACGTCAGTGGCACGGTCACCGGCGGCGATGCCTCAGGAGAGTATATCGGCGTCGCGCCGAACACTACTCTAATGCACGGTGCCGTGATCCCGGGTGGTTCCGGGAGTACGGCACAGGTCATCGCCGGAATCGAATGGGCAGTTGAGGAGGACGCTGACGTCGTGACGATGAGCCTCGGACTTGAGGAGTATATCGCCGACTTCATTGAGGCCCACCGGAACGCGAAAGCGGCTGGAACGACCGTCGTCGCCTCAACCGGCAACGACGGTGACGGGACGTCGAGTTCGCCCGGTAACACTTACGACGAGATTCCGGTCGGTGCCACGAACGAGGACAAAGCAGTCGCAAGTTTCTCGGGTGGCGAGGAGATCGATACATCGCTCGCATGGGGTTCGGATGCCCCCGAAGACTGGCCGGAGTCGTACGTCGTCCCGGCTGTCGCTGCACCCGGTGTCGACATCAAAAGCGCCGTTCCGGACGGCGAGTACGACGTACTGTCGGGGACCTCGATGGCAGCACCGCACGTCGCTGGCACAACCGCGCTCATGATTGCCGCTGCTAACAAGACACCCTCATCTGCGGACGTTCAAGCGGCGCTCGAGTCGACGGCCTGGAAGCCGGCAGACGAACCTGATGAACCAGATACTCGGTATGGCCACGGCATCGTCGACGCGAGGGCCGCGACCGATCGCGTTGCGGCCGAACAGGGCGTCACTGGAACAGTGACTGACACCGCCGGAGAACCGATCGAGGGAGCGACTGTCTCACTCGAGACCGGCTTCGAGACCAAAACAAACAAGCACGGCGAGTATAGCGTCGCCGGCACTGAAGACGTAATGAACGTCACCGTCGAGCGTTTCGGGTACGAGAGCGAGGCCACATCGGTGAACGTCACCAGTGAGTTCGCCACCCAGAATTTCACGCTCGAGGAACACGTCGACGTGAGGCCAGTCGAGATTCCACACGGTGCGATCGTGGACGGAAACACGACGTTCGAACTCGAGGTCGCCCACGCGGAGACACTCACTGTCGAGATCAACGGTGACTTCGATCATAGCAGGGCCACCCTATACGTCGAGGGCAAAGAAATCGACAGCGGCGATCCCACCGAAATAGACGACCTAAGCGACGATATCGCCGTCGACCTGTGGATCGCTGACGGCGAATCCGGTAACTTCTCACTCGAGTTCGTCTTCGGCGGCCTTGGCGAGACGGCAACGTACGAGACGAGCGGACTCGAAATCTTCGAAAATACCTACGATATCGGAGTCGTAGATACGCCCGGAAACGAGTACGGCTTCGCACTCGCAGCGGAACTTGACGACCTCTTGCCGCTCAGATACGATGTCTCGTTCGTTTCAACTGAGAACGTTATAGACCAGGTCGACGACTACGATACATTCGTCGTCCAAAAGTTCGGCGAAGGTCATGATTACGAACTTGCTGCAGAGTTCTTCGAGGCGACCGACGACCCCAGCACCGGCGTCGTCTATCTCGACCAGCTCGACGAGGCCGCCGAGTGGGCCGATAGCCTCCACGAAGTGTCGCAGGCAACCGGGACACCTACCCGGGTCGACGAGAAGTGGGCCCACGATATCGACGAGTGGGACTTCAGTATGGGAGTCTACCACCTCCGAGATGACCACCCGATCTTCAACGGCGTCGGAGAGGAAGGTGATACCGTTGAACTGTATGACGGCGTCGGGTCGGGCGAACACGCTTGGTTCGAGGGATTCAACGGACAGGTGCTCGCGGACGTCGGCTGGGAGGGAGACGACCCCCGCGGGCAGGCCCTTGCTGTCGACAGTCTCCGGGACAACGTCTACGCTGCCTCGATGGGACGAACACTGATGTTCGGCGACATCTACGGCTACAGCGATGACGCCGATCAAATTCTGGCGAACAGCATCGAGTACGTCAGCGGCGGCGCACCGATGTCGATCAAAGAGGAACAGCCGGATCGCGTCTCACCGGACGAACCGATAACCGCCGAATTCAATGTCGAAAATCTCGACAACATTGCTGTCGACGTCGATGAAAAGCACACGACGGTCGATGCGGAAAATCTGACGCTGTATATCGACGGTAGTATCAACGCCTTCGGCGAGTACCGCGGCTACGACGAGTCGAAAACCGGTACTGTCACTGTCGAGGTCGTGCCTGACGAGCCAGTACACGGCACGGTTGCACTCGAACACGAACTGGTCGCCGCTGACGGCGATCGCCAGTCGGGTAACACTGGTCCAACTTCAATGTACGAGACGCCACTTGAGGTTCCCCACGACGTCGAGACAATTCAGGAAGGGATCGACCTCGCGGTGGGTGACGACGAGGTCATCGTTGACAACGGCACCTACGAAGAGCAACTCAAGATACGTGATGGTGGCATGGACGGACTCACGGTTCGTGCAGCAGCGAACGCCTCGCCGACGCTCGTCCTGCCGGACAAGCCCGAGAAACGGTGGATATACAACCTCCGGATCGATGATCAGGAGCCGGTCGTCTACGTTCGCCGAACCGATGACGTGACGATTTCCGGCTTCGAAATCGACGCCGACAGAGAAGCGGGAGCGATCGCTACGCAAGCAGACCACACGACGTTTTCCAACCTGAGTGTAGCGAACGCCTCCACGGCGATCTGGTCAGAGTTCGTCGCCGAGCACACCACAATCGAAAACAACACGATTACCGACAGCGACAGAGGGGTTTTCGCTCATTGGTTGTCAGATGAGACTCATATTGAGAACAACAACATCTCGGCCGTCGAAACGGGGATCGAGACAGACCACGTGATCGATGACGTCGACGTGCTTGACAATAAGGTGAGAAACGCCACGACCGGCTATCTGATAGACGGTGGAGGTGGCCTCACTGACGGCAACCTCGCAGAGGACGTCAACAGAGGTCTCTGGCTGTCTACTTCCGGCAGCGTGGCGTCGCTCGACGACAACGTTGTCAGGAACGCAGAGACTGGAATCCGCGATGCATCGGTGAACATGCCCGAGACCGTGACTGGCAACGAGATCCAGGCAGAGACCGGCGTTGACGACACGGGATGGTCGGGACCACCCGGCTACCACTTCAACGACTTCGCAGGATCTAACCTGGCGGTCGATGCGTCCCAGCAGATCGACGCGCAATTGAACTACGTCGGCGAACGGACCAGCGACGACCTTATTCTCACCGACAGCGTTGACTACGCGCCGTACTTGACCGACACACCGGCGAACGTGAGCGGCTGGGAGACGTCCGAGATCGGTCTTGATCTCCACCTCGAAGCGGGCGAAACCTACGCTGTCGGCATTCCCGGTCCGACGGAGCAGACCATTTCGGAGATCATCGACGACGATGCGAATGGCGTCGTCTACGGCTTCGACGCTGAGAACCAAACTTGGAAGCGTCTCGATCACGACGACGCTGTCAGCGCACTTGAGGCGCTGGTTGTGGTCGCCGAGACCGACGTCCGACTCACCCTTGAGTTCCGGAGCGGCGACTCGCCGCCGGGTCCCGGCCAAATCGAACTCGAGGAGGGATGGAACCTCATCGCACCGCCACAGTACGGCGACGCTAACTCGGTGTTCGAGGACGGGACGTTCGTTCCCGAGTTGCTGCAGTCGCCGTTTGCGAACTCCGGCGGCCAACTCGGGCCGACGGGCGACACCGACGAACTGTACAGCTTCGACGACAGTGACGCGCCGCACGTCAGTCCGTTCGAGGGCTACTTTGTCTTCGCCTCCGAAGCGGGGCTCCAGCCGGCCCACCTTCCGGCCGATTCCAACGTCGAAACGCTGTACGAGTCGCTCGGCCTCTCCGTGCCCGTCGATACGGAGACGACCGAGACGACCGTCGAAACAGTCCTCACCGCCAACGCCAGCGAAGAACGGATACACGATGCACTCGTCGAGATCGTCGCCGACGATCTGCGGGCAGCGCTCGCGACCACCGAGGAGAACACGACCACGAACGCGTCCCTCGAGACCGTCCACATCGCCGCGGCGGACGTCGTCAAGGGCAGTCCCAAGGAGCACCGCGAGGAAGTCTCCAACGCTGCCGAGACGGCACTCGAGGTCGTCATCGGAACCGAGTTCGGAACGAACGTCGCCTCGTACGTGGATCGAACCGGTGCAAGCGCCCACAACGACTCTGAAACCGAGGTGCAGGCGTCTGGATGAAAGACAGCGTGGCCATACGGACTCGAACGGCCTCCCGCAGCCGAACGAGCGCCGTCGTTGCGATCGTGAGCCTGCTCGTCCTGTGTGGCGCTTGCCTCCCCGTCGTCACGGCCAGCGGACCACCGCCAGCTCCGGTTTCGGTTCATGGTGAGGTCCAGATCGGCTCCGAGCCGGCACCCGAAGAGACAGAGATCATCGCCGTCGTCGACGGTGACGAACGCGGCTCGATCGTCGTCAGTGACGACGGAAGCTACGGCGGGCCGTCGATTACGGACAACAAACTCGTCGTCTCCGGTGACGAGGACGACAAGGGTGAGACGATCACCTTCCTCATCGACGGAGAACTGGCAGACCAGACGATCGCGTGGGAGTCCGGCAAGCATACGACGGTCAATCTCACTGTCAACGCCGCACCAGCCGACCAGGGTGGTGGAATCAGTGGCGAGCCACCATCCAGTGGCGAGCCGGGAGACGAGAGCCTCGACGGTAACGGCACGGAAGACGCGGTCGATCGGCCTAATAACGGTTCGGAAGACTCGATTATCGATGACGACGAGAGTCCGCAGGAGTCGCCTCCCGATGACAACGAGAGTCTGGAAGGATCCACCACCGATGACGACGAGCAAAGAAGTGACAGTGACGAAGGGGTTCCTGGTTTCACAATCGTTGGGACGCTCGTCGCCTTGGCGATCACGACTGGGCTGTACTGCCGTGTCGGTTCAATATGGTAACAACTGAATCGATTTACACACTGGTCGCACAGCCATCGTGCAATCGGGTGTGCACTGACGGTCAGTGGCTACTATAGAAGACTGCTCTGGGTGCATGAAGCGCCTCGAGGCCAAGTGGCTCGAGACACTGACTGCGTCTCGTCACTGAGCGGAATCTCCGATTTCCGAACGACACCCAGTACTCGCTCAAGAAAGAAACAGCAGTTACGCAGCCCCCGCGGTGGGATTATTGACGTCACTCTCACCACCAAGGCGGTGTTGGATTCGAGCGAGCACGAGGTCTGCTCCGATGGCGAGCAAGGCACCAGGAATCGCTCCTGCGAGCACTTGTGGCATGTTGTACAGCTGAATGCCACCGACGACCCAGAGCCCAAGTCCGCCACCACCGATGAAGAAGGCAAGGTAGGCAGTCCCGACGTTGAGAACGATGCTCGTTCGGATTCCTGCAAAGATCACGGGCAATGCGAGCGGAACCTGAATCTTGCGAAGGACTTCCCAATCGGTCATCCCCATCCCGCGTGCGGCTTCGACGGTGTCGTCACTGACGTTCTCGATCCCGCTGATCGTGTTCGTGATGATTGGGAGTATCGCATATGCCCAGAGCCCGATCACAGAGGGCCAGAAGCCAATCCCAATGAGCGGGAACACAAGTGCGATGATCGCGAGTGTCGGAATCGTCTGGGCGACGTTGCCGACGCCGAGGACGACTCGCCGCGCTCGAGCGTTGCGAACAGCGAGTATCGAGGCAGGGATTGCGACGGCGATCGCTGCCAGTTCGGAGACGAGCACAAGCGCGAGATGTTGCTGGAGCAGCATCAGGAACTCATCAAAGTTGTCGACAAGGTACTCGAACCCAGCAATGATCTCACTCATTGTTGCACGCCTCTGTTACTCTGTCGCAGGTCTTCGTCAGACACCGTCCCAACCACTCGATCGTCATCGACGACTGGCAGACGGCCATGGTCGCTTTCGACCAATCTCGAGAGCGCCGAGAGCGCAGTATCCGTTGGGGCAAGCGGTGTCACGGACTCCCCACCATCGCTCTGTACCATTTCAGCGGCACTGTTCGCTCCACTGGTGGTTGCAAATCCGTCGGTCGTCGGGCTCATCACGTCTTTGACGTTCGTTACTTTGAGCTTCTTCAGTGGTCGATCGGATCCAATGAAGTCCTCGACAAATGCTGTCTTCGGATCGTTCAAGATCGCCTGGGGTGTATCATACTGGACGATTTCGCCAACGTCAAAGATCGCGATTTGATCTCCCATCTTCAGCGCTTCGTCGATGCTATGTGTGACAAACAGGATGGTCGTATCCAGTTTCGACTGAACGTCGAGGAACTCGTTTTGCAGGTTTTCACGCGTGATTGGGTCAAGTGCGCCGAATGGCTCGTCCATCAGGATGACGTCCGGGTCCGACGCGAACGCACGAGCGACGCCGACACGCTGTCGCTGTCCACCCGAAAGCTCCGTCGGGTACTGCTCACGATAGGTTTCCGGTGGCAGATCCATCAACTCGAGCAATTCGTCCACACGGGCGTCGATATCCGCTTCGTCCCAGTCGTTGAGCCGTGGAACGGTCGCGATATTATCAGCAACCGTCATGTGATCGAACAGCCCGATCTCCTGGATCACGTAGCCAGTCTCTCGTCGGAGTTCGATCGGGTCGAACTCGGAGATTGGATCCCCGTCGCGGTAGACGGTCCCTTCGGTTGGGTCCTCGAGTCGGTTGACGAGTTTCATTGTCGTCGTCTTCCCACAGCCGGAGGGGCCGACGAGAACGGTCGTCGTCCCTCTCTCGACCGTAAAGGAGATCTCTTCAATCGCGACGGTACCGTCTTCGTACTGTTTCGTGACGTTTTCGAATGTGATCATGCTCTCACCCGCTGAATGAGCCGTGTAAGCCGGGACGGCTCGATCTGTTCACCGTTTTTGAGTCGAAACACCTGTTCACTGACTTTGAATGCGTAGTCGAATGCGAGTGCGAGCACCGACAGAATGATCGTCGCAACAACGATCATCGGAACGTTCGCACGCGCGATCCCGTCGAAGATGAAGGTCCCGAGCCCACCAGCGCCGATGAACGCGCCGATGGCTGCGATTCCGATGAGGATCACGACCGAGTTACGCACTCCAGCCATGATCACTGGCAACGCCTTTGGAATCTGGACCTGCCGAAGGAGCTGTACCCGCGTCATACCCATCGCTCTGCCGGCCTCGAGTGCCGCCGGATCGATGTCGGTCAGTCCCACGTACGTGTTGCGGATGACCGGCAGTTGCGAGTACAGGACGAGTGCGACGATGACCGGTTCCGCACCGATCCCGACGAACGGGATCAGAAGGCCGAACATTGCGATGCTCGGGATGGTCATCATCACCCCCGCGAGCCAGATGACAACCGTTGCAAGCCGTTCATCGAATGTAATGAGAATCCCGAGTCCAACGCCGATCGGCACGGCGAGCGCGATCGAAATCGTGATGATTTCTATGTGCTCGAGCGTCGCCACGATGAGCTGTGAGAGATTCTCGAGAATAAACTCCCAGTAGGAAGCGAGGTAACCCGGTACGACTGGTGTCGGCGAGGTCATGATTAAATGAGGCCTTCGTCTTCGAGGAACTCGGATGCAACGTTCTGGGGGTTGCGATCCTCATTTGCGACCTCGTTGTTCATTTCACGGATAGTGTCGGTGTCCAGCAACGGTGTGAGTTCGTTGAGGACGTCTTCAATTTCGGGACTTTCTTCGAGTAACTCTTCGCGGACGAGTGGGACAGCGTTGTATGCCGGGAAGAAATCCTCGTCGTCCTCGAAAACGTGAAGGTCGAACTGGAGGATCCGTGGATCGGTATTAAAGCCCATCCCGATGTCTGCTTCTCCCTCCCCGACAACCTGATAGACGACCTCATCGTCGACAGTGCTTGTGTTATCAGCGAGGTCGTCGACGGCGTCGTCGTCGAAGTCGTAGTGTTCGACGAGCCCCGACCAGCCGTCGTCTCGCTCGCTGAACTCTGCGTTCATCACCTGGTCGAGGTCAGTGTTGCCATCGTTGACGTGTGCTGCGAGTTCGCTCAACGAATCGACCCCAGTCTCCTCGTGCCAATCCGGGTTCGCCGTCAACACATAGGTGTTGTCGAGTGGCGCATACTCGAGTACGGTAACCCCGTGTTCCGCTTCGAACTCCTGTTTCACTTCTGTGTGAATCTCATCGGGGTCAGCGATTGGGTCGTCGTGTTGCGGTGGGAGTGTCAACCACGCGGTACCGGTGTACTCCCAGTAGAGGTCAATCTCCTCGCTGCGAAGTGCTTCGAAGTTCTGAGTGGTCCCACCGAGACCCGTCTCGTCGCTAATCTCGAGGTCAGTGTTCTCCGAGAGCGTCTCGTAAGCGAGGGATCCGAGTACTCGCTGTTCAGAGAACTGCTTCGAACCCACTTTCACACCGCTTCCACCACCGATTGTTCCCATACACCCTGCCAGACTCGAGAGGCCCACCGCCCCCGCCGCGGCCCCCGTCGTCCGCAATAGGTTCCGTCTCGAAGTGTGCCAAGTCATTACATACGTTGAAAGGGACGAAATACCATTAACGATTGGCACCAACCACTCGGGGGTTTTATAACGGTTGTTCACCGGGCACTGAACGGGTAGACAACGACCGGACACGAGGCATTGAGGAGGACCCGCTGAATCGTGCTGCCGAAGACGGCCTTTCCCGCCGGGCTCCGTTTGCGACTGTACAAGTAGATACGGTCTGCGTCCTCTCGTTCGGCCGTGGCGACGACCTCTCCTGCGGGTTCGTCGCCGCCATTATGACCTTGAACCTGTACGTCGATTCCTGCATCCTCGAGGACGTCGGTCGTAACCGAAACACCTCGTTTTCGTGTCGCAAGTTCGTCGAGGGTCAATGGTTCGTCAACCGGATAATCGAGGTTCGACCGTGTCGTCTCCGCTTCGCCGTCTTCGAACAGGTGCATGACGATGGCTTTCGTCTTCGTCCCTGCTTCGGTCTCGGCTGCGGCGGCAGCGAGGTCTCTCGCCCAGCCTGTGTGACTGGTCACTGGCAGGAGGATTGTATCCATATCAGTATCTCTGGGCTAGCCAGCGATAGTATCACGGGGGAACATCTCCAAGGGTTTTTGTTAGCGGTGTCTGAGAACGGCTGACAGAGAAAGCGGGCCGAGTGCGTGAGTGTGTCGAGAAGAAGGCAGTCGGGCAAGATATGGAAGGGATTGTAACTCGTCGCTGTACTCATTGTCCACCACCCGGAAACTTAGCACCCCGACATTGTCTATAGTAACAACTGAAACGATGTACACACGCATCGCACAGCAGTCGTGCGATACGGTGTGCAGTGACGTTCAGTGGCTACTATAGTGATCAATACTCTGTGGTAGCTCCTGAGCGATCCTTGGGGCCTCCTGGGCTAGCTCCAGAGCTGTACGATATCCCAGAAAGGCATCTTCCAGACGGAGGTTCCAGCTTCCAGTTTCGAGCTGATTCACCCTCTCGATCGCCGACTGTAACTGCAAATCACCGCATTCCGCCGCGTGGACTGCCGCTGCGGAAAACAATTTCACCAGAGGATCGGCCATCGCGTCATCCGGGACCGACTCGAGGGCGTCAGTCGCGTTTCGTTTCATATCGTCAATCTCCTCGATATCGGCGAACGACGCCGTTGTATCGTAACCGGCCGCAAAGTCGGGACCGACGTCGGTTGCCACCGTCGCTAGCACCAGATCCCGAAGCCGTGTCACGGCCACCGATGCAGGATACTCATCACCGTAATCCGCAGGGGAACCGCTGAACAGCCCATTAGAGGCGAGTGTGCGTGACTTTCCTGCGACACCGATGGTTTTGTAGCGCCATCGGATGTACTTGGGATCGAAGTCGTGGGTGACAGACGCCATTCGATCGGCGACCCTTTCCTCGAGGTCTCGGCTGAGAGCTTGCAGGCTGGCTTCCCGAGAGTCACCGTCGCCGCCGTCAGACAGGGAGACTGCCAAGTCACGGTACGCAGTTGCCCGCTCGACTGCTCCCATTCTTTTCGAGGTGCGCTGACGCTCTGTACCGGTGAGCGCGCCTGTTGCCGAGCGAAGCGCAAGTTCTGCGCCGTGGTGTGAGACCATGAGGTGTGTCTCGGGCCCGATATCGTACGCGAGCGTCGTGTCATCAACGCGTTGGTGAATATCCGCCGTTTCGGCTTCGACATCTGCTTCAGTCAAATCGCCGGTTTCCAAGCGGGTCCAACTGAGTATGCGTGCTGTGGCACCTCGTGCTGCAGAAAGGTCGTACGCTGCTTCGATCGAAAATGCTGCCTCGGCGGCGCGCTCGCGAAGATCAAGAGCGTACGCGAGGTGATCGTCATCCTCTGAAAGTCCGTGTTCTCGTGCACGTCGAACGAGATCGTCAAGTCGTCTTCGCGAGTCCGCCAGATACGCATCCGGGATGATGAGTGGCTCTGGCCCTTCTGGAAGCGGCCGTTCCTGAATATCACGAAGCGTTTGGAGATCTGAATACCGAAAAATTCTGCGTCGCTGAGTATAGCCAGCGATCCCACTTCCGAGACCGATAACCGACCCGGTCACGAGAAGGCGGCGTCTACTGGAGGGCATTACTTGTGATTGGAAATCATATTGTATAAACAACACGACTGAACGATGTCGTTTGATTGTGCTCTGGCTTTGTCTCTCAAAATGTGTTTTAGCTGTAGCAATCACTCAGGAGAAATATACGTAGATCGCCTCGTGTTTGCCAGCTATCCGTCGCTCGCCGCAAGATTGAGATACGTCACGAGAAACTCGATAACGCGGCGCTCGGCCTTCCGTAAGTGATTCGACGCCGTCGTTTTCGTGATCCCGATCTCGTCTGCGACCTCCTCGAGCGTTGTCTCTCGAGGGATCTCGTAGTAGCCCTGCTCGTAGGCGACGTTGAGGATCTCACGCTGGCGTGGGGGAAACGACGAGAGCAGTTCTTGCCAGCCCGCAGCACTCGGGAGCACCTGACGGCTGAAGTCCCGTGAGATCCGTTCAACCTGAACAGTGCCGAAATCCCTGAGCAGTTCGACAGCCTTCGAGAGCTCGTCACGATCGGAGAGGAGAAGATCGAAACATTCCCTCCCATCTTTGAGTGTAGTTGGGCCGATCGGGAGGTAGCCTTCATACAACAACGTCTGCAACGGGGTGAACTCGGTCAGCTGACCGCGGATAAACAGCGTCGCAGCCATCCGATCCCCGGGTGCGGGTGAGTACCGCTCGACCACCTCGACCGATTCGGTCATCGCATGGTCGCGGATCACCTCGAGTGAGGCCTCGAGGTCGTCCGTTTCAAGGGCCATGATGCCGATGTATTCCCGGTTGCGGAACGTCGAGGCTAAAAACTCCCCAAAGACGTCGTACTTTGCGAGTTCGTCAGTCCAATCGCCCTCGTATCGGACGCTTAGTTCCGCAGTCAGCATACTGCTAACAACTCATAGGGGATATAAATAGAATACTGAAATATGATTGATATTCTATCGGGTGTCGAACAGAACGAGTCACGGTAATTGCCCGACTCGAGTGTGTCAACGAGGTATAGGATAGACGTGCTAGAACTATCGATTAATCTATGTATGTGGTCAGCAAGTCGACGTCAGCGAACGCGAACAGCTGTCGACGTTTCTCGAAGCGATCCGTTTCGGAGAGTGATCGTTCTCGCCCACCGCGAGCGCGAGTGGGTCCCCATTCGAACACGCCACAGTTCGTCTCGAGGCAGACTCGTGCCAGACAGGTCTCGGAAAACCGCTCGTCGAGGTCGGGAATCGTCTCGAGGTCGGCCGTGCGGGCCGAGTCGGTAACAGCTGTACGCTCACAGGCATCGGACATTGGAACGAAAAAGTGGTTGACGAGTCGGTTGGCCGAGCGATCCGGCTTAGTCGTCGGCGGCGATCTGGTCTTCGAAGGACTGCTTTGCGACGTCAAGGTCGTAGAAGTCGGCGGCGGTGCCGCCGAGAATCTTGGCCTTTTGTTCTTCGGTCGCGCCGATACAGTCGACTTTGGTGAGCGCCACGGGGATGTTTGAGGAGTGTTCGGCGGCCATCATGATTCGGTCAGCGCCGACAGCCTCGAGAGCGCGCTTGAGGTACATGTTCAACACGAGCGTGGTGTCGAGGTAGATGTTGTCGTACCGTTCGGCCATGAAGATGGCTTCCTGTGCGAGCGTGTACGCTCCGCCCATGTGAGCGAAAACAATGTCGAGTTCGGGGTAGTCCTCGGCGACGGGCATGTACATCCCGGGGACCGAGAACGGCATGCCGTGTGGGCCGGTGTGGACCATCACTGGAACATCGTTTTCGACACAGGCGTCGAAGACGTCGTAGGCGATGTCCGTGGTTGGGTCGACACCCCACGCGAGCGTGTGGAGTTTGACGTACTTGAAATCGAGTTCCTGCACACAGCGAGTGATTTCCTCGTGGACGAACTCCGTCCCGAGGTGGGGGTTGACCGCTGCTGTCCCGAAGATGCGGCCCTCGTGTTCCTGACTCGCCTCGTAGATCTGGTCGTGCGTTTCGGCGACTGACTTGTCGTTGTCGCCACCCAGTGGCTGAAGGATCGTCGCATCGACGCCGTTCTCGTCCATCGCCTCGATGACCGAGTCGACGGTTTCGTTCCACTCGAACGTGCGATCTTTCTCTTCGTTCTCGTTACCGATATGATGGTGTGCGTTGACGACCGGTGTGTCCGTCATTACACCTCCTGCTTTGGGTGTGCTACCCATCAGCGTTCACTGAGACTCGTCGCAGGGTTCAAGTGGGGGTTCGGATCTGTCACAATCCGAGCAGGCGGGCTGGCGTCTCCGTTAGACACCGACGGACCGCTCTCTCGGCTGCACCCGCCTTGGTAACGTCCGTGGCGAACGCCGCCAGACCCGGAACCGCCGGGTTACCGACTTGGCCGTAATCAGTCGCCAGGACACAGTGGTCCGAGCCGAGTCGCTCTATGGCCTCCGCGACCCGGTCGACAGTGTGTTCGGGTGTGCTCTCGACGGCGTAAGCACAGTACTCCATGACCGCTCCGCGTTCGGCCAGAGCGGCTTGCTCGTCGAGCGAGAGGTCAGTCACTCGGAAGAACGGATGGTTGATCAGGCAGGTCGCCCCGTGCTCAGCACAGGCGTCGACGACCACGTCGATCTCGGCCGGCGAGACGTGTCCCGTCGCGAGGACCGCACCGTACTCGGCAACGAGGTCGACGATCCGCCGGGCGTCCGCCGTCAGTTCCTCTCCGTCCGTCACCTCAAGATCTTCCACCTCAGTCGGCACGCGCTGGCCCACGAACACGTCTTCGCCGGCCGCCCGCGCTCGAGCCGCGTGGTTCCGTGCCCACGTCGTCGGCAGCCAGACGATTTTCGCCCCGAGCTCGAGGGCCGTCTCAACAGCCTCGGGATTGAGCCCGCCGACGCTCCCGTTGAGCGTGATTCCACCGTAGAGGATCTCCTTGCCGAGCGCGCTGTTGACCGCATCGACGCGCCCGACCGTCGGCACGACATGGCTTTTGACCACGACAGCATCCATCCCGGCCTCGAGGGCGTCCCGAGCGAGCGCCGGATCGTCCTGGGCACGGTCGACCATCGCCGGTGCCGTGTGGACGTGGACGTCGACTGCACCCTCGAGCCAGTCACCCGTCATTCGATCACCTCCGCGAGCAGCACCAGTGGATGGACCGTCTCACACTCGAGATCGGCCAGTTGCTGGCTACACGATGCACCCGTCGTTGCTACGACATCTGGTTCAAGCACGTCGATCTTCGTGTTTAGATCTTCGCCGAGTGACCGCGAGAGGTCGTAGTGTTCGCTCTCGTAGCCAAAGGCGCCAGCCATGCCACAGCAGGTCGCATCGACGACGTCGACGTCGTAGCCCGCCCGCTCGAGCAAGGCGACTGGCGCACGATCGAACCCTTTGGCCGTCGAATGACAGTGTGTGTGGACGGCGACGTGGTCGGTTCCCTCGGGTGATGTGAGTTCGACGAGGTCGTCGCCGACTTCCTCGAGCAAAAAGGCTGAGACGCTCGTAGCGGCGTTCGGGACGCCAGCGGCGTTCTCGAGTATGTCGTCGTACTCCCGTAACGCGCTGACACAGGAGGGTTCGCCGGAGAGAACCGGGACGTCCTTTTGCGTGTCGTCAGCGAGTATTTTCGCGTTGTCTGCGGCGTCCTCACGGGCGTGATCAACCATTCCCTGGGAAAGCGCTGGTCGCCCACAGCAGGATACGTCAGGAACGGAGACGGCATAGCCACAGCCCTCGAGCACCTGTACCGCTGCCCGTCCGACCGCCGGATGATTGTAGGCCATATAACAGTCGGGAAAGAGCACAACGCGTCCGCGCTCGCCCGCATCGGGATGGGGATCGTGACCGTCGACCCACTCGAGGAACGACTCCGAGGCGAACGTTGGCAACTCTCGGCGTTGATCGATACCGACGACGCGCTCGAGGACGGCCCGACCCGCACCGATGGAAGCCAACCGGTTCGAAATGGGGGCGAGTGCGCTCCCGAGTCGGTTGAGCGCGCGGACGTTCGCGAACAGCCTCGAGCGAAGCGGAATCCCGTCCTGCTGGTGTTTCTGATGTTTCAGTTCGGTCTTGAGCTTCGCCATGTCGACACCGGTCGGGCACTCGGTCTCACAGGCCTTGCAGGCGAGACACAGGTCGAGGACGTCTTCTGTAAACCAGTCGCTCGTGATGGCATCCTCGTCAAGACGGCCATCGATAGCGGCTCGGAGCGCGTTCGCCCGGCCACGGGTGCTCGTCACCTCCGTTTCTTCCGCTCGATAGGACGGACACATCACACCGCTATCGGTCGTTCGGCACTTCGAACAGCCGTTACATTGTTCGATGAGCGAGCCAAGGCCACCCTCGTCGTCGAAATCGAGTGCCGTCTCGATCGCATCAGGGTCGTAGCCGCCAAATCGAAGTCCATCCGCAACGCCAGCCAGTCGCCCCTCCGAGTCGGGAACGACTTTTGCCGGATTGAAGACGTCGTCTGGATCCGCCGCACGCTTTAGCTCACAGAACGCCGCGTACAGCGTCTCGCCGTACATCGCCTCGAGATACGCAGACCGGAGACGACCATCACCATGTTCACCGCTGACACAGCCACCGAGATCGAGGACGACGTCGTGGACCGCCTCACTGACCGCCTGCAGCCGCTTGCGGTCTCGTTCAGTCTTGAGGTTCAGAAACGGCTTGACATGCAAGACGCCCTGTCCTGCGTGGCCGAACACGCTCGCGTCCAGTTCGTACTCGATGAGGATCTCACGGACCCGCTTGAGGTACGCCGGGAGCTGCTCGGGAGGAACGGCGGCGTCCTCGATGAACGACGGGGCTTGCTCGTCGCCGGGTCGACGATTGAGAAGCGGATTTGACGCCTTTCGGATCTTCCAGAGCGTCTCCTGTTTCTCCGCGGAGAGCGCGCGTTCGACGCCGAGAGTAGCCTCCGTCTCAGCACCCTCGAGAGCCGTCTCGAGGGCGTCTTCGATCCCAACCGCATCGCCTTCGACCTCAAGGAGCAACGCCGCCCCCGCGTCGGCTGGGACAAGGTCGAATCCCCACGCGTCTCGAGCGTAGCCAAGGACGTCAGCATCGACGAGTTCGACCGCACTTGGATCGGCCTCGAGGGTCGATTCGACGGCAGCGGCTGCCTCGATCACGTCCTCGTAAAAGACCAGCGCTGCAGCCTGCTGCTCGGGCAGTTCAGTCAACTCGAGGGTGACCTCGGTGATGACACCGAGTGTCCCCTCACTGCCGACGATCAGCTTCGAGAGATCGAGCCACGAGCCGTCGGGAGCAACGCTTTCGTCGAGATCGTAGCCGCTCGAGTTGCGCTCGACATCGGGATAGCGCTCGTCGATCTCTTCGGCGTGGTCGCGTCCGATCGAGCGCAGTGTTCGGGCGAGTTCACCGAGTCGGTTCTCTCGTCCACAAACTGTCTCAAGACGATCGCCCTTGAGATGTTCGAAGCTCGCGACCGTCCCGTCTGCAAGGACACACTCGACCGATCGGACGTTGTCACGGGTCGTTCCGTGGCGAACCGAGTGTGCGCCTGCAGCATCGTTTGCGACCATCCCCCCGATCGTGCAGGTGCTCGAGGTGCTCGGGTCCGGTGGAAAGTAGAGCCCGTCGTCGGCTACGCGGTCGTTCAACTGGTCGAGAACCACGCCCGGCTGGACCGTCACCGTCTCGGCTTCGGAGTCAACCGAGACGATCTCGTCCAGATACCGTTCACAGTCGAGGACGATCCCCTCGCCGACAGCGTTACCGGTCAGACTGCTTCCCGCCCCCCGTGGCGTGATGCTCACACCGTGTTCACGGGCGTATTCGACGACCGTGCGAACGTCCTCTTGTCCCGCAGGAAAGACGACCCCGGCGGGTTTCACTTCGTAGATACTCGCGTCGGTCGCATACAGCGTCCGCGTCGGCTCGCCGAAATCGACCTCTCCCTCGAGCACGTCTTCAAGAGGGATTGGTACCCGCGGGTCATTCGTTGTGACACCCATTACCATCTGCTTGGAACTCCCACCGGTTAACCCTCGAGTCGTACAGATGGAACCCTTTTTATTTCAGTTGAAGGTTAATATCGAGACATGTCCGACCGAACGCTCATTCCCGGTCGGGACCAAGCGAAGGTATGGATCTCCCAGCGCGACAGCCGAGACGAAAGCTTCTGCGTGGTGAGCTGCCATGAGTGATCGTATCGCAGCCTGTCAGTTCGAGCCAGTTATTGGCGATATCGATGCGAACCTCGAGTCGATACGCGCTCTGGGTAGTGATCTTCGGACGGACGTCGCATTTGCCGTCTTTCCCGAACTCTGTGTCACCGGCTACGACCTCGAGACCGTTGCCGACCTCGCAACGTCTGTCCCAGGCCCAATTACCAACTCACTCGCCGAGATCGCAGGGAGTATCCAGTGTCTGCTCGCCGTTGGTCTCCCCGAACGGGACGGCGATGATCTATTCAATACGACAGTCGTCGTCTCCGGGGATGGTGTCGAAGCAGCATACAGAAAACAGTATCCCTGGGGTGCAGAGGCCGAGGTATTCAGCTCGGGTGAGGAGCCAACGACTGTTGAGACACCTGTTGGAACCGTCGGTCTCTGTTGTTGTTACGATCTCAATTTTCCGGAAGTCGGGCTCGAGTACGCCCAGCTTGGTTGTGACATCCTCGCCGTGAACGCCGCGTGGCGAACCTCGTATCTCCCCGACTGGCGACTCCTTTCACGTGCCCGTGCTCGAGACGGTCCGTTCTACGTCGTTGCCTCGAATCACACCGGAGATCAACACGGGCGCAACCATGCCGGACACAGTCTCGTTGCCGGACCAGATGGACGGATTCGTTCAGAGGGGGATACGAAAAACGGTGTTGTCAGCGCACCTGTTACCGTGAGCGACCTCGAGCAAGCACACGAGCAAAACCCTGTCCGAGCGACGCGGTCATCCGATCAGGACTGATCCGTTTGGCCCTAATTTTATAACGGAGGTTGTCAGCTTTGTGATAATGAACGCCGCCGTGCCCTCGAGTACACCGACCGAGAGTCGAGGGCTCAGTCGTCAGCGGCTGTGTTGGCGTCGATCGAGACCTCTATCTCGGCAGCTGCGGCCTTGTACTCGGGGATCTTCGCTCGTTCGTCGAGAACGTCGTTGGTGAGTTTGTTCGCGGAGGCGGCCGCGAAATGCGGCGTCGTCCAGACGACACCTTCTTTGATGTCTTCCGTGACTTGTGCTTCGACTGTGATCTCGCCGCGCCGTGATTTGAGTGTGACTTCGTCGCCGTCTTCGATCCCGTAGCGTTCGGCATCTGCAGGGTTGACGTCGACGAAATTTTCGGGCGTCTGCCGGTTGAGCGTCGGCGATCGGGTGCTCATCGTGCCGGTGTTGTAGTGTTCCTCGAGTCGGGCCGTCGTCAAGATCAGTGGATACTCCTCATCCGGCGTCTCGGCTGGTGGCTGGTGGCGAACCCCCTCGATGTGTCCGAGACCGCTCTCAGTGTCGAACTCGTCTTCGTACAGGAACAGGTCTCCTTCGTCGCCGGGTTCATAACACGGCCAGTGGAGCCCCTCCTCACCGAGGAGGTCGTAGGTCATCCCGTGATAGATGGGGCAGACCTGTCGGAGCTCCTCGAACACCGCCTCGGGGTCCTCGAAGTCGAACAGCGCTTCCCCATCGTCGAACAGCCGTTGCCCGATCTCTGAGACGATCTCGAGGTCGTGTTTCGTGTTTTCGTGGACCTTCCCGACGCCACGCATGCGCTGGACGCGCCGGTCGGTGTTCGTGACAGTGCCACCGCGTTCGGCCCAACTCGTCGCCGGAAGGACGACGTCGGCGTACTCCGCCGTCTCGGTCATGAAGATGTCCTGTGCGACGATGAACTCGAGTTGCTGGATCCGTTCGGCGACTCGATTGGCGTCGGGCTCGGACATGACCGGGTTCTCCCCCATCACGTACAGCCCCTTGACCGACTCGCCGAACTCGTGGGAGAGTTCGACGTTCGTCAGCCCCGGTTCGTCGGGCACCTCGAACCCCCAAACCTGTTCGACGCGCTCACGAGCGGCATCGTCGTCGACCAGCTGATAGCCCGGGAGCACGTTCGGCATCGCACCGACGTCACAGGTCCCCTGGACGTTGTTCTGGCCTCGAAGTGGATTCACACCCGTCCCGGGTCGGCCGACGTTCCCCGTGATCAGCGCGAGGTTGATCTCGTTCTGGACGTTGTCGACACCACACCGATGTTGGCTCATCCCCATTCCGGTGAAGATGGCCGCGTTGTCGGCCGTGGCGTACTTCTCTGCGGCCAGTTCGATCTCCTCGAGTGGTACGCCACACTCCTCGGCGGCGGCCGCTTTATCGAAGTCTCTGAGCGACCGCTCGAGATGCTCGAAGCCTTCGGTTCGCTCCTCGATGAACGCTTCGTCGATCCAGTCGTTCTCGAGTGCTGTCTTGATGACGACGTTCAACAGCGGGATGTCAGTTCCCGGGTTCAACTGGAGGTGTTGATGGCGGTCAGTGTCGTCGATCTTGAACGACCGCGTCGTCTTGTTCGCGTGTGGGTCGACCTGAATAACGGTCGCACCGTCGAGCACTGCCTGCCGGAAGTACTGGCTGTTGGCGATGGGATGTTGCTCGCCAGGATTCGCGCCTTGGATCCAGAAGACGTCTGCCTCGTCTCGAAGGTCCTCCATGCTGTTGGTCATCGCACCCGCGCCCAGGCTCGTTCGCAGCGCCCAGACGGTCGACGCGTGACACATTCGCGTGCAGTTGTCGACGTTGTTCGTTCCGTAGCGGCGGGTCAGCTTCTGGAGAAGGTAGTTCTCCTCGTTCATCACCTTCGATGAGCCGTAAAAGCCCATCGCGTCGGGCCCGTGTTCGTCTCGAATGCGGGCAAGTTCGTCGACAACGTACTCGTAGGCTTCCTCCCACGATGCGTCGCGGAACTCACCGTCCTCTTTGATCAGTGGGTTGGTCAACCGGTCCTCGTGATCGACGACTTCCGTCGCTGCCCCACCTTTGATACAGACACGCCCCTCGTTTACTGGTGCATCACCCCACGGCATAAACCGCATGTCACTGGGCTCTTCACCGGGCTGTACCGTAATTCCGCACCCGACACCGCAGTACGGACAAATAGTTTTCACGGGATCTGGATTATCACTGGACATAGGTCACGTTTTGACCACGTTCGCGAGCCGCGGTGTCACGACCAACCATCTCCAGAAGCATGATTCTTTCTAGCACGAACCACTTCAGTTCAGCCACCACAGCTCATGAACCAGCCAGCGAACGCGCCCGTTCGAAAAGCGGTTGATACCACCAACGGGGCAATCAGTGGCAAAAATTCTATTGGAGCGCCCGTGAACAATCGAGTATCGTGGAGCTCACACGGACCATCATCGAGACGAAAGCTGAGGAATACCGGACACAAGAGCCACTGTACCCCGTCGAGCAAGAACAGATCGAGGGACTACCAGGAGCGTTCGAAAGCGGCGAGTTCGGGTGGCGTGATGCAGAGTGGGTCGTCAGATGGTACTATCGGCGCTCTCTGGGCGACGTTCCGAACGCAGAGCGGCGAGCGGCCGAAGACCGGTTCGGACAGAACGACTTTGAGATGGTCAAACGTGTTCTCGGTGACGCGACCACGGCATCCGACGTGTCCGAGCGAGTCTCCCGACTGACAACGTTGGAGGGCGTAGACGTTCCGGTCGCCTCCGCCTATCTGCTGTTTATCGATCCAACGTCGTTTATTGTCGGTGGCGAACGAGAACTGGCAGTTCTGGATGCGGCTGGACAGTTACCTGACGACTATCCGGACACGTTCTCACTCGAGGCGTACGAAACGTACCTCGAACGCTGTCGATCGCTGGCCGACCGCCTCGAGTGCGATATGTGGACGCTCTATCGCGCACTCTGGCGACTGGAGTCCGAACTCGATGATGTTTAACGCGTGCGAATTTTATCGTCAAGCAACTAGCTGCCGGCAGCCGTTACTCCCATGCATCTAGTTGCTCGCCGAGATCGTCGTGCAGTTGCTGTGCCTGTTCTTCTGTGAGATCGACGATCACATTTCGCCTGTATTCCGGCGGCTTCGACTCCGGATGTGGTCGGAAGTAGCCGTCAATCTCGATTCGTCGTT
The DNA here is from genome assembly GCF_041821125.1 of Natronorubrum sp. A-ect3. Lineage (NCBI taxonomy): Archaea > Methanobacteriati > Methanobacteriota > Halobacteria > Halobacteriales > Natrialbaceae > Natronorubrum > Natronorubrum sp. A-ect3. The sequence continues at coordinate 33,473 of NZ_JBGUBB010000011.1, read as the reverse complement.
CGCCGTTGTGCTCGTGGACTCGCAGATCGATTCTGTCGTACTGCATGGTCCGTGGTACGCTCTCGAGTGACAAAATGGTTGGAGTAGCAAGGGCTCAGTCGTCGTTCGCCGGCAAAGCAAAGTGCAGCCAAATAGTGCGTCTCGTCTCGAGCGACGGCAAAACGGGGCTTGCGCCAGAAACCGATGGGATCTACAAACCACCCTCCGCGGGGTGTGCTAACAATACTAGCGTTACATTCATACACGTACTTACAGTAGAGACAATCAATCATGTCGAAACATTCTACAGATTCGTCAGCTCCCCGTCTGTTTCGGCACCGCGAGGTTTTTGCTGTATCCAGCCAACTAGCGTGCGTGACAGCTTTCGACGCAGTCCTGTTCGACCTCGATGGCACACTTTGTCATCGAAACCAGGACACTGATGCGATATACGCGAACGCGTTCGAACAGGTGGGCGAAGAGCCGTTTGGCGAACCCACTGCACTCTGGGCAGCACTCGATGGACCGCCAGACCACGACGACTGGCTTGGCTACATCGGTGCTGGATTTGCCCGTCTCGCTGCACAGCACGGCCGGACGGATGTCGATCCGCTTGCGCTTGCGGAGGCACTCAATGAGTTCGTCGACGATACCGCAGTGACCCTGTTGCCGGGAGCAGAGCATGCGCTTGAGAGTGCGGCCGAAATTGGGCCTGTGGGAATGGTCACGAACGGTCCAAAAGACCGCCAGCAGGCGAAACTCGAGACACTCAACATAGTGCACCGATTCGACGTGATCGTCTACGGCGCGGAACTATCGCGAAGAAAGCCACATACAGTCCCGTTCGAACGCTCGCTCGCCGAACTTGACGTGGTGCCAGCGCAGGTGTTGTACGTTGGTAACTCACTCGAGTACGATGTCGCAGGCGCACAGAACGCCGGACTGTCGGCCGCGTGGCTCCGCGGGATGGACGACGACGCCGGGGCGTACGACCCGGAGTACGTGCTTGACTCACTGTCGGACCTTCCAGACGTGCTGAGCGAAAGGCGATGACTGAGGAGCTGTTGGGAAAGGCGTTCGAAGATGACAAACAGCGAGCTGGCGCTGCTGTTGCCCTCACAGCTCTTGCCGAGTCAGTCACGGAAATAGTGCCGATACACCGTGGAAACCGAAAACAAACGGCAGTTGCCAGATTTGCACAGCGAAATCCAGTAGTAGTGCAGGTGTGCGACGAGGCGACGTGGTTACAAACCGAGGCGACACTGCTAGCTGAGATACGAAACCGAACCAGCGTTCCGGTACCGCCTGTACTCACTTCGGGTTGTCACAATAACGTGGCGTACATGCTCACGGCGTACATCGACGGTGCTGACCTCCACGAGCGGTTCACTGTATTCGACTCGGCGATACAACGCGAACTTGCCCAGTCGTTCGGGACGTCTCTCGCCCATCTTCACGAAGTGTTCCAGTTCGATGGGTACGGCACGCTCAAGACAACGAGTAAAACGCTTACCCCACGACGCGACGACTGGGAAACGTGGTTTCGCGAGTATGGACACCGGGCTGTCAGGCGGCTACCACCGGTGTTCGAGCCGCTCCGATCCGAACTGCGAGAGCTGGTTGCCAATTCGCCCGTCGAGTCGGCACCTCCTGCACGGCTTTATCCGTGGGATTTTCGACCTGGGAACGCACTCGTTGCTGACAAAAGTATAGCGGCGATCGTGGACTGGGAGGCTCCACTGGCCGCCCCAGCGTCACTGTCGGTGGCAAAAGCCGAGTATCTCATCGCAGACTGGTACGTTCCGGAGCCAGAACCGCTTCGAGACGCTTTCAAGACGGGATACGAGAGCGTCAGACCATATCCATCAGTTCCGACAGTATACCGCGTGGCTGCAATCGCGGACAGTGCAGTCGATTCGACAGGCACCGTAACCAACCCGCAGTATCCGGAACTCGAACACGACGATGCAGTCGCGTTCCATCGCCGGGCACTCGAGGCTGCAGTCGAAAACGATCCGCCCTCGAGTTCCAAGCCGAACAGCCACGATACAAGACGACCGTGATCAGATCGTTCGACAGAGACCACGGGCCGTGTGCCTCGAGGTTTGACGGGGGTGGTTCACTGCGTTGGCGTGCTAAATGATAGTACCATACACAAAAAACCAATCTGACATATTAGATGGAGCAAAATTAACAGAATGTAGACTATGACTCTGTAGATAGTATAACGGTATCATGTAGATTCGCTATATCGGTTCGATAAGCAGCGATCCTGCATCGAATTGCAAAAGCTCACGTAGTTGATCGATACTCTTCAATAAAACAGAATCACATATATACCGACTGTACCGCAACTTCTTCGAGGTCAAATCTATTCGAATCGATTCCATTTGAACATATAATTCACAAAATAGCTACACAAACATCTTCTCTTCCAAGCCATTTGGCGGGCAAAATCAATAACAGCAGAATCATGGCTCCAGTCGTCTGTTTCGCCGAACTGTATTTTTGGCGCAATTCACTCTAACGATCCTGTACTGCACTATTTTGATCCCACCTGAGCAATGTCGTGGTGCGGTCGTGAGGATCTCGAGAGCGACACAGAAATCGAATCGGTAGACCTACACGCTTGGATTCACAACCGCCAGTAATGCGACTTGCACGGATCAGAACTTCGGATGGAACGGTTACGGGACGGTACGAGGACGGCGTCGTTCACACGGACGACGAGAGCTACGAAGTCGGCGTCGATGGAGATCTGCGTCCGCCTTGTGAGCCCACAGCACTGTACTGCGTCGGTCGCAACTACGCAGAAACGTTAGATCAAATGGAGTATGAACGGCCCGAAGAGCCCGACTTTTTTATCAAACCGCCCGCTTCGCTGGTGAGCCACGACACACCGATTGCCTATCCAGAGTTTACGAGTGAACTGACCTACGCTGGTGAACTCGCGGCGGTCATCGACGAAACCTGCCACGACGTTCCGGAAAGCGAAGTCCCCGAAATCGTCCGTGGATACACAATTATGAACGACGTGGACGCCCTCGATCAACAGGGACGGACTGCACGAAAGGCCTTCGACGGTTCAGGCCCGCTCGGTCCGTGGATCGAGACAGCTGTCGACCCAACTGATATCGACATGTGGACCGACGTGAGCGACGAACGACGACAGGAAGCGAACACGGAGCTGATGCTGTTCGATCCGTACGAGATTATCTCCTATCTTTCCAAACGGTTTACGTTCCAGCCAGGGGATGTCGTCGCGTTCGGCAGTCCCGCAAATCCCGGTCTCATCGAACCCGGTGACACCGTCGAGATTACTTACGAGGGAGTTGGAACCCTTCGGAATCAGGTCGTCGACAGTAGCAAGAAGGATTAGCGTGATACTACTGACCGCATCCAAGATGAGTAGTGTGGGATAGTCAGCCCCCATAGAATTTTGAGGACTTATATTAAAAGTCTATAATTTGTAACTGTATCTATTGCTAGTGTCAAAATATGCCTGATTGCACAACATATATACAATAGATATGTATTCCAGTTTAGTTTCACCACACTCGGACTTTCTTCAACTTATTAAATTATTATATTAGACAAATAGATGATAGATTTGTGTATCGCGTGCTGAAATAGTCACCATCATATTTATTAATACCATTATAATACGTGTGGGTGAGGTGTTCGCAATGACCACTATTTCAGCCATATCATCCGAGTCGAATCCGTGTACAGAGCGGAAAGTCACTAGTCGGACCGGGCCAACGGAGGTCAGCTGCAGATGGTAGTCGAGATCCTTGCTGCAGCGTTGCCATTGTTAATCGTCGCCGTCCTGATCGTCGGATTCCTGTGGCCGGCGACGTACGCGATGCCGATTGCGTGGGTCGTTGCTCTCGGTATCGGATTTACCATGTGGAATAACCCCCCTGAGTATCTCGCAGCTGCGTCAATAGTTGGGGTGATGACAGCCCTCGAGATCCTGTGGATCGTTTTCGGAGCGCTCATTTTGCTTTACACGCTGATGCAGGCTGGCGCGTTCGATCGGATCAACAGAGGGTTCACGGCAATCTCAGATGACCGGCGCGTTCAGATCGTCCTGCTTGGCTTTTTGCTCGCGACGTTCATCGAGGGTGCTGCCGGCTTCGGGACCCCTGCCGCGGTCGTTGCACCACTGTTGCTCGCACTCGGGTTCCCAGCACTTGCAGCGGTGCTTGCGGCGTTGATCGGACATATCATTGCCGTAACGTACGGAGCGGTAGGGACACCGATCATCGTCGGTATTCGAGACCCGCTCTCGAGCGTTTCGTTCACAGAAGAGGCGATCCAAGCCGAGGGACTGACCGTCGCTGAGTACTCGGTCCAGGTCGCAGCGTGGGCAGCGACCTACCACGCGCTGGTCGGGTTCGTCATGCCACTGTTCGCGGTTGGGATGGTCGTCTACTTCTTCAGTCCGAAAGGCGAACGCTCGCTCAAGCCAGCACTGGATGTCTGGCCACTCTGTCTGTTTGCAGGAATCGCCTTTGCAGTCCCGTACTGGCTCTCGGCGTGGTTCCTGACGGCCGAATTCCCGTCGCTGATCGGATCGATGGTCGGGACTGCGATCGTCGTGTCTGCGCTCAAAGCGGGATACTTCCTTCCCGACGAAGAGTGGGACTTCCCACCGCGAGAGGAATGGCCCAGTCACTGGGTCGGCACGATCGAGCCAGGTCAGAACGGTGCTGGGAAGACGGCCGCGACGAACGGCGGGCAAGCAATGTCGCTGTTCAAAGCGTGGTCGCCGTATCTCTTCCTCGTCGTGTTACTGGTGCTTACTCGTGTGATCGAGCCCGTCACGGAGTTCTTCAACAGTTCGCTGTTCGTTATCGAGTGGTCGAACATCCTAGGGACGCCACACGACGCAGCGATCGCATGGGGACACGCTCCTGGCCTATGGTTGCTCGTGAGCGCAGTCGTTGCGATTCCGCTCTTCGGCATGAACACGGATCAGGTTAGCAAAGCGTGGCGGGAAGCCGGTGAGAAACTCATCTCGCCTCTGATCGCGCTCGTGTTCGTGATCGCAATGGTGCAAGTGATGCTCCTCTCCGGCGCGCCAGACAGTGCACCGGAGGTCGGAAGCATGATCGAGGTGCTCGCGGTCGCAACCGCGAACGTCTTCGGGCCGGCCTATCCCGCTATCGCGGCGTTGATCGGTGCACTCGCCGCAGCAATGACCGGATCGAACACCGCGTCGAACATCACGTTCGGTGCGTTCCAGTTCGAAGCAGCATCGGAGCTCGGTTTCCCCACACAGATCATCGTCGGCGCACAGGCCGTTGGTGGTGCGATCGGGAACCTCGTTGCGATCCATAACATCATCGCGGCACTAGCGACCGTCGGCCTCGTGGGTCAGGAAGGACGGATTATTCGACTGAACTTGATCCCGCTGGTCTACTACGCGGTGTTTGTCGGCTTCTGGGCCATGCTGTTCGTCTACGTCATGCCCGACGTGATGCCGGCGGTGTTCGACGTATTTTAAGCAACTAGCACGGCTCTGTAACAGGATCTGTTTTTTCGCCAATTGCTGTGCACCGAGTCCGGCGTCACCTCGAGAGCGTCGACAACGCCGACGCATCGCTCGAGGTGGTTGTACAACTGAAACGAGTTCCACACCCAGCACACGTCGGCTCTACGATGGAGTGTGAACTGCCAGTCAATGGCACCGACGGTACACGCTATTCCACGCCGATTCGACAGGAAAGCTGTCAGTAGTCACACTGATCGGCTCTCGAAAACGGCAGGGGTAGAAGAACTCGAGGACACGTGATCGAAAACGAGGCCCATCAGCCGTTACGATCCCGAGAGCAGGTCGTTCACCTTCTCAATCGGGTGCGGCGGTTTCTCCGTTCGTGTATCGCGGTCGCCAATCTGACTCCGACAGGACGCGCCTGGTGCGACCGGCGCTCCGCCGCTCTCGTCGAGTTTTTCGTAGAGTTGCTCACCGATCTCCTTCGAGAGATCATAGTGTTCAGCTTCGTAGCCGAACGAGCCAGCCATCCCACAACAACTGGACTCGATCGGATCAACCGCGTAGCCGGCGCGGCGCAGGACACCAACGGCGTGGTGATCCTTTCCGGTTGCCTTCTGGTGGCAGTGGCCGTGATACGAAAGGGTTTCATTGGTTTCGTCGAACGGGAGCTGTTCGATGAGTCGGTACGTGTCAAGGTATTCACTGATACCGTACGTGTGTGTAGCGACCGTTTCCGCGTCAGCCGTGGTCACGAGGTCGAGATACTCGTCCTGGAAGACCACCGCATCCGAGGGTTCGATCGCGACGATTTCGTACCCATCCTCGATGTACTCGGTGAACAGGTCAATGTTCGTCCGGGCACGCTCTTCAGCGGCATCGAGCATCCCCACTGAGTACGCCGCCCGACCGCTCGGGGCGACGTCATCGGGAATTTCGACGTGGACACCGGCGGACTCGAGCACGCGGATGGCGGCCTTACCGGCCCTTGGATGGCAGTAGTTCGTATACGTGTCGGGGAACAACACGACCTTCCGGTCGGCCTCCGTCGGGCTGACTCGCGACCCGCGTGTTGCATACCAGTCTTGCAGGGACTCTCGCTTGAACGAGGGAAGGTCTCGATCGGAAGCAATCCCGGCGACTTTCTCCATCACGAGGTCGCTTCCCGGCAGCTTCTGACCGACGTTCGAGAGTGGTGCGAGCGTGCTTCCGATCTTCGAAACGGTATCGATGTTGCCGAACAACCGCTCTCGAAGTCCGATACCCTCTCGTTCGTAGTACTGATACTTGGTTTCGGCTTTGAGTTTCGCCAGGTCGACACCGGTTGGACAGTCGCTCTTACAGCCTTTGCAGCCGACACAGAGGTCGAGGACTTCGTCCTGGAAGCGCGCGGAGTACATTTCTTCTTCGGGGATCTCACCGGAGATTGCCGCTCGAAGCATGTTCGCCCGACCACGGGTTGTCGCGATTTCGTCTTTCATCCCCCGGTACGTCGGACACATCACGTCATCTGTCTGCCGACAGGTTCCACAGCCGTTACACAGTTCGACCAGATGCGAAAACCCACCCTCGTCGGAGAAGTCCAGTTTCGTCTGTGGCTCGATCGAGGTGTAGCCCGCCCCGTAGCGAAGGTTCTCACGCATGTCGGTCGGGTCCTCGTCGGTGTAGACGACCTTTCCGGGGTTCATCCGCCAGTCGGGGTCGAAGACCGACTTGATTTCCTGGAACGCCGACCACAGCTCCTCGCCGTACATCTTCGGATTGAACGCCGTTCGTGCAAGCCCATCACCGTGTTCGCCCGAGAACGACCCGCTATGCTCGAGGACGAGATCGGTCACGTCGTCGGTGATCGACTGCATCGTCTGGATGCCGTCGTCCGCTTTCAGGTTGAGAATGGGCCGGATGTGAAGCGTTCCACTTCCTGCATGGGCGAAGTACGCAGCCGAGGTGTTGTGATCGTCGAGGACGGCCATGAATTTCTCGACGTACTCCGCGAGCTCGGCGGGTGGAACCGTTGCATCTTCGATGAAGGGGTAGGGTTTTGGATCGCCTTTGAGGCCCATCAACAGCGGAATCGCAGCCTTCCGAAGCTTCCAGAGGTCGGCCTGATCGGCGTCGGTGTACGCCTCAATAGCCTCGAAAGCGTCACCTTTGTCGACGAAGTGGGCGTTCGTCTGCCCGATCGCCGCTTCGAAATCGTCGTGGAGTTCAGAGTCGTACTCCAACATCAGCGCCGCTTCCGTCTCGTCGGGAATCGGCTTCTCGTACTGAGAAAACTGTTCGGACTCTCGAGCGAGTCTGAACATCTCGTCGTCCATGAGTTCGACCGCGCTGGGACCAAACTCGAGAGCTTCGGGGACTGCCTCGAGTGCCTCGAGCAGATCGGTGAAACAGTAGAGAACGAGCGCCGTCTCTTCGGGGAGTGTCACGAGGCTGATCTCGGCTTCGACGATCACGCCGAGAGTGGATTCCGCGCCAACGAAGAGTTTCGAGAGATTGATCACCGTTTCGCCCGCCTCGTTCTCGTAGATCACCTTGTTGAGGTTGTACCCGGAGACGTTCCGTTTGAGATCAGGGTAGCGGGCCTCGATTTCGTCGGCGTGTTCCTCGACGAGCCCGCGGACGGTCCGGTAGATGGCCGCTTCGCGGTCGTCTTTCGACACGATCTCGTCGTACTCATCAGAATCGAGGACGACCTCGCGAGTATGGATAAGCGAGCCGTCGGCGAGAACGACTTTCAACTCCTCGGTGTAGGCGTCGGTAATGCCATACCGAACGGAGTGTGCACCAGTCGAGTTGTTTCCGATCCCGCCGCCGATCGTCGCGCGGTTCGACGAGGCAGGATCCGGAGCGAACTTGAGTCCGTACTGTGCGGCGTGTTCGTCGAAGTGGTCTTGGACAACCCCTGGCTGGACACGTGCCCGCTTCCGGTCGGCGTCGACCGCCAGGATATCATCCATATAGACCGTCATATCGAGCACGACACAGCCTGGCCCCACCGTCTGTCCACCAAGTGACGAACCGGCCCCGCGTGCGATGATCGGAACATCGTGTTTAGCTGCGACGCGAACGGCGTGTTTTACGTCCTCGGTATCACGAGGGAACACGGCTCCCGCAGGGCGAGCCTGGTAGATGCTGCCGTCGGTCGCGTACAGTATCTGTGCGTATTCATCGAAGCGAACATCGCCTTTGGTAACCGCTCGAAGATCGTTTGCGAGTTCGACGTACTCGCTTACATCGCTGTAGTCATGGTCGAGTGTCTCTCGAAACTCCTCATAACTACGAAGGCCGTCTTGAGGCTTTTCAACCGCCATTATTTGACACCTTCAATATCGATCATTATAAATTCTACCATTATTTCCATTTCCGAGAGGTGTTGTATGACTACAATTAAAGTTGAAATATAGCTCGGGCGAAACCACTGATGGCTGACAGCCGTCGAGAACACGTCTGGAAAAGCATGGTGTATGCCAACAGACGAAGACCAATCGGGGAGCAAACCAGTGAAGTTGTCACGAGTTCTGGCGACGGAAGCTCAAAGCACAGAACACGGCAGACAGGTATTCTTCGTGGACGCTGAAAGCGGGTGCGTATCTGATCAGCAGTCCACAATGCGCGATAATCAATGAATTTAAGATTGTAGTCGTGAGCAAACAGGGTATGGAACTCATCCATATCAATATCAACGTCGCCGACGCCGACGAGACGATCGAATTTTATCAGCAGTTCGGCTTTGAAGAGAGTTGGGAGTTCGAAACGCCGGATGGCGAAACGAAAAATCGGTACATTGCGGATAACAACGGGATTGAACTGCAACTCTCCGATACGACTGGTGACGAGGAGTTCGACCAGGGAACGGCGTGGGACCACCTTGCAATCGGAGTCGACGACGTTGACGCCGTTTTCGAAGACATCGATCACTACGGCGTCGTGAAAGAACCAGGCGATCAGCCCGAAGCCGGTGCTCGAACAGCGTTCGTCTACGATCCTGACGGACGAAAAGTCGAACTCGTCGAACCACTGGACGAGAGCACCAACTGAAACGGGTTACACACCGATCGCACGGTGGCTGTGCGATCGGACGTGCATTGATTCACAGCGGCTATGATGGGTGTTTGGGTCGCGAGCCAATCGTCTCCGATAGTGTGATCTGACGACAAGAGAGACGATTCGAACACTCAGTTAGTGACCAGCTATTCTCTATTTCAGAATAGAGACCAGTTATCGACAGAAGCCAAGAATGTGTTACAAATGTATGGCTGTAAATTTGTAAATACCGTTTGAACGCGCAGGGTCGAAACGAGGTTGTTAACCACCTATTGTTCTCTATGCCAGAACAAGTGACTGTCGCTGAGTGAACAAACAGCGAGTGTTACCACCGAGCGATTTCCCTTTCGCTGCGCCCGTCCAGTATCTTGCAGGCAGAATCGCGGTAGTGGCGCTGCCCAACACGTGTCTGGAGTTTTCTATACCAGAACAATACTTATGATGCTCGCCGGACTGTCATTTCGTATGGAAAAACAGGCGAAACATCCTGTGCGAACGACCGAGAAATCGCTACGGCTCATTGCAGAACTCAATCGGCTCGGGGAGGCACGGCTGACAACGCTGTCGGACGAACTCGAGATGGGGAAGAGTGCCGTTCACAACCATCTCAGCACACTCGAGAAACACGGGTACGTCATCAAAAACTCTGACACCAAAACCTACCGTCTCAGCCTCAAGTTTCTCGATATCGGCGGCCAGATACGGGGTGAGAAAGATGTCTACAAAGTTGCGGAGCCGAAGATCAAAGAGATAGCCGAAGAGTCGGGAGAGTTAGTCCACCTCGTCGTCGAAGAAGATGGAAAAGGCGTCTATCTGTGCCGATCAAAAGGCGAGCACGCGGTCGATCTGGATACGTACGTTGGCTGTCGCCACCACATGCACAGTACGGCGTTCGGGAAAGCGATTCTCTCACATCTCCCGACTGAACGGGTTGACGAGATCATCGACCAGCATGGACTCCCGCAGGTGACGCCCCAGACGATAACAGCTCGCGATGAGCTTCTCGAGGAACTCGAGCAAACGCGGGAACGCGGCTTTGCAGTCGACGACGAGGAGCGACTGGAGGGACTCCGCTGTATCGCTGCACCGATCAGATTCAATTCGGACGTTATCGGGGCGATCAGCGTTTCGGGCCCAACGGCGCGAATCGAAGACGACTGGGAGTCAAACGAGTTTGTCAGTCAGCTGCGTCGAGCAGTGAACGTTATCGAGTTGAACAAGTACAACGTCTAGCTCGTTCTGGCGATGATTGTCGGGACGTGACGGTGGGGTCACCAAATAACTTTAATATTAGAACGTAATATTATTGGTTGCATTCATGAGTACGCATACCGACCGTCTCCACGACCGGAAGTTCGTGCGGACGTTCTTTACCACTCCAACAGCAGTGGAAGGAGAAGACGATTCTGCCAAGATGCTTCGCAGTGCCGCCCAACTCCGCGGAATGGAAGCCCCGGACGTCTGGGTCCCGGACAACGAAGATGCAACCGCTCCCTCGATGCGCGATGAGGGAATCGAGAACATCATCGACGTGATTTCCGAGCACGGCGCCGACTACCCCAGTGAGATCCACCCGCGTATGGTCTGGCACAGGGATAGCCCAGCCACCAGGTATCAGGGATTCCAGCACATCATGGAGCTCGCCGACCCCGAAAACGGGGCCATCGAGCACATCGACGGCGTCGTGATCCCGGAGGTCGGCGACATCGACGACTGGAAGAAGGCCGACGAGTTCATCACCATCGTCGAAAACGAGCACGGGCTGGAAGAAGGCAGTCTAGCCATGTCGGTCATCGTCGAAAGCGGCGAGGCTGAACTGGCACTCGGGGACCTCCGTGAGGAGATGGGCAAGCCCGCAAACAACCTCGAGCGTCTGTTCCTTCTCGTGGACGGCGAAGTGGACTACACCAAGAACATGCGAGCGATCACACCCACCGGAGAACTCCCGCCGTGGCCGGAGCTGCGACACAACACCTCTCGCGGTGCGAGCGCGGCCGGCCTGATCGCCGTCGACGGACCGTACGACGACATCCGTGACGTCGAGGGCTATCACGAGCGTATGACCGACAATCAGGCGAAAGGCATGCTCGGTATCTGGTCGCTAACCCCCGGACAAGTAGTGGAAGCGAACAAGTCGCCGCTACCGCCGAAGACCGGCAGCTGGCTCCTCGAGGCCAACGGCCGCGAGGTCGAACTCGACGAGGAAGACGGTCAGTTCGTGTACGAGGGTGATGAAATCGAACTCGACGAGACAGGCGATGACCAGTATCGACTCCGCATCGGCAGCAACGAGCGCGACCTCGACGGAGACGAGCTGTCCGAAGAGTTGCTGGACCTGACATCGTATATCCCAAGTCTGAACGACATCGTTGACTCGATGGAGGAGTTCGAAGCGGCTAAGGAAGCTGGAAAAGGTGCGATCGCCATGGAACGGGCGGCGACACTGGTCATTGATGGGGTTGAAGTCGAGATCAGCAACGACCGAATGTGGGACGAAGCGACCTATCAGGCAGCCCAGACGCCCATCAATCTGTTCCAGGACGTCTACGAGAACCGTCCAGATCAGCACGAGGACCTCGAGGAACTGTACGGTGAGGATATCGTCGAACGCGCGATAGTCGTTGGGTGAGCTATCGGTTGAAACCGATGAGTAGTGACGCGACACCGTAGTGAACCACTCGAAGGGGCAGTCGCCGATCCACATAGCCCTCTTTCACTTTTCAGCAGAGCTATTGTTATATCGAACGTGGAAAGTGTAGCAGAACGCTTCCTGGTTGCCTCTGATGGACCGCCTCTCTCGGTCACGTCCTGAGGCACTCGCCCTGCTTTGCCATGCAGATCACAGAGATACAAGGAGGAAGCCCACGACTTTGGTCTTGAGCCTCTGCTACCTATCTATCAGTTGGCGGAGTGAGACAGTCGACGCTACTTCAGTAATAACTAAATAAATATACTGTTTAGATTTTTGAAATATTGTAATCGCATAGAACGCTGTTCGCGACTGAGTTCTCGAGTGCGCACACTCCAGTTCGGCGGTGAAATCGTTCCAACTCACAGTATGCTCGGCGTACTTGTGAGTTCACTCGCCGATCGACAGCACTGATCGGACGCTGGTATCAGTATAGAGGCAGACAAAGACACTATGCGTATTGTATTCGGCGACTACAGCCCCCTCAGCAGAAAGCTACTTAGGAGGACTGGCCAAAAGTAGAATCTCGTGAAAGGCGGTGATGTCGATGCGAGATCCTGAGCAAAGCGGAGTGTATGACAACATATACTGAGGTTGTCAAATGGGTCAAATATTTTATTTTCTGCCATTTTAGAAAACGGCAGTGGGCGGTCATTCAAGCTCTCGCCACGTGCCCGTCGCAGTAACGCGATTTTCGTCGACGTCAATCGATTGCTCATCCGCAGAAGCACCGAGCAACGCCTCGAGCGCGTCCTCGTCCGGATCGTCGATAATCGCCGCGAAGTCGCCAGTAGACGTCTCCTCGTCTTCGACAGTGAGCGACGAGACGATGCCGTCAGCATCATCGAGTCCCTCGAACGTCAGGTCGATCAACTCCTCGTCTTCGGTCGAATCAGCCGAAGCACCGACTCGAGCACCGTACTGACCGACGGTGACATCGCCGTGGCCAGCGGTTTCGACGAGCCACTCGAGTGCCTCGGATTCGTCCGTTGCCAGCTCGATGTCACCCTCCGAGGCGCCAATGAGTGTCTCGAGTACCGTCAACGGATCGCCACCGGCTTGGATTTCCTCGCCACCGACAAAAACGAGTGTGTCACTGTCGACGGCAATTGCGGCATTGTCCTCGACCGCAACCGGTGTATAGATGTCGTAGCCACCGATCTCGTCTGTCTGTTCCATCTGTCGGAAAAAGTCGAGTTCCGGTTCAGCTGTTATCTGCTCGTCGATTTCGTCGGGCACCATCGCTCCGGTCACAATAAACGCCGCGGTGGTCAGAAGCAGGTCTTCTGCAGTCGACTCGAGTTCGGCGTCGTCGTCGAGGAGTTGGCCCAGTCTGTACGGGGCGAGACTGGTGCCGACAAAGAAGTAAGCCTGGATCAGCCCCTCCGAGACGGGTGCAATCATCGGGTCGGCTTCGAATTCTGCTGGAACGTCTGCATCGAAATCTTCGTCCTCGAGTTCTCCCTCCACGTACTCCTGGAGAGTCGCCCAATCGACGTGTGCAAACTCGAGCCCACCGTCGTCGATCGTGAGCCACCGGCTATACGCAGGCAGATCGCTATCGTTCGCATCCTGTGCATCGACTGTCAGGCAGCCTGCGATTCCGGCAGTGGCCACAGCCGCTGTGCCTGCGAGTCCGAGGAGTTTTCGTCGAGAAACTGTCATAAAGATACCGTACGGTTTCTGGTTCGATATAGCCCGTACCTTCGTTCGTCGCTGCTTATGGAAACCAACAGATAAATCATCGAAAGGAGCCGCCTGCTATTCGGTTGCTATTGTTTTCTGTTAAATCAACAGAGAGAGAATCCTGAAACACTCAGATATCTCGCCGCGTGAAAAGGAAAATGGCAACAGCCAACAAGACAAGAAATGCCACCAGAAGGATACCAGCGTCGAGGAACGCGTACTCTTCGTGAACGAGGATTGCCGTTTCATCGTAGTACCGGCTCGGCATCGCGGCACCGACCCACTCGTAATCCGGGTCCAGTCTGGAGACGCCTTCGACCAGCCAGAGGACAAACACCAGGCTCAGGGCTGTTGCTCTGGCCCGTCTTACTCGATCAACAACGACGGACATGACGAGACCGATCCCAGCACAGACCAAGAGATAGGGAATCGAGAGTAGGTGGGTCATCGCGAGAGCGACGGGGTTGAACGACTCACCGATAGCGATTGCACCGACGTAGACAACAACCGGAACCCCGACGTTCAACACGGTCAGCGGGACCCACAGAGACGCGACCTTCTGTAGCACGACCGACTCACGAGAAACTGGATTGGAAAGTATGAGGTCCATCTTTCGGTCGTAAATGTCCTCCGCGATCATCCCGGCGCCGGCGTATGCGAAATAGATGGCGATGAGCAGAACCCAGAAAAAGGAGTATAGTTCGGCAGCGATGAATCCCTCAATCGTGTGTAGCTCTTCGATCCCAAATAGGTCGAACATGAACTCCGGGAACGCCTCCTCGAACACTTCCATTTCCTCTTGGATACCAGGGAACATCGAGAAATAGAGGACTGACAGCAGCGCAAACACTACAACCAGAATGAGCGAGCTACGAAGCCGCTTTCTGGACTCGAGTCGGAGAATAGCCGTCATGCCGTCACCCCCAGATCGTCCGCGTGGTCGTGACAACAGCGCTGACTGGGGCCACCGGTTCCACAATCGACTCGTCCGGTATGTACATCGAATGCGTTGTGTTCAGCGTGCATGTCAGATGTCCCTCCGTGTAAAGATGAAGACGGCGACGCCAAGCAGGAGGAAAAATATCACGAGGAGAAGGCCGGCGTCAAGGAGGGCATACTCCTCGTGGATGAGAATCGCTGACGGATCGTAGTACCGACTCGGGGTGAGGGCACCGACCCACTCGAAATCGGGATTCATCTGCGAGAGGCCATCAACCAGCCAGAGAAGAAACACCAACACCAGTGCAGCAGCCTGCGCCTTTTCGACTCGCTCGAGAACGACGGAGAAAACGATACCGATGCCGGCACAGACCAACAGATACGGAACACCGAGGAGGTGCACCATCACGAGTGCACCGAGATTGATCGTCTCCTCGAGAACGGACACACCGACAAGTAACATGACTAGTAGTCCAACGCTCAATGCAACCAGAGGAACCCACAGCGCAGCGACCTTCTGGAGCAGGACCGACTCTCGAGACACCGGATTGGAGAGTGTGAGATCCATTCGACGTGTGCGGATATCTCCCGAGATCATGCCCGCGCTGGTGTATGCGAAGTAGATTCCCGCAAGCAGTATCCAGATGAACGGGAAAATATAGCCTCCGGTGAACCCCTCGATCGTGTGTAGCTCTTCGATCCCCAGGAGTTCGAGCAGGTACTCCGGATACGCCTGCTCGACCAACTGCGCTTCTTCTTGTATGCTCGGAAAGACGACGAGGAAAAACGCCGAGAGGATGATGAGCAGGCCAGTCAGGAGCAGTGAGCCACGGATCCGTTTTCCAGACTCATTGCGCAGGATGGCCGTCATTCTGCACCTGGTGTGGCCTCGTCCCCGTAGTAGTGTTTGAAGATGTCGTCGAGTTGGGGGTCTCCGATATCGATGTCTTCGATATCGAATCTAGCGAGGTGGGCGATGAGCGCGTTGTACTCGCCGGTGTAGGTAAACCGAACCGTGCTGTCGACTACTTCAACGTCGATCATGTCGTCCGTTGTAAACTGCTCCCTGTCGACCGGCTCCGCGAGGTGAACCCACACCTGTTTGCCGCCCCGCTCGAGCAACACCTCGATATCCTCAAGCGCGACCAGTTTCCCCTCTCGAATGATCCCCACTCGATCGCACACCCGCTGGACCTCACTGAGGATGTGTGAGGAGAGAAAAATGGTCTTGCCAGCGTCTCGTTCTTCCTCGAGAAATGCGTGCATTCGGTCCTGTTTGAGCGGGTCCAGGCCAGACGTCGGTTCATCCATGATGACGAGCTCCGGGTCGTGCATGAAGGCCTGGACGATTCCGAGCATGCGACGGTTGCCCGAGGAGTACGTCTCGACTGGCTTATCGAGCGGTGGGCGAAACAGATCCAACAACTCGTCTCGTCGTTCATCACCCCGCATCCGAGCGAAGTGGTCGAGCACTTGTCGACCCGTCAACCGGTCCTCGAATCCGAGTGTATCCGGCAGATATCCGATGTTGGCTTTCGCTTCGGTGAGCGCCCGTCGGTCGCGAATGTCCGCACCGAGTACTTCTGCGGTACCAGATGTGGGCTTGATGAGCCCGAGCAACAGACGAATGGTCGTCGTTTTTCCCGCCCCGTTTGGGCCGAGGTAGCCGAAAATCTCTCCGGCAGTGACGTCGAAAGTGACGTCGCCGTTCGCCACAGTGTCGCCATACCGTTTGGTAAGTCCATCCAGGCTGAGCACCGCCGTTTCGGAGTCCGGTTCCGGTGCAGCGTTTTCGGTTTGGGCGCACATTGTTTGCGACAGTATACGGGAGCGACATAATAAAGCGTTGCAGCCGTTTTACACGACAGCCGGTTAGACGCGTGCTCGAGAAAAAGTCGCGCTTTGAAAGGGTTTGCCGTCCTCGAATCCGAGCTCACCGATCGACGATCGTGCGCAGCTGTCGACGAATCTGTGTTCGGCCGCGAGACGAACGGGCGACAGACGCGAGGTTGATCGCCGACTGTGCGAGCCACAGACTCTTATAGAGCGGCGCCCGCGCAGGGTAGTCGGACTCGAGCGACGCGTGGTTCCGGTAGCGGGCTCGGAACACCTCCCTGAGCCGCGCTCGCTCGGGAGATGGGAGCGACCGAAACCGGTCGATGAACCGCACTTCGGCGCGAGCGACAGCGTACTCCGCTGGAGCCACATGGGCATTTCCCCAGTCGAGCACCGCGGTAATCCTCCCGGAGGAGGTGACCAGTAGGTTCCCGGGATGGAAGTCGCCGTGACAAAGCACCGCTTGAGACGCCGGTGAACGCCGTGGGAGCACTCGAGAGACAGCAGCAAGCGTGTCGACGACAGACGGCGGCGTCGGATCGCACACGCACAGTCCGGTCGGATGATTCGGAGTCCGCTCGAGGCCGCCCGTTCGGTCGAACGCGAATTCGGTCGTCGACCAGTCGTGCAGGCGGCCGAGTATCGATCCGGCATCGGAAACGAGCCGTCGCCGAACTGTTCGACTACACTGACTGTACCACGGGTCAGGGGATTCGCCGTCGACATACTCGTACAGCGCCCATCGCGAAAGGGGCGCTGCCGTTTCAGTTGCTGTTGTCCGACTGGCGTCGACAAACCGTCCCGAAGCCAGGACATCAGGCACTGCCAACGACGTCCGGTTGCCAACGAGCCGACAGACGGCTGGCTCGATCACAGCACCAGTCCAGACGCTCGCCCCACCGATCTTGCAGACGACTTGCTCGGGCTCGCCCTCGAGCTCGAGCAGATACGTCTCAGCCACCGAGCCGACAGCTGGCCGTCGACACGAACGGACAGTCGTTCCGAAAACCTGCGAGACGACTCGTCGAACGGGCTCGGGAAGCCGCTCGTCGGCTGCACCCATTGTGTACCAGACCCACCGCCGACTGACCTAATCGTTGGGTTCCGCCGAACAGATTGGGCTTCACCCATAACACTCAATCTGAGCGCGGCCATTGTCTCGGGTGTGTCGGTCGAATCGGTTCGTCAGAAACTGTACTATCGACTTCGGCGACTGGTCCTCGGGGGCTACTACCGACTGGTCCATCTGAACTACGACCGAGAATGGCTCGCCACCCAGAAACGAACTCACGGCGGAACGGTCCGTAGCTACGAACTCTACAACCGCCACGGTCGTGATGAGATGCTCACCGAACTCGAGGCCCGCTGTGGACCTGAAAGCGTCGTCTTCGACGTCGGCGCAAACGTCGGCGTCTACGCGCTCGCCCTTGCCGCTGGCGAACCGGACCGCCGGATCGTCGCCGTCGAACCCGCACCAGTGGTCGCCGACCAGCTCGAGGCAAACGTCCGTGTCAACGGCTTCGAAGAACGGATCGACGTCCGACGCTGTGGGCTCGGTGCCGAGTCAGGCGAGCGGCCCTTCTACGTCTCGACGTACACGGAGCTCTCCGGGTTCGACCGGGAGAGTGCAACTCGCTGGGAGGCAGCCGTGGCGACTGTTGACTCCGTCTCGGTGAACCGACTCGACGACCTCGTCGCCGAGTCGCTGCCGCCGGATCTCATCAAGATCGACGTCGAGGGAGCCGGCCCGGACGTCCTTCGGGGCGGCCGTGAAACGCTGGAGCGTCATCGTCCAACGGTGTTTCTCGAGCTCCACGAGGACGGCCTCGTCGGCGATGAACCAGCCGCCTGTCGCGAGCTACTCGAGGGCCTCGAGTATTCGATTCGGGAGCGAGACGACTACTGGATAGCCGAGTCGAAAGAATCGGCGTAGTACGGGTGAAAAGTACAGCACTGGGTGAGAGGGGTTGCCAATACTTATGTGTCAATCGAATGTATGTTGAAATGTGCGCCGTCGTGCCCCCTCGCTGGCCTTCCAGTCAGTATGTCCATTATTTCCGGGTGTCTGAGTGGCGAGATCGATGATGACGAGAGTACAGCGGCAGATCGCTCGAGGATGGCCATACTCCTCTTTCGACCACCCTCATATTTTACTTTCTTGTGAAATAATCGGATATTCGATCGAGATATGATTTGAGTCCAAACTTTTGCGACATCGACACAGTGCCCACTCTCGTTCGAGAGTTACGGGGAACTAGCCCCTGTGACGGATCGTATCACGGATATCCGATACAGTGATCCACCGCTCGTCTATCAGTATCAGCAGACAGAGAACGATCGTAATATAAAATGTATATCGTTGTACCACGTCTGCGGGTCCAAGAATCTCTCCAGTCGCGTTCACCATCGTGTGGAAGATGATCGCTGCGAGAACACTTTTGGCCGTATTGTGGTATATCCACGCGTAGAGTATCTGCACGAACACCATTCCCCCGAAGAAGTAGAAGGGCTCCGGATCAATCGTGGCCGCGCCGAAGTATCCCTCCATCAGCCACAGGGGAACGTGCCAGGTCGCCCACACGGCCCCGGTAATCACGCCGACCGCGACGACGCCCCGGAACTCGAGCAATCGATGAACGAAGTAGCCGGTCAATCCGATCTCTTCGACCACCCCTGCAAGTACCGTGAACGTCAGGAACAGCGCCAGTGACTCCAGTTCGATCGAGGGATTCAACGGCTGCTCCGACGCACCGGCGAGTACTACAAGACCGGCTGCAAGGACCGTGATTGCAGGTTGGAGGAAAATGCAAATCACGTACCATCTGGGGCTGATCCGACGAGTGTTGACGGTTCGGTCCCAGAGATTTCGAAGTCCCGACCACCCTCCCAGCCGGTGGGTCAGTGCGATACCGCCCAGCATTGGGCTGAGTCCCCCGATGTAGAACAACAGCACGTTCGGAAACGTCCAGACGCTCTCCCCGGACAGGACGATGAGTCCCCAGAAGAACCACGCCCAGCCGAGATAAATGATGACGAAAACGTAGGGGTTCGTCGGATTCGGTGCGATCGTAGCGAGCCGGTCACTGACGTCCATCGGTTTCCACCTCGGACCTACTGGACTGGTTTGCCGGGACACCCCCTGCGTGCTCTGTGCCGGGAATCGTTTCTCGAGTCGTCAGCGTTCGGCCATAGACGGCCACGATGACCACTGCGATGACCAGCATCAGGACGGATCTCGAAACACCCATGAGGTACGGAAACTCGGCAATATCGAGTTCCCCCTCGTACGGGTAGAGCACC
Source organism: Natronorubrum sp. A-ect3 (assembly GCF_041821125.1). NCBI lineage: Archaea > Methanobacteriati > Methanobacteriota > Halobacteria > Halobacteriales > Natrialbaceae > Natronorubrum > Natronorubrum sp. A-ect3. Next base: position 13,497 of record NZ_JBGUBB010000011.1, on the reverse strand, counting down.
AGTGTCGTGTTAAACACACCATGTAACAGCGCGGCTATCAGCACGCTTCCTCCGGTGCTGTTGTAGACCCAGGTGAACAGTATCGAGAGCGTAAATCCGTCTATCAAATAAATCACCGGCCCCATCTGCGCTTGATACGAGTCGGGCTGAAAGAACAACGGGAGGTGCCAGAGTGCCCAGAAAAAGCCGATGACGAGGCTGGCTATCAACGCGTTGTACTGGTCTTGAAGCCGGGGGAGGGCAAATCCACGCCAGCCGAGTTCTTCCCCGAGGCCCGCAGTCAAGATTTGAAATACGAGGAAGAAAAGAGCAATCCAAACTCGCTCCGGGAGGACTCCTGGAGCAATGGTTTCGCCGGTCAGAGCGACGTATATGGCCGTCGATCCGCCGACGAAGATAATAGGAAATCCAACCAGTACGAACAGGTACCAGCGGCCGTTGACCCGCCAGATGAACAGCTGTCCTACCCACTGACGAAGGTTTCCGCCGGTGACCCACGTAAGGAATGCCGCAGCGAGTAACGGACCGAACACACCGAGCGCGATCGGTGGGGGACCAACGACGAATTCAACACCGTACATCGTCCACGAAAACGCGATCGTGAGGACGAAAAAGAGCGCAACCTGATGTGAGCGAGTAAACGCTTGCAAATCCGCGTTCATGGATGCTTCTCCGGAACGGCTCTCACGTTGCCCGTGGGCAGCGCGACGACATCTTCTCTTACTCGAGTGGGCTCTGTGACAAGCCACCCCCTGAGACTGCGGCCTATTACGGTGGCAGCTCCAGCCACTCTCGCGTACGGAGACACGCGCGCACGTCCGCAGCTACCGATCTTGACGCGTGCCATCGCCAGTATCGTTAGCGTAATGGTTGGCACAATTACAGAATCAGTGAGGAAATCAATAAACCCCCAGTTGCGGGAAGAAATGCTAAGATCCCTACAGGGGAACTCATGAAACAGAATAATATGAACTCGAGTTGAACTCGAGTAGACCACAACGAGTGACAACGACTCACCGTCGATTGCTCACCGCCTCCGGAACCGGGTCAGCAGATTACTAGACCAATATGGCGTGTCTGAGGTCTCGCTCACTCTCGTTCGAAACAGGTGTTCACAACCGTTGCATCACGAAAAGGCCAGCCAGAATCGCCAGATTCGCCAGAGCGCCCGCGGAGGCGACAGTCCAATCAAGCGTCGTGAGGACCAGTGAAAACACGGTAACTGCGAGCAGCATTTCTCGCCAGTAGCGCCAGCCAATTACCAGCGCGACAGCCGAAGCGACGAACCCAACGCCGGCCACGGCGGTCAACACGGCAAAGACCCGTATTCCGGTATCGCCTACGTCAACGGCACCGCCGAGCAGGGTGGTTTTGTACGGGAGGTCAGCCATCTCGAGTAGCTCGAAGTAGACTCCAATCCCGAGAAAGTGAATGACACCGTGGATTGTGAGTGCAATTGCTGTGACGTATGTGAGGTATTTCCACATCAGGATTCACAACTTTTGGACTGTCATACCCGTCTTCACGGCTATGATAGTCAGCTATCTAGCCGGTTCACGTCTAAAACTGTAAAACATCGGGTGAGGGACACCGTTCATCTCAGCGTTCCCTCGGAGATGTCCGTCCATCTAACGCACCATTCGACCGCTCACGGTGATAGTGGTATCCGAAACGTCTCAGCCAGCGACGAGCACTGGCCGAACTGCCCCGACAGAACGTCTGATCGAGAGACCAACTCCTCATTTGGTACTTGCCTCCCGTGCCTAGAGAGCCGACCCACTCCTATTTCAAACCTGATACGCTACGTGTACCATGGGCTCCACAACCGAACTCCGGGCTCGTCGAGTTCGCCAACGAAAATCCCACATAGACTGGGTCAATCGACGGAACTGCGACGGTTGGGGTCGATCGAAATGAAGATTCTGGTATTCGGTGCAGGGCCGCTAGGGAGTCTGAAAGCAGCACGACTCCACGAGGCGGGACACGACGTCTCGCTGCTCGCTAGGGGCCAACGGCTGGCGGATTTAAGAGAACACGGAATCGTTATTCAGGAAGAAGGGGCCCATGGGGAGGAAGTCGCTCACGTTCCCGTGGTAGAGTCGTTCGAACCCGACGACGACTATGATCTCGTTCTGGTCGTCATGGGAGAGCATCAAGCCGTACAGATTCTGGACACGTTGGCGGAAAACGAGCACGTCCCGACGTTTCTCTTCATGGGGAACAACGTCAACGGGTCCGACGAAATGGTTCAGGCGCTCGGCAACGAGCGTGTGATGTTGGGGTTTCCGTACCCTGGCGGGAAACGAGACGGACACGTCATGCGCGTGCTCCCGGTCGGCGAGGCCAACCAATACACCATCCCGATCGGAGAGGTCGATGGAACGATTCGTCCCCGGACTCGAGAAGTGGCGGCGGTGCTTTCGGACATGCGAGGGTACGACGTCGATATCCGGACGGACATAGAGGAGTGGTTGAAGTACCACGTTGCGTTGCTCATGTCCGGCCTCGTTCCCGCGCTGTATGCCGCAGATACCAGTATGAAACGGCTGGGCGAAACCAGAGATTTGCTGGTGCTGTCGGTCCGTGCGACGAAAGAAGCGCTGCGTGGGTTACGCAGGGCAGGGTATGCCCCCAGTCCGCCAGTCGTCAGGGCCTTCGAGTACGTCCCGGAGCCGGTTTGCGTCTGGGCCATCGGACGGCTCATGCGAAACGAGTACGCGAAGATTTCGGTCGAAGGACACGCTCGAGATGGCCGAGAGGAAATGAGATATCTGTTCGACGGGTTGCGTTCTCTCATCGATCAGGCGGGTGATGAAACGGACGCAATCGACCAGTTGGCCCCGTACTACGACCCCGACACACCGCCATATCCCGACAGAAAAGGAGAGCTGTCCATGAAGTGGGGCGGCCTCGTCGCTCCTGCAGTTGGGGCCGGAGCGCTCGCACTCGCTCTTCGACACCTGCGCTCGAAAGCAAGCGCTGAGTCCACGACCGAGCGTGAGTCCGGGGGCATTTATTACGAAACAAGCGGGCCCAAAAACGCGACCGCAGTAGTGTTCACTCACGGGTTCGCACTCAACCGCGAGACGTGGCGGGGACAGGTCTCTACGCTGTCCGAGTCGTATCGGGTCCTCTCGTGGGATCTTCCCGGCTGTGGCGACGCTGCCGAAACGAGTGAGCCGGTGCGATTCGACGTCGCCGCTCGGAAACTGCTCGACGTACTGGACGACGAAGGGATCGACCACGCCGTTCTGGTCGGCCAGTCGATGGGAAGCCTGTTGAACCAGTACATTGCGTACCACCACCCCGACCGTGTTCGAGCCCTTGTTCACGTCGGGGGCTTCCCACTGCACGAGGGGTTTTCTGAACGGACGATCAAACTGATGGGGGTGCACGTGAGGGGACTGAAGCTCATGCCCGAACAAGTGCTGTACGACGTGTTTGGTCGGTTTGTCGCTCACACTCCCGACGCCCAAGAGTACGCGAGACGGGCGAGTGCACGTACTGGGAAGGGGAACATGGTCCCCCTCGAGCGCAGGCTCCTCGAAGATCTGAAAGAAGGGATCCCCGAACTACCCGAGTGCCCGCAATTGGTCGTGGTCGGTGAACACGAATATTTCCTGCTCCGAAAGAAAGCGAAAGCGTGGGACGAACGACTCCCCAATAGCGCGTACACAACGGTACCAGATGCAGGACACATTGCAAACCACGATAATCCGACGGTAATCAACGAACTACTGATCTCGTTTCTGGAAACACTTGACCAATCGAGAACCGCATGACACAATCGTACCGGTCGAAAGACAAGAGAGATCCAGAAGTGGCGCGGTCTGGTCCTCCCGCGGCTACTGATCACGCCGAACGTACTACTCTCACGCGTATCCACCGAGCTACGGCGTCAGCTCGAGAAAGCGATTTGCTCACGGTGTCAGAGAAATAACTCACAGACTTACTTTTCCCCGCGACGAACCACACGTCGAACGTGAAATTCCTGCCCAAATCCGAGCGCTCGACGGACGAACCGTCTGACCAAACAGCGGATCGGGACGAGTCAACTGAGCACTCGAAATCACGACGTACCACGTTCCTCCAAGGGGCCGCTGTATTCGTCGTGATGTTCGTAACGCTCTGGTGGCTGCTCTCCCGCGGAGAGGAACGGACGGAGTGATCAGCGTGGAGAAGAACGCCGGCGGTGCGGATCGAACGGTTCAAATCGCCGCCGGGCTCGTGTTCGTCGGCGCAATGATGGTGACGAGAGCCTTCGGAGATCGACTCGAGAATCCGACACAGGGAATCGTCACAGCAGTCTTGCCACTCGTCGCGTTCGTACTGCTTGGTACGGCCGGAGCCAAGAAGTATCCGGTGAACCGTACGCTGGGTCAGAGCACCGACGAGGAACGTGGTCTCGAAAGCCGATGAACAGACACGAACTGATCGACGTTGCGACGATTTCGATGAGTGGGTTGCTCCTGCGAAATTCCAGGTTCTTTTCGCGGTCGCTCTCTAGCGCTCCGATCGGTGACGTCGTCAGTGGTACTGCGATCGATATCGAAGACATTCGACCTGGACACGTCCAGGAAGTCTCTGCATCGACTCCAGTCGGAGAGTTCCACGCAGCGTATCTCGTCACCCAGTGGCGAGGGCGGGACGCACCGACCCTGCTGTATCACCACGGAAGCGGCGAGCAGCCGTTTGACTTCGGACGGTTCAGTTCGAACTCGTTTCAGCGCCTCTTCGGGACGAACTTCGACCAAGATATCAACCTGATCGTTCTCCGAGCGCCGTTTCACGACCGCTCGAACAGGGAGTACATACGAGCGATGGGGGATCTCGAGAACTTCGTTGGAATGCTCGCCACGTCGGCTGCGCTCATGGAGGGGCTGGCCGAACGATCGCGAGAGATGGGCTGCCCTGCGGTCCTTGCAGCCGGTATCAGTCTTGGCGGCTGGGCCGTCAATCTCCACCGCGCCCACTGTGCGGGTGTCGATCGGTACGTCCCGATATTTGCCGGGGCGCGACTCGGAGAACTGTTCGTCTCGTCGGTCTATCGGAAACTGGCGGCTGAGTCGGCACGAACGAATCCGGAGGCACTTCGCACCATCCTCGATTTCGGGGACGCCTTTGTCCGCAACGATGCGGACGACTGTGACCCGCTGCTCGCTCGCTACGACCGCTTAATCGAGTTCGAAACACAACGACCAGCTTACGAAGGGGGTGATCTGGGCGTTCTGGAGAAAGGGCATATCACCGGTTCGCTCGCAACGGATGCACTACGAAGTCACATCCAGCGGTCGATCACCAAGACGCGCAAGTGAGGTTTCGGATCTCTCTGCCTCGAGAGAGATCCGTCACCCGAAACGATTTTTCCCACGCCCCCGAACCACTGTCCGATGGCAATCAGTTCCCGTGTCTCGAGTGTGAACCTGACGGGCCTCGAGTGGCTCGCAGTGGGTTTCGTCGTCGTGACCGGCGTAATTCATCTCGGTCTCGGGATCGCGTTTCTACCCGACCCACTCGCGGTCGCGTTCGTCCTCGCCGGCGCTGGGTTTGCCGGCGCACTCGTGCTCTTTTTGCTCGGGATTCGTCGCCAACTGCTCTATCTGATCGGCGTCCCGTTCGTCGGCGCACAAATCGTCGCCTGGTACGTGATCGCCCAACCGACAGGCAGTGGGGACGTTGGGCCGCTCGAGGCGATTGATAAAGTCGTACAGCTGTCGTTGATCGTCGTCCTTCTGGTGCTCTACAGCCGTGAGTCCTGACCATCGTTCCGCCGACGGCGACCTCGAGCCTCGAGCACAGCCGGATCTGCCACCGGTCGTGACTGCGGTCAGTCGGTGGCTCGAGGCAGCGACAGGACTCGTCCTGTTGACCGCCCTCGGTGCCGGTAGCATCGCAGTCGCGTGGCAACCTGCCCGAACAGTCGAGTTTGTCGGCTGGGTTGTCGTCGCGCTGGCCGTCGTGCTACTCGTAACCGGCATCGCCCTTCAGCGGACGACCCAGAGCACGGGAGCCGACCCACTCACGTTCGCCTCGTGGATCACGCTCACTCGGGGGGCGGCGCTTGCGACGTTCGTCGGCGTTCTCGCGGTTGGAACAGCCGAATCGGGATCCACCGCAGGGACCGTTTCGGTGCCAGGAGCCGACGCCGGCCTCATCGCGTGGATGCCCGCACTCCTTTTTGCGGCAGCTGGACTGCTCGACGCCGTCGACGGAGCAGTCGCCCGGAAGATGGGGACGGTAACCGACCTGGGGGCTCGTCTTGATGTCGAACTCGACGGTCTCACGACGCTCATCGGCTCGGTCGTCGTGGTCTCGATGGGGGCCGCCTCGGTCGCCTTTCTGGCTGTCGGAGCTGCCAGATACCTCTACGTCGGGAGTCTCTGGCGGCGACGGCGGCGGGGTCGTCCAGTACGAGACCTCCCCCCGAGCAGGGTTCGTGGGCCACTATCTGGGTTCGTTCTCTTCTCGATCTGGTTCGCGCTGGTGCCGATCACGACCGCGGGACAGTCGATCCTGCTTACAACTGTCGTCGCGGTGCCGTTTCTGTGTAATTTCCTGTGGGACTGGCTCGTGGTCACGACTCGAGTGCCCCGGTGAACGCGAGCACGAAACCCGCCGACAGCCCGTCGAAAGCCGCACAATACCCAAGTATCTACAGTTCGATTGATCAGACACGTGATCTGGTACGACCGACAGCCGTGGACGAGGAGACAGCCGACGAGAGGCGGAAATCGATGACCGCACGGACGGTCATGTTCACCGGCCCACGGTCCGTCACTGTCGAGCGCAGCCCCATCCCCGAACCCGGTCCCGACGAGGTGCTGGTCGAGACAGCAGTCTCAGCGATCAGTAGCGGGACCGAAGGCCTGCTCTACCGCGACGAAGCGCCGACCGAGCTAACAGCCGACGAGTCCATCGACGCCCTCGATGGCGACCTCTCCTATCCGATTGCCTACGGCTACGCCGCCGTCGGTCACGTAAAAAGCGTTGGAGCGGACGTCTCCTCGGAGTGGCTCGATCGTCGAGTCTTCGCGTACAACCCCCACGAGAGCCACTTCCTCGCCACACCTGCTGATCTCGTCCCAGTTCCCGACAGTATCTCGACGTCGAACGCTGCGTTGCTCGCGAACATGGAAACAGCCGTCACGTTCTTGCTCGACGGCGAACCGCTGCTCGGCGAGCGCGCAGTGGTCCTCGGTCAAGGCGTCGTCGGCCTGCTGACAACGGGACTGCTCGCCCGGACGCCCTTGGAGACGCTCGTCACCGTCGATCAGCATCAGAATCGTCGCCGACTCGCAGAACAGCTCGGTGCCGATCGTTCGATCGCGCCGACAGACGATGAACCCGCAGCAGCGCTCGAGACGATCATGGACGATCGAGCGGACCTGACCTACGAACTCACGGGCTGTCCGGACGCGCTGGACGACGCAATCTCGATGACAAGCTACGCCGGCCGGGTGATCGTCGGCTCCTGGTACGGTCGCAAACCCGTCTCACTCGATCTCGGTGGTCGCTTCCACCGCGACCGGATCGACGTTCGCGCGAGTCAGGTGAGTACGATTGCACCCCGCCACCGCGGGCGCTTTACGCGCGAGCGCCGCCACGAGATTGCCTGGCGCCGGCTCGAGCAACTCGACCTCGAGGCACTGCTCACTCACCGAATTCCGGTCGAACAGGCGAGCGAGGCCTACCGCCTGCTCGATGAGCGGCCGTCGGAGGCGGTGCAAGTGCTCCTGACCTATGACTGATGGTCAAGACCGGCTCTGTTCAAGACGGAGTTCACGGACAAGCCCACTCTCAGATGGTGCCAGGTTCAGAGCCTTCTGCGGTCAGTACAGGTGAACCGCCTCGGGGTCAAGCCCCGAGGCACTCGGCCTGCTTTTTCTGTAGAAGACTGGTTACCGAGAGTCGTCAGAATCAGATTCAGCCTCGGGAAGAAGTTCGTCTGGGCGCCCGTTCATAATAGAATGTGCGCCGTCCCCGATACCAATCGTGACTACCTGATCTTCGCAGTCATCCACTTCTGAGCGATTCTGCTCCAACCGTTCTTCGTGTTCAGCTTCAGTACGATATGTCCCATGTGTATCGTATATCTGCTCTATCGTCGAGCGTCTCTCTCCGGGCAGTTCAATCGTTTCAGAGAATGTTCGCTCCCACTCGGTGTCGGCAAACATACGCTCTTTCAACCGATAAACACGAACCCTGACCGTTTGTGGTTCGGATAGATAGTTTTCTACGTAGAGGTGATTCGATGTTTTATCGCACACATCTTCGTCAAGACATCCCGCAACACCAGTGATCCCAATCACACCTGAAGAGAGAAAAAATCGACGTCGATTCATTGTGATTATCATTACTTGACAATATATACTGATAAATTTTCCCCGCTGTTCAGTTTGCACACACGGTTGCCGGATCGAGTGGACTATATTAACAACTGAAACTGTTTGCACACCGACCGCACAGCTGTCGTGCGATCAGGTGCGCATTGACTTGCAGTGGCTACTATAGCTGTAGAGTCCCGAAAAATGGGATTTCGACAAAGCCTTCATACGGTCTGCTGTACCGATTTGCCGGCGCGACCGCAGGATGGCTCGTGGTCGCACCGGAAATGACTTCAGCAGACCGTATCAGACCACCTCTGTGAGCCCCATCGTTTATAATCCGAACGCTGGTACGTGCGTTCATGTATGACGTTTCTGTTTCGCGATCATTCGTCGCACAGCACTTTCTCACGGTGCCCGATCCCGGTCCCGAAGGCGACCTCCACTCTCACCACTACACGCTCGAGGTGACAGTCAGTGCACCCGAACTCGACGAGTACGGGTACGTCGTCGATATCGACGATCTGTCGGCTGCCGTCGACACCGCCGTCGAGGCGTATCGTGACCAAACGCTCAACGACTGTCCCGCTTTCGAGGGGTTGAATCCAAGTCTCGAGCACTTCACACGTATCGTCGCCGACCGCCTGCTCGAGGACGGTCAGCTCTCGACGGAGACCGCGACCAGCATCCGGATCGCGATGGACGAGGACGACATCGCTCGCGTGGGCCACGAGCGTGATCTCTCCGGGAACAAATCCCGAGCCGAGTAAACTCAGAACGGACATGCACGTTGGACTCGTCGTCTACGGCAGCCTCGAGGAGACCTCTGGTGGCTTTCGGTACGATAGACGCCTCGTCTCCCACCTCGAGCGCCGTGGCGACGACGTCGAGATAATCGCGCTCCCCTGGCGGTCGTATCGGCGACACCTGCTTGATGGGGTCTCGCAATCGGTCCGCAAGCGCCTCGATCGGCCGTTCGACGTCCTCCTCCAGGACGAACTCTGTCACCCATCACTGTGGCGGCACAACGACCGACTTGAGCAACCCGAGGCGATCGTCTCGCTCGTCCACCTGCTTCGATCGGGCCACCCTGGCGGTCAGCTCCGCCCGTGGCAGTTCGTTGAAACGGCCATTGAACGCCGCTATCTCGAGAGTGTCGACGCCACAATCTGCACGAGCCGAGATACGCGTGACCGGACAGTTACACTCGCCGACCGCCCGACGCTCGTCGCACCGCCTGGCGGACGGGTCGAAGGGGCCGCCATCGACACCGAGACAGTCACAACGCGTGCGCGAACGGCCGACCCGCTTCGAATCACGTTCCTTGGAAACGTGATCCCGCGAAAGGGCGTGCTGACACTGCTCGAGGCACTCGAACAGGTCGACTGCGAATGGGAACTTACCGTAGCCGGGAGCCTCACGGCCGATCCAGCATATGCTGACTCGACCGTCGCGTTCGCGGATGACTGTGAAATGGACGATCGCGTCGCGTTCGCCGGCGAGGTCACCGACGCTGCGCTCGAGTCACTCCTCGAGCGAAGTCACATCCTCGCGGTGCCATCGACGTACGAGGGGTTCGGAATGGTCTACCTCGAAGCGATGGAGTACGGCGTCGTCCCGGTCGCAAGCGCCGTCGGCGGCGCACGCGAGTTCGTCGACGACGAACGGAACGGCTTTGTCGTGGATCCAGCGAACCCGGATGCCATCGCAACCGTCATCGAACGCCTCGGAACCGACCGGGACGAACTCGCGGCGCTGGGAGAAAACGCCCTCGAGACGGCCGCCGCACATCCGACCTGGGAGGAGACGATGACCCGCGTTCGGACGTTTCTGCTCGAGCAAGCCGAGAAGCAACGACGAAACCGCCACGCTGGAACGCGAGTGGAGACGAGAGCGAAGCCGGAGAGCGAACAGATCGACGGAGACCATGCATGACGACGTTTCAGGCATATCTCGAGGCGAAACGGCCGGTCGACGATCGCGCGCTGAACGATCGCGTCTTTCGAGCGTTTGCTGACGGTCTCGCTGACCTCGAAGAAACACACAAAGGGCCGATTCGAATTGTCGAAATCGGCGGCGGAATCGGGTCGATGGTCGCTCGGCTCGCGGAACGGACTGTCTTGCCTTCGGCTGTTCAGTACGAAATAATTGATCTCGACGAGGACTCCATCGACCACGCCCGCGAACGCCTGCCGACGTGGCTTGCCGATGCTGGATACACAGTCAATCGAACGCAGACCGGGCTCGTCGCTCGTTCGGAAGGGCGGGGCGGGGTGGCAGACGATGCAAGCGACGGGGCCGAACTCGAGGTGGTCCTCGAGACGGGCGACGCCTTCGCTACCCGCAACGACTGCACGGCGGTCGATGTCGTGATCGGCGCAGCCGTTTTCGACCTCGTCAATCTCGACCGGGCACTCTCGTGGGTTTCCTCGGTGCTCAAACTCGATGGCCTCGTCTATGCACCACTGACATTCGACGGTGCAACCGGATTCACTCCACCAGACTCCTTCGACGGCCGACTCGAGCGATACTACCATCGCCATATGGACGACATTCGCGACGAACCAGGTGGAAGTCGAGCCGGCAGGGAGCTAGTCGGAGCCCTCGAAGCCGAGAAACGGCCGCTCGAGGTGTGCGCCGTCGGCGGCTCAGACTGGGTTCTCCGGCCGCACGATCGTACTGCGGCCGTTGCCAGGGACGAACGGACTGTGATTCGACACCTACTCGAGACGATCGATGACGCGCTCGCAGACTATCCCGCAGACCAACTCGATCCAAACGCGCGACGACGATGGCTCGAGCGACGATACAACGAACTCGAGGCCGGTGAACTCACCGTTTTGGCCCATCACCTCGACGTACTAGGTCGTGTCCAACCCACAGACTGACGCGCAATGATTTCAGTGAACAGATATCTGAAAATAAAAACTCAACAGATCTGTGTGTCGAATTTTGGAGTTGGTGATCAGTCGAGTACCACCAGCCAAACGTGCGCTTCAGAGCTATCACCGAAGTAGTACTATCAGGTGCAGGGAAAAGAGTGACCCGTGGCCGAACGGATCTGTTAGATAATGGGTCGTACATCATCCACGGCTTGGGAGTACAAAGTCATCGAGCCACCGACAGAGTTGACGAAGCGTGAATCGACAAATCCCGAACCGCGACTCAACGAACTGGGTGCCGATGGATGGCGACTCGTCGAGACCGTCTCGTACGACGGCGGCGGGACGAAGTTTCTGATCTTCGAGCGGTCGCTCGAAGACTGACCCACGAGTCATACGATGAGGGATCTATCATCCGGCAATACAATGCGGGAGCGGGCCGCCGAGAACCGCTACAAGCTCTGGGTACTACTCAATATGAATCGGTGGCTGCTCACTGGCGTGCTGGCTGCCGGTGTTTTCTTCGCGTTGATGCTCTGGGGTGTGTCGAGTCTCCCATCAACACAGCGGGTGCTGTTGACGACGGATTGGGTCAAGATGTCGTTTCAAGCGTTGATCGGGGCGCTCATCACTGGGACCACGCTCGTCGTCTCGATCAACCAGCTGGTCCTCTCTCAAGAGATTGGACCACTCGGCAGCCAGCGCCGACGGATGGACCTCGCGATGGATTTCTACAAGAATACCGACGATTTGCTCGACTTTCCGAGCCCTGCAAACCCCGCCGTGTTCCTCAAGGAACTGATCGACGCGACCAGCGACCGGGCCCGCGCGTTCGAGGACGCGGTTCAACACACCGATGATGAGGATCTCCGAGCACAGACTGAGGAGTATGTCGACGACCTCCTCGAGAACGCACAGGTTGCGACAGAGGATCTGGAGGGCGCCGAGTTCGGAACCTTTGCCGTCATGAACGCGGCGTTGAACTACAACTACGATCGGAAGATGTACGATCTCCGCTGGCTGTTGGACGAGTACGAGGAGAGCCTCACGAGCGAGCAGCACGATGCAGGGATGAGCATGCTAACGGCGCTTACGATGTACGGACCCGCTCGAGAGTATATCAAGACGCTCTACTTTCAGTGGTCGCTCGTCAAGCTCTCACAGGGGATTTTGTATCTCGCAGTGCCAGCACTCGTCGTCGCCGGTGGAATGGTGATGCTCGTCGATGCGCATACGTTCACCGGCTTTCTCCTCGGAATTGATATCCGGCTATGGGTGATCTGTGCCGCCTACACGATCTGTGTACTCCCATTTTTGCTGTTCGTCTCGTACATTCTCCGCTTGGCGACGATCGCGAAGCGAACGTCTGCTATGGGTCCGCTTGTGCTCCGCGGAGACTAAGTTCGCAAAGCGTCTCGCTCCGTTTTCACGACAGAATCACCGGTGGACTCAAGGTGGTGTCGGAACATCTCTTTGAGAAGGAGGTATATTGATGGAGATTCCCGACGATTTACGAAGCGTCTTCAGTGCTGAAGTGACAGAACAACACGATTCGTTCGTTATTGAAGTTCCAGAGCGTGAGGTCGCAATCGGAGACGTTCAAGATGGCGAAGTGTATCGCGTTGCGCTGCTTGCGACCGAGACGACAGCATCAGCCGACACTGAACAGAGACAGACGAAAGAGCGGCAGACACAGCAAAGAGAACAGACACAGAAACGAGAGACACAGGAGCGAGGGTTCTCAGGACCCCCTGTTGGGGAAGGTGACACGCGAACCGTGGATATCGAAAGTATTGGAGAGCAAGGCGATGGTATCGCCCGCGTTGAACGGGGATACGTCGTCATCGTTCCTGAGACCGAGAAAGGGGAACGCGTGACCATAGAGATCACTGACGTGAAAGAAAACGTGGCTTTTGGCGAGGTTGTTGAACGCGAAGAGTACTACGAATAAAATCCATCCCACGGTGAACAACGCGGTTTCCTCCGTGGGAGTTCCAGTCGGCCTGAATGACGGTACCAGTATTATTCGCGAGAATAGTAGCAGTAGATAGTAGCACGATTTCGTTATTTAGTCTCGTGTTTGAAACTGAATCGGAGTAGTTCGGTAACTACGTGTGCGAACTGACCGTTTGCCTTCTAATAATCTTTCACAACCTACTATAAAGAATATAATGCTGTATATGGGCGTAAAGTATTTATGACAACCTCTCAAACTATTCGTATGGTTGCTATTGGAATTGGTGCTCCTGCATTCTTGATTGGGCAGTCAGCTATCTGTGGTTACGCTATAC
>NZ_JBGUBB010000010.1:0-98749 GCF_041821125.1 Natronorubrum sp. A-ect3 | reverse complement strand
GACTTCTCGATCAGCCGCGCTATTCGAAACGCCAAACGAGGTCACGACATAGAACGCCTCTGAACCGGTTCAGTTCCCGCGTTAGGCAGTTTTTGATTTCTATAAGCGAACAACTGGTGCAGTTACGTCTCAAACACACAACACTGATTTCGTAGTCACCTACAGTGGGATGATCTCGGTTTTGTGTACACTGAGGTTTTTATCAGATGCCGATAGCAACCGCTGTATGCGCAATTCGAAGGCCATTGGAGACGAAACCGAGTCGAGAGCGCTTTCGGAACTGCTCACACACGGGTACAGTGTCTCGATCCCGTTCGGCGATAACGACAGATACGACCTTGTTGTCGACGATGGCGATGAACTCTATCGGATTCAGTGTAAGACCGGCTGGCCCAACAAAGACGAAACACTCCGTTTTAATACACACTCTCAGACGGGCAAAAATGGCACATACCACGAACGAACCTATCACGGAGATATCGATGCGTCTCTGGTCTACTACCCGGAGACGGAGACGTTCTACTGGATCGATATAGCTGATGCGACTGAGCAGAAGATGGAACTCCGTATCGAATCCGAGATCGATCATCCCTCGATAAATTGGGCGAGGGAATACGAGTTCGATGGGACCATCCCCTGATTGGTCCGATCAAAATACTAATTGTTTAGCATTCACTCTGTTTCAATAGAAAAACGACTCTAATAATTGTTTTCTAACTGACTATTTATCCCATGACCCCACCAATAACCGTTCTCATCGTCGATAACGAACCGGGATTCGCCGACCTCGTCGGCGAGATGCTCGAGCGCGAGCATGAGACGATCGTCGCCAAACCGGCGATGGATGCCAGAGAAGCACTGGCCATCCTCGAGGAACGGTCGATCGACTGTATCGTCAGCGATTACGAGATGCCAGAGATGACGGGGCTCGAGTTGCTCGAGCGAGTTCGCGAGGACGACCCAGAACTACCGTTTATTCTCTTTACCGGGCGGGGGTCCGAAGCAGTCGCCAGCGAAGCGATCGCAGCAGGCGTGACCCAGTATCTGCAAAAAGAGTCCGGCGAACAGCAGTATGCCCTGCTTGCAAATCAGATTACGAACGCCGTCTCGCAGTATCGAACCGAAACCGAGCTTCGCGAGAGCGAGCGCCGGTACGAGCGGACGCTGACGACGTTACACGAGACGACACGGAAGTTGATGCGAGCGAACACGAAAACCGAGATCTATCGATCGGCAGTCGATACCGCAGGAGAGATTCTCGAGGTATCGATCGCCGCGGCGTACGCGTTTGAGCCGACGAACGGGGTGCTCGAGCATGCGGCATCGACGCGAGACGTCGTCGAGTCGGAGCGACAAGCCGAGCACGGTGACGGATACATCTGGGACGTGTTTTCCGAGGGCGAAAGCGTCTACTATGAGGATGTGAGTCAGGACACCGCTGTCGACAAAACAGTATGTCGAAGCGAGCTGATCGTTCCGCTGGGGACACACGGTGTGTTGGTTGCAGGCACTGAGGCCGTCGACGGCATCGACGAGACGATGACGGAGTTGCTTCACATTCTGGCGGCAAACACCGAAGCCGCACTCGATCGGGCAGAACGGGAGCAGCTACTGCGAGAAAACGACCGAACACTTACCCGGCAAAACGAGGAGCTCACGCGGCTCAACCACACAAACGAGATCGTCCGGGAGATCAACCATGGTATCGCACAGGCGTCAACACGGAGCGAGATCGAGACACGAGTGTGTGAGCGACTGGCCGACACCGAGCGCTACCGTTTCGCCTGGATCGCCTCGGCCGATACTGATCCACCCGAGCCGACATCGTGGGCCGGCGTCGACGGAGCGTTTATCGATCACGTCCGCGAGAACGGTGAACGAGCGCCTGAACTCCAGCTCATCACGGACACGCTCGAAGCCGAACGGATCCAGGTCATCCAGAACGTCCTTGAGGCCGACGGCTGGGAACAACGCCGAAAGGAGGCGTTGACCTACGGCTACCAGACGATACTCGCAGTCCCAGTGCTAGACGATGAGCGCCGGTACGGTGTCTTGCTCGTCCATGTGGCAGGGGTCGACTCTATCGGTAATCGCGAACGGGACGTGCTCGGCGAACTCGGCGAGACGATCGGCCACGCGATTCGATCGGTCGAGCGCACGCGAGCGATGCTCACCGACAGCCGTCTCGAGGTCGAACTCGCTGTCCACGACTCGCGGCTATTGCTGAACCGGCTTGCCAAGCACGTCGGCGGCCCGGTGACCGTCGAGGGCGTGATCGAGCGAGACGACGAGGTCGTCGTATTTGTCACTGTACCGGCAGACACAGCGTGTGTGACAGTAGACCAGTCGGCATCGATCGAGACGCCCACGATCGTCTCGGAGGGTGAAGACAAAACGTTGTTTGAACTAACGGTCACTTCGTCGCCGTTTGTAGAGCTCTTGCGGACGTACGACGTTCAGTTGCGGACGGCGACGGCCCAGAACGGGACGGCGACGTTCGTCCTCGAGGTGCCACAGCAGGTCGAAGCCCGGTCACTGGTCGAGGCATTCACCGAGCGATATCCGGAGACAGAGCTAGCAGCCCGACGCGAAACGAGCAGTACCCGGTCGACTCGACCGCTTGATACGCATCTCGAAGAGCGACTCACCGAGCGACAGTTCGAGGCGCTGCAGATGGCCCACTACAGTGGCTTCTTCGAGTGGCCCCGTGAGAGTACTGGCGAAGAGCTTGCGGACGTCCTCGACGTGGCCGCACCGACCTACCATTATCATCTGCGAGCGGCCGAACGAAAGCTTGTAACGCTAGCGTTCGACCGGGACGCTGACTGAGTCACGCCAACACAGCGATGTGAGATGAAGCGACTCGACACGCACACAGCACACCGCGTCTTCCGATCAGTGTCCTGTTTACGCACCAGCAATCTAATTACCTAGAACCGTATCTCGAGACACACTAATCAGTTAGAGAGTATATTTAACCACAAGTAGCCCCTACTACCACTTGGCGATCTGCGATAGTCTGTCGCCACTCCCAATCCCCCCCACCCCACTTTTCGAAGACAACGATACGACAGACGGCCAGTGTCGGCTATCCGGTGTCGATACAAGCGCCCACGGCACCGTTCACTGTGGATCGATCGATTCCTCCCACTCGATCCAGTCATGTTCCCAGCCTCGTCTCGATTCGGCACGACGAATGGCGTGTTCGCGGTCCTCACGGGCCATACGGTTTCGTTCGACGGCTCCTGACTGTTCGCCCTCTATCAACAGCGGGCCGAACGAGACAGCACCGAACTGGGTCCGGTCGCCAGTAGCCGAGATCGCCTCGAGTCGCTGGCGCTGGCTTCCTCGGGGCAACACGAGTCGGCCGTCGGCCGTCAGTTGCTCACGTAACGCCCGCGGTGGCTCGACGGTCGCGGCCTCGAGCAGGATGCGATCGAACGGGGCGTACTCGGGGAGGCCGTTGGCTCCATCGCGGCAATCGACGAGCACGCCGTCGTAGCCCGCGCTGGTGAGGTTCGCTCTGGCGTGGTTGACGAGCGGCCGAGAGATGTCGACGGCGTGGACGTTTCGCTCGCCGACGAGTTCCGCGGTGACGGCGGCCGTGTAGCCGACACCGACGCCGACGATCAACACCGTGTTGTCGTCCTCGAGGGCGAGCGCCTGCAGCAAGCGCGCAACCGTACTCGGCGCGAGAACGCGAGTGCCGAGCACTTCGTGTTCACGATCTGCATACGCCGAGCGGTCATCGTCGAGAAACTGGTGACGAGGAACGTCACGCATCGCAATGGCGACAGCCTCGTCCTGAAGGACGTCCTTAGCGGGGTACTCGAGGCTGTCAACCATATCCGCTCGCAGTACCGCGGGGTCCATACGCGGAGCTATTGCGCCGGTTGTTATCAATGGCGCGCTTGCGCAACCCGCCATCCAGTACGTGGTACTCTCCTCGCATTCGGACGAAGCGAACGCTGCCGTGGCCAGACTGCTCCAGCTGTCCGTCGTCTCCGCCGGATTCGAGGGCGAGTGTGCCGGGATAGCGTAGCGATAGTAGCCACTGAGAATCAGTGCACAGCCGTCGTGCGATCGGTGTGTAACCCGTTTCAGTTGTTACTCTCGGACAACGACCTCCATGCACCAGAATCTGGGTGGCAGGTGTCGATTGCCGCGCTATCGCGACGGCTTTGTCTACTGCAGCCGTTACCAGGCCGACCAGGCGCTGCTCTGTTCGTCGTAGGCGTACACTCGTTTCGTGTCCTTGGCGAGGACCGTATCGCCGCCTTCCTCGTAGCGGTCCCGGTGATAGCCCGATGCGTCCTTGCGCACGACGAAAGCGTCGATTTCGAACTCATCGTCACCGAACTCCTCGGTCGAACCGACTTCGAACTCGTAGTCGCCGGGGACGTGGACGGTGATACTGCGGCTGTCGTTTCGTGATCCGTCCTGTGGATGGACGGTAACGTTGACCGCGACGTTATCGACTTCGCGAGTCCAGACGGTCTCGATTTCGTCCGCGTCGGCCTCGTCGACGCGTTTCTGGCCGTCGAGTTCGAGGCTCGTGACACGAACCGTCGAGAGCACCTCATCGGTCTCGAGAATGAATTCGTCGCCGACTTCGATCGACTCGTCTTCGGGCGTCGTGACGTTCGCCGTAAACGATTCGCCCTCCTGAGAGACGACGACGTCGAGTGTGACCTCGCGCTCTTGTTCGGGCTGGATCTTGTGGACGTGGCCACACTCACTACAGCGGACGGTTACGGTGCCGCCGCCTTCCGTCGTCGTCAGGACCTCGTGGACCGTCTCGAGGTCCGGCGAACAGGACGGACATGGCGTTGGGACGCGGTCCGGAATATCGTTCATACCGCGGTATAAACGCTACGTCCGTAAAAGACGATTGAACCTGCGTTCGGCGTCCTCGCGTCTCACGGCTCGCTCCGTGGAAGCTCAATGACGGCTCCGTCAGCAGACACTGTCGGGTCCCGTAGAATGCCGTCGAGGTGGATCGGTGCTTCGGTCTCGCCGCCGATTCCGGCGTTGTCACCGATCGCGATGTGGACGGTGCCGCCGGCTTTTTCATCCAAGAGAACGGAGCCGACGAGATCGGTGACGGCGACGTTCGTCCCAATACCCAGCTCTGCGAGGTTGTACGCGGCGTCACCGACGTCTTCTGCAGCAGCCTCGACTGTCGTGCGGATCTCGTCGTCCGAGATGTGGGTGACGAGGCCGTCTTCGACCTCGAACGTGAGCTGTTGGCCGTCGTCGAGCAACCCGTGGGGTCGCATCGTTCCATCGACGACAAACGTGCCGTCGGCGCTTTCTGGGCTGATGAACACCTCGCCGGCGGGAAGGTTCGACATCTGGCCAGGTTCGTGGACGATTCCAGTGTCCGAGAGCCACTCCCGATCACCGATTTCAAACGTGATGTCGGTTCCAGCGGGTGTCGTCACACGAATTTCCTCGGCACCGTCGACCTGCTCACGGACGTCCTCGCAGTGGGCCGCAATCGACTCGTAGTCGGCGTCTAACCCCGTCGTAAAGACGTCTTCAGTGATCCCCGGGAGTGTCGCGACACGAGCCCCAGCGTCGTTGGCTTCGGTTCGAGCGCGTGTATGACTCAGGCTCTTGGTCGTTGGGGCGAGGACGACATCACCACCGGCCATCGCCGCCGCAACGGGTGCTGGCGGCTCGCTGCCGTGGGTTTCACCTGGCGGATAGCGAACGATGACTGCGTCGTCGGTGAGCGCGCTGGCGACAGCATACAGCGCCTCGCCGATCGACTCACGTTTGTCGTCGGTCACGATCACACAGGACTCATCGGCCTCGAGAGCCAGACATTGGCGAACAGCCGTCTCGGCAGCGGCACGGAGCGCAGACATATCTCATCTGTACTCGAGTGGCCCAAAAGTTGTTATCCTTGTGCGGTTCCGTGTCAGCTGTCGATCAGCTTTGAGAGTACGACGATAGCGTTTTTACTGACGAACCCAACTGTTCACCGAACTCATGGGTACGTCTACGGTCGAGCGCGTCTTTTTCGACGAATCGACGAACGAGGCCATCAGGGAGACGCTCCCGGAAGCCGGGATCACGTTCTTCGAATACGTCACGCATCTCGGTGACGGCGCGCTGTTGATCGTCTTCGCGACGCTGCTCTACTGGTTCGGTGCCGACTCTCGTCGTGAACAGCGAGCGCTCGTGATCGCCATCGGACTCGGCGCGCTCGCGATCAGTGCCGGAATGAAAGGGATTTTTCTCCGACCACGGCCCGAACTGGCAGCCGGCTACGGCGGTTACAGCTTTCCGAGCGCACATGCGATGGGTGCAGCCGCGTTCTACGGTGCGCTTGCGGTCGTCGCTGACACTGGGACACGGCTCCAGCGGTACGTCGTTGCTGGAACCGTTATCGGACTCGTCGCGTTCTCACGGGTCGTGATCGGCGTCCACTTTGTGGGCGATGTCGTCGTCGGCGTCGCGATCGGGTTGGCGTTCGTTGCCCTTGTCGCTCACGATCGGACTTCCGAGCCCGATTTCATCTTCGCCATCGCGGCTGTCATCGCGATTCTCTCGTTCATCTTGGGCTCACGGGAGTTTACGGCGATGACGATCGGTGCAACGATCGGCGCAACCATCGCCTGGCAGTACGTCAAGGCCCTGTCGCCACAGCCCCGTGGCGCTGCAATCGTTCTGCTGGGCTATCTCTGTCTCCCGGTCGTTATCGGACTCCGGGCCGTTCCCGTGTTCTGGCCGGATCACGTACTGGTCTCGGTCCTCGAGGTGATCGGCTACGCAGTCGTAACTGCGGCCGCCCTCGTCGTTCCGGTCGTTGCCGAGCGGATGAACGACTGGCCACCGGTAGAGTGGCTCCAGGCGCGACTTCCATTTAGTGGCCGGACGATCGATCCCGACCAGGTTCCGGGGTCGGCAGGCGATTAACGTTCGCCTTTCCTCTCGAGTGGCTGTCACGGCTGTGCCCGCGATCGAGCTCGATTGGCACTTGAACAGGGGCGTCTAAACCAACGCTCACTCCTTCGTCTCCGGCGAATCCGATATCTCGACGCCTGACGGCGACTCGAGACCTGCTGTGAGCGTTTCCGGCGTTCCGAACACGTAGAGCGTATCGCCAGCTTCGATCGGCTCGTTGTCCGCCGGCAGCGATAGTACGTCGCCGTCTCGTTCGATCACGAGGACTGTTCCGGGGATCCAGCCAACGAACTCGTTCTCGAGCGGGCTATCAGCCTCGATCCGAGTTGCCGTCACCGTCTCGTCTCCGTTCTGGATCGCCGAGATCAGTGCGTGAGCATCGCTTCCCGCCTCCGGCCGGGTCGTAAGCCGGTACTGCTCGCCGGGCTCGAACGCGTCCGCGTCGTCAGCGTCGACTGCAATCGTCGTCACCGAGCCGGCACACGCGCGTAACGTCCCCGTTGCCACGAGCCGACTCGACGCATCGCTGTCGGTCCAGATTTCGACCGGATCCCCGGTACTCGCCCGCGGTGAGGGATCGCCTGAGATCGCAACGGCGACCTGAGCAGGACCCAGCGTGGGACTGATGCCAGCCCGTCGACCGCCGACCGAGAGCGCGCCAACGTTCCCGCCGTCGGCAACCACTGCATCGACGTATCCGATATCGAAGTCGGTCTCGAGTCGCCTTTCCACCCTCGACTCGAGTTCTGGAACCGACAACTGACCCGGAAGCCGGAACAGACGGCCTTCGAGGTCGCGTTTGACAGCCTCGTCGACCGCTGGATACCCTTCTGCGTCGTCGATCGACTCTGGCAACGTCACGACGGCAGAGCGCCCTGCCGCTCGGACGAGATCCGCAACTGGGCCGCTGGCGTCGACCCTTGTGATCCCGTAGGTCCCACACGCGAGGTGGTCACCGAGTCGGTGGCCACCGGCAGCGACAATGGTGCCAGCAAATAGGACGCCAAGGATATACGACCCGGTTGTGTAGTGGATCAGCGGCGAGTCGGCGAGGACGGTTCCATGGCGAACTGCTTCGCTCGTGAGCCAGCCCGTCGGCAGTGCAAGGCCGAGGAGAACCGCTGGCCCAGTTGGCAGCTGGCGAACGGTCAGCGCCCGGTATCCGAAAGCAAGTACGAGGGCACCGATGCCTGCAAGCAACCCGTAGCTGAGGATTCTCAGTAACGCCGTCCGTGTCCATTCGATCCTCGTCGAACCACCGAGTTCCACACCGGTTTGCAGTAGTGTTTCCGTTCCGACCGCTGCGATCGTGAGCGACATCTCAGTGACCCACCTCGAGAGCCGCTGGCTCTCGTTTGTCCCGTCTGGTCCCGAACACCGTTGTATCCGTGCCGAGGACGAACGCTTCTGTCCCGACCGTGAGCGCAGCTGGCTCGGGCTCGAACTGCCATGCATGTTTGTCGACCGGGTCGCCGTTGCTCGCCTCGGAGTCTCGGACTGCGAACACCTCGAGATCGGTGTCTTCGGCGGTCACAGCATCGAGCACTGCCTCGGTCAGCGTTGCTCTCCGGATCGTCGTCTCGTTCCGCTCGAGCAGTGATACTGCCTCGAACTCGTGTGTCGTCTCCCGTGGCGTGACGGCGACTCGAGCATGCTCGGCGTCCAGCAGCGTCTCCGCATCGGTTGTCGAGACGGCGACGGTTACACGACCTGGGCCCCCGGTCGTCACGGAATCGGCTGAGACGCCATTGATCGAGTGGGTGGCCTCGCCAGCTGTGGACCGGTTGCAATCTCGAGGCTCGCTGGCAGCCGCCGATAGGTGCACGCCGCCATCTGTGACATCCGTGTCGACTGTGGCGCTGAGCACCGTCCCGGAGACCGTCCCCGTGTCGGTGATCGTGCGGACGCTGTCGCCCGGTGTCAGTCCCATCGGAAGCAGTGCCCGAACCGAGACGGCGCGCCACCCCTCGGGAACCGCCTTCGCGATACCGTTGACCGGCGGTGCCGCGGTGATCGTCGCTCGACCACGGCCGTCGACGGCAACGGCGACCGCCTCGAGATCGTATTTCTCCCTGAGTCGATCTTCGAGGCGTCTCTCGAGTTCCGAGCGCGGAAGATCTGCCGGGAGCCGCCAGGCACCGTCCTCGAGTGCAGTCCGGAGCGCCGGACCGAGTGGTGGATAGCCCTCGGACTCGCGGACGCCACCGCTCGAGCGAATCGTCACCTGCCCCATCGCGTCGACGGCATCGATCGCGTCCGCTGCGAGCGGCTGTGTTCGGTCGACCGAGCCGGTGATGAGACGCGGCGAGTCGGCGGCAAGCTGCTGTCCCCAACGTGTTGTATAGAGCCCGAGAACGACCGCGAGCCCGACGCCGAGAGACAGCCCCGGCTGGATGGTGCTGGTGTCGAAGACGCCAGCTGCGGACAAGAGACTAGCAGTGACCATCGCCGTGGCTGTCCCGCCAGCGATTGGCGGCAGCGTTCTGTCGGCGAAAACGGTCCCCACGAAACTGGTGACACCGATGACTGCCGAGACAGCGGTTCCGAACAGCAACCCGGTCGACACACCAGTGAGAACGTCGATTGGGGTGACGAACAGTAGGCTCATTGGGTTCAGACGGGCTAACTGGTTTCAGCAACCCGAATCTCGGGGTTTGGCTGTTCATCGATGTAGTTGCTGTCCGACGGCGGGATCACGTCTATCTCCAGCGTTCCGATATCCTGGTCAGCACGAAGGCCTTGGGTGTTACTGAAGTTCAGCACTGCCTCGTTACTGTCTCCGATCGTATCCGCTTCGACGACACCCTCGAGCTGTGCAGATCCAGCTGTTGCGATCACGGTTGCATCCTGTACTTCGTTGCCGTTTTCGTCGATAACGGAAACCGTGACCTGCTCCGTCCCAGTCGGATCGATGATCTGGTCGTTGTCGTGGATCTCTACAGTGACCTCTGTATCTCCAACATCGCCGATTCCACCGAGCATGTTCAACATGAGCGCAAGCGCTGCAACACCAACGACTAACGCGATCACGAGCCGGATCGGTAACCCTTCGATCGCACGATCGTCTCGAGCGAACGACGAGCGTGATCGAGTGTTCGCTCGCTTCGATCTGGTAGAACGGTTCGACCGCAAGGTGTTCGAGAGCATACCCCTGCTTGGATTCGTCTTCCGATTTAAACGTTCGACCCAGGGTTCAAAACTGAAGAGCGGACGAACCACGGTCGTGAGTTTCGTAATCGGACGCGGTGACGATCTCGAGGCTGGCCCCGTAGGCGCGCTGGGCACGTACCGGGCTCGAGATGGGAGCGAAGGCGCAGCCCTCCATCTCGACTTCGACGGGCCACACGCGATGTTGATCGTCGGAAAGCGTGGCTACGGGAAGTCGTATACGCTGGGTGTCCTCGCAGAGGGACTCGCTCGAGCCCACGGTGTGGCCCCGGTGATCGTCGATCCGATGGGTGTCTTCGACACCCTTGCGGAGTCGACTGCCGGTGACGGCGTCCCTGCGAGGGTGATCGACGAGCCGACCGTAACGCCGAGTTCGCTCGATCCCCGCTCGTGGTGTACACTGCTCGGACTCTCGCCGGAAAGCGGTGCGGGAAGCCTCGTCTGGCAGGCTGCACAGGCAGCGTCGACACTCGAGACGATGCAGACACACATCGGGTCCGCCGATGCTCCGGCTGCGGACACGCGAGCGGCGCTCAATCATCTTCAACTTGCCACCGCGTGGGGCGTCTTCGACGCCGACGGCATCGACGCCGCCGACCTCGGTGGTGCCGAGGTGACGATTATCGACGTGTCGGGACTCGAGTCGGCACCGATGAACGCCGTCTGTCGAGGGGTCGCAGAAGCGCTGTATCGGGCACGCGTCACCGAGACGATCGACCGACTCCCGTGGCTGTTGCTCGACGAGGCCCACACATTCTTCGACGGGATCGCCGAACCGGCGCTTCGGACGATCCTGACGCGTGGCCGCGCACCTGGCGTCAGTCTCGTTTCGGCGACACAGCGTCCGAGCGCCGTTCCCCCGGTCGGCATCTCCCAGTCGGACGTCCTGATTTCGCATCGGCTAACGTCACAGGCCGACCTTGACGCGCTGCAGGCGGCCCAGCCGACGTACATGAACGTCTCGCTGTCGGATGCTGATCGTCTTCCAGAGGCGCCCGGTGAGGTCGTCGTCGTCGACGACGCCACGGAAACGGTTCATGCCGCACAGATCAGATCGCGTGACACGCCACACGGCGGTGACAGCCCACGGGCAAGTGAGGTCTCCAGCGGAGAATAATCTCGCTCGAGGCCGCCGATCCCTATAATCGAAAGCGCTCGATCGAGGCTGATGTTTAAATACAATGCATCGGCCAACTGCGATATGACCGATCTCGAGCGACTCGACCAGCGACTCGCTGCTGTCGAGCGTGTGGTCGTCGACGGCGATGTCGAACTCGATGGACTCGCTGATCTCGCCACGCTCACGGCAGACATCGACCGACTCGAGACCAGAGTCGAGGACTACGAGCAGCGACTCGCCGCGCTAGAGGCGACGGTCGATGCGGTCAGCGGCTTCGTTGGAAACGTCGAGTCGGTCGACGAAGACGTCGAACGGCAGGCGGCTGCGGCCGTCGCTGCTGTCGACCGTCTCGAGTACCGGATCGACGAACTCGAGCGGGCGCTCCCAACCCACCGGAGCCGCAACGACGATGTTGCCACCGGCGAGACGGTGGGAACGGAGTCTCCTCGCCCCAGTGGCGCTAGTATCGACGACCGGATCGACGAACCGCCCGCCACGGCAGCGACCAGCGAGAGCAACACCGATCCGACAGCTTTCACAGCGGAGACCGGAGCCGGTGACACCCCGTTTGGAGCGCCCGCTGACGTGGAGTCGACTGCCGAAACACTGCTCGAGCCGCCAGATGAGCGCACAGCAGACGGAGACGCTGGCGGTCAGTCAGCCGGCGGGTTGCCCGTCCAGCAGACGGTCGGTCATCAGTCATCCAGTACGGATGACGAGGCGGGCAACACGCTCAGTTCAGGCGATACACCTAGCCCGAGCGATGACGACGCTTCGCGTGGGACCGCGACCGATGGCGACGACTCGAACACACTGATCGCCTCACTTCGCGCCAAGTTCCTGTGATCCGATACGTCCTCGCAGTGATGTTGCTGATCGCACTCATCGCGCTCTCGATGCCAGCTATCGACAGCGGTGCAACGATGAACACTGAGCGGCAGGTCGATGCGAGCCTCGCTGCGATCGATGCGAAAGCGACCTCGCTGATCGAAACCGAGGAAGTCACACCCGATGGGCACCCGAACCCCCAGCGCATCGTCGACCTCTCGCTGCCGCGAAGTACGCTGACGACCGCAGGAGTCGACCACGTCGAACTGGTTCCCCACGAGAGCGGACAGTACACCCACGCCCGGTACGTGCTCGAGGATGGGACGACTCGAGAAACGATCATCAGCGAGCAGATCGTCTGGGACGATCCGTCGGAGACCGACACGACCGAACTGGGCGGTGCCGGTGAGCAGCGCCTCGCACTCGTTCTTTTGGAAGACGAAACTGGAGAACCAAGACTCGTCGCTCGCCATGTCTGAGTTTAAACCGGAACACGCAGCCAGTATCGACATGCCACAGGTTGGGATCACAAGCGCCCTCGGATCGGTCCTCGACGACCTTGGGCTCGGCTGGATGCTCGATGACGGTGAGCCGGATGGGAACTGTCCGTGCAGTGTTTCCATCGAAGACGAACTGGTAGTGGTCGATGCAAGCGACTGTGACGGCGACCTCGCAACGTCTACCGCGTGTCGACACGCTGTCGTCGACGCGCTTGCCGACCGCGAGGTAGACGGTATCCGCACTCGATCGAACGGGGTCGAACGGCGATACGATGCTCAGGCTGTCGAGTTGCTCAGTGCTGCTGGCCGGTTCGTCGAACTACTGGGCGACCGGGACGAGCGACTGGCTGACGCCGCCGCACGAAACCCACTCGAAGTCGCTGCCGAGCTAGCGACACAGATCGGACCAGTCGCGGATATCGCCGTCGAGTCAGGATTGACGGCCGCTGCAGACGGGATCGACAGCTACGAATCGGCGTTGACGTCGACTGTTGGGCTCACGATCGGCCACTACTTTCTGGATCAGCAACTCGCCGATCGCGCGCGCCTCGAGGATGTCCGGGCACTCGAGACAGGCAGCGAGGCGCGGATCTACACGCGGCCGGATGGGGTGCCGCTGTACGTCCTCGACGTGGTTGACAGCACGCTTTCGAGCACGGAACGGAAACACCTCATCGAGGGGTATGAAGCCATCGCGGAGGGCGACGTCGAGGGCGACCGGGCGGCCTCGCGTGCGATCGAACGCGCAACCGACGCGCCAGCGGAGCCGTTGTTGACGACGGTGCTTTCGAAGCACACGAGCGGGTACGGGATCCTCGAGGACCTGTTTGCGGACGAGCGAGTGACGGACGTGTACGTGACTGCACCAGTCACACAGAACCCGATCCGGCTCGTCGTCGACGGGGAGTCGATGACGACAAACGTCTACCTGACGGCGGCTGGCGCACGCGCGCTCGCGTCTCGAGTCCGTCGAACCAG
Source organism: Natronorubrum sp. A-ect3 (assembly GCF_041821125.1). Classification (NCBI taxonomy): domain Archaea; kingdom Methanobacteriati; phylum Methanobacteriota; class Halobacteria; order Halobacteriales; family Natrialbaceae; genus Natronorubrum; species Natronorubrum sp. A-ect3. The sequence continues at coordinate 85,240 of NZ_JBGUBB010000010.1, read as the reverse complement.
TGGGCGATCGTTCTCGCGGGCAAACCCAACCGTTGATGCGATGGCCACGCTCGAGAACGGGACCGGTGTCCGCGTCGCCGGCGTCACCGAGCCGGTCTCGGATGGGGTCGCGTTTGCGTTCCGAGAGGTGGCTGACGACCGGTTTACGCTCCCTGCTCTCGTCGCGAACGGAACCATGCCAGCCGAGGTCGCGGCGTTTCTCTCGGTAGCTATCGAGCGCAACGCGGCCGCGCTGATCGCCGGGACTCGAGGGTCGGGGAAGACAACGCTGCTTGGCACCTTGCTGTACGAACTGACGCCGGGTACCCGAACGGTTCTGATCGAGGATACGCCAGAGCTCCCGGTCGCCCAGCTCCAGTCAGTCGACCGAGACGTTCAGGCGCTCCGAACCGGGACCGGCGACGGGCCGGAGATTTCGGCGGACGAAGCGCTCAAGACAGCGCTTCGACTCGGAGATGGAGCCCTCGTTGTCGGCGAAATTCGGGGTGAAGAAGCCCGTGTCCTCTACGAGGCGATGCGGGTCGGTGCGAACGCGAACGCCGTACTCGGGACGATCCACGGCGACGGCGCGGATGATGTCTATGAGCGTGTTGTCTCGGATCTCGACGTCGAACCCTCGTCGTTTGGTGCAACGGACCTCGTCGTGACTGTCGAGGCCTCTCGAACGCCGAGCGGCCGCAGACGGCGGGTTGCCAGGATCGAGGAAGTCATCACCAGCGGCGATGACGTCTGGTTCGAATCGCTGTACGAACTGGATGGCGACCAGGCTGCCCCCACGGGGCGGATCGACCGCGGTGAGAGCGTGTTTGTCGATCGGCTTACTCGACCGACCGAGGCGTATGCGTCGGTCCGACAGGCGATTACGACGCGGACGGAATTGCTCTCGAGGCTTGCTGCCGACGGCCGGACGAGTCCGCGTGAAGTCGCCGCGGTGTACGCCGATCGGGGGTGTGAGTGATCGACCGATGGCGCTGTCGACGACAGTGATTCGAAAGCTGGCCGCGCTCTATCCGTACGACGTCAGCGGGAGCGACGCGCTCGCCGAGTCACTCTCGTTTATCGACTCGCCACACGATGAGACGACGGTTGTTCGTGCGAGCTATGGGGCCGGCATCGTCGGCGCACTGCTCTCGCTCTCGCTGTTTTTGACCTCGGCACCGCCTTCCTTCGTCCTGTTTTTCGTGCTCGTGACGCCCACTGCGGCGATTTACGCCGTCCACTCGCTGCCACATCTACAGGCGGCGTTCCGACGGACCGAAGCCCTCGGGGACACGCCGAATCTCATCGGCCGTGCAGTGTTACGGATGCAGGTCCAGCCAGCGCTCGAGAGCGCAGTTCGATTCGCTGCCGAGACTGGCAGCGGACCACTCTCGGCCAGCCTCAACGGCCACATCGATCGGTCGATGGGGACCGCGAACACGGGACTGCTGTCGTTCGCCGAGGAGTGGGCCGAGTGGTTCCCCGCGTTGCGACGCTCTTCACACCTGCTCGCGACTGCACAGGACGCGCCGGAGGGCGAACGGGCGCGAACGCTCGATCGAGCGCTGTCGGCCGTGCTCAACGGCACCAGAACCCAGATGGCGGAGTTCACCGCCGCCATTCGAGCGCCGACGACCGGACTGTTCGCTTTCGGAATCATGATCCCACTGGCGCTAATCGCGCTCGTCCCCGCTGTGCCGATGGTCGGCTTCTCGGTCAACATTTGGATCGTCGTTCTGCTGTACAACGTCGTGCTTCCCGCGTGTCTCGTCGCCGCGAGCCTCTGGTTACTTGTCCGCCGTCCGGTTGCGTTCCCGCCACCGAACGTCAGTTACGACCATCCCGATGTGCCGGACCGACTCTGGCTTCGCGGACTGTGGGGAGTGTTCGCGGGCGTCTGTGGGTACGCGATTACGGCGACAGTCGGCCCTGCCCATCTGGCGTCGGTTATCGGTCTCGGCCTCGGTCTGGGCGCTGGCTTGCTTGCGATCTTCAGACCGATCCTCGAGGTGCGAAACTACGTTCGAGACGTCGAAGCCCACCTCACCGACGCACTCTATATTGTCGGTCGACAGGTTGCTGAAGGCGAATCCGTCGAGTCGGCAATCGAGCTCGCGGCCCAGCGGGTGCCTGCCGAAACGGGTGAGGTTTTCGAGCACGCTGCTGGTGTCCAGCGTCGACTTCACGTGAGCGTCGACGCAGCGTTTCTCGGCGAGTACGGTGCGCTCAGAGCCGTCCCGAGTTCGCGTGTCCGCGGGACGGCCGCGTTGCTCGCGATCGCTGCCGACGAGGGGAAACCAGCGGGTCGGGCGATCGTCTCGATGGCTGACCACTTGGAGGAACTCGACGACGTCGAAGCCAAGACGAAACGGAGTCTGGAACAGGTGACTGGGACGCTCGACAACACGGCAGCGTACTTCGGACCGCTGGTAGCAGGTGCGACGGTCGCGATGGCTGCCATGATGTCGAGTGAAGAGCTGGTTGGGACGGCAGACGTCGATGCTGCCGCCTTTCCCGCCGAATCGCTCGCCATCGTCGTTGGCATCTATCTCGTCACACTGTGTTTTATCCTGATTCCACTCTCGATCGCCCTCCGGTACGGTCTGGATCGTGCCCTCGTCGGCTATCATATCGGGCGTGCGCTCGTCTCCTCGATGGTCCTGTACGGCGTTTCTGTCGCAATCATCGAGATGATACTCTGATTGGGTCTCGAGGATGTCCGTCTCTCGAACGGGACGCCGGACTGATCGTCACAGCGGTGTCCAGGTTCAAAAAGGAAGCCGCACCAATCCCGATATGATCGCTATTGCCGGTGCGAAAGGTGGCTGTGGAAAGACGGTAACGACGCTCGGACTCACAGAGGCATTCGCCCGAGCTGGGATCGCCGCGCTCGCGGTCGATGCCGATCGACAGCTGCCGAATCTGCACGTCACTGGCGGCGTCGACCGCACGCCAACGCTTGCAGCGCTTGCCTCCGAGACCGGTATCCGATCGGTCGCACAGGGAAGTCCGCGAACGTCGACTGCCGGCATTATTCCTGCTCCGGAGCCGTCGGCGAACGTCGAACTCGAGTCCGTGCTCGGGCGGCTCGAGGCGAGTACGATACAGACCATTGTCGACTGTCCGTCCGGTGCGGGGCCGGACGTTGTCGAGCCACTCGCTGCAGCCAGTGGAGTAATTGTCGTCACGACGGACAGTGATCGAAGTCTCACTGCTGCTGAGACGACAGTTGAGATGGCTCGTCGCCTCGGTGTTCGGGTGCTGGGAACGGTACTGAACAGATGTGAGACGGTCCCGCCAGAAGTCGACTCATGGATCGACGTGCCGGTGCTGGGCGTGATACCCGAGGCAGAGTCACCGTTGATAGACGACGAGACGACGGCTGCCTACGATGAACTCGTCGAGACGTTACGAACACGAAACGCAACGGCGCAGACACCACCAACGTACGATGACGACCTGTTACCGACGGGGATCGATGCTCTCGATCGGCGGCTGGGCGGCGGGCTCGCACCCGGATCCGTCGTCGCACTGATCGCCGAGCCAGCGAGTCAGTCAGAACACTTGCTCTATGGAGCGACTGCACCCCGCGGGACGCTGTATCTCACGACCGAGCGCTCGGCAGCGAACGTTCAGCGAGCGATCGAAACCACGTCGACCGAAACCGGTACGCCGACGGTCCGCCACGTCAGCGGCGAGCACCGCCTCGAGGAGACGATGGAGAACATCAGCAGACTGCCGGCGGAGGCGACGCTCATCATCGACCCGATCGACGTCCTCGAGCGATACGACCGCCACGCGTACGTCTCGTTCCTGAACGATCTCAAAGACTGGATGGTCGAGACCGAAGGCATTGCCCTGTTACACGGTCTGAACGGATCCAACCGACCCGATAACCGAACGGCGACGATCCACGCGACCGACGCTGTCTTCGATGTACAGACGAGCAACCCGGGGATCGGAGCGGGCGTCGAACACTCCCTGTCGATCCCGAAGTTCCGTCCCGAGCGGTCGGTCACGGAGACGATCGAGCTCAGTTTCGACGGCGCGGGGACAGCGGCCATCGAGACCGACCAGAACGGAGCGTGAACGCACGTCATCGGCGGAACGACTGCACGAGACGACGTAGGGCTCAGCGAACGCCGATGTGGACGGAGCGATTCCCCTCGCAGCGTTCGACCGAACGGGCAACCGACTCGAACGCGTCGCTCACATCACAGTCAGGGGACACATCTCTGACTGGACGCCCCTCTTCCATCGCGTTGTCGACGGCCGGCCGCTCCGCGACCGTTGTCGTTGGTGCGCCGAGTTTCCGTTCCACGCGAGCCGCAAGCTGCTCGTGTCCATCGGCTTCGTCTGCTGTCGCCCGATTGAGGACGACCGCGGCGATCGGCGTCTCGAGCTCGAGCGCGACCGCTCGAGTCCGTAGCGCATCGACGAGTGCCGATTCGGTCGGCGTGGTGACCAGTACTGCGGCGTGGGCGCTCTCGAGTTGGCGGCCCACGTCGCGTGCCAGCCCCGCCGGACAGTCGATAACGACGCGACCAAACTCCCGCTCGAGGCGATCGACTACGCGGGGGAGTTCCGTCAGTGCCGACGCGCGGGCACCAGCGAGCGTCCGACCGCACGGCAGTATTCGAACCTGACCGAACGACTCCACGGCGTCGAGTGGGGCGGACCGCCCCGCGAGAACGTCATGCAGGTCGGCTCCATGTCCACGGGGGAGATCCGCAGTCGAAAGATCGGCGTCGACGACGACGGCGTCGAGCTCTCGGCCGAGATTCAGCGAGACAGTTGACTTTCCGACGCCGCCTTTACCACCAGCGACAGCGACGATCATGGGTTCTGCGTGAGTACGTCAGCTGTCGGTGCCCACCTGTCGAGTTCGGCGAGCACCGCTTCGGGCGCCGTGGTCCGCTCTGTGGCGATCCGGGAGCTCTCGAGAACCTCGAGTGGCGGCTCCGTCGGCGTGGCTGGGCTTGCGAACCCAACCCCACGGCGTCGTCCTGGTTCGACAGCGCCCTCCCAGACGTCGCCACGCCACTCGGGGACGACCATCCCGTCTCGTCGTGGCGGCCACGTCGGCCCGTCGAGTTGGCTCTCGAGACGGACTTGCTGTGGAGTCGTCTGCGTATTCGTGATGATCGCCGTCACAACCGTCACTCCCTCGCGTCGATCCGTTTCCCAGTCGACCTCGACCATGCCGATAGCTTCGCGCCCGCTATCGTATAAACTCCAACACGGCTCGCCTCGAGGGGACAGCCGAGAGCACGGCTGAAGCGAGTGCAGCAAAGTTACGAGAATGCGGGTAAAACTCACCTGCGAGTTACAATCGATCGTAAAGCCTCGAAACGGTTATCCCCCTCGGTAGTGGACTCCCGAACACATGATTCAGGTCGCGATCAACGGCTACGGTACGATCGGCAAACGCGTCGCAGACGCCGTCCGGCAGCAGCCGGATATGGAAGTCCTCGGCGTCGCCAAGACGCGGCCGAACTTCGAAGCCGAGACAGCTATCGACAAAGGGTTCCCGCTTTATGCAGCCATCGAGGAGCGTGCCGACCAGTTCGCCGAGGCCGGCCTCGAGATCGCTGGTCCCGTCGAGGATCTCATCGACGCAGCCGACATCGTCGTCGACGCGACGCCGTCCGGAATCGGCGCGGAGAACAAAGAACTGTACGAGGAGTACGACACGCCAGCACTCTATCAGGGCGGCGAAGACGCTGCTCTCGTCGACACCAGCTTCAACGCCCGCTCGAACTACGAGGACGCCACCGGCGCAGACCACGTCCGCGTCGTCTCCTGTAACACGACCGGCCTCTCCCGAGTTATCGCCCCACTGCGAGAGGAGTACGGCGTCGAAAAGGTGCGTGCAACGCTCGTTCGCCGCGGCGGCGACCCCGGCCAGACCAACCGTGGTCCGATCAACGACATCCTGCCGAATCCGGTCACGATCCCCTCCCACCACGGCCCTGACGTCGAGACCATCTTCGACGATCTCGATATCGACACGCTCGGGATGAAGGTGCCTGCGACGCTGATGCACATGCACAGCCTGAACGTCACGCTCGAGGAGGAAGTCGACGCCGCCGAGGTTCGTGAACTGTTCGCCGACGAGTCACGCCTGTTTTTGATCCCTGAGCGCATGGACATCGACGGCAGCGGGAAGCTCAAAGAGTACGCGATGGACGCCGGTCGCCCCCGCGCAGACATCTGGGAGAACTGCATCTGGGAGGAGTCCATCTCGACCGTCGGATCGGACCTCTACCTGTTCCAGGGCATCCACCAGGAAAGCGACGTCGTGCCGGAGAACATCGACGCGATCCGGGCAGTGCTCGGTGAAGCTGACGCCGGAGAAAGCATCGCGACGACGAACGAGACGCTCGGCATCGGCCTTTAAACGGCCACTGCTCGACAGTTTCGGTGCGTCAATTTTGGCCACCCCGAACAATTAGTGACGACAGAAAGTTTTTGCCATGTGGCCCACTACGCATTCGCATGCGCCGAGACGACCGCGACGAACCCTTCGACGACCTGTTTCGCGAGATTGAGCGAATGATGAACGAAATGATGAACGGTGCCGATGCCAACGTCGAGTTCGACTCCTCGAGAGACGTTGACAACGGCTTTGGAATGGATACCCACGTCAATATCCACGAGACCGACGAGGAGGTCCGCGTCATCGCTGACCTACCAGGTGTCGAGAAAGACAATATCGAACTCGAATGTGACGGCAAAACGTTGACCATCTCTGCCTCGAGCGACCACCGTCAGTACGACGAACGCGTTTCGCTCCCCCAGCGTGTCAACGAACACACCGCGTCCGCGACCTACAACAACGGCGTTCTCGAGGTCGTCTTCGACCTCGCAGAGCAGTCATCGGGCATTAGCCTCGAGTAACGTCGTTGCGTCGCGGTCGAAAGACAGTTTTAGTGCGCGACTCGAAAACAGCACCGTCGAATCGACGCGAGCGGCTCTCTCCCTGTCCGGTAGCTTACGACAGAATCTTTGCAGCCAGCCAGCCAAGCGCCATTCCACCCAGAACGACACTGCCCAGTAACAACGCCGCGTTTGCTAACGCGTTCGGAACGAGTGCTGGCACCTGTCCGCTGACAAACATCATCACCGACACACCAATCAGGCCGACGATCCCCCCGATCCCTGCCACAGTCAGCGGATCCGGTGACGTTCCCGGGGACGTCGTCGATGCTGTCGAACTGCCGTCCGCCGTCGCGGTATCCGTTTCCGGCTCGGGCTCCGAGTGTGACGTCGTCGCCTCGTCCGCATCCGCCTCGGCAGGTGACTCGAGAGTCGAATCTGACTCCGCCGGCACGTCGTCGTCCGCTCGCTCTATCGTCTCCGTTTTCTCGTCCGTGTCGGAAGCTGGTTCGACATCGAGGCTCGGCTCCTCGAGTTCCGACACCACGACATCTGTCGCGGTCGCCGGACGGTCGGCCAGCCAGGTCCGACCTTCTGTGACGTCATCAGTAATCAGCCGCTCGATGTCGTCATCGACCTGCTCCATGACGCTGTCGACGGACATCTTCGCGATGACTGACTCGGGATAGACGATGACGAGGGCCTCGAGTCCGGCTTCGTCCGCCTGCGTCGCCCACTCGGTAATTGACCACAGTTTGTCCTCATCGCTGATCGCTCCCTGATTGCGTGCATCGGCGTACATTTTGTTGGCGCCGGTGGCCTCAAGCAACTCGATACAGAGCTCCATATGAGCCCGAAAACTCTCGCTGGTCGCGAACCCGTGCCATCGAAGCAAGACGGCATCGAGCTCGTCGTCCCAACCGACAGTTCCAGCGTCCGTTCGCCGATAGACGTTCTCTTGAACGAGAGTCATATCGACTGCTAACAAACCTATATAAATATATCTACGCCAGGATATCAAATATAATAATGGGAAAACGCATGAGGAAATGACGGCGAATAATGTACTTTTAGATATGATTCGTCTATATCAACGCAAGATTGATATTCAAGGTATTTGATACACAATCATGAACTCTGTACTCGACGGCGAGACGGCAGTTATTACGGGTGCCGCAAGTGGGATCGGTCGTGCAATCGCACTGACGTTTGCTGACGCAGGCGCAGACGTCGTCGTCGCAGACCTCCGCGAGGAGCCACGCCAGGGCGGTGTTTCGACACACGAACGGATCGCCAACGAGACCGACGCCGAAGCGACGTACGTCGAGTGTGACGTCACCGATCGCAACGCGCTCGAGGCAGCGATCGACGCCGCAGACGAGTTCGGCGGCCTCAGCATCATGGTGAACAACGCGGGTGTGTTCGGGCCGATGGGATCGATCACCGAGATTTCCGTCGAGGACTACCGCGACCTGATGGCGATCAACCTCGATAGCGTCTTCGTCGGCTCGAAACTCGCCGCCGAGAAACTGATCGAGCAGGGCGAAGGTGGGGCAATCGTGAACATCTCGAGTCTCGCCGGGCTGCAGGGATACGGTGAAATCGCGCCGTACTGTACGGCAAAAGCTGGCGTTCGAAACCTCACCTACTCGTTGGCCGACGATCTCGGCCCGCACGGAATCCGAGTCAACGCCATCCACCCCGGCGAGGTCGAGACGGCGCTGACGACTGAGGACTTCCCGATCGTCGGCACCGAGCAGGAGGAGGCACTCAAACAGCTGATTCCACTCCAGAAACTCGCACAACCCGAGGACGTCGCCAACGCAGCACTCTTCCTCGCGAGCGATCTCGCCGGCCACATCACGGCCGAGTCACTGCTCGTCGACGGCGGCACCCGAAACACGAGCTAAGTTTCCTCACCGACACCGCGTGCGTATCGCCGCCGCCAACCGATCGTAAAAATCCGGCTCGTATTTTGTTTCCTCGTCGATCGTCGGCCGGGCGTTCGTCTCGTTGACGACGATTCGATCGTCAGTCTCGAGGAGGTCCACGCCGAGAAACGGAATCTCGAGTTCGGCGGCGACTGATTCGGCGAGGTCGCGCCACTGCTTGGGGAGGTCGACGCCGGTCGCCTCCGCCCCGCGGTGGACGTTGTGTTTCCACTGCCCGGACGCGACCGCGTCGTCGGGAAGGCGACGCTCAACGGCACCGACGTACTCGCCCTCGAGCACCATCACCCGGTAGTCGGTCGAATCGGGCAGATACTCCTGGACGAGAAACGAGCGGTCACCAGTCGCCCGATAGTCGTGGACCAGTGAGAGGTAATCACAGATCCCCAGAAACGAATCGAGATCGTGAGCCTTTGCGACGCCGACGCCGCGGGTCGTCGAGTTCGGTTTGACGACGACCGGCGGCTCGAATCGCTCGAAGACATCGGCTAACTCGGCCTTCGAGACCTCGTTCGAGACGTAAACCGAGTCCGGAACAGGCAGGTCTGCCCGTCCGAGGCGAGCAAGCACTTCGGCCTTGTTTCGCGAGGTCAGGACGGCGTCGCGACCGTTGAGCCACGGCACCTCGAGAAGGGCGTCAGCGACCCCACCCTCCATCAGCCGCCCGGGATAGACGTATCCAACGTCGTACTCCGCTGGCTCCCACGGTGTGTCCGACCCCAGCGACACCACGCGCTCGCTGACTGGAACGTACTGCGCCTGAATATCGCGTTCGGCCAACGGCTCGCGCATCCGCTGGAACGTCTCCGTGTTGTTCGCAACCGCGAGAGTGAGCATACTCGATGTCGGGTGTAGACTGATAAAAAGGTGCTCGAGACCGCGCTCGCAGTCACGAACTCGACCCGACTGAGAGCGGCACGTGCACAGCGTGTCCGCTACAGACGACTCACACTGCCAGACAACAGTCAGTAACCGCCCAATCGCGGCTCATCGGTCGTCGTCGGCGACGACCGTTCGCGTGCGATCGGTGCGTGAATCGTTCTGTCGGGCAGTATCAGCGACCGCTGTGAACGGTCGACTATCGGAGCGACGGTTGAAAAGCGGCGTGTGCTCGCGACGAGAGCCTGTTTGCCTCTCGAGCAACGGAGCAACGCGTCGGTTTACGCGATCAGCTGCTCTTCGCCTTTCTCGACGACGATACGGCACGGCGGCGAGATCTTGTTGTAGGAGCGACGGAGCGCGTCCTTGGCGAACTCGGCGTCATCGACGTCACACCAGATCGTGAAGATGCGCTCGCCAGCGCCCATTCGTGCGGCGGTGCCGACGATCTTCCCGAAGGACTGTCGCATCCCGTCGGAAACACGGTCTGCACCTGCACCCGTTGCCTGCTTGTTCTCACGGATGACGTGGTGTGGGAACTTCCGGAGAATCATCTTGTAGTTGCCCTCTCCGGCGTTTTTCAGCATGTGACGGTTGGCCGAGAGACGCGAGGCCTCGAGCGAACCGTGTCGGATCTGCACCTCTTCTTCGGTGACGAGGCTGATCTGGATGGGGTAGTCGTCTGCATCGGCGCTGAGGTCGCCCATCTTGTGCTGTGCGATCTTCGAACCTGGGATCCCAGTAATGTATTCGCGGCGCGTGTAAGCCGGCTTACTGATTTCCCGATACATTGAGGCGGGTTTATCGGACATGGTTGTGGTTACTTACGAAAACGCAGGCCTACCGTGCGGATAAAGGCTTCGAAGCACGCGTTGAGGAGACCGGCCAACGGCCACCGAAACACGACGGTGGGGTGATACGGTAGCATACACATATTACTCTCCCGTGTGGGTGTGTGAGAACTGAGCTGCTGACGGCGTCTCTCGAGAGACTGGTGTAGCGACAAACGGCAAACCAACACACAGTTACGCGATGTTGCGGCAGCGACGACTCGATGAAAGGGCGACAGAACAGCGATCGAAGCTCACAACTCAGTTGCGCAGAACGTACTCGGTGTCCTGTTTCTCGATCAGTCCCTCGGTCGAAAGGGAGTTGAGGACGCTCAGGATCGTGATCTTCTTCATTGCCAGGATCTGCCCGAGTTCGTCGACCGTCGTCCCATCGGTCGCATCCAGGGTGAGGTAGACGAGTTTGCCCTGTGGGGACTTGATTTCGGTCGGAAGGTGACTGATTTCGGCGTCGGAATGGGTCTGTTCCATCATTGTACTTCCACCGACAACGAACTCCTGTATAAGTCTATGGTACAGTGGGTGCATATTGGCTAACGAGTAATAATGTGATTATATGTATTGATTCGCACTCACATGATCCAAGCAGCGCACCCGTGTATCGCGTATCATGCAGTTGTATTCGTTTTACTGGCCACTCAGCCGAATACTCTCGCCTGAGTGATAGTTTTGCCCGTTGCGTTTCAGACCGCTTCGACTGGGGTATAGCTCACAGAACACGTCATACAGCACGGCGTACCGGACACTCGATTGTTACTTTTCTCGAGTCGCACATTCTGTTTAATGTGTATTAATATGGCCGATCAGACGAGCGTGCAGTTCGGTGCACACTGCGCTTTGTACGGTCTGCTGCCCGTCACTGTACACCCATCGCACGACGGGAGCACGGTTCGGAACGTGCGCGGTTCGGAACGAACGAAGTGAGTGAGAACCGTGGCCAGTGCGATGGGTGTGTGCCTCGGTTCAGTTGGTTCGGTCGTCGGTCCGGGGTGACGGAGACATCGAGAGACGAACTCGAGTCCGGCATGCATCTGGGATCTGGATGCGAGTCACGTAGCGATTGGACTCGAGGAAAAGCGCTCGAGAGAGTGACCGCCGAAACACACACCAGCGGCGTATTTAAGGCCCTCCCGTGGTTATAATACGATATGATGAAGAGTTTCCGGATCGGTTCCCTGTTCGGGATTCCGATTAAATTGGATCTCACGTTCTTGTTGGTGTTGCCGTTGTTTGCCTATCTCATCGGTGCACAGATCGGGCCTGTCGTCGATATTCTCAACACGAGCATGAACGCTGGGATCGACGCCGACGCACTCACAGCCGAGTGGTGGCTGCCGTACGTCGTTGGTTTAGCTGCGGCGATCGGACTGTTCGTTGGCGTCGTCTTACACGAACTCGGCCACTCGCTGACTGCCCAGCGGTATGGGTTTCCGATCGATTCGATTACGCTCTGGCTGTTCGGTGGCATCGCTGCCCTCTCGGAGATGCCCGAAGATTGGAAACAGGAGTTCAACATCGCCATCGCGGGCCCAATCGTCTCCGTGCTGGTCGGTATCGCATCGTATCTCCTCTTTTTGATCACTCCCGAAGCGTTCAGCGGAACACGGTTCGTACTTGGCTATCTCGCTGTATTGAACGTCGCACTCGCGATTTTCAACATGATTCCGGCGTTCCCGATGGACGGCGGACGAATCCTCCGGGCACTCCTCGCTCGTGGGCGGCCATACGCAAAAGCAACACAGCAGGCTGCAGGCATCGGCAAACTGTTTGCTGTCTTCATGGGCCTGTTCGGGCTGCTCGCGTTCAACATTATTCTCATCGGTGTCGCCTTCTTCGTCTACATCGCGGCCTCGAGTGAGGCCCAGCAGGTGACGATGAAAGCCGCCTTCCAGGACGTCACCGTCGGAGATATCATGACGTCGACCGGCGATCTCCACACCGTCGAGCCCGACACCCCGATTTCGACGCTTATCCAGCGGATGTTCACCGAACGCCACACGGGCTATCCGGTTGTCGAATACGACGCGCTCGAAGGCGAGCGACTCGTTGGCCTCGTCACCCTCTCAGATGCTCGTGGGATCGATCCAGTCGAGCGTGATGCCTACACGGTCGAGGACGTCATGACGACTGATCTGCAGACGATTTCGGCTGATTCGGATGCCATGACCGCAATCGAGCAAATGCAAAAACACGGTATCGGTCGCTTGCTCGTCGTCGAGAACGATGCGCAGCACTCTGCTGACCGGCCGGACGGCGAGACACCGCACGAAGGCGACGAACTCGTCGGCTTGATCTCGCGGTCGGACGTGATGACGGCCTTCGACATCGTCCAGAAAAGTGGGTCAGTCAGCCCGGTTGGCCAACCACAGACTGCAGACTGATCGAGCACCAAACCGGCAAAATAGGCCGTAACGGCCGTCTCGAGCACCGAGACCAACATTCTTAACCGCAGTCGGGGCTGACGCTTCGTCGATGCCACCGGCCATAGAGACCGTCGATCTCGTCAAGGAGTACGGCGATTTGCGCGCTCTGCAGGAACTCTCACTGACCGTCGAGGAAGGGGAGTTCTTCGGCTTGCTCGGCCCGAACGGCGCAGGCAAGACGACGTTCATCAACACGCTGGTCGGACTGGTCCGCAAGACCGGCGGCGAAGCGCGTGTGTTCGGCCACGACGTCGAGGACGACTACCAGCAGGCCCGGGACGCGATCGGCGTGGCCCCACAGGAGTTCAACGTCGATCGGTTCTTCCCGATCCGTGAGGTTCTCGAGCACAAGGCCGGCTATCACGGTATTCCTGAGGACGAAGCCGCCGAGCGTGCCGACGAGGTGCTCAAACGCGTCGGCATCTATGATAAGCGAAACGAACGCTTCGACTGGCTCTCCGGCGGGATGAAACGCCGCCTGCTACTCGCCCGCGCCCTCGTCACCGACCCTGATCTCCTCATTCTCGACGAACCGACGGCGGGCGTCGACGTCCAGCTGCGCCACGACCTCTGGGAGCTCGTCACCGAACTCAACGAGGAGGGAACGACGATTTTGCTGACGACCCACTACATCGAGGAGGCCGAACGCCTCTGTGATCGGGTCGCGATCATGAACGAGGGTCGAAAGGTGACCGTCGCGACGCCGGACGAACTGAAAACTCGAGGCACGGATACGATCTCGGTGCAACTCGAGTCCGCACCGGCTGTCGCACCCGACCTCAAGGCCTACGCACACGAAACGAGCGTCTCCGGGGATCACCTCGAGGTACGCGTCGATGACGGCGGCTCGATCGCACCCCGCCTGCTCAACGACCTCGAGGCGATGGGGTACGAGATCACCGACCTCGAGATCTCTCGGACCTCGCTCGAGGAGATTTTCGTCGATCTGACACGAAGCGAGGACCGAACGGTGACTCGCTCGTCGGCTACAGCTGACGATGGTGAGCGCGACCACGACGTCGAGCGAGAACAGGAGGGGGTCGCCTGATGCTGTCGGTCGGCTTTCGCGCGCTGTTCCGGCGTGAACTGCTCCGGTTCATTCGGCGTCCCAAGAACACGTTCATGCCGCCGGCGATCACGAACGTGCTCTACTTCGCCGTCTTCGGGATGATTCTCGGCGGGCGGATCGACGAACCGGTGGCGGGGATCGGCTACATCCTCTTTCTCATCCCGGGGCTCATCGTCCTTGGAACCATCTCGAACGCTTTCGAGAACGCCTCGTTCTCGATCTTCCACGGGCGGTGGAACGAGTACATCCACGAGACGCTCACCTCGCCGCTGTCGTATGCCGAGATGGTCGTCGCCTACGTCGGCGCCAGCGCGGTTCGTGGCCTGATCGTCGGCGCGATTATCGCCGTCATCGGCCGGCTGTTCGTCCCGATTTCGATCGAACACGGCCTGTTCCTCGTCGCCACGATGGTCGTCATCGCCGCGCTGTTTGCGGGACTGGGGATTATCGGCGGGCTCGTTGCGCGGGACTTCGACGACCTCACCGTGATGAACCAGTTCATTCTCCGGCCGCTGGTCTTCTTTGGGGCCGTCTTCTACTCGCTGACCATGCTGGACCCCATCTGGCAGTACGTTTCTCTCCTGAATCCGATGGTCTACATGGTCGACAGCGTTCGGTACGGCTTGCTTGGCTACTCGGATCTGCTCGAGGTTGCGCCGGCGGCCTACGCCGAACTCGCACCGTATGCCTCACTCGGGGTGCTCACCGCACTCACCGGGTTCGTCATCGCGCTCGACGTCTACCTGTTCAAGATCGGCTATGGGCTGACTGACTGATCGGTGACGGTGGCTCGAGAGCTACTGACAGCGATTTTTACGCCGTGCGGTGTAACACAGATATTATTGGCCGTCGGCGACCTCAGTCTCTCATGGGAAACGAGTACTGCCGGCACTGTGGTGCAACACTCGCACCTGATTCCAATTTCTGTAGCGAATGTGGCGAAGCAGTCGCTGAGCCCAGCGGCTGGGGAAGCGATGTCGGTGAATACGACCGATCGCACGAACCGACAGCCCATACAACGACACGCGAGAAGGAAACGACGTTTGCGGCGCTCACACATGTTTTGGGACTGCTGACGTGGGTTATCGGCCCGCTGATCGTGCTCGTCGCGACCGAAGATGAGTTCGTCGAGGAGAACGCCAGAAACGCATTGAACTGGCAGATCATGTTCTCGATCTACATGCTGCTCTCGTTCGTGCTCACGTTCGTCCTCATCGGGCTCGTATTTTTGTTCCTTGTTCCGATCGTCGACCTGATCGTCTGCGTCGTTGCGGCTGTCAAGGCCAACGACGGCGAGGCGTGGACATACCCAGCCACACCTGATATCGTCTAGCGGGGGGCTCTTTCGTTCGAAATGACTCGAGTACCGACTCTCACCGGTCGTCTTCTGCGACCTTGACGAGCTGCTTGCCGATGTTTTCTCCTTCGAACAGCCCCAGGAACGCGTCAGGGGCGTTCTCGAATCCGTCGACGACGTGCTCGCGATACTGGATCTCGCCGCTCTGAACGAACTGCGAGAGGCGCTCGAGCGCCTCGCCCCAGCGTCCCTCGTAGTCGGTGACGAGAAAGCCCTCGACCGTCACACGGGATTCGATGAGTTTGCCGAGCTTTCGCGGCCCGGTGGGGACGTCGGTCTCATTGTAGAGGGCGATCTGTCCGCAGACGGCGACGCGAGCACGGACGTTCAGCCGGGGCCAGACGGCATCCGTAATCGGGCCGCCGACGTTGTCGAAGTAGACGTCGATCCCGTCCGGACAGGCGTCGTCGACCGCACTCGAGAGGTCGTCGGTCGTCTTGTAGTTGATCGCAGCGTCGAAGCCGAGGTCGTCGGTGAGCCACGCGATCTTCTCTTCACTGCCGGCGGTGCCGACCACGCGCGCCCCGCTGAGTTGTGCGAGTTGGCCGACAACGGAGCCGACCGCGCCGGCTGCAGCGGAGACGACGACCGTGTCGCCGGGCGTCGGTTCGCCGACATCGAGCAGCCCGAAGTAGGCTGTGACCCCGGGCATCCCGAGGACGCCCAGCGCCGTCGAGATCGGGCCATGCGCGGGGTCTACCTGTCGGAGTTCGCCCGCGTCAGCGACGGCGTGTTCCGCCCAGTGGAGGTCGCCAGTGACAACGTCGCCGGCCGAAAACCGGGTGGCGTTCGACTCGAGAACCTCGCCAACGACGCCGGCGCGCATCGGCTCGCCGACGGTCCACGGGTCGGCGTACGACTCCGCATCTCGCATTCGACCGCGCATATAGGGGTCGACGGACTGATACAGCGTGCGAACAAGCACCTCGTTCGGTCCGGGCTCGGGACGATCCACGGTAACAAGGTCGAAGTTTTCGGGTGTCGGTTCGCCGACTGGACGGCTCGCGAGCCGCCACTGCCTGGTTGTTGCCATACACAGACATGGCTCGTCGGGACCGTGAAAATTCGGCTTCCGGAACCCGCTTCGTCTCCGGCTCGAGTTACACCGGGATACGTGCACAAAGAGCAAGCGTTTTGACGATCATCCGCCATGTCGTTCGTATGGGCGATGATCACGACGTGTTAGACGCGTTGCTCGCAGGAAACGAGCGTCACGTAGCAGACCTCCCAGATGACTACTTTGCAGCTGTTCAGGACGGCCAACAACCCGACGTCGTCTCCGTCTGCTGTTCGGACTCCCGTGTTCCACAGGAGCGAATGTGGGGCGTCGACAATCCGGGGACGGTCTTTACCCCCAGCAACATCGGGAATCAGGTCTGGGACGAGGACGACGGCGAGTTGATCGTCGACGGCGGTCTCCTGTATCCCATCGCCCACGCTGGCACCGATGTCGCAGCCGTCGTCGGCCACACCGGCTGTGGCGCTGTCACCGCAGCGTACAACGCGGTGACCGACGGCGA
The DNA here is from genome assembly GCF_041821125.1 of Natronorubrum sp. A-ect3. Taxonomy (NCBI): domain Archaea; kingdom Methanobacteriati; phylum Methanobacteriota; class Halobacteria; order Halobacteriales; family Natrialbaceae; genus Natronorubrum; species Natronorubrum sp. A-ect3. The sequence goes on along the minus strand of NZ_JBGUBB010000010.1, from coordinate 68,337 downwards.
CCTGCCCGGGCCACGAGGTGTCGACAAGTGGGTCGCACAGCTCATCCCGGTCATCGAAGACGGCCTCGAGAGCGACCTCATCGACGCCGATGCCGACGAGGAGATGGTCGTCAACCAGCTCGTCGAGTACAACGTCGATCGGCAGGCACAGTTCCTCCGTAACGCCGAGGAGGTCCCGGACGAGGTCGACGTCTACGGCTTTGTCTACGACTTCCAGGGGGTGTACGGCGACGACAAGGGTCGGACGTACCTGATCAACGTCAACGGCGAGACGGATCCCGAGACGATCGCAGCGTCGATTCCCGAAAAGTACGCAACGGCAACGGACAGTCTGATCCACTGACAGCCGAGCCGTCTCCGCCGTTTGCAGGCTCGACAGTCGGCGTGTCGCAACGAATTCGAGATCGGGAACGTCCGTGCCGGTAGCGTTTTGCCACTCCTACCAAAACAATCGAGCATGCGAGCGCTACTCGAGTCCGATACAGGGTTTTACTATCTCATCGGCCTCTTTACGATCGTGGTGTTTCTCGTGTCGCTAGCAGCGCTTTCGATACTCGGTCCTGCTGGCCTCGGTACAGCCGAACTGGGTGGGCTCGTCGTCGGCTTTCTCGTCTTCATGCTGGTGTATTTCATCTCGATAGCAGTCCACCGCCTTGAGGAAGGAGACGGGACATGACCGTTCGAGAAAATCCGAGATATCGCCACTAACACGCGGGTAACGTCCGATATCGGCACTTGCGTCGAGTCGCAGGGTTTATCAGTATACGGGCACTCTCTCCAAAAGCAATGGCGAAAGGAACCGTTGATTTCTTCAACGACACTGGCGGCTACGGATTCATCGAGACTGAGGACGCGGACGACGACGTGTTCTTCCACATGGAAGACATCGGCGGCCCGGACCTTGAGGAAGGACAGGAGCTTGAGTTCGACATCGAGCAGGCCCCCAAAGGCCCACGCGCGACGAACGTCGAGCGCCTGTAAGGCGAATTCGCGGTAGTATCGGCACTTGACTGCAGTATTTTATCCCCGTGAGCGACAGCGCTCGTCTCACCGGGAGTCCACTGAACGTTTAGTGGCCTCGCCGCCCACGTATGGGTATGGCAACACCAACGTCCACACCCGAACCCGAGCCAGTGATCCGTCGCAGCGACGACATCGAGTACGAATCCGTCAGCGCTGCTGACGGACTCGAGAAAGGCGTCCTAATCAGCGACGACCACGGTGCGCCGACGTTTGCGATCCGGCGCTTTGTCCTCGAGGCCGGCGCATCAGTGCCCGCACACACGAACGAGGTCGAACACGAACAGTACGTCCTCGAAGGAGAGTATACGGTCGGAATCGGCGATATGCAAGCGGCAGATAGCGCAACCGGCGACGCCGTCGACGGCGGTGAGGAGTACACGGTCGAAGCCGGCGACTCGCTGTTGATCCCTGCCGGGACAGTCCACTGGTATCGAAACGAGAGCGACGAGCCAGGGGCGTTCCTCTGTGCGGTCCCTAACGGCGACGACGAGATCGAACTGCTCGAGTGAGAGACAGAGCGAGGAGTGCTGTCAGCGGCGCTGGGCGAGCACGTGCCCAGCCAAACATTATAATAGCCCGTGCTGACCGCCCGATATGGGTACGTTACAGGACCACGACGCAACCCGGCACTGGTTCGACCTTCTGGCACCGGGCTACGACGCTGTCGTCCCGTCGCTGTTCTGGCCGGCGTCGCTCCAGCAGGCGGCACTCGATCGGATCGATCTCGAGTCGGCAGACCGAGTGCTAGACATCGGCTGTGGAACCGGCGAGACGATCGACCAGCTCCGTTCGGACGTCTCAGCGGCCCACGGGCTCGATCTAAGCCAGCCACAGCTCGAGACCGCCGCGGACAAATCGGAGCTCGAGGACGTCCGTTTTATCCGGGGGGATGCGCGTACGCTCCCGTATGCGGACGAGACGTTCGACTGTGTGGTCTCAGTCGGCTCGATCCTTTACTGGTCTGCGCCCGTCGAGGCGCTGCGAGAGGCCCACCGCGTCACGAAACAAGGCGGCGAGATCCTGGTTCTTGGCTTCAACCGGCGGTCGCCCTCGTGGTGGAACCCGGTCCAAAACGTTCAGGACGGTGTCGCCGAGACGCTCTTTTTCCGGTACGACCGCGAGGAGGGTACGGAGTTCTTCCTCGAAGCGGGGTGGACTGACCCCACTCACGAGCTGACTGGGCCGATCTGGGGACCTGAACTCGTAATCGCTACTACGGCACGGAAAGTCGAGTCGTAATCCCGACGCTCACCGCCCGCCGACGTGTGCGGATCTGTCAGAGCTGTCGAACGGCGACGGTCGCAGGGAGCCACTGCTCGCCGCTGCAGACCCTGTTGAACGATCGCCGTGTGTTCGATGCACGTTCAGCTGTTCGGCATTTCGAACCGCTCAAGTACGCCGACCGACTATGGCAACCCAGTGTCGAAGCAGGTCCAGCAGGTCGAAACGATCTTTTGTCACGAGATTGGCGACGACTATCTCGTGGTGGTCGAGCGCGACGGACAGCGACTGTTCCGGGCAAAGCTCGGACTGTCAGAAACCTCGGCCGGCCCTCGTCCCGCAAAGTTCCGGCTCAAAGACGGCTCGAGCGAAGAGCCACGCCAGCCCGACGAGTTCATCGAACTCGCCCGGCGATCCAAGCGGATTCGTATCTCCGAGCAGACCTCGAAGCAGGGCCGCGAGGAACTCATGGAGATGCTCAGCGGCTACCAGCTCGAGGACAAGGCCAAAGCCGTCCGAACCTGTCGGTACTGTGCCTCCGCAGGCCGGTATTCGCCGATTACGACCGAGACGGCCGTCAAAGACGATAACGACTGGATCTGCCAGGACTGTGCGCGCCAGGAACTCGAGCGGCAACTGTCGTACTCCGGTGGCGGCGCAGTCACCGGCGCGGCCAAAGACCGCCTCGAGGAACTCATGCTCGAGGTGCAGGATTTAGAGCGGATCGTCAACCTGCTGAAAGGCCAGCTCGATCCCGATCTGACGAAGTTCGATACCATCTCGGCGACAACCGATGAGGTCGATCCCGTTCGGGTGGACTCGCTGAACCTCCATCCCGGCTTACAAGGGCTGCTCGAGGACCGCTTCGAGACCCTGCTCCCGGTCCAGAGTCTCGCCGTCGAGAACGGGCTGTTCGACGCTGAGGACCAGCTCGTGGTGTCGGCGACGGCGACCGGGAAAACCCTCGTCGGCGAGATGACCGGTCTCAACCGTGTGTTGAACGGCAAGGGGAAGATGCTCTTTCTCGTTCCCCTCGTCGCGCTTGCAAATCAGAAGTACGAGGACTTTCAAGACGAGTACGGCCACCTCGTCGACGTTTCCATTCGCGTGGGCGCGAGCCGGATCAGCGACAACGGCAACCAGTTCGACCCCAACGCCGACGTGATCGTCGGCACCTACGAGGGGATCGACCACGCCTTGCGGACTGGCAAGAATCTGGGTGATATTGGAACCGTCGTCATCGACGAAGTCCACACGCTCAAAGAGGACGACCGTGGCCACCGACTCGATGGCCTCATTTCGCGGCTCAAATACACCTGCGAACAACGTGCGAAACGACGCGACGACTACGGCGGCGCGCAGTGGGTCTATCTCTCGGCGACCGTCGGCAACCCCGAACAGCTTGGCGCGGCTCTCGAGTCGACGCTCATCGAATTCGAGGAGCGGCCGGTGCCGATCGAACGGCACGTCACGTTCGCTGACGGCCAAGAGAAAGTTCGGATCGAAAACAAACTCGTCAGACGCGAGTTCGATACGGAGTCTTCGAAAGGGTATCGCGGCCAGACGATCATCTTTACGAACTCGAGACGGCGGTGTCACGAGATCAGTCGAAAACTCGAGTACTCCGCTGCGCCGTATCACGCCGGCCTCGATTACCGGCGCCGGAAAAAAGTCGAACGGCAGTTCGGCGAACAGGAACTCTCCGCCGTCGTCACGACTGCTGCCCTCGCTGCGGGGGTCGACTTCCCGGCCTCACAGGTGATCTTCGACTCGCTGGCGATGGGGATCGAGTGGCTTTCGGTCCAGGAGTTCCACCAGATGCTCGGCCGTGCGGGTCGGCCAGACTACCACGACAAAGGGACAGTGTACGTCCTCGTCGAACCCGACTGTGCCTATCACAACTCCATGGAGATGAGCGAAGACGAAGTCGCGTTCAAACTGCTGAAAGGCGACATGGAGTCGGTGATGACCCACTACGACGAGGCCGCCGCGATCGAGGAAACGCTGGCGAACATCACCGTCGGCGGGAAAGCCGCAAAGGGGCTCAACGACCGCATGCTCGGTGATGTGCCGACGAAACACGCGATCGGCAAGCTTCTGCAGTACGACTTCATCGATGGCTTCGAACCCACGCCGCTGGGCCGGGTCGTCACTGAACACTTCTTAGAGCCCAGTGAGGCCTTCATGCTCGTCGATGGCATCCGAAAAGACGCCCACCCCTACGAGCTCGTCGCGGATATCGAACTCCGCGATGCCGATCTGTAGCCGCTCGAATCGGACCGTAGCAGTTTCTCGAGTCTCGTGTTCGCGTTTGCTGTGAGACAGACCACCGAGAGCTGCGTGCGAAGTTACGGAACGAACGCGATACCCAGCAGCGACAGCACGAGCACAATCACTGAGCCGGGAACGCCGCCGAGGGCGACGATCACGAGGACGATGGGCGTCACCGCCACCGAGAAACCGAACACGGCCTGTGCGAGAAACAAGACGACCAGTCCAACGACCGCATTGATGATGAACGGACTAACCGCGCGAACGAGGCTGGCCGCGATGAGGACACCTACAAGAACGAAGATCAACACCAGGATCTCGATGCCTGTCATGAGGCTAGTGATAGCACGTCGATCCGGAAAACCGTTCGGTCGATAACGAAAGCCTTTAACTAATACACCGACAAGCCATAGATGCAGCAAGGGATCGTGGGTTAGCTTGGTATACTTCGGGCCTTGGGTGCCCGTGACCCCGGTTCAAATCCGGGCGATCCCATCTTTCTTCCACGCTTAAACTTTCGAGCGGTGCCCAACGGACGTACGTGGATTTCACTGTCGAAGCAGCCATTCGATCGGTTTCGACACTGGGCGTCGCCTCGAGCGAACTCGGTGACCAACAGTAACCACGGACGAACGTGCCGATAACTATTCATTCAGCAATCGATACCAAAACAGATTGGCCGTACATACATAACCGGAGAGAACGGAATCCGACTGTGGCCACGTAAACGGAACTACAGGAGACGGCGTGTGCGTCTCCGGCGGCGGCGCTGGGGACCGTTTTTGAACGGCCGATTCGTGTGGCCCGAACTCGGTCCGTTCAGTTTCGTCCCGCTTTGCAACCATTTATAGCCGATGGCACTCCTAGAGAACTGCAATGGCGCAAGCGGGAAATTCTGAACTCGTCGACTCGTTCGAGCAATTCTTCCGCAACTACTACGACAACGAAATCAAACAGCTTGCGCAGCGATACCCCAACGAGCAGCGCTCGCTTCACGTCGACTGGCAGGACCTCTATCGGTTCGATCCCGATCTCGCGGACGACTTTCTGAACCAGCCCGAACAACTCCAGCGCTACGCCGAGGAAGCACTGCGGCTGTATGACCTGCCGATCGACGTCAGTCTCGGTCAGGCCCACGTCCGGGTCAAAAACTTACCCGAGACGGAGTCCCCCGAAATCCGGGACATTCGTGCCCGGGATATGAACTCTCTCGTGCAGGTCCATGGCATCGTCCGAAAGGCGACTGACGTCCGTCCGAAGATCGAGGAGGCTGCCTTCGAGTGCCAGCTCTGTGGCACTCTGAATCGGATTCCACAGTCCAGCGGCGATTTCCAGGAACCCCACGAATGCCAGGGCTGTGAACGACAGGGGCCGTTCAAAGTCAACTTCGACCAGTCGGAGTTTGTCGACTCGCAAAAACTCCGGATGCAGGAGAGCCCTGAAGGCCTTCGCGGCGGCGAGACGCCACAGTCACTCGACGTCCACATCGAAGACGATATCACCGGCGAAGTCACCCCTGGCGACCACGTCTCGGCGACCGGCGTCTTACGACTCGAGCAACAGGGCAACGACCAGGAGAAATCCCCTGTCTTCGACTTCTACATGGAGGGGATGTCCGTCGACATCGACGAAGAGCAGTTCGAGGATATGGACATCACCGAGGATGATAAGAAGGCGATCTACGAAATCTCTAATCGAGACGATATCTACGAACAGATGGTCGCCTCCATCGCACCCTCGATCTACGGCTACGAACAGGAGAAACTCGCGATGATCCTCCAGCTGTTTTCGGGGGTTACGAAGCAGCTGCCCGACGGCTCGAGAATTCGTGGCGACCTGCATATGCTCCTGATCGGTGATCCTGGTACTGGGAAGTGTGTCCACGGAGATACGAAAATCACACTCGCAGATGGTCGTGACGTCCCAATCCGGAAAATTGTCGAGTCGAATCTGGAGGACCCGAAGCCGATCGATGATGGCTGGTACGACGAAATCGATCTCAACGTCCCGTCCCTACAGGACGATGGCTCAATCGCACCGCAGCGGGCGACGAAAGTCTGGAAGCGAAAGGCTCCCGACCAGATGTATCGAATTCAAACCTCGAGTGGGCGAGAACTCGAGGTGACGCCGTCACACCCGCTGTTCGTACAGAATGACGGAAAGCTCAAACCGGTAATCGCAGATGACCTCACAGCAGGACAGTTCATTGCTGCACCTCGAACACTTACAGTAGACAGTGATGACACACTCAATATTGACTTTCGGCAATCTCGATCACCAAATGCGGTTCATCTTGACCTGCCAAGTCAATGGACGCCATCATTAGCCCGCCTGATTGGGTACATCATCGCAGAGGGATACGTCCAACAGCGAGACGATAATACAGGATTTGTTTCAATTACGAATAATGACAGGGAAGTATTGGACGACGCAACGGATGCACTCAAGAAACTAGACCTCAATACGACAGAGCGAGTGCCTCATAAATCGAAGGATGCGTATGAACTACTTTGTTCAGCAGGGGAGTTCGTAAGCTTCCTCAAAGCACTCGAGCCATGCATTCTTCAGTCATCTAGTGAGCAGTGTGTTCCTGGTTCGATCTTCGAGGCTTCAGCGACAACTAAATCGGAATTCCTCAAAGCATTCATCGAAGCAGAAGGACACGTTTCGGAGTCGCAGCGCGAGCTCACTGTTGCTTCGATGAGCCGCAATCTGCTCGAAGATGTTAGAACATTACTGCTCTCAGTTGGGATCCGATCACAACTGCACCAGCGGCAGAACAGTAGCTACCGACTCAGAATCAGCGGAAACGAATTTGAGAGATATGTCTCTAAAGTGGGCTTCATAACCCAGCGAAAACAGCAGGCTGCAGAACAATACGCCGATACAATGGGGAATACAAACCGGGATGTTATTCCAGATGTTGGCTCAGAACTGCGGCGAGTACGGGAATCACTATCGCTCACACAGGCCGAGTGTGGACTGCCACGATCAACGTATCAACATTATGAACGGGGGTCGAGAAATCCAAGTCGAGAAAGTTTCGAGAAGGTCGTCGCGACATTCAAAGACGCGTTATCAGCAGAAGAGACCCCAAGTGAGGACGGTGTTCTAGCTGACGGTGGGTCTCTAAAAAGGAGTCTCAACACTCTCGAGCAGTTTGCCGAAGGGGATGTCTGCTGGGAACGCATCGAATGTATCAGCAGCGTCGAACCTGATTACGACTGGGTATACGATCTTGAGATCGAGGGAACTCACAACTACATCTCAAATGGCGTAATCTCGCACAACTCCCAGATGCTCAGCTACATCAAAAACATCGCTCCTCGAGCTGTCTACACCTCCGGGAAAGGGTCGTCCTCGGCAGGGCTGACGGCTGCTGCGGTTCGCGACGATTTCGGCGACGGCCAGCAGTGGACACTCGAGGCTGGCGCGCTCGTTCTGGCCGACCGAGGGATCGCCGCAGTTGACGAACTCGATAAAATGCGGTCGGAAGATCGGTCCGCCATGCACGAAGCGCTCGAGCAGCAGAAAATCTCGGTTTCGAAGGCGGGGATCAACGCAACTCTCAAGTCCCGGTGCTCGCTGCTGGGTGCGGCAAACCCCAAGTACGGCCGGTTCGACCACTACGAGCCGATCAGCGAACAGATCGACTTAGAGCCGGCGCTCGTCTCGCGATTCGACCTGATCTTTACGGTCACGGACGACCCTGACGAGGAGAAAGATCGAAATCTCGCAGAACATATCCTCACCACGAACTACGCCGGTGAGTTGACCACCCAGCGCGAGCAGATGACGTCGATGGATGTCTCCGACGAGGAGATCGAAGCGATGACCGGACAGGTCGATCCCGAAATCGACGCCGAACTCCTGCGCAAGTATATCGCCTACGCGAAACAGAACTGCCATCCACGGATGACCAAGGCAGCACGCGAGGCGATCCGGGACTTCTACGTCGACCTGCGACTGAAAGGGACCGACGAGGACGCCCCCATACCGGTGACGGCGCGAAAACTCGAGGCGCTGGTCCGGCTCTCGGAGGCAAGCGCCCGCGTGCGGCTGTCGGATACCGTCGAAGAAGCAGACGCAAATCGCGTCATCGAAATCGTTCGGTCGTGCCTACAGGATATCGGTGTCGACCCCGAGACTGGGGAGTTCGACGCGGATATCGTCGAAGCAGGCACGTCCAAATCACAGCGCGATCGGATCAAGAACATCAAACAGCTGATTAGCGATGTCGAAACGGAGTACGATGACGGTGCGCCGATCGATATCGTTCTGGATCGGGCTGAAGAGATCGGGATGGATCACTCCAAGGCCGAACACGAAATCGAGAAACTCAAACAGAAAGGCGAGGTGTACGAGCCGAGTACGGATAATCTCCGAACGACCTGAGCCGTCCGGTCTCGACCAGCCCGCCCGTCGATGCTTTCTCGAGCGGTGACAGTACGAGTCAGCGTTCCTTGATCGTCGTCACCGTCGATCGAATCGTCACGGGGGCGACATTGGCAACCTCGGCGGCGTCGGCCTGTGTGACCGTCGGCCACGCGTCGCGTTCACCAGCTGCCTTGTAGAGACAGGCCGCTGCAACCCCGCTTGGATTCCGACCACCGATCACGCCGTCCTGAAGGAGGGCAGTCAGATGCTCTCGAGCACGGCGTTCGACGGCCGTATCGAGGCCGAGTTTCGAGGCATAGCGGGGGAGATACTGCGTTGGGTCGATCGGTCCCGTGGGCAGACCGAGCTCTCGGTTCAGTGCGTCGTAGGCGGTGGTGAGCTCGTCGGCGCTCGCGCGGGCAACGGCGGTAATTTCGTCGATCGTCCGGGGATTCGAACGTGTTCGACAGGTCGCATAGATCGCCGCTGCGGCAAACCCCTCGAGCGATCGGCCTTGAAACAGCCCTTCGGACTGGGCGGACTTGAATAGCGCACAGGCTTGTTCTCGAGCGGACTCGGGCAGTGAGAGTAAGGCGTTGACCCGTCGGATCTCGGTGAAGCCGTAGACCTGATTTCGTTCGGCTTTCGACGAGATTTGGGCACGGTTGTGCTCTCGTCGTAAGCGAGCGATCTGTCGTCGTTTCCGGCCCGTTATGCGAGAGCTGTACGTCGAATCGGAGCCAGAGCCGTAGCCGATTTTCGTCGACAGTCCACGGTCGTGTCTCGAGCGAGTAAGCGGTGCGCCGGTTCGTCGTGGATCGGTGTCGTCGTCATCGTCGAACGATCGCCATTCGGGCCCACGATCGATCGCATCCTCGGCAAGTACGAGACCGCAGTCTTCACAGACCGTCTCAGTACCATCCGTCCGCAATCTCCCATCACATTCAGGGCAGATCCGCGCTGCATATTCCCTAACCATTGGTTATTACTTACCCGGTAGTTGGACTGAGTCCCGCCATGATATTTAAAATATTGGATTTGTTAGAAAATAAAAGATATTGGCCGATAATACTATTGTGTAGACGAGTGATGACTCGAGTCGACCGTGGTTCAACTGTTACTACAGATCGCCCCCGGCAGTCCCCCGACGGTGTGGGAATCGGCTCAGTTGTTACGTCTGAGCTGACCCGTAGCTGACGATATCGACGCTGACTAAACCGGCCACGCCGTGACGAGCCACCACGCGATTCCGATCGCTGCAAGCGAAAGGACGAGATTGCCTGCAGCGTTCACGACAGCGAGCAGTCGATCACCGCGCTCGTAGAGCTGGACAGTCTCGACTGAAAACGACGAGAACGTGGTAAAGGCCCCGCAGATGCCGATCCCAATCAGCTGGATCGTCGTCTCACTGGCACCCGCAAAGATCGCCGCGCCGAAGCCGAAACTCCCGACGACGTTGACGGCAAGCGTCGGCCACGGGAATCGTTCGCTCGAGAACTGGCGGTAGATCAGATGACGCACGATTGCGCCGATTGCACCGCCAGTGCCGACGATGTGGGCGGGTTCGGGATCGAACGTCACAGACGCGAGGAGATCGGAGCCGAGAAGCGCCAGCCCGACGAGTACGGTCTCGAGCACGTCGCTTAACACCATGGTCTCGAGACTCATGCCGTCTCACCACCGACAGTGGGTGTGCGGTCACGGAGTCGGCGTGCGAGAGTTCGGCTTGCGAGTACACTCGCGAACCCGAGTCCGTAGTTGCCGGCGACGACGGCGATGAGAACCAGTGGCTCGGCTGCCGTCGCGGTCTGGATCGCGAACGTGCTGTAGGTCGTCAGCGAGGAGAGAAAGCCAGTGGTGAAGACGATCCGTGACTCTCGCCCGATGTAATCGGTGTACTCGGCCTCGTAAACCAGAAAGCCGAGGACGAAACAGCCCAGCACGTTGACCAGGAAGACGGCCTGCAGATCAGACAGCAGGCCAAGCGCGAAGTACCGGAGATTCGAGCCGGCGAAGCCGCCGATACCGATCAGTGCAAGCGTCTCGAGTCGACCGAGGGGATGGGCTGCTGTCATGACTGTGGCTACAGACAGGGACCGTCAGCCACCCTCGCGGTCGGTCATCGCGTAGACGACTCGCGCCGACGGCGAGCGGTCCGGCAGTTGGGTCAGGCGGGCCCCATCGCCCGGATACGGCGTGGTTCTCACAGCGGCGTGATGAAAATTGCGATACGGCAGCGCGACCCACGCCTCGAGATCGGAAGGAAAAGACCCAAGTTTAGACTCTCTCTAAACAATTATATGGCTGATGCCGAGAACGAACGACGCGGGTTCGCACGCGCATCGTGGGCGAACGTTCTCGGCAACGCAGTAAAGATTATCGTCGAAGGGGCTGTCGGGCTGGCGTTCGGGAGTGTCGCGCTCCTTGCCGACGCAGCCCACTCGATCGCCGACCTCGTCGCGAGCATCGTTGTGCTGATCTGGGGGCAGAGTTCGTACGACGAGCCTGACGACACCCACCCCCATGGCCACGATCGGATCGAACCACTGACGGCCCTGTTCGTCGGGAGCGTCATCGCATTACTCGGCTTGAATCTGCTGTATGAATCCGCACAGGGGCTGCTCTACGGCGTCGAGGTCATCTTCAGCCCGCTGCTGTTCGGAGCGCTCGCTTTCGCGATCGTCGACATGTACCTCGTCTACCGCTATACGAGTTGGATCAATGAGGACCTGAACTCGACGGCGCTCAAAGCGCTGGCGACGGACTGTCTGAACGATATCTATACCTCCTTCGCCGCCGTCGTCGGCGTCCTTGGTGTCCTCCTTGGCTTCCCGCTGCTCGATCCGGTTGCCGGCGCACTCGTCAGCCTGCTGGTCATCTACCAGGGTGTCGAAATCGGCCGCGAAAACGTCGATTATCTCATCGGTGCGGCCCCCGACCCGGAGACGCGGACCGCGATCGTCGAGACGCTGCGCGACCATCCGGAAGTTCGAGGCGTCCACGACCTCACGGTCTTCTACGACGGCCCCGTCCTCGAGGTTGAAGTCCACGTCGAAGTCGACGGCGACATGCCGTTCCGGCAGGCCCACGACGTCGAGTCGACGCTCGTCGACTGGCTGCGTGATGTAGAAGACGTTGGGGACGCCCACGTTCATCTCGATCCCTCGGGAATCGGCGAGTGGAAGGAGTGTCCGGACGACTGTTGACCGCCGAACGCCGTAAACTGGCTCGGTATGCGGTGCGGTGACGTAGCTTTTATCTCATCTGCCGACGGGCCTACCGATATGAGTACGGATATCGGAACGGTGCAGGAAGTCACCGCCGGCGACTGTACGGACTGTTACTATCTCGACGTGAATATGTACGACACTGAGGGGTACGGTTCGGTCTATATTCTCGATGACGACCGGCCCGCGGTCATCGAAACCGGTCTTGGAACCAACTACGAGCTGATCCTCGAGGCACTCGACGAACTCGGAATCGACCGCGACGAGCTCGCGGCGATCGTCGTGACGCACATCCATCTCGATCACGCCGGCGGGGCCGGACTGCTCGCCGAGGCGTGTCCGAACGCCGACGTCTACGTCCCGGCTGCCGGCGCAGGGTTGCTCACCGATCCGACGCGACTGGTCGAGGGCACGAAAAACGCCGTCGGCGACCAGTGGGAGTTTTACGCCGAACCGGAGCCGATTCCCGAGGATCGGGTCGTCGAGGTCGAAGGCGGCGACCACATCGACCTCGGCGATCACGAACTCCGTGTCCACGCTGCTCCGGGACATGCGTTCCACCAAGTGATCTTCGAGGACCTCGCAAACGACGCCGTCTTCGTCGGCGACGCCGCGGGAATATGGATTCCCGAGACCCAAACCATCACCGAGACGTCGCCGCCGTCCGATTTCGACCTCGAGGAGTGTCTCGAGGACGTCGAGATGCTGCAATCGATCGACCCTGACGTCCTCCTCTATACGCATTTCGGACCTCGAGCGGTCGGTGACGACGCCGACGCCGCACTCGATGCGTACGCAACCGTCCTCAGCGAGTGGGTTGCAGCCGTCGAGTCGAAACGAGCAGCACTCGAGGACGACGAGGCTGTCATAGAGCATTTCGTCAACACGACCGACAAGGCCGACGTTTGGGGCGAGCGCAAGGCACGCGCCGAAGCGATCCTGAACACGCGAGGCGTGCTTGGCTATCTCGACCAGCGTGACTGACTCGGCACACAGTCTCGAAACGCAGATTGGGAGGCCTGGTGTACTGATTGGTTGCCGTAAATAAACACGGCTTCTACGGCCTCCAGTTTCAACATGATTTATCGTACGGGAGGTACTGTCACACGTATATGGACTGGCAGGATGCCGAACGAGCGTACGACGACGAAGTCATCGGTGAGACAACCCTCGGTCGGATGTTCGAAGAGACGGCTGACCGGAATGCGAACCGACCAGCCCAGAAGTACAAGGGTGGGGTCTACGACCGATCGCTAACGCCGTCGGTCCTGCCGGCTGCGACGCCCGGTGAGTTTCGGACGATTTCCTACCTCGAGATGCGTGATGTTGTCCGCAACCTCTCGGCGGGCTTTCACGATCTCGGTATCGAACTGGGTGACCGCGTCGGCATCTTCGCCAACACCCGAATGGAGTGGGCACAGTGTGATTTCGCCCTCCTCGGTGCTGGGGCCGTCGTCACGACGGTGTACGACAGCTCCTCGCCCAGTCAGGTCGCCTACCTGCTCGATGACCCCGACGCAACCGCTGTTGTCGTCGAAAACGAGTCGCTTCTGGAGACCGTTCTCGAGGTCGAAGACGACCTCGACCTCGAGTTCATCGTCTCGATAGACGAGCTTTCGGGGTACGACGACCGCGACGATATCTACACGCTGGATGATGTCTACGACCGTGGCGAGGCGGTGTTCGACCTCGAGGCGTATCAGGAGCGGGTTGACGCACCCGGCCTCGACGACCTGGCGAGTCTGATCTACACGAGTGGGACGACGGGCCAGCCGAAAGGCGTCCAGCTAACCCACTGGAACTTCCGGTCGAACGTCAATGCGGTCCGAAAGCGGTTCGCGCCCCGGCCGGACAAAACGGAGGGAATCCCGTCGCTCGACGAAGAGTCGCTTGCAGTATCGTACCTGCCGCTCGCCCACGTGTTCGAGCGGACGGCGGGCCACTTCGTGTTGTTTGCTAGTGGCTCCTGTGTCGCCTACGCGGAGAGTCCGGATACGCTACAGGAAGACTTTGGCACTGTTCAGCCGACGATGGCGACGAGCGTACCGCGCGTGTACGAGAAGATCTACGATGCGATCCGCGAGCAAGCCAGCGAATCGGGGGTCAAAAAGCGCATCTTCGAGTGGGCGACCGACGTCGGCGTCGAGTACCAGCAAGCCGACTCGCCAGGCCCGATTCTCTCTGCAAAACAATCGATTGCCGACAAACTGGTCTTCTCGACGGTTCGAGAGGCTCTCGGTGGGGAGATCGAACTGCTGATCAGCGGCGGTGGCAGCCTCTCGGCCGACCTTTGTCAGCTCTATCACGCGATGGGGCTGCCGATCTACGAGGGGTACGGGCTGACCGAAACCTCGCCGGTCATCTCAACGAACCCACCCGAGGCAGTCAAGATCGGGACCATCGGCTACCCCTTGCCCGGCGTCGACGTGAAAATCGACGAAAGCGCTGCCGATCAAGCGGCGTTTACGGACGATCCTGGCGACGTCGGCGAACTCCTCGTGAAGGGGCCAAACGTCACGCAGGGCTACTGGAACAAACCCGGCGCGACGACGGGCGCGTTCACCGACGACGGCTGGTTCCGAACTGGCGACATCATCCACCAGCGACCCGACGGCTTCCTCGAGTTCCGCGAGCGCGTAAAGCAGATCATGGTGCTTTCGACGGGCAAAAACGTCGCCCCAGCTCCAATCGAGGACGCCTTCGCGGCCAGCGAGATCATCGAGCAGTGTATGGTCGTCGGCGACGGCGAGAAGTTCATCGGCGCACTGTTGGTGCCAAACCCGGATCACCTCCACGAGTGGGCTGCACAAGAGGGGATCGACCTCCCCGACGACCCACAGGCGATGTGTGATGACGACCGTGTCCGCGAGTACATTCAGCAGGAAGTCGATCGGGTCAACGAGAACTTCGAGAAACACGAGACCATCAAGCAGTTCGAACTCGTTCCACAGGAGTTCACCGAGGAAAACGAGATGCTGACGCCGACGATGAAAAAGAAGCGCCGCGTCATCTTGGACGAGTTCGAAGACCGTGTCGACCGGATCTACGCGGATTCCAAAGGCGCAACCGTCTGATCAGCGCTCAATCCAGACGGCGTTGCGATTCGGGTCACTGACGTCTGATACCGGTCCTGTGTTGCCGGCAACTCAGTCTTCGCCTGGGAGGATATCGCCCAGCGAGCCACCGATCGCCATCGCAGTAAAGATCACCGACACCTGACACAGGTTGACCCAGGGCTCGTCCCACACGACGCGTCCCCACAGCGTCATCATTGCCGTCGCGGTCGCAAACGCGATTCCAAGCACCCACACTGGTCGACGCGGCACCACGCCGAAGTAGGGATCGTGGATCTGAACCTCTCGAAAGTCGGCGACGTAGAGGATACCGACGACCAACGCGACCGCGAGTGCGATATTCACGACGAAAAACGCCGGGGTCGTCGCGAGGAACTCGCCGATCTCGAGGACGCCATCCTCGACGAGCAAGGGCATGCCGATGATGACGCTGCCGACGAACGCCTCCGCTTTGTCTTTGCCCGTAAACTCGGTGATCACCCGATTGACCACCCCGTTGTGTGTGAGGCGATCGGCCAGCCGCATCGTTCGGCGGACTTCCGTTCGCTCCTGGGGATCGTCGACCGTCTCTGCCAGTGTCTCGAGTTGGTCGTACAGATCGTCTATCGTCGCCTCGTCGGGAGGCTCCGTCGACCGTGACATACGCCGTTCTCACACTGTGGCCGTATATACTGTCGGCTACGGCGAGCAGTTCACTTACGAAGCCATTGCTATTGAGCCGACATACAGACGACAGGAATCGGTACCATTTTGCAGTTACGAGTGCCACTACATCGCATATGAAACACGTCCAGGGACCACTGTGTACGGTCGATGTCGGCGACCGAACTGCCGAAACTGAGTCGATCGATGACGTTCTCGAGTCGTTCCTCGGCGGGCGTGCGCTCGGTACGAAACTCGTGTACGACCGGGTGCCGTTCGACGCCGACCCACTGGGTGCCGAAAACCGCCTCGTTTTCGCGACGGGGCCGCTCCAGCATTCGACGATGAGCTTTACCGGCCGGATGTCGGCGACGAGCGTCTCGCCGCTGACCGATGGCTTGCTCTCCTCGAACGCCGGCGGCTTCCTCTCGCGGAACTTCACCGGAACGGGCTACAGCGCTGTCGAGATCACCGGCGCGAGCGACGAACTCGTTATCGTCCACGTCACCGACGAGGGCGTCGAGTTCGAAGCCGTCCCCGACCTCGAGGAAGCGACTGTCCCCGAGACCTGTGAGTATATCGAGGATGAACACGGCCTCGAGGCCGAACACACCGTCGTCATCGGCCCGGGTGGCGAGAATCAGGTTCGCTTTGCCTCGATCATGACCTCCGAGGAGCGCGCCTTTGGCCGTGGCGGACTCGGTGCCGTCCTCGGGTCGAAAAACGTCAAGGCGATCACCTTCGACGGCGACTCGACTCACGAGGTCGAGATCCCGCCGCTGCAGATGGAGATCCACGGCGAGGCCGCCCAGTCCGACCACATCATGAAACGACAGGGCACCTCCTCGATGACTGAGTACGCAAACGAGGTCGAAGCGCTGCCGACACGGTACTTCTCTGATCTCTCTTTTGAGGGCGCTGAAGGTATCAGCGGCGACCGCGTCGAGGAGAAAAAGTACAAGAAAGGGACCTGTTCGGCGTGTGCGTTTGCCTGCAAACTGCCAACCAGAGACGAGGAAACCGGTCTCGAGACCGAAGGGCCGGAGTACGAGACAGTGATGGCCTTTGGCTCGAACTCGGGTGTCGACGACATCGTCGACGTCATGAAATCGAACAAACTCTGTGACGTGTACGGGATCGACACGATTTCGGCCGGCGACGTCGTCGCGGCCTATCTCGCCAGCGAAGACGAGTTCGGCAACGTCGAGTTGATCCACGACCTCGTCGAGAAAATCGCCTACCGCGAGGATGTCGGTGACACGCTCGCAGAAGGGATCGACCGCGTTCACGACGAACTCGGCGTCGACAACTGGACCGTCAAGGGCATGGAGTTCCCCGCCCACGACGGCCGAACGCTCAACGGCCAAGGACTTGCCTTTGCCACCTCGAACCGCGGGGCCGACCACATGTACGCCGAGTTCTACCCCTACGAGTATCCGCTCGTCGACGCGGACGACGCCTTCGACAAGCAGGGCCTCGAGAACAAGCCGCCGAAGATCATCGAACTCGAGAACGTCAATGTCATCAAAGACAGCGGCGTTCTCTGTAAGTTCTCGCGAGACTTCGTCACTCCCGACCGCCTCGAGACGCTGCTCGATGCCGACTACGAGGACCTCCTCGAGATCGGCGGCACTGTCGTCTCGCTCGAGCGCCACTTCAACAACCAGCGTGGGTTCGACCGCGACGACGACCGACTCCCCTACGAGATCCCCGGCTTCGAGGAGGGGCTGACGGCGTACTACGAGGAACGTGGCTGGGACGACGACGGCACCGTTCCCGCAGAGCGACTCGAGGCAACGGGTGCGACCGAGACGCTGGCAGACGACTGAGACTCGGCTGTTCGATCTCGACCGGTCCCTGACGCACCCGGATTCAGCCCGGGGAAATAACTGATTACGTGACTGTTCAAATTTGGTATGTCTCTCATACGTATACTGATGCAGCCACAGTGACAGGTTGAGATGGCTACTGGGTCAGGGGAGCGAGAGGAAGAGGTGGGATGTTCGCCAGTCTGGGTCGATCCGGGTTCGATCACACAACAGACTGCATCGACCGCTGAACGACAGCGCCAGTGCGATTCCGAACAACGTCGCTCGCTCGATCTCGAGTTCGAGTGGTATCGACTCTGCCATGGCTGGACCGAACGGAAGTGGTTCGCGGGGCTGATCTGTGATGACTGTCGGCAGCGACACGGGCTGTAGCCGTTCCGCGGACAGTTATCGCTCGTTTTCGTCGTCCTGATCGTTCCAGTCGTCGTCGTTGACTCCAGGTCGGTCATCGCCTCGAGATGGCAGCGGGACGTCGTCGGCCCGCGATGGGTGGATGTTGAAGTTGTTTCCCCGATAGGGGTCGGTCTCCGGATCGTAGGAGAGCTCGCTGCGCTCGAAGAGGTAGATGAAAAAGCCAAAGATCGGGATACAGAAGGTGATTGCTGTCCACTTTTTCCGTGGCTCGAGGCCGACTCTGCCGGCGTCGTAGTACGTCACCGCCGTCAGCCCGAGATGCCACGCGAGGGGGATGCCGATGAGGACCACCAGCAGGATCGTGCTCATACTGGTACAGTCGGCCCGAAGCTATCTAAATACCCGGTTGCACGAGGTCACTCGGAACGACGACTCGAGTCATACGGAACGTTGTACCTGTCTCCCGGCGCGACCGCAGGACGGGGCACGGTCGTGCCGGAACTGACGGACAGCGGCCCGTCTCAGTTGACGTCGAACTCGATCGCCGCACCCTGCCCGAAGCCGACACACAGCGTCGCCAGGCCGCGACCGCCGCCGCGTTTCTGGAGTTCGTGGATCAGCGTCACTGGCAGGCGGGCTCCCGACGCGCCAAGTGGGTGGCCAAGCGCGATTGCGCCGCCGTTGACGTTGAAGATTTCGGGGTCGATCCCGAGTTGATCGCGCGAGTAGACTGCCTGGCTGGCAAAGGCCTCGTTGAGTTCGACCAGGTCGTAGTCATCGATCTCACGGCCGTTTCGCTCGAGGAGGCCTTCGGTCGCGGGAACCGGGCCGACACCCATCACGGTCGGGTCGACGCCGGCGACGTTGTTCATGCCGACCTCAGCGAGGATCTCGAGGTCGTGTTCTTCGGCGAAGGCTTCGCTCGTAATCAGCAGTGCCGACGCGCCATCGGAGATCTGAGAGGCGTTGCCCGGCGTGACGGTGCCGTCGGATTTGAAGACGGTCGGCAACTCGCCGAGCTTGTCGGCGGTCGTGCCTGGGCGGATGCCCTCGTCTTCGGTGACGGTGCCGTCTTCCGTTTCGATCGGCACGATCTCGTCGTCGAACCGGCCCTGTTCGGTGGCTTCGGTGGCGCGTTGCTGGCTCCGGGCGGCGTACTCGTCTTGCTGCTCGCGGCTGACGCCGTACTCCTCGGCGACTTTCTCGGCGGTCATCCCCATCTGGAGTTCGCCGATGTTGTAGAGTTCGGCCATCCGTGGGTGGACACTGCCCATGTTCTCGCCCATCGACACGCGGCTCATGTTCTCGACACCGCCGGCGATGACGGCGTCGCGGTTGCCGGCCGCGATGGCGTCGGCAGCGGAGATCACGGACTGCATCGAGGAGGCACACCAGCGGTTGATCGTCGTCGCCGGCACGCTCTCGCCAAGCTCTGAGAGCAAGGCGATGACGCGAGCCATGTTGTTGCCCTGTTCGCTGCGTTGCTGAGCACAGCCCCACATCAGGTCGTCGATCTCCTCGCCTGAGAGGCCGCTCTCCGCGAGGATTTCGTCGATCAGCGGCACCGAGAGGTCTTCGCTACGGACGTCGGCGTACACACCGTCTTCTTTTCCCTGTGGAGTCCGGACTGCTTCGACTACGACTGGCGTCTGTGACATAGACTAACGAATGATCCTGACAAACTTAAATCCGGCAGAACTCACAAACACAGACAAACCGTTTACAATTGAACCGTCGACTGAGTGGGACTCGAGACCGACGGTCGACAGTCGGGTAGCCAGTCGAAAACCTTCATAGCCTTACGTTCGACGGTCCAACACGTGCCCATGGACGAGGACGGACTGGACGCTGCCCGATTCGATGCCGACTCGGACGCCACAGCCGACGCCGAGACGGAGACGAGTACTGATACTGCAGAAACTGACGAGACAGACGACACGATGCCGGGCGTTCCGGACCCCGAACCGGACGCGGACGAGCCGCCCGAGGACGTCCAGAAGTACGCTCGGTTCACAAAGATGGACGGGGCACAGTACGACCGGGTCAACGAGTTCCTTCGCGACCGGACCTACGTCACCGCCCGCGAGTGGGCAATCGCCCGCCTCTGTTCTGATTTCCGGACCGAAACCGGCGTCGAGATGACCAAAATCGGCGAGAACCTGCCCGAACTCGTCCCCTTCATGACCGACACCTACACGCCACAGGCGGTCAACCAGGCTCGGTCGTCTTTCGAGGAGAAAGTCCGCAAGGCGGGTGCAACCTTCCTCTACGGCGCGATGTGTAATTTCTTTACCGCCGAAGAACTCGACGACGTGATGTACGAATCGACCGAAGTCGCCAAGTTCCTCCTCGAGGTCGAAGGCGTCGACCTCTCGGTTGAGGAGGAACTCGAGGCCGAAGAACGGATCTCGAGCGTGATGCGGGAGGTCCGTGAGGCAAGCGAGGAACTGCGAGCGCAAGACGAGGAGTAGCCAGATTACGGGACCGGCGGTATCGTTGCACACAATCAAACGGTCCGCCTGCTGCGGTAGACAGCCGTTTCGGGTGGCCAACTCGGGTTCAGTACGGCGACCCACGTCCGCAGTTATTGGCTGAGACGACAGTCACGTGGTCAATACTATCCCAGTATCGACAACTGTTCGTAGCGGCCGGTGATGGAGTGGTTATTTTCAGGTAGTGAATTGGATACTATTACTGGTGCGTGGCTACTCCAGTTCGGATGAATACGACCACTACCTCCCGTGATGAGTACGGATCAGGCGATTGCGAGCGAACTGATGCGAGCGAACCGACGACCGCTGCCGGCGTAACCAGACGACGAACGCTTCGTCTGGGCGGACTTGTGGGTGCTAGCAGTCTGCTCGGCATCACGGGCACGGCAGTCGACAGTGCAAGCGCGGCGTGTGACCGACCGGACGAGGTGATCCACCTCGAGTACGACGACTACGACAGCTGGGACGAGGTTTACTGGCTCTCGAACGGCGATCCCGACAGCCTTTCGTTCGTCTCGAGTCCGACCAACTCCGGAGCGACGGCCCTCCAGCTGCGGATTCGTGAGGGCGAGCATTGGGGAGCGAGTACGCACTATCAGTTCGAGGACGGACTGGTAGAACTCAACGGACGCGTCTCCTTTGCGCTCAATTCCAACTGGTCGATGGAGGGGCGACAGCCGTCGAACTGCCGGCTCTGGAACTGTGCGATCGCGCTGGGTGAGGGGAGCGCCGGTGGTGGCGTCCCCGACGGGACCAACGGCTGGAGCAACCGGCTGTACGTGACCAGTCGAGAGACCGACCCCGAAGGACCGTTTCATCTCCTCTCGAACACCTACCACATGAGCGACGATGATGGCGTCGGCGACCACGATTACATCATCGACGGCGAACCGTATGCGCTCGCCACACCCGAGATCGAACCGGGTGTGTGGTACGAGTTCGAGTACTACGTCTGCGCGAACACGATGACAGACGGCGAGGCCAACGACGACGGTATCGTCCGATACTGGCTCGATGGCGAGCCCATCTACGACCGCACGGACGTCCGGTTTACGACCGACCTCGAGGACAACATCATCGACACGACCGGCCCCGTCGGACACTACGGTGGCCGATACCAGGCCCCGAAGAATCTCTATGCCTACTACGACGATCACTCGATGGCACTCAACGGGACGTTCGAGTCCAGATCGTGCGATCGGCCAGCAGAACAGTCTATTACTCTCAGCGACCTGCTGGACTGGCTCCGCGAGTAACTTCTCGTCGGCGAGTCACGGGCGGCCGACGGCGCGCTACTGCTCGCCCCAGCCTCGAACGTCCGCTTCCTCGAGGAACAGCGATGGATCTTCGTGTGAGAAACTGACCCAGCGCTCGGTTTCGGCGTCAGGCGTGGTCGTTGTGACGTGAACGAGCAGTTCTTCTGCTGCGAGGGCGTCCTCGAAGACGGATCGAGAGTCGTCGAGATTGTAGGTCAGCGGGACGAAGATCGCGATTTCGCTCGTTTCGTCGCGCTCGACGACGAGGGCGATCCGATCGTGGTCGTCGCGTTCCGGTGGCCGGTAGTAGACGTCGGCAGCGGTGATGGTAACGCCACCGTCCTCGATGAGGTTCTCGAGAAGGTCGTACTCCTCGCTCGAGACCTGAACGTCAAATCCGGTTCGTGCTCCGTGTTCGACCGGCGAGACGTCCACTGGTTCGAGGACGATCGCATCCCAGTCGTTCTCCCGATACTCCTCGGCGATGTTCGCCGCGTCCTCGAGGAGTTCCGTCCAGCGTGGCCCTGCTGTGTCGGGCCGTTCGTCGGTCATCGCGCTCCCTCCGCGGTCGATCGCACTCGAGCGTGCATACGTGAGTTCGAGGACACCGAGCGGAAAAACGTTACCTCCTGTTCACCCGTCGCTGAGAGACTCGACCGTCAGGGCTTGTGTGTCGTCACCGACGAGGGCGTCCTCGAGTGCCGTGCGAACGACGGCGGGATCGGCGGGACCGCCGCCGGCTGCAATGGTGCCAACGGAGTCGGGATCGAACGCGACGCCGAGGCGGTCATACACGTCTCCGAGGACGGCCGCGAGCAGCTCGCGGTTATCGACGAGGACGATACCGGCGACGATCGCGGCGTCCTGTCTCACTCGCTGGGCGATACCAGCGACCTTCTGTTGTCGGCCACTCGCAGTCAGCTGTGACACTGAATGCGTTCCGGGACAGAACGAATCTGTCGGCTCACCGCGGACGAGTTCGATGTCGCCCTCGAGCGATCGAAGCGCCGCCTCGACAGCGTCCGTAGTCCGCTCGTACCGTGCGGTCGTCCCACGGCGGAAATCCGCAGCCGGTTCAGCGCGGGCAAAGGCGATCGTCGTCTCGCCGTCGTAGGCGACCGCTCGCCCGCCGACGTCGCGTTCGATGGGTGGAAAGCCATGTTCATGGGCCAGTTCGCGGGCCGACTCGTAGCCCTCGAGTCTGCAATCCCGCCGCCCAAAGGCGACCTGCTGGTGGGGCGTCCAGACACGCACTGCTGGTTCCTCGGCGGCCGTCGAGAGCAGTCCGCGACTCACGTCGCGGTCGGCCTCGATCGTCGCCTTTCGGCCGCGAATCACTCGCATCGGCCTCTCTTTGCACCCGGTGGACCTAAACGCTCCCGCTGCCCAGACGAAGCTGACAACGAATGGCTGTCATGCTCCCTGACACGCTGCTGGCGCAGTACAAGCGCTTCTCGCTCTACAACTCGCCATACCCCGCCCACGATGAGGGGTGTGCGATCGACCTCTATCCCGGCACGCTCCGGGACGGCCGGACGACGGCTGCGCCCAGCCCCGTCTCGGGGACCGTCCGCGAGACCAGAGCCGTTCGCGCGCCATCGAAACCCTACGCGCCCGAGCAGGATTATCTTATCCTGCTCGAGTGTGAGGGCCCGACCGAACTCGAGGGGCTGATTGCCCGAATCCTTCACGTCGACCCCACTGTCGAGGCCGGCCAGCACGTCGAACAGGGTGCGTCGCTTGGCACACTCGTTCGGGCTGGTTTTTTCGCCCCCTGGGTCGACAACCACCTCCACGTCGGCTTTCGCAGGCCCGACCAGAACCTTCACCGCGCGTCGGGGTCGCTCCCGCTCGAGGTTGGTGTCGACGTTCGCCCGCTTGCGTGGGATGGAACTGGAACGGTCGTCGCGACCGGCGAAACGTACGCCGTCCTCGACGCCCCACCCCATCCTGCGCCGGGCGAGACGTTCGCCGGTGTTCGGGCGGATGGTGGTGGCGTTCTCGACGGTGGGCTGCCCCACTACGACGGCGGCGGCGTCCACGGAGCCAGTCAGGACGGCATCGTCTCGCTCAACGGCGACCGACTCGGCGTTGCCGACGGCCGCACGATCACGTGGGACGACGTCGTGGTCACGGCAAACGGCGAGGCGATCACCGGACTGTCGCTGTTTTGCGCTCGAGACGCCGACTTCGGGGCGAAGCTGATCTGCCCCAACCGGTCGTTTGCGGTGGGCGAAGACGTGACGGTCGCGGTTCGGCCCGCGACGTCAATCTCCTGATGATCACCGACAGCGATCCGTTCACGATCCGATGATGGTTCAACCATCGTGAAAATGATATTATAACTGTGGCACGCGAACGTGGTGATGAGGAATGGTTGTTATTCTTCGATTCCGTATTCCGGTTGCGTACTCAGAATTCGGGTTAGCGCTGCACGTTAAGGAGGGTGCCGCCGTCGAACTCGAGTCTCTGGTCCCAAGCGGCGGCCAACGATTTCCCTTCTTTTGGATCCACGCTTCGGAGCCGGAGCCGATCGTCGACTCTCTCCAGGAACACGAGTCCGTCCAGCGCGCCGAGATCATCGAGCGGATCGAAGACGCGACGCTCGTCGCGCTCAAGCTGACGCCTGACTCGGATACCGTCTTTCACGCTATCGACGCGTCCGGTGGACAGATCCTCCGTGCGATCTGTCGGGACGAACACTGGGAACTCATCGTTCGATTCTCCGAGCACGAGGACCTGTCGCGATTCAGGCACCGTTGTGAGCGCGACGCGGTGCCTCTCCAGGTCGAGCAGATCTACCACAGAACCGAACTCGACGACGATCCGCAGTTTGGCCTGACCGACGCCCAGCACGAGGCGCTCGCGCTCGCGGTCGAGCACGGCTACTACGATATCCCTCGGCAGTGCTCGACGGCCGATCTGGCCGACGAACTCGGCATCTCGAGTCAGGCGATGACCGAACGCCTTCGGCGAGCGGTCGCCAACGTCGCCAGAAACACGGTGCTTGCCACACAGTCGTCGTCCAACTCGTGAGCTCCGTCCGATCGCCAGCGTCGATTCGCACAGTGACTCATTGGACTGCTGTCATAGCATTATCAGCCCGCAAAAACGGCGTCAGTCGACGATCAGTTCGGTCTCGGCTTCAGCCTCGGATTCGGGGTCGGGAGCGACCGCTGACGTCGCGTCCGCTCTCATCTCGACCAGTTCGTGTTCGATCCGTTCACGGCCCTTCTGGAACTCACCCATCGACTCGCCAGCGGCGCGTGCGAGGCCGGGGAGCTTCGCCGATCCGAACAGGAGGATGGCGATGAAGAAGATGATCAACAGTTCGGGCCCGCCCGGCATCATAAACATCGGTACGACGGTGCTCATCTCGAGATGAGATACGTCTCGTGAGAATTTAAACTAGGAACCTGATCCGGCGAAAAACAGCAATGTGGACCCTGTTGTACCGTGTTGGCGAAGCGCGTGTCGACTCCTTTCCGGGGACCGCTGTTACTGTGCGATTCCGCGCGGGTTTACGGCGTCGTCTCGGTATCGCCGTCCTCGTCGTCCGGAACGTCCGTGACGACGATCTCCGTCTCGGTGAACTCGTCTTCCGGCGTTTGCTCGACGTCGACCGGAACGAGAACGGTTTCTTCGGGCGGTAGGACCTCCGCCTCTTGGGCTTTCGCGACAGTCGCTTTGTCGTCGACGAGCGTTGCTTGCACGCCAACCGGGACGGGTTCCTCGGCGGTGTTCATGACTTCGACCTGCGCCTCGTCGACGAATCCGTCGGAACCGTCGTGTCTCGTATCAGTTACCTTGACGTCGGTCGGCGTCTGCTGAACCGTCATTCCGGGGAGCGTGTCACCGTTCGGTTGCTCCGTCACGATCTCCGCTTCGTCGACGTCGACGGCTCCGGTTGGTGGTTGTGACACGTCGACTTCCGTCTGGTCGAACTCGTCTTCCGGCATCGGTTCGACGCCAACCGGCACAGTGCCGGATTCACCGGGTGGCACGACGAGTCCGGTCTCCTCCGCTTCGGTGACGACGTCCTTGCCGTTTGCGAGCGTCGTCGCCACGTCGATCGGGACGGGTTCCTCGGCGGTGTTCTCGACGTCGACCTGCACCTCGTCGACGAACTCGCCGGAGCCGTCGTGGGTCACGTCAGTTACCGCAATCTCGTCCGGTGTCTGGCCGATCGCCACCGGGGCGGTTTCCTCTTGCTTCGCGAGGTCGCTCACAGGTGTCATCTTGTCGGATTCGCTCTTGTCCATCGGGATCTCCGTCACGCCGACGTCCGTCATGACGACCTCACTGCCCGGCGTCGCCGGCACGTCGAGCGGAACTGTAGCTTCCTCGCCGGGTTGCCACATGAGTTCCGTCTCTTCCGCGTCCGCGACGACCGCGTCGTCGCCGTCCATGAGCGCCGTTCCCACGTTCGCTGCGACCGGCTTCTCGTTCGTGTTCTTAATATCGACGTGGACCTGATCGACGGAGCTTCCGGGTCCATTGTGTGAAACATCAGTTATCGTGAGATCGGACGGCTGCTGTTCGACCGATCCGTAGCTGGCCCTGATCTCGTCCTCATACGAGAGGGTGACCGCCGCCACCGTGAGTCCGGTCAAAGCGATTATCGCGACGACCACGGCAGCGAGCTGCCATGCCGAGATCTGCAGTGGTCCATCCAGCTGAAGTCTACCCATTGTAGCGCACCCCACGGTGAAAGCGCGCTTAGGTATACTCAATATACAGACATATGTTTCGCAAGTAGGCGTTCTGTATCCCGCGATTTTCAGCCGACTGACGGCCACGAGTTGTTTCCCTGGCCGCTCGAAACCGCGACATTGACGCTTTCACTCTGATAGTTGGATGACGACTATCGGCACTCCACTCGTCTAGGAAAAATCTCACTTTGGGACTGACTGTTCGGTGATAGGTATACGTTTTCGAGTAGGCCAAACTGATGGTGCTCCTGCCGTCACAGACACGAGTTTCGATACCGACTCGATCGAGGCGATCGATTCGTCGGAAACCGGCGCTTGACCGAGCGCCTTCGGGTTTCGCCGTCGGCGACGATCGTCGCACTCGTCGCGTTCCCGACCCGTTGACGCAATCGGTCTCTTCCGTCGGTACCGTTTCTCTGTGCGTTCTCACCGCAGTCCGTCTTGCCTGAGCCAACAGTTCTCACAGTAATAGCCGTGATACGCCTGTCCGTCGTCGAACCGAAGCCCGCAGTCGATACAGCGCCGATGTCGTCCGTGCGTCGTCATTTCCCGTCGTGGACGGACGACTCGGCGCAGCTTTAGTCGAACCATGGCAGATACTGTTATGGCTTCGAGTCCGGTCGTCCACCCGGTTGCAGCCGTCGCGAGGAGAGTACTGAACCGATCGCTCCGTCGCCGGATCAGTTCCGGGTGTGGAGTGGGCTGACGCTGTTCCGGAAGCGGTTCACTCGCGGTCCGGAGCGTTCACCGAGGTGCGAGCATCGACACCATTGTACATCAAGTGTCTCTCTCATGCTGGTCGCTGGCGTTCGTCTCTACAACGAGTGAAAGATCAATGAGCGGCTCGAATACCAGCGATGAAACTCGCGAGAGCGAGCGGGTGCCCGATCCCGAACGGCTCCCCGGCGACGAACTCTACATGATGACGGGCGGCGTATACGTCCTCTGTAGCTTTCAGCGTCCCTCGACGCGGTGGATCGCCACAGACGCCGTCGATGATCTGAGTGAGCGGCGATAGGCCCGCTCCGCGGTACCTACTGTGGCTTCGTGCCAGAGATCGTATCCTCGCCAGAGCAGTCGTGATGGTTGTAATCAGCAGATACAGTGTGAGGCCGACAGAATTCGATCTCGGCCGGATTTTACGGGTCGAGGAAGGGATGACTATCGACCTCGAGACGTACGTCCCGAGCGGCGATCGATCCGGGTTGTTCTTCTCGATCGTGTCCGACTCCCCCACGAATCGCACCGCGTTCGTCGAACGCGTCCGGACGCACCCGTCGGTTAGCGACCTCGAGACGGTCGACGTCTTCGAGAACCGGACGCTGATCGGCATGGAGTGGGACATCCGGTCGGACTACCTGTTCCAGACCGTCCAGGCGTGCGACGGGCGGATCCTGTGCGTCTCCGGGACGGCCGACGAGTGGGAGTTCGCGATCCAGTTCCCGTCACACGACGGGATGGTGCAGTTCCGCGAGTACTGCGAGGCGCACGGGATTGCCTTTACTGTACTGCGGATCTACCACCTGCGGGAATCCAGAATGAGAGCGGAACAGCGACTGTTCGGATTGACCGACGCCCAGCGCGAGGCGTTGTGCCTCGCGGTCGAAAAGGGGTATTACGACATCCCCCGGCAGTGTTCGACGAGCGACCTGGCCGCGGAGCTGGGCGTCTCCGACCAGGCGGTCTCCGAACGGTTGCGCCGCGGCGTCGCGAACTTCATCCACCACACGTTTCTGGACGGGACGATCGTCAACGGCGAGCCCGCCGACGAGGATCCCGCCGAGGACTCGGCCGAGTGAGTTCGAGACGCGGTCGAAGCTGCCTCTCGTCCGCTCGAGTCCGTTCTTCCCTGTACGTGCTCTAAAACGGTGCTAATCGGTGCCTATCCACGACAGTCATCGGAGGGGGACCGCCGAATCACGCTTCCAGCGCCGACGCGTCGAACTCGAAGAGCCGCGCGTCGCAGTCTGCGCAGGTCAGCGCGACGACGTCGTGGGAGGAACAACACGAAGAGACCGTCTCAGTCCCCAAGTCAAGCGTACCGTCACACGTCGGACAGTGCTCGAGGAAGACCCGCAACGAGGCCAGCACTCGAGTCCGTGCCTCGTTGTCCATCTCGTCCCACGCCGGATAGCGCCGCTGCAGTTCCCATCCGGCGGTCACATCCGCGACGAACGCGGTGCGGGACTCCCACCACCCGATCGGGGCCCCGTCGGCCTCGACGACGAATGTGTCGTCGTGATCCTCGATTGTTAAGACCGTGTCCGCTGCCGGAACGTCGAAGACTGCTGTGACATCATCGACGGCGGTTTCCTGTCGGGTTCGATCGATCCGATCGATCCACGCGTCGTGGAATCCCGGCTCAAGGCAGAGGTCGTCGCCGTCGGGACAATCGGTTACTACGCCCGCGTCCGCCAGCACGGCTTCGACGTCGACCTGTCCCGTTCCTTCGCCCGGGACGGCGCTCGAGTCGTCCCTCGTGGACTTTCCGAACAGCCGTAATACGCGCTCGGGGAGGTACCGCTTCGTTAGTTCCGGCGTCCCGGGGACGAGATAGCCGCGCAGGTAGATGACCCCGAGGAACGCGAGGAACGAACCGATCATGAGGGGGATCGAAGCGAGTCCGATGACCGCGCTGACGACACTCGCAATCAGTACGTTCACGGCGGTACACGGGAGACATCTGTTCTCACCGGTGTACTCGGGCTGGCGAACGGTTTCTGTTATTCGATTAGTATCTATTGCTGCCATATCTGGGTCAGTTATAAATGATTTACGTCCGAGGCCGCTCGGACGACTGCTATTCGACGTCCCCATGGGCGTCCGCGTTCCGATTGCGAGGGCGACATCGAAGTGGTCATCATGTCCTGCTCGGTTTTCGAACAGTGGACCGCCCTCGAGAAGCCGTCAGAAGACGGCTCATCGCGGTCGGTTCGTAGTCGGTTCAGCTACTCCCGGTAGCACACGGCGGCACATCGGTTGGTGTTTACTTCGCCCGACGCACCGATGATCTTGTAGTCGTCGCTGACAATCTCCCAGCAGTTCTCTTCGCCAGCACGGCTACTTGGTTGGAGAGCCACGTTCGGATCGGCGGGTGCACACTCCGGTTCACCGTCCGCGTTACCTTCGTTGTAGACCACGTTCACGTTGTTGACGTCCGAAACGCCACAGACCTGACTGCAGCCTCTTCCGAAGTTCGGATCGTCTTCGTCACCGTTGCCATTGCCACAGACCCAGAACTGGATGTTGCTGATGGCCGGTTGTGCCTGTCCCTCCGGGACGCAGAACTCCTGGGTTTGTCCGCCAGTAGCCGAACATCTGTAACACTCTAGCCCGGCCTTGATGACAACAGTATCGGCCTCCTGAGGAACTTGCACGGTTTGACAGAAGGTTTCCTCCGGGAAGTCTCTACCCGCCTCGAGTCGCGTCCCCTCGAGTTCCTCTCCGCCCTCACATGGATCTGGACACTGCCCTGGAACTCCCGATGAGTAATTTTCACAACTCGCCTGTGCACCGACAGTACCTGTCGCGCCAAGTCCGAGACTGCCGACGACTGCCGACGCACCAACGGCCTTGAGTACGGACCGACGACTGGTGTCAAGTGATTCTGTTTTTTTCATGGTTCTCTGAAAACCGCTGTCGAGAGACAGCGCGTGGCTGACCGACCCAACCCGCCGGTTTCCAACCTGACGTATGCCGGGTACGCAGATATCTGTGGAACCTGATGAGTAAGGTGCATGATACACAAGGTGGGGTGTTTATATTGTCCGCTCCGCGGTGGAACGAGGACGCATCTCGTTTCGCTAGAAAAGGACGATTCCAGATCCGAACGCTCATTGTGACCCATTGTCTATCAGGCTACCGGGCTATTCGATTCGGCGACGTGCTCTCTACTGGTGGAAACGAATGGAACGACGATCGGTTGACGAGGAGCGCATTCCGACGAGTGACGAGTGCCACGACACCGCACATCGGAGAATGTAACCCCATGAGTTCGACCGAGCCGATCGGCGCCAGCCGCATGACGACCGTCGCTGCGGACGTGACCGAACTCGTCGGCGACACGCCGCTGTGGGGTGTGCCCGATGCTTGATCGACTCCGCGAGGACGTCCGGACGGCGTTCGCGAAGGACCCGGCGGCGAAGGGGACCCTCGAGGTCCTGTTGTGCTATCCCGGGCTCCACGCGATCTGGTGCCACCGGCTTGCCCACCGGCTCTGGACCCACGAGTTCGGCACGACCGCGCGGTTCGTCTCCCACGTCTCGCGGTGGCTGACCGGGATCGAGATCCACCCCGGGGCGACGATTGGGCGGCGCTTTTTCATCGACCATGGCTCCGGCGTCGTCATCGGCGAGACGGCCGAGATCGGCGACGACGTGTTGTGCTACCACGGCTGCACGCTCGGCGGGACGTCGCTCGAGGCGACCAAACGCCACCCGACGCTCGGCGACGGGGTCGTCGTCGGCGCCGGCGCGGCGCTGCTCGGTCCGATCGAGATCGGCGAGCACTCGAAGATCGGAGCCAACTCCGTGGTGCTCGAGTCGCACCCGCGGAACTCGACGATCGTCGGGATTCCCGCGACGGCGGTTCGCCGCCCCGAGAGCGACGCGCCGATGCAACTCGAACACGGCGACCTCCCGGATCCGGTGTTCGCGGACATCGAGGGGCTGTACGAGCGATACGACGACCTCCGGCGCCAGCAGGACGAACTCGCGTCGCTGCTCGAGCGCGTGATCGACGACAGGAACGACGATCCGGTCCCGATCGAAAGCGACGACTAATTCTCACTCCTGCAGCGTCTCGCCGTCGACTAACCGGCCCCAGAACAGTGGCATCTCGATCGGGAGAGCGCGGGCGGAAAACAGAGACAGACGCTCGACGCGGTCTGCTGGCGCGTTCTCGTCTATCGCAACGGTCGCGTCGGTCCCTTCCTCGTCGATCTCGATGAACCGTTCTCGAGACTGAAACGCTATCAGTCCCGACTGACCGCTGCCTGCCGGACAACGTTCGACAACGTGACAATCGAGAAACGTAGCCGTAAAGAGCGTCGATAGCAGACCACAGGGCATGACCGACGACACGCAGCCAACTCCCGAGGAGTTCGCTGATCTCGAGAGCCTGCTGCAGTACTTTATCGAGGAGAATCAGGAGTTCCTCTCGTGGATCGGCACGACTGTCGAACACATTGGCGAGGGGACGATGACGCTGTCGGTGCCCTACGACGAGAAACTGAGCAATAAGCGACCGACGCCGTCGGGTGACGGGCGGGCGGATCTCCACGGTGGGATCGCCGCGACGCTGATCGATACGGCCGGTGGCCTCGCCCTGCGGACGGCGATGGACAACCCCTTCGATGCACGAATCGCGACGATCAACCTGAACGTCAACTACCTCCGGCCTGCGGTCGGCGACCTCGTGGCGACGGCGAACGTGATCCGCGTCGGCGGCAGCGTCGGCGTCAGCGAGATCATGGTCGAGAGCACCACGCCCGACGGCGAGACACGCGAAGTCGCGACTGGGCAGGGTGCGTTCCGCATTTTCCGGCCAGAGTAAGGCGCGCCCTCGCCTCGAGGGGGCTTAGCCGTCCGTTTGGGAGCCGTCGTCGGTGTGGGTGGCCGGTTGATCGGACTCACTCGAGCGATGCTGGCTTCGGTGTGTAAGCCAGAGCCGTCCGTGGAGATAACAGCCGATCGCGGCGACGACGACGAAGTAGAGATAGATCGCGGCTTCGATAGGAGCCGGAACCGACTCGAGCATTGGACTCTAGTTCGAGTGCCCGCAGTATACGACTCCGCCTGCAGTGAGACACGCTTTTAGGCGGTTGTCAGCATCCAGTAGCGCACGCCGAGATACAGCATGACGATTCCGAACGTGACGGCAAACAGCGGCGATCCGTCCATGGCTGCATACACCAATGCGATCGCGTTCAGTCCGATTCCGAGGAGATACATCGACCGCAGTCGGCGACTACTCATGCTGGCCACCTGCGCTCTCGGTGCTGTTGGACGGATACACGGTAGTGCGCGCAAGAATGTTACCGTTTGCCAGTCGCTCGAGGGGTGTCGTCTGTGCGGTCCGATGGGTGCTCATACCACCCCCTTGGGACGGCGCGTTGAAAACGCTCTCACTTCGCGCCGTCGAACTCGAGGTCGTCGCTCGTGACGACCTCGCCGAACAGCCAGTCGGCGTGCTCGAGGGCGTACTCGTGGTGGTCGTCCTCGATCGCGCCGATGCAGTCGTCGACTATGAGCGGCCGGAAATCACGAATACTTGCGCTGCCGCCGGTGTGGAGTACACAGACGTTGGCGAGGGTGCCACAGATCACGAGGTCGTCGATCCCGCGGGCGTTGAGCCACCCCTCGAGTTCCGTGTTGTAGAAGGCGTCGTAGGTGTGCTTTTCGACGACGAGATCGGCCGCATCAACCGGGAGTTCGTCGACGATTTCTGCCTCCCAAGAGCCCTCGAGGACGTGTTCGCCCCACTGTTCGAACTCGTCGTAGTAGTGAGCATCGTCGAACTGCTCGGGCGGGTGGACGTCCCGCGTGTAGACCAGCCACGCGCCGGCGTCGCGGGCGTGCTCGATGAGGGCGGCGGTCGGCTCGATAACTGCCTCGCTCCCCGGTGCGTACAGTGAGCCGTCGGGGTGACAGAAGCCGTTTTGCATATCGACGACCACGACCGCTGTGTGTGCTGGCTCGAGGTGCATCTGTACGGGATTCTACGAGGCGATTCGTAAAAACATTCGCGACGGTTCGACCCAACCCCTGCTGACAGCGTCTGTCGCTGTCGACCAGCGATCTTTTGACGCTCGCCTTCGTACGATTCCCATCCTCTCGAAATGACGGCCACACTGACGCGGACGCGACTGCTCGTTGCCCTCGTTGCGATATCGACGCTCGTTCTGACACTGGCCGTGGCCGGTGGGATGGTCCCAGGGCTGTTCGGAGACGATTCGACCGACCGTCCGGCCGATCCCACCACCGAAGACACCGTCGGCTACGTCAACGGCTACTGGTACGACGATGACCTCCCAGTCGACGACCGTGACGATGCCGTTGTCGACGACGGCGAACTCGAGTCGGTCGTCTACCGGTCGATGGCACGCGTCGAAGAAATCCGCGACCTCACCTTCGAGGACGACGTGCCGGTCGAGGTCATCTCCCGCGAGGAGTTCGCCGACGACCACGACGACGTCTTCCTCGAGTTGAGCGACGACGAACATCTCGAGCAGGACGTCACCTACGAGGCGCTGTTCATGGTCGACCGTGACACCGACGCGGGAGACGAGCTCGAAACAATGTACAGCGGTGCCGTCGGCGGCTACTACGATCCGGAGACCGATCAGGTCGTGCTCGTCTCGGATAATACGGAGACACCCGAACTGGATGAGGTCATCCTCGGCCACGAGCTGCTCCACGCGCTCCAAGACCAGCAGTTCGACCTGACGAGTTACGACCGGGAGACGATCGACCAAGACGCTGCGAAAAACGGGCTCATCGAGGGCGATGCCGTCTGGGTCGAAGACGAGTACGACCACCGATGTGGGGCCGAGTGGGACTGTCTCACCCCTGGCGAATCCCACGCTGACCAGTTCGGTGAGGTGAACTGGGGGCTCTACATGACGCTTTTCCAGCCGTACAACGACGGCCCGGCGTACGTCGATCAGTTGCTCGAGGCCGACGACGACTGGGCAGCGGTGAACGCGGCCTACGACGAGCCGCCGACGAGTTCGTCGACGGTGATCCACACGGACGCAGACCGCGAGCCGGTCGAGATCACGATCGACGACCGCTCGAGCGACGACTGGGACCGGCTCGAGGTTGACGGCGAACCCACGTCACAGACGGCCGGCGAGGCCGCGATGGTGTCGATGTTCGGCGCTGACGTCCACGACCGGGGGCAGCCGTCCGTAATCGACTCGGATGCACTCCTCACCGACGATCTGTCGGGGTATGACTACGACCAGCCATACACGGACGGCTGGGCCGGCGACGAACTGCTCCTGTACGTTGATGCGGACGCTGACGACCCCGAACCGGCCGACACCGGCTCCGTCTGGGAGACTGAGTGGCGCTCGAGCGAGGACGCCCAGCAGTTCCTCACGGGTTATCTCGAGTTGCTCGACATTCACGACGCTGAACCAGTCGATGACCGACAGGACACCTACGTGATCGACGACGAGTTCCCCGGGGCGTACGCCATCGAACACGACGGCGAGACGGTGACGATCGTTCGTGCGCCGTCGGTCGACGACCTCGAGGGGATCGCGGCT
The DNA here is from genome assembly GCF_041821125.1 of Natronorubrum sp. A-ect3. Classification (NCBI taxonomy): domain Archaea; kingdom Methanobacteriati; phylum Methanobacteriota; class Halobacteria; order Halobacteriales; family Natrialbaceae; genus Natronorubrum; species Natronorubrum sp. A-ect3. The sequence continues at coordinate 33,587 of NZ_JBGUBB010000010.1, read as the reverse complement.
GGCGTCGCACCCGAAGGCGAGGACACACTCGAGCGTGTCGCCGTGGACGACAACGGCGACACCGACGACACCGACGATGACAACAGCGACTCACTCCCCGGCTTTGCTGGCCCCGGAGCGGTGCTCGGCATCTCGATCTGGGTTCTCGTGGCGAGACGGAAAGACAGCTCCGTTCGTGGCTGGGTCGGTCGCCGGACGCAGCTGGCGACGCTCTCCGAGGACAGCGAGCAGTATATGACGCCGCCGTCACAACGGTAGCCAATGCGCCGGAGTCGCCTCGCACTGTTCGCCGTCGTGGCGCTGGTCGTGCTCTCGGGCTGTACCCTTCCCGACTCGCCGGACCAGTTCGACACCGACCGTGAACTCGGCGCTGTTGGCGACTACACCCACGACGACGTCTTCGAGTTCGACGACACCGAGGCAGTTACCGAGTCCCAACTCGAGGCGGTCAAATATCGCTCGATGGCTCGAATCGAGGTCCTCCGCGGGCTGAAGTTCAAACACGACGTTGAACTCGAACTCATCACCAGAGACGAGTATCGCAGCCAGCGTGGCGAGCCCGAGTCGGCATCGGTGTTTACGAACGAACTCTGGCGCGGGGCGTTCATCGTCGATGGCGAGACGGACGTCAATCACGCGATGGACACCCTCTACGGCGGTGCCGTCCAGGGCTACTACACGAACGACCGGATCGTCATCATCGCAGACGACACAGACGCGGTTCGGATCGACCGCGAAACGCTGGTCCACGAACTCGTCCACGCGCTGCAGGACCAACACTTCGGCCTCGAGCGCCACGGTGAGACGATCGACGAACAGCGAGCCGAACTCGGCTTGCTCGAGGGAGAGGCAAACTATCTGCCATACCTGTACGAGCAGCGCTGTGACACCGAGTGGCAGTGTGTCCCCACCGACGACGGGCCGGCAGACGAGGTCAGCCCTGGTGAGCGCCCGTTCAACGCCGGCCTCTTTCTCTCGATCTATACGCCGTACTCAGAGGGACCACCGTTCGTTGCCCACCTCCGCGAGCGTGGCGGCTGGGACGCCGTCGACCGCGCCTACGAGCGCTATCCGGCAAGCACCAGCCAGCTGATCCATCCCGAACGCTACCCGGATGACGAGCCAGTTGCCGTCGAGATCCCCGACCGCTCGAGCGAGGACTGGGTTGCTTATAGCCCCGAGGGCGATCCCCACACGGAGACGGTCGGTGAGGGAACATTGTTCGCGGCGCTGTGGGCCAACGGTGTTATCGACCGATCGTTGACTGCGGGCAGTACTGAGATCTCTCCGTACAACTACTCCCATCCGGCGACCGACGGCTGGGCCGGCGATACGTTTCAGGTCTATCTGGATGCGACCGAAGACGACCGGACTGGCTACGTCTGGTATCTCGAGTGGGAGCGCTCCGCCGACGCCGAGGCGTTTGCCGACGCCTATCGAACCCTCCTCGAGAATCGCGGCGGCGCACCGGCCGCTGCCGTCGACGACGCCTACCGGATCCCCGATAGCGAGCCCTTCGGTGGGGCCTACCGGGTCACCGTCTCCGGCAACACGGTCGAAATCGTCGGCGCGCCGCTGGCGATCGATCTGGAAGCGGTCCACGAGAGCGAGGCGAACGCGTCGGCACAGCGCACTGTCGAGACGACAGCGCCTGTCACTCCCGGCCCCGCATCGATGCCGTCGGCGGCGACAGCGTCGGCAGACGGGTAGCTTATCTGCCTCCCCCGGGAAGTCGTCGACATGTCAAACCCGTTCGGAACCGTCCCAGCGGCGGCGATCCTCGAGGGCCGCGCGACGGATGCGTACTTCGAGCGCACTCGAAGCACCCTCGAGCACGCGGGGAAAGATCCCCACGTCGTCGCCGAGGTGACCGCTGATCAGTTCCCTACCGGCTCGTTCGAAGTCGTTACCGGCATCATCGATGTCGCCACACTGTTCGAGGGCCGCAACGTCGATATCGATGCCTTGCCCGACGGCCAGCTGTTCGACGGCGGTCCAGTGATGCGAATCGAGGGCCCCTACCTCGAGTTCGCCGAACTCGAGACCTCGCTGCTCGGATTCCTCTCTCAGCCCAGTGGGTTCGCGACGGCCGCTCTCGAGACGCGGCTGGCGGCCCCTGAGTCGACCGTCCTCTCCTTTGGGGCGCGTCACGTCCATCCCTCGATCGCTGCGACGGTCGAACGGGCCGCGTTGCTCGCCGGTCTCGATGGGTTCTCACACGTCGCCGCAGGCGAGATTCTCGGTCGCGAGGCAGGTGGCACGATGCCCCACGCGCTCATGTTCTGTTTCGGCGAGGGCAACCAGGCCGACGCGTGGCAGGCGTTCGACGAGGCCGTCGGCGAAAACGTCCCACGGATCGCCCTCGCGGATACCTTCTGGGACGAGAAAAGTGAGAGTCTGCTGGCCGCTGAGACGCTCGGCGACGAGCTGGATGGTGTTCGAATCGACACCACGGGCTCCCGTCGCGGCGACTTCCGACACATCATCCGTGAGGTTCGGTGGGAACTCGATGCACGAGGCCACGAGGACGTCGACATCTTCTGTAGTGGTGGCCTCGGCCCCGACGCGATTGCAAACCTGCGCGACGTCGCCGACGGCTTCGGCGTCGGCAGCCACATCACGAGCGCCGATTCGGTCGATTTCAGCCTCGATATCGTCGCCATTGACGGCGACCCAATCTCAAAGCGGGGCAAACTCTCCGGCGTGAAAGACGTGTACCGAACCGCAGACGGTGGCCACCACGTCGCACTCGCCGACGACGAAGGGCCGGAAAACGGCGAGACCTTACTCGAGCCACTAATTCGGGACGGCGAGGTCGTTCGGGAGTTCGACCTCGAGGCCGCAAGCGAGCGGTGTCTGGCCGATGCCGAAGCTGTCGGATTCGATCCGTCGGCGGAGTAATCCACTCGCTCTTCGACCCGTTTCTCGGCAGTACCGTCGCTGGATCTCTACACGGGCCTCTTTCGTCGGACTCGTGGCGAACCACCCACTGTTCGATCGAGACGTATCGCTGACCCGAGCGATGGCTCTCCAAGCGTGATCGGTACCAGAAGACGCTGTCTCGGAACGACTCGAGCGAGAGACTACTACTTGTCGCAGCGTTCGTTATAGTTCTTCGATGCTACCGTCGGCTTCGCGCTCGCGGAAGACCTGTCCCTCAAACAGCGTGACGATGACGTCGTCGTCCTGCCAGGCCCCCGGCGCGAGTTTGGCTTTTCGGCACGTGCGGTCGAGATACTCGCGACCGCTCCAGCCGTTCTCGACGGGCACTGTCGGATACAGCCAGCCACCCTCACCGCCGTCGATGGCGACGCCGTGGGTTCCGAGCTCGAGGTCGGCAAGCGGATCGTCGGTCAGGACGACGCTTTTGACGGTACAGACCGAGACCGTAAGATTCGGGAGTTCTGAGGGCGTTATCTCGGAGCTACACGAATCCTCGCTTGCGGCTTCGATTGCCGCGTCAACGATGACGTGTCCGAGCTGGTCGTCCGACTGATAGCCGCCAGCACAGCCACGGAGGCTGCCGCGGCCCCGTGTCGACTCGAGGCGGACGAACGCGCCAGTTCGCTCATAAAAGGCCTCGCGCATGCTGCCCGGTTGTTCTCGTTGGCCGTGTTGTACGTAAGATTCGACGGATTCACGCGCGAGTTCGACGGCGCGTGCCCCGTCTTCGTAGGAAAGGTCGACGCCCTGTCGCTGGGACATACAACTGTATATGGCCGGTGCCGTCCTAAAGCGCTTCTATTCCGTCTGGGCGTCATCTCTGACGCCGACCGGGGGACTTATTCGCCCGACACTCCTAGGCCAACTGGGAGAGAGAGCCTGGCTGCCGCGGTGATCAACTGGCAACGGGGCAATCACAGACAACTGTTGCTCGTCTTTCGGGACGTGCAACGCACTCGCGTTGGCCCCCTTCGGGGTGGCCGACGCACGCAACGTGGTCCATCCCCTCGGGATGTGCCACGCTCGCGAGGAAAGTCCCCCCACCTGTTCGGGCAGGTGACCGGGCGCAAGCCCGGAGCGGAAGACCGCTGGCTCTGGAACAGAAACGACACGTCTCGGCCCGACCGATGATGCGTGCGAACCCAACCGAGAGGACGGGGAGTTGACCTGCAGAGGGTTGGGCTGGTCGAACGATCCGTTCGACCACCCACACAGACGGCCGAGGATCGATGGAACGGCGAATCCTCACCGGTGCAAGTCCATGCCGTGGTAGCCCGAACACCCCGCGGCCTCGCCGCGGACGGCATGGACGCTCAGCCGAATGCCGGGATGAACAGAAGGGGGCTTACTCCTCTCACCCAGTTTTCTACCTCGAGTGACGACGCTCTCGACTCGGACGGATTCGTCCACCACTCACTCGAAGTCGGCTCTGAGCTGAGGCACACAGCCGACGTCTGGCTTGATGTAGTCACAGTGGTCGTCAACGTCGTCGGTGACGTCGACGTCAGTGTAGTGTTCCGGCGTCGTGCCGCTATCATCGGTTATCCAGCCACTGCTGCAGTCTGCGCCGCCACAGCCGAGGCCGCTCGAGAGCGACTGTATATCGTAGCCATAACAGACGTTGTCATCGGCTTCGGAATGATAGTTGAAAACGGCCTCGGCGCTGGTGTCGATACCGGAGGCGTATTCGCCATCCGTACAGACCGAATCGTCGTCCGCGGCAGTCCCGACCAGCGTGACAGTCCCAACGGTGGCGTCGTCCAGTGCTGTGAGTGTCTCGAGGCACACCCGCCCACCGAGTGAGTGGCCGACCAGCCGAACCGTGGTCTCCTCGAGATCGACGCGGCCGGCCTCGAGCCACGAGGCGAGGCGGTTACCAGCCGTCTCGGTAGTGCCCTCGGCGCGCCAATAGTTGGGCGTGTCTGCCTCCCACGACGCGGCGACCACCGGCTCGTCGTAGTCGTTCGCCTCGAGGGCGTGCTCGAGCGTGGCGGCCTGATCGGTGCTGGTCTCCAGTCCAAGCCAGCCGTGGACGAAGATGACGACCTCGTCAGCGTCCGCTATGGCGTCGACATTCGACGCCGTCGGATTCCCACTCGTGAGGTCGATCTCCGGATACTCCGCCGGTGCACTCGCCCGGTCGTCACAGCCCGTAAACCCCGATGCCGACGCCGACCCGGTCGCTCCAGCCAGGCCGCCAGCGCCGACAGCTGTGGCGGCCGTTGTCCGAAGCAGTCGCCGGCGGCTGACGGTCGTCGGGTTCGTTCCGTCGTCGCTTTCGCCGTCCGCTCGTGCGTGCCGATTGCTCATTCCATGTTTCGGGTGGTCTCTCGAGACGAGTAGGCCCCCTGCAGGCAGCTTCCGGGACCCTACGAGAGCACGAGCAACGCCGCAGTGTCGTCGCCTTCGAATCGACTAACGTCCGTCGTCACGAACAGCTTTCCGTCGGCTGCGGTCACGTAGCTGACATTGTCTGGCTCCTCACGATCGAACCGCTCCCCACCGATCCGCAGCGAACGAACGCCGTATCCGCCGCCGACGTCGAACGCCCGGAGTCGGTCACCGCCGACGTACACCGTATCGCCGACGATGATCGGTGGGTTCCGGGAGCTGCGTCCGATGTCGGCTCGCCACAGGTTGTCCCCGTCGTTCGCGTCGAGCGCGTACAGCGTCGAACCCGAGCGGGCGAGAACGGTCCGGTGGCCGATCGCGAGCCCGTCGTTTCCGAAGCCGCTGAGATCTGTCTGCCACTCGCGTTTCCCGCTGATATCGAAGTAGATGACCGAGCCGTCACCGCCCGCGATCGCGACACCATGGCCGAGCCGGCGGTCGCTCGAGGTGAGGACGATCGGCGCACTCGAGATACCCGCCTCGATCGTCCGTCGCCACTCGACACGCCCCTCCCAGCGGTTGATTCGGTACAGTTCGCCGCCTCTGGTCGCGACGAACAGCCAGTCGGCGTACTTCGCGATTGCATAGCTTGCACTGCCGAGCAGTTCCTGTTCCCACAGTTCCTCGCCGCTTTCCGCGTCGAGCGCATGGACGGCGTTGCCGCCAGCCACGTAGACCCGCCCGTCGTCGGTGTCGGTAGCAAGAGCACTCTCGCTGATGACGTAGTCGAGTTCGAACGACCAATCGACCGCGCCCGTCTCGAGGTCTCGAGCCGTCAGCACCCGACGTTCGGGGACGTAGGCCGTGCCGTCGAACACTGTCGGCGACCCGCTGTAGGTGGAGACATCGTTTTCGGGGTCGATCGACCAACGTCGCTCTCTCGTCTCTCTGTCGAACGCGACGACATCGTATCCTGTATTCACGAGAACGGTGTCATCGGTGACGATCGGTTCGCCGGTCGCCGTCGATGACTCGAGGTCGACTCGCCACTCGATATCCGGCTCGTCCCGTGGTGCCGCGCCGTCGGGGACGGTTCTCGAGTTCCGGCGGTCGGCACCGACGGTCAGCCACGTGTAGTCGTCGTCGGTTCCCGGCTCGTCAGTGCGGCTACCGAGACAGCCTGCGACTGTCGCGGTACCCGCGGCTCCGACCCCGAGGAGGAGTTCTCGCCTGGAGGGCATTTAGTACGAATCGTTGACGTGTCAGGATGAGTTTTGTGGTCAGAACTGTTACTCGCTGTGGATGCGTTCGAAAAAGCGGCCTGACGGAGTCCAACGCGAGTGGAACGAGCGTTGGGCACGTCAGGACCGAACGCGAGAGCGGACGCTGAACAACGTGAAGCGGCCGCGATAAGTGAGCGTCCTGACGGAGATTTGAACTCCGGTCCCTGGCTCCGCAAGCCAAGAGGATAGTCCACTACCCTACCAGGACTCATCTCATCGTAACCGCGTGGACATTAAAGGCCTTTCGAAAGCAGGTCGTCGTATACGGGCTATATCGCCCGATCATGCGTGTTTCAGACTGTCACGACGCCGGGTTGTCGTTGGCCGTCCGACACGTGAGTTTATATACCGAGGCGGAGCCAGCAGGGGTATGCATTCGGACGCGATCGCTGTCCGGCCGGCCGGGCAAACGCGACCTCGAGTGGGCAGTGTACAACGATTGGCTCGGATCGATCGATGGGGGCAAACACGCCGAATGGACAATGCTTATGCGCGGGCTACCCATGCACGAGCATAGAATGAGCGACATCGAGGGCGTATATGAAGACCTCGAGGCCGACGTTTCTCTCGAAGAGTTTCGCGAGGCCGTCGAGGAAAAAGTCGAGCAGATGGGTGGACTTGCAGACGAAGAGACTGCGGCGATGCTCATCGCTCACGAGGTTGGCGAGAGCGAGGTCGGTGGCATCGCCGATATTGAGCCCGGAATGGAAGAAGCGAAGTTCGTCGCCAAAGTGACCAGTATCGGCGAGGTTCGAACGTTCGAACGCGACGGCGAGGACGAAGACGGCCGCGTCGTCAACGTCGAAGTCGCCGACGAAACCGGCGCCGTGCGCGCGGCTTTCTGGGACGACCACGCCGAGGCGGCGATCGAAGAGTTGGAGGAAGGGCAGGTGCTGCGAATCAAGGGCCGGCCCAAAGAAGGGTTCAGCGGCGTCGAAATCAGTGTCGATCAGGTCGAACCCGATCCGGACACCGAGATCGAAGTGCAAGTGTCCGATACCCACACGGTCGAGGCGCTGTCGCTGGGCCTCTCGAACGTCAATCTCGTTGGACTCGTCCTCGATACCGGCAGTGTCCGAACGTTCGACCGCGACGACGGCTCCGAAGGAAAGGTGTCGAACCTCACACTTGGAGATTCGACCGGGCGCGTGCGCGTGACGCTGTGGGACGAGCAGGCTGATCTCGCGACGGAGATTGAATCGAACACGACCGTTGAGGTGATCGACGGCTACGTGAAAGAACGCGACGGCAGTCTCGAGCTCCACGTTGGAAACCGCGGCGCTGTCGAAGAAGTCGACGAAGACGTCGAGTACGTCCCTGAGAGCACGCCGATCGAAGCCGTCGAGATCGGCCAGACGGTCGATATCGCTGGTGTCGTTCGCTCGGCTGACCCAAAACGCACCTTCGACCGCGACGACGGCTCCGAAGGGCAGGTCCGAAACATTCGCGTCCAGGATGCGACCGACGATATTCGTGTGGCACTGTGGGGCGAGAAAGCCGATGTCGACGTCGGACCGGGCGACGAGGTCGCACTGGGTGACGTCGAAATCCAGGACGGCTGGCAGGACGACCTCGAGGCCTCCGCTGGCTGGCAGTCGACGATCACGGTGTTGGAGTCCGAATCCGCAACCACCGATGAGAGCGAGGCGAGTGGCTCGAGCGACGAGAACGCCGGTCTGTCGGCGTTTGCCGGATCCGACGGCAGCGACAGCGATAGTGAGACAGCCAGCGGTGGCACTGAAACCGACGACGAAGCTGCCGCGACCGACTCCGATGGGACGGATGATCCGACGAACGGAGAGGAACTCGAGTTCACCGGCGTCGTCGTGCAGGCCGGCAATCCGGTCGTTCTCGATGATGGCGAGACGACGATGAGCGTCGAGACGGACGCTGATGTCGGTCTCGGCGAGGAGCTAACCGCCAGAGGGGTCGTCCGCGATGGTCGGCTCGAGGCAAACGACGTCTTCTGAGGTCACGAGCAACCACATTGCGCGGCTAGGAAAAGCGTTAAGGGAGTTACCTTCGCCTATCATTGTATGAACGTCGAACTCCCGTTCGCCCCGGTTGATACGATCATCCGGCGGAACGCGGGCGATCTTCGGGTGAGTGCCGACGCGTCGAAGGAACTCGCAACACGGATCCAAGAACACGGAAGTGAGCTCGCGATCGGGGCTGCTGAGCGAGCGACCGAAGACGGGCGCAAGACGCTGATGGCGGCGGATTTTGGCGTCGAGACTGTCGTCGACAAAGACGATCTCGAGTTGCCGGTCGCACCCGTTGATCGTATCGCCAGACTTGACATTGACGATCGGTATCGCGTCTCGATGGACGCCCGCATTGCCCTCGCAGACATCCTCGAGGACTACGCGGACAACGTTGCCCGGGCAGCAGCGATCCTTGCACACCACGCTGACCGCCGGACGATCATCGACGACGATATCGAGACATACTTTTCGTTGTTCGAGTGAGATGCAGTTTGGTTACAGCGAGGTCTGCCTCGCACATGATCCCGGTTCGCGCCACCCCGAGACGCCGGACCGGCTACGAGCGATTCGAGAGCGACTGAAACGAAAACACGGTGTCGAGTACGTCGACGCCGACCCATGCGACCTCGAGACGATGGCTGCCGTCCATGAACAGGCGTACCTCGAGTCCGTCAAGCAGTTCTGTGCTGATGGTGGGGGGAACTGGGATCCCGACACGACTGCCGTTGAGGAAACCTGGGATGCGATTCGTCACAGTGTAGGGCTTGCCTGCTGGGCCGTGGATGCGGCCCTCGAGGGACAGAACGGCCGAAAAACGCCGTTTTCGATCGGCCGACCGCCGGGGCACCACGCCGTCTACGACGACGCGATGGGCTTCTGTTTCGTCAACAACGTCGCCGTCGCCGCCCAGCACGCCCTCGATGCCGACGACCACGACGTTGATCGGGTTGCGATCGTCGACTGGGACGTCCATCACGGGAACGGGACACAGGACATCTTCTACGATCGCGACGACGTCTTTTTCGTCTCGATACATGAACAGGGGCTCTACCCTGGCACAGGGGCCATCGACGAGACCGGAACAGGCGAAGGCGATGGAACGACGCTGAACATCCCGATGCCCGCCGGCACGGACGACCAGGACTATCTGTCGGCGGTCGAAGGACCGATCGTCGGCGCCCTCACCGAGTTCGACCCCGACTGTCTGCTGATCAGTGCCGGCTTCGACGCCCATCGTCACGACCCGATCTCACGGATTCGGCTCTCAACGGAGGCGTACGCCCTGATGACCGACCGACTGCGGACACTTGCCGACGACACCGACGCCGCACTCGCATTCATCCTCGAGGGTGGATACGGACTCGACGTCCTCGCCGACAGCGTCGCCATCGTTCACGAAACGTTCGACGGCCGCGCCCCGATCGAACCCGACGCTGGCTGTAGCGACAAGGCTGCGTCGACGCTCGAGGATGTGGCCGACGAACACGGACTCGAGCACGACTTCGACGGCTGAAGACACGTTTTTCCCCGGTTCGTCTGTTTTGAACGGTGAGCCCCCGCTTCGATTCAGACGGCAGATGTCTCAGGGACGTGGATCGAAGTATCTCGAGAGTTCGGTCTCGAACGCGTCTAAGAGGGCCGTTATTTCCTCACCAACGAGAACCGTGTACTCGTCTTCGAGTGCCGTTTCAACGTGGGCTCCGAGGCCGACATCGAAGAGCCGATCGCTCTCGAGGAACTCGCGGGCAGTGGTAAACTCACGTGGCCGCTCGGTGACATACCGGCCGTCTTCGATAAAGGGACCGTACGCCTCGGGGTCGTCAGCGTAGGTCTCGTAGAATCCCTCGGCATGCGTTCGGACGTGGACTGGTGGACCCTCGTGGCGCTCGACGGCGGGTCGCTCGCTCACGGCGAGTTCGACGAGGATCGCCGCCGTCTCGTCGGCCATCGCCGTCGCACGGAGGACGTCGAAGCCGCGATCATCGAGTCCGCTCGTGATTCCGTCGAGCGACTTCTGGAGCTGTGGATACAGCTGATCGTCGACGAGATCCGGCGCCACAAACTGGATGACGACGGGGGTCGTCGCCCGACGCTCGACGTGGCTGCAAAGCTCGGCTTTCGTAAGCGGCTCCGGCTCATCGGGTTCGAACAGTTCGACCCGTGGCTCCTCGAGAAACTCACGCGCATAGTGTTGAAACCGGGCGACGTTTTCGGCCGAACAGACGGCGGCAACGTTGCGTTCGGGATCAGTCGGATCGATGACGACGAGTGGATCCGCAAACGTTTCTCGACCGTGGTCTTCGGGATCGAGTTCGACCGGCGGCTGCCAGTCAGCCGCAGCCTCGAGCAGCGGCCGAAAGCCGCCGTACTCACAGACGAGCAGTTCGGTCAGATAGCCGCTGAACCCTCGCGTCCGGAGGTCGCTGCCGTACGCGCCGATGCCCTTCAAGAACTGCTTTGTGAGGCGGACGTCCGCAGCGAGCTCGTCGTCGAGTCGCTGCTCGAGATACTGGGTGTGAAACGGTGTCCGATCGACGGCCGACCGGATCTCAGTCGCCGACTCGAGTCGAAAACAGGGGACGACGTCGATATCGAACCCTTCGACGGTGCCTTTGACGTAGGGATGCTCGGCGTACTCCTCGTGACCATCGGGCAGCGTTTCGTGGCCGACCTCGAGGCCGTACTGCTCGAGGGCCTCGCGGTCGACCGTCGGGGGGAAGCGAACGAAGATATCGATGTCGCGATCGCCGCTGATCCAGGTGTCTCTGGCCGTCGAGCCGACTTGCAACACGTCGGCGTCCGGACAGCGCTCTCTCGCGGCGCTCTCGGCGCGACTGGAGAGTTTAGTTGCAACGTCACGGAGGGTGGCTCGCTCCGCTGTGTCTGGCTCGATGCGGTCGTAGACCTCGGCGATGACCGACTCGACGTCGTCGTCGGTCATCCTGGTGGGTTCGTGTTCCCCACACTCGGTATCCTCCTTACTCATTGGGCGATGATACTCGAGCAGTGCGTGAAAGGGTGTCGAACACAGTGCAGTGAAAACGAAAGCCCTATCAAATACACCCGGCTACTTGGAAATGAGCCGAAGTAGCTCAGATGGTAGAGCACCTCGCTGTTAACGAGGTTGTCCCAGGTTCGAGTCCTGGCTTCGGCGTCCGATACATTTCGAAGATTTTTGGGTTGACTGAGATCGATCACGTTCAGTCGTACTGATTTTCGGTGTGGCAATCTGACAGACTAGTACCGTTGTGTACTCGAGTGGAACTGCCACGTGCCACTGACTACTGTGGTTTATATTGGATCGGGCGGCGAATTCGTCCATGCCCGATCGAACGGCGTGTTACGACGAACTTCAAGAACCGCAAAAACGCGGCCAGGCGACCGAAGCGATCATTCAGTCGGCGTTCGTGTTGCGCGACATTCCCGTTCTCGTGCCGACCTACGGCACCGAATCCTACGATCTGGTCGTCGAAGTCGGCGGCCGGTTCCATCGAATTCAGTGCAAGACGGCCTATCGAAAACGCAAGGGAACGGTCGAGTTCGAAACAGTCAGTGCTCAACTCGGTCAAGATGGCTCTGATCGGTGTGGATACGACGGCCGTGCGGCGTATTTCGCAGTCTACGACCCGATCAACGACAACCGGTATCTGATCCCCGTCTCGGAGAGCACACACGACACGATGGAGCTCCGCGTTCGAGAGTCGGCGACCGACCACCGCGTTGGGATTGACTGGGCTGGGGAGTATCTACTCGATACTCAACTCGAAGAGCTTCGCCGGCCCTGATGTCGTCTGTGGACAACCCGTTCACGCATCCCGTACCTGGCTCATGCTCTCGAGTGGGACCAGCGAGTAGTCGACGGCCTCGACATCTTCGATTGCACGCAGCTTACCAACGAACGTGGAAATATCCTCGAGATCTGCCTCGAGGACGAACAGATCGACACAGTAGTCGTCGACATGACTGTGGTCGTTCGAGGCAATGTGGTCGTTGTGCTCGTGTCGAAGCTCTGTGACGCGTCGCTCGACGTGCCGTGTGCCGAAATCATAGAAGACGCTGATGACGCCGGCGAGAGAACTGTCCTCGAGACGGTCGTCGTCGAACTCGGTGAGCAGCGCCCGTGCACCCTCGCGGACGACCTCGCTACGACCAGTGTAGTCGTGTTCCACAGCGTGTGCATCGAGTCGGTCGATCAGTTCGGTTGGCATCGAGACGCTGACGACAGGCATCGGTGTTATGAATGAGCTTGGGTGAGATAATATATTTTGTTATGACTTCGTCTGACGATATGTAATAACTAACCTTAACAAGACGCGAAGGCATATTCATAATTGATCTATGACCGACGATCGCATTCCAGTAACTGTCCTGAGTGGCCCTCTCGGTGCTGGCAAGACAACTGTCCTGAATCATATCCTGACCGCTGATCACGGCTTCGAAGTTGCCGTTGTGGTCAACGACATGGGTGATGTCAACGTCGACGCCGAACACGTCGCCCAACAGACTGACCTCGGTGCCGACGAGGAAATCATCGAGCTCTCGAACGGCTGTATCTGCTGTCGGCTGCGTGGTGATATGCTCGATGAGGTCGGACGGCTTGCCAATCGCCTCGAGTTCGACTACCTGCTGGTCGAATCGTCGGGGATTTCGGAACCCATTCCAGTCGCCCAGACGTTCGCAATGGGCTTTGAGGATGCCGACTTCGATCCCACCGACACGTACAGACTGGACACGATGGTTACCGTCGTCAACGCTCACAGCATCTGGGAGGCGTTTGATTTCGGGACTGCACTGACGGGCCAGCAACTCGAAGACGACTCCGGGCGCGTCCCCGAGGAGGTCTTGCTCGATCAGATCGAGTTCTGTGACGTCCTCTTGCTCAACAAATGCGATCTCGTTCCGGACGGCGCACTCGAGGAGATCGAAGCCGTCCTCGAACGCCTCCAGCCCAGTGCGGATCTCATCCGGACAGAGTTCGGAGACATCGATCCGGACAGTATCCTCGGCACCGGGGAGTTCGATTTCCAGCGCGCAAAGGCGTCGGCGGGCTGGAAACACGAACTCCAGCATGACCATCACCACGATCCACGGGAGGAACACGGCGTCACGTCGTTCGTCTACCAGCGGGATCGGCCGTTCCACCCCGAACGGATCGCGTCGCTCCTGACAGCCCTCCCAAACGAACTCATCCGTGCGAAAGGGTTCTTTTGGAGTGCCGGTCGTGAAGATGTCGCAATGGGTATCGACAAAGCCGGGACGTCGGTCCGAGCCGGCCCGGCGGGAGCGTGGCTTGCAACGCTGCCCGAAGCCGAACGCGAGCAGTATTTCGCCGCACGGCCGGGAATCAAAGACGACTGGGATGATCAGTGGGGTGATCGAATGACTCGTCTGGTCTTTATCGGTCGCGACTTCGAGAGCGACGCACTGATCGACCGCCTCGATGAGTGTCTGCTAACCGAACGCGAGATGACTGACAACTGGGACACGTACGCCGATCCGTTCGAACCGGAAGAACGACGTGAACTCGCGCTCGCAAACGAATAAATGAGCGTTCCGGTCACCATCCTCTGTGGCGAACTCGGCGCTGGCAAGACGACCCTGCTTTCGGAGCTTCTCGAGACCAGCGAGCGCGATATCGCAGTGTTAGTCAACGATGTCGGTGCGGTCAACGTCGACGCGGACCTCGTCGAAGCCCGAACCGATCTGACGACTGGCGAAGAAGTACTCGCCCTCGAGAACGGCTGTATCTGCTGTAGCCTCGGTGGCGAACTCTCGCGGTCGGTCATCCAGCTCTGGAAGGAACACGACTTTGAGTATCTGATCGTCGAAGCTTCCGGCATCGGCGAACCCGAACCAATTGCGCGCCAGTTCGTTCGCGGCCCTGCAGGCGGCCCGTACGACCTCGACGCAGTCATCACCGTCGTCGATGCGCGTCGGTTTTACGACCGGTTTGGCGACAGTGCTGCCGACGAGCCGCCAACTCGACAGGGGCCAGACGAAACTGGGAGTCGGCCACTGGCAGATCTGCTACTCGAGCAAGTCGAGTTCTGTGACCTGCTCGTCGTGAACAAATGCGATCTCGTCTCTGCTGCCGAGCGCGAACGCGTTGTGGCACTGCTCGAGACGCTCCAGCCCCGTGCCGAAGTCGTGACGACTGAGTACGGTGATGTCGATCCTGAAACGCTGCTCGACAGCGAACGCTTCGACCTCGAGGCGGCCACCAAATCAGCCGGCTGGAAGCAGCTCCTCGAGGACGAAACAGCGCATGACGAGTCCAAAGCCGCTCACGACCACGGCGGCCACAATCACGATCACGACCACAATCACGATCACAGCCATCCATCAGAGCGCTATGGGGTCGCGGTCGACACCTACCATCGACAGCGGCCGTTCCATCCCGAGCGATTCGTCGCCTTGCTTGCCGACCTTCCTGACGGCCTCGTGCGCGCGAAGGGACTGTGTTGGGTCGCTAACCGCGAACGCCAGGCGATCACAATGAGCTACGCCGGCACGGAGACAACCCTCGAGGTCACCGGCCGCTGGATCGCCAGCCTCTCGGACGAACGGCAGGCAGCGTTCCGTGACAGTCAGCCCGATCTCACGTGGGACGAAGAGTGGGGTGACCGCGAGACCCGACTCGCGCTCATCGGCCGCAACCTGGCGATGGACGACTTGCAGGCTCGACTCGACCATTGCCTGCTCACTGACGACGAACTGGACGCTGACTGGTCGACCTTCGAAAACCCTGCTCCGACGGGAATGGGCGACATGACGACCGTGGTGAGCGACGAGCGATCCTGATTCACCTTGCGTGATTTTCTCGGCATGTCAGTCACGGACGATTATCGACAACGTGCAGTCGCCGATCGATTGCTCTCCCGAATGCTGCCGCGAGGGGAGGGATTATCGCCTTCCAGCATGGATGTCACGGTATGACAGTCGATAGAGACGATCGGAGAACGACTGACGATCATGGCCACGACATCATCAACCCGCTGTACGTCGCCATCGTGACGGTCTCGAGCTCGCGTGCACAGGCTGCTGAGGATGACCCGGACGACCCGGGCGGGGACACCATTCAGGCGTGTTTCGAAGCTGAGGGCCACGAGGTACACGAACGGGTTCTGGTCCGAGACGACTACTCGGCGATCCGAACTGCAGTCCGCGGCCTGGTCGCGCGTCGGGATATCGATATCGTGCTCACCACCGGCGGCACGGGCGTCACTGCAGACGACGTCTCACCGGAGGCAACGCAGTCGCTGTTCGAGCGCGAGCTGCCCGGCTTCGGCGAACTGTTTCGGTCACTGTCGTGGGACGAGGTCGGCACTCGAGCGATGGCCTCGCGTGCAACGGCAGGCATCGCCGTCGACACGCCGGTGTTCTGTCTCCCCGGGAGTACGAACGCCTGCCAAACCGCCTGTGAGAAACTCATCGTCCCCGAAGCCCCACACCTCGCCGGACTTGCGACACGCCATCGACAAGCCGGGACTGATCAGTCGCTGTCGGACTACCAGTCCGACGAGTAACGCCGCCACGCGCTTTTGGGCTCTTTCTCGAACAACCACAACCAACTGCGATCCACACCAGTGTCGTTTCAGCTGTCGGCCCTGTAGATTGTGTGCTGTGACAACAGGGGACTTACTCGAATGAGTCTGTGGAGAGTATGTCAGCGACCATGTCACTCGAACAGGACAGCAACGGTTAACTACGGCGCGCGTTTTGCCTCGAATAGAAGGGGCCCTTAGCTCAGTCTGGTTAGAGCGCTCGGCTCATAACACGGCTGCGAGTTGCTGCGGTTGTGTGAGACACCGAGTGGTCGATGGTTCGAATCCGTCAGGGCCCATCCGCAAAAAACCCGTTCTGTGGCCGATCACTATTCGGCTGGAAACCAACGACTGAACCACCCGAAACCACTGTTTTCGGTTTCGGAAACAGGAGCCTCTGAACCGGAACCGAACCAGCCACTGGTTCCGGGTCGCCGCCTGCTTGCGATTTTCGTGTCCGAAACGGGGTGGTCGGCGTGACGGTTTCACCCTGGCCGTCGGTCGATACCTCGAGTTGTCATCACTGCGGTGCCCACGTTACCGATCGGTTCTGCCGTGTGTTCGGTGACAACCGCGATCGAGCCCACCGCTGTGGTGAGTGTGATACCTACGCTCGACTGAGCCGCGGTTCGGCAGCTGGAGAAGATGTCTCGGTTCCAGATCCAGAGACATCGCCCGGCCGTCACGGGGGTGAGGTCGATGCGTGAGGAACCATTCGTTCCGGCGAGTCGACTCTACAACGTCAGGAGTCAAACGCCCATAGCCCATCCGGCCCACCAAGCCACAGACGACGATGTTCGTCGCGCGCTCGAGGACGGTGGTTCGCGATGAGTCGATCAGACCTGCAACAGTTCGGATTCATGCCGCCGACAGTCGTTCGCGAGCCCACGCGAGATAGTGAGGGCGTTCACGTCTGTCCTGAGTGTGGCTACCCTGTCGGGAGGTCGAAAGGCTCCCAGCGGATCGAGAAGCCCGACCTTGTGCACGTCGCTCTCGCTGCTGCCTTCGACGAACTCATTACGTTCGGCTGGCGGTGTGATCGCCATCCCTACGACATCGTGATGCCGGCTCGAGCGGGTGGCTCCGATGCTAACGCGATGATCGACGGCTGGACCGGTGTCGGGCTTCGATTCTCCGATGAGCACGTTCGCTACGTGCCTGTCCCCGAGCGCGAGGTGAGCGAGCGTGTCGAGTAAGCAGGCATCGCTAGTTGACTTTGGGCCGGATCTCTCTGTGCTCACTGAGGCCGAACACGAGGCCTACGTCACGTGTCGAGAGAACGGCGTTGGCGTTCGCGAGTACGCCCGCCGGACTGATCGACGGCCAGGGACGGTCGGGAATCTGCTCCGCCGAGCAGAGAACAAGCTCGAGGAGGGATCGGCATGAGTTCGGACGCTTCCCGATCGGCGAGTGAGTCGACAGTCGTTCCGGGCGGGGACTACGATCTCCCGCGCAACGAGGGAATCGAAACGCGGTCGAAGACGTATCCGACACCGCCTGGCCACGGTGGGGGTGGGAAGTTCGTACTGAACGACGCTTCCCGGCCAGTTGGGCGTATTCCGTTCGATGCCGGAGAGAACCGCAACATCCGCGATGGATCGCTCTACCAGCACGCACGCGCGGCCCATTACGCACACGAAGACGAGGTCGTCGTCGATCCAACCGAAGAGAAAGAACGGATCGTTCTCTCGCGTGACTATCTCGTCGACGGCGTTCCGCATGCAGTCGTGCAAACCGACAGTCGATGGCGTGGCGGTCGCGGAAAGGGATCGAACTACCGCCCGTTCTACAAGTACGACGTGACGCTGAAGCCGATCGATCACGAGGGCAATATCGAGTGGTCGAAAACGCCGCTGAACGCGCTCTCACTCAAGATCCAGCCACAGTACGACGGGCTGGTTGACAGCGATGGAAACGATGTCAACCTCCCGTTTGGGACTGGGACGCTCGTCCACGTCCAGACGACGTGGGTCGAGCACCCCGAGGCGCTCGCCGATCGAGCCGCTGACCTGGTGGCTCACGTCTTCGACTACGATCTCGACGAGGCAGAGATCAACGAACAGAGCAAGGGATTCTGGAAAGCAGAGACACACGTCCGCTGTGACGACGCGAAGACCGACGACCTCGTCCACACTATTCGCCAGAGCGCGGACTTGCTCGCTGAACACGCGGCCGACGTTGACACAACTGGGCTCGCTTCCGACGGCAACTGGCTCGAGGCGAAGATCACAACTCGCGACTGGCGACAGCTGGGCTTTCCTGATCTGGATGCGAATATCCTGTTGAAACTGTACTATACGGACAACCCGGAGGCCGTGAGCTATCCGTTCGATCAGCCGAAGATCGAAGCCGCGTTGATGGGCAACCCGAACGGCGATAACCACCACTGGGACGAGTGGGATGACATCATGCGCGCGCTTCGCGAGATCGTCCTGTCGCACCTGGTATGGGCAGACGTCGGTGTGACGGATCTCGTCGGTGACGACGTTTTTGATGGGCCGACCGCTGAGCCGTACACGTGGCAGCATCCAGAAGGCCGCCGCTGGTGGCTGAGACGGCACTACGAGTCGCTGGTTCCGGAACTCTACCGCGAGGTGACGAAGCCGAACACACAGCTGGTGTACGATATTCTCGACACCGTTCGTCGACATGGCACGGTCACCTACCAGACGCTCATGGAGGAAACGGGCGGTGCCTATCGCACCATTCGCAAGCACGTCAGTCGACTCACCTACCCTGATGACAATCCGGATAGCGACGAACCGGGGATTCTCAAGAAGGTACAGGGCGTGCAGACGTGGGTCGCCTTCTCGTCGCGATTCTTCGAAGACGCTGCCGACGATGCGCTCGACGAGGTGAATCCAGACGACACGCCGGAAGCCAAGAGCGAGCGCGCTGACGAACGTCGCGAAGATCGACAGGAGCGACAGCAGCAGAACGACGACGACCTGGAGGAAAGTGACGACGACGGTCGTGCCGATCGTCGCGACCGCGACGACTGGCGACCGATCGATACGCTCCCGTACTCGCCTGCCAACGTCGGTCAGTTCATCGCACGCGGTGACCTCGAGGCCCAGGACGTAAAGGTCCGGATCTCAGCCTACGACTGGCTGAACGCGACGGGCTAAGCCGGCTCGTCGCCACGGGCTCTCCTTTTCTGTAGCAACAGCATTCGTCTACGCCGCCAGTTTTCGCCCGTTTTGTCGCCTCTCATTTACAATTTCGCTGGTAGCTTTTCATTCCAGACGCTATGCGGTGTGTTTTTTGCGCGGGTGTGCTCGAGGTCGCGACGATCTCGAGTCTTCCGCAGCTGTGTGTTCGCTTTGGAACCGGGTTCTGTGGGTGTTTGGGCGGCCGTAGAGCGGTATCTGTCGCGTTCTGTCGGTATGGCACCCTGCCAACCCCCCGTACCGTATAGTGCCGCTGGGGCGGCGGGGTAAAACGGCCGGGGGCATATCGCCCCCGGCCTACCGCACAAATTCGGATTTGGCTTCAGAACCGCTGTTCGCTATCTACACGGGGAGTAGAAACGGTCAGGCAGGTGGCAAGGTGCGGTGCCAGATCGACGTAGGAATCTCCCAACAATAGCCCATGATTCACGCGTTAGTCCTTGATCATCCGATATACACCCTGGTGTAAGTGAAAGAGTCAGCTATAGCGTGTCGCCAAGTCAACAGCGCAAAAAATCACAGGTCCCTATCCCAACCTCCGCACACAGTCTCCAATTGAAGCATACGAAACGGTCCTGTCTATATTTTGTAAACCATTCCCTGTTAAAATAGCTTTCTTTAGATACAAGATAGAATGAAACAGCCGATCGCAGAAGACTACGTTTAGACCGTCAAGAGTTATACTAAAACCTAGTTAATAACTATGAGCCTGACTTTCCTTTCATATGGTTGATTTACTACGTGCCGGTGCCAAGGCCGGTGAAGCAGTTCTCGCGGGCATGGCTGGTGGTGCAGTATTCGCTACGGCTCAAGAACCGTTGACTATTCTAAAAATGGGGAAAATAACCTTCTTTATTATGATCGCTATGGCAGGATACATAATGATACGATGGTACTATGAATGGCGGCGAGGAGAGCGACTGGATTAAATATACTTGCGGTCTGTACCGACCGCACCCGAGTCAGAATACATCTCCTACTGGTGGTTTCAACAGAGCCGAATTCTTGGAATATAACGACCATTATAACATGAAGCAGTGGTAGACTATTATATATGAGTATTAAACTAATCACTGAAGAAGATCACAATGTCAATATTAGAGTTGATGGGGTCGATATCCGTGAATGGGATTACTACGCTTCATTTAACTTAGATGACGATGTTTTAATCTTAGATTTGAAATTTGAATACGCATATACTGAATCGAAAGCCCGCTGGTTGTGCCAACGTTTGTTCCAGATAAGAGACGAAATTGGCCAATTCCTTAAAACAGATGGCGCAGTTATCGTACTTCTATCTGATTTCAAATCTATAAATGCAACTATCAGGGAAACAGACTACGAAATATCTAACCACGATATATTGGCAAAAACGGGTGTTTCTCTATCTTGGGGGGGCGGAGAGCACAATTGCTTTCCTAAGACAGAAGATGAAGATGTGAACAGTTATATAGAGATTGCAGACTCAGCGGAGTGCTATGTTGAATATGAAAATTCGAATTTTAAGAAGAGTAAGGAACTAATCACCCGTGGAGAGTATGGTTCTACTTGCGGAGTTGCTCTCCAGTCTTTCAACAATTCAGGGAATGGATCTTTGATCATTCTTCCTCGACCAGATGATATCACGGTAAGGTCAGAGCAGTGGTTTACGGCAGTTATGAGAGCGTCGCTGCCGTATCTCCCTCAGCATTTCAGAAATAAGTTGGACCAAGCATCTGGATCTGATCAGGATGTTTCTGAAGAAATTCCGGAATTAGAACCTGATCAAAAAATCCTCCGTATTTGTAAACGGTTCCCGAAAGTAGCTCGCCAGTTGCAAGATCGCTATGATGATCGTGATACAATCGCGATCACCGATGAATATGATGTCCAAGATTTATTACATTCTCTCCTATGGATAGAATTTGATGATATTCGTGATGAAGAATATTCTCCAAGTCACGCTGGAAGTGCATCTCGTATTGACTTCTTAATAAAAAAGGGGGAAATTGGGATAGAAGTGAAGTACGCGAGCGAAAATAATGCTGAGAAACGGCTGAAAAAACAAATAGCGGAAGATAAAGAACATTATCAGGCGCATCCGGATTGTGAGAAACTGATCTGTTTCATATACGATCCTAGAGCTATTCTTGGAAACCCGCGTGGATTTGAGATGGATCTTTCAGGACAATCGGGTGATCTGGAAACCACGGTTGTTGTCGCTTCAAAATAACAGCGTGTCCTGAGGGAGAATCTCCAGGGGGTTGCACGTCGACAGAATCCGTTTCCCGAATATGCACACGAGATCGAGAACGCCGTGTGCATATCGCGAGTCGATCGCCACCTCGAGTCGGGATTCATCGACGATGGGCCGACAGATCCCCCCATTTTGGGCTGATATGGGCCGTTGAGTGAGCCGAAAAAACTAGGATTTCGGGGGTCGTGTGTACGAGCATGCGAATCAGAACCGACGGCGACTATGCGTATCGACGAGACGCGATCGAGCGAGCAGCTGACTTCTACGACTGTAACAGGACAAAGGCCGTGGTCAGTGCCTGCGATGATGTCCCCCACTTCGTCCGCGCGATTCAGCAGGTTCTCGAGCGCGATGATCTCACGCTCGAGCAGCGCCGGGAGATCGCCGAGACACTGAGCACTCGAGCCGTGAGCTTTGAGATCAGTACTGAAGTCAGCACAAGAACCGAGTAAAAAGTACGGTCTTGGGTTTAGGGTGAGATCAGCAAACGTCTACTCCACTGTCACCGCCCTCGATTCCAGTCACACTGCATTTCTCGCCGTCAATCACACCGTCGACATCTATCTCATCCTGGCGGTTCTCCACATCTAAGATAAACAAAACAGTACCATCAGTATCTTGAATCTCTTTGCTTTCTTTGTTATCATCACCCTTTCCGCCATGATAATCAACTTCCGCAGCGACTTCGACTTCGGCATCGTCGAGTGCACCGCTTAGTTCGTACTCGATATCGATCGCTACGGTATCGTCTTGATTATCGAACTCGCTAACATCCACTGTTAGGACGTCAAACGATACCGGCTCATCGGTTGTACTCTCGTTATCTTCAACTTGAACGACCAACCCTGTCTCGTGATCATCTTCACCACTGATAGTCGCTGAATACGACCGTTGATCATCTTCGCCGCTATCGCCATCGTCTGTTTCCCAGGTCAGTTCGATATCCGTTGACTCTCCGCTCGACAGTTCAACCTCTGTCTGGTCGATGACTTCGGACTCACCGGTTTCGTCGTTCACAATCTCTAGTTCGATATTCTGAGAGTCTGTTTCTTCACCAGTGTTCTCGATAGTCACGTCGAAGATGACTTGCTCACCTTCAGTTACAGTCTCGTCATAGCTGTTCACGGAGACAGTAAAGGTGGATTCACCTTCGCTTTCTCCGCCTTCTCCGCCTTCGCCAGCGCCTTCATCTCGCACATCATAGGTGCTGAGCAATTCCGACTGTGAGCCTTCGTCCAGAATCACAGCAATCGAACTAGTATCATCAAGGTCTGCACAGTCACCACCATCAGCATATCCTGTGATGTTCATCCTGTCGCCGACACCGACTCCGTTGGAACTATCCCATGCACCACAGGCTTCCTGTCCGTCTACTCGGAACTCGAAGTCATCTTCATCAACAGATGAGGTGCCGATGAGCGATGTGACGACCACCGAAACATTGTCATCTTCCTGCTCGACATAGTCCACGTCAATATCTGGTGTGGGCTGGATGATCCCTCCCTGAGTAAGAACGAGAGATCCGACAAGAGCCATAGTCATAACAGATATGCCGACAAGTAACACAACTCCAATTACCGGCGAAACGGCGTTATCATCCCTGAGAAATGCCGATTTCTCCATCTTTTCTGAATTTAGCAAACAGTGATCGCTTAAGTATATCGACGGTTTGTGCCATGTTGGACTGCTATCCTTTTTTCTATAGCTTCCTGTAGGCGAGCAAGAGCGCCTTGAACGCCTTGACTGGCCGCTGTTGGGTCGTAAATAGCGGAATCTGCACCGAAAGCGTGAGCAGAATTGACAGAGGGGAGCTAAAACACGTCACCAATTGCGATCTTCGCCTGTTGTGTGCCGCGGTGATCGCCGCCACCGTGCCACCGGAGCAGCGGGAGATCGCCCGCTCGAACCATCTTGTCTTTGACGACGGTCAACCCGCTGCGACCATGGGGACGGTAGACGACGAAACAGTACCAGCCGTCCGCCCGCCGAAGCTTCTCGTGATACGCTCGGTAAACCTTGAAATTGCCCGGCTGGCCGTCGGCGTGCTCGAGCATCGTTGATTTGATCTCGACTGGCGTCCCGTTCTGGAATCGAGCGTCGTGCCAGCTGGCGCGCTCGAGAGCGAACCGACGCTTTCGGGCCATGCGCTTTTCGCAGATCGTTCCGAAGTGGTTGGCTCGCTTCGATCGGTTCACGGTGTCCTCCGTTCGTCTCGCCAGCGCCGGTCGGCTCGAGCACTCGACCAGGTAACGAACACCGCGAAGAGCAGCGCGCTAATCCCCAGTCCGTATGCGGCCGTCGTGATCGACGCGATCGCGACCGTGCTCGAGCCGCCGATGATCGCGAGCGTTTGCTTCGAGAAGACACCGCGCTCGTAATCCATCCGTAGTTCGTGGGCCAGATCGACAACAGCGAACCGAGCAACGTCGATCAGATAACGGAAGGCGACAGCCATGCCGATCACATCCTACGCGCTCGTCGCGCGTCTTTATTTATTTCTCCGCCAGCTATGTCACATGGAACGCAGTCGATGGGCGTAGCCACGCGGCCCTGTCGGGCCGCGCCCATAGCTACTGTAAAGGGGGGTGTGTAACCGTAACCAGCTATCCAACCCGCTGCCGTCATGCGATTACCTCTTCGACCTTGCCAAGCGTCTCGACGTGTTTGCCGTCCTTTCGGTGTTCGTTCCACCGGGAATTGACCCATCCGTGGCTGTAGGGCACGAATTTGGCGGTTTCACGGTCGGTCATTCCCTCTTCTTTGCACCGAATCGCGGTCCAAATGGCCGTCATCTTCGCTGCTTGATCCGCCTCGAGTTCGTCGGTTTCGTCGCCGTACTCCGACCAGCTCCAGTCGCTCGCTTCTTTCGTGTTGTATCGGAAGTCTGTCGGTGGAACGCCTTCGATCTCGCCTTCGATGTCTGCCAGCTGGGCGTTCCGAATCGAGTCGGCGATGACGGCCTTCTTTCGCGAGACCTTCTTGACGATCGTCCCAACGCGCCAGAGCATCGGATGAATCGAACGCTCGCCGTGTGCGATGTAGATCAGCGCACCGCCGTACTTGCGGATCTTGTACACCAGCGGTGCCATCTTCTGTCGAGTCTCGTATCCCTGCTTTCCGCTTCCGCTGGCGGCACTCGAGAACTCGTCACCGATGAACAGTTTGCTGCGCTGGCTGTGCTCGAGCGGGTCGCCGTCCTGTTCAACCCACTCCATGAGGGTGCCGTAGTCGCCGATCCAGCCGTCCTGGACGTCACCGTCGTCGTCGACCCAGCGATTCTTTTCCTCTAAGCTCTGGATGTTCGTTCCGAGCAGCGAGTTCTCTTGGTGGAGCGCTCGCCAGCGCTGTGCGAGCAAGCAGGCGAAGTCAGTCTTTCCGGCACCCATCTCGCCCAAGACGACGATCACCGGAGCCGGGCCGTTCACGAGTTCGTCGACTTTCCCGATCGCCTTCAGTCCGCTCACGTCCGCGCGTTTCGAGGTGTCGCCAACGAGGTGCTTGATTGTCGGCATATCGCCGTTCTCCATCGCTCTGCGGAAGGTTTCAGTCCCTTCGACCATCCGGATTTGACGGTGTTTCTCGAGGTCTTTGCTCTGACCGGGCATCTTGTCGGGCCGATCGGCCGCGGTTGGCTCGTAGTGAATCGACCGGATCGACATTGCTCGAGAGATCGATTCGTCCCTGACGATGCCGCCGTGGTCGGCGATCTCGCGATTCTCCCGCTGACCGAATCCGTCCTGGTACTCTCGCGCTTCGCCTGTAACGTGGAGTGCGTTGTCGTCAGTCATCGGTCCACCTCCAGCGGTCGCTTTCGTGACCGACGAGCAGCGGTTTCTCGGTCCTTCGAAGCTTGTACAACAGCTTCCCGAAGCCGTTTCTCCGGGCCGATGTGACCGGCTCGCTTCCGACAAACGTTTTCGGTGGCTCAACTGTTCGATTCCGTACCGTGCCGTCGTGGATGTATCTCATTCGTGTCCTCCGTCGGTTGCTGCTTGGCCATCGCCCATGCCCATGCCCATCGCTCCCTGATCGATCGTCACGGGATCTGGATCGACGGGATCGAACTCCTGTTCGTACTCGCCGAGGTCGCTGATCTCGTCGCTGGACCACTCGTTCGCATCGTCTTCGGCCGCTTCGAACCGTTCTTTGACGCTCGTCTTTTGGGTCATCAACCCGCGCTCGTCCGCTTCCGCGTGCGCGTTGATCGTATCGCGTTCGATCTCGATACCCATCCTCGAGATCCGTCCGCGGAGTTTGTTGTAGGCGATCGCCGTCTCGACTAGCTCGCCGTGGATGTCCTCGAGCATCGCTTTCACCGTGACGAGTTTCGAGTCCGACAGCTGTGAGAAGTAACAGCCAGTGACGACCAGCGTCTCGGTGTCTTCCTGCCAGTCGAACTCGCGAACCTCGAACGCCTCGTCGTCGTTGCATCGGTATGGGCTCGGGCCTTCGATCACCTTCTCGTCCCAGACCTTGGGCTCGACGTAGAGCTTCCGCCGAACGTCCTCGACGGCGTTGATGTGGTGTACTTCGACCATCCGCCGCTGTCTGAGCTTCCGCGCTCCCGTCACGAACAAGGCGAGCAGCGGCGGCCCGAGCAGGAGTAAGGCTGCGAACCAGCCGTAGGCGATCGGTGGCACACCCGGCAGTGACGGCCGGATAAGCACCAGCGCACCACCGAGTGAGACCATCAGCCCGAAGACGATCAGCTGGCTCTCGGCTGCGATGTACGTCAGCCGGTCGCTCCAGGAGCCGAACGTGCCGCTCGTTTCGGTCATGCTTCGATCACCCCGCTGTCTTCGGAGCGCAGTACGTGTGCCGTGCCGACGACGGCCAGCCCAACGGTCATAATAATCCCGCTGAACAGTCCGCTCTCGCCGCCGAAGTGCCGGAACGGGTTCTCGTCCTGTTGCTCCGGCGCTTGCATCTCTGTCGAGAGTCTAACTGTGGTGTCGCTAACTGTAACGCCGACCGTCGACGAGCCGCGCATCTCGCGTACGTCTGTCGAGATCGTCGTTTCGCCGCGCTCGAGTTCGTGGGTTTCACTCGGCACTTGTACGGCGCCATCTTGATCGACTCCCGCGAGCGCATCCGACACTGTCACTCGCTGGTAGCGACTGGTTTCGAAGGTGATCGTTGCCTCGCCGTCCTCGAGCGAGTAGTCGGTGATCCACACGCCACCGCTGAACTCAACCTCGAACTCTTCGGGAGCGTCGATCTCCGCCGGCTCGGTGCGCAACCAGTCGCGGACGGTATCACGTTCGTCGTCGGTGAGTTCGTCCGGGTTGCTCGTCGCCCAGTTGTTGATCGCCGTCCGGGCATCCTCCGGCACGTCCTCGCGGTCCTGCTCGATCGCCTCGAGCACGTCGCCGCGCTCGAGGTCGTCCTGATCGGTCGGCCAGTCTTCGTCGGCTGCGGTCAGCCCAACGCCCATGCCCATCGCCAGTGCCACCGCTGCCACCATCGAAAAGACGAGAAGACGTTGCACGATCAGTCACCCAGCCCAGGAATGAGGTCAGTCACGATCCCGATGACCGCCAGCACGACAACACCGATAAGGCCGAGTCCGAGATACGCCGCCCCGTCCGAATCGAGCGGGTTGTCGAAGTCAAACAGTGGGTCGCCGCCACCACCGTCACCGCCGTCGAGATTGATCGTAATATCGGCATCCTCTTTCGCTTCTTGCTCGCGCTCGTAGGCATCGCGGATGCGCTCGAGCATCGCTTCGGTGTCCTGTGGATCCGGGAGCTCTGTCTCGTCAAACATCAGTGGACCGTCGTGCCCGCCATCGAGTCCGTTGATACGGAACGGCTGGGTGAGCTTCGTCACGCCAACCCAGTCCTCGTCCCAGTCGTCGCCGTCGTATCCATCGAGGTCGCGGACTTCTGTGCCCATGTGGATCTCGCCGAGCTCGTCTTCGGGTTCGATCCACTCACCGACGGGCATACCGCGCTCGGGATCGGGGGCCGTCCAGAACAGTGCGCCCTCGAGTTCGACACCGCTCTCGAGTTCCACGACCGCGGCATGCTCTCCTTCGGGAGTGTTGACCTGGCGGTGGAACATCGCCGCATCGTTCCAGTCCTCGAGATCGGCAGCAGCATCGAGCACCGCCTGTCCTGAAGCAACGTCGTGGTAACTGACCTCCCCGTCGAGCATCGCCTGCCCGAGATTCTCGACGAGGGTTTCGGCGTGGCTCAGTTCCTGCTCGAGCAAGTCGAGCAGGTTTTTGTGGATATTGGTAAACCGTTGCGCGTCTAGAATATCAGCGCGATCGTCGTCAGTCGCATCATACGGATAGATCCCGATGCGCGAAATCGTTTCATATTCGTCAGTAAGATCTTCGATTTCAGTTCCGACAAAGTCATCTTGATAATTGTAGTCGTTCGGATTGACTACTTTGTGTGCGAGTTCGTGCCAGTTTTCGTAATCGCTGTTCCCATCGACGTTATCTGTGTCTCCCCAATCAGGATCTGAGGCCTCTGCGAACGGGAATAAGGAAGTCCCTGTTCGGTAGTGATCTACGTATGCGTCTACCGGGAGCGTTACCAAGTCGCCGTTTGGCAGTGATAAATCGACGGTGTTGATTTCTTCTGAATCGGTCGGTTCGTCTCCCTCATCGCCGTCAGTATGGTAATGCGTCCACTTGTCATAGTATTGCTTTTCTTGATCTGTTAGGGATCCGCCACTGACTCCATCAAATGACGCGATCCCAGCTAAGAACATATGCGGATCAGGCTCGTATCCGCTCATATCAACCTCGTAGATCGCTTTCGCAGTCTTCTCGAAGTCAGTTACCCAGACATTGAACAGGTTTTGTATAGAGTTCGAGATATTATTGCGCACCACGTCTTTAGACGCATCGTGCATATCTTCAATCGAGCCATCAGTAGCCGCCACATTCGCTAATTCGTTGGCAACGTTATCTCGAATCCACCCCGACAGCATGGTCAAATCGTTCTCGAGCGAGTCGAAGGCGTTTTGTCTGTCCTCTTCAATCTCGCGGGCCGTGGCGTACATCTCCTCGTGCAACGCCTCGTCTTGAGCGTCCTGATAGTTGCCCCATGCTCGAGTCGCATACCGCCCAGTCAGGAGCATATGAACCCCGTTCGTTCCATCACGAACGTAGTCCCAGTTTGAGGTCTCGTCGTCCTCGTCATCTTCGGCAGCCGCCGACGTGCTCGAGGCCGCCCCGGCCGTGATCGCGGCGGCACCGACACCCACCCGTTGCATGAACGACCGTCGCGCGATCGCGTTGCTCGGCAGCTCGAGTTCGTGGGCCGTGGGCTGTGGGCTATCGTCGGCCGACATCATGACCCACCCCCGAGCACGAACAGCAGTAAGACGAACGCACACCCCAGCAGCGTGAGGACGCCGACCGCCTCGAGTATCTCGTGCCCGACGTCCGACAGCGGCAGTCTGCGGAGTACTCGCATCAGAGCCACCCCGCGATGCCGCTGAAAGTCGATGTGCGATACCAGTCCGTCGTGTCGCTGAAAATATCGAAATGCATGGTGTGTCCTCCGGGTTACTTGTAGGCGATGACGTAGAACGCGGCCCCGTTCAGAAAGACGCTGAACCAGCCGACGTACCACATGCTCTCGAGGGTGACCTGCATCGCTGGGACGAGTGCCCCGAGTACGTTCAAAAGCACCGCCAGGAGCACGACGACGGTTTCCACGTCGGTCCAGTCCTCGGGTGTGCTTTCGTTAGTCAGCCAGCCGATCAACAGAATCGAGATCGAGAGGATGAACGCATAGGTGATGTCCGTCCCGTGGGCTGAGTAGAGCGAATCAGTCAGCGACACGTTGAGTGGCGCGCTGAACTGAAGGGTGCCGACCGCGCCGATCGAGAACGACGCCAGCACGAACAGCGGGGCGAGAATACTGTCTGTCAAGTCGATACCGTCTTCCTGACGAACCGAGTCAGGGACGTACTTCTGTGGGAGGCTTAATGCCATACGACCAGCCGGTTTCCCCGCCGTGACGAAAATGTCAGGAAAACCGCCGGAACACCTTGGGTTCCCCGAGAGTCACCAACTTTTATGAGAAGGGGGGTTGCCCGCCAGATATGGCATTGAACAAACTCCGCCAGCTCGATCAGGATTCGGTCGGGATCACGCTCCCGAAAGACGACGTCCGCCTCGAGGGCCTGTTAGACGAAGATGGGCGACTCGAGGGCGAACATCACGTGCATATTCGGCATGTGGGTGAGGGAGAATGGTCGCTCGAGTTAGTCAAAGAAATTGAACCGTAACAGTTCTCGGTAATCCGTTCGGATTTCCTAACATCCTAGCGGTGATCCGCGGGTCGAATCAGCTAGTTAGATCGGTACTGAAGATGAACTTGACTCAACCAATCTTGAGCAAGGGTTTTCCGCAATCTCCATTCTACAGAAAGTAGAGATGGAAGAAATTATTCACCTACGACCCTTGGTATGTGACCTCAATCTCATTAATTACGTCATGCGTGTTCATGGTAGAACTACTTGAACCATCATTCCAGACAAGCGTCACTTCATCGCCTTCATCGAAGATCGTCTCGGTCGTATCTGAGCCACTGCCAGTACTAACATCAATGACAACATCGACAGTATCTCCGGCTGAAACTCTCACATCATCATCACTATCTCCATCAACTTCTAATTCTGCATCGGCGAAGCTAACATCTCCATGGTCAGGAGTGTCACCAGCCAACTCCAGATTTCCGAGGTCAACTGTGTCACCCGAGTCATGTGTGAATTGAATCACTACATCGTCGCCATCGCCCCAGTCAAGATCATTCTCTTCACTTGAACTCCAGACCGCATTTGGTGCATCATTCTGGCCCAAATCGTCACCGATATCCAGCACGAATGCTGCGATCACAGCCGCGAGAATAACCGTTATCGCGACCATGAGAATAACACCGATAACTGGCGATACAGCCCGCTCGTCTTCGCTTCCGATCAGCTTGTTTCGATATTTCGTGAGATCCATAGTTGGATTTGCGTTTTCACGCACCCGCAACGTGGGACGGATTTCCTCGAGTGCTACAGCGACACCCGACGGCGCTCGAGGGAGCTACAAATCGCCCCTCAGCGGTGCCGTCTCGTCGTTGCGGTGCTACTTGCAGCCAGAGAAGACTGCATATATATAATTATCCCAAAGTACAACGTATTGGTGAAAAGAACGTTTTGGGACACTTTCAGATCTGATAATTAGGCGGGGTTAGAGACCCTACAGCACCCCCTTGAAGCCACGCCGTCTTGCGATTTTCCGATCACTCAACAATACAACACGTATTTGAAGTCTCACATCTGAAACCCAGTATGGACTGGGACACCCCCGTAGTCGACGAGCGCGACCTCGCGCGCACCTACGACGGCGGGGCATACAGTGATCCGTGGGCGGCCGTCCTCGACTACCAGGCTGTGCTGCAGTATGCGAGTCAGCATCCGGACAAAGGCTCCTACGCGATCTCGAACGCGCTGGAGTTACCACGTGGGCGCGTTCGTGGATGGGCCGACGGCGGAATGCCGGATGCCGCCCGCGGGATCGAGGTCGCCCGCGACTATGGCTGGTTAGATGCGACCATGCAAGACGGGACGTTTCTCGCACTGAACACGCTCGTCGCGAACGTCTTTTCCGGCGGCTCGATCGCCATCGAGACGTTCACTCCCTCCTTCGCGTTGAACCATCGCGATCACCGCTCGCACGTGATCGACGCGCTCGACGGAGTCGGGGTGGAGCACGAGTTCTACCACGAGGATGACGACTCACGAGCAACAGAGGTTCGGCCGACGGTCGCCGGTTCGGTCTTGGGCCGAACGCTTGCCGTCCTCGGTGCGCCCGTTGGGCCGAAGGCGCGACTCGAGGACTTCACGTTACCGTGGTATCTCGACGAGGCCCCGTTCGAAGTTCGCGAACTGTTCGTCCTGGCGTATCTCGCGAACCGGGCGATCCACCAGCGAACGAAAGAGACGGTCCAGATTCAGGAGGAACGCGACAAGTCCTATCGCGATGAGCTGGCCGCGCTGATCGAAGACGTTGCGAAGGAACCCGTCAC
Source organism: Natronorubrum sp. A-ect3 (assembly GCF_041821125.1). Lineage (NCBI taxonomy): Archaea > Methanobacteriati > Methanobacteriota > Halobacteria > Halobacteriales > Natrialbaceae > Natronorubrum > Natronorubrum sp. A-ect3. Next base: position 2,052 of record NZ_JBGUBB010000010.1, on the reverse strand, counting down.
CTCCGGCGAGCGAATGGTGACGATCTCGGCTGACGCCGCGCGATCCCTTGGGCTCCAGCCGCGGTATCGAACGCCGACTGGACCGACCGAACCCAGCGAGTAGCTGCTATTCTTCGAGTTCGACTGCCTCGAGATCACCCTCGAGGTACGACCGCCCGCGGTCGGTGATCCGATACAACCCGTCGTCGACGCGCTCGACTAACTCGGCATCACGAAGCTTTCCGAGCCGTGTGCTCAGATAGTGTCTCGAGTAGTCGATATTGACCGACAGAACATGCGGTGAGAGAATAAGCTCACTATCCGCAAGGGTCTCGAGGATCCGGTCATCAGCTTGAGTCATCCACGGCACCCTTGGTCTTGGCATACAAGAAGCGTACAGCGCCGCATTTTATCAATACTGGTTGATTAAGCTATAGTACTGTCCGTTGCTGCAGGCAATAACGTACGGTTAGATAGTTATAAGTGGACGTGGTGTTTCGGTGACGATACCGGAAGCCCAATGGACCCACCGGTATCCGGATGGGTTCCGTTGAAAACGCGGACCAGGTGTTCCAGCACCGGCCCGCCTGGCTTCCGTACCCTAACTACGGAAGCATGCAATTGCAGGATACTGCGGGGCATAAAGCTCCCGCTCGACCGGACAGATCAGGCTGCGGCCCACAGCTCGCAGCTCGGACCAGTTTCACTAACAGAGATCGAGTACAAATTCCGGTAGCTGCCGGTAACTTTGAGGGATCGGCATGAGTTCCGGTCTCGAACCGATCGGCCCCGAGCAGGCCGTCGAGATGTATATCGAGGGCCGGCGAGACGAATTGAGCGCTCAAACGCTCCCGTCACACGTCTACCGCCTTGAGGCCTTCACACAGTGGTGTGCCGAAGAAGAGATCGAGAACCTGAACGACCTTTCGGGCCGCGATCTCTATGCCTACCGCGTTTGGCGACGAGAGGGGAATGGCGAGGGCCGCGAGCAAGTGGCGACGATTACCTTGCGCGGGCAGCTGGCGACGTTGCGTGCGTTCCTTCGGTTCTGTGCGGACATCAATGCGGTTCCGGAGGACCTGTTCTCAAAGGTGCCGCTCCCGACTGTCTCGGCGAGCGAGGGTGTAAGCGACTCGACCCTCGAGCCCGAGCGCGCGGTCGAGATACTCGATTACCTGCAACGGTACCACTACGCCTCGCGGAAGCACGTTACCCTACTGCTTCTGTGGCACACGGGCGCGCGTGCAGGAGGGATACGTGCAATCGATCTTCGAGACTGTGATCTCGGGGTCGGTTCGCCCGGCCTGCAGTTCGTTCATCGCCCGGAAACGGATACCCCACTCAAGAAAGGCGAGAAGGGCGAGCGATGGAATACGATCAGTGGTCACGTCGCTGGCGTTCTCCAGGACTACATCGATGGTCCCCGGAAGGACGTGACCGACGGCCACGGACGTGATCCACTTCTGACGACAGGCCATGGCCGTCCAACTGTCTCGACGATTCGAGATACGATGTACGGAGTGACTCGCCCATGCTGGCGCGGCGAGGACTGTCCCCACGATCGCGAGCCCAAGGACTGCGAGGCGACCACCTACACGAGCGCGAGTAAGTGCCCGTCCTCGAGGTCACCCCACGACGTACGGAGTGGCCGGGTAACGGCCTACCGTCGCGAGGACGTGCCCCGTCGAGTCGTCGGTGACCGACTCGATGCGAGCGACGATATCCTCGATCGCCACTACGACCGGCGAAACGCCCGCGAAAAGGCAAATCAGCGACGCGACTACCTACCAGATCTATAACCATGATTGACGCAACCTCGACAATAGCAACGAGCCAAGAGTCCAGTCCCGTCAGGGCCCATAAAAACAGATTGTGCAGCCGTTGAGTGGTCTGTACGAACTGGCTCATTTTACTCCAACGGAACCATCGCTTGGAGTTCGAGCGACTTGTCGATCTTCCAGCGAGCAGGCTATATATTATACGAAAGTCCGTTTCAGATACTCGCTTGGTACTGACTATCTTTGAAGTTAAGGTTCGAAGCCCTTATGTATTGACCGGGGTCTACAGATATAG
>NZ_JBGUBB010000009.1:0-108289 GCF_041821125.1 Natronorubrum sp. A-ect3 | reverse complement strand
ACCGCCCATCACGGTCGGGTCCTCGCGTTCGTGGACGACGTGGGTGTCCGTTGCGCCGTCAACGCCGGCGATGACGACGTACTCGTCCGTGTGCTCTTTCGCGACCGACTCGGGACAGAACATGAGTGCGGCTGAGCCGTCCGTGATCGGACAGAAGTCGTACAGTCGCAGCGGATCAGCGACGATCGGTGACTCCAGTACTGTCTCTAAGTCGACTTCCTTCTGGAACTGGGCGTTCGGGTTGTCGACGCCGTTTTTGTGGTTCTTGACGGCGACTTTCCCGAGACTCTCGCGGGGGGCGTCGAACCGCTCCAGATAGTGTCGAGCGGTTAGTCCCGCAAACGACGGCAGCGTCACGCCCGTCTTATACTCGACCGGATGCGTAACCGACGCGATGATGTCGGTCGTCTCGGGGGTCGATCGGTGGCTCATCTTCTCGCCGCCGACGAGCAGCGTCATGTCACTGGCACCGCTGGCGATCGACTGCCAGGCGGCGTAGATTCCGGCCCCGCCGCTGGAACTCGTCTGGTCGACGCGCTGGGTGTACGCTGGCATCGCATCGAGGTCGTGTGCCAGCGCGTTCGGGACACCTGTCATCCCTTCGAACTCCCCGCTCGCCATATTCGAGACGTACAGGTGCTCGACGTCCGACGCATCGACACCGGCGTCCTCGAGACACTCGATCCCGGCCTCCGCGAGGAGATCCATGATCCAGCCCTCGCGTTGGCCGAACTGGGTCATCGAGGCTCCGACGACCGCAACCCGTTCGGATGCTTGCTGTGGTATCGGCATCAGGAACAGTGCCCACGAACACCGTGTTAAACCTACCAATCAGTCGTATCGTGTGAAGGATCGAACCGTGCGCGATAACACAGCTCCAGCGCCTCGAGTCGAGTGTGCCCGCCGCTGATCACGATCCGGATCCGGTGTTTCCGACCACGCGAAACGTCCTCGAGGCCGACTGTGAGCGCTGTCCGGCACTCACCGAGTGTCGCGAGCGCATCTCGTGGGGGACTGGCCCGCTCGATGCGACCGTCGTCGTCGTCGGCGAAGCGCCCGGGTACGGCACCCCCGAGGCAGACCGCTGGCGGGGTGGCAACTGGACCGGGAAAGCCTACACCTCCCGTCACTCCGGTCGACGAATCCGGCGCATGCTCGCCCAACTCGGCTACGACGAGACGACCTACTACACGAACGCGGTCAAATGCTTTCCGGCAAGCGAGGCGCCACGCGCCTCGAGTGCGAGTAGCGCGGAACGGAGTTCCGCGGACAGTCAAGCGGCGGAGCCGCGAGACGACGGTGAAACCGCGAGCAGCGATTCCGAGGAGCCGACGACCAACCGTGAGCCGACGGCCGAGGAACGCACGAACTGTCGCGATCATCTGCTGACCGAACTCGAGGCCATCGACCCCGACATCGTGCTCGCGACCGGGAAACACGCGACGACAACGGTGCTCGCCGCCGAGGACCGCACGCTCGAGGGCTTTCTCGAGTGTGTTCTCGAGCCGGTGTGGTGTGCCCGGCTCGATGTCTGGCTCGTTCCGATCCTGCACCCATCGTATCAAGACGTCTGGATCGGGCGCCTGGGGTACGAGCCGGAGGCGTATCTCGAGGCGATCGGGGAGACGATCGAGGCCTGTCGCGGCACGACGGGCGAGCGCCACTGACCGTCACCGCAGACAGCACGTGTCTCGAGGGATGACAGAGTGCTCGAGAGAGCGACGATGACCCTCCACCCGCTGGACACATCGCGTGGCGGGCCGAGATATTGGTTGCCAGACCGGGTTCACTCGCCGTCTTCGAGTACACGAGACGGACGACTCGACCGACAGCTATGGTAAATCGAACCGCTGTCCCGCGACTGACGGCCAACGAGTAGGAGTCACGTTGAGAGCTGTCGCCGCGTTGCCACCAGTAATCGTTTAGGGTTGTGTGTCGTGGTAGCATACATGAGTCTCGAGCAACTGTTCGCTCAACTTCCCGACCCCGGCTCGCATGCGTTTCCCGACTACTCGCTTCCGCGCGGGGAGCCGGTGTTGCCGATCGCCGTTACGCACGACGAACTCGCGACGGTGCTCGAACTGTACGAGACGTTCCAGCGCGTCGATCCGACCGGGCTGGACTCGAACCCGTTTCTCGAGGCGGCGACGACGTACATGCAACAGACGTTCGGGATCCCACAGTACCGGCCGGACGAACAGCTTCAGGACGATATCGCGGCGCTGCTTAACGATTTTTCCGACGACCTCGGCGGGGACTCGATGGGTGTGGTCGACGCCACACCGGCCCACCACCGGACGCTGTACTTCTTCCTGATTAGCTGTCGCGGCTATCACAGCGCCCCACACATCCGGTTTGCTCCCGACGAGGCGGCGGTGGAGACGCTGTACGACCTCTACCAGCGGGTGACCGAGCAGGACGTCTATCTCAAACACCCGTCGTCGGTGCTCGAGTGAGGTGTGTCTGAGCTGTTCCGCCCTCGAGTTGTCCATCGCTCGGTCCGTCAGTGCAGCCGCTGTCTTCGTCACCGTATCCGTTCATCGGTGCGGACAGCACACGCTTTACTGGCTGTTCAGTCGGAGTGTCAGGAGTAAAAAGGGAGACTGCAACCGCGGTTGTTGCTCATCGATTCCGTTTCTCACCCGGTGAGGAAGCCACCCGGTGGAATACGCGTCGTTGGGCGGCCATCCTCGTCCGTCGACTGGTCGTCGCCGAACTGTGGGGAGTGGGCGATCGTTCGTCGTGCCTTTGCGATTCGCTGCGTTCCTGCCGTGACTGCTGCGATGATCTTACTCATACATGAGTAAATAGAAACGGCAGGTACATAAGTATTTTCGAGATGAAAGATCGTGTTGGTCAGCCGATGACGATCACAGATCGTTCGATAGCGTAAACGGGGTCTCCAAACCCTGTGATCTCCATACATGGCCACAAATAGATTTAGTTTCGTGGGACTAGCGTCCTATTCACACATGTACTAAATCAGAGCGGTACCTCGATGCCGGGGCCGTCACCGGTGCATATGACACGCCGCGAAATGTTGTTCAGTCCCGTGTTCGGGTTCGACGTCGTAGGCAGGCCGTTCGCGCGCACAGATGCTCTGTTCGGCAAACGACTCGAGCAGCAGGTCGGTCGCCATCTCCCAGCCGTCGCGTTCGTCGTCCGACTCGTCCTCGCGATCGGTATCCGTCGCGACCGCGTCGATCGCGCTGATCGCGTCTTTGATGATCTCGCCCGCGTCCCCGCGCGGGAGGTCGCCGTCGAAGAACTCCCGGCGAATCTCGGCGGCTGCCATTGGCTCGAACGTGCGCCGTTTGACCGCCCGCATGAACGCCCGTGTGTGCGCCCACTCCTCGTCTGTGAACTCGTACGCCTCGGGCGCGATCAGCTGTGGACACCGCGTTCGGAACCGACAGCCGGACGGTGGATCCTGCGGGCTTGGTACTTCGCCTTCGAGCACGCCTCGAGCGTCCGACTCCCGCGGGTCGGGGACGGGGATCGACTCGAGCAACGCGTTCGTGTACGGATGCTGTGGGTTCTCGAACAGTTCCTCTTTTTCCGCGATTTCGACGATGTGGCCGAGATACATCACCGCAACGCGGTCGGAGATATGGCGGATCACGGAGAGGTCGTGGGCGATAAAGAGATAGGTGAGGCCGAACTCCGCCTGCAGTTCCTCCATTGTGTTCATCACCTGTGCCTGAATCGAGACGTCGAGTGCGGAGACGGGTTCGTCACAGACGACGAAGTCGGGGTCGACCGACAGCGCTCGAGCGAGGTTGATCCGCTGGCGTTGCCCGCCGGAGAAGGCGTGTGGGTAACGGTTGTAGTGGCGCGGATCGAGCCCGACTTTCTCGAGTAACTCCTTTGCCCGTGCCTCCCGGCCCTCGTCGTCGAACATGTTGTGGGCGCGCATCGGCTCTTCGATGATCTGTCCGACCTTCATGCGGGGATTGAGCGACGATTGTGGGTCCTGAAAGATCATCTGGATCTCCGAGCGCTTCTGCCGGAGTTCCTCGCCGCTTAGCTCAGCTAAGTCGTCATTTTTGAACGTGATCGTCCCGTCGGTCGGATCGAGCAGTCGGAGCAGCGTCCGCCCAAGCGTGCTCTTCCCACAGCCGGACTCGCCAACGAGCCCCAGCGTCTCGCCCATTGTGATCTCGAAGGAGACGTCGTCGACGGCTTTCACCTGGTCGACGCCAAAACTCACTGGCGGAAACTGATCAGTCTCGAGGCTGATACCCGCGAGCAGTCCTGACTCGGACGCGAAATATTTCGACAGCCCGTCGACCTCGAGCAACGTCTCCCCGTGGGGGATCTCGGTCTTGCCGAAGCCGATCGGATCGTCGGGTTTGCTCACTGTGATTCACCTCCGTCCGTCGAGGCATGTTCTCCCTCGGCGGCTGCTCCATGCCCCATTCCCGTCTCTTCGTCTCCCGTCTCGGCGTCTGCCCCGTCCTCGAGGGGCGTGCTCTCGTCGTAGCCCACATCGAAGACGTCGTGTTTCACGCAGGCTGCTCGATGTGGGTGGCCGTCGGCACGATCGACCTTGAGTGGCTCCGGATGAACGCGGGTACAGACCTCACGTGCGTCGGGGCAGCGAGGATGGAATCGACAGCCGGAGGGTGGGTTGATTGCTTCGGGCATCACGCCTTCGATGGGCTCGAGTTCCTCGACGGTTCGGTCAGGCCGGGGCATCGAGTTGAGTAGGGCCTTGGTGTACGGATGGTTCGTCTCGTAGAACAACTCGTCGACGGGAGCCTGTTCGACGATCTCACCGAGGTACATCACGTTCACGCGATCACAGATTTCGGCGACGACGCCCATATCGTGGGTGACCCAGATGAAACTCGTGTCGTAGCGATCCTGCAGGTCGTCGACGAGATCCAGAATCTGCCCTTCGACGGTGACGTCGAGTGCGGTCGTCGGCTCGTCGGCGATGATCAGGTTCGGCTCACAGGCCAGTGCCATCGCGATCAGCACGCGCTGGCGCATCCCGCCCGAGAACTGGTGTGGGTACTCCTCGTAGCGCTCTTTGGGATCGGGAATGCCGACCTCACGGAGCATCCGGATCGCCTCGGCTTTTGCCTCCGCACTCGAGAGGTCCCGGTTGAGTTCGATGAACTCCCGGAGCTGCCCACCGACCGTGAACACGGGATTCAGCGACTCCATCGGGTCCTGAAAGATCACGGCGATCTCTCGGCCCCGAACCTGTTCGCGCATTGCAGCCTCTGAGAGCATGTCGGGGTGTTCGTGACGGTCGCCGTCGGGACCGTCCTCGAGGTCGAAGATCGTCTTCCCCTTGTACTCGATCGTGCCGTCGACGATCTTGCCGGGGTTGTCGACGAGGCGCAACAAGCTCATCGAGGCGACCGATTTGCCGGCGCCCGACTCACCGACGAGGCCGACGATTTCGCCTTCGTAGACCTCGAAGGAGATGCCGTCGACGGCACGGACGGTGCCGGTTTCTGTGAAGAACTGTGTCTTGAGATTTTCGACGCGAAGGAGTGGATCGGTACTCATGGGTTACTCTTTGATTCGTGGGTCCAGCGCGTCCTGTAGCCCGTCGCCGAACAGGTTGAAGCCCATAATCGTCACGAGGATCGCCAGCCCGGGCCAGATCGACAGCCAGATGTTTGAGTGCATATAGCGGCCGTGGGCGATTCGTAGCATCTCGCCCCAGTCGGGTGTCGGCGGCTGGGCACCGTAGCCCAGGAAGGAGAGGCCGGCGACGATCAGGATCGTCACGCCGATCTGCAACGTTGCATACACCATCACGGGTGCGAAGCTGTTCGGGATAACGTGTCTGCGGATGATGTTGCGGTCTTTGACGCCGGCGGCGCGGGCCGCCTCGATGTAGTCCATCTCCCGGACCGACAGCACGCGGCTGCGGATGATTCGAGCGAAGACGGGGATGAAGGTCAGCCCGACTCCGACGACGGCAAAGCGGATGTCCGGACTGCCATCGCTGATGAAGACGATGAAGACGATGATCAGCACGAGCGGCGGAATCGCGTACAGCGTTTCGACGGCTCGCATCAACACGTCGTCGGTCCGCCCTCCGTAGTAGCCGGCGATGGAGCCAATAATCGTCCCGCCGATCAGCCCGATCGCGGTCGAGAAGATACCGACGCTGACTGACACTTGCGAGCCGTAGACGATGCGGGTGAAGTAATCACGACCCTGCGGGTCGGTTCCCAGCGGGTGTGAAAGCGTCCCCCCGTCGACGAACGCCGGCGGGACGTTTCGTTGGGCTTCGCCCGATTCAGGGAGCGCCGTCGGATGGTCGAAGATCGGCAGCGTCTGCGCGGCGGTGTAATCCGACATCGTCCCGAACGTGAGCCGCGAGAGGTTGCTGTCGATCGCCACGAACGTCGCAATAAACAGGACGGCTGCGACGATGTAGAAGCCGAATCGAGCGGTCGTGTCGCGTCTTACTTTCGCCAGCGTGTACCGCCAACCAACGCGGGCTTCGATCTCTTCGTCTGCGGTCTCGCTTTCCGTCTGTCTGCCCGGCTCTTGGTCTTCGAGCTGTGATTCGGTCGTTGCCATTCAGGTATCACCTCCACTCATCGTTACTCTCCGTAGGTTACGCGGGGATCGATGTACGCGTACGAGATGTCGGTGATGACGACGCCGATGACGAAGATGGCGCCGAGCACCATCGTGATCCCCATGATCAGCTGGTAGTCGAGTTGCTGTATCGCCTCGATGAACAGCCGGCCCATCCCGTTGATCGCGAAAACGGTCTCGATCAACACCGCGCCACCCAGCGCCGTCGAGAGGTTGAGCCCGACGATCGTAATGATCGGCAACTGTGCCGACCGGAACGCGTGCTTTCGGAGGATCGTCCGCTCGGGAACACCGTAGGCGCGGGCGAGTTTGACATAATCCTCCTGGAGCGATTCGATCATCTGGGTCCGCTCGACGCGCATCAGCGTCGCCATCTGTAGCGTTCCCAGGGCGACCATCGGCAGAAGCAGATGTCTGATCGATTCGATCCAGTGTTCGATGTAGCTGTCGTGGCCCGCCGCCGCTGGCGGCTGCCACGGATAGACCAGCCCTGCAGACGGCAGGACGCCGAGCCGAACCGCGAAGACGATGATCAGCATGATCCCGATCCAGAACGACGGCGTACTGACACCGATGAGCGCGACGATTCGTGAGATGTGGTCGGTCGGCTTGTTTCGTCGCTTCGCGGCGATGATACCGAGTGGAATCGCCGTCACGAGCGCGAAGACGTACGCCGACAACACCAGCAACAGCGTCGGTCCGGCACGCTCGAGCATGAGCTCGGAGACCGGTCGCCGGCGATGGATACTGTAGCCCAGATCTCCCTGGACGAGCCCGGTCATGTAGTTCCAGTATCGAACGTGAACCGGCTGATCGAGTCCGTAGCGTGCCTCGATCGTCCTGACGAGTTCTTCGTCGACCTGTTGGCCCTGCAGCATGAGCCGGACCGGATCACCCGGTGCCAGATTCGCCAGTACGAACGTGATGATGGAGATCCCGATGAGAACCGGAATCGCCTGCAGTAGCCGGTAGACCGTATACTTGAGCAGTCCCATATCGTTCGATTTCGTTTAGATGGTCGTGTCGTCGTTTCGTGCGCTGTCCGCCCGGTTCGGATCGGCCGTCTGTCGCTCTCTCACCTGTCGTACGGAAACGGCAGGCTCGAGTGGCTTACTCCTCGAGATTGACGTTGTTCTCGTCGGAGACGAGCTCCGGGTTGTACGAGACGTTCGGGTGGGGCTGTTTGCCCTGGACGTACTCCTGGGTCGCAATCGTGTTGTGTTCGGAGTACGCCGGCATGACGGGCACCTCCTCGATGATCTCGTTGATCACGTCGGTGTAGAGTTCGCGGCGGTCGTCCTGATCGGCCGTCTCTCGTGCCTCGAGGATGTTGTCGTGGAAGTCGTCGCTGCCCTCGTAGAAGTGGCCCTGCGTGACGCCGGCGTTCTCCTCGTGAAAGAGGTTGTAAAAGTACACGTCGGGGTCGGGACCACCGGTCCAGCCGAGGATGTACATCTCGTAGTCGTCCGCGTCGCCCGAAATATAGGTATCAGTTAACGTCGCGAAATCCAGACTCTGAACCTCGGCATCGTATCCGAGTTCGTCCAGCCGGGAGACGATCACCTCACCTAACGCGATCCGAACGTCGTCCGGCGGGACGATAATCGTCGGATTCCAGTCGTCGGGATCGTCGAGTCCCTCCTCGAGAAGCGCCGCAGCCTCGTCGGGGTCGTGGCCCGGTGGCTCCTCCTCGATCGAGAAGTCCCAGCCGAGATCGTCGACGATCGGTGGGATCGGCGTCTCCATTGGTGTTGCGCTCTCGCCGAGGTTCGCATCGACGAATTCGGACATCGAGAACGCGTGGGCGATCCCTCGACGGACGTCGGGATCGGTCGTCTCGCCGTCGTTGCAGTTGAACGCGACGTACTGGTAGGAGGGGCTTTCGGTCCGGTGGACCTCGATCCCCTCCTCGCCCTCGATCTGGTCCCAGTCTTCCGGCGGCACCGTCGCGATCGCGTCCGTATCGCCTGCGAGGATCTGGGAGACCCGACCCGCGTCGTCTTCTGCGGCCTCGAATCGGACTGACTCGAGTTCGGGCTGGGGATCGCCCCAGTACTCGTCCCAAGCCTCGAGTTCGACGTACTCGTCTGAGGTCCAGTCTTCGAAGGTAAACGGGCCGCAGCCGACGGGATTCGTGTTGTATGCGTCGCGGTCGTCCGTCCGGACCGACTCGTTGACGATATATGTCGCTACCGTGAGCGTCGTGAACGCACCGTAGGGGTGCTCGAGGTCGAACTGAACGGTGTGCTCGTCGACGGGTTCGGTGCCGTCGACGTCGATGAAGTCGAACTCCGGGCGGTTGTCGGTGTCTTCCTCGATAGGCGCGGTAAACGAGTGGACAACGTCGTCGGCGGTGACAGGATCGCCGTTGTGGAACTCTGCGTCCTCGACGAGCTCGATGATGTATCGTTCTCCGTCCCGTTCTTCTTCGGGTTCGCCGGCAGCGATCTTTGGCTGGAGTTCGAGGTCGTAGTCGTACTCGTAGAGGCCGTCATGGACCTGGTGAATGACCTGCGCACTGTAGGCGTCGTTCGAGATGACCGGATCGAAGTCGCCTTCGGGATTCACCTCTTGAGTGTAGAGGAGCCCATCTTCAGGTCCTTCATCCCCACCGATACAGCCAGCAACCAGGGCTGTACCAACCGCTGCACCTGATGCAAGAACCCGCCGTCGCGTAGCGGTGAACTGATCGTATACCATCCTTTTGTCCAATATGTTCCATGTATATTGGTAGCAGGGGGCTAAAGAAGTCAAGAAGCTGTTACCGTAACCGTATCTGTACAGTCCCCCTCATTTTTGTCCGTTGGTGGGTCCGACATCGACTGTGAAACGCGGTAGTGACTGAGACGAGCAACAGACCGGTGGCATTTTTGTTGTGGCACCAGTGAGAGTTCGTATGAACTACAGGGCGGTCGAGACGGACGCCGAATACATCGCCCGCCTCGAGACCGGTGCCGACTGGCGGGCCGAGATCGAGTCGCTCGCGAACGACGTCGACGCTGATGCGGCCTGGTTTAGCGCCCTCGGTGCGGTCCAGGACGCCGAATGCTGGTTTTACGACCAGGATGACTGCGAGTACTATCCACTCGAGTTCGACGAGCCACTCGAGGTCGCCAGTTGTGTGGGCAACGTCTCGTGGCTGGACGGAGAGCGCTTTGCACATACCCATGCGGTACTCTCGGACTCCGAGGGCAACGCCGTCGCGGGCCACCTCAACGAAGCGACGGTCTGGGCCGGCGAGGTCTACATGCGCGTCTTCGAGGATGAGTTAGTGCGCGAGTACGACGAGACCACCGACCTCGACCTCTGGCTCTGATATGCGCGAGGAAGATACACGGTACTTCCAGCGCCTCGAGTCCCAGTTAGACGAGGCGTTCGACGTCGCCGAGCGGGCCAAACAACGCGGTGGCGACCCAGAACCCGAAGTCGAGATCCCGGTCGCCAAGGACATGGCCGACCGCGTCGAGAACATCCTCGGCATCGATGGCGTCGCCGAGCGAGTGCGTGAACTCGAGGGCCAGATGTCTCGTGAGGAGGCCGCCCTCGAACTCGCGAAAGACTTCGCGGAAGGGAGAGTCGGTGATTACGAGACGAAAGCAGGGAAGATCGAAGGCGCGGTCCGAACGGCAGTCGCGCTCCTGACTGAGGGTGTCGTCGCTGCTCCCATTGAGGGGATCGATCGGGTCGAACTCCTCCAGAACGACGACGGCACCGAGTTCGTCAACGTCTACTACGCCGGCCCGATCCGTTCTGCGGGCGGGACGGCACAGGCACTCTCCGTGCTCGTGGCCGACTACACACGCGCGCTCGTCGGTGTCGAACAGTACAACGCTCGACAGGACGAGATCGAACGCTACGCCGAAGAAATCGCCCTCTACGACAAGGAAACCGGTCTCCAGTACACGCCGAAAGCGAAGGAGGCCAAATTCATCGCGAAGAACCTCCCGATCATGCTCGACGGGGAGGCCACCGGCGACGAAGAAGTCTCGGGCTTCCGTGATTTAGAGCGCGTCGACACCAACAGCGCCCGTGGTGGGATGTGTCTCGTCCTCGGGGAAGGGATCGCGCTCAAGGCCCCGAAGATCCAGCGCTACACCCGGAACCTCGACGAGGTCGACTGGCCGTGGCTCCAGGACCTGATCGACGGCAACTACGCTGCCGATGACGGCGCTGCAGACGGCGAGGACGCCGACGAAGACGACGGCGACGACGAGTCGGACGAAAGCGACGCTGACGAGCCCGAGTCGGCCGACGACGCTGCCGACGAATCCGACGGCCCGCCTCGAGCCGAGCCGTCGACGAAGTTCCTCCGGGATCTGATCGCCGGTCGGCCGGTGTTCTCCCATCCGAGCGCCAACGGTGGCTTTCGGCTCCGGTACGGCCGGGCGCGCAACCACGGCTTTGCGACGGGCGGCATCCACCCCGCGACGATGCATCTGGTCGATGACTTCCTCGCGACGGGAACCCAAATCAAGACCGAACGCCCCGGCAAAGCCCACGGGATCATCCCAGTCGACAGCATCGACGGCCCCACAGTCAAGCTGGCAAACGGCGACGTCCGCCGGATCGACGACCCCGAGGAGGCCCTCGAGATCAGAAACGGCGTCGAGAAGATCCTAGACACCGGCGAGTATCTGGTCAACTACGGCGAGTTCGTCGAGAACAACCACCCGCTTGCCCCCGCCTCCTACGTCTCCGAGTGGTGGATTCAGGACATGGACGCCGCGGGTGCAGACATACAGGCACTCGAGGACGACCCCCGAATCGACCTCGAGTTCCCTGACGCCGAGCAGGCCCTCGAGTGGGCCATGGCGTACGACGCTCCGCTCCATCCCCAGTACACCTATCTCTGGCACGATCTCTCGGTCGAACACTACTGTGACCTCGCAGCGGCCGTTGCCGACGGCCGGGTCGAAGATGATGCCGACGGCGACGGCACGCTCGTCCTCGAGTACGGCGAGTCGACCGCGGTGGCACTCGAGACGCTCATCATCGAACACCGCCAGCGCAAAGACGCGGGGCAGATCGAGATCGATGACTGGCGACCGTTCGCCCGCACGCTGGGGTGTGAGCCCCGACAAGCGGCCACTGATGGGGCGACACTCGACCCCGAGGGGCACGAACAGGCGTCGACAATCGAACTCGAGCGCACCTGGAGCAGCGACGACCTCTCCGAGCGCGCTCGCACGTGGGGCCACGAGGCCGAGGGCGACAACGCCATCGAGGCGGTCAACGAGGTCGCCCCCTTCCAGGTCCGTGAACGCGCGCCGACACGGATCGGCAATCGGATGGGGCGGCCAGAAAAATCCGAACGGCGCGATCTGAGCCCGCCGGTCCACACGCTGTTTCCCATCGGCGAAGCCGGCGGCGCACAGCGCAACGTCGCTAACGCGGCCAAACACACCGAGACGATGTCGGACACGCCCGGCGTCGTCGAGGTGCAGATCGGGCGCCAACGCTGTCCGAACTGCGAGACGGAGACGTTCAAGAACCGCTGTCCTGACTGTAACACCCGGACGGTCCCCGACTACCGCTGTCCCGACTGCGACCAGCGAATCGAACCCGACGAAGCCGGCCGCGTCGAGTGTGGCCACTGCGACCGCGAGGCCACCTGTGTCGAATCCCGCGAGGTCGATATCCACGAGGAGTATCGCGCCGCCCTCGAGTCAGTCGGCGAACGCGAGAACGCCTTCGAGATCCTCAAAGGCGTCAAAGGACTCTCTTCCGCAAATAAAATCCCCGAGCCCATCGAGAAAGGGGTCCTGCGCGCGAAACACGACGTGAGCTCGTTCAAAGACGGCACTGTCCGCTACGACATGACCGACCTGCCCGTCACGTCGGTCCGAGCCAGCGAACTCGATATCGACGTCGGGCAACTCCAGGCGCTTGGCTACGAAGAAGACATCCACGGCGACCCGCTCACCCACGAGGACCAGCTGGTCGAACTCAAAGTCCAGGATATCGTCCTCTCGGATGGTGCAGCCGAGCACATGCTCCAGATCGCCGACTTCATCGACGACCTGCTCGAGCAGTACTACGGCCTCGAGCGGTTCTACGAGTTCGAAGACCGACAGGACCTCGTCGGCGAACTTGTCTTCGGGATGGCACCGCACACGAGCGCGGCAACTGTCGGCAGAGTGATTGGGTTTACGAGCGCTGCCGTTGGCTACGCTCATCCGTACTTTCACGCCGCCAAGCGACGCAACTGCTTCCATCCCGAGACAAAAGTCTGGTATCAGGACGAAGCCAACGAGTGGCATCACGAACCGATCGAGACGCTCGTTGAAGACCGATTAACTGATCCCGAACAGGACGACTTCGGAACGCTCGTTCAGGAACTCGATGGGACTGTCACCGTTCCGTCGATCGATGATACCGGAAGCCTTTCACAAAAGCCGGTCGAAGCGGTCTCAAAACACCCGGCACCGGACCATCTCGTTCGCTACGAGACGCGAAGTGGCCGTGAAATCACGCTCACTCCTGATCACGACGTCCACGTCTACGAAGATGGAGAACTACGGTCGAAACGGGCGTCTGAACTCACGACGGCGGATCACGCGGTCGTCCCCGAACATCTCGACATTGTCGATACAGACAACGAACCGCACACCTTTGACCTGCTCGAGGAATTCCTCGATATCGATACTGTCGACAGTTCTCGGCTGATGATCAAAGGACTCGAGAAGGACCGATTGTATGAACGCTTCGAGGAGACGATCAGCCCCCAGTGGGACGGTGCGTTCTATCCGCTTACGAGCACGGCCGACTACTTCGGACTGAACAAGAAAACGTTCAGTAACTATCTGTACCGGGACAGTTTCCCTGCTGATCTGCTGCTCGACCTGTTCGACTCTCGCGAGGAGTTCCTCGAGTTCGTTCCGGACGACGTCAGTCTCGGGATGCGACACGACCGGACCGAAATCGATCGACACGTTACACTCAACGAACGCGTTGGAACGTTGCTGGGATACTACGCTGCCGAAGGATTCGCCCGAGCACAAGCGACGCCGAAAGGCACGATCCATCAAACGACGATCTGCGGCACTGAAGCCGAGGCTCGCGAGTTCTACGTCGACGTGCTTCGGGACGAGTTCGGTGTCGAACCGTACCACGAAAACGACGCAAAAGTAACCGCTTCGGGGCGACTGCTCCGTGCGTTCTTCGATTCGGTGCTCGAGGCGGGAATCTTTGCCGAGACAAAACGCGTTCCACAGCCACTGTTCGATGCAGCCGACGGGATTATCGCTGCCTATCTTCGAGGCTATTTCAGCGGCGACGGCGGCGTCGATGCAAACGCGCTGTTGGTCTCAGCAACCACAGTCAGTAGCGAACTCAAAGAAGACCTCCTCGCATTACTGAGTCGGCTCGGAATCTGTGGCCGGGTTACGATCACCGACCCGGTTCCCCTCTGCGAGAAGTTCCCGGAATTCTACGAAATCGACGATCCGTCGATGACCGCGACGTCGTACGTCCTCGAGATATCGTCCGAGGACGCGATGCAGTTCGCTGAGACTGTGGGCTTCCATCTGTCTCGAAAGGACAGCCGATTGCAGTCACACGTCGAGAATACCGTGCCAACGGGCCGTCGCGTCTTCGACGGCGGTGACGACGCGTATCTCGTCGAATCGATTTCGTCGGTCGACTATGTCGAATCGACTGTCGACTCAGTGTACTGTCTCACTGTTTCCGAGACACACTCCCTCGTCGCGAACAACATGTCTCAAAAGCAATGTGACGGCGACGAAGACTGCGTCATGTTGCTGCTCGACGGATTGCTTAACTTTAGCAAATCGTTCCTCCCTGACCAGCGCGGCGGCAAGATGGACGCCCCCCTCGTCATGTCCTCGCGAATCGACCCCTCCGAGATCGACGACGAGGCCCACAATATGGACATCGTCTCGCAGTACCCTCGCGAGTTCTATCTGGCGACCCGAGAGCAGGCCGATCCCGAATCTGTCGAGATCCAGATCGGCGAGGACACGCTCGGCACCGACGGCGAGTACACCGGCTTCGAGCACACTCACGACACCACCGACATCGCGATGGGGCCCGACCTCTCGGCGTACAAGACGCTGGGTTCGATGATGGACAAGATGGATGCGCAACTCGAGCTCTCGCGCAAACTCGAGTCGGTCGACGAAACCGACGTCGCCGAGCGGGTCATCGAAGGTCACTTCCTGCCGGATCTGATCGGCAACCTCCGTGCGTTCTCACGACAGGAAACCCGCTGTCTCGACTGTGGCGAGAAGTTCCGGCGGATGCCGTTGACCGGTGACTGCCGCGAATGCGGTGGTCGGGTCAACCTCACCGTCCACGAGGGGTCGGTGAACAAGTACATGCAGACGGCGATTCAGGTCGCCGAGGAGTACGACTGCCGCGATTACACGAAACAGCGCCTCGAGGTCCTCGAACAGTCGCTCGAGAGCATCTTCGAGAATGACAAGAACAAGCAGTCGGGCATTGAGGATTTCATGTAGCTTGTCTCGAGGGCACGCCTTCGAGAGACTGCGGCGCTCGTGATCGGGCGGCCCTTTCGACGCTGCGGCCCTCGTGCAGTTTGACAGCGTGTACCTCCGGAGGGCCGTAAGAACTCACGTTAGTCGACGCTCACTCCCGGACAGACAGCCGGTTTCGTGACCGAATCAGTCGTCTGGACTCTGTTCGGTCAGTGCCGGAAACTCGGGACAACAGCCCGCCTCAGTCGCTGGCTCGAGTCAACCCCGGAATCTGTCCTTTCGGATACTGTATCTGTGGAGTGTGTCGATGATCCGGGAGCCACTCGCGGAGACTCTGGTTGAACCGTTTTGGCCGTTCCCGTGGGGTCCAGTGACCACAGTTGCCTACCAGATCCAGTTCGGCGTCGGGCAGTCGCTTCGCGGCGCGGATCGACCAGTCGACGGGGACGAGCGGGTCGTCTCTGCCGTGGACGAGCAGCGTTGGGACAGTCAGTGACTCGAGGTCGTCGACGAAGTTCGTCGCGACGCGGCCGTTGAACGAGAGTTCGTTCCGCTGGAACTGCTTGAACGCCTGGATCGAACCCGGTTCCATGAGCTTTGTCCTGACGTCTTCGACGAACGGCTCGGGCAGTTCGCTGGCGTCGGCGACGAGACTATCGAGGACCATGCGAACGCTCTCACTCGAGACGCTACAGGCGATCTTTCCGAACTCCGTGATGCCGGGGATCTGTCCGAGCATCTTCCAGGGGAGCGCACTCGGAAGCCGGCCGCCGAGGCCGTAGCTATCCACGAGCGCCAACTGCTCGACGCGGTCGGGATGTCTGAGCGCGTAGCCGAGCGTTGCCCCGCCACCCATCGAGATGCCAGCCAACGAGACGCGCTCGTAGGGGAGCGTCTCGAGAAAGCCCTCGAGAACGTCGACGTACGTCTCGAGGGTGTGAGAGACACTGCCCGTGCTGTTGCCGTACTCTGGCCAGTCGATTCCGTACACCTGGTAGTCCTCGGCGAGGGCATCGATGGTGTGTCGCCACGAGACCGTTGCGTCGTCGATTCCGGCACCGTGACAGAGGACGACCGGCGGGCCGCTCGTTCCCGCCCGTCGGTAGGCGATCCGGCAGTTGCCGACGGTAGCGACACCGGTTCCGGTCATCCGTGGGACACGCCATCTCCGTGATGGCCAAGGGATACCGGCTCGTCGAGCTGCTTTTGACTGCTGTGACTATCCGTAGAGCGGGCTGAAGAACGCAGACGTGCCGATCGTCCGACACTGCCGTCGGCCATGCCATCGTCGGTGGCCGATCGGGCTCCCCCCCGGACTGATTCGAGACAACGCGGTTCGACTGGAAGCGCCCCGACGGCCGCTCCAGTGGTGCGACCAACTATCACGACCACCTCTCTATAGGCAGGATGTATATTGTTTTCTATTACCATGGGCAAGAATGTCACGTATTCGACGAAATTCCCCACTCGAGTCATGGTTGTGTTCATATTCTATATAGCGAGTATCAATTTATCGAAACACGATTCAGAACAGTCTCGAAAAGCGTGCGTGGAAAGCTGGCGGTTGACTCGGTGCTCGCCACGGCTCATCGCCGAACCCAAGAGTGAATCTCACCGAAGACAAAACCCGTTTCTATCGCGCTTGCGTCGATATACGCCATGGAGATCGTCGTCTTTGGTGCTGGGAGTCTCGGGAGTCTCATCGGCGGTGCGCTCGCGTCCGTTCGGTCTAACGACGTCACGCTCGTCGCGCGTGACCCCCACGCCAGCGCCGTCCGTGAGTCGGGACTCGAACTGCGTGGCGAACTCGAGGCCACGACTACCCCGAACGTGACGACTGACGGGCGAGGGCTCAAGGCCGAGCTGGCGATCGTGACGGTCAAAGCGTTCGACACCGCTGTGGCCGCCGAGACGCTCGCGACAGGGTCGTATGACGTCGTCCTTTCCTTACAGAACGGGATGGGCAACGAGGAGACGCTCGCTGACGCGCTCGCGTGTCCAGTCCTCGCCGGAACCGCTTCTTACGGTGCGATCTTGCAAGAACCAGGCGTCGTCGAGTGTACTGGCATCGGTGATGTCGTGCTCGGTGCCCGGATGGGTGGTCGCTCGGAGCCTGGGGATCGGATCGGCGACCTGTTCGCTGCGGCCGGCCTCGAGACGACCATCGCCGAGGATATGCCCCGGCGGCTCTGGGAAAAACTCGCTGTCAACGCGGGGATCAACGCCATCACAGCGCTGACGGATACCGAAAACGGAGCCGTCCTCGAGCCGCCGGCAGACGCCCTCGCACGGGCGGCGGCCCGCGAGACCGCACGGGTCGCTCGCTCGTGTACCGTCTCGCTCTCGAACCGAGCGGCTATCGCCAGCATGGAGTCCGTCGCGACCGATACGGCCGCGAACACGTCCTCGATGCGCCAGGACATCCTCACAGAGCGCCGCACCGAGATCGACGCGATCAACGGCTACGTGGTCGACCGAGCCGCCCAGCAGGATCTCGAGGTCCCGACGAACCGGATCCTCACGACGCTGGTGCGGACGTGGGAACGTGGCGTTGGCGTGCGTTGACTCGCTTTCAGAGTCGTCGACGCAGTCGTGAGTGGCACCGCTGGTCGGTGTAATAAACAACAGTATCGGGGCTCGAAAACGTTAGAACGGAGCTTCGGGGCCTTCGTCCGCTTCGCCGTCGTCGACGGTTTCGCCGGGGAAGGATGGGCTCATCCCACCCATGTCGTCGCCGCCGCCCTCGCCGCCGGTGTGTGCGTTGACTTTTTCGATCTCGGGGATCTCTTTGACCATTCGGCTCTTGATCGCCTGAATCGTCATCGGCGAGATACCACAGCCACTGCAGGCGCCACCGAGTGCGATACTGACCTCACCGGACTCGCGGTCGAGATCCTGAATCGCCGCGCTGCCACCGTGCATCTGAATCTGCGGGAAGTTTCGCCGCAGGAAGTTCGCGACGCGCTCCTCGAGGTCGTCCCCGTCGTTCTGGGTCTCGGTACTCATAGGCCACCCTTGGGTGTGCGCACCCCTAAACCTTCCGTCATCCGCAGTCGCTCGCCGACAGCGATGTCGGCTTGCGCCGGCTGTCGTTAGTTAAATCCGAAGATCCGCTTGAGTTCGGTTTCAATCTCCGCGACGTGGCGCTCGAGGACCTGCTCGAATCGCTCTTCTTCGACGACCACGCCCGAAAGCCGCCCATACGGTTCGTCGGGAAGTTCGATTCGGAACTCACCATCCCCCTCGTAGAAGGGTTCGCTCTCGTTGAGCACCTGCTGGTCGATCGCGTGGACGAGCTCGGAGTCGTAGTTGTCGTTCATGCGGTTGAACGCGTTCTTGTACGCCTGCTGGAGTTCGGGAAAGTAGTTGGCGTACTTGTCTTCGAATTTCTCGGGATCGAACTCTACCATACTCGAGCGGACGGCAAGCGACGACAAAAGTCGGACGATCGGTCGCCCGTATTCTCCATCCCGCTGGTACTATCAGCCCGTTGACTCAGTATGGGCCACCTACATACGGACGATGCGTACGCAAGCGGAACCAACACTCCGTCGACGCTCCTCAGGACGCTACATGTCCCCTGATCATCCCCCAATCCCACGTAACAAACTCCCTCCCGGATGGGGGCCTGCTGACTGCTGTGACGGACAGTTTTCGTATCGTCACAGCCAGCCACCGCTCGAGCTCGTTGCGGATCGGACTGCTGCTGACCGATCTCACCCCGGACTCGGCCTCAGCCGCTGTTGGGAGCTTCGCTATCGGTACTTCCTTGCCGATCAGTCGGTCGCCGAAGCGATCGGCCGTGTCTCAACTCGCCGGGCCGCAATCACGGGCATGCTCGAGTGTATGCACCACGTACACGAACGTGTCGACGAGCCGGCCGGTCCCGGAGAGATACGGGATGTGCTCGAGCAGGTTCGGCTTTCAGATGTCGTTCCTGATACCCTCTCACCGATGAAGTGAGTCGGGCACACGTGGTCGTCAACATGCTATTAGTATAGCAAACAACTGATTACCGCCGTCAGAAGCTGCGTGCCAGTATCGAAACACGAAGCTAATAAAGTGTATAATGCGATATTGAATTAGGGCTGTTCCCGGACGACCACCAGCGGAGCGCTTATACTTCCATCAGCGGAATGGGTACTCACAGACGCCACCCGACATGGTCCTATGACATCTCAGATCCCATTTGCTATCGACTTCCACGTCCACTCGGATGATTCATACGACGGTCACGAACCGATCGAACTCATCCTCGAGCACGCAGCCGATATCGGCCTCGATGGAGTCGTTATCACTGACCACGACGAAATCGGCGAGTCACTTCGCGCCGCAGAACTCGCACCGGAGTACGGACTGGTGGGTATTCCTGGTGTCGAGGTCTCGACTCGACACGGCCATCTGCTGGCAATCGGTGTCGAACAACGACCGGATCCGGGTCAGCCATTCATGCAAACCGTCGACACTGTCCGTGAACTGGGCGGGATCGCGATCGTGCCACATCCGTTCCAACGGAGCCGCCATGGCGTCCGCAAACGTCATATCAAAGATGCCGACGCGATCGAGACCTACAACTCGATGGTCTTTACTGGCTACCGAAATCGTCGTGCCCGGACGTTCGCCCGGCGACGTGACTATCCCGAGATCGGCGCGAGCGATGCCCACTACCTCCCAAACGTCGGTAAAGCCTACACCGAGATTCTCGTCAGTCCCAACGCTTCGAACCCGACGAAAGCAGATATCGATGGCGACGACCTCGTCGATGCCATTCTCGAGGGTCGCACCCAGATCCGAGGAAAGCGAACCCCGATCCACAAGAGCACGGTCCAGTACGCCAAGGGAGCCGTTCGCAAATCGACGTACCTGCTGACCTCGCGGGCGCCCCTCATCCCGACAGTTCCGGCGTCGATGGACCGCTCGAGATAACCGGCTCAGGAGAGCTGCTCGCCGATGATTTCGTCGGCGCGTTCGATGAACTCCGTTTCGGCCCCCTTCGGAACCGTCGCACCGGCAGCGACGTCGTGACCGCCGCCGTCACCGCCGACGGCGCGTGCGGCCTCGCCAACGACGATGGAGAGATCGAGCCCTTTTCGGACGAGACTGTGGGTGCCACGGGCCGAGACTTTGACGTGCTCATCATCCTTGTCAGCGAACGCGATGATCGGCTTCGATCGACTGATTCCCTGGTTTCCCATCGCCATCCCGGCGACGATGCCAACGATCGTCTCGCGGATGCGATCGTCCGCGTGAAACCACTGGAGGGTATCCTCGTGCGTGACACCCTCTTGTGTGACCAGGTCGATCCCTTCCGAGAGGTTGCGCCGGTGATCGCGAAGGAGCTTTCGAGCCCGATCGAGCGCGTCGCCCCGGTCCCCGAGGCAAACCCCAAGACCAACGTCAGCGCGCTCGTAGCGGGCGGTCGCGTTGAGCAGCGTCGAGAACTCGCTTGCATCCCGTAACTCGGTGCCGACGGGTTCGTTGGGGAGGACATACGCCGTGCTGACGAGTCCGTCGATCTTTGTCGCGGGGACGCCACTCGAGACGGCCCGCTTGACGAGTGCGCTGGCGACGGTCTGTTTTTCGTCGTTTGTGAGGCCAGCCCACCGGCGCCACTCGCCGTCGCGTTTCAATTCGAGATCGAGTTCGTCCAGAAAGCGCAGCGCGCCGTTTTTATCGTTCGAGATGCCGGGAATGTGGACGTCGGTTGCGTACTCGAGTAGTTTCGGCAGGGGGCGGGTCTGCTTGCCGTAGAGCGCGAGATCCTTGCCGGTCTCGAGAACGCCGGCATCGACGCCTTCGGCGACGATTTTTACGTTCGCACCGTGGAGTTCACCGCCAGAGGCCTGCATATCGCCGACAGCGCCGACGACGGCGAGCGCGGCGAGATCACTGTTGTCCGAGCGGGCAGCAGTGGTTGTTCCGCCATCGGTCGCGACCGGCTGGTCCGGCTGTTGGTCTGCGACCGCGGCGAGTGCGCGTGCGAGGACGTAGCTTGCGCCGGCACCCGAAAGCTCTGAAGCGCCGTTGATGCCGAACAACAACGGGTTGAGGTGATAGTCGGTCTCGATACGGACCGACTCGCCGTCGTCGTCGACCGTGGCCGGCTGGTGGTGGTCTGCGATGACGGGGGTAAACGCGCTGTCGGCTTCGTACTCGCTGATAATATCGAGTTGGCCGCTCCCGAAGTCGGTAAAGAGAACCGTCTCGTACTCCGTGGCCGCAATGTCGGCGATCGCGTCTTCGTCGAGTTGTTTTTCGAAGACCGTTTCGAAGGGGATCCGTGCCCGCTCGAGTGCCTGGGCGGCGATCGCAGCGCTGGTCAGCCCGTCGGCGTCGATATGTGAGGCCAACAGGACGCGGTCGGCTGCACAGAGCCGCGTTGCACAGCGTGTCGCACAGTCTTCGAGTTCGGGGATCGGCCCAGCCATCGAGCTATCGTTGGGCCGGCTTCGCTCATAAAGCTGCGGTCTGGCTCCGGCGTCACTCGAGTCCAGTCGCTACAGCCCGAGGAGTTCATGCGGTGGTTCACGAGCGAGCAACAGGACGATGTTGTTCGCTGCAAACACGACGTACAGGAGGACGACGCTGACGACGAACCGAACGTCGAGTGGCTCCGAAAGGACGTGGCCGATTACGACCACGACCCCGGCATAACAGACCGCCGCGAGCACGACGCCGGGCAGGCCAAACAGCCCGTAGAAAAAGACGGTGACAGGGTTGAGTTCGGTTGCGTACGGAACGAGAAAGAACAGCGTCGCAGCAACCGTGTCGATACTCCAGAGGATGAAAAACGCGACGCGGAGCTCGATGGACGCTGGTGGATCGAGTCTCCGCGTGAGCGGCGTTGCGACAGCCATTGGTAGGTGATTCGTAGGCTCGAGCGAGCGTGAGGGCACAGCTTGCGAGCGCTGGTTGGAAGAAAATAACACACATTCGTTCGGCTGCGCAACCCGAACGAGCCCTATCTATTCGCGAGTCGCCCGGGCGGTCTCGAGCGTTTCGCGCGCGAGTGCGTCGAACGTAGCCTCCTCGGGGACGACGTCGACGTCGATCCCCAGTGTGTCAGCGGTCTCGGCCGTCGGCTCGCCGATGACACCGACCGTGACATCGGTGAGTCCTGCGAGTGTTTCCTCGCGAACGCCCCGTGCGGCGGCGGCTTCGAGGAAGTGTTCGGCGGTCAGCGACGAGGTAAAGCAGGCGGCGTCGAGGCCACCTTCGGCGGCCAACTCGGCTGACCCACCGCTTTCCGCGGGGCGGACCAGTCGGTAGAGGGTCGTTTCGTGGACGTACGCACCTGCATCCTCGAGTCCCTCGAGCAACACCGGGCTGCCGTGGTCGCTGCGAGCGACCTCGATGCGTGCGCCGTCGACATCACCCTCGAGGGTGGCGACGAGGCCGCTCGAGGTGTACTCCTCGGGGACGATGTCGACAGTGTATCCTGCATCGGAAAGCGCGTCGGCGGTTGCGGGGCCAATGGCACAGACGGTGGCATCGCCGGGCTCCCAGCCGGCCGCGGAGACGAGCTCCGCGCCGGTCTTGCTCGTGAGAATCACATAGTCGGCGTCGGTTCTGGGTGTCGCGTCGGTTGGGTCGACTTCCAGCATCGGATCGGCGACGGGAGTCGCGCCGAGTTCCTCGAGCAGGTCGACGGCATCGGCAAGTCGGTCGTCGTCCGGGCGGAAGACAGCGACGGTGGGTGTGTCACTCATCGTGGCTCGTGGTTCATATCCTCGGTTGCGTCGTCGTAGTCGTTCCGAAGGAACTCGACGACTGATTCGCGAGTGCTGGCGACGCCGCCGATTATCGTTACTGCGGGTGGCGAGATGTCGTTTGCATCGCGGACGTCGACGATGGTCTCGAGGGTGCCCGTCGCGACCTGTTGGGTCGGCCACGTGCCGCGTTCGACGAGTGCGGCCGGCGTCTCGGAGGCCATCCCGCCCTCGATCAGCGCCGCCGTGTACTCGGGCAGCCGAGTGACACCCATCAACACGATGATCGTGCCGCCGGCGGTGGCCAGCGCTTCCCAGTCGACGGCCGACTCCGGTTTGGTGGGGTCTTCGTGGCCGGTGACAAAGGAGACCGAGGAGGCGTGATCGCGGTGGGTAACCGGAATGCCAGCGACTGCGGGGGCGGCGATCGCCGACGTAATCCCGGGAACGACCTCGAAGGGAATCCCGTGGGCAGCGAGATATTCGGCTTCCTCGCCGCCGCGGCCGAAGACGAACGAGTCGCCGCCCTTGAGTCGGACGACGTTCTGTCCGTCGCGAGCGAGTGCGACCAATCGTTCGTTGATCTCAGACTGTGGCGTCCGATTGCCGTGCGCGCGCTTGCCGACGTCTTGACGGTTCGATTCGGGAACCATGTCGATGATCTCCGGACCCGGGAGCTTGTCGTGAAGCACGATGTCGGCGTCCTCGAGCAGGCGCTGGGCTTTGACGGTCAGTAACTCGGGGTCGCCAGGGCCGCTCCCGACGAGATAGACGGTGCCGAGTTCGGTGTGGACTGTCTCATCTTCCACACCGGGTTCGTCCGACGCGGGCATCTACGCCCCCTCTTGTGTCTCTTCGTCGTCAGCGTCGCTCTCCATGCGGGCTTGCTCGATCAGGTCCGCTGCGCCACGGTCTGCTAGATCGCGGGCGAACTCGCGAGCGGCCTCCGCGTGGCGTTCGATCGGCAGATCCCGGCTCCCAGTCACCGACTGCTCACCGTCTTGGTCGAAAACGGTGACCGTCGCATGGACGTGTTCGCCCTGGACGACCGCGTAGATACCGACTGGCGCGATACAGCCCCCACCCAGCTCCGCGAGGATCGTTCGCTCGACCGTCGTCTCGACGCGACTGCGTGGGTGATCGATCGCGGACTGGATATCACGAGCCGTTTCGCCGTCGGTCGCAGTCACTGCGAGCGCCCCCTGCCCCGGTGCTGGGACGAATGTCGATGTCGGCAGCTCGTAGGCGTCGACGTAGTGGTCGAGGCCACTCCGCTCGAGGCCGGCCTGAGCGAGCACGATCGCGTCGTACTCGGTCTCGATCTCGCGGCCCAGCGCCTGCTTTTCGAGCTCGGAAAGCCCGTCGAACCATTCGTCAGTGGTCTGGTCGAACTCAGGCTCGAACTCTTCGTTGCCGGTGTTCCCCTTGCGCTCTTTGTCCGCTTCCGTCCGTTCCTGGTGTTCGGCCTGCAGTGCGGGCGCGAGCAACTTCTCGAGGCGCGTATCGACGTTCCCGCGCAGCGGCTCGACCTCGAGGTCGGAACGCTCAGAGAGCAGTTGGGCCCGCCGTCGCAGACTCGAGGTGCCGACGGTTGCGCCCTCGGGCAACTCCTCGAGCGTCGCCCCGTCGGGCGTGATGAGCAGATCTCCCGGTGGCCCGCGTTCGGGCACCCCGGCTGTCACCAGCTCTGTGGGCTGTTCGGTCGGCATATCCTTCATCGAGTGGATCGCTCCGTCGAGGTCGCCCTCGAGGACGCGTTCGTCGAGTTCACGGACGAACGCGCCGGTTTTTCCCAGTCGGTGGATCAGTTCGTCTTTGATCTGGTCGCCCGTGGTGTCGACGGTTACGAGTTCGACCTCGTAGCGTCGATCCTCCAGCGCCTCCTGTACCAGTGAGGCTTGCCGCCGGGCAAGCGTGGACCCCCGTGTCGCCAATCGCAACGTCCCGCGCGTTCTCATAGCCATGAGTCTGCGCTTGGGGTATGAAAAGCGCACGCTTATCGGACGCCAGTCATCCACCACGGCGACGAGTTTCAGTTTCGAACACATGTTCGACGGGAAGTTTATGTAAGTTACCCTGGTTAATTGGTTCAGATGTCGAACACACTCTACGATCGACTCGGCGGCCAAGAGGCCATTGCGGCGGTTGTCGACCGATTCTACGACCGCGTCGTTGCGGACGAACGAGTTGCACACTACTTCGACGACGTCGACATGCAACGACAGCAGGCCCACCAGACCCAGTTTCTCAGTGCGGTTGCGGGCGGTCCCGTCGACTACACGGGTGCTGACATGGCTGCCGCACACGACGGCCTCGAGATCACGAAACCCGACTTCGATGCGATCGTCACCCATCTCGAGTCGACCCTCAAGGAGTTCGAGATCGACCCCGACGATCGGAACGGGGTTCTCGCTGCTGTCGGTGAGTATGAGGACGCCATCGTGACAGCGACAGCCTGATCGACCGCCGGTGGGGGTGGGACAAACCGATGGCTCGAGCCGTCCGCTCCGGCACGCCGGACCCGAGGTCTTTTGATGCCATCCCCGGTATCACAACCCAATGACTGCAGTTACGCTTGGTCCCGAAGGAACGTACTCACACCGGGCAGCCACGGCGATCGCCAACGGCGACGAGATCGACTTCCGCCAGTCGGTCACGGCAATCGTCGACGCCGTTGCCCGTGGCGAGCACGACCGCGGTGTCATTCCGATCGAAAACAGCATCGAAGGCAGCGTCACGGAGAGCCTCGATGCGCTCGCGGAGTACGACGTCGCCGTCGTCCGCGAGATCGTCACGCCGATTCGACACGCCTTGCTCGCTCAGGGGCCAGAGTTCGAGACGATCGCCAGTCACTCCCAGGCGCTGGCGCAGTGTCGTTCCTATCTCGACCGCGAGTATCCCGACGCCACGCTCGAGGCTGTCGCGAGCACGGCACAGGGTGTCGAGTTCGCCCGCGAAGATCCGTCCGTTGCGGGTATCGGCCACCCCGACAACGGCGGCAACGGCATCGACGTGCTTGCTGAGGACATCCAGGATCAGGACTCGAACGCGACGCGATTCTTCGCGCTTGCACCCGCTGAAGAGCGCTCGAAAGGCGGCGGCAAATCCACGCTCGTCGTCTACCCGAACGCGAACTACCCCGGCCTGTTGCTCGAGCTGCTCGAGCCCTTTGCCGACCGCGATATCAACCTGACGCGGGTCGAATCCCGTCCCAGCGGCCAGCGACTGGGCGACTACGTCTTCCACATCGACATCGAGGCCGGCCTCTACGAGGCGCGGACGAAAGAAGCGATCGAGGACTTAGCGGAGTTGGCAGAGAAGGGCTGGGTCCGTCGGCTGGGTTCGTACGATACCGAACACGTCGTCGGGTAGCGTTGAGCGACCGAGCCAGCGCCTGACCCGGATCTCCCACGGAGATCGGAAACTGTTTTTTGTCATCTTGCGGGAGTACGACCATGCCACTCACTGCAGGCGACGACGCGCCGACCGTGACTGCACCGACTCAAGACGGCGAATCCATCACTCTCGAGTTCGACGAGCCCACAGTCGTCTACTTCTACCCGAAAGACGACACCCCCGGCTGTACGATCGAAGCCAACCAGTTCCAGCGCGAGCGCGAGACCTATCAGGATGCCGGCGTCGACGTCTACGGCGTCTCGATCGACGACGTCGACTCTCACCGGTCGTTCTGCGAACAGGAGGGCCTCGAGTTCGATCTGCTGGCCGACCCCGACGCCGAGATCGCCGACGCGTTCGACGTCGAGTTTCGGGACAGCGGTGTGACCAAGCGGACGACGTTCCTCCTCGCCGACGGCGAGGTCCAGACCGTCTACGAGAACGTCGACCCAGACGGCCACGCGCGCGACGTACTTCTCGATGCGATCGATGACGGACTGGTGACGCTGCCGGAGTAACGTTCTCGAGGTTGAGGTCGAATCGCGCACGTTCTCAAGGTTCGTTTTGACCTCGAGGGGCGGGCAGAATTTATCCCACTCGGGGTCGTAGATCTGTGTATGCGAGGAAATCCGTTCGAGGAAATCGAAGAGATGCTCGACCGCGTGAGCAAGCAGGTCGAAGAGGGGATGACCAGCGGCGGGCTGCAGGTTCCCGGCTCCGTCCCGGTCAACGTCGTCGACACCGACGAGGAGTACGTCGTCACGGCTGATCTGCCGGGCTACGAGACCGACGACATCGAACTGACGCTCTCGGAGGGAACCCTCCGCCTCGACGCCGAACGCGAGGACGACCACGCACACGAGGGTGACCGCTACCTTCGACGCGAGCGGACCCGAACGTCGGTGAGTCGCCGGATCCGGCTGCCTGAACCCGTCGAGGAGGAGTCGATCACGGCAGGCCACGAGAACGGAGTGTTGACGGTTCGACTCCCGAAAGTCACAACCGGCGAGACCTCCAGAGAGATCGATATCGAGTAGCCAGCCCTAACACCGAACGAGACCAACCGCACTGGTGTTGGTCGCTTCCCGGCAGCCGCCATCTACCGCTCGCTCAGGTGCCGTTCGATCGCAGTTGCCCCATCGCTGAACGCCGCGATATCCATACTGTCGGTTGTCAGGAGGACGCCGACGTCGCCGACGAGTTTTCTGACGACGAACCCGTCGCCGTGAACTCGAATCGTAAACGAGTACGGCCCGAGTTCCGCATTGCCGTCAGTCGCCAAAAGCGCGCTTCGGACGGGTGCTTCTACAAAGCCGACGGACTCGAGATCCACGAGCGGTGATTTGGCGCGTCGTGCATCTTCGTGGGAGTGGTAGATACCTTGTCTAACATAGAGGATATCGAATTCGGACGGTGTAAAGTAGATGACACACCGAAGCTCATCGCCAAGCCCTGTCCGGGCGATACTCACGAGTTCGTCGGCCAGTGCAGTGTCGATGTCAGTGGTGAATCGCTCTTGGCTCATCAGGACGGATATGCCGCCACGACTATCAAAGGTTTCGGCGGTACAGCGCCTCTCTGTGTATTTTGTCCGGGTTGTAGACGTTCGGACCCATCCTGTCGTAGTTCGCTTCCGTGGCCTTCTCTGTGCTGTTGTGCACACCGTGTCGATCCGTCTGCGGCGGCGATAGTCGCCTCGCAGTCATTATAAGGAGCGAGTTCGGATGTCTACACAGCAATGAGTGAGACGGGATACGACCATGCAGCGGTCGAACGACGCTGGCAGGCGGCGTGGGACGACGAAGACGCCTATCGGACGCCCGACGACGTCGACGATCCGACGTACGTGCTCGGAATGTACCCGTACCCGTCGGGCAAACTCCACATGGGCCACGTCCGAAACTATACGATTACGGACGCCTACGCTCGCTACCGTCGGATGACTGGCGATGAGGTGCTTCACCCGATGGGGTGGGACGCGTTCGGCCTCCCAGCCGAAAACGCCGCCAAAGAACGCGATACGAACCCGCGTGACTGGACGTTTGACTGCATCGATACGATGCGTGACCAGATGGAGTCGATGGGCTTTGGCTACGACTGGGATCGCGAAATCGCGACCTGTACGCCTGAGTACTACAAGTGGAACCAGTGGCTCTTCTCCCGGTTCCACGAGGAGGATCTCGTCGAGCGCCGCGACGCCGAAGTCAACTGGTGTCCCGAGTGTGAGACCGTCCTGGCCGACGAACAGGTCGAAGGCGACGACGAACTCTGCTGGCGCTGTGACACCCCCGTCGAGACGCGCGAACTCGAGCAGTGGTTCCTGAAGATCACCGAGTACGCAGACGAGTTGCTCGAGGACATTGACGATCTGGAAGGATGGCCGAACTCGGTGCGTCAGATGCAGCGCAACTGGATCGGTCGCCAGTATGGGACCGAACTGGAGTTCACGCTCGACGGCTACGGCTCGGTCGAGGCCTTCACGACCCGGGTCGACACGATCTTCGGGGCGACGTTCTTCGCACTCGCGCCAGATCACCCGATCAGCGAGGAACTCGCCGAGGAAGACGACGATGTGTGGCAGTTCATCGAGCACGAGGCAGACCCCGACGGCGACGAACCGAACGGCGTCGAGACAGGACTGACCGCGACGAATCCCGTCACCGGCGAGGAGATTCCCGTCTACGTCGCCGACTTCGTCCTCTCGGATGTCGGGACGGGCGCGTTGATGGCCGTCCCTGGCCACGACGACCGCGACCACGCCTTCGCCGAGAAGATGGGTGTCGATATCGAGCCCGTTATCGCCCCGACACCCGACGACTGGGACGGCGAGACGGTTCCCGACGCACCTGACGTCAGCGAAGCAGCGTTCACCGACGACGGCGTGCTCGTCAACTCCGGCGAGTACAGCGGCCTCGACAGCGAGACCGCCCGCGAGCGCCTGACCGAAGACATCGAGAGCGCCGAGGAGGCCACCCAGTACCAGCTTCGCGACTGGGGGATCTCCCGCCAGCGCTACTGGGGAACCCCGATCCCGGTCGTCCACTGTGACGACTGTGGCGCCGTCACGGTCCCCGATGAGGAGCTGCCGGTCGAGTTGCCCGAGTTTATCAACACGACGAAGAACCCGCTCGAGGCTGCCGAGGAGTGGAAACAGACAACCTGTCCCGAGTGTGGTGGCGAGGCGACCCGCGAGACCGACACGATGGACACGTTCGTCGACTCCTCGTGGTACTTCCTGCGCTATATCTCTCCCGACCGCGAGAACGTCCCGTTCGACCTCGAGCAGGCCAACGACTGGATGCCCGTCGACCAGTACGTCGGCGGCATCGAACACGCCGTGATGCACCTGCTGTACTCGCGTTTCTTCACCAAGGTCCTCGCCGACAACGAAGGACTCGAGCACCGCGAGCCGTTCACGAACCTGCTCGCACAGGGAATGGTCCAACTCGAGGGCGAGAAGATGTCCAAGTCGAAGGGCAACGTCGTCTCACCTCAGCGGATCGTCGAGGAGTACGGCGCGGACACCGCGCGGCTGTTTATGATGCAGGCCGCCCAGCCCGAGCGGGACTTCGACTGGAGTGAAGAAGGCGTTCGCTCGACGTACGCTTTCCTCACCCGACTGCGGGAAATGGTCGAGGAGTACACCGCGAACGAACCTGACGGCGACGATGACGCGGTCGCCAGCTACGTCGCCAGCGAGATCGACGCCACGGTCGCGATCGCCACCGAGGAGTACGACGAGCTGACGTTCAACCGGGCACTGCGGGAAACGCAGGATCTGGTGCGGACGCTGCGCCAGTATGCGGACTCCACCGAGCCCCACGCCGACACCTACGAACGTGGGCTGTCGGCCGTCGTTCGACTGCTCGCCCCCGTCGCCCCACATCTGGCCGAGGAGCTTCACGACGCACTCGGCAACGATGGCTTCGTCGTCGACGCCGAGTGGCCGACCGCCGACGTCGATTACGATTACGTCGCGAAACGCCGTCAGCTGGTCGAGAACACGCGCGAGGACGTTCGTCAGATCATCGACGTCGCCGGCATCGACGACCCGAAGGCGATCGACGTCGTCATCGCTCCCGACTGGAAGTACGACGCGCTCGAGATCGCCATCGAGAGCGACGCTCCCAACCTGATCGGCGAGCTCATGGGCGAGTCACATATCCGTGAACAGGGCGACGCCGCCGCCAGCTACGGGCAGGATCTGCAGGCCGAACGCGAAGCGCTGTCGATGACGCTCGACCCTGACGACGAACACGACGCCCTCGAGTCAGCCGCGTGGCTGATCGAACGCGAGTTCGACGCACCAGTGTCGGTCGTTCGTGCCGACGCCGTCGATGACAGTGTCCTCAAAAACGCCGAACCCGGCCGTCCGGCGATCGAGATCGACGACTAAGATATTCTGCGGTCACGAGTACCAGCGGTCCGGTCCGCTGGTCGACTGCTGAGTTTTCGACTGTTCGGGTGCGTGCTGACGAAACTACCATCGGTTCTGACAGGCGACTGTCTGATTTATACTGCTGTCCATCGTGTCGTCTGATACGGCCACGTGGCTGGCGCTCACGGATGACTGATCAGCACACCCGACAGACACGGAGACGGACACGAACGCGCACGCGCACGGACCCGTTTCGCTGGACGTTTGGCGACGGCTCGTCGCCGATGGCACCCCACGTCGCGTCGATGACGTGGCGCGACGGCCTGTTCATCAACTGGCCGGTCGACCCCGACGCGCTTCGATCGCACGTTCCTGAGCAGTTGACACTCGAGACGCGAAACGGCGACGCCTGGGTGAGCGTACTCCCGTTCGTGCTCACGAACGTCGGCATCCGTGGAACGCCACCGGCCCTCCGAACGGCGGTCGCCGAACTCAACGTCCGGACGTACGTCCGCTATCGCGGCGATCCCGGCCTGTTCTTTTTCAGTATCGACGTCGGAAGCCCGCTGATCGCCGCCGCAGTCGGTCGTACAACCCGGTTGCCGGTCTATCACGCCCACATGCGGGTCAGCACCGACGGCGAGACTGTCTCGTTCTCGAGTACGCGAGGACAGACCGGGGCTGGCGCTCGACCACGCTTTCATGTCGATCGACCGCCTGCGCGGTTTTCGGCGACGTACCGTCCCAACGGTGACGTATTCAGGCCAGAACCGGGGACGCTCGCTCACTGGCTCACCGAACGACGGCGCTTTTATGCCGCCGAACGCCGGGGTGTTCTGTCCGGCGAAATCGCCCACGAGCGCTGGCCGTTGCAGCCCGCCGAGGTCACGATCCACGACAATTCTATGCTCGAGGCACACGAACTCCCGGAGCCAACGGCTGACCCGGTCGCATACTACTGCAGTGAACTCTCGATGACGGGGTCGATTCCCCGACGGCTGTGAGCGTCGTCGTCGCTCCTGTTCGAACTGAGACGGCGATTGGACGCGAGACCGACCAGCCGTGCGTGTCCGACGCGGACGACTGACCCACCCTCGTGTTCGTTTTTCGACCGGTGGGTCCGCAACGACGCGTCTACCGGTCGGTATCGATCAGGCCGAAGTCATAGCCGTCGCCATCGGCGCGGGCGTTCTCGTAGACGACGTGGGCCGCGGCGACGTCTTGAATCGCGAGTCCAGTCGAATCGAAGACCGTGACACCGGTGTCGGCTGTCCGGCTGTCTTTCGTGCCAACGACGAGTTCGCCGATCTCGCCGTGGATGTCGTCGTCGGTCAACACGCCCTCGTGGTAGGGGACGTTGATCTCGCCGGAGTGAGTACACTGCTCGTGGTCGTCGATGACGATCCGTGCTGCTTGCAGCAACTCGTCGGCGAGTTCGTGTTTCCCCTCTGCGTCGGCACCGATGGCGTTGACGTGGGTGTGGTCGCCAACGTCCTCGAGGCCGACGATCGGGTCTTCGACCGGCGTCACCGTCGAAAGCACGTCGCAGTGGCCAGCCTCCGAAATCGAGCCGGCGCGGACGTCGAATTCGTCGCCGAACGCCTCGATGAATCGCTCGATGCGGTCCTCGTCGAGGTCAGCGACGACGACCTCTTCGATCGGTCGGATCTCACTGATCGCCTCGAGTTGGGTGTACGACTGGACGCCTGCGCCGACGATGCCGAGCGTCGTGGCGTCCGCAACGGCCAGATAGTCGGTGGCGACGGCTGCCGCTGCGCCGGTGCGTTTCATCGTGAGCATCGTTCCGTCCATGATGGCCAGCGGGAACGCGGTCTCCGGGTCGGAGTAAATCATCGTTCCCAGCACGGTCGGCAGGTCGTACTCGGCGGGGTTGTCCGGGTGGACGTTGACCCACTTCAGCCCGGCCGCGTCCCACTCGTCGGTCGCTAAATACGCTGGCATCGACCGGAAATCGCCGTTGTATTGGGGCAGATCGATATAGGATTTCGCGGGCATCTGTGTGTCACCGCGTTCGAACGCCCCGAAGGCCTGTTCGACCGCGTCGATGACGTCTGCAAGCGCGGCGTGTTCGTCAACATCACTGCTGTCCAAGAGAAGCGTCTGCATGGTGGCGAATATTGCGAGCGACTACTTAGATGGATCGAATATCATCACTTTCGACAGCGATGCCTCCACGTGTGTAGAACGATGGCACTCGAAGCGTGTCGAATCACGAACAAAATGATCGGTCGCCGCGGTCGGTGACTCGAGTGCAGGAGCGGACTCACGTCGGCAGCGACATCGAACCGTAACGTGGGTCGACTCGATTGACGCTCGAGCGATAGTACGGGGCTCCCACCGTGAGGGCCGGGTGGCCGACCCACAGGGGAGCAGAGAGGCGCCTTGGGTTCGGCGAGCGGGGAACGGAACGAAGTGCCCGCTCGACTCGTTGAGATCCTTCGGACCTCGCTTACATCATGCCGCCCATGCCGCCGCCCATACCGCCCATGCCGCCGCCCATGCCACCGCCTGGTGGCATCTCTTCGTCATCGTCGTCGTCAGCAACTGCGAGGTCGCCGGCGGCGATGACGTCGTCGATACGGAGCAGCATGACTGCGGCTTCCGTGGCGGATTCGATAGCCTGGGTCTTCACGCGAAGCGGCTCGTAGACGCCTTCCTCGGCCATGTCGATCGTGTCGCCGGTGTAGGCGTCGAGACCGGACGTGGTCTCGCCACCGTCGTGGTCGGCGCGCAGTTCGACCAGCGAGTCGATGGGGTCGAGTCCAGCGTTCTCTGCGAGGGTGCGTGGGATGACCTCGAGGGCGTCTGCAAAGGCCTCGACGGCGAGCTGCTCGCGGCCACCGACGGAGTCGGCGTAGTCACGCAGTGCAAGCGAGAGCTCGACTTCGGGTGCGCCGCCGCCGGCGACGACCTTGCCGTCCTCGAGCGTCGTGCGGACGACGCCAAGGGAGTCTTCGATCGCACGGTCGACCTCGTCGATGACGTGCTCGGTGCCACCGCGGAGGATGAGGGTGACAGCCTTTGCGTCCTCGACGTCCTCGACGAAGATGCGCTGGTCGCCAGCGATCTCCTTCTGGGCGACACTGCCGGCGAAGCCGAGGTCGTCCTCGGTCAGATCGTCGACGCTCGAGACGGGCGTCGCGCCGGTTGCGCGGGCGAGCTGTCCCTGGTCGCTGGATTTGACGCGGCGGACGGCGATGATGCCTTCCTGTGCGAGGTAGTGCTGGGCCATGTCGTCGATGCCGCCGTCGACGAAGACGACGTCAGCGCCGACGTCGGCGACCTGTTCGGCCATCTCGCGCAGCTGGGCCTCTTCCTGTTCGAGGAACTGCTCGAGCTGGTCTGGGTCGGTGACGTTGACCTCGGCGTCGATCTCGGTCTCTTTGATCTCGAGGGCGCCGTCGACGATCGCGACGTTCGCGTCCTCGGCGAAGTACGGCATGCTGTCGGAGACGCGCTCTTTGTCGACGATGACGCCTTCGACGAGCTCAGAGTTCTCGATCGAGCCGCCGACGACCTTCTCGACTTTGATGTTGTCCGTGTCGACACCTTCGTCGTCAGCGACCGACTGGACGGCATCGACGACCAGCTGGGCGAGCAGGTCGCGGGCGCTCTCTGCGCCTTTGCCAGTCATCGCGGTGGCGGCGATCTGCTGGAGGACCTCGTCATCGTCGGCTTCGACGTCGATGGCGATATCCTCGAGGGCCTCGGTGGCCTCTTCGGCGGCCTGTCGATACCCCTGTGCGAGCGTGGTCGCGTGGATGTCCTGCTCTAAGAGGTCCTCGGCCTGGCTGAGCAGTTCGCCCGAAATAACGACGGCGCTGGTGGTACCGTCGCCGACTTCGTCCTCCTGGGTCTCGGCGACTTCGACGATCATGTCGGCTGCGGGGTGATCGATCTCCATCTCCGAGAGCAGGGTGACACCGTCGTTCGTGACGATGACGTTGCCCGTCGAATCGACGAGCATCTTGTCCATCCCCTTTGGACCGAGCGTGGTCCGTACGGACTCGGCGACGGCCTTGCCGGCCTGTACGTTCATCGATTGTGCGTCTTTGCCGGATGTCCGCTGGCTGTCCTCCGAGAGAACGATAAGGGGCTGGTTGCCCATCTGCTGTTGTGCCATAGTCAAGCGAAGGATTGTTTGTGATTCTATATAAGCCTTTCGAGAATTGTCGGGTCAAATCACTGTACGAGGCCCCACTCCGGTCGTTCCACCCGAGCGCTTCGCCTGGTATTTATATTATTCTCCGTTCCTCCCGCGACGCAAATCGGCGGCGAGCAACTCGCTCGAGGCGACGTTCCGCCACTACCGGAGATGGCCGCCTTACGCCCCCTCGAGTCGCTTGGCGGCGATGATCGCCGCGGCACCGACGATGGCGGCCAGCCCGGCGCTGGCGAACGCGGGGGTGTACGTTCCGAGCACGTCGTATCCGACACCAGCGAGAAACGGCGCAGTGAGCCCGGAGAGGGCAAAGGCCCCCGAAACAAGTCCGAACACCGCGTTCAAGTTCTCCCGACCGAACAGATCACTGGTCAGCGGTGCGAGCAGCGCGCCGTTCCCGCCGTAGGCGAGACCGAACACGAGCGCGAACGCGATGAGCGCGGTCGTCGTCTCGATCGCCGGCAAGGTGAGCGTCGATACGCCCATCAGTATCGAACAGCCGGCGAAGACGCGAACGCGACCGACGTAATCCGACACGTAGCCGATCCCCACTCGGCCGACTGCGTTTGCACCACCGATAACTGCGAGTGCGGTTGCGCCGGCGGCTCGAGAGAGTCCGATATCGGAGGCGTAGACGACGAGGTGGACGAAGACGATGTACATCGTCGTGTAGACCAGTATCCAGCCGACGAAGACCAGCCCGAACGATGGCGACCGCGCCACGGCGTAGATGTCGACGAACTGCTCTCTCAGAGATGGCTGCTCACTGCCGTCCTCTCGACCGCCGTTCGTCCTCGCCTCGAGCGCTCGAGGCTCGGCGAACTCCCCGGCTGGAATCGGCTCCGTCGTGGGTTCGTCTCTGATCAGCAGCGTCGCGACGAGCAACAGGGCGGCGACGACGCCGGCTAACACGAGAAACGACGAACGCCAGCCGACACGCTCGATGAGCGCGGTCGCCGCCGGCGCGACGACGAGCATCCCCGCACCGAGACCGGCAGAGGCGACGCCGCCGGCAAACCCTGCACGTCGGTCGAACCAGCGCGGCACTGTCGCGTACGCCACGACGTAGACGATGCTCATCCCGATCCCCGTGACGACACCATAGGCGAGGACGACCGTGAGCCACGTCGTCGCCACACTGGTCCAGAGCAAGCCGAGACAGAGCACGACCGTCCCGATGGCGAGCATTCGCCGCGTGCCGAGTCGATCGACGAAGACGCCGACGAGAACCGCGCCAACGTAGAGCAGCAGTGTCTGCACGCCGAAGGCGATCGTCGTCACGCCACGAGAGCGCTCGAAATCAGTCGCCATCTGCTCGAGAAAGACGCCGAAGGAGTAGGAGAGGCCGAAAACGACGAACGACCCGAGAAAACAGGCGATGACGACGATCCAGCCGTAGTAGGGACGATTCATTGCGAGAGATCGATCGATATCGTTGGTCGAGCGATGTGAATATCGTGGAACCGGCGAACTCGTCCGAATCAGTGCCGGTGGTCAGGTGTGTCGAGTTAGTACGGCACGACGTAGAGCATGACCGCGAGGAACGGGATGAGCAACACCAGCATAGCGATGGCGTAGCCGAACATCTCGCGGGCTTTGATCTCGATACCGGCCATCAGGAACGCGAAGTTGACGACGTTGAGGTTGAGCGCGTCGACTCCTCGGCATCGGCTTTCAGGTCACCGCCGTCGGTGCTGGTCTCGAGCAGTTCGGACTCGGGGATGTACTCCGTGATCCCCCGCGATCGTTCGGGAGCGGGGCGCAGCAGGTAGAGCACGATCGAAGCGAACGCGATCGAGAGGACGGTGAGCATGAAAGGAGTTGTCCAGTGTCCGGCCGACTCCTGTCACCACTCGATGCATTTCCGACGACCAATCGAGAACGAGTCTACGTTCAGACACGCCGTCAACTGCCCGAGAAAAGAGCGTACTGCGTCGAGTGAGGTGTGCGAGTTCGGTCGGTGTTCGATCAGGACTGGCCGCCGGGGAACCGGTGGTACTCCATCCCTTTGTGTTTCATCTCGTTGTGTTTGTCCTCGAGGAACGAGTAGACAGTGCCGTGTGGGGCGCCATCGAGGATCATCTCGGCTGCGGTGCGGACGATATCGACCTGCTGTGGCGTGCCGATCGTACCGAGTGTCGAGCCGTAGATGACGACGTCAGCACCCGTCAGTTCTTCCATGAGTTCGCGCGTGCGACCGCCCTCGCCGATGAGTCGGCCTTTCTTGCGTTTCATGTCGTTTTTGTTTCGTGCAGCGGCATCGATGTCGACGAGGTCGAACATCATCATCTCGTCCTCGAGCAGTCGCAGTGCCGCTTCGGGCGCGAAGCCACGACCGATCGCACGAACGATATCAGGGGCCTTGAGGCCGCGCACGGGGTCGCCAACGCTGTCGATGGCGACGGAGCCGTTCTCGGAATCGATGTCGAGTCGAACCTCAGCTTCCGCCTCGATTTCGCGCATCGTCTCGCCTCCTTCGCCGATAAGAACGCCAATACGGTCCTGCGGAATCTTCACGTGTTGCATATATCCACGATACTGGCTGGGCGAGGTTAAGACCTTGGTCCGAACCGAAACCCCTGCGAGTGACGGACACACACCGCCACGGCGACGTACGGTCTGCTGTCCCGATCACCAGCGCCGGTCGGTGATCGGCAGGACGTGACGCCAGCAGTCCGTCTCGCTTGCGGGACCGGCTACGATTCGACCGAGCGGAATCGCACCGCCTCCGAACGCGTCTCCACGATCGCGACCGTTTGGTCGGCCGCAGAACCCGGAAGGACGTGCGCACCGGGGTTGAGAACCGTCGTCCGGCCGTCTTCCGACAGCTCTCGCTCGTGGTGGTGGCCGTAACAGACGAAATCGAACGTCTCGCCAGCTGTGATCGCCTCGACCTCCGCTTTGGACTCGCCGTGGAGGACGGCAAACGAGAGCCCGTCGAACTCGAGGCTTGCGAATCGGCCGTGCAGTTCGCTTTCGCCCCCCAGCGCGTTGAACGCCGACTGGAGCGTTGCAGCGTCACCGTCGTTGTTTCCGAGCACCCCGTGGAGTTCGAACGCGTCGAAGTACTGGATCATCAACGGCGCGATGAAGTCGCCACAGTGAACGACGACCTCGACGCCCTCTTCGTCAAAAATCTCGACTGCGCGTTCGATTGCCGCGACGTTGTCGTGGGTATCTGAAATGATCCCGATCTGCATACCATGGCTCGCGGTGGCAAGCCACTAAGCCGTTCGGGCGTGGTGGCTTCGGACGGGCAGCCCTCAGCTACGAGACGGATCCGGCTCCGGGTCCGTAACGAACTCGAGGAGGTCATCTTCGCTGACCTCGAGTCCTTGTCGTGAGAAGAAACTCGCCACGTTTCGGCAGTCGCGCTCTAAGAACTCGCGGCTGTTGGGGTGGTGGACCGTCACGGCCTGGCCGAGGTCGATGATCACGAGTTGGCCCTCGCGTGCATCGAAGACGACGTTGTACTCACTGAGGTCGCCGTGGATCAGCCCGGCCGAGTAGAGCCGGCGCATATACTCACGCATGACCTCGTAGGCCGTCTGGGGGTTCTCGATGTGGACTTCGCCGAGGCGTTTCGCCCGGCCGTCCTCGGTGCCGATGTACTCCATGACCAGCACGTTGCGTTCGGTGGCGATCGGTTCCGGCACACGGACACCAGCCGCTTTCGCCCGCTCTAAGTTCGCCAACTCTTTTTTCGTCCAGGCGAGCACGACGTCTTTTTTCTTCCCGCCTAATCCTTCGAAACGGGGGTCGCCCTCGAGATAATCGCGCATCTGCCGGAAGTTCGAGGCGTTGATCCGGTAGATCTTGACGGCGACCTCGCGGTCATCTCCCTGCGCGAGATAGACGTTGGCCTCTTTGCCCGTCGAGAGCGGGCCGCCGAAGGCCTCGACGTAGCCGTCCTGGACGAGCTTGTACAGCGCCGCCAGTGTCGCATCGTCGAACACCGATTGTTCGACTTTGAACTGGTCTGCGTCTTTGATCCGCTCCTCGAACTGCTCGAACTTCCGATCGCGCTTGCGGGCGATCCGGTCGGCCTCGGTCTCTGAAACGTCGATCTCCTCCCATTCGTCGCCCGGCGTCTCGACGTCCTCGAGGTCGACCAACCCGAACTCTGTTCCCTGTCCCATCTACCCCGTCGTACGGACTCGGGCGAGTAAAGTACTGGGTATTGTTTAGCCGTGATCGACTGTCGAACTGTCAGCACTGTCGTGGCCGCTGTGCGACAGCGCAGACCCATCGCACGACGGCTTTGGCTTGCATTTCGTTTCATACGGTCTGCTGTACCGATCACCAGAGACGGGAGCGGTTATCGGCGGTCAGTGACTACAGCAGTCCGTATCAGGTGTGAGATGAGGCCGGACTGTCGCTCGAACTGACTGGCCCGAACGAGTACGCCTCCTGTTAGACTTATCTGCAAGTTCGTGGTAGGACAACTCATGAGTGATGCTAACACAAGTGGTTCGGGAACGGGAACGGACCACGATCACGACCACGAACACCACGGTGGCCCCGGCTATGTGTCGCCCCAGGCCGCGATCGAAGAGGGCGGCCGAGAGGAACTCGCCTATGTGATGAGTCTCTACACCGGCACCGACATCGACGAACCCGATTTCGTCGCCGTCGTCGACCTCGATCCCGACTCGGAGACGTACTGCGAGATCATCGACCGCGTCGAGATGCCAAACCGCGGCGACGAACTCCATCATTTCGGGTGGAATGCCTGTTCCTCATCGTGTCACGTCGAGGGTCTCGAGCGAAGACATCTGATCGTTCCCGGACAGCGCTCGTCGCGAATCCACGTGATCGACACGAAAGACCGGCGAAATCCCGAACTGGTCGAGGTGATCGAACCCGAGGACGTCTTCGAGTACGACCTCTCGGCACCGCATACGGTCCACTGCGTGCCGGACGGTCAAATCCTGATCAGCATGCTCGGGGACGTCGACGGCGAGTTGCCGGGTGGCTTTCTCGAACTCAACGACGAGTTCGAGATCGAGGGCCGATGGGAGCCACCGGGCGAGATCGAAATGAACTACGACTACTGGTACCAGCCGCGCCAGAACGTGATGGTCTCGACCGAGTGGGCCGCCCCGAAGACGTACTACCCTGGGTTCGACCTCGAGGACGTCGAGGCGGGCAACTACGGGCAG
The DNA here is from genome assembly GCF_041821125.1 of Natronorubrum sp. A-ect3. Taxonomy (NCBI): domain Archaea; kingdom Methanobacteriati; phylum Methanobacteriota; class Halobacteria; order Halobacteriales; family Natrialbaceae; genus Natronorubrum; species Natronorubrum sp. A-ect3. The sequence goes on along the minus strand of NZ_JBGUBB010000009.1, from coordinate 68,432 downwards.
CAAATCCACTTCTGGGACTGGGAGCACGGCACCGTCGAGCAGACGATCGACCTCGGCGAGGAAGGGCAGATTCCGCTCGAGGTGCGGTTTCTCCACACCCCCGAATCGACCCATGGGTTCGTGGGAACTGCACTCTCCTCGAATATGTTCCACTTCTGGTATGATTCGGATGCAGGCGAGTACCGCGCAGAGAAGGTGATCGACTTCGAGGCCCGCGAGCACCCCGACTGGGATATGCCGGTCCCGGGCCTGACGACTGACATCCTGATCTCGATGGACGACCGGTATCTGTTCGGTTCCAACTGGCTCCACGGCGAGCTCTGGATGTACGACATCTCGGATCCCGCGAACCCACGCCGGGCCGACTCGCTTTCAGTCGGCGGCCACTTCGGCGAGATCCAGGAAGTCCAGGGCCGCGAACTGAGTGCCGGCCCGCAGATGCTCCAACTCTCGCTCGACGGCGAGCGCCTCTACTGGACCACCTCGCTGTTTTCCACGTGGGATGAGCAGTTCTATCCCGAGGAAGGCGAGCGCGGTTCGGTGATGCTGAAAGCCGACGTCGACCCGCGAAACGGCACGCTCGAGTTGGACGAAGACTTCCTCGTCGACTGGGGCGAGTGCCCGGCAGGGCCGGCCCGCGCCCACGAGATCAGGTGGCCCGACGGCGACTGTACGAGCGACGTCTGGCAGTAGCTCCGAATGGTAAGCTACGATGTCACCCTTGAGTGGATCGCCGGCCCGACGCGGACGATCGACATCGATGAGCGCGAGACGGTGCTTGAGGCGGCCCGACAAGCGGACGCGCCGTTGCCGTACGGCTGTCGAACCGGCGCGTGTGGAACCTGTGTTGGGCGACTGCTCGCGGTCGACGGGACGGCGAGTGTCGACGCGGACACAGCCGAGGATGAGTTCGACGTCACGGACGCGTTCGCGTACCGACGCGAGCCGCGGGCGTTGAAACCTCGACACCGCGACAACGGGTACGTGCTTTTGTGTATCGCGACGCCCGAGACGGCCTGTCGGATCGCCGTCGGCTCGCAGGTGCAGTCCGAACTGACCGACAACCCCTGGAAGTGAGCGGCGCGCACAGCCTTTTCTCGCTGTCCGTCCTAGAACCAGATGTGACGCTCCTGTACGAACAACTGCGAACGAGGGCCGGATGATGACGGCCCATGACGTGACACTCGAGTGGCCAGACGGCCGACACGATACCGTGACGGTCGAGCCTCGGGAGACGGTGCTCGAGGCGGCCCTGCGGGAGGGGGTTCGGTTGCCCTATGACTGCCGAAAGGGGACCTGTACGGCCTGTGTGGGCCGACTCAGCTCGATCGAGGATGACGATTCCGACGTCGAAGCGTCATCCCCGACCAACGCCGCCGCGGCGTTCGACTACCGACGCCAGCCCGAGGCTTTGACGGAGCGCGAGCGAGCGGACGGCTACGTCCTGCTGTGTATCGCCATGGCGAGAGCCGACTGTCGCGTTGCCGTCGGGCCGATGGTTCGGGCCGAACTCGGTGACAGCCCGTGGGGATGAGGGGAAAGCTGTCACACGGCTCGGACGACTGCAATACTGTTAACGGGCCGGCAACGTAATCCTCGAGCACGAATGCCCGCTGGCGACGCGACTGTGGACGAAGACAACCCGTATCTCCGGACTCCGCCGACCGAGTTCGAGCCGCTCGAGGAGCTCTCCGAGGAAGAAGCTCGCGAACAGGTCGAACACCTCCGCGCGGCCATCCGCGAACACGACCGCCGATACTACGTCGAGAACGACCCCATCATCGCCGATCGAACCTACGACGCGCTCTTTACGCGGCTGCAGGACCTCGAGGACGCCTTCGACCTCTCCCACCCCGACAGCCCTACCAGAAGCATCGGTGGCGAACCACTCGAGTCGTTTGAAACGGTCGAACACGTCGCGCCGATGCTCTCGATCGACGCGAGCGGCGAGGCCGACGACGTCCGGGAGTTTGCCGATCGCGTTCACCGCGAGGTCGGTCCCGTCGACTACGTCTGCGAGCCCAAATTCGACGGTGTCTCGATGGCGTTCATCTACGAAGACGGCTCGCTCGAGCGCGCCGTCACCCGCGGCGACGGCCGCGAGGGCGACGACGTAACAGCCAACGCTCGGACGATCGGTTCGGTGCCCCAGCGACTTCACGGCGACTACCCCGATTTCCTCGCGGTTCGCGGTGAGGTCTACATGCCGAAAGACGCCTTTCAGGCCCACAATCGCGAACGGATCGAACGTGGCGAGGAGCCCTTTGCGAACCCGCGCAACGCCACGGCGGGGACGATCCGCCAGCTCGATCCCGCTGTCGTCGCCGACCGCCCGCTCGAGGTCTTCTTTTTCGATGTGCTCGAGGCAAGCGAGTTAGCAGACAGCCATCGCGAGGAACTCGAGCGCTTTCCCGAGTTCGGCCTGCGAGTCAACGACCGCGTCGAAGTGGTCGACTCGATCGAGGGTGCGATCGACTACCGTGACCGCATGCTCGAGATCCGTGACGACCTGAACTACGAGATCGACGGCACCGTGATCAAGGTCGACGACCGCGAGGCTCGCGAAGAGCTGGGTCGGACCGCTCGCCACGACCGCTACGCGTACGCCTACAAGTTCCCCGCCCGCGCGGAGGTGACACCGATCGCCGACGTGGCGGTCCAGATCGGCCGGACGGGTCGAGTGACGCCCGTGGCCTTGCTCGAGCCGGTCGATGTCGGCGGCGTCACCGTCTCGCGGGCCAGCCTCCACAATCCCGAAGAGATCGCCGAAAAGAACGTCAACGTCGGCGACACCGTCCGTGTCCAGCGGGCCGGCGACGTCATCCCCTACGTCGAGGAGGTCATCGAGAAAGGCAGCGAGGGCCACTACGAACTCCCCGAGCACTGTCCCGTCTGTGACAGCGCCATCGAACGCGACGGGCCGATGGCGTTCTGTACCGGCGGACTGGCGTGTGACGCCCAGCTTCGGCGCTCGATCGAGTACTACGCGAGCGACGACGGCCTCGATCTCGAGGGGCTCGGCGAGAAAAGCGTCCGCCAACTCGTGGATGCGGGCCTGCTCGAGTCCGTCGCGGATCTCTACGCCCTCGAGCGCGACGAGCTCACGGAACTCGAGGGCTGGGGTGAGACCAGCGCCGAGAACCTCTTCTCGGAGATTGAGGCCAGCCGCGAGCCCCCACTCGCCGACTTCCTTTCCGCGCTGGGGATCCCTCACGTCGGCCCGACGACGGCTCGCGAACTTGCCCGCGAGTTCGCCACATTCGAGTCGGTCCGCGAGGCCGCCAAAACCGACCCCGAACGACTCGAGGGCGTCGACGACGTCGGCGAGACCGTCGCCCAGCAGATCCACGACTTCTTCGCGAGCGAGGCCAACGCCGCGGCCGTCGACGACCTGCTCGAGCATGTCTCCCCACAGGAATCCGACCTCGAGCACGGCGGCGACGCCCTCGAGGGACTCACCGTCGTTTTTACGGGCTCGCTCGAGGGCATCACTCGGGGCGAGGCCCAGGACATCGTCGAAGCCCACGGAGCGAATGCAACGGGTAGCGTCTCGGGAAACACCGATTATCTCGTCGTCGGCGAGAACCCTGGCCAGACGAAACGCGACGACGCCGAGGCGAACGACGTGCCGATTATCGACGAAGACGAGTTTCGCGAGTTGCTCGAAGAGCAGGGCATCGACCTTGAGTAAGTTCGGCTGAGTCAGCCGGCCCGGTCCTCGAGGTCAGTACCCAAGTTTGAACGCCGAGTTGATGGCAAGGGCGAGCACGATGGCGGCCAGCGACGCCGCGAGAAAGCCGAAGGCAACAGTCCAGCCGAACAAATCCGCGAGCAGTCCGACGACCACGGAGCCAAGCGAGGCGACGATCATGTAGACGGTGCGAACGAGGCCGAAGCCGGCGTTTTGCTCCTCAGCCGAGAGCTCGCGTAAGAACCTGGGCATGAGTGCCGAGCCGAAGCTCATGGCGATTCCAACGAGTGTGACGCCAATGATAATCGACGGGAGCCCGGCTGCCGTGACGAGGAGTCCGAATCCGACGACGCCGGCGAGCATACAGCCGGCGAGCGCGCGGTCCCGGCCGATTCGATCGGAGACGGCCCCGACGCCGATCTGGGCAACGCCCTGGACGACGAAGTACACCGAGAAGAACACGCCCGCAAGCGTTGTCGAGAGGTCGCGGTGTTCGATGAGAAACGTCGGCAGGAACGAGGCGGTTCCCTGCCAGGCGAACTCGCCGACGATGGCGATGACAAGCGTGAACGCGATCGGTGGCCGGCTGAGCAGCTCGCTGATCGGCCCGAGCTGGAAGCGATCTCGAAGCGGCGTCTCCGGACGGCGGGGCTCGGTCGGCCGGACCTTCCAGGCGAACAGCACTGCCGACGGAATCCCGACTAACGCGATGACGGCGACTGCGAGTCGCCACCCGAATCGAACCGCGATCCACGCGACGACGACGGGCGTGAGGAGACCGGCGACTGTCGCCCCGGAGTTGTGGACACCGACCGCGGTGCCGACGTTGTCGTAGGTTCGGGCGAGCAACGTCGTCGCGACGCTGTAATGAAGGCCTGCGACCGCACCGAGCAGGATCGTCGAGACGAAAAACAACCCGAACACGGGCGCGACCGACACGGCCAATGCGGCCAGTGCCGATCCGCCGACGGCGACAAGGATGACCAGCCGCTCGCCGTACCGATCCGCGAGAACGCCACTGGGATACTGGGCAAGACCGTATGCAAGCCACATTCCAGACAGTGAGAGCCCGACGACTGCGTTCGAGACGGAAAACGTCTCGACGATCTCGGGAAGCACGGGGCTGATCGCCAGCCGTCCCACCATCGTGACGAAGAACGCAAGCGTACACAGCGCGAGGACGGTGTCTCGGTATCGCCAGCGCATTGACGGCAGTCTCACCACTTCCGGTGGAAGTGGGGGTGGATACTTAGCCTACGCGATTTGCGGAAAGAAAGCGTGAGACGAACACACGTGACCGACGCTGCGAGCGATCGCCGACCCCCTACGCCGGGAGTTCGGCGGCGATCGCCCCCACTGCCTCGAGTCCCTGCACTTCGCCCTCACGTTCGGGGAGTGTGACGACCTCGAGGTCGGGAAACGTGTTGTGGATCTCCGTGAGCCGTTTCTCGTGGCGCTCGTATCGGGACTGGCAGCGCGAACAGTCGTCGTCGGGGTCCTCGAGCACCTGGTTGACGACGAGTTGGTCGACGCGAACGCCGTTTTGACGAAGCGTCTCGACGAGGCGTTCGGATTCGGCGATGGCCATCTTCTCGGGGATGAGCACGACGCGAAACTCGGTGCGCTCGGGATCGACGAGCAGCTCCCGAGCGCGCTCGAGGCGAGCCTGAAACGCCTCGAGGCTTTCCTCTTCGTCGTCGCTGCGGCCGGTCATCATCGACATCGGCCCAAACACTGCCGACTTGGCCGCGGTGCCGATCCGCTGGGCCTGCCCGCGAAGTGACTGGAGCGTCTCGAGTGCCGGCCCGATCGCCTCCGGCATGTCGAACAGCCGGAGCGTGTGCCCCGTCGGGGCGGTGTCGAAGACGACGATGTCCCACACCTCACTATCGACGTACTCGACGAGTAGATCCAACGCCGCGAGTTCGTCGCTGCCGGCCGGCGCACCCGAGGCGAAGATTCGCTCGACTTCCTCGTCTCCGAGTCTGATGCCGGCGCTGCGGAGATCTTTGGCTAACGCTTGGGCCAGCTTTTCGTACCGTTCTTGCTGTGTCTCGGGATCGACTTCGACGGCCCACAGCCCGCCCGACTCGCTCTCGCCGCCGCCCTCGAGTCGTTGTGGCTCGCTTCCGAGGTCGACCTCGAGCGAATCCGAGAGCGAGTGAGCCGGGTCAGTCGAAACGACGAGCGTCTTCTGGCCAGTGTCGGCGAGTCGAACGCCGGTGGCCGCCGCACAGGTCGTTTTCCCGACGCCGCCTTTGCCGCCGTAAAAGATGCAGTCGGTCATTGCCTCGAGTACAACCGGCTTCAACCTAAACGACCGGCCCGTTCTCACGGAGTGTCGTCGGTATTGATGGACACTGTCGTGGGTGATGACGAGAAACACGGACTGGCGATGAAACGAAACGGACACTGGAATCGCAGTGACAGCGCGACGGATCTCGATCAGAGGTCGACGCGGTCGAAGCGGTAGAGCGCGATGGCCATCGGGACGACGATCCAGAGCAGCAAGATGACGAAGGAGAACCAGTTCTCGAGGTAGAACGGCACGCCGTTAGCGAACCAGACGTCCGGGTAGGACGTTCCGAGTTCGTTTCCACCGGTCGAACTGAGGACCGTGATCGCGTTCTGGAAGGCGTTGCCTGGATCGATCATATCGATGAACAACGCCCAGTCGGGGAGTCGCTCCATCGTCATCTGCTGTGCCGTTCCATCTGGTCCGGCGACCTCCTGTGTGTAGCTCACACCGTCGATCGTGCCGCGGTTCATCAGGATCTGGAAGACGGTCTGAAGCGCGTTCCAGACGATATAAAACAGGATGAAGACGCCGAACATTGCTGCGCCGGCGATCGTCGTCGACCGCGTGATCGACGACAGTGCGACGGCGATGCTCGTGTAGGCAAGGCCGTAGATGATCGCCATTACGAGCAGGCTCACGTAGTCGACGATATCGAAACTCCCGAGCAGCGCCGCGACGATAATAGCGGCAAGCGCGAAGCCGACGACTAGCGAAACCGAGAGCACGGCCGACCGGCCGAGCAGCTTTCCGAGCAGGACGTCCTTGCGGGAGTGAGGCAGCGAGAGCAGGATCTTGATGCTGCCCGTCTCACGCTCGCCGGCGATCGCTTTCCAGCCCAAAATTAGCGCAATCAGCGGAATTACGAGCCGTGTGATCTGGCTGACAAAGAGGACGAGTGCTTCCGTCGTCGCACCCTCCGCTGCGATATCCTCACCGAAGTACGAGATCGTCCCCGTGACCGCGACCAGCAACACGAAAAAGAAGAGACTCAGTCCCCAGAACATCCACGAACGGACCGCATCCTGGAAGTCCTTTCTTGCGACCGCACGGACACTCTCGAGATTGATCGAACTCGAGGGCGAGGTCGTTCCCGAGCTCCCGGTCGCCGTGTCAGTGCTCATCGGGCTTCCACCCCCGTCCCGGTATCCGTCGTGTATGACTGGAAGACGTCCTCGAGGGTGGCCTCACGCGTCGAGAAATCCTGGACCTCGATGCCTCGGTCCTCGAGCGTCGAGAGGACGGTCGTTTTCGAGCCGTCGACCTGCACGACGAGCGTTGGCGGGGTCTGTCCCTCGACAGTGGCGCCGCCGACGTCGGGAAGCGAGCGCACTGCCTGGAGCGCGTCGTCGTCGATCCGGTCGACCGTGACTCGGAGGCTCGTCCCGCCGTCGACGGAGTCGCGCAGTCCGGCGACGGTGTCGATGGCGACCATCTCGCCGTCGCGCAGAATGCCGACCCGATCACAGACCGCTTCGACCTGTTCCATGATGTGACTCGAGAAAAACACCGTTGCGCCGCGGGCGCTTTCCTCGCGGACGATCTCGCGCATCTCGCGAGCGCCGTTGGGGTCGAGGCCGGTGGAGGGCTCGTCCAGAATCAGCAGTTCGGGCTCGCCGACGAGCGCCATCGCGAGCATGAGCCGCTGGGACATCCCTTTCGAGTAGCCGCCGGCTTTTTTGTCGATTGCATCGAGAAGCCCGACTCGCTCGAGCAGTTCCTCGGGGTCGTCGTCGGCCCCTTTCGAGTCGATGGCGAACTCGAGATGTTGGCGGGCCGTCAGCCGGTCGTACGTTTCGACGCCTTCGGGGAGGACACCGGTTCGCGAGCGGATCTCGCGGCTGTGGGCCTGGGTATCAAGCCCAAGCACCGTGACTTGTCCAGCAGTGGGCCGGATGAAATCGAGGATCACGTTGATCGTCGTTGACTTGCCGGCGCCGTTGGGACCAAGGAAGCCGAACACTTCGCCCTCCTCGACCTCGAAAGAGAGGTCTGAGAGCGCGAGCGTCTGACCATAGGATTTGGTCAGCGTATCGACGCTGATAGCTGGCATAGCTGTGTGGTCATGGCGTTCACCGATAAGAGTTGTTACTTCGCCATGATAATATACCAACAGGATTGGATGAACAAATCCTATATTGGGTCGTCCGGATCGTATCGTTCGGCGGTCCGTTCGACCTCGGTCGCGTAGCGCTCTCGGATGTCTTCGTCGGTTACTGGCTCGAGGTCGTCCTCGGGAATTTCCGTGGCTGCCGTGACCTTTGGACCGGTGCGCAGCGCCGTCGACGAGCGCTGTCGTTGCTGGTAGCGCGAGCCGTCGGGCGTCGCATAGACGATCGTCACGAAGTCCCGGTCGCCGAACTCGCGTTCGACGAGCCAGCACTGCACCGTCGAGTCACTCATGGCTGGCCCTTGTGGATTGACGACCGAGAATGTACCGTCTCGCGTTCGCAGGTAGTGATGGCCGCCGCGAGTTACTTGCCGGTTGGTCACAACGACCGAGTACGATGGGGGGTTCTTGGACCGAGAACGTCGACGAACTGTTGTTTGATGGCGAACGGGAACAGCAACGCGTCGCCCTCGAGGCCGCGACAGTCGTCGTCACGAACCACCGAGTTCTCGTGTTTCGACACGGTGGCGACGGATCGAAGTACCGCCACGCCGACCGGCCAAACGTCACACGCGTCTCCGTCGACGTCGAGAGCGCGCCGGGACAGTTGCTCTGGATGACGATCGTTCTGTTGTTCGGAACCGGTCTCCTGCTGGTGGCGACGACGACCAACCTAGCCGCCGCCGTCGGTGGCGTTGCTCTCGATGGTGGCGGTCTCTCGGGAATCGCTGCGAGCGCTCTCGCGGTCGTCGAAACGCTGCTGACCGTGTTCGATCTCTCCCTCCTCGCGGGCGGTATCGCCCTGGTGCTCGTCGCCGCTGTGATCTTCATCCGCTATGTCAGGTCTCGCTCACGCCAGCTCGTGCTCCGGATCAGCGGTGACGACGACATCCATGTCCCGGTTACCGACGCCGATCTCGAGGCCGGACGGCCGGAAACACTCGAGGACGTGATCGGGCCCGAACCGGCGTCCGACGCCGCCGACACCGCGGCCGCTGTCGAGGAGTCAGGCTGAAAGTCCTCGCGGCCCTAGGGCCGCCGATGAACGCCGACAGGGTTCGCGAGCGAGCCGGGTCGTTGCCACGTGAGCCGGGAGTCTACCAGTTCCGGGCCGAGGAGACGACCCTCTATGTCGGAAAAGCCGTCGACCTTCGGAGTCGGGTTCGGTCCTATGCTGACCCACGCAGCGCGCGGATCCGTCGCATGGTCGAGCGTGCCGATGGGATCGAGATTGCCGTCACCGACACCGAGACCCAAGCGCTGTTGCTCGAGGCGAACCTGATCAAGCGCCACCAGCCCCGGTACAACGTCCGGCTCAAAGACGACAAGTCGTATCCGATGGTCCAGCTGACGGCCCACGAGGCCCCGCGGATCGAGATCACTCGCGATCCGGATAGTGAGGCACAACGCGACGCCGACGGAGCCGCGACTGTCTTCGGCCCGTATACGAACAAAGGCCAGGTCGAGACTGTGGTGAAGGCACTGCGGGAAACCTACGGCATCCGCGGCTGTTCGGACCACAAGTACGCGGGCCGTGATCGGCCCTGTCTGGACTACGAGATGGGCCTCTGTACCGCCCCGTGTACCCGAGAGATCGACCTCGAGAGCTACGCCGAAGACGTAACTGCCGTCAAGCGCTTCCTCGAGGGCGAGACCGGAATCCTCGCGGACCCACTGCGTCGGGAGATGGAGGCTGCCGCCCAGAACCAGCAGTTCGAGCGCGCGGCGAACTGTCGGGACCGACTCGAGACCGTCGAGGCGTTCCACGGCGCGGGTGGCGAAGCGGTCCAGTCGGTCGGCGACGAGCGCAGCGTCGACGTCCTCGGCGTTGCCATCGAGGGCGAGGACGCGACCGTCGCGCGACTGCGTGCCGAACGCGGGAAACTGGTCGACCGGGACCGACACACACTCGAGGCACCGAGCGCCGACACGGCTCGAGCGAGAGATGATGCTGATGGCGGCGTTTCAGCCGTTCTCGCCGCCTTCATTGTCCAGTACTACGCCGAACGCGACCTCCCCGACGCACTCCTGTTGCCCGAACGCCACGGGGACGATGAGGTCGAAGCATGGCTCGAGGCCGAAGGCGTCTCGGTTCGGGTGCCCGGCGCGGGACGGGAGGCCAAACTCGTCGAGTTAGCGCTCAAAAACGCCCGGCGGAACGTCGGCGGCCGCGACGAGTGTGGGCTGCTCGCCGACGCCCTCGAACTCGAGTCGGCCCGTCGGATCGAGGGATTCGACGTGAGCCACGCCCAGGGCACCGCGGCGGTCGGTAGCGACGTCACCTTCGTCGAGGGCAGCGCCGAGAAAAGCGACTACCGGCGGAAGAAGTTGACCGATCAGAACGACGACTACGACAATATGCGCGCATTGCTCGAGTGGCGTGCCCGCCGTGCCGTCGAGGGGCGAGACGATCGCCCTGACCCCGACCTGCTGGTGATCGACGGCGGCGAGGGCCAACTCAAGGCCGCCCGCGAGGCGCTGGCCGAGGTGGGCTGGGACGTGCCCGCGATCGCGCTGGCGAAAGCCGAAGAGCGAGTTATCACGCCTAACCGCCAGTTTTCATGGCCGAGTGATGCACCGCACCTGCATCTGCTCCAGCGGGTGCGTGACGAGGCCCATCGCTTTGCAGTCCAGTATCACCAGACGATCCGCGACGAGGTGACGACGGTTTTAGACGACGTCCCTGGCGTTGGCCCCGAAACGAGAAAGCGGCTGTTGGGCCGATTCGGGAGCGTCGAAAACGTCCGGGAGGCGAGTCTCGAGGATTTACAGAGCGTCACGGGTGTCGGTGAGCGGACAGCCGAGACGATCAAGTCGCGACTGTAGCCGTCACACCGCAGGGACAGTACTATTCTCGTTGGCGTCGTACGTTGTTTCATGTCAAATGAAGACGACGAACTCGAGGATCTGCTCGACGAACTCGACAGTCAGGGCGACCTTGAGACAGCCGAACAGCGCCTGTCGATCCGGATGGAGCGGCGTCGGTACGACAAGCCGGTGACGATCGTCGAGGGGTTCGACCTCTCTCAATCGGAGCTCAAATCGACGGCCTCGGCACTGAAGCAGGCGCTCGGAACGGGCGGCACGGTCGACGACAACCGGATCGAACTGCAGGGCGACCACCGCGATCGCGTCCCTGACTTGCTTCGCGACCGCGGCTTCGATGTCCAGACGTAATCTTCGCGCGAGCCGCGCCGTTGGCAGTCGATGCCACAGCCGAAGTCACTTTATGTCCGCTATTCCAAATCATTAATATGAACATTCGACCGGCGGACGCCGAGGATTTCGAGGCGATCAAAGCCGTCGCGCGCAAAACGTGGCACGATACGTACGACGAACTCGAGGCCGACATGATCGACCGCACGGTTGACGACTGGTACACCAGCGACTCGATGCCACTCGAGGCACCCGGCACGGTCGTCCTCGTCGTCGAACATGACGATGAGATCGTCGGCTTTACCCACGCCGTCGCACAGGGCGAGACGGCCGACATCCTCCGGATGTACGTCGATCCGGACTGTCAGGGCGAGGGGGTCGGCAGCGATCTCCACGAACGGCTGATCGAGCAACTCGAGGCCTACGATGTCGATCGCATTCGGTCGTTCGACTTCGCGTTCAACGACACCAGCCGCAACTTCTACGAAGGACTGGGCTTCGAACAGACCGACACCGGCGAGGTCGAAATCGACGGCGAGAACTACGATGAGGCGGTCTACACGCTCGAGCTGTAGACACTGAGCCGGGTCGCGACGTTCGGGACGGTGACGGCACAACACATTGACATCCTCCACACGACTGACGTCGTGGGCTTTCTCCTCGGTGGTCTGTAAGGTGATACCACTTTGTCACTCGGTGGTGCAGCAAATAGTATGGAACTCCGACCAGCCACGCTCGACGACCGCGAGGCGATCCGAACCGTCGCCCGCGAGACCTGGCATGACACCTACGACGAACTCGAGGCCGAGACGATCGATGCGACCGTCGACGAGTGGTACGGTGATGAGGCTCTCGAGACGGCACTGTCGGAACCCGGTACCGCGTTCTTAGTCGCGGAGAAAGACGGTGACGTCGTTGGCTTCACCCACGGCGTCGTCACCGGGGAGGAAGGCGACGTGCTTCGCATGTCGGTCCACCCCGACCATCAGGGCGAGGGGATCGGCACGGCGCTGCATGAGCGACTTCGTGAGGACCTGCAGGATTTCAATATGGCACGAATGCGTGCGATCGACCTCGCGTCGAACGACGGTGGCCAGCGATTCTACGAAGAGCAAGGGTTCGAACAGACTGGCGAAGGCACCGTCGAAATCGGCGACGAGGAGCGCCGAGAGGCAGTCTACACACTCGAGTTGTGAGAACCGCGGCGGGTCGAGCAGCGCTCAGCCGCGGTTGACGACGCCGACGTTGAGCGCGTCGTTCGAACACGACAGCCGCGAGAGTCGTCCGGTGAACCACAGCGTCTCCCGGCCACCTGCCGGGACGGACAGTGTCCCACTCGAGGGCAGGGTAGCCGTCGACGAGACGTATCGCTGTTCGGAAACGCTGCCGGTGACGCTGACGTCGACCTGCCCGCCGGTGCCCGAACAGTCCTGGACCGTGATCGCACCGGTCGACCAGTCGTCCGGGGTTAGTTCGGCGTCGCTACACCCCCGTGTCTGGACCGTTCCATCGCCCTGTGCCGTGCCCGTCCCCGTTAGTGCCGTCAGTCCCGTTGCCGCCCCGACTGCGCCGAGTAACGCCCGTCGCGCTGGTGTCGTCTCGCTTTCCTCGTCTGCGGTCTCTTGTGTTCTCATTGACATCACACAACAAGAAGTAGTGGCTCGAGTCGCAAAATACCGTGTCCGGATTCGACGTACCAGTTTCGTACTCGAGAGAACGAAATTCAGTGACAGCGCCACCGGTGATTCTGCGGGGTGCTCTTGAGCGCCTTCCCGGCTTCCCCGGCCGGAACCGCCATCTCGACGACGAACCAGAAGAAGTAGCCCTGGTACCAGCCGTACCGGAAGTCGTCGTAGTACTGGTCACCGGGATCGTGGGTGTTGTTGAACTGCTGTTGGTCTTCGATCGCCGCGGGCAACGCCTCGATAATCTCGTCGAAGTTCTCGACGGCCTCGGGAACTGCCTTCGCCGCTTCGACGATCACGTGCGGATGGTCGTAGATCGCCAGGACGCCGCCGAGCGTCTCGCCGGCACCGGTCGTCATTCCCTCGAGTACGCCAAGTCCAGCCTCGACTTCCGCGGCGGTGTATCCGGCGGCACGTAACTCCTGGGATACCTGATGGAAGATTCCGCCGACCTCGATCGCTTCCGCTTCGGTCGTCCCCACCTCCTCGATGATCTCGTGGCGGTCATCAACTTGGACGGTCACCGAAGTCCCCTCGAAGAGGTCTGCAAACGTCGAGAGCGTCCCCGTCTCGAGCTATCGGGCTAGTCTGATGAATAGAAAAGAAAGCGCGACTAGCTGTGATTCGAGATCCTATCGTTCGGTCGATTCTATTTCTCGAACCTGGCTTCGTATTTGAGCGATGACCTCGTGCTCGTCAAGTTCTGGATTTAGATCAATAATTTCCTCAATGAAGTCGTGAGCGTGCGTTACAACTGCATCTCGCCACGCGCTCCGTTGAACGAGTTGGACTCGGTCGACGTCGAGTCGTTCATTTGGATCCTTTGCCCCGCTGTATGTATGGCATGCAGCGAGTTCAACCGTTGTTTCGTCAATCGGATCGACTGTCAGCCACGAGGGTCCATTTTCGAATTCGATTATTGTTCGCTCGGTAGATTGAGCGGCAACTACTGATTCCAAGAGCGAGATTACTATTCCACAGGCGAATCCGGTGACACGACTATATGTTTCGCCATAGAGATCAGTCCCATCGATCGAAATCGATGTTTGGATCCAACTATCTGGTTCAGCGTCGTCAATTATTCGTTGTCGATAGCGCTGGTCGTAATGGAACTTGATCGTCACAGTTGCTCCATCGTTTGCAGGGGTCATGTGTTTTCAACGAATCCTCCTTGTCCGTCGTTCAGATCTGGGACCCACCGCATAACAGCATCTCCGCTCATTGGATATGCAGTTTCAACTGAACCATCTGGGTATGTGGATACCCTCATATTATCGATTCCACTGTTTGAGTATCCTTCGTCAAGCGGTTCGAAATAGTATCTGGTTTTTTGCCCCTGTGGTGTTGGTTCACCGTCTTTGATTGCATCATAGATCATATTGTGCACGTCGTTTCGCGAGACCGTGTTTGGCACTTTCTGTCCTCTGACTGTCTCCCCTGTCGGGAATATACCCGTCGCGTCTTCGCTATCTAAGGGTACAGCGAGAGTTCCACGGGTCAGATGACCCGTGGGTGAATCGCGTACGCACCTCGTCACAGGCCACTGTTTTATTATATATTATCTCGTTGAATCAGGTAGGAACTCACCGTTAACAACCTCTCAAAATCCACGCACTGAAACATGGTAAGACGTGGTGAGACTGGTGGTGTCGAGCCCACGTAAAGGGGCTGACCTTCACGGATGCAAACGGCGTGTTCGGGTGTTACTGGTTCTACGCGAGCCATCAGGCGAGCGCGAAGGGGATTAAAGTTCGATGCCGCCTTCACCACCGTTTCTGGTGGTGTTGGCCAGAGACGAACGCCACGGGTCACCCGACCCGTGGTACTTTACTTGATACGTTCCTTCGATGTGTCGTGCTTCTATGTGGGTCCATCCCTCTTCCAAGTCACCCGCTTCGAGCCATCGAGCGACCAGATTCCCGTCTGCATCAGGACCTTTGACAATCAACTGTGTCTCAGATATATCGTCACCGTGCCGAGCGACGTGAACGAGATCATTCGCTTTGAGATTAGGATCGATATTACGAGACGCGCTCGGATTAGCGTGCCAGTCAACTATCCGATTCGTCGTTGCGACGTCCGTCTCCTCGAATTCCGTGACGGCTGACTGTGAAAGCGACACACGGCTGACGCCGCTGTCATCTTCCACACGGATGTCGAGTTGCGTAAAACGCGATTAGATCGATCGCTGGACCCATGACTACTAATCACACTCGTTCCTCATCTATACTTTGTTTTACTTTCATATCATCGACGAGAAGGGTGCCGTAGCAGGAGTACCTGCACAGGGAAAACAGACTGACTCTCACAACGTCATATATTTTTCATATACTGTTGTACCAGTTTACTCGTCGATTTTATACCCGCATTGGTAGTGTTACGACGGGATTAGCTTGCGTCCCTCCGAGAACCCCGGTTCTCGAGAATGGCGCTACGAAGAACCGAAATGCGCTCACTGGCCGTCCGCCGCTGTCAGGTCTTGGAGGAGCGGTAGACCGATGTGATCAGCGACCGCGCGACAATCCGCGTCCCAATCGAAGGGCCTGTCGTGACAGACAAGCACAATCGCCCCATCGTCGAGTTCCCTCGTCCGGTACGCAGGTGCCGAACGGAGTGTCTCGCGACCGTAGGTTTCGACCATCGGTGGCGTGAAAACCGTGAGCCAACTCAGACAGGCGTATTCGTCGCGGGCCAACGAGCGAGCGGTGAAGGGAGGTTGTTCGGCTTCGCTTCTGTAGAAGCGCTGTTTCGGTGTCGAAGCGTAGACAGCCAGCGGCGTGTCGTCGGTAGCGTGATACCCGAGTCTCACGATATCGATCAACTCCTCAAGCGCCGCTTCGTCTGCTGGATCGGTTACGTCGTCGTCGCTATCGTAGAGATAGTCAGGATCCACTGGGAATCTGAGGAGGGGAGCATACCAGAGATCCAATGCATCGGTTTCTCCGTCCCATCTATAATTATATAGATAGGACATGTTCGTTATCCCGGGTACATCATCCGTGTAGAAAAGGATGGAGCCAGAATCAGATTTGAACGACATCTCGGTCGTTTTTGTGAATCGCTCGTCCCGGTCGAACGCGTTCAGTTGTTGTGTAACTAGTTCGTCCTGTTTACCGTCCTGATACACGAACTGAAAATAAATTACGTCTTCCGACCGTAGATCTTTGATTCTCTGTCCCATGGATCTCGAATTGACGTTACCGATGTGTTAGTAGCCTACCTGTAATCCACTTTCGACCTGAGCGTTTGGAGCCATCACGGAGGGACTAGGTGTGGGCTCGCCGAGTGAATCGAGAGTGCTTTTGGTTACACCATCTGTTTCTTCAATAAGTTTCCCAACCTTATTCGGTCCTCCGGTACGAGCATCGGTGAATGCTCCACTCGGAGCGACGATCTCCATTTCAGCTGACGGGTTAATATTGCCCTCCAGTTGCTGAGCCTTGTATCGAATTATCTTTTCCTGAATGTCAGGGTATTCGACAGCACCGACACTCGATTTTGCCTCGATATATTTCCCGTTAGTCTTTACGACGTCAAGTTCTGGACCGCCGCCGAGTGAATCATCGATTTTTCTGAGCTGGGCCTCTCTACTGGTCCTGTCTCTGAAGTTGACCTCATCGATGAGCTGATTGAATTGCTCATCGTTCAATTGTGTCGGGCTAATACCGTCGTATTCGCTACCAATGGCCCGTACGTTCTGAGGATTATCCACGTGTTCGTTTGCGACGCGGAATTCGTAGAGTGCGCCCCGGACGTTATTCTGTTCAGACGGGGGCGCGATATCGCTTGCGATCGTCCGTTCAACGCCGTCAACATTTCCGTGGAGGTCGTCTAAGTTTCGGCTAAATGACTCTATTTGCTGACTGTTCAAATTTCCGTTACTATACTGCCTAGCGATCGACTCACGCATCCCTGCACCGCGAGCGCCATCGTAGTCTGTGAGCCGTCTGAGCGTGTCAGCGTCGATCTCGTCAACGAATTTGATCCCCGCACCAGACGCATCAGCAACGATGTTCCGTGTTCGCTGCTGGTTGACACCACTCAGTTCAGTCTCTATCTTTTGTACTGTTCGATCGATCTGACTGTAGGAGCTGATCGTGTCTCCATCAGCAGCTTTATGAACTCCTTCACGGAACGTCGGAGGAGTACCACCGTCGGTAAGTGTATCGACCGTTTGATCATCGAGCTGCCTTGCAGTATGGGCATTGTCGACCTGTTTCCCAGTCGATCGGCTCGGTCCAAGCAGTCGGTTTGCGGCTTCCTCCGTCAGCGAGAAGGTACCAACGGCAGCTCGAGAGAGCTGCTGACGACTGTACCGGACCGGCGCTGTCGCGGTTTGACCACCCTGCTTCGCTATCTGGGCGGCCCGCTGAACCTGCGGTGTACTGATCCGGTCGACCGTCGACTGCACCGTGTCGGTACTCTTGAGCGCCTTCCCAGCCTCACCGGCCGGAACCGCCAGTTCGACGACGAACCAGAAGAAGTAGCCCTGGTACCAGCCGTACCGGAAGTCGTCGTAGTACTGATCGCCTTTCTCGTGGGGATTGTTGAACTGCTGTTGGTCTTCGATTGCCGCGGGCAGCGCTTCGATAATCTCGTCGAAGTTCTCGACGGCCTCGGGAATCGCCCTCGCTGCCTCCACGATCACGTGTGGATCATCGTAGATCGCCAGAATTCCACCGAGTGTCTCCCCCGCACCGGTCGTCATTCCCTCGAGGAAGCCGAGCGCTTCCTCGACCTCGGCACTGGTGTACCCGGCAGCGCGAAGTTCCTGGGAGACCTGATGGAAGATGCCGCCGACCTCGATCGCTTCCGCTTCGGTCGTCCCAACCTCCTCGATGATCTCGTGACGGTCGTCGACCTGAACGGTTACGGCAGTCCCCTCGAAGAGATCGGCGAACGTCGAGAGCGTTCCCGTCTCGAACTCGAGGGTGCCGCCGTCGTGCGTCCCCGAAAGGGCAGTCGTATTTTTGACCGAGCCGTCCTGGACGATCCGCGCCTCACCGAGTCCGGCCGGATCCTCCGCGAGGAACTGCGCCTCGTACGTGCCGGTCGTGTCGAGTTCGGCGTCGACGTCGACGCCGTCCCACCCGATCGAGACGGACGCATCGGCGGACGGATCGTCGAAGTGTGCGTCGGTGACGGTCACGTCCGGCGAACTGATGTCGAACAGCGTCGGATCCTCGGCGTCGGCGTCCGGAACGCCATCGCCGGTCGTGTCGGTCGATTCCGGATCCGTTCCCAGCTCCTCGACTTCCTCGCGGTCCGACAATCCGTCGCCGCTGGTGTCGTTGAGGAGCGGATTCGCGTAGACGCGTTTCGTCTCGAAGAGTTCGTCCACGTCACCGAGATCGTCGAGATCCTCGAGTTCGCCGAGCACCTCGAGCGAATCCTCGCGTGAGTCCGTGTAGGCAATCTCCCAGCCGTCCTCGAGTTGCTCGGCATCGGTCAACCCGTCACCGGTCGTGTCCACCATCGCGGGATGGTGTGCCGCGTAAGTGACCTGTGCGGTGAGTTTCGTCTCGTTGTCCTCCTCGTGGACGCGATAGTTGATGTCGACCGTTTCGTTGTCCTGAATGCCGTCGTCGTTGGTGTCTAGCGCGGTCGGATCGAGGTCCAGCGGTTCGCCCGCGACACCCGGCGGCCCGGTCGGCATCGCCAGGTCCATCTCGGCGACGAGATCCGGAATGCCGTCGCCGTTGGTATCTTCCAGGTTGACGCCGGTCTGATTCTCCGCGACACGCTCGAAGGTATCGGGGAGATCCTCGGAGTTTTCGACGTGATAGAATTCACCGTTCGCTTCGCCGGCGATCGCGCGGAGCTCGTTCTCGTCGATACCGCTACCAAGCCCGATCGTACTGATGTCGATATCCTTCTCGGCAGCCTCGTTCGCGATACCGACCGGATCGGGACCGCGGTTGGTCCCCCCATCGGCCAGCAGGATAATCGTCTGCGAGCCGTTCTCCCAGCCGTTGGCCTCGAGTTCGTCGATCCCGTCCTGTAGCCCAGCACCGGTGTTGGTCGCACCGCCAACGGAGAGCGACTCGATGCTGCTGTTCAGTTCATCGTGATCGGTGGTCAGTCCCTCGATCAGCCTGGACGAGGACTCGAACTCCACGAGTGCGCCGCGTTCGTCGTCCTCGAACGCGCCGACGAACCGCTGGGCGGCCTCCCGGGCGTAGTGGATTCGGTCGCCCCTCATCGAGCCGCTGACGTCGATCACGAACGTGAAGTCCGCCTTCTCGAGCGAGCCACCGTCGCCGACGTCACCGTCGGTTTCGTTTCCGTCGAGCGTGATCGTATCGCTCGTCTCGTCCTCCCAGTCGTCGATCCAGAACACCGAGAAGAACGAGAAACCATCGACGTCGGCGGTCGCGACGCCCTCGTCGGCGTCGACCTCGGTCTCGACCGGGGTCCACGGCTCGTCGCCGTGGGGATCCCACGTCACGACCGAGAGGTTGCCCTCGCGCTCGAGAGCATCCTCCTCGAGCGGGATCTCGACGGTTGCCTCGTCGAACTCCTGCTGGCTCTCGATGCGAACCATCGGACCCGCACGATAGGGATCGTCGTCCGCGGGCGTCTCGTCGCGCACCGAAATATCGCTCTCGTGGAGTCCGTCGCCGCCGACATCGACGGCAACGCCCGACGAGTCGTTCGAGACTGCGACCTCCTGATATTCGTCGAGGGACGGCCGGTCCAGAATGACGTTGTCGAGGTCGACGCGAAGTTCCTGGGTCGCCTCGGCCGTCCGCTCGTCGTCGTGTTCAGCCGTCGCCGTCACCGTGACGGTCACGTTCTCGGGCTCAGGCCCGAGGTCGACGAACGTCGTCCCGCTCGCGGTCGACGTCGCCGATTCGCCGGCGATCAGCGAGAGGTCGTCGGCGGTGCCGTTCCCGTCGACCGTTACGTCGGCCTCGTCGTAGGCGTACGGGCGGACGTCGTCGAGGATCGCCTGAACCGGGACGACGACCGAATCGTTTCGCTCGAAGGCTCGATTCTGCGAGAGCGACAGCGCTGGCTCGGTGTTCTTCTCGACTTTGTCGAGCGCTCGCTCGCCGTGTTTCCACACGTTCTCGAGGTGCGTTGCCGCGTTCGCGCGATCCGCCGGCCCGGCGTCCGTTCCCCCAGTGTCGTCGGCTCGCTCGAGCGCGTCGATCGCGTTGCCGAGCGCGCTCTCGGCCGATTGTCGTTGGCCGGGATTCCGTAACTCCTCGTCGTTCGCGGCGACAACGGACTTGGCGTCGACGACGGTGAGTCGCGCGCTCCGATCGCTCGCCGCGTACAGGTCGCGACCGATCTCGTCGACGATCGCTTCGTCGTCTTCGTCGACGGCTTCGGCCAGTTCCGCGAGCGCTCGCTGCGCGTCGGCGTACCGCTCGAAGGCCTCGCGAGAATCAGCGTATTCGAGGTGTCGATACGCCTGCAGCGAGGCGTTGACTGCCGCGACGGTTTCGTCCGCGGCCGTCATCGCGGATTCGTCAGCTTCGTTGGTTTCGTTCTCGCCGGGCTCGAGATCGAGCTCTCCGAGTCGTTCGGTCGCGTTCACCGCCGTCTCGATCGACGTGTTCGCCTCGAGTTCCGGGACGGTTACGTTCGCGTCGCCGCGGTCGTGGCCGGGCGGTCCGCCGCCGTTCTGTCCTGGTGGGCCGTCGCCGTGGCCAGGTGGTCCATCTCCCTGGATCGTGACGCCGGTCGATCGCTCGTTCACCGTGCCAGCACTCGGCCCGGCTGCGAGTGCGGGCATGGCGATCATCGAGGTCGCCATGAGCACGGCGAAGAATATTGCAACGAACGTTCTTCTACTGTCACTCATATCACATAAATTAACGCAGTATATTTTAATTTCTTTGATTTACATATAGAATATAAATACATACGGAAATGAACACGACCTCGTTCGGAGTCGGATTTACGACCTCATGGCTGCTTATTATCAACGCATGTTCATCCCGTACGAAGCGGGCATCTGGCCACGAAATCGCCAAAATACGCCAATAGTAGACTACAGCGAACGACGTGAGCCGAAAAGAAGTGTCGGACCTAGAACTCCTCGGCCGGCGGCGCGATCCCCTCGTCGTCGCCCTCGAGGTCGAACTCCTCGCGCACTTCCCGGATGCGATCCCGGATGTCCGCCGCCAACTCGAACTCGAGGTTGCTCGCTGCCTCCTGCATCTGTGTCTCGAGGTCGGCGATGTAGCGGGCAGCCTCGTCGTCGTCCGCGATGTCCTTCCCGGAGACGCTCGAGGTGTCGGTCTTGCTCCCTGGGAGGTTGGTTTCGCCCACCGCTTTCTCGATCGTCGTCGGCTCGAGGTCGTGTTCCTCGTTGTACGCCTGTTGAATCTCGCGACGTCGCTGGGTTTCTTCGATCGCCGACTCCATCGCGTTCGAGGGCTCGTCGGCGTAGAGGACGACTTCGCCGTTGACGTTTCGGGCCGCCCGGCCCATCGTCTGGACGAGCGTGGTTTCACTACGCAGGAACCCTTCCTGGTCGGCGTCGAGAATCGCGACGAGCGAGACTTCGGGAATGTCCAGTCCCTCCCGCAACAGGTTGATGCCGACGAGGACGTCGATCTCGCCCAGGCGAAGCGAGCGGATGATCTCGTGGCGCTCTAAGGTGTCCGTCTCGTCGTGCATGTACGCGACGTCGACGCCGGCTTCCTCGAGGTACTCGGTCAGATCCTCAGCCATCCGCTTGGTCAGCGTCGTCACGAGCGTCCGTTCGTCGCGGTCGATGCGCTTGTCGATGCGATCCATGAGGTCGTCGACCTGTCCGGTGGCATCTGCGACCTCGATCTGGGGGTCGACGAGGTGGGTCGGACGAACGATCTGTTCGACGATCTGTCCCGACTGCTCTTGCTCGTAGTCGCTTGGGGTCGCACTGACGTACAGCGTTTGGTCGGTCTTCTCCTGGAACTCCTCGAACGTAAGCGGGCGATTGTCGTAGGCGGTGGGGAGTCGAAAGCCGTTCTCGACCAGCGAATCTTTGCGGGACTTGTCGCCGGCGTACTGGCCCCGAATCTGGGGCAGAGTCACGTGGGATTCGTCGACGACGGTGAGGAAATCGTCCGGGAAGTAATCCAGCAGCGTGTAGGGAGCCTCGCCCGACTCCCGATCCGAGAGATACAGCGAGTAGTTCTCGATGCCCGAACAGTAGCCCGTCTCGGCCATCATTTCGAGGTCGAACGTTGTCCGCTCGTCGATGCGCTGGGCAGCGATCATGTCGCCCTGGCGTTCGAAGTACGAAATCCGGGAGTCGAGGTCGTCGCGAATCTCGTCCATCGCGCGCTCGAGTTTCGCTTCGGGAATCGAGTAGTGCTCTGCGGGGTGGACCAGCACGGCCTGTTGCTCGCCCTGTGTTTTGCCCTCGAGCGGATCGACTTTCACCATCCGATCGATCTCGTCACCCCAGAGTTCGACGCGGATGGCATACCGGCCGTACATCGGATAGATCTCAATGGTGTCACCACGCACGCGAAACGTCCCCTGCGTGAAGTCGACGTCGTTGCGCTCGTAGTTCAGATCGACCAGTTGGGCAAGGAGGCCGTCGCGGCCGACCTCCTCGCCGACCTCGAGTCGCAACGACATGTCGATGTAGTTGCGCGGGTCACCGAGGCCGTAGATCGCCGAGACGGAGGCGACGACGATGACGTCCTCACGAGTCAGCAGTGATCGGGTTGCAGAGTGTCGAAGCCGGTCGATTTCGTCGTTGATCGAGGCGTCCTTGTCGATGTAGGTGTCGGTTTGCTCGACGTAGGCCTCGGGCTGGTAGTAGTCGTAGTAGGAGACGAAGTACTCGACGGCGTTGTCGGGAAAGAGATTCCGGAACTCCTCGTACAGTTGGGCTGCCAGCGTCTTGTTGTGGGCGATGACGAGCGTCGGCTTCTGGATCTCCTCGATCGTCCACGAGACGGTGTTTGTCTTCCCCGAGCCGGTCACGCCGAGCAGGGTTTGTTTGTCCATGCCTGACCGGAAGCCGTCGGCGAGTTGCTCGATCGCCTCGGGCTGGTCACCGGCGGGATCGAATGGCGCATCGACCTCGAAAGGACGGTCGACGTCGGGACGGTCCGGCTGGAGGGGGCCTCGCGTGTCGCTCATTATCGGGTTCAGGTGGTCGAGCCACTTCACCCGCTCGCATGCGGCACACGAGACAGTCACAGCGAGGGATGGCGTTCACCGAGCCGACGGCCGACTGGATCGGTCGGCGCCGATTACTCGTCGTCGCCGAGCACACCGTCGACCGTAATCTCGACGGTGAACTCACGACCTTCCGCTTCCGCCGGCGGCTCGAGGTAGCCGATGGCGTTTGCGGTGTAGGCCGTGTCCAACTCGAGGTCGACGTCGAACGCGGCGACGGTCGTCTCCGGATCGCCCGCCGGCCGAACTGACAGGGTGTAGCTGCCGGCCGGAACGGCGACGTAGTCGGTCGACTCGCCGAATTCGACGTTCTCGAACAGCGGGGCGTCGTCGGCGTAGACGTCGACGGCTGGGGCATCCGGTGACGCGTGGAACAGCCGGACGAGCGCCGAGCCGGCGTCGACGAGCACCTCGGGTCGGAACGTGTCGGCGCCGAGTTCACCGATCGCCGCGACGGTGTAGAACGCGGAGCCGAACTCGACATCTCCCTCGAACGCGACGGTTTCGGGGTCGCCAGCCGCCGTGATCGTGACGGTGTACGTTCCCGGCTCGATCTCGAGATACGGCGAGACGTCACCGTACGCAACGTCCGAAAGCACCTGCGCTCCGTCGACGAAGACGTCTACGTTCGGTGCATCTGGCGAGAAGTGCGCGACGCGAACTGCCGCGTTCGGCACGGTCGGTTCGTCGGCAGGGTACTCTTTTTCGTCTTTCTTTGTCGGTCGCTTGTCGTCTTCGTACTCTCCGGCTGCAAAGACGGTTCCGCTTGCGGCAGCGAGCCCACCGGCAGCGCCCATCGATTTCAGGGCTGTGCGTCGTGATACTGGCATAGTGCAGCCAAGACGGAGGACGGAACCAGCAAAAACGGGGTAGTTAGTATCGATGGTTGTCGTGTCGTTTCCCGCGACCCCCGTTCGTGTAGGCTGTCTGTGCATACTGAAGGACGGCGCTACACCGACGACTCTCGTCGCTCGAGCGTCCAGCAACGGCGGTTTCGTCGCCATACTCGGCTGCGATCGTGTAGGCCCGCCCTATAGCAACAACTGAAACTGTTTGCACACCGATCGCACAGCTGTCGTGCGATCGGGTACGCACTGACGTTCAGTGGCTACTATAGTTGGCCGTTCGCCCTCCGTTCTCGTTGCCCGCATCGTCAGGTGGCTCCTGCCCGCCCAACTGTTATGGACCCGGTCGGTGTGGCTCTGGCTATGACGGATCAACTCGAGCAAGCCCGCGACGATCTCGAACAGGCAGCGAAAGCGGCGACCGACGACGACGTCCGTGACGACCTCCATGAGACGGCTGACGCGTTCGACGAGTACGTTACCAGCGAGCAAAACCCTGACCACGCGGTTTTTGACGCCCATCTCAACACGCTCCGTCAGGCCCGTGAACGAGCCAGTGGCGACACCAAAGCCCGCCTCGAGAACGCACTCGAAACGGCCGAGTCGTATCGAACGGATATTGAGCAGGCGTAACCGTCTCCGCAGATGACCGTCTCACTCGAGCCGATCTAACACCGCGTCTTTCTCGTAGGAGAGCGACAGCGACCGCGAGCGACCGCGGCCGTCGACCTCGGTGTAGTCGGCGTCGATCAGTCCCAGCTGGTCGAGTTTGTTGACGATTTCGGAGTAGCGGGTGTAGCCCAGCTCCGTCTGGTCGTGAAACGCCTCGTAGACGTCGCCGGCCTGCTCGCCGTCGTGGTTGGCGATCACCTCGAGCAGCGCCTCTTCGGTGTCGGTCAGTCCCGAGAGGCTGTGTGTGAGGTTGATGTACTTCGATGTCTCGTAGGCGTCTTCGACGTCTTGTAGCTCGACGGTACGGCTAGCTCGCATCTCGGCGTTGAGGCCGGCTCGACGCAGCAGGTCGATCCCGACCCGGAGATCACCGCTCTCGGCAGTGAGCTCGGCGACGTACTCGAGAACGTCACGGGAGATGACACCGTCGTGGAACCCGCGCGTGACCCGCTCGGTGAGAATGTCGACGATTTCGGGCTGGTCGTAGATCGGAAAGTAGACGTCTTCGGGCCGGAAGACGCTCTGGACCCGAGAGTCGAGTTCGTCGATGACGTCCAGTGCCGGATCCGAGGAGACGACGACGACGCCGATTTTGGCACCCGGATACTCCTCGTGGGCGCGCAACAGCGAGTAGAGGGTATCGCTGGCCTCGTTCTCGTAGAAGAGGTAGTTGACGTCGTCGAGTGCAACGACGAGCACGCGGTCTTCCTCGACGAGTTTCTCGGCGATCTGGCCGAACAGCTTCTTGAAGGAGATTCCCGACGACGGCGGCTCGTAATCGAACGTGCCCTCGAACAGGCGCGAGAACACCGAGTAACGGGTGGCGTTGACCTGACAGTTGACCCGGATGGTCCGGACCTCGCTGGTCTGGGCACCGACCTCGTCGAACAGCTTCTGGATGGCCGTCGTCTTGCCGGTTCCGGGCGGGCCACGGACCACGACGTTGAGCGGCCGCGATCCACGGACTGCTGGCCGAAGCGCGTACGTCAGGCTCTGGGTCTGGCCTTCGCGGTGCTTGAACGTCTCGGGAACGTAGTCGATCTCGAAGACGTGCTCGTTTTTGAACACGGATTCGTCCCACGACAACATCCCCTCCTCGGGGTCGTCCACCATCACTTTCACCCTGCTTCCGCAGCGTCTTAACGGTTCGGTGGCCAACCCCGAACTCTCCACATTCGAGCTTCGACTTTCCGCTCGAACAGTCCAGCGAGCGGTCGCCGGCGACGCCGACTCGCTTGCGACGGTCCTCGAGAACGAGACGTCGACTCACACTGCCAGATAAAACTACTCACGCACTGATCGCACGTGAGACGCGCTTGGGCGGTTACTGACGTTCATCTGGCAGTACCAGTCACGGAACATTCTGGCACACGGGACTGTAGTGATGTGAGGTCACGAGCACAGTCTGCACTGTCCGTCGACAACGATCCGAACGCGATCAGGCCAGCTCGATCCGTTCCATGCCACGTTCGAGGTCTGACTGATCGATCCGACCGCCGTGAGTCATCCGCACGTGTGCCCGAACTAATCGTTTCACTTCGTCGGAACTACTCGAGCGAACCATGAACTGACAGTTCCCACCCGAACACGAAAATTGGTAGGGCATACCACAGCATAACTGTGGGATGGAGATAGCTGTTCTACTTGCATACTGACACCCCCTTTCGCCCTCCACAGCCGTTGTTAACGCTGCCGATAGGGTTATTATCCTGTAGCGAAACCGGCTCGGTATGGGCACAATCGACGCGAGCGATCTGTTACCGGCACCACGGCTCCGAACGGCTGCACTCGAGGGCGACGTCACACAGCTCCACCGTGGTGACAAACACGCCTCGGAGGGTGATACCTTCGAGATCGACGACACCACGTTCGAAGTCGTCGACGTCACTGAAGAGCGCCTCGGTGAACTCACCGACGAGGACGCCCGCGCCGAGGGGTCGCCTGATCTCGAGTCGTACAAGCGCCGGATCGAACGGACCCACGACACCGAATGGGATGACGACAAAACGGCCGTGTTGCACCGCTTCGAGCCGCGTTCGTAGCGTTCGGCAGCTGAACACATCTGGGGCTGACGTTTCGATCGACGGTTAGTCCCGATTCGCCAGAAAGATCCCGAGATAGATCGAGGCAACCGCACAGCCGACACCGAGTCCGAACGCGATCGTAAACGGAGACTCGAGTGTGACCTCCCCACCGTCGTCAAGCAGCCAGCCGCTGAAGCCGACGACGAGCAACGCGACGGCCGCGAGACGGAGTACCGAGACGAGACGCCTTCCTTGCGTGTGCCCACTCGAGCCGGTCGACTCGTCTTGGCTCATCGTCGTTTCGAACGGCTCCGGTTCAGTTGTCGGGTGGTGTCGTCCATGCAGTCGTCGTCGAACAGCACGACCGTAAATGGTTCCCTGTCGTCGGCTGTTGGTCAGCATATGATTGATCTCCGCTCGGATACGGTCACGACACCCGACGAAAGGATGCGCGAAGCTGCTCGCACGGCCGACGTGGGCGACGACGTCTACGGCGAGGATCCAACAGTGAACGACCTCGAGGCACGGGCCGCATCGGCGGTGGGGATGGACGCCGCCCTGTACGTTCCATCGGGAACGATGGGGAACCAGATCGCGGCGCGCGTCCACACCGAACGGGGCCAAGAACTGCTCGCAGATCGCAAAAGCCACGTCGTCAAGTACGAACTCGGTGGCCTCGCCCAGCACGCCGGCCTCCAGCTCCGGACGTTCGAGACGGCGCGTGGCGTCCCGTCGCCGGCACAGGTCGACGACGAGTACGTCGCGGCGGACCTTCACCGACCCGGAACCGGACTGCTCTGGCTCGAGAACACGCACAACGCCCGCGGCGGGCTCGCGATCGCCCCCGATCGGATCGCCGGCGCAGCCGACGCGGCTCACGAGCGCGGTGTGCCGGTTCACGTCGACGGGGCACGGCTGTTCAACGCCGCGACAGCGCTCGACGTCTCTGTGACCGACCTCACCGAGCCCGTCGACTCGGTCATGTTCTGTCTGTCGAAGGGGCTCGGCGCGCCGGTCGGATCGATACTCGCCGGCAGCGAGGCGTTCGTCGAACGTGCTCGGCGGACGCGAAAGCTGTTCGGTGGCGGCATGCGACAGGCTGGCCTCATCGCGGCACCCGGATTGTGTGCCCTCGAGAACGTGTCGACGCTCGAGACGGACCACGAACACGCACGGCTGCTCGCCGATGGACTAGCCGACGTTGAGGGGGTCGACGTCCACGCGCCCGAGACGAACATCGTGCTCGTCGACGTCGCTGAAACGGGACTCGAGTCCGAAGCGGTTCTCGAGCGGCTTCACGAGCGAGGCGTGGCCGCATCCGCGCTCGATGCGACGACGATTCGGTTCTGTACCCATCGAGACATCTCACGAGCGGATCTCGAGAACGCAGTTGACGCTGTCAGCACAGTGTTCGACACGGTTTGACGGCCGTCAGCGCATCCCATCTCGGAACTCGAGGATCGTGCGCCGGATCAGCAGATACGAGAAAAAGACCAGCGACAGGAGGATCACCACGACCGCGATGATGACGGGATCGTCGGGGAGGAAACCGAGCATACAAGACCCGTACTGTGCCAGCGCGCAAAACCGTTTCGACCTCGTTCATCTGATACACTGCTGAGAGATCGCGACGCGAGCAGGCGGCGAGACGAGCGAGACGAACGGTAAAACAGCTGTTTCACCTTCCGCTGTGTCTATTCATCTGGCTAACAACGGAGCACATACGTCTCGAACACGGGTCGCCGTCCGCCGTGGTCGAGACGGGATCACCCACGTCGACCCCGCTGACGCCTCTCCTCCTGGGTTACTCCGTGTGATCGGCTGTCGCCGTTCCCGTGACCTCGAACGACTCGACGAGCGTCCCATCCGGTTGGCGGATCTCGCCTTCGAGTCGTGTCTCACCCCCAGTGTGTTCGTCGTCCCCCACCGCCTCGAGGACGGCAAACCCCGGCCGGTTCCCGCGTGGATCGGCGTGGCTGCCGGGGTTTACGAGGAGACAGTCCTCAGTCTCGACGACCGTCGGTCGGTGGCTATGCCCCGAGACGACGACATCGGCGTCCCGTGAGCGGCCGAACATGACGAGTCCCATCTCGCCGCCGTCTCGGCGGTGGGTGACGGCGAATCTGATCCCATCAGCCTCGACGGTACGGGCCGTCGGGAGTCGGTCGCGGACAGCCGCGCTGTCGGCGTTTCCGTGGACGGCGTGGAGTACCGCACACTCGTCTTGAAACGCCTCGAGTGCGGTCGCACTCGTAAAGTCACCCGCGTGAATCACGACATCGGCTTCGCGGGCCGCAGTCAGCGCCTCGCCCTCGAGACCGTGTCCACGGCTGCGATGCGTATCGGAGAAGATTGCAATCATACGATCTGCTACAGGTCGGGGGATGACGATCCTTTCGCCATCGCGTCACACTGTCCCCGTGGGCGGCGGGACCGTCTGGGGATCGGCTGAGACGAACTCTTTTATCGAATGAAGAGCCAATCACGTACCGTGTCCGAGACTGCCGGGTACATGCGCTTTTTCCCGTACGACCAGCCGTACGAGAATCAGCGCGAGGCGATGGATCGCATCCATAACGCGTTGACACGCGGGCAGAACGTCCTCTTCGAAGGAGCCTGTGGAACCGGAAAGACGCTCTCGTCGCTGGTTCCAGCGCTGGAGGTCGCCCGCGAGCAGGACAAGACGGTCGTCATTACGACTAACGTCCACCAGCAGATGCGCCAGTTCGTCGCCGAGGCCCGCGCGATCACCCGCGAAGAACGGATTCGAGCGGTCGTTTTCAAGGGCAAATCGTCGATGTGTCACATCGATGTTGGCTACGAGGAGTGTCAGGCCCTGCGGGATAACACCCGCGCAGTCGTCGACACCGAACGCGACAAACGACAGCTTGAGCGCCGCCAGCGCGAACTCCTCACAGAGAGCCAAGACGGCGACAGCGGTGCAGCCGACGCCCGAAGCGCCGTCATGGACGAACTCGAGTCACTCGAGGAGCGACTCGATGATCTCGAGAAGCAGAACGTCTGTGAGTACTACCGGAACAACCTGACCGAAGACACGGACGACTTCTTCGGCTGGCTGTTCGAAGACGTCCGCACGCCGGATGAGATCTACGAGTACGCCGACAGCCAGCAGCTGTGTGGGTACGAACTCCTCAAGGAGGGCCTCGAGGGTGTCGACCTCGTCGTCTGTAACTACCACCATCTGCTCGACTCGACGATCCGACAGCAGTTTTTCCGCTGGCTGGGTCGCGATCCTGAGGACGTCATCGTCGTCTTCGACGAGGCCCACAACGTCGAAGACGCCGCTCGTGAACACGCCACCCGGACCTGCTCCGAGCGCACGTTCGACTCGGCGCTGGACGAACTCGCGGAGGCCGACGACTCGCGAGCCGAGAACGCCGGCAACGTCCTCTCGGCGTTTCACCGCGCGCTGGTCGAGACCTACGAAGCGTCGTTTGGCTTCGGCGATCGTGAAGCGATCGGCGAGAACTGGACTGATATCTCGATCGCCAACGATGACCGACGCGATGACCTGACACTCGAGTTCCTCCAGCGTTACTCCGGCCGGGGAATCGACGACGACCTCGAGGCCGCGATGGAACTCGGCCAGGAACTCGACGAGCAGTACGAAGAGGCCTACCGTGAGGGCGAAACGGCAACGCGAACGGAGTGTCAAACGCTCCAGGCCGCGGCGTTCGTTAGCGCGTGGCTCGACGAGGGAACGGCCGAGGGGCTGTACCCGGTCGTCGCCGTCACCCGCGATGCCGGCACCGACGAAGTCTACGGCCGCGCGGAGCTGTACTCCTGTCTGCCGCGGCAGGTGACGGGGCGACTGTTCGAGGAGGTCTCGAGCACCGTCCTGATGAGTGCGACCCTTCAGCCGTTCGACGTCACCGAGAGCGTGTTGGGCCTCGAGGAGCCGGTTACGATGGCCTACGGGTTGCAGTTTCCCGCGGACAGACGGCGAACGTACGCCGTCGAGACGCCGCCGCTGTTCGCCTCGGACCGGGACGATCCCGACGTCCAAGAGACCGTAACGGAGACGATCCACGACGCCGTGCGGATGACTCCCGGAAACACGCTCGCGTTTTTCCCCAACTACGGCGAAGCGGGCCGGTATGCCGACCGCCTCGAGCGCCGCTCGGAGAAGACGGTGTACCTGGACGAACCGGGTGAGTCAGTCGAGCGGTTGCGCCAGCGGTTCGTCGCAGACGACGGGGCGGTGTTGTGTACCTCGCTGTGGGGAACCCTCGCAGAAGGGGTAAGTTTCGACGGCGACGACGCGACCACGGTGCTGGTTGTCGGCGTGCCGTACCCGCATCTCGACGACCGAGCCGAGGCCGTACAGGAGGCCTACGACGCGGCCTTCGAGGGAACCGAGACCGGCTGGCGCTACGCCGTTGAGATTCCGACGATTCGCAAAACGAGACAGGCGCTCGGCCGAGTGATTCGCTCGCCGGAGGACGTCGGCGTCCGCGCACTGCTCGACCGGCGCTACTCGCGGACGGCCAAATCCGACCTCGGCAGATACAGTGTCAACAGCACGTTCCCACACGAGGAACGCGAGGAACTGCTCGATATTGACCCCGAGAAGCTGAAGTTCGCGATGCTCAATTTCTACGGTGACCACGACGCCTACGATGGCGAGTCGCCGCGGCCCTAACAGCCCTCGAGTTAGGCTGGCAACGACACCCGACTCACTGGGAGTTTGTACGTTCCATCCCAGAACTCGAGGCCGTTGACCGTCCATTTGATCGGCTCGATTTCGCGGTCGGCCAGTCGTTTCGCAGTCTCGAGGTCGCCGCCGCGGGCCAGCGTGACGTGGGGGACGTAGTCGTCGCCCTCGAGTCCCTCGACGACCTCGAACGCCTCAGTGAGATCGTTGTGAATCGACTCGAGGCCGGGGCTCTCGACGGCGAGATAGACGACGGGGGCTGATCCGAGTGGGGGGTCTTCGAAGTAGTTGATCTCGGTGATCTGGGCCTCGACTGCGGGCGCGCCCTCGAGCGCGCGATGTGCGCGGTGTTGTAACTGGGCGACGTGGTCGGCTTCGCCGAGGCGTTTGAGCAGACACGAGTGCTCCTCACGGACGTGCTCGAAGCCGACGAGATCAGGGTAGAGTTCGTTCGCGAGCGTGCGGACGCGACCGGGGACCGGGACGTTGACGCTGTACACGTGCCTCGCTGTAGGGGTGGTTCGCGTATGAGTGTGCTGATCTGGCGACTTGTGAGTTAGATCCGATCGACCAACCAGAGGACGATCAGGACGGCGATCGCAAGCTGGACCAGCAAGAAAAACGGGCCGAGCAGGCTGGCGAGTCCGCTGACCAGTGTCTGGAGGATCTGCAAGACCAGTAAGACGGCGACCAGTCCGAGGACGATTTTCAGAAGTGTTTCGACCTCGAGTTCGCCACGCGTGTCGAGCATACCTTCATGTAGGCGTGACTGTCTGAAAAATACACCGTTACAACGTCGCAAAGCATATCTGGACGGCTACGGCATGTGATTGTAATGGATGTAAAGGGGCTTTGGGCCCTGGTCTGGGTGCTCGTGGGTATCGGGTGTGCGCTCGCGTTGCTGCCGGCCCTTTCGGCTGGGGCCGCTGGCACCGCCGGTGCACAGGGTGCACTGATGCAGGAGTCATCCGATGAGAGCGACCGGCTCGCCCAAGCAGACGATATCCACATCGATATCTTCGTCTCCGAAAACGGGTCGGCCACGTTCGCCATCGAATATCGCTTCGAGAACAACTCCGATGGCACGTGGGAAGCGCTTCAGGAGGATGTCGAAGCGAATCCGGAGGCGTACGCCGACAGCCAAGAAGCCCGCTGGAGTGAGGTCCTGGCTGAAGGGGTAAACGCGACGGAGAGAGACGAGATGGAGATCTCGAACGTCTCCGTTGGGACGGATACGAGCGCTGCACCGCGAGATATCGGCCGTGTCGAGGTTCGCTTCGAGTGGTCGAAGTTCGCGTACGTCGAACTGAATCGAATCGAGGCAGGCGACGCACTCGCAGGATACACTCTGTCGCAGAACACCTCGCTACAAATAATCGCCCCCGAGGGCTACACGATCGAGGAGACCGCTCCCTCACCGGAGGATGTCGGCGAAGACTACGTCTACTGGGACAGCGATGGCTCCGAGTTTTCACCCGACCCACCCCTTGTCGTCATGATCGAAGAGACGAACGATGACGGACAGCCGACTGAAGCGACGGATGGGCCGTCGATGCCGTGGCTTGCTGTGCTGGCCGCGCTTGCCCTGCTAGCGACCGTTGGCGCTGCTGGCTGGTTGCTCAAACGGAACCGAGACGACGCGGCGACGACCAGCAGCGGCGGTATGACCCCGCCGGTTGCCGATGGCTCGAGTGCAGCTAATGGCTCGAACGGGCCGTCATCCGACCTGCTCAGCAACGAAGAACGCGTTCTGCAACTGCTCGAGGCCCATGGTGGCCGGATCAAACAGCAGGCAGTCGTCTCAGAACTGGACTGGACTGAAGCCAAAACGAGCCAAGTCGTCGGGAGCCTGCGAGAAGACGACGAGATTGAGGTCTTCCGGATCGGTCGGGAGAACGTGCTCGCGCTTCCCGACGAGGACGAAGCGGAGACGTAGCCGTCACGTTGCTCGCTATTCAGCAGGATTTAATACAGAGGACTGCCATTCCCCCACCAATGAGTCTCACCGTCGGAACCACGAGTTCGGTTTCCGGTACCGACGGGACTGCTTCTCCGCGGCGACGACGGCGACGGCGGGCCTTTGAGCCCGACCTACATCACACCCCACGTCACCGGATTGTTCCACTATCCCAGAAACGCCAAATTTCCTGTTAGCAGCCGCTCTGTCCTTAATTTACGCAGTTAAAATCAATGTCCTTAAGTCCCTCCTGCTGTTTCACTCGAGTACCATATGACACGCGTCGCACTTGCGTTCTCGGGTGGGCTTGACACGACTGTTTGTGTCCCGCTGCTTGAGGAAGAGTACGGATACGACGACGTTATCGGCGTCACGGTAGACGTCGGCCAGCCGGCTTCAGAGTTCGACGAAGCCGAAGAGACTGCCGAGGCACTCGGCCTCGAACACTACGTCGTCGACGCGAAAGAAGAGTTCGCAGACCTCTGCCTTGAGAGCGTTCGCGCGAACGCGACCTACCAGGGCTACCCACTCGGGACGGCACTTGCCCGCCCAGTGATCGCCGAGGCAATTCTCGAGGTCGCAGAAGAACAGGGCTGTACCGGCATCGCCCACGGCTGTACGGGCAAAGGAAACGACCAGCTGCGTTTCGAAGCTGTCTGGCGTAACTCCGACCTCGAGGTCATCGCCCCCGTGCGTGAACTCGGTCTGACCCGTGAGTGGGAACAGGAGTACGCCGCCGAGAAAGACCTCCCCGTCGAGGGTGGCAGTGGCGGCGACTGGTCGATCGACACCAACCTCTGGAGTCGCTCCGTCGAGGGCGACGACCTCGAGGACCCAAGCTACGTCCCACCGGAGGACATCTACGCCTGGACGCAGGCCCCAACCGGCGAGACCCAGGAGATCGACATCGAGTTCGAGCAGGGTCGTCCCGTCGCCGTCGACGGCGTCGAGTACGAGCCCGTCGAGCTCATCGAGCACCTGAACGAGGTCGCTGGCGCCTACGGCGTCGGCCGTACCGACTCGATGGAAGACCGTATGCTCGGGCTGAAGGTTCGTGAGAACTACGAGCACCCCGCAGCGACGACGCTGCTCAACGCCCACGAGGCGCTCGAAGGGCTCGTCCTCACGCAGGAAGAACGTGAGTTCAAGCAGCTGATCGACCAGAAGTGGTCCAAGAAGGGCTACGAGGGCCTGATCGACGCCCCGCTCGTCGGCGCACTCGAGGGCTTCATCGACGAAACCCAGAAACGCGTCACCGGCACCGTCACGATTCGCTTCGAGGGTGGCCAGGCTCGCGCCGTGGCTCGCGACAGCAAATTCGCGGCCTACTCGGCTGAACACGCCTCCTTCGACACCGAAACGGTTGGGAAGATCACCCAGGAAGACGCCACCGGCGTCGCGAAGTACCACGGCTTCCAGCGCCGTCTCGCAAACGAAGCGATCGCGGCGAACACGGACGAGGACGAATAACAATGACTGAGGAGAGCGCTCACGACGGGCCGACCGAATCCACACTGGAAACCGACGGAAGCGGCATCTCGGGTGACGAAGGTGTCGTCCGGCGGGACCGATTCAGCGGCGGCCCCGCCCGGAGCTTCCTCTCCTCGCTTGCGGCTGACGAACGGATCTTCGAGGCCGATATCGAGATCGACCGCGCACACGCCATCATGCTCGCCGAGCAGGACATCATCGGCGACGACGTTGCGGGCAAGATCCTCATGGCACTCGATGCGATCGAAGTCGACGGCCACGCCTCCTTGCCCGACGGCGAGGACGTCCACGAGGCCATCGAGACGGCCGTCATCGAGGGGGTCGGCCCCGATGGCGGGAAGATGCACACCGCACGCTCGAGAAACGACGAGGTCGCGACCTGCATCCGCTATCGCCTGCGTGAGGACGTCCTCGAGGCGATCGAGACAACGCTCGCACTGCGCGAGTCGCTCGTCGAGGTCGCCGCCGAGCACACGGAGACGATCATGCCCGGCTACACGCACCTCCAGCCAGCCCAGCCAACGACGGTGGCACACTGGGCGCTGGCGTACGAAGGCGCGGTTCGTCGCGATACGGAACGCCTCTTCGATGCCTACCAGCGGATCAACCAGTCGCCGTTGGGTGGGGCCGCATTCGCCGGCACGACGTTCGACATCGACCGCGAACGCACCGCCGAGTTGCTCGGCTTCGAGTCGGTTGTCGAGAACTCGATGGACGCCTCCTCGAGTCGCGATTTCTTGCTCGAGACGACCCAGGCGCTGTCGACACATGCGACGACGCTGTCCGGGCTGGCCGAAGATATCATCATCTTCGCCAACCGTGGCTTCGTCGACCTTGCCGACGACTACTCCTCGACGTCGTCGATCATGCCCCAGAAGAAAAATCCCGACACGCTGGAACTCGTTCGCGCGGTCGCGGGCGATGCGGCCGGCAGCGTACAGGGGCTGACGACGACGCTCAAAGGGCTCCCCCGTGCGTACAACCGTGACCTCCAGCGTGCGACGACCCACGCCTGGGAGACCGTCGACGCGGTGACCGAAGCCAGCGAAGTCGCGGCCGGGGCCGTGGCGACGGCCGACTGGAACGCAGAGACGCTCGCGGCAGAAGCTGGCGCGGGCTTTTCGACGGCGACCGGCGTCGCTGACCTGCTTGCGGCGAATGGGTTGCCGTTCCGGACGGCACACGAACTCGTTGCGATTGCAGCGGAGAGTGGAGCAGACTACGACGCGATCGCGGCCGCTGCCGAGGAGGTGCTCGGTGAACCCCTCGAGTCAGTCGTCGACCCCGATGCCGTCGAGGCCGCCCTCGATCCCGCCGAAAGCGTTGCGAGCCGTGACTCACAGGGTGGGCCCGCTCCCGAGGCCGTCGACCCACAGCTCGAGGCGGCTCGCGATGCGCTCGAGGCCGACAACGAAACGCTCGAAGTGACCGACGACGCACTCGAAACAGCTCGTCAGACGCTTCGCTCGGAGGTAAACGGCTATGTTTGAGCCTGTACACCCCACAGTGGCGAACCGTTCGGTTGCTCGAGTGCGACCCACGATTTCGCGGCGGTCCCCGTCAGGGGACAAACTACCAACTCCATGATACGGAAACCGTAATCGGCTGGAAAACAGTACTTTCACTCCATTAGACGATACTGCGCTTCGTGTATATCTCTTGATAAGTTCGAAGGGTTTAAGGGTTATTGGCTCCCAGTTGCAGGTACAATGACCGAATGCGTCGAGTGTGGGGCGGAAGTGTCCCTGCACGATGATCTGGAAGTGGGAGAGATCGTTGACTGTACGACCTGTGGCGCAGAGCTTGAAGTCGTCGACACCGAGCCGCCAGTCCTCGAGCGAGCCCCCGAGCTCGAAGAGGACTGGGGTGAGTGACCTTGCACACGGTCGCGACTACCTTGAGCCCTGAGCTCACACACCAGGGGTGGTTCGCGTGAACGTAGGAATACTCTATTCCCGGATTCGCAAGGACGAGAAGCTCCTGCTCAACGAGCTTCGCGAGCGCGACCACGAGGTCGCAAAGATCGACGTCCGCAAGCAGACGTTCGACATCAGCGAGGCCCCCGAAGCGTTCGCTGACCTCGACATCGTCGTCGATCGCTGTCTCGCCACGAGCCGCAGCCTCTATGCCACGCAGTTTTTCGAGGCCTACGGCATCCCCGTGGTCAACAGCCACGAGACAGCCGACATCTGTGCGGACAAAGTGAAAAACAGTCTCGCGCTCGAGCAGGCAGGCGTGCCGACGCCGGCGACCAAGGTCGCGTTCACCAAAGAGACCGCGATGGAAGCCATCGAAGACTTTGGCTACCCCTGCGTGCTCAAACCCGTCGTGGGATCGTGGGGCCGCCTGATGGCCAAGATCGACTCGCCGGACGCCGCCGAAGCCATCTTAGAGCACAAGGCCACGCTCGGCCACTACGAGCACAAGGTGTTCTACGTCCAGGAGTTCGTCGAGAAACCCGGCCGTGACATCCGCGTGCTCGCGACCGATGGCGAGCCGATCGCCGGCATGGTCCGTTCGTCGGACCACTGGATCACCAACGCCGCCAAAGGCGCGGAGACGGACGTCTTCGAGCCAGACGAAGAGGCTATTGAACTCGTCGAAAAGGCCAGCGACGCCGTTGGCGGTGGACTGCTCGGTATCGACCTGATGGAGACCGAAGACGGCTATACTGTCCACGAGGTCAACCACACTGTCGAGTTCAAAGCCCTCGACGGCGCCGTCGACACCGACATCGCCGGCACCGTCGTCGACTGGCTTGAGCAGAAGGCAGCCGACGCTGCCGAGAACGAACTCGAGGTGAGCGCCTGATGGCAGCCACCGAAACCGCTACTGCGACCGTCATCGGCGGCTCGGGCTTTACGGGCGGCGAACTGCTGCGACTGCTCGCCGGCCACCCGAACGTCGAGATCGCCGAAGTCACGAGTCGATCGAAAGCCGGCAAAAGCGTCGGCTCCGTCCACCCACCGCTGCGCGGCACGGACCTGCGCTTTACCGAACCCGAGGATCTCGAAAGCGTCGATGTCCTCTTTGCGGCGACGCCACACGGCGTCTCGATGGGACAGATCGACGAGTTCTTCGAGATCGCCGACACCGTCGTCGACCTCTCGGCTGACTTCCGGCTCGATACGGAAGCACAGTACGACGAGTGGTACGACGGCCACAGCGCACCAGAGTATCTCGAGAAGGCGGAGTACGCCCTGCCCGAGATCAACCGTGAGAACCTCGCGGGCGCGGAGCTGATCGCCGGCGGCGGCTGTAACGCCACCGCGACGATCCTCGGCCTCTACCCGCTGTTCGACCAGGGGATTCTCGAGGGTGGCGAGCAGGTCGTCGTCGACGTGAAAGTCGGCTCCTCCGAAGGCGGCGCCGGCGGCGGCGAGGCCTCGAGCCATCCCGAGCGCTCGGGCGTCGTCCGTCCCTACGCGCCGACGGGTCACCGACACGAAGCCGAAATCGAGCAGTTCCTCGGCACCTCAGTGGCGTTTACCTGCCACGCCGTCGATATGATCCGCGGCGCGAGCGCGACGAGCCACGTCTTCCCGTCGGGTCCCGTCTCGAAAGGCGACCTCTGGAAGGCCTACCGCGGCGCCTACGAGGACGAGCCGTTCGTCCGCATGGCTGCCGGTGGCTCCGGCGTCTACCGCTACCCAGAGCCGAAGTCGGTCGCGGGGACGAACCTCGCCGAAGTCGGCTTCGAACTCGACCCCTCGAACAAGCGCATCGTCGTCTTCTCGGCGATCGACAACATGATGAAAGGCTCGGCGGGCCAGGCAGTCCACGCCGCCAACATCGCGCTGGGCTTCGAGGAGACGGCCGGACTCGAGTTTGCGGGGCTGCACCCCGTGGGGGCACCATGACGACCGTCGTCAAAATCGGCGGCGCACGCGCCGTCGATCCCGAAGGCGCACTCGCGGACGTTGCGAGTCTCGTCGAGGATGGCGAGGACGTCGTACTCACCCACGGCGGCTCAACCGCCGTCGACGAGACGCTCGAGGAACTCGGCGAGGAGCCGACCTACGTCGAGACTCCTGGCGGCGTCGTCGGCCGCTTTACCGACGATCGTACCATGGACGTCTTCAAGATGGTGATGCCCGGCAAGCT
Organism: Natronorubrum sp. A-ect3; assembly: GCF_041821125.1. NCBI lineage: Archaea > Methanobacteriati > Methanobacteriota > Halobacteria > Halobacteriales > Natrialbaceae > Natronorubrum > Natronorubrum sp. A-ect3. The sequence goes on along the minus strand of NZ_JBGUBB010000009.1, from coordinate 29,592 downwards.
CAACACCGATCTGGTCGAGAGTCTCCAGAACGAGGGCGTCAACGCAGTCGGCCTCTCGGGCACCGACGGCAAACTGCTGGAAGGCAAGCGCAAGTCAGCCGTCCGCGTCAAAGAAGACGGCAAGAAAAAGATCAAACGCGGCGACCACTCGGGCACAATCGAGTCGGTCAACGCGGATCTGCTCGAGACCCTCCTCGAGGGTGGCTACACGCCTGTCGTCTCCGTCCCGGTGCTCGGCAAGGAGAAAGACGGTGGCTACACGGCCGTCAACGCCGACGCCGACCGCGCCGCTGCGGCGGTTGCCGGCGCACTCGAGGCCGACCTCGTGCTCCTCACGGACGTCTCCGGCGTCTACGAGGACCCCGACGACGAGTCGACAAAAATCGATTCGGCGTCGACTCCCGAGGCGTTCGAGACCGTCAAATCGGCTGCGGAAGGGTTCATGACGAAGAAAGTCATGGCCGCAGAGGAGGCGCTGACGGGCGGTGCATCCTCGGTCGTCGTCGCTGATGCGAACGCAGACGAACCGATCTCGAGTGCACTCGCTGGCGAGGGAACGACCCTCGAGCCCGGCGTCCTCAACACTGAGGAGGCTGCACAATGAGCGACCATGACTTCATCTCCGGCAGCAAGCCGATCCCACTCGAGCGCGGCGAGGGATCGTCCCTCTACAGCACTGACGGGACAGAGTACCTCGACGCGGGCGCGAGCTACGCGTGTACGCCGCTTGGACACAGCCACCCGGCTGTCGTCGATGCGGTACAGGAACAGGTCGGCCAGCTGACGTTCGTCGACTCCTCGTTCCCGGTTCAGTCCCGCGAGGATGCCTACGCAGCGCTCGTCGCGTCGACGCCCGACGGGCTCGACTCTGCGTGGTTCTGTAACTCCGGCACCGAGGCCAACGAGGCCGCACTGAAGTTCGCTCGCTCGGCGACCGGCAACTCGAAAATCATCGCCGCCACCCGGAGCTTCCACGGCCGGACGATGGGCTCGCTCGCGGCGACCTGGAAGGACAAATACAAGAAACCGTTCGAGCCGTTGGCCGGCGACGTGGAGTTCGTCCCCTACGGCGATGGCGAGGAACTCGCCGACGCCGTCGACGACGAAACTGCAGCCGTCATCTTAGAGCCCATCCAGGGCGAAGGCGGCATCAACGTCCCGCCAGCGGGCTACCTCGAGACCGCCCGTGAGGCAACCGACGAGGCCGATGCGGCGCTCGTCTTCGACGAGGTCCAGACCGGCATGGGACGGACGGGTTCGATGTGGGCCTGCCAGAACGCTGGCGTCACGCCCGACATCCTCACGACGGCGAAAGGACTCGGCAACGGCCTGCCTATCGGTGGCGTCGTGGTCGCAGACTGGATCGCCGACGGCGCGGCCTCACACAACGCCACGTTCAGCGGTGGTCCCGTCGTCACCGCGGCGGTCCACGCGACGATTTCGACGCTGGTCGAAGAGGAGTGGCCAGCCCACGCCGCGTCGATGGGCGACTACCTTACGACCGAACTCGAGGCCAGGCTCGGTGACGAGATCCGCGAGGTCCGCGGCGAGGGCCTGCTTATCGGCATCGAGTTGAAGCGAGGAGCAAATCGTGCCGCCCGTGACCTGGCGATCAACCACCAGGTGTTGGCGCTGCCGGCGGGTCGGACCGTCCTGCGCCTGCTGCCGCCGCTGGTGCTCGACCAGGAGGAGGCAGACCAGCTCGTCGACGCACTTGGCGCGGTTATCGCACCCGACGACCCTGAATCATGAGCGCGAGCACGAGTGAACCGGCGGATGTCTCGCTTTCGGACGCCCGGGAGCTGCTGGTCGACCTCGTTTCGATCCCATCGCCGACCCGCGAGGAGCGCAAGGCGGCCAAACGGCTTGTGGACTTCTTCGAGGCCCACAATCGTGAGGTCTGGATCGACGCGGTTGGCAACGTCCGCGCACCAGCAGACGATTCCGTGTTGCTCACGTCACACATCGACACCGTGCCAGGGGATATCCCCGTCGAGGTCGAAGAAACCGGCGACGACGAGGTTCTCTGGGGTCGTGGCAGCGTCGACGCGACAGGCCCCCTCGCCGCGATGGCGGCCGCCGCCGTCCGCACCGGCGTCTCTTTCGTCGGCGTCGTCGGCGAGGAAGTCGACTCGAAGGGATCGCGCTATCTCGTCGCCGACAGAGACGACGCACCGAACGCCGTCGTCAACGGCGAACCCTCCGGAACTGATGGGATTACGCTCGGCTACCGTGGTCTCATCGCTGGCACGTACGTCGCAACCAGCGAATCCGGCCACACCTCCCGGCCAGACCCGAACGCGATCCAACACGCCGTTCGCTGGTGGGCTGGCGTCGAAAAACAGTTCGAAGGTGGCGAGTACGAACCCGTCTTCGAGCAGGTGACGACCAAGCCCGTGGACATCGAAGGCGGTGTCAGCGAGGACGGTCTCTCCGTCGAGGCGACGATGGACGTCCAGTTGCGCGTCCCGCCTGCACTCGATGTCGAGACCGTTCGCGAAGCCGCGGAAGCCGAACTCGAGGTCGGAACCGTGACCTGGAAAGACAAGGTTCCGCCCGTGATGATGAGCCCGCGAACGGAGGTCGCTCGAGCGTTCCGCGTCGCCATCCGTAAGGAGGGCAAAGAGCCACGACTGGTGCGCAAGACGGGGACCAGCGACATGAACATCTACGCGGGCGCGTGGGACTGTCCAATGGTTACCTACGGCCCCGGCAACTCCGACTTAGATCACGCACCCGACGAACGACTGTCGCTGTCGGAGTTCGACAAGTCAGTTGCCGTCCTCGAGCGTGTCTCGCGGACGTTGAGCGAAAACTGAGCATACAATTTTCATATACAACAATGACGACAGAGACTGACGATACACAGCCGAGACATTTCCTCGACGTCGACGATCTCACCGAGACGGAACTGCTCACGGTCCTCGATCGGGCCACAGCGTACAAACGCGCTGTCGAAGCTGGCGACGACCATGCTGATCTCGAGGACCAGACCCTGGGGATGCTCTTCCAGAAGGCGAGCACCCGTACCCGTGTCTCCTTCGAGACGGGGATGACCCAACTGGGCGGCCACGCGATCTTCCTCGGGGAAGACGACATCCAACTGGGTCGTGGCGAGCCGCTAAAAGACACCTCGCGTGCGCTCTCGCGGTACGTCGACGCCGTGATGGCCCGCGTGTTCAAACACGAGAACGTCGAGGTGCTCGCGGAGTACGCCGATGTCCCCGTCGTCAACGGGCTGACCGACGACGCCCACCCCTGCCAGACGCTCGCGGACCTCCAGACGATCCGTGAACAGGAAGACGGCTTCGATGGCGTCTCAGCGACCTGGATCGGCGACGGCAACAACGTCGCTCAGTCGTTCGCACTCGGCTGTGCGCTGACCGACATCGATCTGACGGTCGCCACACCCGAGGGCTACGAACTCGACGACGAAGTGCTCGAGCGTGCCCGCGAGCTCGGTGGCGATCCGACGACGACGACGGACCCGATCGAGGCGGTCTCGGACGCCGATATCATCTACACCGACGTCTGGATCAGCATGGGCCAAGAGGACGAACGCGACGTTCGAATGAACGACTTCGAGGGCTTCCAGGTCGGAGCCGACCTGCTCGAGTACGCCCCCGAAGCGTCGATTATGCACTGTCTCCCTGCCCACCGCGGCGAGGAGATCACCGACGAGGCCATCGAGAGCGACCAGTCGATCGTCTTCGATCAGGCCGAAAACCGGCTCCACGCCCAGAAAGCCGTATTGAGCTGGTTGCTCGAGTAAGAACCGCGAGCGACGCGAGTGGCTTTTTGATCCAGATTTGTTCGTGAGCGGTGAGTGGAACGAACCCGAGCGAAAGAAGGTGGGCTGTAAAACCGGCTCCACGCTCAGAAGGCGGTGTTGAGCTGGTTGCTCGAGTGTGTTGTCCGCGTTCGACGCGATCTGCTGCTCACCGTCCACGCTGTTAAGCTGGGTGTTATTTCTGGTATGGAATGGTTACCGTGTTGAACAGTGTGGGACAGTTATCAGAGTGTTCGACATCGGATCCCATCAGCATGTCAGTTCGGTTGCTACTCGCGACGGTCATCCTGCTGTTGGGTCCTGCAGTATTGCTTGCACTCATCGTTGTCTGAGCAGACACGGCTGTCGGAGCAGCAGCATCGAGTATGGGCGGCATCGGAACCGACTGCGGGTCAGTCACAAGGGTGACCGGCGAATCCACGTCCTTTTTGCCACTGCCACACCTCTCGGCTGATAATGAGTCTCAGCCTGTCCGCAGAGCAGCCGGCCGTTCCCGACGTCGCAGACGATGGCGTCTGGCTCGAGTGTATCGAGTGTGGCGAAACGTTTGCGCCGTTTGACGACGTCCGGTACACCTGCGACGAATGTGGCGGCTTACTCGAGGTCCGCTACGCAGACCTGCCGACGTTCGACGATTTCGAGGGGCACGGTGTCTGGCGGTATGCCGCCGCGTTGCCGTTCGAGGCGGGTGTCTCCATTCAGGAGGGAGCGACGCCGCTGTATGAGGTGCCCCGTCTCGAGGACGAGATCGGCATCGAAGCGCTGCGAATCAAACACGAGGGGATGAACCCGACTGGCTCGTTCAAAGACCGAGGCATGACTGTCGGTGTTCAGGTCGCCAAAGAACTCGGCGTCGGCCGACTGGCCTGTGCGTCGACGGGGAACACGAGCGCTGCGCTGGCCGCCTACGGCACTCGTGGCGATATGGAGACGCTCGTGCTCTTGCCTGCGGGCAAGGTCGCAGCCGGGAAAATCGCCCAGGCGAGTCTGCACGACGCGCGCATTCTCGAGGTCGACGGTAACTTCGACGCCTGCCTCGACATCGTTCAGGAACTGGCCGCCAAAGGCGAGGTGTACCTGTTGAACTCGCTGAACCCGTTCCGGCTCGAGGGCCAGAAGACGATCGGCCTCGAGATCCTCGAGGGCTTTCTCGCCGATTACGACACCGTCCCCGACCGAATCGTCCTGCCGGTGGGTAACGCCGGGAACACCTCGGCGCTGTACAAGGCGTTCCGCGAACTCGTTCAGGCGGGCGAACTCGACGAGGACGACGTCCCCAAGCTGACGGGCGTGCAGGCCGACGGCGCTGCGCCGATGGTCGAAGCGATCGAGAACGACGCCGACGAGGTCCGACGCTGGGACGATGTCGAGACGCGTGCGACGGCGATCCGGATCGGGAACCCCGTCAACGCACCGAAAGCCATCCCCGGTATCCGTGAAACCGGTGGCACCGCCGTTGCCGTCTCCGACGAGGAGATCACTGACGCCCAGCGAGCCCTCGCCCGCGAGGGGATCGGCGTCGAACCTGCCTCCGCTGCCTCCGTCGCTGGCCTTCGAAAACTCCGTGCATCGGGCGTCGTCGACGACGACGAACGCGTTGCCTGTCTCACGACCGGCCACCTGCTCAAAGACCCTGACGCTGCGGCCGCTGCCGGTGGCGACCCCGAACCCGTTCCGGCTGACACGGACGATATTCTCGAGCACCTCCAGCAGTAACGAACGCACCGTCTCGAGGAGCCGACTGTCGCTTCCATCTCGTTGATTTCCGACGATCGCTTCATTCTCTTCAACAGACACCTATCAGTGAACTCGAAACGATCTCGTCGGAATTCACCGGTAGCGACTGCGGAGACATTCGTTCCCGGTACGTTTAACTTGCAACTGAGTAATGCACTGATATGAGCGTTCGCAGTGACTTCTGGTCGATCTATCGGGAGGCACTTCCTATCTTGTTCATCGCACTCGGTGGCGGACTCTTCGCTGGAATCGTCCTTGAGGGGATGGTCGAGAGTATTGAACGGTTTCCTGGTCTGTTCGTGATGATTCCCGTCTTCCTCGCGACAAGAGGGAACGTCTACGGGGCTCTCGGAGGACGAATCGCCAGCGGGCTCCACCAGGGGTTGATCGACCCTCGATTCGAGTGGGACGATCGTCTCGTCAATGCAATCCTCGCGTCGTTTATCAATGGGATCGGGATTTCCATCGTCATCGGGGTCGTCACCTGGGTCGGCCTCCTGATTCTTGGCTGGGAGGTCGCAGCCCTCTATGAACTCGTCGGGATCATGTTGATTGCGGGGATGCTGACGTCGGTCATCATGATCTTCGGCCTGCTTGGGCTGATCTTCACCGGCTACAAGTTCGGCTACGACCCAGACAATCTCGTCGGCCCGATCGTTACGACTCTCGGTGACATCTTCGGCATGCTGTTCATGCTCTTTGCGGTCGGCCTCGTCGAGGTGATCGTCTGATGGTCGTCCCGCAGGGCTCGCTTGGGACGTGGGACTGGAAGTCGATCGTCAGCAATATGTTTCCGCTGTTGATCGTCCTCTCGATCATCGTCCTCTGGGCGGGCGTTACCCTCGAGAGCGCCGAAGAGATGCTCGAGGAGGTCGCTATTCTGGCGGTGATGGTCCCCACGATGGTCGACATGGGAGGCAACCTCGGGGCGATTTTGAGTTCGCGGCTCTCGACACGATTCCACCTGGGGACGACGGAGCTCGATCCACGGGATCGGGTGCTGTGGGCGAACGTTGCGGCGGTCCTCGCACTTGCGGCGACGATCTTTACGGCGCTTGGTATCGGGGCCTACCTGATCGGGGTCCTCTTTTTCAACAGCGCGATCGGGCTCGCCACGCTGTTGTTCATCTCGCTCGTCAGCGGGATGTCCGTCGCCGTTATCGCGATCGTTTTCAGCTTCGCCGCGACCTACGGCTCCTACAGACTGGGGATCGACCCCGACGACACGACGATCCCCATCGTCACCAACGTCGTTGACGTCTTCGGGATGGTCATCTTTATCGGCGTCTCGGCACTGGTGCTTGGCTTCTGATCTGCCGGCCATCACCGACATCCGCGAGGCCATCGCTCGGCGACGAACTGTGAAACAAAATGTGGCCTTTCACTGATAGTTTCTACCAGTCTGAGTCAGTGTCTCAAAACCCTGTCATCGCCACGTCTGTCGGGCGTCTGACTGAGTTTCAAGTACAACGCTGTTGGCTGTTCACATATGTCGCCTGAACCAGCTCACGGCCGACGAGACCGACACCACTCCCACCAACACGCAGCCCCAACGAGGCGGGCAGCACGATGATCGGACTCTTTCGAACAGTACCGCTTCGAGGACTGGGACAGACACTCGTTCCGTTTCTCCTCGCAATTGCCGTCGTCGTCCTCGGAACGTTCGTCTACCTCGAACTCGTCGGCATCTTACTCGAGTTCGTCGAGTGAGACGCCGCGTGCCGTCTTCGGATGCCGATCAGGCCTGTGCCAGTGCTTCGAACTCGCTCGCGGCCGTCCGTGTCCCTTTGGAGATGAGGATGTCGCCACCACGGAGTTCGGCATCGGAGTCAGTCACAAGTAGCCAGCCTTCGTCGGGCCGGCGGATGGCGATCACCGACATCGTCGACTCGACGTCCGGGACGCCGGCTGCGACCGACGTGCCGTCGAGTTCGCTTCCCGACTCGATCTCGACGCGTGTGATGAGCTCGTCGCTTTCCTGAACTGCCAGCTGCACGACCGGGTGGACGTCGATATCTCGAAGCACACCCTCGCTGATGTCGATCGCTGCGTCGCTGATCACCTCCGTACTGCTGCCCAGTCGGATCAGTCCCCGAAGCGTCACTGGATCCGCCGCGTCGGCAGCCGCCCGCAGCGTCCAGGCTTCGAAGCGTGACTGTAACGCGTCGACCTCTATCTCTAAGTTTCGGACCTCTTCGGCCAGTTTTGCGCTGTCGAACAGCACGCTACTGTAAGCCAGATCGACCGCCAGCTCCGAGAGGTTCTTCATGTGGATAATCGTGTCCACTGCCCGCTCTAAGTCTTCAATCCCGGGGTCGTCGACGGTTGGCGTCTCGTAGACGTCGCCAGTCAGTGTCTCGTAGACATCGCCAATCGCCAGCTCGGGGCCGCGGAGCAACGCGACATCGTCGGCCGCGACAGTTGTCTCCGGGCCGGGGTTGAGCAGCCAGTCGTCACCACGCCGGAGCGCGATCACGCGCACCCCTGTCTCCGACTCAAGGTCGATATCGACGAGGGTTCGATCAGCGTACGCGGAGTTGGGATCGACGACGCCGCGAACGAGCGTTTCGGCGGCTTCGGGCAGCGCTGCACGCATGGCATCGGGGAGCCCCATCTCCTCTAAGACGATTTTTGCGATGTCACCGGCAGCATCGCTTATCTCACCGGTCGCGGCGACGATTCCCAACACGGGAGCGAGCTCCTCGGCGTCATCAGGCTTGCGCACGGCCATCATAAGGCTCATCCGTGCTCGAAGCTCGAGGACGTCCATGCGCTGTTCGAGCTTGAGCACTTCCTGTGCGAGATCCGTGTTCCGGTGGAGCACTGCAGAATAAGAGAGATCGATCAGCAGCTCCGCCGTGTCTTTCATCTCGACGAGCACGTCCTTGACGCTGACGGGCTCGTACTCAACCGATACCGACGACGCTTCGCCCTCGAGCGGGTCCATACACCGAAGACGGTTCCCTGCCGAAAAAAACGTTTCCCGAGCGCGGTCGATGTAACCGGCGATCCACAGCCCGGATGTGGCCATCGTGGCCACACGATGCAGCCTTCCGACACGGTTTTGGAGGGGCACAAAGAAGGATCCAGCAATGCACGATCGGACTTATCTGCGCGAAAACACCGACGCGGCGCGCGATGCCCTCGACAACCGAGGTGCTGACGTCGATCTCGACGAAATCCTCGAGATCGACGAGCGCTGGCGAGAGCTGAAAGCCCGCGGCGATGACCTGCGCCACGACCGCAACGAGATCACCACGCAGATCGGCAAGCTCGTCGCTGCAGGGAAAGACGAAGAACGCGAGGAGGCTATCGCTCGCTCGAAAGAGCTCAAAGCCGAGATCGAAGACGTCGAAAGCGAGGCCGCCGAGCTCAAAGAAGAACTCAAAGAGCGCCTCCTCGAGGTCCCACAGATCCCCCACGAGAGCGTCCCACTCGGGGTCGACGAGCGCCATAACGTCGAAGATCGGCGCTGGGGCTTCGACGATCTCCGTGCGCTGCCCGAGGACGTCACGCCCCACTACGAACTCGGCGACGAACTGGACATCATCGACGAGGAACGCGGTGCCAAGACCACTGGCGCTGGCTTCTATTTCCTCAAAGGCGACGGCGCCCGACTCGAGCACGCGCTGATCCAGTTCATGATGGATATCCACCGCGAACAGGGGTACGTCGACCTCTTCCCGCCGATTCCCGTCAAGAGCAAGGCCATGCGCGGGACTGGACAGCTTCCGAAGTTCGCCGACGACGCCTATCGGCTGGGCGGCGACAACGACGAGTACGGCGACGACGATCTCTGGCTCTGTCCGACCGCCGAAGTGCCGGTCACCAACATGTACGGCGGCGACATCCTCCTGAAAGACGACCTCCCGCTCAAACATCAGGCGTACACGCCGAACTTCCGGCGTGAAGCTGGCGAGCACGGCACCGAGACGCGCGGGATCGTGCGCGTCCACCAGTTCAACAAGGTCGAACTCGTCAACTTCGTCGAACCTGAAACGAGCTACGACCGCCTCGAGGGGCTGCTTTCGGAAGCCGAAACCGTTCTCCAGGAACTCGGCCTTCCCTACCGCATTCTCGAACTCTGTACCGGCGACCTCACGTTCGCGAGCGCGAAGACCTACGACATCGAAGTCTGGGCCCCCGGCGACGACCTCGAGGACGGCCCCGAGGAAGGTGGCCGCTGGCTCGAGGTCTCGAGTGCCTCGAACTTCGAGGACTTCCAGGCTCGCCGTGCCGGCCTGCGCTATCGGCCCGAGCGTCACGAATCGGCTGAGTTCCTCCACACCCTGAACGCCTCCGGGCTTGCCCTGCCCCGCGTGATGGTGGCGATCCTCGAGTACTACCAGAACGAAGACGGCACAGTGACGATTCCCGAAGCCCTGCGGCCGTACATGGGCGGGAAGGAAGTTATCGAGGGCCACGAGAAGGTCGGTGAGGCGGCGCTGGGTGCCGGCGAACGCGAATAACCACCTCACCAACTCGCCAGCTAGCGCTGGCTCCGTACGGAAGCGGTGTTCTCACAACTCTCTTCAAAATCTACAGTAACTGATCGGATTAACACCGCTCAGCGGTCAGTACGGGCGAGGTACTGAACAGCTAAGAGTTGTAGTTGAGTTCTTTCACACTGTTTGCGATGTCGTAAAGCAGATAGAGTGCGGCGAGTCCAATCCCGATCCAGATCCACGTTACTACCGTCCCGAGACTATCAGTAGCGCTAACTCCCCATGACCCGACGACGGTAGCGACAAGAACAATTGCGGACACTACCAAGACATTCTTTATTGGTGGGTTAGACAATGCAATTTCTTGTTGTTCGCCCATGGAATCAGTTCGCTACCGAGAAAATATCATTCTATTGCTTTCCGAAGTCAGAGCTTGGAACTAGCCGCTCGGTAGGCAGCCGTAGTGCGTGGTCCGTTCACTGTTCTAACTATCTGAACGGATCGCCTGTGGAGCGCTGTCGCTCACGTCCCAACGTCGAAAGAAAACGGCAACAACAGCATACTGACGGGCTGGTGCCCGTCAAGTCCACTGCTTAGATGTAGTCGATGCTTGGTGGCAGTTCGAGCTTCATGCCCTTGCGCTCTCGGATCTCCATAATCTTATCGCGCTGGAGGGACTGGGACATGAATTCGAAGCCGGCGTTCTCAGTGTTCCAGGAGGCACGACCTTCGGTCGCGCTCCGGATGTCGGAGGCGAATCCGATCATCTCGTCGACGGGTGCGATACCCTCGACGACCATGAGGTCACCTTCCTGGTACATGTCGTCGACGCGGCCACGACGACCCTGAATCTCGCCGGAGGCGGCGCCCATGTGGTCGTTTGGCACGTCGATACGGACGTCCTGCATCGGCTCCATCATCTTGATCTGACCGACGATCAGCGACTTGTGGACGGCCTCACGCGTGGCGGGGATGACCTGTGCTGGGCCACGGTGGATGGTGTCCTCGTGGAGTCGTGCGTCGTGCAGACGGATGAGTGCACCCTGGACCGGCTCGTTGGCGAGTGGACCGTTGTCGAGGGCTTCCTCGAGTCCCTCGATGAACAGCTCCATCGTCTCGTTCAGGTGCTGGATACCCTTGGTCTGGTCGAGCAGGATGTTCGTCCCGTGGATATGCTCGACGTCCTGGGAGTCGTCTTTGTCCATGCCGGCTTCCTGAAGCGCTTCACGGCGCTCGAGTTCAGGCATGTCCATCGACGCCTCGCCCATCCGGATCGTCTCGACGATCTCCTCGTCGAGTGGCTCGGCGGAGATGTAGAAGCGGTTGTGACGGTTTGGCGAGATACCCTCGACCTCTTCGCTTACACGGTCGATTGCCTCGCGGTAGACAACGATCGGTTCACCGGTGTTGACCGGGATGCCCTGGTTCTTCTCGATACGCTGGGTGATGACCTCGAGGTGAAGCTCACCCTGTCCGGAGATCAGGTGCTCGCCGGTGTCCTCGTTGATCGTAATCTGGATCGTTGGGTCCTCTTTCGAGACCTGACGCAGTGTTTCGATGAGCTTGGGGAGGTCGTCCATCGTCTGGGCCTCCACGCTCTTCGTAATGACCGGCTCCGAGATGTGCTCGATCGACTCGAACGGCGTCATCTCGACGCTCGAGACGGTCGAACCGGCGATGGCGTCGCGCAGGCCAGTGACGGCTGCGATGTTCCCTGCGGGAACGTGGTCGACTTCCTCGCGTTCGCCACCCATGTAGATGCCGACAGACTGGACGCGGTTCTTGCCTGCGGTCCCGGAGACGTACAGCTCCTGGCCCTTCTCGAGCGAACCCGAGAAGACACGACCGGAGGCGACTTCGCCCGCGTGGGGGTCCATCGCGATGTCGGTGACCATGAAGACGACCTCGCCGTTCTCGTCGACGAGACGCATCTCTTCGGCGAGGTCGGACTCGGCGTCACCACGCCAGATGCGTGGGACACGGCGGGGCTGTGCGTCGACAGGGTTCGGGAAGTGCTCACAGACCATGTCGAGGACGACATCCGACAGGGGCGTCCGCTCGTGGAGCTCCTGACGGTTGTCGTTGCGCTCGAGTTCCATGATTTCGCCGAAGTCCATGCCGGTGCGCTGCATCGACGGCATCGAAACGCCCCATTTGTAGAGGGCGGATCCGAAGCCGACGGTTCCGTCTTCGACGGAAACCGTCCAGTCCTCGATGTCATCCATGTCCTCGGTCATGCCACGAATGAGTTCGTTGACGTCGTGGATGACTGCGAGGAGTCGCTCCTGCATCTCTTCAGGTCCTTCCTGAAGCTCCGAGATCAGGCGGTCGACTTTGTTGATGAACAGTGTTGGCTTGACACCTTCGCGCAGTGCCTGTCGAAGCACTGTCTCCGTCTGAGGCATGGCCCCTTCGACGGCGTCGACGACGACGAGTGCGCCGTCTACAGCACGCATCGCACGCGTGACGTCGCCACCGAAGTCGACGTGGCCTGGCGTGTCGATGAGGTTGATGAGGTGGTTGGTGTCCTCATACTCGTGGGTCATCGAAACGTTTGCTGCGTCGATGGTGATCCCACGTTCCTGCTCGTCTTCTTCCGTGTCCATCGCAAGCTGCTCTCCAGCGGTCTCGTCGGAGATCATGCCGGCGCCAGCGAGGAGGTTGTCAGAAAGGGTTGTTTTACCGTGGTCGACGTGAGCGGCGATGGCGATGTTCCGGATGTTCTCCGGTTCGCCCATCAGCCGTTCACACTCTTGGACGATCTTCTTGCGTCGGCCCATATACTCCTTGTTACCGGTAGCGGGGTCAAAAGGGTAGTGTTTCGTCCTCGAGCGAATCCGTCGATTATCCCGGTTTTTACGCCGGAATTTCCAACTTGCGTGAGTGAATGCCACGCAACAGACGACACTGACGACCGGGCGAGTTTCGACCGACGAAATTGGGCGTAAGAGACATACACTCACAGAACTTGGTACTGATACGCATGGATCTCCGAATACGGGGCTCTGGCCCTACGTCGCCGTTTCTCAGCGCTCGAGACCTCTTCGAGACTGAGTACGAGCTGTCGTTACCCGTCTCCGTCCAGCTTCGAGACGACCCCGACGAACGGACCTGGGCCGGCCACTACGACGACCACCATGTCCTCAACATCTCGAAACAGGCCGCCTCGAGTGCCATGGCCCGCGAACTGGCTTTACACGAGTTTTCACATATGGCCAGACACGAGCAAGAACACCCGTCTCACATCCAGTCGACCGAAGAGGTTCTCTATCTCGCACTGGCTGGCAAACGCGTCGAACGACGCAAACTCTCTCACTGCTATCAGATCGCGAATCACATGAAAGACATCTACGCCGACGACATTACGCTCGCAGTTGGCCCCGGGCAGAAACTCCTCTCGTTTCTCGAGTCGAGTCTCGCGATGGCGATTGCCGACCGCCCAGAGCTGCCCGCTCGGCCCGGTCTCGAGCGCCTTTCGACGAGTGCTGATCCCGAGATTACGGCCGTGAACGCGGCGTTTGCCCTGGCACTGGCAGAACGCCACGATCTCGTCGAGGACACTCATCGACTCTATGACCTCTCACACGCGGCTGCGATGGACGCTCCCAGTGTGGACTTCGAGGGGTTCAAACGACGGTTCCGCGAACTCGCCTGCGATCCCGATGCAAGCACCTATCGACAGATCCTCGTCGATGCCACCCGCGCGTACGTCGGTGGCGAGGGACTGGCTGCAGAGTGATCGATAGCGCTTAATCATTGTCAGCGTGCCGTCAGACCCAATCTCTAGGTTCAGATCGGCCCGAACACTTAACGTTTGATAGGTCCATATCTGAAATATATACTGATGCTTTCGCGAAACGCTCTGGGGGGCGAGTCGAACGAGGAGCGATTCTCCAACGGGCTCTCTCAACTGAAGCGACAGGGTGCCAGTGTCCTCGTCGTCGGCTCCGTCCGACCAGCGCAGCGTCGACATCTCTGTCGTCGACTACTCGGACAGGCGACAGCCGAATCACGCCGACGTGTTTTGGTCTCCACGACCGGAACGCGCCACGACGCCTCCGAGTTACTCGAGGGTATCTCCGGTTCCCAAGCAACGAGTACGCTCATCCGGTACGCGACACAGGCTCGCGGCGCTGCTGTGAGTGCTGGGGACTCGGACGCGATGGACTCCATCGCACCCTCGATCGACGACTCACCGGTCACGACCACTACGCTCGCCGAGCTGGGGATCGAAATCTCGAATGCAATCGAAACGTTCGACGCCGAGTCGAACGGGCTTGCACCCGCAGAACTCCGTGTTGGCGTCGAATCGCTGGTGCCGCTGCTCGAGGAGTACGGCACCGAACAGGTCTTCAAATTCCTCCATCTGACTAACGGTCGGGCCAAAACTGTTGACGGGATGATCCACTATCATCTCTCGATGGACAGCGACTCGGACACCGCATCAGTACTGGCACCGCTGTTTGACATCATCATTGAGCTGCGAGAGCAAAACGGCGTCCCCCAGGAACGCTGGTCGATCGCCGACGGTGAACTCCACTCTGGCTGGGTTTCTGTCTCCCAGTCGTAACCACCACCTACCCACTCGAGTGACGACTCGTGTTCTGTCTCCCGATCACACCACGACCCTCTCCACTCCATGAACCCCACATTCGAGCCTACTGACGACGGTTTGGAGGTCATCGATTCGATCGAACGCCATCGGTATCGGCTCACGACACACGATCCGGTTTCGCTCGAGGAAGTGCGTACAGACCGGCTACAGTATCCCGTCGATGCTGCCGTCGAGATTACAACGGCGATGCTTACGCTGCCGACGAGTAACACCGTCTACGTCCGCGACCGAGACGGATCGATGGTCGCCGAAGTTCGTCCGAGTGAACAAGCGTCACTGCCACGAGATCAGTATATCCTCGATCTGTCCGGCCCACTGAAGCTGTATGCCCGTCTCGAAAGTTCGGTGCAGATTTACTCTGATACGGACCAGACCTACGTCTCTCTCGATGGATCGACGGCCGTGAGTCTCGGTGCTCGCTCCTATCATCGGCGTCCAGCAGGAACGGTTACGACGACCTCAAACCCGACCGACATGATGCGAGCGGTTTCGACGTTCGGATCAGCACTGAAAACGACGACGCCTGAACGGTCGTATCCGACACTCCGTGGTCACCCACCAAAAATAGAACTCGGAGATGAGTTGCATATCCCATCGCAGTTTGCCACTCCAGAAACCGGTGTGCGGATCGAAATCCCAAACACAACTCGCCACGTGTTCGTCGTTGCACCGCTCGCGTACTATCTCGGCGCTGACGTTGTACCCGGATCTACACCACGGCTCGTTACCGAGAGCGGCTTTACGTACTCCCTCGGTTGTGGAGCCGATTTTGCTGACACTGTCGAGCGTGTGCTTAAACATGTTTTTTTCCTCGATTGCATCGTCCGTACCGAGGGCACAACACCACTCCCCTTACACGAGCGAGACGCGATTGAACCAGCCCTTGCGTTCAATATCGAGACCGTATACGACCAGCCCCTATCCGCACAACTCGAGACGTATCTCACCGACGTCTCGTTTGAGACTGGCGACCGACACCTTCCAGATTGGAGTCTCGAGACGCGACTCCAGCCGGATCCAGAACGCGTTGAGTTTCTCCCGTTCGTCACGAACAGCCTCTCGAGTATCCGTGTCCAAGACGAGCCACAGCCGCCAACGGACACACAGCCCACAGTCTCGGCACAGGCAATCGAAGAGTTCGCCAGAGGGGATTTCACCCGGAGCAACAGTCCAGTCCGTGACGCAGAGCTGGCGACAACGTCGAACGAGGGCATGTCAATCCCGACAATAGAACAACGCTGGAACAGCAGTGGGTCAACACAGATTATCAGCAACGCGCCACTGTCTGCGTTTCACAACAGTATCGGCCGACAGCCGAAGGCAGATCCGATCGAAATCGACGTCGTCTGCAACGATGCAGCGATGCGAGACGAACTCGAGACCGTAGACGGCGTCTATGGAACTCGAGCGGAACTCCCATTCGACGTGACGGTTCACTACGAACTCTCGACGGACGAACTCGAAGCCGTCTTGGAGTCCGACACAGACTTCCTCCACTTTATTGGCCACATCGATGACGACGGGATGCAGTGTTCGGATGGCACAGTCGATGCATCGCTGCTCGAGACATCCGGTGCAAAAGCGTTTCTACTCAACGGCTGTCAGTCGCATGATCAAGGACTCCACCTCATCGAAGCTGGCAGCATCGGCGGCATTGTGACCCACGACGACGTTGTGAATACCGGGGCAGTGAGCGTCGGAAGTACGATCGCACGATTGTTGAACCGAGGATATCCGCTGTACGCTGCGGTGGAGATTGCACGGAAAAAGAGTGTCGTAGGCGAGCAGTATCATATTGTTGGCGATGGATTGATCGCGATCGCTCAATCGAAGGTTGGATCTCCAGAAATATGTTCAGTTACGGTTGAAAACGATCAAATATTCATAAATATGTATACGTACATGTCTGTTAGAGTAAAGAAGGGTGGCGTATACGTGCCAAGTGTAGATGATATCAACTCATATCATATCGTTCCCAGCAAAACTGGATGGATTCCCGTAACAAAAACACAGTTACGGGAACTATTTAGGATAGATAATGTGCCGGTCCTCATTGATGATGAGATTCAGTGGAGTGTCGATGTCAACGTAGAACGATTAGAATGAACTACGGGCCGGGGTATGAGTAGTTGGCAGCTGCAACAGTTCCTGCTTGCGACAGCACCAGCAGGATCGTAAACAGCGCGCCGATCATTCGTGGGTGGTTCTTGAGGTACTGGGTTAGGTCATCCATGGTACACTTGATACATTCTGTCGCTATAATATAAATTTATTTTAATATACCATATAAATAGATAGTAGTGTTATATATGTAAGAAGGTGTTCGAAAGCGTAGAGCGGCCGCTCCTCACTTGCAAACCGATGATAAAGTCGCACAGTCATCTATTTCATCCCGCCGCTGCTACTTATCGAACAACTGCCGAAGTGACCGATTGAATTCATCAACCGAGAGTTCGTCGCGAATCGTGGCTGCTCGTCTCCGAGACTCATTGAGGTTACAGACGATTGATTGATACCGATCAGCGGCGTCGACATCGGACTGGCGTTCACTCTCGAGGAGTGCTCGCTCGGTCGATAACCGGAAAAATTCGTTCATGGCCTCCTCGTAGGCACCCTGCAGCAGAAGCCGTTCGATCGTCAAGCACAACTTCTCGTCTGAGTGCGGTCCGACAAGGAGTTCGTCGGCACCACGATCAACGGGATCATCGGCGGGAACGTCCTCGGAGAGGACAAGAATCTGCGTATCTGGAGCGTTCTGTCGGAACGTGTCGAGCACACCGCGCGCGTCGGGCGTCTCGAGTTTCCAGTCGAGAACGAGTAGATCGCACCCGGTGTCGATTTGTTCGAGAATCGATCGATCAAAATCGGCCCTGCGGATATCGACGGTGACTCGAGACCGATCGGTCTCCACCTCGGCCAGAGAGAGTGTCGGATGGACAACAAACAGTTGGAACGGAGAGTCCTGCAACACAGCTCGTACTAGTATCCTCTGGTAGATACTATTAAATGTGGTCGGGAGCGGACAGAACATTACAACCCATACACATATACTGTGGAACGAGCGGACGACATTCTCAATTGGCCACAACGTATATTCATCTCTATACAGAAATCTCACATAAGATCTAGCGCTGACAACCACGAGTTGTTTGTTATCTTTTCTTTGCCGATGAAACCAAAATTCAAACCGACTTCAGACGGGTTAGCGATTGTTGATCCGATTGAACGTAAGCAGTATCAGATCGAAACGAACACGTCAGTCACGCCGACATCGGTTTCTGACGATTGTATACCGTATCCATTAGAGTCCGCAGTAGAGATTACGACTAATGGCTTCAGGGTGTTAAGCGATAATTCAGTCTACGTCCGCAATTCATCTGGCTCGCTGGTTACTGAAGTTAAAATACACGAGACAGTAACCCTCCCACGAGCAGAATACCATCTCGATATCTCTGGACCACTGAAAGTTTATGCAACCATCGAAAGTGCGGTGGACATTCGTGCGAGTGTTGGTCAGACACTGATTGAGTTTGAGGAACCGACGTCGATCGTCATCGGCGCACGATCGTATCACACATCACCGGCAGCGACGATCACGACGACCACAGAACCAACCGATGTGATGCAAGCCATCTCGATGTTCGGGTCCGCACTGAAGACGACGACACCCGAGCGATCGTATCCGACACTTCGTGGCCATCCACCAGCTGTCGAATTGGGTGCTGATGTTGAAATTCCTGATGAGTTATCACGACCACAGACAGGTGTTCGGATCGAGATTCCACCGACACTCCAACACACGTTCGTCGTCGCACCACTTGCGTACTATCTCGCAGCAGCGGTTGTTCCGGGGCCGACACCACGACTCGTCACGGAAGCCGGCTACTCTTATCCACTCAAGGGAGAACACGGGTTTGAACGGAGAGTCGAGCAGGTGTTCAAGCACATTTTCTTGCTTGATTGCATCGTTCGAACTGAGGGGGAGACACCACTGCCACTGTACGAACGGCAAGCGGTCGAGCCGATTCTCGAATTTGATATTGAAGCTATTTATGAACAGCCGCTAGCCGAACAGCTCGAGACTTATTTGGCGGTTCCGTTCGAGACGATACAACCACACCTTCCTGAGTGGCAGTTTGAAGTCCAGCTTAGTCAGTCTGCAAAGAATGTTGAATCACTTCCATTCTTGACGGACTTACTTGCGACTATTAATGTCGAGAATACTGTAAGCAACCCAGTTCAAACATCACAGATGCAGGTTCAGAGGGCGGAAACGGATTCTAATTCAGTACCGATCCGACAGTCTTGGCGGGGTGATCAAACCGGAGTAACTGGTACTGGGACGCTACTAGCTTTCGAAAATAGAATCACACAATCACCACGAGACGGCCCGCTCGAGATTGAAGTGATCTGTAACGACTCGGAGATGAGCGGCGAGTTCGTGACGGTCAACAGCGCGTATCACAGTCGGAACGATCTTCCGCTTGATGTTACCGTCCACTATAACCTCACAACCGATGAACTCGAGGAAATCTTCACTCGTGAAAGTGATTTCGTTCATTATATTGGCCACATCGATTCCAACGGTTTTCGATGTTCAGATGGGACAGTTGATGCAGGCGACTTCGGAACGGTTGGCGCGAAGGCGTTTCTCCTCAACGCATGCCAGTCCTACGAACAGGGCCTTCGTCTTATCGAGGGCGGAGCGATCGGCGGCATCGTCACATTCAGTGAGATTGAAAATAGCGATGCAGTTTTCGCGGGACGTGCATTTGCCCGCCTGTTGAATTTTGGTCTACCACTCTATGGTGCATTGGACATGTTTCAAAAGACACGAGACTATGCTTGCCAATATCATCTCGTCGGTGATGGTACACTCTCTGTAGTGCAGACGAATCAAGGACTACCGACAGTGGGGACACTCGTTCGAGAGAGAGGGGAGAGAGAGGTTGTCTTAGATATGTATCCATCGTCTCATCGAAAATTAGGCGGCGTATCTAATTTGGCGATTGAATCAATTGAGTCGTTTCATCTAGCTTTCGGAGAACTTCGCTTGCGGTCAGTGACGACAGCGGAGCTCGTAAAATTCCTTAATACTGAGTCGTTCCCCGTATTACTTGACGGCGAACTCCGCTGGAGTACCGCCATCAAGACACATGAACTGTAGCTCGTCGGCTGAGAGTGGAGCACTGCCGCTCTCGAGGTAAGAAAACAAAAGAAAACCGAGAGCTTAGCGTGCAGCTGCCGCGACGCGCTCTTTCTCTTCTTTCTGACTGACCGCGTAGGTCTGGACGTCGTAGTTGGCCGCGCCGATAAGCTGGCTGGCGATGGCCTCTGCGACGGGCGTCGGGGTCTTGAACGAGTCGTTGTAGACGCCTTCGGCGAGGAACTTCAGGGCCTGGTCGACACGACGCTGGGGTGCGACGTCGACGGCCTTGGGGACCGAGATGCCACCGTATTTGAGGCGGACGGTCTCCTCGCGTGGGGCTGCGTTCTCGACGGCGGTGACGAGCACCTGAATCGGGTTCTCGTCAGTGCGCTCGTGGATGAGTTCGAACGCATCACGCACGTGATTGAGCGTCTGCTGTTTCTTGCCCGTGTTCTCTTCGGTCTGCATCAAGCGGTTGATGAAGCGCTCGACGATCGAGATCTGGGATTTCTTGAACTGCTTGCTGGCGTGGCGGCCGGCCGTGTGAGCGACTGGCGTCACCGAAATGTAGCGTTCGGTGGACGGATCGTTGTATGCGATTTCGTCGATCTCCCACGTGCCGAACAGCTTCGCGCCGACGTCTGCGCCACCTGCGGGGGCGTCTGGGTCGGGTTGGTCTTCTGCAGCCATAATTATCGCACCGGTTTCTCTGCGTTGCCACGAACCAGTTCTTTCAGTGCAACACCGTTGACCTTGTCAACCTTGTAGTTGACACCGGAAAGGTCACCCATCGCACGACCCTTTGCCCCACCGATACCAGCGATGGTGACTTCGTCGTGTTCGTCGATGAAGCTGATTGCGCCGTCACCGGGACAGAACGCGGTGACCTGTTTGCCGTTTTTGATCAGCTGGACTCGGACACACTTTCGGATTGCCGAGTTGGGCTGTTTTGCCTCGATGCCGACCTTTTCCAGTACAATACCTCGAGCCTGCGGCGCACCCTCGAGTGGGTCGGACTTCTCGCGAAGTCCACGGGCGCGGCGCGCGTAGTCAGAGTCGGACCACCGCTGATTCTGGCGGTCCTTCTTGAGCTTGCGCGCGGCATACTTGCCGTTTGCCATAGTATCCATCGCTATCCGACGAAGGCACTTAAGCATCCCTGTTTCGAGTCGCCGTTACGCCACGAGAGTCCTCGAGGCACCCCGCTCGCCGAATCTGAGCGCGTTTCGCTGCTCGAGTTACGGACTGAGAACGGCGCAGCGCATCTCGGCGGGCATGAGGGAGCCCAACTGTGCGAGTTGTGTAAATGACAGCTATGTGGAACAACGCCGCTGTCCGGACGGTGTCTCGAGTCGTCTGTGGTGCTCAAAAAACGGTGTCGCCAGCGATCAGAGCAGCTGTACGTCGTCGATCCCGAAGTGGCGATCCACGAGCGTTCGTGCAGCCTCGATCGTCCGGCCGTTTGTCCCGATTGCGACGCCACGGTCGGCGTCGGCGACTTCGACGTAGGCGACGGTATCGTCGTTTTCGCTGATCGTGACGTTGTACACTGCCGCTGGGGCGAGCGTGTTCGCGACGAACTCCTCTGGGTCGTCGGCGTCTTCGACGAGCCTGACGGGGTGGCCGACACGGTCCTCGTATCGTTTGACGGTTCGTCCGCCCGGACCGATAGCTTCGCTCATCCGCCCGCTCGAGACGACGATGAGGAGTCGTTCGTCATCTGCATCGGCCGTGGTGACGAGACAGTCCTGTCCATCCACGCCCGTTGTATCCTCGAATGCGGCGAGATACTGACGGGCGTCGTCGTCGAGGGTAACACCCATCGATCAGTCGGCTTGGCCGCCGGAGCCGGTGCTTGTCGATCCCATCCGCAGATCGACGTCACCGGTGCCGAGCTTGATCGGTTTGCCGACGATGACGTTCTCCGTGACGCCGTCGAGTTCGTCGACTTCGCCGTGGATTGCGGCGTTGAGCAGGTGGTTGACCGTCACTTCGAACGCTGCGCGAGCCAACACCGAGTCTTTCGAACCCGAGATGCCGTGGCGACCGATCGATTCGATCTCGCCGCGGTTGGTCATCATGTCGGCGACGAGCATCAGGTGACGAACGTTAACGTCGTCAAGTCCCTGCTCTGCGAGCGTGTTGTTCGTCTCCTCGATGATCGTCTCACGGGCAGCCTCGATACCCAGGTTGCGGTGGATCTCGTGGATGTTGTTACACGTCGTGCGCGAGGCGTCGACACCCTCGATCTCGAGGGCGTCACCAAACGCCGACCCCTCGGTGTAGAGGACGAACTCCTCGCCGTCCTCGAGTTCCTCGCGTCGGATGACGACACGAGAGATCTCTTCGATGCCTTTGAACGTGATCTCACGCAGCTCTTCGACGAGCTGGAGCAGGTCACGGTAGGACGGCTCTTCGGGACCGAACTGAATCTGGGTGCCCTGCTGGATCGTGCTGACGCCGAGGTTGTCCTCGATGATCGAGGCGACCTCTTCAGGCGTAATCATCCGCTCTTTGAGGGTGTCCTCATTGAGCGAGATCTGGACTCGCATATCCGCGACATTTGTCGAGACGTCACCCAGCGCGAGGATCTTCGTCGCCTCGATGTTCCAGACGACCTCGTGGGCCTTCTCGCGTTCGGTCGCGTACTCGTCTTCGAGATAGACGGTCATCATCGGCGTGTCAGGGGTCTTCCGTGCGTCGACCAGTTCGATCAGTCGCGGCAGCCCCTGGGTCACGTCGATCTCTGCGACACCGGCGTAGTGGAACGTGTTCATCGTCAGCTGCGTTCCGGGCTCGCCGATCGACTGGGCGGAGACGGTCCCGACAGGGTCGAGTGGGTCGACTCGAGTATCGAGATATCGGGCTTCAACGGCTCTTGCGACGTCGTCTGCGTCCTCGACGGTGGCGTCACCGCGTTTCTCGAGTGTCTCGTAGACGTTGTCCTTGAGACGACGGGGGAGGTCGGTGTCTTCGACGACGGCGATCATGTCGTCGGTGACGTCGTAGTCGACCTCAGTCATCGGAGGTCACCTCCGTTCGGTCGACAACGCGGCTATCCGCATGCTCGGAGAGGTTCGTCGGCTCCGGTTTCCGGCTGAAGAACGCCTCCTTCTCCTCTTCGGAGTCGAACTCCTCGTCGAGAACCTTCGTGGCGATTTCGTCGACGTCGATGTCGTTGTCCGCGCTGGAGGACACCTTGACTGGCGAGGTACCGTCCTCACCGAACTCGAACTGGACGATGGTGTCCGAGGTGTCTCGGACGGTGCCGTCGTACTGGGTTTCGAGTTCCGAGAGGGCGTTAATCAGCCGACGCTGGAGGTATCCGGACTTGGAAGTTCGGACTGCCGTGTCGACCAGTCCTTCCCGGCCACCCATCGCGTGGAAGAAGAACTCTCGTGGAGTCAGCCCGCTTGTATAGGAGTTCTCGACGAAGCCGTGGGCTTCTGCCGAGAGGTCGTTTGGCTCGTAGTGGCTGAGGGTGCGGTCCTCGTAGCCACGGTTGATTCGCTCGCCTCGAACTGCCTGCTGGCCGACGGCGCCGGCCATCTGGGTCAGGTTGAGCATCGACCCACGGGCACCGGAGTTTGCCATGACGACGGCCGGGTTGTCGTCTTCGAAGTGCTCGTCGGCGATGTTCCCGGCGTTGTCACGCGCACGCGAGAGCGTCTGCATGATCTTCATCTCGAGGGTCTCGTCGATCGTCCGGCCTGGTAGGGACTCGAGTTCGCCCCGTTCGTAGGCCTCGATGAGTTCCTCGACGCGGTCGTTGGCGTCGTCGATCGTCTCGTCGATGCGGTCTTGGGCTTCTTTTGGAATCGTCTCGTCGTCGATCCCGATCGAGAACCCGAAGTGCATGATCGCACGCATCGCCAGCGTCGAGAGCTCGTTGACGAAGATCCGGGCACGCGTGTTGCCGTAGACCTTCGTGATCGTGTCGACGATCTCGCCGCCGAACTCGCCGACCTCGTCTTCGGCGATGGTTCCCTCGATGAGCTGTCCGTCTTCGATGATGACGTCTTCACCGATCGTCCCAGTGAAATTGAGGTTGAGGTCGTCGGGAAGCAGTTCGGAGAAGACGGCGTAGCCGGTCCAGAACGGCTTTCCTTCGTCGTCGATCCCGCTTGGCTCGGGCAGTTCGTCGATCCGCGTCGCACGGAGCAGGTCGAGTGCCTGGGTTTCGTTGAACCGTGGGTTGTCGTGGGTAAGCAGGTACGTTCCGGAGATGTGGTCCTGGATCGCACCGATGATGTTCTCACCGAATCGCGGCGAGAGCATCTGTTCTTGGACACGCATGAGCACGCGCGCCTCGGCGCGAGCCTCCTCGTTTTGGAGGGCGTGCATGTTCATCTCGTCGCCGTCGAAGTCGGCGTTGTACGGCGGACAGACAACCGTGTTGAGTCGGAACGTCTTGTACGGCATGACCACGACCTCGTGGGCCATGATCGACATCCGGTGGAGCGACGGCTGCCGGTTGAAGATGATGATGTCGCCGTCGATGAGGTGGCGGTTGACCTCCCAGCCGGCCTCGACTTTCTCGGCGAGCTGTTCGCAGTTCTTCTCGGTGACTTTGAGTCGACGACCGTCCGGTCGGCGAACGTAGTTTGCGCCAGGATGGCCCTCTGGGCCGTTGGAGACGAATCGCCGAGCCTCCTCGAGATTGCGCTCGGTGACGTTCATCGTCTGGGTCATCTCCTTTGCGACCCGATCCGGAACCCCAACCTCGTTCAGGCTCAGCGTTGGGTCAGGTGAGATAACGGTTCGGGCGGAGAAGTTGACACGCTTCCCGGACAGCGAGCCACGGAATCGTCCCTCTTTGCCTTTCAGGCGCTGAGAGAGGGTCTTGAGCGGCCGTCCCGAGCGGTGGCGAGCGGGCGGCGTCCCCGAAATCTCGTTGTCCATGAACGTGGTGACGTGGTACTGGAGCAGTTCCCAGAGGTCCTCGATGATCAGCTGTGGGGCACCGGCTTCACGGTTCTCCATGAACCGCTGGTTGATCCGGATGATGTCCACGAGTTTGTGGGTAAGGTCGTCTTCGGAGCGCTGGCCGTTATCGAGCGTGATCGACGGCCGTGTCGTCACGGGTGGAACCGGCAACACGGTCAGAATCATCCACTCGGGACGCGAGCGCTCGGAGTTGATACCCAGGACTTCGATGTCCTCGTCGGGAATCGCTTCGAACCAGTCCCGAATGTCGGAGGGCATCAGCTTGTTGGTGTCCTCTTCCGTGAGGTCGATGTCGAGGGCCTTCTCGATCGATTTGCGCTGACTCTCTCGTGGGCGGAACGACCCTGAGAGAATCTCGTTGATTCGGGTGAGATCGATATCGGTCTCGTCGGCGAGTTCGTCCGGCGACATCCGTTCGCCGTCTTCGCCACCCTGCATCGCCGCGGCGATGCGCTGGGAGTACTCGCTGGTCAGCACCTGCTGGACCTCGTAGTACGTCGTCGGCTTTTCGTGGTCGATGTCGTACTGGACCTCGCCACAGTGCGGACATCGGTCTTTCTTTCGTGCCTGCCGAATCGCCGCCTTCAATACGTCCTGTGGGTCACGGCTGAGGCGTTTCGCTTCTGCAAGCCGTTCGCGGAACTCCTCTTTCTCGTCTTCGGTGAGCAACAGCCGTGAACACTCCCGGCACGTGCCACGCAGCAGTCGACGGATGAGCTTCGTAAAGCCGACGTGAATGACCGGTGCAGCGAGTTCGATGTGTCCGAAGTGGCCCGGACACGATCCAGAGTGTTGTCCACAGGTCGGACACTCGAGACCGGGGTCGATGACGCCCAGACGCGTGTCCATAAGCCCCATATCGATGGGGAAACCGTCGTCGTCGTAGGTGTCCGCCGTAATGACCTTCGTGACCGAGAGGTCCCGATACGTCTCCGGGTCCATGAGCCCGAACTGGATCTCGTCGAGTTCTTTTGGTGTTTGGATTGACATGTTAAACTGCGTCCTTGAGGTTGAGCCGTGGTCGAATGCCGAGTGCCATCATCTCGTCTAGCAACAGTTTGAACGCGTAACTGATTTCGACGCGGTGGATGTCGCTTTCGTCACCGGTGAGCTGGTCGTAGACACGACGTTGATTGACGTCTTGGACCGCGATCATGCCGGTTTCCGCGGAGATGTACACCTCCTCGCGGTCGGATTCGTCGACCAGTCGTTCTTTGAGCGTCATGGCCGCACCGTGGCCGATGAACACGTCCCGCTCCATCTCCCCGATACGGAGACCACCCTCGCGGGCGCGCCCTTCCGTCGGCTGGCGAGTCAGCACCTGCACCGGCCCGCGCGAACGGGCGTGCAGTTTGTTCGAGACCATGTGGTAGAGCTTCTGGTAGAAAATGATTCCAACGAAGATCTCGGCCTCGATCTTTTCCCCAGTGACACCGGAGTACATGACCTCTTTGCCCGCGGAGTCGAAGCCAGCGTTCTCGAGTCCGTCTCGAAGCTCGGATTCGTCTTCACCGAGGAACGGTGTCCCGTCGACGCGACGGCCTTCCATCGCACCGAGTTTGCCGCCGATCATCTCGAGGATGTGTCCGACGGTCATCCGCGACGGCAGCGCGTGTGGGTTGAGCACGAGGTCAGGAACGACGCCATCCTGCGTGAACGGCATGTCCTCCTGTGGAGCGAGGTGGCCGACAACCCCCTTCTGGCCGTGGCGACTCGCGAACTTGTCCCCGAGTTCCGGGATTCGCTCGTCACGCACCGAGACCTTCGAGAGCTTCGAGCCGTCCTCGCCTTCCATCAGCGTGACCGTGTCGACGACGCCGGATTCGCCCGAGCGCATCGTCACCGACGTCTCGCGACGTTTCTGTGGCGAGAGACCACCCATGTCGTCGGGTTCTTCCAAGAATCGTGGCGGGGAGGTCTTCCCGAGCAAGACGGAGTTCTCGTCGACTCGCGTTTCGGGGTTGACCAGTCCGTCCTCGTCCAGATGTGCGTAGGCTTCCTCGCCGCGTGCACCACGAACGTCCTGGCTTGGGATTTCGAAGCGGTCTTCCTGTCCACCGGGGTAGCGTCGCTCCTCGCCCTCGTAGGTTCGGAAGAAGTGCGAGCGAGCGAGTGCACGCTCGACGCTGGCTTTGTTCATGACCAGCGCGTCCTCGATGTTGAACCCTTCATAGCTCATCACGGCGACGACGAAGTTCTGTGCGGCAGGCCGCTCGTCGAAGCCGATCTGTTCAGTCGTCTGGGTCTTGACCATCGAGAGCTGCGGATAGTGCAGCAGGTGCTGGCGCGTGTCCGGCCGGATGCGGTAGTTTGCGCTCGGCAGTCCGAGCGACTGTTTGACCATCCCTGCACCCATCGTAATACGCGGACTCGCGTTGTGCTCTGGGTACGGAATCATTCCCGCACCGATCCCGAAGATCAGAGAGGGATCGATCTCGAGGTGCGTGTGTTTTTCGGTGACGTCGTCCTCGTCGACGGCGACGTAGATGTCCTCTTCTTCCTCGGCGTCGATAAACTCGATGTAGCCGTGATCGACGAGGTCCTCGAACTCGAGGTCGCCCTGCTGAAGCGCCTCGATCTCCTGGTCGGTAATCCGGGGCTCGCCGTCCTCGACGACCAGCAGTGGTCGCCGTGCACGACCGGCGTCGGCGTTGACGATCACTTCGCGGGTACGCTCTTTGACCGAGACGTTGACCATCTCGCTGACGTCCCCGATGCGTCGTGCTTCGCGAATCTGTTCGGCTAGCTCGTGCGGGTCGGGATGTGTCCCCACCAGCGACCCGTTGACGTATACCTTGGCTTCTCGTTGTTGGCTGCTCATTGTATTAGTCGTCTGCCGTCGATGTCGATCGTTCGATGCCCTCGAGGCCCGGAATGCCCTCGACGCCCATCGATGCCAGTTCGCGTTTGAGTTCCTGTTCGTCCTCGACGTTCTGGGAGAGCTCCATCGCCTGTGCGAAGTTCTTCACCAGGCCACAGTTTGGCCCCTCAGGCGTCTCCGAGGGACAGATACGACCCCACTGGGTCGCGTGAAGGTCCCGTGCCTCGAAGTGGGGCTGACTGCGCGACAGCGGCGACCGGAGCCGCCGAAGGTGAGAGAGAACCCCCATGAAGTCGGTCCGGTCGACCAGCTGGCTCACGCCGGAGCGGCCACCGACCCAGTTGCCCGTCGCGATCGGGTGCTCGAGTCGTTCGGTGAGCACGTCCGAGCGCACAACCGTCGAGACAGAGAGGTTCCGGTTTCGCATGTTTGCGCGCTCGAGCTGGTACTTGACGTCCCGTGCCAGCTTGTTCAGCGCGGTCCGGAACAGGTCTTTCATCAGGTCGCCGCTGACCTTCAGGCGCTTGTTGGCGTAGTGGTCTTTGTCGTCGGCCTCGCGTCGGTTGAGTGCGAGTTCGAAACAGGCCTCGGCCATCCGACAGAGATAGTGTGCCTTGTTGATCCGGACGTCTTCTTCCTCGACACCGTCCTCGTGGAGGTGTGGGAGGAGATAGCGGTCGATGACGTAGTTTGCGCGCTTGAGCTGGTAGTTTTTCCCCTGGCCCGAGGCGACGCGTTTCCCGAGCGTCTCGATCGCTTCTTCCTCGGTCTGGACCTCTGCTTCCTCCAGATTCTCGAGCATGTACTTGACGACCTCGGGGTCGTTCGAGACCTTGTGGACAATCTCCTCGTCGCTCTCGAGGCCAAGTGCACGCACGAGTGTCACGAAGTCAATCGAGCCTGACACCGAAGGGAACGAGACCTCGAGCAGGCCGTCACGCGTTCGTTCACACAGCACCAGTGCACGGTATCCACGACGCTGCGAGAAGGTCTTGGCGACCTGAATCTCGTCGCCGTACTTGGTGTCGTACTCGGCGAGGATCTTGTTCGGTGCAAGGTCCTCGCTGGTCATCAGAACGCGCTCGGAGCCGTTGACGATGAAGTAGCCGCCAGGGTCGGCGGGGTCTTCACCGATTTCGATCAGTTCTTCATCGGAGAAGCCGGCGATGTTACATTTGTCGGAGCCGACCATGATCGGCATCCGACCGATCTTTGTCTCGGTCGAGTCGACGACCCGCTGGTCGCCTTCCTCGCCTTTGACGATGGACATCTCCATGAAGACGGGTGCGGAGTAGGTGATGTTCCGAAGCCGGGCTTCCTGTGGGTAGAGAAGTTCCTCCGACCCGTCGGCCTCGCGCACACGCGGTGTGACGACACGAACGTCGCCGAGCTCGACGTGGACTGGTTCCTCGCCTTCTTTGTCACCGATGTCGGTGTCGATCGTTGCCTTCTCGTCGACGACTTCCTGCATCCCTCGGTTGAGGAAGGCGTTGAACGAGCGGTAGTGGTGTTCGGCGAGTCGTTCCTTCGAAAAGTATTCGCGCGAAATGTCACGTCGTTTCGTTCGGTCAAGTTCCATTGCCATTTATTCCACCACAAGTCGATAGATAATCGCCTGATCGGTCGTCCGCGAGTTCCGAACGATCTTGATGACGTCACCGATCTCCGCGTCATCCGGGAGTGCAGCGTCGGTATATTTGATTTTGGGCAGGTCTGTACGGTCGATGTCGTACTCGGAGAGAACCTCCTCGAGGACCTCTTCCTCGAGGACGGTATGTTCCGGCACGAGTTCGTGTTGGCTTACGTCTACCATGTGTTGGGATTGATGTGCGTGTGGGCTATCGGGAAAGAAGCGGCTGTCACGAGATACTACAGGCAGATACCGGCGGGACGCATTTAACGGTTACTAACTCGATCGGGAGCAACAGCTATCCGGCCGGGCAAACCTGACCGGAGGTGCCGATCACACTCGATAATAGCCCAGTATCAGTTAAATTCCTTGTGGAGCATGTTAATGTATGACATAAGTGTGTGCGAGGGGCATGCCGTGTCCCGATTCACCGTACCATGGTTCTCTCGATTGGAAAG
>NZ_JBGUBB010000008.1:0-126704 GCF_041821125.1 Natronorubrum sp. A-ect3 | reverse complement strand
GGTCCGAGATGACGAAGCGGATTAAACGCTTCGTCGATCACGTCTTCTTTGCATTCACATCCGAATTGCCTTATGTACTTAAGGGCGTCGGATCGGAACGTCGCCAGAAGCCGCATCCAGCGAGACGTTTGTTGTATTACGACGGATGGCATCGGCATATATAACCCCGTCGTCTCGAGTGACGTCTGGTTCATGCTGGGTAGTCACTCGGTGCAAGCTGTCACTGGTTGTGCGACCGATACGATTTAGCAGCGAGGGTCGAACAGTAGCGTATGGACCGAGAAGGGTTCGTCAAGCTCGCGGTCATTGGGATCGGACTCGTCGTACTGAGTTTTTTTGTTCGCGGATTCAGTCAACTCGTTTTTGGGAGAGGTATCGCAGAACTCCTGCAAGCACCGTTTGCGATCGGTGGCTTCCTGATCGTCGTCTATCTCTTTATCAGAGCAACGCTCGATATGGTGGGTGTCTGGGACATCGAGAACACTGATACGTAGTCGGTAGATCTATGATCGGAAGGAAACCGTTTTTCGATCACCGGCCGAACGAACAGGTATGACAGTAGACGTGCGAGAACTCGCAGATCTCGGGCCGGGCGAGCGCGCCGCCTTTTTTGACCGGGATGCCGGCATCGAGGCAGTAAGAGGAGATGTACGGGAAATTGTCGACCGCGTTCGCGAGGAAGGCGACGTTGCCGTCCGTGAGTTTACGAGCGAGTTCGACGACGTCGAACTCGGAAATATCACGATCACTGATAAGTGTGAGCGCGCATACGAGGCGCTCGATGATGAGCTGCTGGACGCAATCGAGACCGCCGTGGCAAACGTCAGGGAGTTCCACGAAGCGCAACTGCCCGACGATTGGCGTGAGGAGTTCGGTCCCGGGCGAGAACTCGGTCGACGGTTCCGTCCCCTCGAGCGCGTCGGCGTCTACGTTCCGGGTGGCTCAGCTGCCTATCCGTCGAGTGCGATCATGGGGGTTGTGCCAGCGGTCGTAGCAGGTGTCGAGCACGTGTCAGTCGTCACACCGCCGGCCGACGAACTGAATCCGGTCACGTTGGCGGCCATCCACGCTGCCGGCGCGGATGCCGTCTACAGCGTGGGAGGCGCACAGGCGATCGCCGGACTCGCGTACGGAACCGAGACGATCACGCGCGCGCAAAAGATTGTCGGGCCTGGTAACAAGTGGGTGACAGCAGCCAAGGCCGAAGTGCGTGGTGATGTCGAGATAGACTTCCTCGCAGGGCCAAGCGAGGTCGTTGTCGTCGCAGACGGGACAGCAGACCCAGCACTCGTTGCGACGGAGCTGATCGCCCAGGCAGAACACGACCCCAACACGTCGGTCGTCGCAGTCACGACGGATGAGAAGATTGCCGACGGGATTGTCACAGCCATCGATGAGCAGGTCGACGCGCGCGAGCGCAAGGAAATTATACAGGCTGGTCTCGAAAACGACGCAAGCGGCGTCTTACTGGCTCGATCGATGAGTGAAGCAATTCTTTTCACCGAGGCGTACGCGCCGGAACACCTCTCGATCCTTGCTGAGGACGACGAAGCGATTCTCGAGCGTATCGATAGCGCGGGTAGCGTCTTTCTTGGGCCGAATACGCCTGTTGCCGCGGGTGATTACGCAAGCGGTACGAACCACGTGCTCCCGACCAACGGCAGTGCACACGTGACGGGTGGACTTTCGGTCGAGACGTTCCTCCGGTCGACGACTGTCCAGCGACTCTCAGCGGACGGCCTCGAGGATATCGGCGAGACGATTACGACGCTTGCGGACGCAGAGGGGCTCGAGGCACACGCTGCAAGCGTTCGCCACCGACTCGAGCGTCTCGAGAGCGACGACTCGTAACTGCAGATTACGGGCGTCAGTTCGGCTGGAATGTCGGTGCATGTGGGTACTAGCTTTACAGTGGTGGGCGCCGGAGTAGGAGTCGAGATGTCACGACATGAGCACGAACGTGATCGCGAGTCGGTGGTTGATCCGACCGAGAGACGTGTGCTCGAGCGGAACTACGATTACGCACAGAAAAACGTCCGGCTCCTCTCGATGTGGTATGAGTGTGAGCCACGGCGGATGCTCGAGTTGCTGGCAGAGCACGACATTGAACTCTCACGAAACGATAAAAAGCAGTTCGGGCTGTACTACCGGTCAGTACAGCGGCATGGGAACCGCTACGGCGAGTGACAAGCGTGCGGGGGCGAAACCCATCCGCTGGTCGTTCCAAAGATAGCGTTCAGAAAGGACGTAAACGGACAGCACACTGGAACGAACGCATGGGCGTCACAGTTAACATCGTCGCGACGGTAAGAAATACGTATGAGCACGGACAGCATGGATGGCGGGAACGCAGACGCCCGTCCCGAGATCGAAGTGACCGAAACGGCGGCCGAGCAGGCACTCGCGTTGCTCGACAGTGAAGGACTCGACCCAGCCGAGGCAGGGCTCCGACTATTTGTCCAGCAGGGAGGGTGTGCGGGGCTGTCCTACGGAATGCGGTTCGACGATTCGCCTGACGATGATGACACCATCTACAAACATCACGAGCTTCGTGTCTTCGTCGACCCGGCCAGTCTGAAATACATCGAAGGCAGTATCCTCGACTACGAGAGCGGACTGCAGGCCGAAGGGTTCCACGTCGAAAACCCGAACATTGTCAGCGAGTGTGGCTGTGGCGAGTCGTTCCGGACGTAACACCCCGCCCTTGCCACTCGACACAGTCTACGGTCGAGATCGATAGCCATCCGCGGCTTTGTGAGTCGGTAGACGGGGCGTCGATTCTGCCGTCATCACTGCAGTTCAGACAGCGAGTCGATCGCACTGGAAAAAAGGAACCGCTGGTCTTACTCTTCGAGTTTGAACGCCACGGTGACTTCTGCCTGATACTCGCGGTCGTCGGCGCTTGCGACTTCGACGCCGAGTTCGTCGACTTCGATCCAGTGGACGTTCTCGAGAGTCGCCTCGGCGCGATCGACCGCGTCGTCGGCTGCCGCGTCGAAGCTTTCTGGGCTTGTTCCGATCAGTGTGATCTTCTTGAATACCATTGCTCATGTGAGTACACCACGATTTGTCTTCAATGTATGCTTAGTGATACCAATAGTCGTCTCTTTTGAACCGAACAGCGGTCGAAAAAGCAGTGATTGCGCGTTCGTGAGACGAGTCGGAATCTCCAGAAGCAGGATGGCGAGCAGGTTCAATTCGTGAACGTTTTTGAGGTGCCGTTCCCACTGGTTCCCATGACAGGTACTGACGATCAGATCGATGTCTCGGAGATCGGAGAACTGACACCGCCAGACCGGACACTGATGGGACCAGGACCGAGCGACGTTCACCCACGCGTTCTTCGGGCGATGACGACACCGCTTGTAGGCCATCTCGATCCCTCGTTCGTCGAGATTATGAACGAGGTACAGGAACTGCTGCGGTACACGTTCCGGACGGACAACCAGTGGACGATTCCAGTCTCGGGGACCGGTTCAGCCGCCATGGAAGCTGCGATCGGCAACGTCGTCGAGCCGGGCGATACGATGCTCGTCCCGACAAACGGCTACTTTGGCGGCCGGATGGCGTCGATGGCTCGTCGAGCTGGCGGCGACGTTGTCGAGGTCGACGCACCGTGGGGTGAGCCACTCGAGCCCGCTACCGTGTCCGACGCGCTTGCCGAACACGATCCGGACGTCTTCGGCTTCGTCCACGCTGAGACGAGTACGGGCGTCCTCCAGCCCAACGTCTCGGAACTGACCGCCGCTGCACACGATCACGACGCACTCGTGATCGCCGACACCGTCACATCGCTCGGCGGGGTCGAACTCCGAGTCGACGACTGGGATATCGACGTCGCATACTCGGGCCCACAGAAGTGTCTCTCTTGTCCGCCCGGCGCGAGTCCACTGACGCTCTCGGAGACTGCCATGGAGAAAGTCCTCTCGCGCGAGGAGGACTCCCGCTCGTGGTATCTCGATCTCTCCTTGCTCGAGGGGTACTGGGGCGACGAACGCGCCTACCACCACACTGCGCCGGTCACGAACGTCTATGCACTTCGGGAGGCGCTTCGGCTGGTCGCTGAGGAAGGCATCGAACAGCGCTGGGCACGTCACGAACGACTCGCGGGCGCACTGAAAGCTGGCATGGAGGGGATGGGGCTCGAGATGAACGCCCCCGACGAGTACTGGCTGCCAAGCCTCAACGCCGTCCGTGTTCCAGACGGCATCGACGACGGTGAGGTCTGTGCCGAACTGCTCGAGCGCTACGACCTCGAGGTCGCAAGCGGACTGGGAGATCTGGATGGAGAGATATTCCGAATCGGCTGTATGGGCCACTCTGCGCGCCCGAAAAACGTCGTCTATGTCGTAACGGCGCTGGGTGACGTCCTGGAGTCGATGGGTGCCGATGTCGATCCGGGTGCTGGCGTCTCAGCGACGCGAAGCGCACTCGAAAAATAAGCGGCGAAGTGGTTTTTACGGACGAAGCGGCTGTCGACCGTTATGCGGAGACCCGTGGTCCTGGCGGAGCGCGTTCGACCTGATAGTCGTCTCCATCGACGACGATAATAGCCCACTCATAGGCAGGATTGACGCTTTGGAGCTTATGCTCGAGCCCGTCAGCGTCCTCGGGTTGGGCGACGAAACAGTGGAACTGTCCGGACTCGGTCGGGAGTTCTCCTGTCTCGAGGACGGTACTGACGTGGACGACTTTCCAGTCACGTTCGGCGCGGAACTTCGGGCCGTTGCCTTCGACGGTGTACCCAAGCTCTGCGAAGATCGACCTGGCCTGCTCGACGAGTCGCATGTTAACAGGACCCATTCGAGATGTACATACACTGGCCACCATAATAAACGTTGGCACGGAACAAAAACCGGTAACTCACTCGTGGGCAGCGTCCCATTCAGTCGGCTTGCGGAAGTTTCCACACTGATTGCACTTGATTCGACCCATCGAATCCATCGCGTTGTCGAAACTCTCGCAGTTCGCACAGAACCAGCCATACCGCTGTGTTGCGTCTCGAGATTCGTAGGCGACGAAAAATGGGCCTTTGGAACCGATATCTCCGTCTCGATCCGAAACGTAGACGGTGCCATCGTCAGTGGACCGTGGTTGCATAGCCACAGTTAGCCGCGCTCATGATAAATGACTGTCTGTCCGATGTCGGACACGAGGGCGCTGTCCCAATCGCCACACCCAACCATGGTAATAGCTCACAATCGTGACTATCCTAACTGAAAGGTTTACCCGGCCGGGTATCGTTTCATCGGATAATGTCGCTGGTCGTGGTTCCTGTTCGATATCCTTTGTCAAAGCATTCGCGACGGACGCTCGAGCGGGCAATCGAGGTCGCTCGCGATCGAGATGCGGCGTTGACGATTCTGCACGTCGACCTCTATCAGAACGGGAAGAAAGTGACGCGAATCGATCTAAAGGCGGCCGTCGAGAGCACGTTCGGCCGACTCGAGAACACGCGATACGTCGTTCGCACCGGGTTTCTCGTCGAGGAAAGCATTCTCGACGAGGTTGCCGCGGAAGATGCTGACGTCGTCGTTATCGGCAGCAAGCAAGCGAGCCGGCTGCGGCGGCTCTTCCAGCGGTTCACCGACAATCCGAACATCGACCAGTATCTACGGACACACCTCGATTGCGAGGTAATTACGGTCGAAAGCGCACGAGCGTAAGAGCGTAAGAACAGCTTACTCGTTTGCGCCCGCACCGCGCACGACGAACACCGGTATCGAGGCGTTGTCGACCACCCGCTCCGAGACGCTACCGAGCGACGTGACTTTCTCTCGAGGCGTTTTGCCACGCGTTCCGATGACGATCAGATCGATCTCGTGCTCGTCGGCGTATTCGAGGATCGTCTTTGCAGGCGTCCCTTTGCGGACGTCACTGACGGTGTCGAGTCCACGCTGTGTGGCCTGTTCGTCGACAGCAGCGACAGCATCACGGCCTTCGTCCTCGAGTGAGCGCTCGAGATCGGTGCTGGTATCACCGCTTGCCGCGGCAGTCATCCGGCTGTCGACCACGTACAACGTGTGGACCGTCGCATCGTTGTCGTCGGCGATAGACAACCCATGGGTCAGGGTTTCGGAGATCGTCTCGCTCCCGTCTGTCGGAATGAGGATATCGTCGTACATCTGTGAGCTACTGGATGCCTTGGTGTGGTAATCGTATAAAACACCACCACAATCGTATGAGATCGGGAGCGGCGATGGTGTCTCGCCGTTACTGATCCGACTGCGTATCAGTCTCGGCGCCACGCATGGATCGGGCGTCGGGTTTGCCAGCCGAGCTGTCGCGTAGGTGATTGGCTTCGGGGCCGTCGACGGCCAGTCGGGCGACGCCGCTGCTCTCATCGAAGACGTGATGCCGGCGCGGGTAGGCAAACTCGACATCTCGATCCTCGAATCGCTCGCGGATCGCCGACTGGACCTCCGAGCGAGCGACGGCCTGTTTGTAGGGGTGTTTGATCCAGAAGTGTACCTCGAGTGCGATGCCGTGGTCGCCATACTCCTCGATCGTACAGACTGGCGCTGCGGCGTAGCGGGCACTGCCGATCCGGATATCTGGCCCGCCAGAGATGACAGTGTCGACACTGCGGGCCGCTCGTTCGGCCTGCCGTTGTGCGGTTTCGAGGTCGCTTTCGTAGGTGACGTCGAAGGCGATCGAAATCCGGGTGCGTTCGTCCTCAGCCGAGTAGTTGATCACGTCGCGTTCGTGGATCTCGGCGTTTGGGATGACGATGAAGGTGTTCTGGAGGGTGAAGATCTTCGTGTAGCGAATCGTGATATCCTCGACGAATCCGGTGTGACCCTCGTCAGTGACTTCGATCATGTCGCCGATTTCGTAGGGCCGGTCGGTGAGAATGAAAAAGCCGTTGATGAGACTGCTGACGAGTGGCGCGAGAACGACAGCAATCACGGCCGAGATGACGGTCACCGAAAGGAGGATCTCTGTTCCAGTGACGCCGAGAATGCCAGCAGCGATGACGAACGTCACGAGAAGAACGGATATTCTGAC
This sequence comes from Natronorubrum sp. A-ect3, assembly GCF_041821125.1. Lineage (NCBI taxonomy): Archaea > Methanobacteriati > Methanobacteriota > Halobacteria > Halobacteriales > Natrialbaceae > Natronorubrum > Natronorubrum sp. A-ect3. The sequence goes on along the minus strand of NZ_JBGUBB010000008.1, from coordinate 119,696 downwards.
ACCACGAAGGACGGTTCGGGTGACACTTGGGCGTTCAATTCGGCGGGCGATAGTTCGACCGGCGATCCTGACGACGAGTTTCGAGAGATACCAGCCGATGATGAGAACGATAACGGCAAGCCCAATCTCGACGACGCCGTCGCGAGCGGACCACGGGAGCAAGCCTTCGACTTCCTCGACAGCGTCGCTCTCGTTTACCTGCAGTACCCCGCGCATGGCAACACACTCTTGCCCGCAGTGGTTAAGCGTTCTGACCGTCACGCATGCGATCATGGGATCCGCGATCAATCATCGTTCGAAAGTAACCCAATTTCGAAAATAGGTGCTACTCAGTATATAATAAATCATTTATCCGCCGGGAGCGTATGTACGTATATGGCACCAGACGAACTTCGCTCGACCGTCGAGCAGGTCGGGGAGCGGTTCAATCTCGGCGAGTACGAGATCGACGCCTATCTGACCGTCCTCGAGCAAGGACAGCTCACTGCAAGCGAGATCGCGGATCGGACTGACATCCCCCAGCCGCGTGTGTATGACACCGTTCGCAGTCTAAGCGACCGTGGACTGGTCGAACTCCGTGAGTCCCGTCCAATGAAAGTCGTCGCAATCAACCCGGAAGAGGCCTTCGAGAACGTCCAGACCTCGCTGGCAGAGATGATCGACGAACTCGAGACCAGATACACGGCGCCGGCTCGCGACACTGAGGCTGTCTCGCTGGTCAAATCTCGGTCGACGATTCTGCGCTATCTCGAGGAGGTTATCGACGATGCCGACTACGAGCTGTCCCTGTCGCTGACACCGGATCTACTGACCCGGTTCGAGGACGACCTGAAAGCAGCCGTCGATGCAGGCGTCAGCGTCGACCTGATCGTGACGCCGGCAAACGAGGCACCGGATCCCGAAGAGTTCGACTATACCGAGGTTGCAACGACGGCTCGAGCGCGACGAGGAATCACGACACCGGTCGTCGCCGTCGCCGACGGCAACTACTCGATGTATGCGACCCAGGATGCGCTGCGTGACGATCAGGACCGGTACGGTGTCATCTTCAACCGATCGGCGCTTGGCTTTCTCGTCTCCGGGTTCTTCGGAACCGTCCTCTGGACGACCGCCGAGGAAACGCTCGGAGAGGATGGGAGTGAGCGAACGTATCCCCGCAAGTACGCCTCGATCCGCCGGTGTGTCAAAGACATCATCGACGAGGGAGGCGAGTTCTATGCGACGATCGAGGGACGAGACGTCGAAGTCGGTGGGCCACGTGTCGTTCGCGGACGCATCCTTGACGTCTCCTTCGAGGTGAGCGAGGAAGTCGCTGCGCTCACACTCGAGAACGAGGCTGGCGAGGAAGTCACCGTCGGTGGCCGTGTCGCTGCCCTCGAGGATATCGAGGCCCACGAGATCCACATCGGTCGCCACGAACCGCCGCTTCTCGAGGACTGAGACGGATTCATGTCCGCTATCGTAACAACTGAAACTGATTGACACCGATCGCACAGCGATCGGGTGTGCACTGACGGTCAGTGGCTGCTATCGTTTCGACGGCCTGCGACCGCCCGACGGCTGTCCCGGTCGGCACAGCATAGGCGTATGGGTGGGTCTGGCGGTTCACCCCGATTGCGTGGTGCTGATCGATCGTATTCGGGCGGTTCGTGACGCCGCACCGATAGCGCAATGCTGGTTTTCTGGTCGCCGAACAACGAGTTAGCAGTGCATACAGCCGTTCGGAGTTGTGACGATCAAACCAGCGGTCGGCCGTCGTGGCCGGCCGCGTTGAGGAGTTACGGTCCTGCTAGAATCTGGTGATTGTGACGTCAACACTCGCGGTGATGGATCGGTCGGTGTTTCGTGGCGGCCACTCGCTCACGTAGCTGACCGCCTCGTCTCGAGACACGGTCCAGTTTGGTGACCAGTGTGTAATCCGACCTTATACAGTCACGAAAACCCGACATTTTCTATTAATTTCATGTATTCATGCAACCGATTAAAGGCACTGAAAGTAGTCGTGATACGAAGATGGGACACAATACCACAGGCACCGAAGACACGGGTGGCCTGTCCCGTCGGCAGTATCTGACGGGTGCATCGCTTGGGGCAGTCGCCGCGAGCGTCGCGGTCACTGGCTGTCTCGGCGGCGCTCGTGACGAGAACACGATTGTGATGACCGGAGACACCGACTTCGAGGGGGCGATGCGCGGCGACGACGCCGACGCGTCGATCCAGGAGGCGCTCTGGGACGCCGGTCTCGACAACGACATCACCGTCGAGGTACAGGCGAGCGTCGACGATACGGACCAGCGGATGCAGCAGTATCAGTCAACGCTGCAGGCTGGCCGCTCCCCACCCGACATCTTCATGATGGACAGCGGGTGGACGCTCCCGTTTATCCTCCGCGAGCAGACCACGAGCATGACCGAGGTGCTCCCCGACGACGTCTTAGAGCGCGTCGAGGAAGACTACCTCGACGCATCGCTCGAGACGGCACGCCACCCCCAGACCGACGAACTCCACGCCGTCCCGCTGTTTCCCGACTTCGGGACGATGCAGTATCGCAGGGATCTGGTCGAAGACGCCGGCTACGACACGAGCGATTGGGATACAGAGCCGCCGAGCTGGGAGGAGTTCGCTGAGGCCGCCGCAGACGCCCGCGACGAGGCCGGCATCGACTTCGGCTACACCACGCAGGCGGCCTCCTACGAGGGGCTCTCCTGTTGTACGTTCAACGAGGTAATGACAACGTGGGGCGGCGCATACTTCGGTGGCACCGACACCCTCTTTGAGGCTGGCGAGCGGTCGATCACCGTCGACAGCGAACCCGTTCTCGACTCGCTTCGGATGATGCGGGCGTTCATCCATGGCGACGACGATCCGCACGCGCTCGACGGCTATCCCGAGATCGCGCCGTCGACGATCGTCCAGTGGACCGAAGAGGAGGCCCGCGGCCCGTTTGCGGCCGGGAACGCGGTCATGCATCGTAACTGGCCGTACTCGATCGGGATCAGTGGCGCCGAAGAGGAGTTCGGCGAGGATCTCGGCGTCATGCCGATGCCATATGCGGTCTCGGAAGACGAAGCCGAGTTCGAAGGCACCGGCGGCTCCGCACACGCGCTGGGTGGCTGGCATCTCGTTCTCAATCCGAACACCGAGCGCTCCGAGATGGCTCTCGAGGTGATCGAGGCGTTCACCCAAGATGAGGTGATGGCTCGAATTTTCGAGACGCTCAGCTTCATCCCGCCGAAAGTCGAGCTGTTAGACGAGTTCGATCCCGACGAGACCGGGCCGGTTGCACGGTACAGCGAGCAGATCCAGCAGGCTGCCGAGAACGCGATCCCCCGGCCGGTGACGGATGTTTGGCCTGAGCAGTCGTCAGTGATGGCCCAGGAGATCCACGCTGCCTACCGGGGCGTCAAATCACCCGAGGAGGCGATGGGCGATCTAAACAGCCGTCTTGAACAGAGCGAGGCGGACGTGAGGGGGCAAGATGGCGACTGATACCGATCCTGGGGGCGGTGGCATCTTCGGTGGCGAGGGCGAGACCGATCGCGATCGAACGGGGAACGCGGTCGTCAACTGGATGGAGAATCTGAGCGAAGCCGCGTACGCATATCTCCTCCTGTTACCCGCGACGGCTCTGCTGGCGCTGATCGCCTTCTATCCGCTGGTCATGACGTTCATCATGTCGTTGCAGGAAGATCGGACACGTGGGCTAGAGCCACTCGGTGGGTTCGTCGGAGTCGAGAACTACGTCAACATCCTTACCGGGAACGCCAGGCTTGCCCGGCAGTTCATGGACGTGACGATGTCGGCGTCGTTCCCGTTCATCGAGTTCGGCGTCCCGATCCTCCAGCAGGCACTGTTCGTGACCCTCGGCTTTGCGGTCATCAGTGTCTTCTTCGAGACGCTGATCGGGTTCGGACAGGCTTACGTCTTGGACCAGGACTTCCGTGGTCGGCGCTGGGTTCGCGTCGCGATCATCCTGCCCTGGGCCGTGCCGATCGTCATCCAGGGGATGATCTTCTTCCTGCTGTTCCAGCCCGAAGTCGGCTTCGGCAGCGACTTCATGCAGTGGCTCGGCGTCTTCGGCGCCGACCCGCTAGCCGACAGCCAGGACTCGTTTATCATCGTCCTCGTGGCTGACATCTGGAAGTCCGCGGCCTTTATGGCCCTGTTGATCCTCGCCGGGCTCCAGAGCGTCGACCGAAGCCTGTACGATGTTGCACGCGTCGCGGGCGCATCGCCGTTGCAACGGTTTAAGATGATCACGTTGCCGCTCGTGTTGCCGGCGTTGCTGGTTGCGATGTTGTTCCGGACGATGGACGCGATGCGAGTCTACGGGCTGATTGAATCGACCGCTGGCTGTACGACCGTCCCCTCGCTGACCTGTCTCGTCGTCGAGGCGATGTTCGGCGGGACGCGCATCTACGCAACGGCGGCGGCAGTCGCGTTCATGACCGCACTCGTAATCGGCCTGATCATCTCGGTGTACGTGTTCTTCTTCCGTGACACCGAGGGAGGGCTCTCCTAATGACAGACGATACCCCATCCGACCGATCCGACCGAGAGGAGCAGCCCGCAGACAGTCAGTCCGACACCGTGCCGGATAGAGACGATACCGACGCCACGTCGACTGACATCCCAGCACATTGGCAACACTCCCGCCGGATGACCGACGGCGGTCAGCCAGCCGAAGGGGAAGGCGACGACGTCCTGATCGGAGAGGAGTCGGACGAAGAAGCCGTACTCGACCGAGGCCCGTTCGAGCGGTGGGCCTCGAAAGCGATCAAAAACCCCGAACGGGCCTACCGATCGATGTTCTATACGGCGACGATCTTCTTCCTGGTGACGACGCTGTTCCCGTTCTACTGGCTGCTCATGGTCGCACTGACTCCGGAAGGTCGCCAGCAGGACATCATCCTCACGCCGAACGGGTTCAACCCCGGTGCCTTCATCGAGGTCTTCGAGGTCCTGCCGTTCCACTGGTACATGTTCAACAGCTTCGTCATCGCGACGGCCTCGACGATCATCGTCCTAGTGATCGGGAGCCTCGCCGGCTACGCCTTCGGCCGGCTGGACTTCCGTGGGAAGCTCCCGATGATGTTGCTGGTGCTCGTGATCTCCTTTTTCCCACCAGCAGCCTTCTTCATCCCACTGAACGACCTGTTCAACACCTCGGTTTTCCTCCTCGAGCCGATCACCGGAGACGGGACGCTGTACAACACCCCCGGCGCGATGGTGTTGCCGCTGTCGGCGATCTTCATGCCGCTTGCGATCTTTATCCTGACGACGTTCTACGCACAGATTCCGGATGGGCTCGAGGACGCCGCCCGCGTCGAAGGGACGACCCGGCTCGGCGCGCTGTTCCGGGTCATCATCCCCCTGTCTGCACCCGGCGTCGCAACCGCGGGCGTGTTGACGTTTATCGCCGTCTACAACGAGTTCTTCTTCTCGTTTCTCATGACCGACGGCCAGCCGGAGAACTGGGCACCGCTTCTCGAGGGGATCCTGGGCTACCAGGGCCAGTACGAGGTGCTGTATCACCTCATGGCCGCCTCGAGCATTATCGGCGTCATCCCGGTCGCGATCCTCGTGGTCGTGGCCCAAGAAAAGATCGTCAGCGGACTGACCGCGGGCGGACTCAAAGAATAATCGAATACAACTATGGCACGAGTACGACTCGAAAACGTCACGAAACGCTACGAAGATGTCACCGCAGTCGACGACGTCAGCCTCGAGATCCAAGACGGGGAGTTCGTCACCTTCGTCGGCCCCTCGGGCTGTGGGAAGTCGACGACGATGGAGACGGTTGCGGGATTGACCAAGCCGACAGAAGGGCGCATCTACATCGGTGACGACGACGTCACCACCCTCGCTCCCAAAGACCGAGGCGTCGCAATGGTGTTCCAGAACATCGCGCTGTTCCCCCACATGGACGTCTTCGACAACATCTCGTTTGGGCTTCGACTCCGAACCTACGACGACGCGGAGATCGAACGCCGCGTCGAACAGGCGGCCGACATCGTCCAACTGGAAGGGATGCTCGATCGGATGCCCGGCGAGATGTCCGGTGGGCAACAACAGCGCGTCGGCATCGCCCGCGCGATCGTCCGCAACCCGGACGTGTTCCTGATGGACGAGCCGCTTGCGAACCTCGACGCGAAGCTGCGGGTCCACATGCGGACGGAGCTCCAGCGACTCCACCGGGAGCTCGGGGCAACGATCATCTACGTCACCCACGACCAGGCCGAGGCGATGACGATGTCGAACCGGATCGCCGTCCTGAACAAGGGCAGGCTCCAGCAGATCGCCCCACCGCTTACCTGTTACAACGAACCCACGAACCTGTTCGTTGCAGGCTTTATTGGCTCGCCCTCGATGAACTTCGTCGAAGGAAAACTCATCGAGGGCGGTCTCGAGACGAACAACTTCACCGTCGATGTCGATCCGTCCCGGATCCCGGGTGTGACCGTCGGCGACGATGTCACGCTCGGTGTCAGACCGGAGGACGTCCATCTGGTCCGGTACGCCGACTCGCTGACCTCACCGACGACGACGATCGATGCCAAGAGTGACGTCCTAGAGCCAATGGGCGACGAGATCTTCGTCTACCTGTTGCTCTCCGAGGCTGCAGCAGGCTCGATGGAGCAGGATCCCGCCACGTCGCCAAACCAGTTGCTAATGAGTGTCACTCCTGACACGGATATCGAAGCAGGCCAAGACGTTGATCTCGTGTTGGATCGGTCGAATATCCACCTGTTCAATACGGAAACCGGTGACGCGCTGGTCCATGGCATTACCGATCTGCAGGAACGCGAACCCGGAACGGCGCCGGCGGGGGCTGATAGCTGACCTCTACACTGCACGTCACCGCACACCGCATCGCACGACTGCTGTGCGATGCATGTGTCCATCGGTTCAGTTGTTACTATCGTCACGATACCGACGGGGGTCGAAAGCGAACCGTGGAGTGAGATCAGCAATCGTTTGGCAACGGACAAAAGACCCTTCGGCACCACGATTTAATATAGCAGTATTGACTGTATAAGTACGAAAATGGACACCCCAGTCATGACACCATGCCAATGACAATGGACCGAATCGACATCAAAACAGGTATCGTCGGCCTGGGTAACATCGGCCAGTATCACGCAGAGCGACTCGTTGAGCTCGGCGTTCCCCTCGTCGGTGGCATGGACGTCGCCAGCGAGGCCCGATCACGATTTGCTCGTCGATACAACGCCGATGTCTACGAAGATCACCACAAGCTGTACGACGACGTCGATGCCATCATTATCACCACGCCGAACAAATATCACGAACAGTACGCCGTCGACGCCTTCGAACGCGATCTCCATGTCCTTTTAGAGAAACCACTGGCACACTCGATCGAGAGTGCAACCCGAATCGCCGACGCAGCAGCCAACTCGGACGGTCACAGTATGGTTGGTTTCAACAATCGGTTCTCAAACACGGTCCGGATCATCCGCAACCGGATCGACCGTGGCGAACTTGGTGAGGTGACTCACATCGAAGCCAACTACGTCCGTCGCCGTGGAATTCCGGGCCGTGGTTCGTGGTTTACTCGACGACAGATCGCCGGCGGCGGTGCCCTGATTGATCTCGGCGTCCATGCAATCGATCTCGCCCTCTTTTTGCTCGACTACCCCGCCATCAACGAGGTGACCGGTGTTACACGCGGTGAGTTCGGCTCAAGCGAGGAGTACGCGTATCTCGAGATGTGGGGTGAAGACGAAGGTCCAACCGGCTTCGATGTCGATGACTCTGCCAGTGCGTTCGTCCGCTGTACGGGCGATCAGACGATTTCGCTGGAAGTGGCGTGGGCAACGAACCGACCGGCAACCCACGAGTTCGTCATTCGCGGAACGAAAGCAGCCGCTCGCTTCGATCTGCTCGAGGGAGATCTTACCTTCCACTCGGCGAGCAATGTCGGCCCGGACCATCTGGAGGATACTGCCATCGAGACACGCCAGAACGATACCCACTCCGAGGAACAGCAGGCGTTTTTCGATCGGATCTGCCGCGACGATATCGACGACGAAAGCATCCAGCAGGCGATCACTGTCCAGCGAGTGATCGACTCGATCTATCGCTCGAGCGAAGCAGGACACACGATCAGTGTCGACGAGTGAGAGGGCTGCTGTCCAGACGCGGGTATGCGCTCGCGGTTTGTACGATGTGCCGGTGCGATCGCGACCTGTCGTGCGGTCGCACTGGCAGTCGTGAACTCGATCAGGCGATAGTCGAACGCGACGACACACTCGAGAGATGGGGCCGCCAGATGCGATCGTTTGCAGGGTGGTATTTTTCCGCATCGTCATGGTAACGTCCCACATGAAGGTTGAACGGTCACTTGCCCTCGAGATCAGCCGTCGCGAACTCCCTGTGGGGCGTCCACTCACCGTTCGTGTTCGAGACAACAGGAACCAGCCGGTCGAGGGAGCGATCGTCGAGGCCGGCTCGAAGCGCAAACGAACTGATGAGAGCGGGCGGTGTAAGATTACGTTTCACTCGCCCGGGTTCTGGAAACTCATTGCAGTCAAATCGCCGACCGACCGCGTCGCGTACACGCCGGACGCGACGCTGGTGCGGGCGCTGCCACGATCAACGGTAGCCAGAACTGGACGGCGAGTTGGTCCGTAAACGAGGGAGGGCAGATCGGCTTGCGGGCGTACCAAAGTGTATCGACGGCTTACTCGGATCGGATTTCGATCGAACCTACCATATCGTCGCTGTGAACCTCACAGAGATACATCTCCATCTCGTCGGTTGCCTCAACGGTGAACTCGACCGTTTCGTCTTCGTCGTCGACGAAGCTGGACGCGACAATCGGGTCAGCATCATCCCAGATGGCAAGATTGTGGCCGTCACCGTCCATGTTCGTCCAGATGAACTCGTACTCAGTACCCTCATAGAGGACGATGTCAGGGTTCTCGTTGCCCTCGATCGCATCCGGTTGCCGCCCCACCCACCCGTCTTCAGCGTCGGCTTCGAGTTCGATCGTCTCGACAGCCTCCCAGTCGTCGTCCTGCCCTGTTTCCGGCGGGTCGGCATCGTCGGCTTCTTCCTCGAGTTCGTCGTCAGTTTCGGGGTCGTCTTCGACCTCTCCGCCACCGTCGGTACACCCTGCGATGAGGACGGTGGCGACCGTTCCGCCACCGAAACGTAGCACTGACCGCCGTGAAAGCCGCTTGTCTCGAGCCATTGTCCAAGATAGTCGTGTTAGAAAAATAAGTCACTGGCCGACACTTGCGTGGGACGTCGCGGTCGGTTCCTGCCGAGGGAGACACACCGGCTCACATCTCTCTGCCGGCCCCCGTTTTATTTTCCCACTCGTTGTCCGTGCCCGTATGGAAATCGGCGTTCACACCCCACCGCTGGCGGACGAATCGCTCGAGGGCGCGCTGTCGTATCTCTCGGATCTCGGCGTTGGCGCAATCGAGCCGGGCGTCGGCGGCCACCCCGGAGAGGACCACCTCCCCCGGGCGGCCTCCCTCGACGACAGCAGCGCCCAACAGGAAATCAAGGACCGACTCGAGGAACACGATATGCGGATCAGCGCGCTGGCGACCCACAACAATCCGCTCCACCCGGACGACGAACGGGCACAGACGGCGGATACAGAGCTCCGTGAGGCGATCCAACTCGCAAATCAACTCGAGGTCGGCGTCGTCACCTGCTTCTCGGGGCTGCCCGCGGGAGGGCCAAACGACGAGGTCCCGAACTGGATTACCGCACCATGGCCGCCAGAACACGCCGACGCACTCGAGTATCAATGGGAGCAAGCCGTCGACTACTGGGCCGACCTCGAGTCGTACGCCGACGACCACGATGTCGATATCGCCATCGAGATGCATCCGAACATGCTCATCTACGAACCCCACGGAATGGCCCGGCTGCGCGAGGAGACGGGCGATCGCATCGGCGCAAATTTCGATCCCTCGCATCTGTACTGGCAGGGGATCACGATCACCGACGCAATCCGGTATCTCGGCGAGCGCGGCGCGATCCACCATTTCCACGCCAAGGACACCAAGATATACGAGTCACAGGCGCGTGAGAAAGGCGTTCTCGATACCACGGCCTACGACGACGAGCCAAACCGCTCGTGGCTCTTTCGATCCGTGGGCTACGGCCACGGCGAATCCCACTGGAAAGACATCGTCTCGACGCTGCGGATGGTCGACTACGACGGTGCACTGAGCATCGAACATGAGGATTCACTGACCAGTTCGCGCGAAGGGTTAGAGAAAGCGATCGATCTGCTCGAGCGCGCGATCTTCGAGACGGAGCCGGGTGCGGCCTACTGGGCCGAGTAATCGACAGCACAAGCGTCCCGCTGCTGGTCGCACTACTGGGAGTTCGCCGGTCGCTCGAGTCACGTTTCAGTCGGCAGTCGGTGTGTCACGTTTCAGTCGGCAGTCGGTGTGTTGCGTTTCTGTCGGCGACAGCTCACTCACCTCGACGTGCCCATCGGCGTGGACAACGACCTCGTATCCCGCATACTCGAGGATGACACGGGCTGTCGTCTCCGAGTGAGGCGACGACGTTCGGAACAGAGCATCGAGTGCCTCCGGATCGATGACAGTGTACAGCGGCTCGTACGCTGGTGGCTCGATAGCAGTAACATCGACGCCTTCGTGAGCGGCAACTGCTTCGGTAATGCGCTGGGTTGGGGCGCCCAGTTCAGCAGACGATGGTTGCTGTGGTGGTGTCATGGCTGTCGCTACATCGGTATGTTTGATAAGGATACTGTCAGACATGCCAATATGATAAACCCGTCAGACGGAAGCCGACGAACTGGGTGACGGGGCCGAGTTTCGACCGAAGCTCTCGTCGCCACTACCTCACCGCACACCCACTCGCACAGCCGTCGTGCGGTTGATATAGATCGGCTCAGTTGTTACGATAGCTGACCGTCTCACTCCCCACGAGCCTGTTCGAACGCCGCGATAGCACGCTCTCGGCGCTCCCCGTGGTCGACGATCGGCTCCGGGTACGACGGCGCAAGGCTGGTCCGACGAGCCGACTCGAGTTCGTGCCAGTCGTGGATCGCGTCGGCCGGAACGCCCTCGAGTTCGGGAATATACTCGCGGATGTAGTCGGCGTCCGGGTCGTACTCGCGACCCTGCTTCATCGGGTTGAATACCCGGAAATACGGCTGGGCATCGGTCCCGGTCGAGCCGGCCCACTGCCAGCCGCCGACGTCGTTTGCCGTCTCGTGGTCTGCGAGCTTCGCTCGGAACCAGTCGTACCCCTCGCGCCAGTCGATCAAGAGGTCTTTCGTCAGGAAGGAGGCGACGAGCATCCGAACGCGGTTGTGCATCCATCCCTCGGCCTGCAGTTGACGCATTCCGGCATCGACGATCGGATACCCCGTCTCACCGGCTTTCCAGGCTGCGAGTTCCTCAGGGTCGTTTCGCCACGGAATATCGTGTTCGTACCCGCTGAAGTTCTCGGTGACCGTCTCGGGATTGAACTCGAGGACGTGGGCGTAGAACTCCCGCCAGGCGAGTTGGCGCTGAAAGGCACTGACGCTCTCGCGGTCGTCGTCCGTTGTTGCCCGTGTCGCTGCCCGCTCGGTCGCCTCGTACACCTCGCGAATCCCGATAGTGCCCCACTTGAGGTGGACTGACAGCCGGGAGGTGCCATCGACGGCCGGCTTGTCGCGGTCGTCGGCGTACCGGTAGATCGGACCCGAACAGAACTCGGTGACGTGCTCGCGGGCGGCCGCCTGTGTGACCGATGGCGGCGTCGAGGATGGCTCGTCGAACCCCAACGCCGAGAGCGACGGCAGCGGGTCGCCGGTGACGTCCGCGAGCGCATCGGCGGCCAGCGGCTCGACCGGCTCCCGTTTCTCCCGGTCGCGCCACTTCTTCCAGAAGTACGAAAATATGGAGTAATGCTCGCCCTCGTTGGGCGTGATCGATCCCGGCTCGTGGTGAATCGAGTCGTGGACTGACTCGCAGGTAACGCCGTCGTCCTCGAGTGCCGCCGTCACGGCCCGGTCGCGCTCGTGTGCGAGCCCGCTGTAGTCGGTCGCCCAGACGACGGTCTCGGCGTCGTACTCAGCAGCGAGTTGGGGGATCACGTCGCTTGCCTCACCACGGACGGCGAGCAGGTCACTGCCGCGCTCGCGATACCATGCCCGAAGCCCCTCGAGAGCCTCGAGCAGACAGGCGACTCGGATCGGTGAAGCGTGTTCGAGAACAGTCGGATCGAAGACGAAAACGGGAACGATCGGTTCTGTCGAGAGCGAGGCGGCACGAGCGAGGCCCCGGTTGTCGGTGCCACGGAGGTCACGACGATGCCAGTAGAGGTCCATGTCCGAACTGACGACTCGAGTGTCGAAAACATCGGGGTAGCGGCGAGGTGCGTCAACGAGGCAGGATCGGGTAGCTCGTCGCCGAGTTACTCACCATCGGCGTTAGGCGGTCCGAACCTCGTCTCGAAAAAGCGCCGAACCGACGCGATGAGCCCCTCGACCGTGTAGTTGACGCCGATGTAGACGCTGACAAGCGCGAGAGCCGTGCCAGCGACGACGTCGGAAAACCAGTGGATACCCAGATACATCGTCGACAGACTGACGCTAATCGCGAGAAATCCGGCGACAGGAAGCCACAGCGGATACTTGTCTCGGGTAACCCACGCAAGGAAGAACACGGTCATCGCCAGCGAGGTGTGCAGCGATGGAAAGACGTTCGTATTCTGATTAATCTCGTTTGTTAGCGTCCGAGACTGGGGGAACGCATCGTACAACAGCCCGTCGAACAGCAGTGGATCGACGTTTCGAGGCCCAAACGCAATGAACAGCGTATAGAATATCAGTCCGATCCCGTAGTTTGCGGTAAACGAAACCACGAGCATCGACAGCTCGTCCATCTGCTTGAGTGCAAAGTACGCGATAAAGGGAAACAGGAGCAAGAACGCGTAGCCATAGATGTAGATGAAGACGAAAAACGACGTCACAGCGTCGGTCTGAAGCGACTGGAGCACGGCAACGGGATCCGTCCCGAAAAGCGCCTGATCGAACTCAAACAGGTATGGCGTGATATTGTTTCGGAGGACGCGTCGCTCGAGTCGCTGGACGACGTCCTGTGTCGACCACCGTAACAGCAGGACAACCACGAGCGCGGCAAACGGCAGCAGACACGCCTCGAGACGCCAGCGAAAATCCTCGAACGCGGCGGCCACGTTGCGTGGCCCGATGATGACGAGCGTCGCAGTCACGAGCATTGTCACTACGACGAGGGCAAGCTCGAGCAGTACTTCGGCAAGTGCCATGCGGTTCGTGTACTAACCCTACAGTCTGCGAGCCATTAACTCTTTCAAACGGGTTGCAAGCACGATCAGCCGCCTTCGCGTGAACAGTCCACACGCGACGCGTCAGTCGCCGCCCAGTTCGTGTCTCACAACCACGGCTTACTCGAGTAAGAGATCGTCTTCGTATCTGTAGCCGATATCCTCAAACAGTGACTGGACGCGGGACGTGTTGAGCTCCCCGTCGGTGCCAGGAAAGCTCAGCGGGTCGGATTCGAACCTGTCCTCGAGGTCGCTGTCGAACGCCATGGACTCACTGATTCCGACGAGCGCCGCAGGGGTCGTCGCCGTCTGCGCGAATCCTTCGAAAAACTCACGGACGGCGTGCTCGCGATCGATCAGTCGCGAGCAAAGTTGTCGGAAGTTCGGGTTTCCGAGTTCGTCCTGCCGGCTGTTGTAGCCGATCATGTAGAACGAATCAGTCGTTCCAGTGACTGTCGAGGCGGTCGCCGCTGTTCGAATGTCACGAGCAGTTCCGGGCGGCAGTTCGCTTGCTGTCACGTCGGTGTCGCCATCGATGAGTGCGTCACCCATCGCGCCCGGGTTCGGTGCAATCCGAAACGTGAGTCCCTCGAACTGGGAGAAGTTCTCGAGGACTGCCGGACGGTCCGTCGTCTCGCGGAGAACGTGTCCGTCGAACGGCTCGAGTTCGACTTCGACGTCGGTCGTGACCTCTGAGAACGCAAACAGCCCGGAGCCCACTGGGTCCTCGTTGTTGGTCGTGATCGCCCGTGTCTGTCGATCGGCAATGACTTCCGATCGATCTGCCCAGATATGTGCTGGAAGCACGGGGATCGTGAGCAGCCGGCGAGCAGCCATCTGACTCGCCGCGGGAAACGACAGTTCAATCGTCCGGCTATCGATCACGTCCGTTCCCCCGAGCAGCGTCTGTCGGCCCCGATAGCGTGGTGCAGGGACGCCACCGTCGACCTCGCCCATCGACGTGTCCCCGATAAAATCGAGCGTAAACGCCACGTCCTCGGCGTCGAGTGATTCGCCGTCGTGCCACTCGACACCCTCTCGGAGTGTGACACGGGCCTGAACGCGGCCCTCTGTCGTCCACTCGACGTCCTCGGCCAGCCACGGGACGTACTCGTCACCGATCTGTCTGACCAGCGGATCGTACACCAGCCCCAACAGCCCGCTGATTCGGTTTCGGTCGACAGTGATTGGGTTCAGTCGCTCGGTAAGGTGTTCGCCAAAGACACCCACCTCGATTGGACCATCCCGTGACTCGTTCTCCGAATAAGACAGTAACTCGAGATACTCGTGGGGTCGACGGGGTGGAGTGGGAAGCGAAAACGACTCCGCCACACCGCTAACGACGTACGGAAACGTGACCGTAGTGTACGGTGTCGTCCGCAACAGATGCTCGATCAGGTCGACGAGCACGTCCTGGCGTTCGGATTCGTCGGCTTCCCGCTGGATCTCGAGATAGTCATCGCTCGTCACATCGGAGACGTGAAACGGGTTTTGCCATCCAGGTTCGCTGACGAACCGGGAGTGTAACAGTTCGTACAGCGCATCGTACTCGTCGAGTCCAGGATGTCTCGCGACGAAGACGTCGTAGTCGCCCTCGAGGAGGATATCACGGTACAGTTCCGCTTTGGCAACTGGCTCGTGTGTTGCGTCGATGCCGGCCGAAGCGTAGTTTTCACGGAGTTGGCTCGCGATCGTCGCAGCGAAATAATCGTCGTCCGCAGGAACGGCTTTGATCCGCAGCGAAACCTGGTCCGAGCCGGTGGTTTCCGCTTGCGACCAGAGTCGCTCCGAGCAACCAGCGAGGGCACTGGTCCCAACACCCACTGCAGCGAGCAGCCCTCGACGAGTCACCGATGGAGCGACGTCAGCCATGTGTCCCCGGCTATGCCACCACAGCGTATAGGACTTACTCCCGAAGCGATAGTTTGGTGAGACGGCTCTTCGGGCAAGCAGGAGCGTCGATCAAGCGCGTGTTTGACTCGAGAACGTGCCCTCCTGTAGCTACATGTTAGGACAGTGCAGTGCGTCTCAGCTCAAACGCGTCGAGTCGGCGAATCAATCTGTTGTAAAGTCGGTGCTACCGTTGGTCCAGCGGCTCACCAGTAGCCGAGTCGGTGTAGGGCAGCAAAATCGTGGCTCGAGGAGTGGAGAGACAGTCGCCGGCGCCAATAAATTACCCCATTATTCGAAGTATGGATGATAGTAACGAGATGATGTAGTATCAGCTATTATGTTATTCATGGTAAGAGTATAATAACGAAACATGATACACACGGCTAGCTGTACATGCAGCGCCAGCATCAATCGTCCCAAGAATCGAACACCTCACGACTGCGAACGGCACTCACGGCAGTTCTCATCCGAGACGGCGGACAGACAGTCATCGAGGAGTGTCGACACTGTGGGACGACACTCGAGTCGGGCAGTTCGAACTGTCCGACCTGTGGCTGTACGGAGATCGCCAGCTACCGGATCGACTGATACGGTCTGCTGTCCCGATCACCCGCGATGGAGTCGGTAATTAGCGGTCAGTGACGACAGCAGTCCGTATGAGCAGAACCGGGATTCGGTCGTGGAGAACGAACCAAAACCGTCACTCGAGCGGCAGCGCACGCGTCTCGATCGTCTCCCGGCGACCGTCTAACAGGCCAAAGCGCTCTCTTCGGCGCGACTCGAGCCAGTACAGCAGTCGTTCGGCCCACGTGAGTTTTCGTGCCTTCACCGGGTCAACCGCAGGATCGTCGAAATCCCAGCCGACGAAGACGAGCTGGGCAGCTCCGAGCTGGTCTGCGAGGAACGCTGCCCGATCGCCGTCCGTGAAGCCACCAAAATTCCGGACGGACCCCCGTGGTGTAGATTGTGTCGTCGCCAACACGGCGTCGGCTGCACAGTCGGGAACGACCGCCCGGACCGCGGGAACGTTGTCACCGTGGGCGTGGACCGCGACCGGTACTCCTCGATGGGTCAACTGCCGAACCGTATCGGGGTTTTTGTCGAGATCCGTCACCATACAGTCGACACCGATTCCGTGTTCTGCGAGCGTGTCGGCGGCCGTCGAGGCCGCAAAGACGAGGTCTGTGTCTCGAGCCCGCTCGAGAGACGACTCGTCGCTGAGTGATGGTCCGGCCCCGGCGATCGCAACGGTGGCATCTCGAACACTCGAGAGCCGGTCGAGATCGAACTCGTCGGTCAGCGACGCCAGCACGTCTCGGGCTCGCTCGTCACCGGCCCGATCGTAGCCGAAGTCGTCCAGAATCGCCTCGTAGACGGGTTCCCACTCGTCGAAGTGCATACTCGAAATGAGACGTGGAGTCGTATCCGTGTTCGGGCTTAGAGCCAGTGGTGGGCCAACAGCGCGACAGCGGTATCTCGAGCAACTAACTCAGTGCTCGAGTTATCACTGGTCGACGTAGTACCACAATAATTCGTGTTGTGGGCCGGGGGTCGCCTCCAAAGTACCCCTACCCGGGAGGCCGCCCGGCGTCCACCATCACTTTTCGAATCCTCCGGCATAAGCTTTCTCTTACTCAATCATTTCTGCGAGTGCATCAGAAAGTGCGCGTCCGTCGCCGCTTTCCTCGAGAAGGTGGGCTGAAACGTCCAAAATACCAGTTCTCGATCCAACGAGGAGGACATGTTCGGTGTCCACATACTCCACGTTGGATTCGACGTCGGTGACAGCAGACAGCAGTCGAGTTCGTGCATCCTCGTCGAGTCCGTCGATTTCGATCGCGACTGTCGACCAGTCGTCGGCAGCCGTCGGATCGATGCCACGTGTCGAGAGGTGTGCACGGAGGTCACGGCTCGAGTGAACATCGAGTCGGGAGACCGAAAATTCGGCCGTAGCCGTGCTTGCGCGCTCGGTAAACGCATGTCCGATGAGGGCTGCATCACGGGTGTCGGCGACATCGTGGGTCCGAATAACGTGTGCGCCACGTTCGACAGCCATCGACGTAGCTGCGAGACTAACCGGCAGCCGTTCGTCGGTTTCGCGGCCAGCAATCTCCCCGAGGAAGTTCTTCCGATTGATCGAGACCAGCATGGGCTGGCCAAGCGCGCGGAACTCCCGCAGTCGGCGGAACGTCTCTCGGTCGTCTTCGAGCGTCTGGGCTTCACTCCACCCCCCGAAGGCCGGGTCAACGATCGTCTTCTCGGTGATCCCGTTCTGTTTCAGTGCTTCGTAGACCTGATCGACGTACTCGGCCTGTGCCGCCCACTCCGGCGACTTTCGTGCGGCCCAGTCGGTTTCTCCGACTGCGCCCGGGCGCTCGAGGTCCGGTGGACTCGCCATCTTCGCGACAGCGACGTTGTGTTCTGCGCAGACGGCTGGCATCTCCGGATCGGCGAAGCCGGCGATATCGTTGACCATGTCGAATCCCTGTAAAAGCGCCTCCTCGGCCACCGTCGCATAGCGTGTCTCGATCGAGAAAATCGCATCGCCGGAGACGCGGTCGATCGTCTCGAGTGCGATATGAAGCCGCTCGAGTTCCTCTTCGGCGGAGAGCACATCAAAGCGTTTGTTCGCCGACTCGAGGCCGATGTCGACGATGTCGGCACCCTCACTGATCAGTTCTTCGTCGACGTACTGGGCCGCTTCCCCGGGGTCGTCGTATACGCTTGGATCGTAGGGCGACTCCTCGCTAATATTCAACACACCCATGATCCGAGGCGGGTACTCGTCGCCGATTCCCAACCCCGCCGCGTCGACACTGTTCATACGCTGTCTGTGGAGAGCAGCCTGAAATGTACCGCGGTTGCGGAGAACTGGGCGGGCGTTCGCAGGGCGATCACATCAGCTCGAGATGCTGTCAGCGAGGTTGGTAGTGTCTCCGGGCTGGGACAGGGCCGGCTCGTCGCCGGTAACACCAGTTCGGATCCATCGAGTGCTATCGTTCGTCTCGATGGTCTCGTCGGTCAGCGCCGGGCGGCCAACGTAGCTATCCATCACTGCCGGACCGCTGACGGCGAGTTCGCCGTCAGCACCGTCCTCGAGCACACAGCTCTCGACCATCGGAACTGTCTCCCAGCGTGGCGAGGTGTCGGCGGTAGCCGACGTTCGCACGTGCGTTAGTCCCGTCTCCGGACGACCACGGAGGCGCGTCACAGCGTCCTCGTGCTCCTCGAGCGCCGCCGTCGTCGGTTCGAGAACGGCGACAGTCTCGTCAGCATCAATCTCGAGTGCCGCAAGCGTCTCGTACTGCGACGGTGAGACAAACGTCCGATCGACACGGTCTGTATAGCACAACGACTGGACCGTCTCGGGGTCCCACTGTGGGTGTGGCAGGTACGTCCCACCGTCGAGTATGGTGGCTGTTGTGCCATACATTAACTCGAGTGGATTCGACAGTGGGAGACTCCCGAGATGGCACTGTGTGCCGTCTCGCTCGAGTATCGAGCGGCCGACGCTGGCAGCGCCAGCCAGCGCCGCGTGTGTGTAGGTTACACCGAGTGGCTCGCCATCGTCGTGTCCGACGTACGCGATCAGCCCGCGATCGCTGTCTGACTGTCGCACGACGTCGATTCCAGTCCGTGAGCCAGCACTGTTCATGCCGTCGTTGTCGAGAAATGCCGACAACGTGACTCCCATCCGTGCATCACAGTCGACCGTGATCGCGACACGTGTCTCGTCAGCCCGGTTCAAAATCGTCAGAAACGGTGTCTCGTCGGTGACGAACGCGTCACAGCCAGTTTCGTTCAGTACCGCAATGATGTCGTCGGTGTGGTAGTCAGTCGGCATGGACACCGGTACACAGCCGTTTCTGAGTGTTCCATAGAAGGCGATGAGAAACGCTCGAGGATTCGACAACCGAATCGCGATGGCGTCGCCGGCAGTAATCTCACGAGCCTGTAGACCGCCAGCGAACCTATCGGTCAGCGACCAAAACTTCGAGAACGTCAGTGAGTCGTCGCCACCGATCGCCGTCGCTGCCTGGTTGTCCATCGTCACTTCTTGCAGCGTTTTGATGATATTCGCCATCGCTGGCGAGTTTTGGGCACTGTCTGTTGAACGTTTACTCAATACAGTACAGCAGTCTGGTCAACAGACCAAAGTATCAATATTTCCTAAAAGACCGAGTTACGCAGCGTCCTCCTCGAGGACGGCCAGTCGTGAATCGCGCAAGAGCACCTTCCTGACGATCGAAGGGTTCTCGAGGAGCCGGTGTTTGGCGTGGGCACCGCGGCCGCGTCCACGACCCTCGCGTTCGGACTGGATCACGTTGAGGAAGTTCTGCTCTTGGAGGATCTCCTGGACGCGACGCTCCGAGAGCACGTCGAAATCGAGCCGACGAGCGACTTCCTTGTACTGGTTGTAGATGATTTTCGTCGGGAACTCTTTTTCCGTGCTGTTTTCGGTCAGCAGCGTCAGCGAGTAGAGAATCGCTTTGGCCTGCTGGGGTGAGCCCTCGATCAGCTCGTTAAATCGGTCGGCTTCGGTCTTCTCTTTGGCGTCGCGGACATGATCTGCAGTGACCTGTGCCGCGTTCTGCTTTTTTGCGATCCGGCCGGCGTTTCGAAGGATGTCGATCGCCTTGCGCGCGTCGCCGTGTTCTTGGGCTGCAAGCGCGGCAGTCAGCGGAATCACGTCGTCAGAGAGCACCTCCTCATGGAACGCGTCCCGTCGTTTCTCTAAGATTTCGACGAGCTGGTTGGCGTCGTACGGCGAGAACACGAGTTCGTCCCGGGACAGACTCGATTTGACCCGTTCGGAGAGATGATCCGGGAAATCGATCTTGTTCGAGATGCCGATGATACCGATACTCGAGTCTGAGATCCGTCGGTTCTCGCCGGCACGGGAGAGCTTTCGGAGCACTTCGTCGTCCTCGAGCATGTCGATTTCGTCGAGGATGACGATGGTAACGTCGGTACAGTGGTCGACCGACTGCCAGAGGCGTTTGTAGTAGTCGCCGGTGCCGAGGCCACGGTCGGGAACGGTGACGCCGCTTTCGTCGGGATCGTTGACGATCTGGGCGATCGTCTTGACGATCGACGCCTCGGTGTTTTGCTCGCCACAGTCGATGAACGCGTACTTGACCGTGACGTCGTCACGTCGTGCTTCCGAGATCACTCGCTGGGTGACCGACCGGGAGATCAGCGATTTGCCGGTGCCAGTCTTGCCGAAGATGAACAGGTGGTTCGGTTCGCTCCCGAAAATCGCGGGGTTCAGGGCGTCCGCCACCCGTTGCATTTGCTCATCGCGTCCGACGATCCGGTCCGGACCGGGAAGGTGCGTGATCTCGAGCAAGCGCTCGTCGGCAAAGACCGGATCGTCGTACCGAAAGAGTGGATCACGATCGTCGTTGGCGGACATTTCGTTACCCCGTGGCTTCCAACTGGATTGAAATAAAGCTATGGAGATCGATCGCGGATGTAAAAATCGAGTGATAGGCCATAATACCTGCGGATTTCACCCACTATGCGAGATAGCTGTCGAACAGCAGTCTCGCGTTTCTAACATCGGGTGTGGGTTGCTCGAGAGGAGTCGAGTATGTGAAACACCGACACCCCCGTCGCGGATGTAACGCGAGGGGGCGTGTCCCAGTGAACGGCCGGGAGTGAACTGAGAGTGGCGGGACAGACGTGATGGATCGAGACGTGATTATGACAGCACTATTACCCATAGCGTGTCGGTACTGTCGTGAAAGCCGCCGAAGAAGCACGAAACTCCCGGTAACCGACGGAGTTCGCGGTTACTAGAGGGGGGACACACCCCCCTCGCGTTTGTAACGCCGAATGGGTGGGGTGGGTGTTCGATTATTCTCGATTTTGTGTCGATTGAGATGCTATCGGCCCGATTTTACATCCGCGACTGTGGTGTGTTCCACGTAGAGACCCCCCTGCCTTTGTGCCGTTACAAACGCGAGGGGGGTGTGTGTCCCCTTCGTTGAATCCGATTCAACGTGGAAATCCACGATATCGGCCGAGAGAAGCCAATTACCTCCCGAATAGCAGAAGCAACTCCGGTTACAACACCAGTGAAGTCCACGCAGTGTTCCAATGAGATTCAAGAATTAGCACAGTAACTAGCTGTCTTGTGTTTGCTCTAGAGATCAATACAACACACTAGTATCCTAGATCTAGTACTAGTATACTAGGAAGAACGTTCTCTAGATGAGATGACAGAGAACACCACACAGACAGTGTATCAAACACCGCGTTCCCAGACGGTCACGACTCACACAGGTCCGTTCACTCATTAGCATCCTGTCCCCGGCGAACACGTCTCTTTTGGCCGGTCAGTACGTTCGCCCGGTATGGACGACACCACAGCGATCTTGTGGCCCAATCGTTTCGGTTCGCGACCGCAACCGAACGGTATCGTGACGAACACTTCCTCCCTCACTTTTGGAACGGGGTCACTCGAGGACCGATGACTGCTGAGACATCCGATATCGATGGATTGGCCGATCGGTCACGGACACCGCCGACGGTCGCTGTCGTCGATGCCCAGTCGCCGGGCAACGTTGGAACGATCGCCCGTGCGATGAAGAACTTCGGGTTTGACGAACTGTTGCTCGTCGATCCACCAGCACTCGATCCTGACGGCGAAGCATACGGGTTTGCGGGACATGCTCGAGAGGATATCCTGCCGAACGCGACGGAGGTTTCGTTCGACCACCTCGTCGAGAACTATCACACCATCGGCTGTACAGCGGTGACCAACGAAGACGACCACAGCCACGTTCGATTTCCGTACTCGACACCGTCCGAGCTTCCGGATCGATTGGCGACTGTCGAGGCACCCACGGCACTCGTGTTCGGCCGTGAGCGCGTCGGGCTCACCAACGACGAACTCGCCCAAATCGACGAAATCTGCTCGATTCCGGCCGCTGCTGACTACCCCGTTCTCAATCTTGGGCAGGCCGCAACCATCACTCTCTACGAACTCCGCTCGCTCACCCTCACGGACGAGGAGACACAGCTACCCGACCTCGAGCGTGTTCGGGCTCCTGAACCGACCATTGATCGCGTCTACGACCAGTGGGCCGAACTGCTCGAGGAACTCAACCATCCCGTCGAAAAACGCGAGAAAACGATGCGTATGCTCCGGCGCGTGTACGGCCGGGCTGATCTGACGACGGGTGAGGCGATCGCGCTCCTCGGATTGCTCCGTCGGGCAACTGAACGGCCGGCCGAACAGTGATCTGGAACCGGCTGTCACATGGAGCGCGGTCGCTGATGGCTCCTGTTGGACCCGCTGACCCATACACGCTGATCGCCTCTTGTCGACCATCACCAGGAGATGACTGACGTCAACCGATGATACACGATGGGGCTACTCGGTGCTGGAATGGCGTTTGTAGCCGGCTGTTTGGAAAGCACCGACGTTGAGGACGACTCGAGCGCCTCGAGTCTGCCTTTGGAACGCAGGCTGACTCCTGCGAGATCGATTACGATGGGGGAGCGTCCAGATCGAGGCAGAGTACGCAGGCGACCTCGTCACTAACTAGTGGCGAACTCGAGACGGCTGTCGCCATCGATCGAACGCTGCTGTGACTCGACTCGAAGGGTCACAGAAATCGCCCTACTGCTCTGCGGGCGACACGGTCGACGTCTGCGTTGCTCGCCGGTTCGACTGTGAGACGTATGCGCCCGTTTCGCTGAGCGTGCCGATCCAGCCACAACTGGAGCAGGCAAACAGGCCTTGCCCGTTGATCAACGAGTCGCCACAGTCGGGACAGTCGGTTCCGGGTTGCTGATCCGCCACTGACTCCGTTGACACTTCGCGTTCGCTGGCACTACCCAATGGCGTTGGGAGCTCCCCGGTCCGAAGCGAGGCGATGACTTCGTCCGTCGTGTACGTCTGTTCGAGTTCCTCGTCGGTGTGGGGGAACACGCCAACCAGTTCGTCATCAGCGTAGATCTCGAGACAAATAAGCGGCATCACGAGCAGCGCTCTGGTCGCCCCGGAGAGTTGGGATGTCGTCGTCCGCTTTTTGAACGGCGGGCGAATGCTCACCCCTTGCTTGTCTGCCCACTCCTCGAACCGCTCGAAGCTCTCGAGGGACTCCTGATAGGGGCTGTTGTCAGTCAGTGCGATCTCTTTTGGCCAACTGCGCAACAACAGGTCATCGATCGTCCCCTCTGACTCACAGGCGCGAAGGGTTTCGACCTGTCTGTCGACTGGCTCGAGCAGCAGTGGCGCACGCACGTGACACACGGCTGTAATCGTCGATTCTGGCATCGTTCACAGCGGCCACGTTCTCACGCATAAATCTTCCCTGAATTCCTCCCACCGAACGCACTCGCGGTTGAGCGTTTCCACCCAGTCGTTTCGAACACGGGGCCGCTACTCTCGAGGATCGACCGGTGGTCGCCCAGCATCCGCCTCACAAGCGTCGGATTCGGACTCGATCGGAATCCCACCGTCGGTTCGGGCTGTCGGCTCGCCCGTGTGCGGTGGTTGCTCGAGCGGTGTCGATCCCCATTTCGAGCGCAGGACCGAGCGAATCGCGGTGCGCTTGATGACGACGAAGCCAGCCAGGATCGTTAGCAAGCCGACGATCGTCAGTGAGTCGACGACGGAGCCAAAGATGATCCAACTCACGCCGATCGCAACTGCTGG
Organism: Natronorubrum sp. A-ect3; assembly: GCF_041821125.1. Classification (NCBI taxonomy): domain Archaea; kingdom Methanobacteriati; phylum Methanobacteriota; class Halobacteria; order Halobacteriales; family Natrialbaceae; genus Natronorubrum; species Natronorubrum sp. A-ect3. Next base: position 95,818 of record NZ_JBGUBB010000008.1, on the reverse strand, counting down.
TTCGGCGTACCCGACGAGGTTGACCTGTATCGCGCCGCTTTCCTCGAGCAACTCGAAGTAGAGCAGGAACGCGAAGACGCCGGAGACGAACGTCAAGTACGCGTACGAGAGCAGTGCCGTCCGCGTTAGCTCGATCGCGGCTACCGATTCGCCACGCAGGCCAGCCCAGCCGAACAACACCCCAGCACCGAGCAACATCGCCCAGGCCTGAAGCGTCTCGAGCGGGAGGTCAGATTCGATCGGCCGCACGAGCACGCTCCCAAGTGCGAACGCGATCGCGGAGGCGAAGACGATTGCTGCACCAACCACCATATCGCCACCGAGCGCCGCCGAAGACGGCTGGACGACGAGGATGACGCCGATCAAGCCGAGTACGAAGCCGATGACACCGACGAGGCTGAGTCGCTCGTTCGGCAGCAACGCGCCCGCGAACGCGACGGTGAGGATGGGTGCCGTACTGACGATTGTGGCGGCGACTGCACCTGAGACGTATAGCTCACCGATGTACAGCAGGCCGTGATAGAGTGCGATGACGAACACACCGGCAACGACGACCACGAGCCACTCTGCTCGACCTGTGGGACGAACCTGATCAGTGACGACGACTGCGTAGCCAAGGACGATCGCGCCTGCCAGCGCATAGCGGAGGCCGGCGAACAACAGCGGCGGGACGTACTCGAGACCGATCTCGATCGCCACGAACGAACTCCCCCAGCAGAGCGCGAGTATCGAAAAGAGCACCGGTTGGCGGTACTCCGATGGAATAGATCCAAGCGTAATCATATCCAGTTCGGAACAGACGGTTGTATTTAGATCCTTCTACAAGCAGCCCGATATCGCAGAAATCAAAACCACACATATGGATTGCATCCGAATCGTCCGCCATGTGAGTCATGAGTCTTGTAGATATCTCCAATTTCATCAGCCGTAGGACATTTATTTCGCCTCCACCAACCACTCCTCCATGGACGAACGCGACGTGCGACTGCTCAAGGCAATCTCCGAACTCGAGACGGGAAGCCCCGAGCGGCTTCACGAAGCAACCGGCATCCCGGTGTCGACGATTCACTATCGGCTGTCCAATCTTCGAGAGGAGGGGATCATTACGAACGACCGCTACGACATCGATCTCGATGAACTCGGTCTTGGCGTGACCGTCCTCGTCGAGGTTCACGCCGATTATCAGGGTTCCTACGAGGAGTTTTCGGATCGACTGCTGACCGTCGAAGGCGTCACGAACGTCTACTTCACGATGGGCGAGACTGACTTCATCGTCGTCGCCCGTCTGAGCAGCAGCGAGATGGTCGAGCGCCTGATCGCCGAGTTCGAACAGCTCGAGGGCGTCGACCGAACCGACTCGACGTTCGTCATCTCGGCGATCGAAGAACGCGACGCCTTGCAGAGTTACAGCCTCGAGACGTTACTCGAGGAGTTGGTCGACGAATAGATTTCATAGACAATTCACAGAGTATATTCCACACTGTATCTATCCGAATACACCAGTAACTCCAGGTGCGAAGTGACTGGCCGGTCAACCTCCATTTTACGAAAAACCTATGAGTTAGTATCATTGATGTGTTATCCAGAGTATGGGTTTTCAAGAATATATCGGGATTGAACTGCTAATACTTGCTTTCATTGCCTTTCTGAATCTCGCCGTGCTCTACGTTATTTACAAACTCATCATACGGTTCTGGAGTTCCGCACAGTCGTAGACTATCACTGTACCTTGCATCGGGTGATATGTGAACCACCTGTACTGATCGAATCAGGACACGTTCATAGTAGGTTTGTGAACCGTTCTATGACACTACTATACTGGCAACACTGATTGCCACGTCCTCCCCAACCGATTCGCTCGTTCACGAGTTCACTCGCTCATCCCTCGCGCAGCTTCGAATCGTGGTTCGCGCATCGCTCACCACGATTCAGCGCGCGCCATCGCATTGATCGCGGATACCGTGATCTAACAGTCTCTCTCAGGAGGTCGATGAGTGAATGTCGCACCTGCCTGAGCAGCGTGGACATCTCGTTTCTAGCATGCGGACCTTCGTTGGATCGTGTCCAGTATGAGAATCAGAGATACCATTTGAATCGTCAGAACTTGAGACGTGCTGTTCGGTGATCCAAACGCACACGTATCACTGTGAACGAGGTGAGCAACCCCTTCTGGAGTTCGCGTCGTAAACCGCAATACGCATCCAAATTAAGTCAATACAGCCGATTTATACCCATATGGATGAAGACCGACAAAAGCTCGTTTCGATGTATGTCGGACTGATCGTGGGCTGTGCCGCGCTCCTGGTAATCGGGTCTGTCACTGGACTCGCCCCGATCGGACTGAACAGGAGTGTCGTTATCGCGTTTGTCGGCGTCACGACCCTGCTATACGCGGTGATGTTTGTAACGTATATTGTGGCGAATACGCACACTCCTTAGTAGTTGGACCTGAATTTCAACGCGTCGTTGAACGTTCTTTCTCGCGGTCTCGCCAAGCTATAGTAACAACTGAACCGATGGACACACGGATCGCAGAGCCGTCATGCGAGCTGGTGTGCAGTGACGGTCAGTGGCTACGATAGGAGTGAACTACTCCGAAAACACGCCTGTGGAGACTGCGACCACTGTGGACATGATTACTGTGTCTGCAAGTCGCGTTTGTCGAGGGAACCTCGACAGTCTGACAACGTCGTCGAATCAGGAAGCCTCTGTCTCAAGGAGCCCGCGCTATCGGGCAAGTAGGCAGGGGTCGTTCACGCTCGCTTTTGGATCTCCTCGCGGAGCAACTGACTCACGAGGTCGCCGTCAGCCTTGCCCCGGAGTGCACCCATACACTCGCCCATGAGGCCCGAAAACGCCTGCATCCCTTCTTCTTCGACCTGCGCTTCGTTCCGCTCGACGACCTCGGCGATGGCCTCGCGGACTTCGTCCTCGTCGGCACCGCCGAGTCCGGCGTCTTCGGCTGCCTCCTCGGCCGTTCGATCCGGCTGCTCGGCCAGTGCCTCGAGCAGATCCGTGACGCCTTCGTTCGGGAGGTCGCCGTCTTCGACCATCTCGAGGACGGCCTCGATGTGCGTCTCGGTGAGCGCCTCGACGGGCACGTCGTCACGCCGGAGTTCGGTCAGCGTCGACTCGAGCGTCGTCGCGGCCAGCGTCGGGTCGATGCCATCGGCGACGACGGACTCGAACAGCGGCATGTGTGTGCCGTAGGCGACCTGTTCGGCAAGCCCCGCACTGAGGTCGAACTCCGCTTGATAGCGTTCGACCTTCTCGGTCAGCAGTTCCGGCTCGGGAACCTCGCTCGGGTCCGGTTCGACGGGCGGAACGTCGGTTTCGGGGTACATCCGTGCCGCGCCGGGGAGTGGGCGGAGATAGCGCGTCGTCCCGTCCTCGAGTGCGTCGCGGGTCTCCTCGGGGACGCCCTCGAGTGCAGTGCCAGCGCGTTCGGCAACGGCATCGATTGACGCTTCTGCGATGTCGGTGTCGGCGGCGACGATCGCCACTGCGTCTTCTTCACTGGCACCCACAGTGTCCCGCAGGGCCTCCACTTCAGCTTCGGTGACGCCGTAGGCCGGCAGTTCGTCCGTGTGGAAGATCCCGCCCGCGCCGTGACGTTTGGCATGGTCGGAGAACTCGGTTCCCAGCCGGCGGTCGGGTGCGATTTCCCGGCCAACGAGTCCGTCGAAGCCGTACAGTGGGACGGCCATCACGGAGCCACCTGAACCGAGTGCACCACCGATAACGCCGCTGTCAGTGCCCTCGAAGACGTCGGTAACGTCTTGGGTCTCACCGACAGAGGCCTCGCGGGCCTCGAGTTCGTCTCGGATCTCGACGAGTTCGACCTGCCGTGCGGCTTCGTTGCGAACGATATCGTCGATGTCGTCGAGGCTCTGGACGCCTTTGATCTCGACGCGCGCGCCGTCGGCGATGGAGACGTTGACGTCCTGGCGGATCGTCCCCAGCCCGCGTTTGACCTTCCCGGTCGAGCGAAGCAGCATGCCGATCCGTTCGGCGGCCTCGAGGGCCTGGTCGGGCGTCGAGATATCCGGTTTCGTGCCGATCTCGACGAGCGGGATACCGAGTCGGTCGAGACTGAAGCGCACGCCGTCGTCGGTTTCCTCGACGCGCTGGGCGCTTTCTTCCTCGAGCAGGAGGTCTTCGATGCCGACTGCGCCCTCGCTGGTCTCGATCGCGCCGCCGGTGGCGATCAGCGACGAGCGCTGGAAGCCTGTCGTGTTCGAGCCGTCGACGACGATCTTGCGCATGACGTGGGCCTGATCGACGGGGTTCATGTCCATGAGCTGAGCGACCTCGAGGGTCGTCTCGAGGGCTTCGTCGTCGAGTGTGGCCGGCGGCTCGTCGTCTTCTTCGACCAGACAGGTCGTATCGTAGGCGAGGTATTCGAACTCGCGGTCGACGCGACTCTCTTCTAAGGCGGCCTGGTCGATCTCGCCCAGTTCGCTCCGTGTTGGATGCAGATAGCGGGTAAACGTCCGCGTCGACTCCTCGGGCTCGCGAAGCTCGGTTGGACACTGACAGAACAGCTTCGTCGCCGTATCGAGTTGCTGGTGGATCTCCAGCCCGGCGACGAGTCCGAGCTCGTCGTAATCGTGCTCGCTCATTGGCCGCCACTCGGAGGCGGAGGGGTAAAAAACCGTCCAGTTGCGGTTCTCCTGTCGGAGCGCACTCGTTGCAGAGTTCGTTCCGCAACATTTGCCGTCTCCGAGGTGATGGCTGGCTGTTCGCGACCGCTGTTCGACAGTCTTAGTCGCTCGAGGACCCCGCCGGCAGCCCTGGATTCGAGTCGCTATCCGAGGAGCCGAGTTCGGTTTCGCTCGAGTCGCCATCCACGACTTGTCGCGAGTGGGTCCGATTGAGCGCCGTCTCGATCCGTTCGAGAGCCGTCTCCGACGTCGCCTCGAGGGCGTGTATCGGCACCGTCGCGTTTGTGGCCCGTCGCTGTCCGTCGTCCGTGGCGCTCGCCCTGTCGTCCGACTCGCGTGTGACACAGACGATCGACTCGGCTGCGGTTTCAACTGTCTCGAGCAGCTCTGTGATGCCGGGACTGTCGGCGAGTGCGTACCCGGTTAGGACCGCCACGTCGGCGTTCTCGACCCGATCACTGACTGTCTCGAGTGTCGCCGTCGAAAGCGACTCGAACGGTGGGACTTCAAGGCAGTCGACCTCGAGCGTTCGAGCCGTCTCGGCGGCCGTGTCACCGTGCGTGACGGGGCCAAGCGAGAGGTCGGGTCCGGGATGGGTGCGCTCGAGTTGGGCGAGCACGCACGCTGCAGTCGGTCCGGTCCCAACGACGTGAATCCGGGCGTCCTGTAATTGCATTGTCGTTTCGTCCTCATCGGCCACGTCGGTCCGACGACTTGGGAGCGCTGTTACGGTCTCTGCGCCCGTAATCGGGTTCGGCGTCACCGTCGCGGTCGCATCGAAGACGTCGGCGAGTGACTCGCCAGTCAACACGTCGGTCGGTGGCCCGCTCCGATAGACGCCGCCGTCGGCGAGCATCACGAGTCGATCGCAGTAGCGGGCGGCCAGATCCAAATCGTGGATCGCCGCACAGACGGTTCGGCCGTCATCGACGAGTTCACGGACCAACTCGAGCGTCTCGAGCTGGTGGTTGATGTCGAGACTCGCGGTTGGCTCGTCGAGCAACATCGCTGGCGTCTCCTGGGCAATCGCCCGTGCGAGCACGACTCGCTGGCGTTGCCCGCCACTGATCGCGTCGATCGGCCGCTCAGCGAGATCGGTCGTCCGTGTTCGCTCGAGCGCCTGCTCGACCGCCTCGTGGTCCGCCTGCGTTGGCGAGGAAAACCGCGAGCGGTGGGGATGGCGCCCCATCTCGACGACGTCACGGACGGGAAACGAAAACGAGAGCGTCGTATCCTGCGGGACGACCGAGACCAGCTGACTCGAGCGTTTCGAGGAGACGCCGTGAATATCAACACCGTCGATCGATACCGTTCCGGAATCGGGCTCGAGTGCGCCGCTGATCGCTCGCAAGAGCGTTGTCTTCCCGGCCCCGTTGGGACCGACGAAGCCGACGAACTCACCGGGCTCGATCGTTACGGAGACGTCCTCGAGGACCGAAAGCTCGCCGAACGAAATCGAGCAGTCCTCGACGGTGATCGCCGCCGGATCGACGCCGGTGGGTCGTGGCGTCTTCGTCTCGCCGCCGCTGCCAATGAACCTCATACCGAATGCACCTCCCGCCGGACGAGCAAAAAGAGGAAAAACGGCGCGCCGACAAAGGCCGTGATGATGCCGACCGGCACCTCGGCGGGGCCGGCTCGAGCGATGGTGTCCGTAATCACGAGAAACGAAGCACCCGCGAGGGCGCTGGTCGGCAGCAAAATCCGGTGATCCGGGCCAACGATCAGTCGCATGATGTGGGGAACGACGAGGCCGACGAAGCCGATGACGCCAGCAACAGCAACGCCCGCGGCGGTGATGATGCTCGCAACCGCGAGCAGGAGGAACTTCGTTCGTTCGACTTCGGTCCCGAGGTGGTGGGCGTCTTCCTCGCCGAGTAAGAGCACGTTCAGGTCTCGCGTGTAGCTTCCCAGGACGAGAACGCCGAGCACTGCCACTGGGAGTGCAAAGCCGACGTCGCTCCACGTGCTGTTGCTGAGATGGCCCATCATCCAGACGACGGCTTGCCGGAGGCTATCGCCGCTGTGGACGAGCATATACGAGATGAGCGCGCCGAGAAACGCCTGCATGGCGACGCCCGCGAGCAACAGCGTTGCGACAGGCGTTCGGCCACCCTCCGTCGCGATCGAATAGACCAGAAACGCCGTCAGGAGCGCGCCGGCAAACGCCGCCAGATGGAGGCTCCCAAACGGGACGAGCATGGGAAACGCGATGGCTGCGACGGCACCTGCAGCGGCCCCAGTCGAGACACCGATGATCGATGGATCAGCGAGCGGATTTCGGAAAAACCCCTGCATCACCGTCCCGGCTGCGGCGAGTGCGAACCCGACCGTTGCCGCGAGCGCGATCCGGGGCAGGCGGATATCCGCGACGATGATCTGGTGGGTGTTCGGCACGTCGAACGCAAACATCGACGTATACTCAAAGCTCGGAACCGGCACGCCGACGCCGACGATGGGAATCGTGAGAGTTCCGGCCGTGACGCTCGAGGGAACGACGATGGCGTTCAAAATCGCCAGCGCGACCGTCAACGGGTCGACTCTGACTGGCCCGAGCGCGGCACTGACGACGATGACGGCGACGAGCAACGCTGTCAGCCCCGCCGACCACGAGAGGATTCGGGCCGAGTACGTCATACATCACAACCTCGGTTGGGTTAGACAAATATTTGTTGAAGAGTCTCTATCTAGCGGATGATGCGACAGAAACTCGTAATTTTGCTTACTGCGTTATTGACGCTCTCGTTGGTTGCCCCAGTCGCTGCGGCCAGCAGCGTGTCGGCAACGCCCGACGAGACCGCGGACTGTGAGTACCCGATCGAACTGACTGATGCCACTGGTGAAGAGATCACACTCGAGGAAGCCCCTGATTCCGTCGTCGCCTTGCAGGCAAGCGACGCACAGACTGTCTTCGAGATCGGTGCCGAAGACCGACTCGTCGGCATGCCCGACGAGGAAGCAACGAGCGGCCTCGAGATTGGTGACCGCGAGGACGTGACCGACAACTACGCCATCGTCCACGAGCGCGTGATCGACCTCGACCCCGATGTCGTTCTGGCCGCGAACATCACCGATGAAGAAGATATCGAGACCCTTCGCGAGGCTGGCCTCACTGTCTACCAATTCGACGACGCAGGGTCGATCGACGACGTTCGTGACAACGTGCTCCGAACCGGCGAACTGACCGGCGAATGTGACGGCGCCACCGAAACCGTCGACTGGATGGACGAGCGTCTCGAGGTCGTCGAAGCGGCACTCGAGGATGCAGACCGCCCGCTCGCATACTATGCGATGGGTGAGGATGGCATGACGGCTGGAACCGACACGTTCATTCACGAAGTGCTGACGACCGCTGGTGTCGAGAATCTCGCCGAACGGGCCGACATCGGCTTCTACCAGCCACTCAGCAGCGAAATGATCGTCGACGAAGACCCCGAGTGGATCATCTACTCCGACGACAGATCGGAGGTACCGATCCCCGAAGCAGCCGAGGCGACGACTGCCTACCAGAACGATAACGTCTTTGCGGTCAACGCGAACCAGCTCAACCAGCCGGCACCACAGGTCATCTACGCCGTCGTCGACATCGTCGAGACGGTCCATCCTGACGCCTACGAGCAGGCAGTTGAGGGCCTCGAGGACACAGATGAATCCGACGAGAACGGCGCCGAAGAAACCGACGACGGCGAGGATTCGATCCCTGGCTTCGGCGTGCCAGCAGCCATCGCTGCGCTGCTTGCCGTTGCGTTCCTCGCGCACCGTCGATAACCGCCACACAGCCACGTTTTTTGAAAAGCGTTTACCCGTCGGCCCGTTGAGAGAGGTGTATGGTCGAGAACGTCATCTGGCCCGCCTATCTCGATGCGGGCCTGTCACGCGCCGAGGGTCGGCGCGTGTCTCAGGAGCTCGCAGTCGAAGAGCCAGCGGTCGATGAAATCGCCAAGGCAGTCCAGCAGATCGGGTACGACGCCACGATCGAGCGGGACAAGTCCTATTCCCGGGAGCCCTGGGCCGACCGGGGCCGCGTCGTCGTCCGCGGTGCCGACGATTCGACAAAAAACGACCTCGTCCAAGCCGTCGCGGCCTACGTCGTCGCGATGCGCGAATAATATGCGCCGCGTTGGCTCAGTCGTCCGCACCGCACAGGGACTCGCCGTCTTGCGGGCGGACGAACGCGACAGTGACGCCGAGTCGGACGATCAACTCCGCCACGAGATTGGCACGATGGTCCTCGACGACTCCCTCGAGGAAGTTGGCCGTGTTGTCGACGTTTTCGGGCCGGTCGAGCGGCCCTATATCGCGGTGACGCCCGACGCCGGCGTCCACCTGCCGTCGCTCGTCGGTTCGACGCTGTACGCCCGCTGAGACGGTCTGCTGTCCCGATCACCACGATCGGTGATCAGCGGTAACTGACGACAGCATCCGTATGAGGACGCTCGAGTGGGTTCCGAGCTTCCCGGGTGTCGCTGCCTCGAGCGAAGACGAAAACACCCATACGAGCGGGGGACAAACCCCGCTCTATGAACCATCGGACACGGGTCCTTCTCGCCGTCGGCGTGACCGTGGTGCTCTTTCTGGGCGTCCAGTTCGGTGCACTGGCGCTGATCGAGCCCTTCCACGAGTCGGAGCGTCAGGCTGTCGAGAACCCTGACGACCCGACAAACAGCGTGGTCTACTTTGCGATTATTCTCGTTGCGACCGCGTTCATGCTCGTGACGTTCAAATACGACGTCGAGTGGCTGATCAAGGCGCTGATCATCGGCGTCAGCGTGATGCTCGCGTGGTTCGTCTTCGCTGAACTCGTTCCGCCCGTCGCGACCGTCGGCTCGGTGAACGCCATCGCCGCGCTTGGCGCGATCGCCGTCGGCGCGGGGCTGTTGTTCTATCCGGAGTGGTACGTCATCGACAGTACAGGGGTGATCATGGGCGCTGGCGCTGCGGCCCTGTTCGGGATCAGCTTCGGCCTGTTGCCCGCAATCTTGTTGCTCACCGTTCTCGCGGTCTACGACGCGATCAGCGTCTACCGAACCGAGCACATGCTCGACCTCGCCGAAGGCGTCATGGATCTCAAAATCCCCGTCGTCCTCGTCATCCCGACGTCGCTTTCCTTTTCGTATCTCGAGTCGGGGAGCACCGACGACGTCCTTGACGATGACACCGACTCGAGTGACGATGAGACGGGTTCGGAGGCCGACTCACCCGCGACCGAGGAGTCGGATGCGGATGCCGAAACCGACGACCAGGACGCGGATGCGATCGAGCGAGATGCGCTGTTCATCGGGCTCGGTGACGCCGTGATCCCAACGATTCTCGTCGCGAGTGCGGCGTACTTCCTCGATGTCGGAATGATCGCGGTCCCGGGAATCGCGTTGAACGTCCCCGCACTCGGCGCGATTATCGGGACGATTGCTGGGCTCCTCGTGCTCATGCATATGGTTCTCAAAGGAAAACCGCATGCCGGACTGCCACTGTTAAACGGCGGGGCGATCAGTGGCTACCTCCTCGGCGCGGTCGCCAGTGGGCTCTCGCTTGCAACGGCACTCGGCCTCTGATCGGACGACAGCGACCGCCAGTCGAACGGGGCTGGCAAACGGAGTGTCGTCATCCGTGCCGGCGTCATCGCCTCGTTCATTATTCGACTGACTTCGAGCCGTCGCGTTCGTGGCCGTCCTCACGCTGTGGGCCGCCGAACCGAACCAGAATGCTCACTCGAGTGTCGTCACCGAACGGATCTCGAACCTGGCACCGCTGCTGTCGGCATCAGTCACTACGATCGACCACCCATGCGCGTCGACGACGCGGTTTACGATCGCAAGCCCGAAGCCGGAGCCGGCCGCCTCGGTCGTGTATCCGGATTCGAAGATGTGCTCACGATCTGCAGGCGGAACGCCCGGTCCGTCATCTTGGACGTAAAACCCATCGACGGACGGCTGAGCCTCGTCTGCGGTCTCGAGTGTCCCGACCTCGATCGTCGGCCTCTGGCCACCGTGTTCGACGGCGTTCCGAAACAAATTCTCGAGGAGATGCTGCAGTAGGTTCGGGTCCGCCTCGACGGTAACCGAATCCGTGACCGACATCGTCGAAGCCTCCGTCTGAACATGCGACCACGCGTTCTCGGCGGCATCTCTGAGCCGAACTGGCTCGAGCTGTTCAGTGTCCTCGGTCGTGACGAGCATCAGTGCGTCGTCGATGATCGCCTCCATGCGCTCGAGCGACGAGTGAAGCGCTTCCCAATCGGTCTCGTCTTCGAGACCGTCGTCGACGTTTTCGAGCGACTGTGCCGTTGCGAGTGCGACCGACAGCGGGTTTCGGAGATCGTGTGAGAGCAACGTGGCGAACGCCTCCATCTGCTCGGCCTGCTCTCGAGCCTGCTGCTCGAGTTGTCGTCGCTCGGTAATATCGACGTGCATCACGAGGACGTACCGGTCGCCGTCGTGGTGATAGCTCGTCGCGTTCATCGTGAACCAGTGTTTTTCCGTGGGTGTGTGACAGGGGTACTCGAAGGAGAACGTCTCGCGTTTGCCGGCGAGGATCGCTCGGATCCCACGTGCGGCGTCGGCCGCGTCGTCTCCCGCACTGGCATCACAGACGTCGAGATAGTTGACGCCGACACCGGCTGCTCCCGCCACCAACCCCTGTTCGTCGCCGAACGAGTCCCACGACTGATTCGTGTACAGAATGGTGCTCTCATCGTCGAGGATTGCAACGTGTGCGGGAAGCGCGTCGAATCCAGCACCAACGAACGAGCCGTGGGTGTCCATTACCGGATACAGGAACTCATGCTACTTGAACGATTTCGCTCCCAGACCAGCTGAACCGATCTGCGAGTGCAGCCACTCGATGCTCACTCGTCGGACGGCAACCGGTAGGTCGCGCCGTCGTCCGTATCCTGCACCTCGATCCCCAGTGCCTCGAGTTCGTCGCGGAGCTCGTCGGCACGCTCGTAGTTGCCCGCCCCGCGCTCTTGCTCGCGCACGTCGAGGACGAGGTCGACGACATCGCCCGCTAGCTCCGCGGTGCCAGTCGTCTCGCCGACGAACGAGAGGCCGAGCACCGACCCCAACTCCTCGAGCGTCTCGACGGCCCGTCGGAGGCCGCGGTAGTCGTACTCCTCGCGGTCATCGACATGGGAGTTGATCGCTGTCGCAATCGACAGCAGCGCCGACTGCGCTTCGCGCGTGTTGAAGTCGTCGTTCATCGCGTCGACGAACGACGTTCGGGCCGCATCGACCTCGGCACGGAACGCTTCGGCTTCGACTTTCGTCCGAGCGTCGGGCGAGTCGACTGCCTCGACGGCCGTCTCGTACGCGCGCTCGAGTCGATCCCAGCGCTCCTCGGCTTCGGTGATCGTCTCGTCGGCGTAGAGCTGTTGGCTATTATACGAACCCGCAGTGAGGAACGTTCGCAAGACGTTCGTCCCCCACTTGTCGACGGCCTCGTCGACGGTGACGAAGTTACCCAGACTCGAGGACATCTTCTCGTCGCCCATCTGGAACAGCTCACAGTGGAGCCAGTAGTTGGCAAACTGCTGTCCCGTCGCGGCCTCAGATTGGGCGATTTCGTTTTCGTGGTGGGGAAAGACGAGGTCCCGGCCGCCGACGTGGATGTCGAGCGTCTCGCCGAGATGGGTCATGCTCATCGCCGAGCACTCGATGTGCCAGCCGGGGCGGCCCTCGCCCCATGGCGAGTCCCACGTCTGTCCCGTCGGCATCGAACAGCTGTGGTCGACGCCTTCGTGGCGGTGTTCGACGACCGCGTCTTCGTCGACGCCGCCGGCTTTCCAGAGCGCGAAATCAGCCGGATTGCGCTTTTCGGATCGTTCATCCGGCTCGCCCTGGGACTCGATCTCCTCGAGTTCCTGATTCGAGAGTTTGCCGTACGCCTCGAAGCTGGCGACGTCGAAGTAGACCGAGCCGTTGGATTCGTAGGCGTAGCCGTTCTCGATCAGGGTCTCGACGAGGTCGATGATCTCGGGGACGTGTTCGGAGACGCGCGGGTACACCTCCGCCCGCAAGAGATTGAGTGCGCGCATATCCGAGAGGGTGTGCTCGATATAGGTCTTCGCGACGGCTTCTTCGTCCTCGCCAAGGTCGTCTTCACCCACGCGGGCGACGATCTTCTCGTTAATGTCGGTGAAGTTCTCGACGTGGCGGACGTCATAGCCGATGTACTCGAGCCAGCGGTGCATGACGTCGACGTGGACCCACGAGCGGGCGTGGCCCAGATGTGGCGGATCCGAAACCGTCAGGCCACAGTAGTAGAGGAGAACGTTCTCGGGGTCCTGTGGCTCGAACGGTTCTTTTTCGCCCGTCAACGTGTTGGTCACGTGTAGGGTCATTACGAACGTGTACCTCCGGCCCGCAGTTAAACACTGCCAATCGGTGGTTCGGACTCGAGCGAAGCCCAGTGGCTCCGTCGCAAGCCGATGGGAGCGTGATGTATACGTCGCTGGCACCCGTCGAACGACTGTGACCCACGACCGTATCCACGCCCGTAAACCGACACACGACCTCGACCGGTGGTCGGTCGGCACGATCCAGCGAATCGACACGCAGGATGGACACTGTGTGGTCGCTGTCGAAACCGACGCCGGTGAGACGGTCGAACTCGTCGTCACCCTCGCCATCAGGGAGCTGTTTCTGAGCCGCCTGGAGATCGACAGCCACGAGTCGCCGATCGGTGAACAGGTCTGGTACCGCCAACACGGCGGGCAGGCCTGACGACTCGAACCAGCGCCTTCAGTTTCGGGCGGGGTACTCCACGTCGTCCTCGAGATCGAGTCCCTCGAGAAACGCCACGCCCTGCGTGTGGCCCTGTTCGATCAGTTCCGCGAGGAACTCAGGGTCGCGATCGAGTTTACTCGAGTGGTGATACCCCCGCAACTGAAGACGGCGGATCGTTGTCGTCGTATACTCTGGATGGTCGAAATGGCCGTTCTCGATCCACTCGTTGATCCGTTCGATGGTCCGTAGCTCCTGGTTCAACGAGATGTTGCCCGCGAGTTCGTTTCGTCGGTCGGTGATCTCTGCGAGTCCGGTCGGCACCTCGTCCCTGTCTTGGGGGTTGATCTGGATGACCCACAGCTCCTCGGGCGTTCGCTCGCCAGGCACCGACATGAGGTCTTTTACGGGCGGGTTCTGGGAGAACAGCCCGTCCCAGTGGGCTTCGCCGTTGATCTCGACCGCTTCGAACAGCGTCGGGATCGCCGCGGAGGCGAGCACCGCATCGACGGTGACGTCCTCGTTTGTAAACGTCTCGAAGGCGCCATCAGAGACGTTGACTGTGCCGACGACGAGTTCTGGCTCCTCGTACGCACAGAGGGCCGGCAGCGCGTCGAAGTCGATGTGGCGCTCGAGAATGTCCCTGATTCGCTGTTTGCCCCAGTCGGACCCCGGTGAGTGGTAGGGACTGACCTGTGGCACGCCGACACCCTCGCTCTGGAATCGAGAGACGAGCGAGACCCACTGGTTGAGCACGCCGTCGGGGTAGTCACTTGCCGCCATGTCGGCCCAGATTCCCTCGAGTAGCTCCACTGCGGTTGCTTCGTCGGCGGTGACGAGCCCGTACCACGCCGCGAGAGCGTTGAACGCGCCGCCGGACGTGCCGCTGATCCCGACCAGTTCGAACTCGTTGTCCCAGTCCGCCTCCGAGAGGAGCGCTCGGAGTACGCCGGCCGTAAACGCCGTGTGGCTGCCGCCACCCTGACACGCGATCGCGACCTGTGTCGGTTCGTCGGTCTCTGAATCACTCATACGTGGTCGTGTAGCCGCCGTCGAACAGCAGATCGCCGCCGTTGAGGTGGGTTGCGTGCGTAGAGAAGCCGAAGACGAAGAGGTTCGCGACCTCTGCAGGTGTCATCATCGTCTTGGTGCGTGCGGGCCCAAGCATCACGTCCTCGACGACTTCCGTCTCGGAGAGTCCGCGGCTGGCTGCTGTATCCGCGATTTGGTCGGCCATCAGTGGTGTCAGCACGTAGCCGACGCTGACACTGAAGCCGCGAACGTCGCCGCCACCTTCTGCAGCGATCGACTTCGTCAATCCGTTGAGTGCGTGTTTGGCCGTAATGTACGCGGCCTTGTCCTGTGTCGCGTAGTGGCCGTGGACCGAGGACATGTTCGCAATGGCACCTGTGCCGTCGCCGCTTTCTTCGATGTGTGGCATGGCGTATTTCGAGAGCAAAAACGGCGCCCTGATCATCACCGACGTGAGCAGATCGTACTGTTCGACCGGGAACTCGGCGATCGAATCGATGTGTTGCATGCCGGCGATGTTCGCGACAAAGGCGAGGTCGCCCTCTTCGGCGGCTGCATCGACCACTGCCTTGACGTCGCCGTCGTCGGTCAGATCTGTCGGCACCGAGAGGAATCGGCCCTCGGGATCGAACGACTCGACCGTCGCGGCCGTCTCCTCGAGCCCTGCGCCGTCGATATCGGCACCGACGACGGTCAGGCCGTTGACCGCGAGTGCAACCGCAAGCGCCTCGCCGATTCCCGACGCCGCCCCGGTGACGATGGCGACGGTATCAGGAGTAAACGCCAGGTCCTCGAGCACGAGCAGATCATCCGCAGTCAGCTCTGGTGGTTCCAGTTCGGGGGTCGATGACATCTCTACGACAACACTGTCAGCGACGCTATAAATAGCTTCAGCGTGCACGTGACGTGGGACAGTCGAAACGAACGGGCGAGAACCAGCTACGTCGTCCGAGGGACGCTCTCGAGGGCGTTTTCGACCGCACGGATCGCGTTGGCTCCCTCGAGACGCTTGACGACGACGAGCATCGAGCCATCGGCAACGGCGGCTGCGAGTGGTGTGATCTCCTCGAGCGCGAGGTGCTGCAGGGTGTCAGCGAGTGCGACCGCGTCGACGTCGCCGGTCGCGAGGATGCCCGTCCGGTCACTGCCGTCGGGGCCGAACGCCGTTCCACCAAGCGAAAGCAGCGCCTCGTCCGTTCCGGGCTCGACCGGTCCGATCCCGCTTTTCATCGTGACTCGGACGTCTCGCGACTCGGTTTCGTACGCCGGCGACGCCTCGGCGTAGCGACGCAGCGCCGTTGCGACCGCGTCGGTCTCGCCATTGACCTCGAGAAATCGGGCAGCGGCGGTGTAGTTGACGACGCCCGCTCGTAGCGCCGTGACGAGAAACGGGTGCGACTCGGCGACGCGGCGGGTTTCGGCTGCCAGTGACATACTCCAGAGCGCGGACTGTGTCGGCATAAATTCGACGACCAGCGGCTTCCAGACGTTCGCTGGTCTCTGTAACCGGGACCGCGGCGCTTTTGCCGTGAGCGCCCAACGCTTGCATATGGATCTTTCCGACATCGAAGCCCTCATCGAGACAGAACTCGAGGACGCCGATGCAACGGTCACACACGCACGCGACAAACACGACGACGACCACCTCGCAGCAACAGTCGTCTCACCCGAGTTCGAGGGGATGCCGCTGGTCCAGCAACACCAGGCGGTGTACGACGCCCTCGGCGACCACATGACGACGGATATCCACGCGCTCGAGCTCTCGACGTACACGCCCGACGAGTACGACGACGCCTGATGCGGCCTGCTGTCCCGACCGCCAGAGCGGGGTCGGTGATCGGCAGCACGTGACTCGAGCAGTCCGTATGACCCTCGCTCGATTGGAAGACAGCACTGCCTACCGGAACCGCAGCTTTATCCTTCGGTCCTGATAGGATATTCATATGGAATCGCTTCATCCCCGTATCAGGCTGCTCTGGATCGCACAGATGGCGATCGGAGCGCTTGTTTTCGGCGTCGTCCTCGCTGCCGTCGATCAGTGGTTTATCGACGTTCCGACGGCTGCTATTGCCGGGGTCGTCGCCCTCGTGCTCGGTCTCGGGATCGCGTACGCCGTTCGACTCTACCAGATCTGGACGTTCGAACTCCAGTCGGACGCGCTCTATCTCGAGCGCGGTGTGATCACGCTCGTCGAGACGGCAGTTCCGTTCGTTCGCGTCCAACACGTCGACACGCAGTTTGGGCCTATCGAACGGGCGCTTGGCCTCTCGAGTGTGGTCGTCTACACGGCAGGAACGCGAAACGCCGACGTTCGGATTCCGGGGCTGACTCCTGACCGTGCGCGAGAGCTACAGGATACGCTTCGAGAACTCGCCGTCGAAAGTGAAGCCGACGACGCAGTATAAGCTCGATTATGAACCGACTTCACCCACTCAGCGCGGTCACCTACGCCATCCAGTACGGATTCATGTGGCTGTGGGTCCCGATCGTTCTCGTCCTCGTTCTCGGCGGGATCTTCGACCCAATTAGTCCAGCCTGGACGCCGATCGCCGCACCGATTGGATTCCTCGCCGGCGCGGCCTACGGCATCGTCTACTACTACCGGTTCGAGTACGGGATCACGCCGGATACGTTCGACGTCGCCTCGGGTGTAATCGCCCGCCGCTCACGGGAGATCCCCTACGGCCGAATCCAGAACGTCGACGTCAAACAGGGCGTCTTGCAGCGACTACTCGGCCTTGCTGTCGTGTCGATCGAGACCGCCGGCGGCGGGAACACCGAAGCATCGCTGAACTTCGTCAGCGAGTCCGAGGCAAACCGACTCCAAGAGCAGATTCGCCGACGAACTGCTGAAGTGAAAGATCGCCGCCGCAAACGAGACCGTGACGCGGCGGCCGGCGACCGAACGGAATCGACTCCGAACATCTCATCCGGCGTCGAGGATGAAACCGCTGCCCTCGGAGACGAGACCGAGATACCTCCCGGCGAGGAGGGTCCGGAGTCGACCGTGCTCGACGAATCGGCGACTGAGGAACCACCTCAGGATCGCATCACCGAACCGAGCCGCCCACGCCGACAGCGTCTGTTCGACCTCGAGGCGCGGGAACTCCTGTTGTACTCGTTTACCTCGTTTCGACCCGCTGCCGTGGCAGCCGTCCTGTTCGTCTTCTTCCTTGCGACCGAGCCGATCATCGATCTGTTCGTGACCACCGCTCAGCCGTTTGGTGGCCCGGCAGACCTCGGCGAGGGGACGACAACCAGCTACGGGATCCTGACAGTGGTGTCGGCAATAAACGGGATCCTCATCACGTATCTGTTGAGCGTCGCTTACACGTTTGCGACGTACTACAGCTTTCAGCTCGGTCGCGCAGACGAGGACTTCGTCTACGAGCGGGGGCTACTCCAGCGCTACAGCGGCTCGATACCCGTCGAAAAGGTCCAGTCGGTGACGGTAACTGAAAACCCGCTCCAGCGACTGATCGGCTACGCCGGGCTCTGGGTCGAGACAGCCGGCTACGGTCCCGAAAGCAGCGGCGGCAGCCAGTCGGCCGTTCCACTCGCCAAGAAGGGTCGTGTCCACCGGTTCACTGAAAACCTCACTGACGTCGAGACACCGACGTTTCGTAGCCCGCCGACGATGGCCCGACGGCGATATCTGGCTCGGTACTCGCTGATCGCCGCCGTTGTCGTCGCCGCTGTGTTCGCTATTGCACAGATTACACCGCTCGAGCGCTGGTATTTCGCCGCGGTCGTCTTTGCGGCGGTTCCGCCGGCAGCGCACCTCAAATACGTTCATCTGGGCTATTTTGTCGGTGACGACCATGTGGTCATCCGGCGTGGGTTCTGGAGTCGGCGAACGACAGTGATTCCCTACTACCGGATCCAGACGGTCTCGACACAGCGTTCGATCTTCCAGCGCCGCCTCGGACTGGCCTCGCTGGTCGTCGATACGGCGAGTTCGCGGACGTTCTTCTGGGCGACACCGACGATCTACGACGTCGACCTCGAGGACGCTCGCGAGGTGAACATGACCAGCCGAAAACGGCTCCAATCGGCGTTGCGTGAACGCGCACGCGACGACGATCTCGGACTGTCGGTCGACTTCACCTGAACAGCCCCGCGGGTCTTTCGGTGGGTTTTACCTGACACGCTCCAACGCCTAGCTATGGGTGACGAAGACACGGATTACCGTATCGAGGAGGACAGTCTCGGCGAGATGCAGGTTCCAACGGACGCCTACTGGGGCGCACAGACCCAGCGTGCGATCCAGAACTTCCCGATCTCGGGCATCTCGTTCAGTCGCCGCTTCGTCCGCGCACTCGGTGTCGTCAAAAAGGCCGCCGCACAGGCCAACCGCGACCTCGGCCTGGTCGATGACGACGTCGCGGAAGCCATCATTGAGGCTGCCGACGAGGTCATCGCCGGCGAACACGACGACCAGTTCCCGGTCGACGTTTTCCAGACCGGCTCCGGCACGTCCTCGAACATGAACGCCAACGAGGTCATCGCCAACCGTGCCGCCGAACTCATGGGTGCCGAAATCGGCGACCGCGTCGTCCACCCCAACGACCACGTCAACTACGGTCAGTCCAGTAACGACGTTATCCCGACGGCGATGCACGTCGCCGCCCTCGAGGCCGTCGAGAAAGACGTCATCCCCGCTCTCGACACGCTTCGTGAAGCACTCGAGGCGAAAGAAGACGAGTTCGACGACGTCGTCAAGACCGGCCGCACGCACCTTCAGGACGCGACGCCAGTCACGCTCGGCCAGGAGTTCGGCGGCTACCGGACCCAGATCCAGAAGGGACTTGGCCGCGTCGACAACGTCCGTGATCATCTCTCCGAACTCGCCCTCGGTGGTACCGCGACCGGGACGGGACTCAACACACACGAGGAGTTCCCCGGCCGTGCTGCCGAATACATCACCAAAGAGACCGGCGTCCAGTTCCGCGAGGCCGACAACCACTTCGAGGCCCAGGCTGCCCACGACGCGATGAGCGAGGCCCACGGCGCACTCCGCGTCGTCGCCGGCTCGCTGAACAAGATTGCAAACGACCTTCGACTGCTCGCCTCCGGCCCACGTAACGGTCTGGGCGAGATCGAACAGCCCGAGAACCAGCCCGGCTCGTCGATCATGCCCGGCAAGATCAACCCCGTGATCGCCGAAGCCGTCAACCAGGTCCACAAGCAGGTCGTCGGCAACGATGCCGCCGTTGCCGCCGGCGCTGCCGAGGGTCAGATCGATCTCAACCTCTACAAGCCAGTGCTGGCCCACAACTTCCTCGAGTCCGCCGAACTCATCTCGAACTCGAGTCAGGTCTTCGCCGAACGCTTTGTCGCACCGCTCGAAGCCAACGCCGACTACTGCGCCGACCAGGTCGAGCAGTCGATGGCGATGGCGACGTCGCTGAACGTCCATATCGGCTACGACAAAGCCAGCGAAGTCGCAAAGACCGCGCTCAAAGAGGACAAAACGGTCCGCGAAGTCGTCCTCGAGAAAGGCTACCTCACCGAAGACGAAGCCGACGAGGTGCTCGACCCCCGCAAGATGGCCCAACGCGGCATCCTCGGGCAGGACGACTGACTCGAGTCACTGCTGCGAGACGATCGCTGGACCCCCTCTCCGAACCGGATCGTATCGAGTACGTTACATAGTATCGTGCGATTCAATCACACGAGGTGGGCGTGATCGGATCTGACAGGAAACAACGAATCCGGTTCTGAGTAACTAGCGAATCTACCCCTTCTTTATTCCCTGACTGTTGACGCTAAATCGGCACAGTGGAGCCGAATCAAGCCCGATATCGGCGTAATAAAAGAACCCAAGCAGTTTTGATGGATGCTCGCGTCAGATGAAATATGCACACCTGTCGCAACTGCAACCAGTCCTTCCAGACGGAGCTCGCCCTCGAGTTACACCGAGACACATGCAAAAAGGGACAGCTTTTCTGTCAGGTCTGTGGTGACCGATTCCGGGAAGGCGAGGCAACCCAGGACGGCTGGCACTACGAGTGTCCAACCGAGGGCTGTGAGGGTGATGGACTACAAGAAGACCTGTATCGTGTCGACGACGTACGCACCGCAACACACTGAACCAACTGCCGATCTCGAAACGGCTCTTTCTGCGTTCGACTGCCCGCTGGGACGGACGCGCTCGCTTTCAGATCTCCTAACGGTCCTCCAGGGAGGTGCATGTGACAGCAATGAGTTGTTGGATTGGACACGGAATCGTTCGATATAGCAGTATACGATATATGTGTTCGACCTCGTTCGAACCGGCTGGTACATCGCTGGCCGACAAGCGTTTCGAAACGCTGCCAACGCGGGCCTCGTGGTGCGTTCCCATTGCGATCGGTCACAACGCGTTGAGCGGTCTTGTGACGGCTTTCGGGCCTTCGATCTTTTGATGGTGACCACCGGATTCCCGGACACACGCACAGCGATGAGTCTGTCAGCGACACCGGCGAGTTCGAACGCCTGAAGCAGTCCGTGATGTAGTCCACAGACGATGCGACGCTCCAGTTGGCGGGCGACGAACTCGAGTCACAGATCGACGAGTGCCTCGAGACGTGGGACGGCTTCGTCGATGATCGCGATTTCTTGCAGTACGTTGCAGCAGTCGACACCAACGAACCGATCAACGACTCGCTTGAACGGCCCCGTAAGCGGTTCGGATAGTGGATTCGGGATAGCTGTGACACGGTATACAATAAGACGTGTCTCGACTACCAGTTCGAGATCGGCCACCGACACTATTGGAAAACGAGGCCGACAATATCTCCGCGACACCACACACCCGCTCCCGATGCGTGAACGCGTTCATCGACTCGATCACGGCGACGGCCCGTGAGTTCCGCGAGAACAACGATTTCTCTCGAGCAGCGATCGGCGAAATGTACCATGCTTGGTTCAACTCGGTCGGTCTGCAAGCGACTCTCTGGAGTCCTCCGTACATCGTCGAAGACTGGTGGCCGTCGGGTCGTGTCTTGGCGACCTGCGACCGATGCTTGGTCAACCCACTGACTCGAGCGATGGTCACGATTCGTCAGGCCACAACGATTCACGTGGCGGTCGGACCGATAATTCGAGCTCTATAGTACACCTGAACCGATGTCCACACAGATCGCATCGCTCACTTCGTTCGCTCACGGGTCGTTCCTCCCCGTTCACTTTCCGCGGTTCTCGCTCACGTCGTTCGCTCCGAACCGCGCACGCTCCGAAGCGCACTCCCATCATGTGATCTGGTGTGCACTGACGTTCAGTGACTCCGATAGCTACCCAATCACACAGACTGTGACACAACCTCCAATCTCCTATCAAATAACATACTCGAAGTGGTGTGCTACGGCGATCTGTAGACCCCTCTTTTCGGCCCGTGACCCCTAGGGTCTGGGCATCGAGATCGCCACTCAAATATTGCCGCTTTTGTGTGCTGATTGGCGTCATTCGGTCGGGGACACTCATCGATACAGCACGAGATATTGCAACTGGAAGGCTGTAGAATCTCTTTCATTTCTGATCGGCGATGTGTCCCCTTGACCGATGCTGGCATCGACGTCGGGCCAACTGTTTAGGTTCAAATATAGTCCTACCACCCGGTATTTTGTAGTCCTGTGTAACAATATAATGCACTGTCACCGGCCAGACTGGGGCACTGTAGATCAAAATAAATGCCCTTATTTGTGAATGTAGGATAGATTGAAGTGTCTTCGCTGTGAGCACCAGCGTATGGCCGACGACGATCGTGTCGCTGTGAAGACGTACGTGCCACAGTATCAAAAGGAAATCTGGAAGGCCCAGGCCGACGCCCTCGAGATGAGTCAAAGCGAGTTCATCAGAACGATGGTGCAGGCGGGGCGCCAGGAGTTCGAGATACCATCCGACCAGTCTTCAGCCGGCGCTCCAACCGGCACCGAGTCCGCACCTGATGACGAGTTCGCAGACCGGATTCTCGAGGTACTCGAGCGAAACGGTGTCCTCGGCTGGGATGGCCTCGTCAAGGCACTCATCGACGACGTCGAAGCTGATCTCGACGCGGAGCTACAGCGTTTGCAAGACGAGAACACGATTCGATACAGCGGCCGTGAGGGCGGCTACGTGGTCACCAAGCATGACTGAGAGCCACCAACAGTCGGGGACGGTCGAATACTTCCTGCAGGACATCGAACACCACGGCCGCAACGAGCGCACTGCAGCGGCCTATCAGCGCGTGCTCTCGGAGTATGAGCAGTTCCTCGACGACCGCTTTGATAAGACGCCACCAGCAGCCAGCTACCGGGACTGTATGGCGTGGGTACACGAGCTTCGAACCACACACTCAGAGAGCACAGTCGCGACGTATGCGTCGTATCTCAACCGGTTTTACAGCTATCTCGAGCGGGTTGGCCACACCGAAGAGAATCCGATGACGGTCGTCTTAGAGGAGATGACCGAATCGATCGAGTCGAATCCGACCCGACGTGACGTGACGCTGGCCCAGATGCGGTCGTTCGTCACGGATATTCGCCATCCACTCCATCGAGCGCTCGTGACCACGCTGTTGAAAACCGGGATCCGAGCCGGCGAACTCTGCAACCTCGATCTGGTCGACCTCAATCTCGCACACGACGCCCAGACGTGGCAGCCCCGAGCACATATCGCCGGCCGCCCGGACTCACTGTTTGTCGCCACCGAACACACCTATGGGCGTGAATCCGGCGGCGAGCTGCGGACGGCATCGAACAAACGCAAACGCGAGACCGTCGTCCCGATCGACGAGGAGCTGAAAGCCGTGTTAGTCCGGTGGCTCGCAGTGCGACCGGACACGCCCTCGAGAACGACGACAGGAGCAGCGACAGAGCCACTGTTCGTCGGAACGGCAGACAGCTGGGGTGAGCGACTGACGCCAAACGTCGTCCACCACGTGGTCGAGCAGTACGCACGAGAGCGAGGCTGGTATCGAACCGGCGGCGGCGCTGCCGAGAACGTTACTCCACACTATTTCAGACACTTCTTTACCACGCATCTGCGGGACCGAACAGGCGACCGCGGTATTGTCCAGTATCTTCGCGGGGACGTCGCCAGTGACGTGATCGACACCTACACCCACAACTGGGGCGATCGGGTTCGGGAAACGTATCTCGAGCACATCTACTCACTCTCCGTGTAGTGAGTGTGGTTTTCGCTGTGTTTGGCCCCTATACGTAGGCAGTCACTCGTTCTATAGTCAATATATGTGCCCCCACTCGAGCAAATAAACTCCAGAGTGCTATATCAAAACTGGTTGGGTTCCGTCCGCTCGACACAGCCCCATTCGCGGGCTGTCGGCCGGTTCGGAGTGTCTCGCGAGCGTTTCGACGCCAGTGTCCACTCGGCACGCGGTTTCTGCGTGTGATCAAAAACACGGACCGAGTCTCGAGTTGTCACTCTTCGCTGGCCGTGTCACAAAACTACAGCCGAACCGTTACTGTTCGACCGTGAGCTCCGTCTCGAGGTCGGTACCGTTCAGTAGCGAGCGAACGGCTGTCATCGTCTCGGTCGGCTCTGGTGTACTTTCCAACAGCACCGTCTCGCTGGGGAACAGTTGCTCGCCGAGCAAGAGACCGTGGTCTCGAGCCGTCGATCCAGTCACTGTCAGGTAGACGCCGAGTCCGGTATCAGCGATCGCGGCTTCCTCTTCGCGGCCGTCCTCGGGATACGCAAAGTGGATTCCGTCGAGTGTCTGCGTTCCGAGCACGGCCTGGACGAGTCGTTCGTACCGGGGCTCGATACACAGCGGTCCCTCGTAGGCCTCGAGGAACGGTCGGTCGAGTGAGTCGGCCGCTGGAGCAACGTCGGGCGTTGCCATCAGGGTGTGATAGACCGTGTCGCCAAGCCCCGTAATGACGCGAACGTCAGTATCGGAAGGGTTGATTCGGGCGTTGATGTCTTCGATTCTGCCGAGTGGTTCCGGACGGAGTTCGACGACTTCCTCCAGAATGAGGTCGGCACTGTCGAACCCGAGTGCAAACTCGTGGGTGCGAAGCGCTCGAAACGGTTCCTCGCGACCGATCAACTGAATCGCTGCGCCGTCAGCGACGCCCTCGACGTCATCGAGTGGGATCGTGACGCTATCGAAGACGATTCGCCGAGGCTTGCCGGCACGGTCGTCTCGCAAGAGCGTATACTCCGGTTCGGTCGGATCGTCGACGGAGCTGTACGTGGCGAGACGATGGTAGACGTCGTTTGCAGCCGTATCGTCCTCGGGATCGATCGTTCCCTTGGTGATCGCCTTCTCGTGACGAAGTGTCGACGTGATGTCGTCTGCGAGCTCGGGAACGTCGAGCCGACCGGCGAGCCGGTCGAGTACCGACTCGAGTGGTCGCCCTTTTCGTGGAACTGCGATCGGGATCGTCTCGCCCATCGGCTGGTTGTCGACTGGCGACGGATAAACGAGTTGCGTTTCGGGAACGACGGGTTAGTTCGAGAACATCGAGCCGAGCTGGTCGCGCCACTCCTGGATGTCGGTGACGTCCGCTCGCACGTCTTCGAGGTCGTCCTCGACGTCTTCGAGACTCTCTTCGACGTCCTCGAGGTCGTCCCCGACGTCGTCGACGTCTGCCTCGAGATCGTCAACATCGTCCGCGAGGTCAGTCACGTCGTCTTCGAGGGCTTCGACATCGTCGTCGACAGCTTCGAGATCATCCTCGACGTCATCGAGACGTCCCTCGGTACCGCCAACCCGGTCGTCCATCTCGTCGAGGTCGGCATCGATAGACTCGAGATCTGCCTGCACGTCCTCGATGAGCTGTTTTCCGGTGCCGTTGTCCTCGAGGAACTGCTCGAGCGCGTCAGTGTACGCGGCGACTTCTTCGACTCGAGATTGGAGATGCTCGACTTTCGCGATCTCGGGGCCGGACGGCTCGAGATCGAGTTCCGACCGGAGCAGTTCCCGATCTGCTTCGTCGATCTCGCCGTCGCGAAGCTCCGTTACGAGCTGGTCGAGCACAGAGCCATCGAACGCGGTCGGCTCCGCCGCCGTATCGGCTGCCGGGTCGGCAACTGTTTCGGGATCCGCGTCGTCTTCGAGTGTCTCCGTATCCTCGTCCTCCGATTTGGAGTCTGTGTCGTCTTCGTCTTCGAGTGTCTCCGTATCTTCGTCCTCGGCTTCGGAGTCTGTGTCCTCCTCGAGTGTTTCCACATCCTCGTCCTCCGATTTGGAGTCTGTGTCGTCTTCGTCTTCGAGTGTCTCCACATCCTCGTCCTCAGCTTCGGAGTCTGCGTCTTCCTCGAGTGTCTCCACATCCTCGTCCTCCGCTTCGGAGTCCGCGTCGATTTCAAGATCGATCTCGTCTGTCTCGTCTGTCTCGTCGTCAGTCGCCTCTTCGTCGGGGATATCTAACTCGATCGCTTCCTCGTCGTCCTCGTTTTCGTCGTCGAGTTCGATCTCGAGGTCAGTCGCGTGCTCTTCGTCCTCGTCGTCGGAATCCGGAATCTCGTCCTCGCCGAATCCGAGATCGATGTCCGGTGTGTTGTCGTCAGTCTCGTCGTCATCAACCGGCTCGGGTTCCGTGTCCACGTCGCCGAGATCGAGATCAAGCTCGAGACCGCCGTCGTCCTGATCGTCCTCTTCGGCCGCCTCAGCAGCATCGTCGTCGGTCGTCTCTGTCTCCTCGAGCCCGGGGACGGAGTCCGACTCGCCGGAGATCATGTCCTTGACGGGCTGGTTGCGGTCGTTTTCGACGATGTTACCGATGACGTCGTCGTCGATCGCTTCGGCATCGGAGCCACCCTCTCCATCGGAACTAACTTCGACGATTTCTGGCTCCGTCATGAACGGTTCGGCATCGCTCTCGTCGTCGACACGGATGCCATAGACCGTCACGAGCGTCTCATTCGGCGTTAGTTGGCCGGTAAACTCGACGTGGTTGTCCTGAAAGGCCGTCCAGTTATCGCTGTGGTAGTCGGGATGGAACCCGACTTTGTCCATCGGAAACGATTCTGGAATATCTTCGGAGAGACGAACGGCGACCTGTTCATCGTGGTCCGATTCGATCTCGAAGCGGATCGCAGGAACAGGAAATTCGTCCGCCGTGAACGTCTTCTGGACGGATAATCCATCAGCACTGACCTCGATCACGTCGTCAGTGTCAGCGGTGGTACTCATGAGGCCAACGTTACCACACCATTACTATAAATTGTGCGGACAATCCCACAATCAAGTTATTCGCCGACCGCTACAGGTCGACCCGATCGCCGATCTCGACAAGCTCCAGTCGCTGTGGCGACGTGAAGCTGTTTGCATGGTGATGAAGCGCTTTCGGATCTGCCGTGAGCCCGCGCCACATATCCCAGTGGCTCGGTAGCACTCGCTCGAGTTGCAGGGCGGATGCGGCCTCGACGAGCTGGTTTTCGTCGTTGTACCAGCGGGTTCGTTTCGGCTCTCGCGTCTGTTTGTCGGGAATCTGGCCGACGGTACCGAAGGCGAGCACGCCGAGATCGATGTCGTACGTTTCGCCGATGCGTTCGAACTCGTCGGTCGGCTTCGTATCGCCGCCGTGGAAGAACGTCCCGGCGTCGTGTTCGAAAACGTAGCTAACCGGATGGGTTGCGTCGGGGTCGTTGGCCACCTCGATGTGGACGGTGAACTCGCCGATGTCGGCGGTGTCGCCTTCGCTCACTTCGGCGAACTGGTCGGCCTCGAGGTCCCACTCGTCTTCCCACGCTTCTTCTTCACGAGCGACGGTGAGGCTGTCGTCGGGTGCATAGAAGGTTGCGCCTGTCGACTCGAGGATCGGTGCCTGAGTTGGGCCGTGGACGTGATCCGTGTGTTCGTGGGTCGCGAGGACGGCGTCGGCCTCGGCGACGTCTTCGGGATCGAACGGCACGGGGATCATCCGGACGGTTCGTGGCGGATCGCCCAACCCGAGGTAGGGATCGATGTAGATCGTCGTCCCGTCGGAGCCTTTGAGAACGAAACCGTTACAGCCGAGATACCAGACGGCGACGCCGTCTGGGTCTGCGTCTTCGACGTCGCGAACGAGCCAGTCTCCCCAGTCGCTTTCGATCATATGCGAGGGTGGGAGGAGCGAGTGGGTAAGTGTTATTGTATCCGTTGTCGCGCTATGTGAACGATTACGGGCCGGGGTTACCGTTCGATACTCGATCGGGCGAGTTCTGGAATCAGCTTCGGCGATCGACCACTGGCGTCCGCGTGTGTGCCGTGTTCGGGTGGTTTCTCGAGCCAGCCGGTGTGCAGTACGGGGTGGCCCTCATACGAGACGCGACGTGAAGCGGTGTCGTAGCCGATGAGCCCAGCGTCGTGCAAGTGGGGGAGATGAACGTGTGTCAGCGCCGACCGGACCTGTTCGGTCTGGTCCGTCTCGCTGGCTGCAACCTCACTGGCAAGCGTGTCAACCGAAAGCGGTTGCTGTCGATCCTCGAGGACGGTGATCGCCGTTCGACGTCTGGCGTCGGCGAGTGCCTCGAACAACGCGTCGAGATCAGTTCCGTAATCGGTTGTTTGCCCGGCGATCACGCCCATGAGTTCGGCGTCGTCGAACGCCCAGTGGTCAGTCGCTACGATTCGGTCATCGGTCTCCGTTATGAGGCCAGCGTCGGCCAGCACAGGGAGCAGCCGGTGGTGACAGTCGACGAGCGCACGTTTGCGGTCGTCGTCGGTCACCGTGTCGGTGCCGTCGTCAGCGGTTCTCGAGACGAGTTCGGCAGCGAGTTCCGCTTTCGTGACCCCAGTCGGCGACTGCTCGTGGGCGATCTGGAGGACCTCGCGCCGGGTCTCGTCGGCGAGCGCGCTAAAGAGCCCATCTCGAGCGTGTCTCGGTCGTCCGGAGCCGTCTGGGTTACTCATTGACTACTGCTCTATTCTATCCGGGCAAAAGAACTCGCCCAAACTGGTTTGGAATCAGTAGCTAATTACCGACTAACGACTGAATGTCTTGAACCAATTCGCATTCTTCTGTCACAACTAGCATCTAATTACCCTATCTGGTGAAGATATTCAATTTCGAAGGATAGTCATCTAACCAGTAGTTTCTGTTCGAGAATCAGTTGAGGGTCGCCGACAGGAACAACTGATACGGTCTGCTGTACCGATCACCAGAGACGGGTTCGGTGATCGGCGGTCAGTGACGACAGCAGTCCGTATGAAACGGGTCACACACGCATCGTCGTGTGCGATGTGTGAACCGACGGCCAGTGACTGTGATAATAGATCGGTCGCTGAACAGCCACGATATCCGCACCGGGGATCACGTTCGGTGGCGCTACCAGGTGCCGTGGAACGTATCGAACGAGAGACTATCGAGGGGTTCGTCGCCGACGGCGATTCGGTACTCGCCGGGGGTGAGCATCGGTTTGTGGAACTGCGGGCCGTCGTCGGTCGTGATGCGCGGACAGCCGGTGTTGACGAACGCGTCCATGTCGAAGTTCCGGAGTCGGTCGGGGGTGACTTCGTCCATCGTGATCAGATAGGCGTTGTCGTTGTCGTCGATGATCTCCTGGGCCTGTTCCCAGCGGCCCTGTCCGATCTTGGTACAGAAGATAACACCCCATTTCTCGGCGTCCATCGCCCGGTGGACCGCGCCGTAGCGCTGTTTCAGGAACTTTTCCGTGTCAGCGACGGTGACGACGTTATTGACCGGGTCTGCGATGACGACGTGTTTGTCCGGATGCTCCATCGCCAACCCGAGTGGGTGGAACTTTCCACCGCCGACGTAGAGCACCTGATCTGCGGGCACGTCTGCACTCGCGTAATTGCAGCCAAGCACCTGCCCCTCGTGAGTCAGTCGCTCGTCGCCACGGCGGCTGTGGACCTCATAGCCTCGTTCTTCCAGGAACTCGCGCATCTCCTCGTAGCGGTTCATGTGTTGGGCTGTGGTGACGAGGCCGACTCCTTCGGTTTCCTCGGGCGACTCGAGTGTCTCGAGTGCTTCTTCCATGATCGGCTGGACCTCGACGTTCGAGAACAGCGGCACGTAGATGACTTTGTCCGTGTTCTTCATCGGCGAGTGGCCGAAGTGGACGAACACGTCGGTGCGTTTCATCAGATAGGTGTCCAGATCACAGGCTCCGTAACACGGCTGTCCCGAGAGCATGAACGTCACGTCGTCGCCGGCCAGCTCGCGCAGGTCGTCGGCGACGGCAGGTCCCCGGCGCTTCAACCCTTCGGGGAACTGCAGTCCGACCTTTGTCGCGTCTCGTTCCTCGATTGCGTCGACGATCTGCTCGAGTTCGTAGTCCCATTCGCGATCGTGTTTGAGACGCATTCCGGTGTTCCGGAGGTCTCCCTCGGTGTACTCCGACTCCTGACTCATTGACCGTCCTAACGGCCACGAACGTATAACAGCGGCGCTTCGCCAATTTCGACGAATCGATGTGACTCGGCGGGCCACCGGTGGCCAGTTTCGCCCTCGCTCGTGGGTCGGCCGTCAGCGGACGCCGACCATGGACGCGTGGACCTGGGTCACACAACGGCAACCCGAGTGTGTTGGCGTTCGGTCAGGTCTGTTTCGTAGACAGTCACAATTGTCCCAACAGTCATAGTACTGGAGTCTAAACGAGGGGCTAATGTCAGCGGAACAGCCTGCAGACGGGTATCTCTTCGACCTCTACCGTCGATACATCGGCGAACCAGAAGACCGGACTGACGTCTACGTCGGGTTTGGTCTGTTCCTCGGCGGGATCGGCCTCGCGATCGTTGCGCTGGTGCTCTTTCTCTGGAGTAGCACGTTCGAGGCCCGCAGCGTCGCCCACGTGACGTGGGCCGAGCCGGCGTACGCGATCGTCATGATTGCGTTGCCGCTGTTGATGCTCGGAATTGTGGTTCTGTTGCCGTCGGAACGTCGGGTGCTGTACGCCTCGATCGCCGGCGTCACGATCACGTTCGCGGCCGTCGCCGGGTTCCTCTATGCCTACCCTGACGACTGGAACGGCTACGGGAACGATTACACGGCAGAAGTCGTCGCAGTGTACGCCGTGGGACTCGCCGGAATCACTGCCTCGACCGGTGCGGCACTGATCGCTCACTACCTCGATATGGCCCGTGCCGTCACCCAGATCGACGACGACAGTGAGGACGATGAAGACGACGAGCCCGATTTCGACGTCCAGCAGGATATCGACGACGCGATGGAAGACGTCGAACTCTCCTGGGGTGGCGTCGAGAAAACCGAACACAAACGACTCAGCTTCTCCGAAAACGAGTTCGACGACGTCTCAGTCAACACTGACGGCGCGGCGAAGACGACCCGCTCGACCGGCGTCGACGCACAGGTCGCCGGCCTCAAGGGATTGAAAGGCGGCGAGACGAAACAGACAACCTCGCAATCGACGGTCGACGATCAGACGGCAAAGCTCAAAGAACTCCGTGAACAACAGCGCATCGACGAGTTGGCGACAGCCGATGACGACAGCTCATCAACGCCGCTTTCGGGCCTGCTCGAGCGGCTCCGCGATCTCGTTAGCCGAAAGTAATCCCGTTCGCAGACGATTAAAATAGTCCGTTCCGTCATTAGTTTTGAGATGTGGGTATTCCACATAGATTTATAATCCGTCGGTTGCCTTGCCCAACTATGGCCAAAGGCCTAGACGTTGGGACGATGAACATCCTGTCTGCACAACAGGATGGCAACGACACGGTTTTCGTGCAACAGCGCAACTCCTTCGTAGAGATCGAGTACTCGGATATGGCCGAGCAGATGCTCTCGCGAAGCGAAGTACTTCACATTCGCAAGGACGATAAGGTGTACGTCGTCGGTGACGACGCACTCAACTTTGCGAACATTTTCAACAAGGAAACCCGCCGCCCGATGAAACACGGGATCCTCTCGAACGACGAGAAGAGCGCGATTCCGATGATGAAACTCATCATCGAACAGGTCGTCGGCGAACCTGCCTATCCGGACGAGAAGCTCTACTTCTCCTCCCCTGCAGATCCGATCGATTCGGATCTCTCGACGTTGTATCACCAGAAGACGATCGAGTCGTTCCTCGACGACATGGGATACGACGCCGAACCGATCAACGAAGGGATGTCCGTCATCTACAGCGAACTCGCGGACAACAACTTCACCGGACTCGGCATCAGCTTCGGTGCCGGGATGACGAACGTCTGTCTGTCCTACTACGCAGTGCCCGTCATGAAGTTCTCCGTCGCCCGCGGTGGCGACTGGGTCGACGAACAGGCCGCCCGTGCGACGGGGACGCCAGTCGACAAGGTGACCTCGATCAAAGAAGACGACTTCGAACTCGACTTTACGACCGACGTCGGCGGCGTCGAAGGGGCGCTCTCGATTTATTACGAGAACCTGCTCGACTACGTCATCGACAAGATCGTTCAGGAAGTCGACGAGGAAGACGTCGAGGAAGGTCTCGACGTGCCCGTCGTCGTCACCGGCGGCACCTCGAGTCCAAGCGGCTTCGAGGCGCTGTTCCGTGACCATCTCAGCGACGCGAACATTCCGTTCTCGATCAGCGGCGTCTCCCACGCCAACGAGCCACTCTACAGCGTGGCACGTGGTGGCCTCGTCGCTGCCCGATCCGACGAGGACGTCGACCACGACAGCGACGACGAAGAAGTCGAAGCGGCCGCTGCAAACGAGTAAGCTCGAGAGATTCTCCGTGGACGTCCACTGTGACGTTCGCGGTTTACGATACTGCAGCCTTCAGTGCTCAGTGGCGTCTTCACGACCGACGTTGTCTTCATAAAACCGGTTGAACGCGTCCCGCCAGGATTCGGGCTCGTCGTCCTCGCTGACGTGATCGACGGGAACGTCCGCGAACGAACAGTGTGGACACGTCACTGTCGAGACGTCACCCAGCGAGAGTTCCTCGAGCGAGCCCTGACACCGTGGACACTCCATACCCATCTGTTAGACGGACTCTTCTTAACTCTATTCGAACTTGTCATGTCCACAGAACACCGCGGTTGACGGACAGTCGCGAGCGTGAGATGTGAACCCGACGGAGCTATGACACTCGAGGCAAAACCCCGTCACAATGGCCGGACCGTCGCGACGAACCCTCGCTCGAGCGCTCGAAACGCTCGCGGACTTTGCTGACCCAACTGCGGCGCTCGAGCAGTATCTCACGCCGCCGGAGATCGCTGCGCATATCTGTCATCAGGCGCGCCTGCAGGACGACCTCGAGGGCTGGGTCGTCGATCTCGGCACTGGAACAGGAATGTTGGCGATCGCAGCCTCGCTTGCAGGCGCCAGGCAGGTGGTCGGCCTCGACATCGACCCTGACGCACTCGCTGTGGCCCGAGAGAACGCTGCACGGATCGATGAGGCGGGCAAACACGGCTGTCTCGAGTGGCTCCGCGGTGATGCCACCCGACCACCGCTCTCGTTGACTGACGCGACTGTCGTCTCGAACCCGCCGTTTGGCGCACAGCGTGGCAATCGCCACGCCGACCGCGAGTTTCTCGAGACGACGCGTTCGATCGCGAGCGTCTCTTATACGATTCACAACGAGGGGAGTCAGGAATTCGTCGAGTCGTTCGCCGACGACGAAGGCGGCGAGGTGACACACGCATTTCGGGCCGAGTTTCCGATCGCGAACCGATTCGAGTTCCACACCGAAGCCGAGGAGACGCTCGAGGCGGAAGTGTTCCGGATCGAGTGGGAGTAAGATCGTCGATTTTCCGATCTGCTGGCGTCTCCACACGCCGAGCGCAGGCATGTAATGGACGGCTCACGGGCGCTGGTTACCCCTCGAGGTGTTCGATGCGCGCGTACCGACTGGCCCGCCAGCCGGTGACGACGGCGACGACCGTCCCGACGACGATCGCCAGCACCAGGCCGACACCGTAGACCTCGAGTGGCGTCTGCAAGAGTGCCTCAAAGCCGATGACCGACGCGGCGAGGTAGTTGAGCGCCATCGCGAGGATGGGTGTCGCTGCAAGCCCGACGATCCCACCAACGAGGCCGATGACGAGTCCCTGGACGCCGATCGTTCCCGCGAGCACCCACCTGGAGAGCCCGATTGCCCGGAGTGCGGCGAGTTCGTCCCGTTGCTGGTAGGCCACGAGGGCAAACAGATTGACTGTCAACACGACGCCACCAACGAGAGCGAGGCCGACCAGCGTCGCCCCGCTGGCGAGCACGAGCGGTTGCTCTTCGAACATCGCACTGACCTGCTCGTCGCTGGTACGGACGTCGTAGGCCGCATACTCGTCGTCGAGATCGTCTCCGACGGCGTCTCGATCGGCACCGTCTTCGACACTTGCGGTGATGAACGTCGCTCGATCCGTCCCAGCGGTTCCAGCGACGGCCTGGAGGTCAGTCAGCGGGACGGCTTCTGCGTCTGACCCGAGATACTGTGAGTAGTACGCAGCGATCCCGACGACAGTGAACTCGTGGTCGCGTGCTGTCTCACGACTGGTCCCAAGATAGACCGTGTCACCGACCGAGACGTCGAGTGTCTCGGCCGTGTTGGGATCGAGGACGATCTCCTCGTGTGTCGGCTCGGCGGCACGTTCGCTCTCGAGGTGGTCGCCTTCCGAGGCGTTCAGTTCGGTTTCGAACCCGCCGCCGGACTCGAAGTCAAAGTCGTCGTGGGTTTCGTGGACACCGACTGCTGATGTCCGCTCGAGATCGTCGCCGTCGGTCCCGATGTAGACGTCGTGCATCGCAATCGGCGAGGCGGAGCTGACGTCATCACGCTCGGTGATGTCTGCCGAAACACCGTGCGAGCCGACGATCGGGTTCGCCGTTCCGCTGGCGGAGGGATCGATCGGATCACTCGAGATCCAGATATCCCGGTTGGCGTTTTCGAGGCCGTCTTCGCCCGTCTCGACGACGCCGACACCGAGGCTGGCGAGTAGCGTCACCGAGAGCACGGCGAGTGTCACAGCCATGATCGTGAGTGCGGTCCGACCGGGGGTGCGCCGGAGCTGTGCGGAGGCGAGGCCGACGACGGCTCGCGCTCGGACCGCGGCTCGCCGCAGACTCATCGCCCCACCTCCTCGAGGACGGACGTGCGAGCAGCGACCGCGAGTGGGTAGGGGACGGCGACGAGTCCTGAAATGAGTGCGACGACGATGGCGTAGGGAACGAACACCGGGTGGACCTGCGCGACGGCCCCTGGGGCGACGGTCGCGCTGGCAGCCATGTTGACGGCATGGATGCCGCCCACGCCGAGGACGATTCCCAGCAGCGCCCCACACAGCGTCGTGATGAGCGTCGACACCGCGATGATCACGAGCCGACTGTGTGTGGGGTAGCCGACCGACTCGAGGACGGCGAGGGTTCGGCGATCTTCGTTGACGGTCATCCCCGCGGTCGTTGCGACGAACGATGCACAGATCGCCACGCCGACGACCAGCGCAAGCAGGCTCGTCGCGAGCGCCAGCCCGTCACCGAACAGTGAGGACGGGTCGGTCCCGCCGACGGTTTCGACTGCAGCATCGGGGTACGTCTCGTCGGCAGCAGCCGTCGCTGCGTCGGGCTCACCCCAGACCAGTATGTGATCGGCGAGCTGGCCACCGTCAGCGCCAGCGATCGTCTGTAGTTCGCTCAGGTGAACGAGTGCGATCGGCGTCGAATCCTCGTCATCGCCGCTCGTCTCGACGGTGGTTGCAGTAAACGACGGTGCTGGTCGCTCGTCTGAACGGTGTGGCCCCGTGACGGTGAGATTCGAATCTGTGTCGGCCTCGAGACGCTCGCCAGCAGCGTCAGAGAGTACGATCGCGTCCTCTCGCGGGCCGTCGTAGGAGCCGTTCGCGTAGTGCGGGTCGCCTGACTCGAGTGTCTCCGTCGAGAGCCCGCCGATGGTCCGTGGTTCCTCGTCGGGGACGATGCCGACGAGCAGGACGGTCTGTGGCTCGCCGTCTGCTGACTCGAGTTGGACCGGTTCGACGAGAACCGGTGATGCGTGCTCGACGCCGTCTTGTTCGCGGATCGTTTCGGCGCGCTCGTTCGTCGCTCCGAGCCGTGGTCCTTCGACGCCGTCGACAGCCGACAGCGTCGCACTCTCTTCGGGAGTGATCCGGATGTCGGCATCGTCATCGGTAACTGCACCGCCGTCGGCAAGCCCCAGCGCGACGCCTGTGACGACCACCAGTAGTGCGATCGTCAACGCGACGGCACCGACCGTTGCGACGAGCCGTCTAGACCGCGTCTGTGCCAGTCGTTTCCACAGTCTGACGATCGAGATACCGATGAGTCCACGCCAGCGAGTGCGGCGTGATCCGGTCGAATCCGCGTCGAACGCGTCGTCACGTGCCATCCGTGACCACCCGTCCATCGCGCAATCCGACCACGCGGTCGGCGACTGACAGCGTCGCCTCGTCGTGTGAGGCAACCAGGACGGCCCGGTTGCGGCCGATGTCGGTCAGCAGTTCGAGCACATCCGCGCCGGTTGCCGTGTCGAGTTCGCCCGTCGGTTCGTCGGCAACGATAACGTCTGGATCAGTCACGAGCGCCCGCGCGATTGCGACTCGCTGGCGTTCGCCACCACTGAGTTCGCCCGGCAGATGGCCCGTTCGATCAGCGAGCCCGACCTTCTCGAGCAACGTCTCGGCGCGCTCGCGTCGCGTCGCTCTTGGAACGCCCGCCTGAACGAGGGGTAACGCGACGTTCGCTCGTGCCGACAGCGACGGCAAGAGATGAAACCGCTGGAAGACGATCCCGATATGCTGTCGTCGCAGCCGCGTTCGCTCCCGATCCGAGCGGGCGGTGAGATCGGTCCCAAGCAGTTCGACAGCGCCCGCAGTCGGGACCAACAGCCCGGTGACCGTGTGCAAAATCGTCGACTTGCCGCTGCCGCTTGGGCCTTTGAGACCAACGATATCGCCCTGTTGTACCTCGATAGAGACGTCCCGAAGTGCCATCACCGTTCGGTCGCCATCCGATCGAGTACGGCCACCACTCGAGCCGTACTCGTGGCTGACGGCCTCGAGGCGAACGGCTGGTGTCGACGCGATATCGGCAGTTGGCTGGCCATCCGTGCCGGTCGCCCGCTCCAGTGTGTGGTTGCTCATCTGTCCGAAGTTCAACTCGCTCGAATCGATGCCACAGCCGGACATTGTTTCTCTCCGGCTTCCCACAGCAAGGACGGGGTTAACTCCGTGTCCAGTGTGCAACGAACTGGTTTGCAGCCACTACTGTACTCGAGCCACGACCGTCTGCTATGCAAACGTGTTTGGGACCGATAACCGACGACGACAGCGCTGAAACGTACACGTACTAGCGACTGTCTGTTCTTCAAATGTGTTTGTCGCCGCCGTCACGAACACACACCGACTCCGGAGAGCCAGTCGGATGGATTCCGGGCGAACGGCCGCAGCCACGGCTCAGTTGTACGTTTCCTTGCTCGCAACGGCGATCCGGGTCCCGTTCGAACTCGCATAGATCGTCTCGTCGTCGCGGTCGAACGTGAGCCCACCAGCTGTCGCCGACGAACCGTCCTCGGGGATCGCCGTCGTCTCGACGGTCTCAGTCTCGAGTGATTCGACCTCGAGACCGAACGCACTGTTCTCGGCTGTGAGTGTTACGGTCCGATTATCGATGCGGATGTCGGCGCGTGAGCTGTTGGATTCGTGGGCGAGTTGTGGTTCGTCGCCGTCAGCCCAGAGTTCGACCTGATACACCGTGTCGTTGCCGACCGGCTCCCAGCCCGTTCGCTCGACGTGGACCGTCTCGCGCCAGCCGGGGCCGCCGACGACGACCGACTCGTTGCCGGTAAAGGAGAGACGCTGGGCTGGGACGGCTTCCAACCAGAGCTGTCGCTGTTCGCTGGCGACGATCACACCGCTCGATTCGATCGAGACGGCATCCTCGAGTGGCCCCACTCTAATCGGTGCCGTAAGCTCGTTCTCAGCACTCTCGGCGTACTGGATCGTGTAATCCTCGATTTCGACGGCGGCGTCTGAGGAGGCGGTCGCATCGTCGAGCACGAACAGGTTGAGCGGGATCGCCATCCCGGCGAGGATCGCGAGCACGAGGAGGACGATCACGGATGCAGTCCGTCGTGGATCGACGTTCCACAGCCAGCTCGATCCACGCGATCGTGCCCCTGTGGCGAGTTCGCTGATCCGCTCGAGTCGCGGAGGCGTGGCCGTCGCCCGATCGCCGGCGCCGCGAGCGATCTCGAGCGATCGATCGAGGGGTGAATCTGGACGCCTCCGGCGCCCGCGAGTGAGGATGTGCTCGAGCCGTTGTGGAACGATGAGGCTCTGGGGGGCCGCAATCGCGAGTGTCACCACGAGTGCGAGTGTAGTGACGATGAGGACGCCGGGGCCCTGAAAGAGGATGTACGTGTTCTCGCTGCCGAACCAGTAGAGTTGCCACAGCCCCTGTGCGAACCCGTACAGCAAGATCGCAAGCCAGAGTCTGAACGGATCGGGTCGGAGCCCACGCTTTCGCAGCAGGGCGATCCCGAGCACGAGGCCGATAAAGAAGCCGAGTGCGTGGCCCTGGATAGCGATTCCGGCCCACGATGGGGCCGACGGTGGGCTCGACTCAGCGACGTAGACGCCGATCGGATTCTGTAGTGCCCGATACAGCGTCAGGAGGACGCCCTGAACACCGAGGACGCCGACGATAGTGACGATCGGGTAGTGGACGAGCGCGAACGCGGCGAAAGCAAAGACGACGCCAGAAAAGCCGATGACGGGGCCGAGTGCGAACAGGCTCGTCAGAATCGCAATCCCGACGACGGCAAGCGGGAAGATCACCAGCGCTCGCACCCATGGATTCGTGTACCACGAGTCTGTTGTGTGCTCGTCTCGTCCGTTTGGGTAGTGACCCCAGGCGTACTCCGCGATGGGGGCGACAACGATGGCACCGGAGAGGTTTCCAATGAGATGGCTTGGCCCGGCGTGGGAAAGCGACGCCGTCAGCATTCCCAGCGGATAGAAGTACGAATACGCACGGTAGGGGATCGTCACCGGATCGTCGAACGCCGTGATCCCATCCTGGACAAACAGATAGACTCCACAGACGAAGCCGATCACGAGCACCGAACCCCACGGGATACCCAGTACGAGTCGCGAGCGAGCGACAGCGCCCCACTGCCGATCGGGCTGGTGAAGCCGTCTGATGACCACGATGGAGACGAGCATCGTCGCCACCGTAAGAAGAGGGAGGACCACTCCCAGGAGGGCCGCAGTCGAGAACATAGTCTGTGGTTCGAGCGCGAGTGTATATGGATTTACATCCTTCTGTTTTCACTCGCCAACCGCATCGCTCGACTGAAAGGAAAGGTACAAGCGGCCGACGGACGGAAAAGGGAGTATGGAACTGCGGGTCACCGAGAGCAGCGAGAACGAACTCTCAATCGAAATCACCGGCGAGGATCACACCTTCATGAACGTCCTCAAAGGCACACTGCTCGAGCACGACGATGTCAGCGCCGCCACCTACGACGTCAATCCCGAACAGTCGGGTGGCCAGACGGAACCGATCCTGACGATCAAAACCGAAGCCGGCGTCGACCCACTCGAGGCACTCGAGGATGCAGCAGTCGACGTTCGCGAGAAGGCCACCTCGTTCCGGGACGCGTTCGAAGCAGCTGCATAACCACGACACAGACTCGAACCGAGACCCGACCGATTTTCTCTCGTTTCTCGACTCGGACTCGAGTGTCGAGTTCAGTTGGCTCTCGTCAGCGACCAGTTTTGTGACCGTCGAAAAGCGGCCCACTAGCACGCCGCGTAGAACACGTAGACCGACTCGTCGACGACGTGGATGTCGATTCCCTCAGCAGTGCGGTCTGCCCCACCGAGGCTGTTGCTCGACTGTAAGGCGTCGGCGACCGCATCAGCGAGTGCGGCTTCATCATCGTAGTCGGAGAGCGTGAGCGTCGGTTCCGCTTGCCCGACGATCGGATCACGCTGGCAGTCGACACCGAAATCGCCCACGTCGACTCGTTCTGGGTTTGCATCGTCGTATTCGATCGCCACGAGTGCGCGATTCATGTATTCGGCATACGCCCCGAGCCCGTCGTCGTACGTTCGTGACTCGTCTGCAGCGCGGTCGGCCTCGAGTCGCTCGTGAACCTCGCGCTCGGTCACCTCGAGGTCGATCCCGGCTGCGTTGGTGCCCTCGCCGGGTGCGTCGGGTGGCGACGGCGCGCCGATGCCGGGAATGATCGATAGCGGGATGATACCGGTCGCAAACAGTGCAGCGACCACCGCGAAGACGGCGAATACTGGGGCGTAGGGTCTGGCTACTTCGAGCCAGCTCGGCGTCTCGAGGTCACGGGCCACGTCGTCGTAGGTCTGTTCGGT
This sequence comes from Natronorubrum sp. A-ect3, assembly GCF_041821125.1. Lineage (NCBI taxonomy): Archaea > Methanobacteriati > Methanobacteriota > Halobacteria > Halobacteriales > Natrialbaceae > Natronorubrum > Natronorubrum sp. A-ect3. The sequence continues at coordinate 56,195 of NZ_JBGUBB010000008.1, read as the reverse complement.
CTTCTCGAGGTCGGGATTGCCACAGCGCGAGCAGGGTGGGTTGTTCTTGACGTGCTCGCGGTCACAGTTCGGACAGGCCCAGACGTACGTCGTGCCGGTGTCGACCGTTTCGGCCGGCGACACCGCTGGCTCGTCGTCTCCCTCGCGGACGACTGCCTTCTCGAAGGTGTTGTGTCCGCAGTCGTCACAGGGTGGATCGTTCGTTTCGTGTGGTTTCCCACACCACGTACACCGCCACTTCACTGGTAGTAGAGCACGACTGTGTCGATATAAGCATGTTGGAAATCGGGACGGAAAACGGCCAAAACGTCGCTGTTTCGTCGTGTCCGCGTGCCGGCTAAAGCCGGACGGGAACGTCTCGCTCGTCGAGATACTGTTTGACGTCCTCGATCGAGTGTTCGTCGAAGTGGAAGATCGATGCGGCGAGTCCGGCATCGGCGTCGGCCTCGGTGAACACCTCGTACATATCCTCTGGGCCGCCACAGCCAGACGAGGCGATGACTGGGGTGTCGACGGTCTCGGTGACGGCCGTCGTCAGCGGGATGTCGTAGCCGTCTTTCGTGCCGTCTTTGTCGATCGAGTTGACGAACAACTCGCCCGCACCGCGGGATTCGGCCTCTGTGGCCCACTCGAGGACGTCGATACCGGTCCCTTCGCGGCCGCCTTTTTTGGTACACTCGAACCAGCAGGATTCGCCATCGATCTCGACGTAGTTCTCACCCTGCTCGTCGTAGCGGCGTCGGGCGTCGACGCTGATGACGATACATTGGCTGCCGAACGCTTTCGCGCCCTCGTTGACCAGTTCGGGGCGCTCGAGTGCGCCCGTCGTGATCGAGACCTTGTCCGCGCCGGCGCGGAGGGTCTCTTTGATGTCGCCGGTGGTTCGGATGCCGCCGCCGACGGTCAGCGGAATAAAGACCTCGTCGGCGACCTGTTCGACGACGTCGAGCATGGTTTCACGCCCCTCTGCCGAGGCGGTGATATCGAGGAAGACGAACTCGTCGGCACCCAGTTCGTTGTACGCGCGGGCCATCTCGACCGGATCGCCGGTGTACTTGAGATCCTCGAAGTGAACGCCGGTGTAGACTGCCGGGTTCCCGTCTTCGTCTAGGTCGACGTCGATACACGGGATGATTCGCTTGGTCAGCGTCATGTGGTTGTTACGCGAGGGTTTGCACCCCGGGTAGTAAAGTGGTCTGTCTCGAGCAATTACGTCCCAGTAGTGTCCGCTAATTGCGATGGATGTCTTTATTGTGGCGAGTCGATAACACGCCCGTATGGTAGATAACACGGATCAGACGGCGGATGCGGACTCGGGTGCCGACGTCGGTCACGACCTCGAGGCCGAGCGAACGACAGCCCCGATGAGCGACTACTCCTCGAGCGCGGTCGGCATCGGCTTCGTCATCATGGTGATCGGGGTGGCGATCGCGTTCGGGATCCCGCTGCTGACAGTTCCACTCTAAAACGGCATCGTCACGCAAGACGCGGTGTTAGAAGACGTACTCGTCGTCGTGGCCCATCATGCCATCGTCTTCGAGGCCAGTTCCTGCGCCCTCTTCTTCGTCCATCGGTCCGCTGGTCTTGTAGGCCTTAATGCCCGTTGACAGGAGATCCTCGATTGCCTCTTCTCGGTTGACGAACTCGCCGCGTTCGACCATCTGGGCGATCTGCATCTCGAGGTGCTCCGGTATGGTGATCTCTACTTTCGGCATCTGATTCGGCTTTCGGCGAGGGGGTATTTAGGTTTGACGGGGACTCCACACTGCGTGTGCAACTCACTCGACCGTGAAACAGTGTGGACCCGCGTCGCGTGGCTATCACTGCCCGTCGCTCGCGGTAACCAGCGGCAAAAACCCAGTCGAAATCGGTTGTGAGGGTAGGTTCAGGATGGCAATTGAGACGGGCGTCGTGACTGTTGTGACCGTCTTACTTGTTCCCCATCATCGAGTCGAGTGCGTTTCGCAGCGTCGTTCCCGGCTGGGTGATTGAGTCGAGTTGCTGGCGCATCTTCCGCTGGTTGAAATAACTCGCAAACGCGAGGATGGTCGGTGGCCAGAGGCCGACGAACGCGCCGAGTTGGCGGTCCCCGCGGATGAAAAAGTAGTACAACGACAGTCCAACCGATGCGGCTGACGCGAGGGCTGCCGGGCCCATGGCTTGCTCGCCGACTTCTTCTGCTGCCTGTCCAGAGACTTCTCGTTCGGTCATCTGCTGTCTACTCGCCATACACGAACCAAATCGCCGAGACCGTACTAAGGCATGGCGAGGGTTTCGCAGGAAAGGGCTCGAATGGTGTCGTCCGCCGGACGCTTTCGACCCGTTTCGATCGTCGTGCCGTCCCCGAAATACGAACTTATATCCGCTGTTCGTCTCACTCGAGGCGAGTATGCGCTTCCATCTTGGGCCAAACTCCACGACTGGAGGCGTCACAGCTACAATCGTCGACACGAACGGACGCATATGAGCAAGGACGTCACGGATGTCACGGATCTCTACGAGGAGTTCGGCGATGAACGGCTGCCACCGGGCCAGCGCGAAACGTCGGCGTTTCCGGTTCTGTCAAAAGGTCCCACACCTGATTGGGACCCCGAGACGTGGACGTTTACCGTCACCGGCGCCGTCGAAGACGAACTCACGTTTTCGTGGGACGAGTTTCAACAGCTTCCAAGCGAGACTCACCAACAGGACTTTCACTGTGTCACCGGCTGGAGCAAGTTCGACTGTACGTTTACAGGCGTTCCGTTCTCGGAACTCGCCAAGCGAGCCGGCGTCATCGACGACACTGACGAGCGACGCTCGTCGGGCAACCCGACGCCGTCTGGACAGGCCGTCCACGTCATGTTTTCGGCGCTCGACGGCTACACGACCGATCTGCCGCTCGAGGCCTGTCTTCGAGAGGGGGTGTTGTTCGCGTGGGGCCACGATGGTGACTCGCTTCCGGCAGACCACGGCGGGCCGCTGCGGGTCGTCACACCCCACCGATACGCCTACAAGGGGGCGAAGTGGGTCGACGGTGTCGAGTTCCTCACAGCGCCCGAGCGCGGCTACTGGGAGCGCCGTGGCTACTCACAGACGGCCGACCCTTGGCAGGAAGAACGGTACAGCTAGTGCACGATTCGTTCCCGGAATAGTTAGGCTGAAGACGCGGCGGTCCTGAGATGCGGTTGATGGATCAATCGTCGGGTGGACGTCGACTGACGGCTGATACTGAGTCGCTGCCAGTCGACGAACCGACCGACCTCGTTAGTCGCAGTCGCGAACTCGAGGACGTTTCGTTTGGGGCGATCGTTGACGCCGAACAGGAGTCACGAATCCTGTGGGCCACGCCTGGCGGCCTCGAGGTCGTCGGCCGAGGCGTCGCCGTCCGAATGTCTGCACGCGGACCGGACCGTTTCGACCGGATTCGAGAACAGGCCAGTCGGGCGTTCGACGCGCTGGACCACGATGGCCCCCACGTCGCTCGGCCACGAGCGTTCGGCGGCTTTTCGTTCCACGATGAACACGAGCCAGGCCCGCCCTGGACCGGGTTCGACGCCGCTTCGTTCGTCGTTCCACAGATCCTCGTCATCCGAAGCGAGGACGGAACCTGGTTGACGGCTGTTGGGACACACCCCGAGGAAGCAATCGAACACCTCGAGCGCTGGCATGACCGGCTGGCAGCGCTCCCGGCGATGCAACCAAGCGGAACCGGGCCCGGCGTCACCTCGACACAGCGAACGACCTCGCCTACAGACTGGACCGATCAGGTCGAGGCCGCCCTCGAGCAGATCGAGCAGGGAACGATCACGAAGGTCGTCCTCGCCCAGTCACTTTCGGTCACGCTCGAGAACTCCGTTCACGTCCCCGGCACGCTCGAGCGACTGCGCCGGCAGTATCCGAACTGCTACCGGTTCCTGATCGCCAACGATACTGGCGGGACGTTCTTCGGTGCGCCACCCGAACGCCTCGTCTCGAAACGCGACAACCGAGTCGAGACGGAGGCGCTTGCCGGCTCGGTGCCACGAGGTGAGACGCCAGAGGAGGACGACGCCCACGCAGCGGACATGCTCGACAGCGAGAAAGTCCAGCGCGAACACGAACTCGTCGTCGAGGCGATTCGAAACCAACTCGAGCCACTCGCATCCGAACTCACCGTCGACGAGCGGACGATCAGGCGGCTCGCGACGATTCAGCACTTGCAGACCCCAATCACAGCGACGCTCGAGGGCGAGCGTCACGTCCTCGAGATCGTCGAAGCGTTGCATCCGACACCCGCTGTCGGTGGCGTCCCACCGGTGGCAGCCTGGGAAACCATCCGCGACACGGAGACGTTCGATCGCGGCTGGTACGCTGCGCCCGTCGGCTGGTTCGACGCCGCCGGTGACGGCGAGTTCGCGGTCGGCCTCCGATCCGGGGTCGCAAGCGACGACACGGTGACGCTCTTTGCCGGCAGCGGCATCGTCGCCGACAGCGACCCGGACGACGAGTGGGACGAGGTACAGCTCAAGTTCCGCCCGATCCTCGACGAACTCCGGTGATCCGATGAGTGCACCAAATCGTGCGACGCTGTGGGGCCGTGTTCTCGTCGACGAACTCGTAACAAGCGGTCTCGAGGCCGTCTGTATCGCCCCCGGCAGTCGCTCGACACCGCTGACAGTCGCCTTCGCTGCCCACCCCGAGATCGACGTCTACTCGCATCTCGACGAGCGCTCAGCGGCCTTTTTTGCGCTCGGTCGCACTCGACGGACGGGCGAGCCGACGGCGCTGGTCTGTACCTCGGGGACGGCGGCGGCAAACTTTCATCCCGCCGTGATGGAAGCCGACCAGGCCCGCGTGCCGCTGCTCGTGTTGACAGCCGACCGACCCGCCGAACTCCGTGACAGCGGCGCGAACCAGACGGTCGATCAGGTCAAACTCTACGGCGACGCGGTCCGCTGGTATGCGGAACTCCCCGACCCCGAAGCCGACGAGCGCAAGGTTCGAAGTCTTCGGACGACCGCTGGGCGAGCGCTCGCCGAAACAGGTGGGCCGGATCCAGGGCCCGTTCACCTGAACTGCCCCTTCAGAAAGCCACTCGAGCCACTCGAGGTGCCGGATGCGGTCCCCGAGGCGTTTGCGGAGACGCTTGCTGGCGCGGGACGAGACGGGCCGTTCATCGAGACCGAGACTGGATCGATGACGCTCGAGGCCAACCAAATGCGGCCGCTCGTCCGGGCGCTCGAGGACGCCAAGCGCCCGCTGATCGTGGCAGGGCCGGCTGACCCAGCAGCGCTCGTCGGACTCGAGCCCGACCATGTCGTGGCTGTTGCCGACTGGATCGGGGCCCCGATCCTCGCGGACCCGCTGTCGAATCTCCGATTCGGAACCCATGTGGAGACCGACGCCGACCACCGCCGCGTCTACGGCGGCTACGACGGCTACATCAGCGAGCTGCCGGAACCGGACGTCGTCGTCCGATTCGGTGCCTCGCCGACCTCGAAGCCGCTGCGCCACGCATTACGTGACAGCGACGCCCGCCAGTTCCTGCTCGATCCCGCTGGCGCGTGGCGCGAGGCGACGTTCACTGCGACGGAACTGCTCGCGGCTGCTCCCGGACCTGCGTTCGAAGCGTTGCTCGAGGCGGTCGACAGCTCGACCGATAGCACCGCCGACGACGAAAACGAGTGGCTGGCCGGATTCGACACCGCCGAACAGTGCCACTGGGGCGTTCGTGACGATGCCCTCGCGCCGGAGACGCTCGAAGCCGACCCGTTCGAGGGCGCAGTACTCGCCACCGTGTTCGAAGACGCGCCCGATTCAGCGACCGTCTTCGTCTCGAACAGTATGCCGATCCGGGATGCGGATCGGTTCAGTCGGCCACGGCCGGCCGATCTCACGGTGCTCGGGAACCGTGGTGCAAGCGGCATCGACGGCATCACGAGTACGGCACTGGGCGCCGGCAGTGCGACTGACGAGCCGCTTGTGCTCGTCACCGGCGACCTGGCCTTCTATCACGACTCGAACGGGCTGCTCGCAGTCGATCGCTGTGATGTCGACGCCACGATCGTCTTGCTCGACAACGACGGTGGCGGTATTTTCCATAAACTCCCGATCGAAGACTTCGAGCCGCCGTTTACTGAGCAGTTCAAAACACCTCATGGCCTCGAGTTCGAGGCGCTTGGCGATCTGTATGGCCTCGAGTTCGAGCGCGTCGACCCTGCCGACTTCGCGACGGCGTATCGTCGCTCGCTCGAGCGCGCGGGCACGCAGGTGCTCGCTGTCGACTTCGATTCGGAGCTGAACCATCAGCGACGGGAGACGCTCAGAGAGCGAGTTTGCGAGTCGATCCGTGACGAGCGTGCGTAGCGATCCGAGTGCGGTATCGGAAACTGCACAACCTAGAGGTGCCGTTGTGATCCGGTCGACGCTCGAGGACGTTGTCGTCCGTCCTGTTATCAGTGTAATCGCCACAGCGATCGACGGCAAACTGCTTGCTGGACTGCGCTATTCGTTGTGGCCGAGCGCCTGAGAGAGCATACGAGCGACTATCATCGGCGGTGATTGGCGGACACATAAATGGATAGCCGCGATATCAAACAGCGATTACTGATGCTGTTCGTGACCTGCTGACTGAAACACTGGATTCAATTATCAACGGCCCGTATATTCCACAATGGCTGCTGCAATTCGGGTTCTCCATGTTGACGACGACGTCGGACGGCTAGAACGAACGGCCACACGTCTCAAGTCCATGGACGACCGGATAGCGGTCCGCTCGACAACAGACACCGCTGACGCGCTCGAGTTGCTGCAAAATGAGGCGATCGACTGGGTCGCAGCAGCCTACCGGCTGCACGGAACGGACGGGATCGACCTACTGACGAGCGTGCGTGAGATCGAGCCAACGTGTCCGTTTTTGCTCTACACTGGACACGGTTCGGAGGCAGTGGCGAGCGCCGCAATTGCAGCCGACGTCACGGAGTATCTGTCGTTCGACGACGAGACGGACGAGAGCGACCAGCTGGCCCGGACGCTCATCGACGCGATCGAGCAGCGCTCGGCCACGCGACAAGCACCGAACTACGAGCGTGTCGCAGCGCTCGTTCGGAGTGTCCAATCCAAACTCGTCCGTGCAACGTCTCACGAGGAGATCGGCGCTGCCGTCTGCGAGACGTTTGTCGACGACGAGCCGTACGTGTTCGCCTGGATCGGCGAGTATCGGGAGACCGATGAACGGATCGTTCCGCGTGCCTCTGCAGGGCTCGAGCCGGAGTATCTCTCCGGGATCGATATCACGGCAGACGACACAGCCACTGGGCAGGGACCAACGGGGCTGGCGGTTCAAACTCGCTCCTTGCAGGTTGTGCAGGATCTCGAAGCGGATCCGGCGTACGAACCGTGGCGCGAGGACGCCCTCGAACGTGGCTATCGGGCCAGTGCTGCCGTGCCACTCGTCCACGAAAACAGGCTCTACGGTGTCTTGAACGTCTATGCGGACCGGACAGGCGTGTTCGAGGCGGACGAGCAAGCGATGGTGGCGGAGCTGGGAGAGACGATTGCCCACGCCTACCACCGCGTTCAGTTGCAAAACCAGTACGAGGCGCAGTACCAGGAGCTGTTCGAGGAAGCGCCGGTGATGGTGGCCCTGACGCGCACCGAGACCGAACACGGTGAGCCAGTTATCGACGACTGCAACCGACGGTTCGCACGGAAACTCGGCTATGCACGCGAGGAGCTCTGCGGGCAGCCACTCGCTGACGTGTACGCCGATTCGTCGGCAGCGACGCTCGCAAACGGCGGCCACGAGCGGGCGCGGGCAGGCGAGTCTACGACTGAAACACGAATTCTCATCACCCGTGATGGAGAACGGCTGTCGACGCAACTCCAGTCGACGCCACGGCGCGACCCGTCCGGCGAGACGATCGGGACACACGCGCTCTTTGTCGACATGACCGACCAGGAGCAAGCCCAGAGTGTACTCGGGCAGGCAGCCGCGATGGAGGCGTCGATGGACGGCATGGCGATCCTCGACGACGACGGGAACTGTATCTACGTCAACGAAGCCTACGCCGAGATCTACGGCTACGCCGATCGCGAGGCGTTCATCGGTACCGACTGGCGAACGCTGCTCTCGGACGGCGAGATCGAGCGGTTCGAAGACGACGTCTTCCCGACGCTTGCCGAAGACGGGGCGTGGCGCGACGAAGCAATCGGCGTCCGCGCAGATGGATCGACCTTCCCGAAAGAGCTCTCGCTTGCCCACCTCGAGGACGGACGTGTTGTCAGCGTCGTCCGCGATATCACCGAGCGACGGGAGCGCCAACGGGGACTCGAGCGCAGCCGAGAACGGTTGCGCGTCCTGTTTGACCGCTCTCCGGACGCGATATTCGTCCACGATACGGACGGAACCATCGTCGACGTCAATGACCGAGCGACCACGGACCTCGGCTACAGCCGGGAGGAGTTACTCTCGCTGTCAGTCGCTGACTTCGAGGTTGGGGATGACCTCGAGGAACTCCGTGAGCTGTGGACGACTATGGACGTCGGGAAGACGGCGACAATCCAGGGAAGACACCGTCGAAAAGACGGCTCGACGTACCCAGTCGAGGTCTGGATCAGCAAAATCACGCTCCACGAGACCGACCGGATTCTGGCACTCTCCCGTGACATCACGGCGCGCAAGGAGCGCGAGCGCGAGCGCAGACGACAGAGCGATCTGTTCGAGCGGGCACAGGAGATCGCAGCGATCGGTGCCTGGGAGACCGATTTACAGGCTGAACAAGGGTGGTGGACCGAACAGGTCTGTCGGATCTTCGGGCTGCCAACGGAGTACGAGCCAGAGCCAGGCGAGGGCATCGAACACTTCCATCCGGACGATCGGCCGATCATTCGAGAGGCGTTCGAACGGGCCGTCGACACCGGTGAGCCCTACGACCTCGAGCTTCGGCTTGCCGACGAGAGCGAGGCTCGATGGGTTCACGTCCGCGGCGATCCACAGCGTGACGCTGGCGAAACCGTCCGTATCCGCGGGACGATCCAGGATATTACCGACCGTAAGGAGTACGAAGAAGCGCTCGAGCAGGCGCGTGACGAACTCCAGCAGATCATCGATCTCGTGCCGGACATGCTGTTCGTCAAAAATTATGAGGGAGAGTACATCCTCGCAAACGAGACGACCGCCGACTACTACGACCGTCCCCGCTCGGCCGTCGCGGGGAAGACAGATGTCGAACTACTTCCCGACATCGAACAGGCCCGCCAGTTCCACCAAGACGACATCGCGGTCATCGACTCCGGCGAGCCGATGTACGTTCCCGAAGAAGAGCTGACCACTGCCGACGGCGAGACACGGATCCTCCAGACGACCAAGATCCCCTATGAGGTCGCCGGGACCGGCGACGCGGCTGTGCTGGGGTATGCCCGTGACGTGACCGAACTCAAGGAGTACGAACGCCAGCTCGAAACGCAGCGAGACAACCTCGAGGTGCTCAACCAGGTCGTCCGTCACGACATCCGCAACGACCTCCAGTTGGTGTTGGCCTACGCGGAGATGCTCGAAGCAGTAGTCGACGAGGCGAGCCGCGAGCACGTCGAGCAGGTGGTGGCGAGCGCACGTGATGCCGTCGCGATCACTGAAACGGCCCGCGACGTCTCCGAGGTGATGTTACAGGCCGATGCCGAACCGACACAGGTCCGGCTCCGGTACACGCTCGAGCGCGAACTTGATGAGGTCCGGTCAACCTACGAGAACGCGGTCGTGACGACCAAGGGCGCGATTCCCCGCCTCGAGGTCGTCGCCGACGACATGCTCGAGTCCGTGTTTCGGAATCTCTTGACGAACGCGATCGAACACAACGATGCGGAGATTCCAGTGATAACGGTGTCTGCGAGTGTCGAAGGCGACGAGGTCGAGGTCCGGATCGCGGACAATGGGCCGGGTATCCCCGACGAACGCAAGGAGACGATCTTCGAGGAGGGTGAGAAGGGCCTCGAGAGTCAGGGAACCGGGCTGGGGCTGTATCTGGTCAAAACGCTCGTCGATCGGTACGGCGGGGACGTCTGGGTCACGGACAGAACGGAGCGATGGGCCACAGATGAGCGGACACAGGACGACGGCGAGGGGGTCACGGGCAGCGTGTTCACCGTTCGGTTGCCGATTGCGCGCTGAGGTGGTGCCGACACGAACCTATTTCATCCGCTGCGGACCAACTGCGACCAATGGTTTCGGAATGCTTCGATGCGTCGCAGTGGGAACCGGTCGCGAACCTGAACGACGAGTTCAACGACATCACCTATCACCGTGCGGTCGACTCCGGAACGGTCCGGATCGCGTTCGACCGCCCCGACGTTCGCAACGCCTTCCGGCCCGGAACGGTCGATGAACTCTATGACGCCCTCGATCACGCCAAGCGTCAGACCGACGTGGGCTGTATCCTGCTGACCGGCAACGGTCCCTCCTCGAAAGACGGCGGCTGGGCGTTCTGTTCCGGCGGCGACCAGACCGTCCGGGGCGAGGACGGCTATCAGTACGACGGGGACGAGGAGAGCGAGGCGCGTTGCGCCTCGGAAGACGCGAGCGGGCAGGGCCCGCGAGCGCGTGCCTCCGAGCAGGGCCGACTGCATATCCTCGAGGTCCAGCGCCTGATTCGTCACATTCCGAAAGTCGTCGTCTGCGTCGTGCCTGGGTGGGCCGTCGGCGGTGGCCACTCGCTGCACGTCGTCTGTGATCTCACGCTGGCGAGCGAGGAGCACGCGAAGTTCCTCCAGACCGACCCCGACGTGGCGAGCTACGACGCCGGCTTCGGCTCGGCCTACCTCGCCAAACAGATCGGCCAGAAAAAGGCTCGAGAAGTGTTTTTCCTCGGGAAGACATACTCGGCCGAGGAGGCCGCCGAGATGGGGATGGTCAACGAGGTTGTTCCCCACGAGGAGTTAGAGGAGACGGCTCTCGAGTGGGGCAAACGGATCAACGCCAAGAGCCCGACGGCGATGCGGATGCTCAAATACGCCTTCAACATGACTGACGACGGAATGGTTGGCCAGCAGGTGTTCGCCGGCGAGGCGACCCGACTGGGGTATATGACCGACGAGGCCGAGGAAGGCCGGGATGCGTTCGTCGAGGGCCGGGAGCCCGAGTTCGACGACTACCCGTGGCACTACTGATACGACCGTCCGTCCAACCGTGACGACTCACCCACAAGACGGCTTGCAGTCGCCGCAGTAACTGGACCCAGCCCGACTGTGAGGCTGCGACACGATCCAGAGACTGCCCCTGCCTAAGCGAATATTGCTGCTATCTGAGACCGACTGTCGTCTCGAGTCCGACCGGCAGTGCCGTTTCTGGAACGAGAATGCCCTGATTAAGGGGCTTGTTCTCGATCATAACGCCGTCACTGGCTTCGGTAGATTCGACAGGAAGGACAACGCTTTGGGCCTTCCAGCCCGGAACCGCCAGTAGTGACACTCCCCGATCGGTCCGAGCTGCCCCGTCGGGACTACCTCCGGACGCTGGTTGCTGTCGGCGGCGCGACTGCGCTCTCCGCCTGTGTCTCCGAGAGCGACGCGGTCGATGTCCCCACTGGAACGGACGATCCAGACTCGCTCCCGGACCGGCAACACGCCTGGAACGATACCCTTTCTCGGGACGACGACGGCAACGTCGAGCCACCGGAACATCACGTCCTGCTGGCGCTGTCGTTGGTCGACGAGCCGACCGACGAAAGCCGTGCCCAACTCGAGGACGCGCTGAAAACGCTCGAGCGCGCCTACGAGTGGAGCAACGATGGGCTGTTGTTCACCATCGGCTACACGCCGGCGTACTTCGACCGGTTCGACGACGCACTCCCCGAGTCGGTCGACCTGCCAGAGCCGACGGCGCTGGTCGCTGGCGAGGACCCAGCGGTCGACAAGTTCGACGCCGTGGTCCACCTCGCGAGCGACCACTCACAGGTCGTTCTCGAGGCTGAGGAAGGGCTGTTCGGCGACCACGACGAGCTCAACGGGATCGAGGTTGAAACGGATCTGAACGGCGTCTTCGAACGCCTCGAGGACCAGCGTCGGACCGGCTTCGTCGGCGCTGGCTTGCCTGCCGAACACACCGACGTCTCGGGTGTTCCCGACTCGGTGCCAGAAGACGCGCCGTTTTTCATGGGCTTTCGCTCGGGATTCGAGCGCAACCAGGCGACTGAAGACCGGGTCACGATCGAAGACGGCCCGTTTGCTGGCGCGACGACACAACACATCGAGTCGATGGATCTCCAGCTTCGGACGTGGTTCGAGCAGGACAGCCACTCCATGCGCGTTCGGAAGCTGTTCAGTCCGGAACACGCCGACGAAGATCTGGTTGGCGATGTCGGCGAGAAGCTGACGACGACGAACGGCCTGACCGACGAGCGGATCGACGCCACCGAGGCAGATGCTCGTCGCGGCGTCGTTGGTCACGCCCAGAAGGCCGCTCGAGCCAGAGTCGACGGCGAGCCACCGCTGTTGCGACGGGATTTCAACACCGTCGATGGAGACAGTCCGGGGTTTCACTTCCTTGCACTCCAGCACGGGATTGACGATTTTGTCCGCGTACGCGAGGCGATGACGGGTGCCGATCTGGATGTAATGCACGCGAACAACGGCATTCTCAGCTACCTCTTCGTCAACCGACGTGGAAACTCCCTGCTCCCACCACGCCCGCTTCGGGCACTGCCGCGAGCCGACCCACAGTAGGACCTCCAACCACACCACGACACATGCACGACCACGACCACGATCTCGATCGACGGACGTTCGTTCAGCGGACAGGCGCAGCAACCGGCATCCTCGCGCTGGCGGGCTGTCTGGAAACCGACGGCGACGATCCTGATGCAGACGAGGAGACGGACGACCCAGCGACCGATGACGACGCCATGCCGCGATTTCCGGTGATCGAAGACCCGCCAGCAGCGGTCTACCGTCCGACCCACCGCGAGTCGATGCGGATGCTCGAGCCGATTACGGCCGGTGAGTATACGCTCGCGCCGATGCTGTCGTATCCGCATCCGTTCTGGCTCGTTACCGGTGGTGCCGGCGAGGATGACGTCGAACGCGTCGATCCCGAACAAGGGCGTGGCGTGCACATGATGTTCACGCTCTGGGACGACGAGACGGGAATCGTCCTCCCGGTCGACACCAGCGCCACGATCACCGTCTCTCAGGACGGCGATCGGGTCGGCTCGCCACACTCGCCGTGGCCCATGATCTCCCAGGAGATGGGTTTTCATTTCGGCGACAACGTCCCCCTCGAGGACGACGGCACCTACACCGTCGAGGTCGAACTCCCACCGATCCCGACGCGCACGACCGGTGACCTCGAGGGCCGATTTACTGACAGCGAGACGGTAACCTTCGAGTTCGAGTACGACCAGGCGTTCCGCGAGCAGGTCGTCGGTGGCGTCGAGTACTTCGACGAATCGGAGTGGGGCGAACGCGGCGCGCTCGAGCCGATGGATCACGGCCACGGCGACCACGACGGCCACCACAACGATGATAACGGCCATCACGACCACGGTCACGTCCCGTACTCCGCGCTGCCACCAGCCGACGCGTACCCCGGCACCCGACTCGAGCCAGCCGACGAGGTCGACACCGACCTGCCTCGAAGCGGCGATGCCGCGATTTTCGCAACGTTGCTCGAGTCCGGCTCTCGGCTCGCCGACGGCGACGACCAGTATCTGCTCGTCTCGCCACGGACGCCGTACAACCGTGTGCCGCTCGCGGATATGGCGATGCACGTGACGGTCGAACGCGACGGCGAACCGGTCGGCGACGCGGATGGAACGGTGCTGGAGCAAACGCTCGACAGCGAGTACGACCTCCATTACGGCGTGTCGCTTGCGCCGCTCCAGCCGGGCGACGCGGTCACGGTCACGTTCGAGTCGCCACCACAGGTCGCCCGCCATCAGGGGTACGAGACGGCGTTTCTCGAGATGCCGCCGCTCGAGTTCATCGTCCCGGAATCATGACCGGGTCGATGTCTGCCCGACGCTCGATTGTCCTCGTCGCCCTGTGTGTCTGTACGCTTACGGTCGGCGCGGTCGTTCCCATGACCGTTGGTGCCGGCGATAACGCGACGATCTTCTACTTCGAACCGAGCGAGACCGAGGCTGACGCCGGCGAAACCGTCACGATCGAGCTGATCGCGAGCACCCATGGCGATTACGTCGGTGACGGCATCGACAGGCTGTCTGCGACGGTCGCATACGATCCCGACGTCTTCAGCGTGGCCGACGTCGAGCACGGGCCGATGCTGGCCGCGGGCGACTCGGCTGCCGAGGTCGATGGCACAGTCGAGATCGACGACGAGGCTGGAACGGTTACCATCGACCAGGAGCGAACGCCTTCAGGCGACGGTGCGAGAGCGACCGAGACGGCAGCGACGATCACCCTCGAGGTCGACGAAGACGCCCCGTCAACGAACGAAACGCTCGAGATCACGGACGCCTCGGCGGTGCTCATCAGCGACTATCCGCAGGCAGTCGTCGACCGAGAGGCGACGATCTCCATCACTGAAACCAGTGGTGGCGACGATCCAGTGCCCGGCTTCGTGGCCCCGTGGGCACTGATCGCGATCGGTGCAGTGTTGGTGTTCGCTGTCCGTCGGTTGGACTGACCACGCACCAGCAGTGGTCTACGCCCGGGTCGCTGGCAACGAGTCAGCCAACCGCAATGCCAACGTTGACACGTCCGCGTGTCGGAGACTCGAGTAATGAGTACGGCCGAGGTCGACATCTCACGGACGAAGGCGTGGCTGCTTGCTGCACGGCCCCAGACGCTGCCTGCGGCTGCAGCTCCGGTGATCGTCGGGACGGCGCTTGCAATCTATGCTGACGTCTTCGCTCCGTTGCCGGCGGCGATGGCCTTCATCGGTGCGACGCTGATTCAGATCGGGACCAACTTCGCGAACGACTACTACGACGCGATCAAGGGCGCTGACACCGAGGACCGAGAGGGGTTTACTCGAGTTACGCAGGCAGGAATTATCCCGCCCGAACAGGTGAAACTGGCGACGATCGTGACGTTCGCACTGGCGATTTTCTCGGGGACGTACCTCGTCTACATCGGCGGGCTCCCGATCCTCGTCATCGGGCTGGTAAGCGTCTTCTGTGGGTGGGCCTACACCGGCGGCCCCTACCCGCTTGGCTATCACGGCCTCGGTGATCTGTTCGTCTTCGTCTTCTTTGGCATCGTCGCCGTGATGGGGACGTTCTACGTCCAGGCCGTAACAGCAGTCGAACCGCTCACCACGACGATTCCCGAGGGGACGGTCACGCTCGAGGCGTTCGTCGCGAGCCTCCCAATCGCGGGCATCTCGACGGCCATTATCGTCGTCAACAACATCCGCGACCGGGAAACCGACGTCGAAGCCGGGAAGCGAACGCTCGCGGTTCGACTCGGCTACCGCTGGAGTCGCGTGGAGTACGTTGCGCTCCTCACACTCGCTTACATCACGCCGCTGTGGTTCTGGCTCGCTGCAGGGTTCGGTCCCAGTGTGTTGCTCCCGCTGGTGTCGCTGCCCTACGCTGCGGTCGTCACCCGAACGGTCCTGACCTGCACCGACGGCGAGGCGCTCAACCCCGCGCTCGAGGGCACCGGGAAACTGCTCGCCATCTATTCGGTGCTGTTCGCTGTGGGGATGGTAGCATGAACGACAGAGCTGACGTCGACCGCGAACTCGACTGCACACTCGAGTATCAGTCGTTTTCGCTCGAGCTTGCGAGTCCACTCGAGACGGCCGCTGGGACGATCGACTCGCGTGATGGCTTTCTGGTCCGCGTGACGGCGACTGCCGACGCGGACGACCAGACAGTCGGCTACGGCGAAGCGACACCGCTGCCGGGCTGGACGGAATCGATCGCTGACTGTGAGACAGCCCTCGAGCGCGCAAGCGTCGCGATCGAAGACGGGCCGGCCGCCGCACTCGAGGCCGTCGACGGACAGGTAGCGGCCAGACATGCGGTTACGCTCGCCCTCGGTGATCTGCGAGCGAGCCAGGAGGCGACACCGCTGTATCGACACATCGGAAGCGGCCCAATGATCGGCCGGGTGCCGGTCAACGCGACGATCGGTGATGGGACGCCCGACGAAACCGCTCGAGCGGCAAGCGAGGCCATCGATCGGGGCTTTGACTGCTGTAAAATAAAAATCGGAAACAGAAGCGTCGAGGCCGATGTCGAACGGCTCCGCCGGACTCGCGAGGCTGTCGGTCCCGACGTCGAACTGCGGGTCGATGCGAACGAAGCCTGGACCTACACTGAGGCGAAAACGGCGCTCGAGCCGCTTGCCGATCTCGGCGTCTCGATCCTCGAGCAGCCACTTCCAGCGGGCGCACTCGAGGGCCACGCCGCGCTCCGAGAGCGTGTGCAGGGAGACGGGGTTGCGATCGCCCTCGACGAGGGACTGCTTGAACACGGCGTCGACGCCATCTGTGAGGCGGACGCGGCCGACGCCGTCGTGCTCAAGCCCATGGCGCTCGGCGGGATCGACGTCGCCCGCCAGATCGCAGCGTGGGTACAGGAACTCGAGGTTACCCCGATCGTGACGACCACGATCGATGGGGTCGTCGCCAGAACGGGCGCGGTCCACCTCGCCGCATCGATCCCGAACGTGCCGGCCTGTGGGCTGGCCACGGCGTCGCTGCTCGCCACCGATCTCGGTCGAGATCCCGTGTTGCTCGAGAAGGGGGCAGCGGTCGTTCCGCAGGCGAAAGGACTCGGCGTCGAAGGGGTGTGGACGGAGTGATGGGCGATCCGGTCGACTGGCCGACTCGAGATCTGCTCTCTCATCGGACCGCAGCGACACCACAGCGGGCGGCGCTGATCGACGATGAGACGGGAGTGACGCAGACGTATGCGGAACTCGACCAGCGAGTCGAGCAGGTTGCTCACGTCCTCGAGACCCTCGAGATGGATCACGAGCAGCCACGGATTGCTGTCCTGATGGACACCAGACCCGCGTTCGTCAGCGTCTTTTTCGCCGCAATGCGGACGGGTGTGACGGTCGTCCCGCTGAACGTTCGCGAAACCGCCAGCGAACTGGCCGCGAAAGTCGAGCGCACGGCTCCCGTGGCGGTCGTCTGTGAGGCAGTAACTGAGTCGGCGGCGCTCGAGGTCGCTGCCGCAGTCGAGTCACCGGCCATTTCTCTCACCGTCTTGACCGTCGACAAGCCGACACGGGAGCGGACGCGACGGCTGCGTCCGGCCGATGGATCGGATACTGCTCCGTCGGTCGACCCTGTCTCGCTCGAGCGCGACGACCCGCTGGTGATCATGTTCACCTCGGGGACCGCCGGCGAGCCGAAAGCCGTCCGGCTGACCGTCGGCAACCTCGTCGCAAGTGCGACCGCCTCCGCGTTCCGGCTGGGCGTCGACCCAAGCGACCGCTGGCTGTGCTGTCTCCCGATGTATCACATGGGCGGGCTGGCCCCCGTCCTGCGGTCGACGCTGTATGGGACGACGGTCGTCATCCAGCGCTCGTTCGACCGCCACGAAACAGCTCGCGTCTTCGACGAATACGAGATCACGGGCGTCTCGCTGGTGCCGACGATGTGCAAACGACTGCTCGATGCGGGCTGGGAGCCCGCCGACGACCTGCGATTCGTCTTGCTCGGCGGTGCGCCGGCCTCGAGCGAGTTGCTCGAGCGCTGCCGGGCGACCGACGTGCCGGTGTATCCGACGTACGGGATGACCGAGACGGCCTCCCAGATCGCGACGGCGACGCCTGCGGAGACGGCGAGCCACGAGGGAACGGTCGGCCAGCCGCTGGTGTTCACCGACGTAACGGTCGTCGACGACGCTGGCGAGCCGGTTCCGACCGGAGAGCCGGGCGAACTCGTCGTTTCCGGACCGACGGTGACGCCGGGCTATCTCGAGGCCGCACGGACGAACGGCGCCGTCGGCGAGTACGGCCTCCACACGGGAGATGTCGGCTACGCGGACGAGGACGGCCGACTCTGGGTGCTCAACCGACGGAGCGACCGGATCGTCACCGGTGGCGAGAACGTCGACCCCGGCGAGGTCCTCGAGACGGTCCGCGCCCACCCGGCCGTCGAAGACGCCGCCGTCGTCGGCCTCGACGATCCCGAATGGGGCGAACGCGTCGGTGCGCTTCTCGTCCCTGAGGACGGCCGGGATGGGATCGATCTCGAGTCGGTTCGCTCGCACTGCGAAACACGACTCGCGGGTTTCAAACGTCCGAAGACGATCGGTGTCGCCGACGCCTTGCCTCGAACCGCGTCGGGAACCGTCGATCGCGAGGCGGCTCGAGACCGGCTTCGTGAGACGGGAACCGATGTCTGAGCCGACAGTATAAGTCGACCGCGCCCTTTTCATCGGCTGTGTGTACACTGACCCTCGCCTGGCAGGTCTTCGATGACGCGCCGGTGGCGGTCGCCGCCAACCGTGACGAAGCCCTCGAGCGCGAGTCGATTTCACCCGGCGTCTACCGTGAGGAGCCGCTGGCCGTTGCGCCAAAAGACACCGAAGCCGGCGGCACGTGGATCGGCTACAACGAACACGGCGTCTTCGCTGGGATCACGAACAAGTGGACCGACGCCGAACTCGCGGCCGAACGCTCTCGCGGGCTGCTCGTCGCTGACGTGCTCGCTGCCGACTCCGCGGCGACGGCAGCCGAAACGATCGAGGCGGCAACCGAGACGGACGAGTACGACGGCTTCAATCTGGTCGTCGCCGACGAGTCAGCCGCCTACTGCTACCAGTGGGACGGCGACCTCTCTCGTATCGAGTTCGAACCCGGCGTTCAGGTCATCGTCAACGCCGCGGTCAACGACACCGTCCACCTCCCGTCGGACCGCCTCGTCATCGCTCGCGAACAGGCCGACAACGCGAACGCGGTCCGAGCGGCGCTGACAGTCGACGGTGACGAGTCAGTTTCACAGTGGCTCGAGCGCGCCGGCGATGTCCTCGGCGACCACGAGTACGGCGTCTGCCTCCATCGCGATGGATTCGGCACGAGGTCGTCGTCGCTGATCGCCCTCGGCCCCGAGACGACACAGTATTCGTTCGCGCCGGGCCCACCCTGTGAGACGGCGTACGAACCGGTCTCGCTCGAGTCGAACGCAGTATCCGAAGTCGAGGCAGAGTGCGACGTCGAAGGGCACATTTAAGCGCCTCGCTCTATCTCATACGTACATGGACGCACTCCTGCCTGTAGCGACGAGTACGGAGAGGTGGTCACCGTGAGCGTTTCTGCGGCTGAAGCCGAACTCTCCGAGGACGAACGGGCCGGACTCGGACTCGTCCGCCAGACTGGCGGCATTCATCAGAGCGATTTCTGGAAGGAACTGGATGTCTCCTCGCGAAAGGGGAGTCGAATCGTTGAGTCACTCGTCGAGAAGGAACTGGTCGACCGAGAGGAGACGGTGTACGACGGCCACAACACCTACTACATCACACCGACCGCTCGTGACCTCGATTTCAGACTGCTGATGGCCGGTGACATGCTCTCGCCGTTTATCGGTGAGGAAGAAGTCGATCCCAACAGCGACGCCTTCTCGCAGTGGATCATGAACCTCGCGTACGAACAGTAGTCGAACCGACGTCCCGACGCGTTTCGACGATTTTCTCGGTGAGTGCCTCGAGAATAGGGAACGCGCAGCGGCTCGGTTGTGGTTCGCGTACCTTACTCGAGTGCGCTTGCAGCCCGGATTAGGCGTGCTTCGCCGAACGCCGGCCCGACGAGTTGGAGCCCGACGGGAAGGCCGTCGGTTTCGCCGGCAGGCACCGAGATCGCCGGCAGATCGGCGAGGTTGACGGGGACAGTGTTCGCGTCGGCGAGGTACATCTGGAGCGGATCGTCGAGACTCTCACCGAGTTCGAACGGCGGAACCGGCATCGTCGGCGACGCGAGCACGTCGACTTCGGCAAGCGCCTCGTCGAAATCCTGTTTGACCCACGCGCGAGCGTCCTGAGCCTTCTTGTAGTATTTGTCGTGGTAGCCAGCCGAGAGCGCGTAGGTGCCGAGTAAGATGCGGCGTTTGACCTCGTCGCCGAACCCGTCTTCGCGCGTCTGGGCGAACGCCTCGTTCCAGTTGCCATCAGCGTCGGCGTCGTGGCCGTAGCGAACGCCGTCGAACCGCGCGAGGTTCGAAGAGGCCTCCGACATCGCGATCACGTAGTAGGCTTCGACAGCGTGTTCGACAGCGGGAAGCGAGACGTCTTGGGTCTCAGCGCCCTGTGCCTCGAGGTCGGCGATGGCGTCCCAGAACGTCTCGACGACGCCTTCGTCGGCACCCTCAACCAGTTCCGTGGGGATGCCAATCTTGAGTCCGTCAACGTCACCGGTGGCGGCGTCAGCGTAACTCGAGTCGCCATCGGTCGGCGCCTCGCGGGTCGTCGCGTCGCGCTCGTCGCTGCCGGCGATGACGTCGAGCAGTTGAGCGGCGTCTTCGACGGTGTTGCCGAAGGGGCCGATCTGTTCTAAGCTGTTGCCGTAGGCGACGAGTCCGTAGCGCGAGACCAGCCCGTAGGTGGGCTTGATGCCGACGACGCCACAGAATGCGGCGGGACAGCGAATCGAACCACCCGTATCGGAGCCGAGTGCGACGTCAGCTTCACCTGCGGCGACGGCAGCGGCCGAGCCACCCGACGAGCCACCGGGAACGTGCCCTGGTGCGGCTGGATTGTCCGTCGAGCCGAAGTACGAGGTCTCGGTGGTCGTCCCCATCCCGAACTCGTCCATGTTCGCTTTCCCGACGATCGTCGCGCCGGCCTCTTTGAGCCGGGAGATGACCGTCGCGTCGTACGGCGGGACGTACTCCTCAAGCATCCGCGAGCCACAGGTCGTCCGGACGCCTTCGGTCGAAATATTGTCCTTGACAGCGACGGTCGTTCCCGCGAGCGGGCCGTCGTCTGCGCCATCGATCGTCTCCTCGGTGATAAAAATATCGTCAGCCATGATTAGGATACGTTCGGGCCTTTGAAGTAGCCGTCTTCGGTTTCGGAGGCGTTCTCGAGGGCCGTCTCGCGCTCGAGCGAGTCGCGGACCTCGTCGGGTCGCATCACGTTCGTCAGGTCGGCCTCACGGTCGACTTCGGGCACCTCGTCTAGCGTCTCGAAATACTCGAGGATGTCCGCGAACTGTCGCGTGAACTGGTCGACCTCGTCGTCGGCGAGGCCGACACGAGCCAGCTCCGCGACGTGGCGGACCTCCTCGGGACTGACAGCGTCGTCGCTCATGCTTGCTCGCACTTGCCAGTAGGGAGTAAGGGTTTCGATAGCGAAATGTTCGACCGGCGGAAGTCGGTTGTTGCCCGTGTTCCTCTCGCGATACTATCGAAGAATTTAAGTGACGACAATCCTACAATCCTGTTCACGATAGAGCGTTTTCCAGCGATTGTTGTGAATATACACAATGACTGATACCACGATTCGAACGCGGAGCAGCGAGCGAAGTCGGCGCGAGTCGGAGGAGTCGCGTGAGCAAACGGCCGAACGAGAGCAGTGTCCGGAGTGTGGCGGCCGCCTCGTCTCCGATACCGAACACGCCGAAACCGTCTGTGACGACTGTGGACTCGTCGTCGAAGAAGGCGAGATCGACCACGGTCCCGAGTGGCGTGCGTTCAACGCCAGCGAGAAAGACGAGAAGTCCCGCGTTGGTGCCCCCACGACGAACATGATGCACGATCAGGGGCTGTCGACGAACATCGGCTGGCAGAACAAAGACGCCTACGGGAAGTCCCTCTCGAATCGCCAGCGCCAGAAGATGCAGCGCCTGCGCACGTGGAACGAACGGTTCCGGACTCGGGACTCCAAAGAGCGGAATCTCAAGCAAGCCCTCGGCGAGATCGACCGCATGGCCAGTGCGCTGGGCCTCCCAAAAAGCGTCCGCGAGACTGCCTCCGTCATCTATCGACGCGCCCTCGAGGAGGATCTGCTTCCGGGCCGTTCGATCGAAGGTGTCGCGACGTCCTCGCTGTACGCTGCTGCCCGTCAGGCCGGCACACCGCGCAGCCTCGACGAGATCACGGCCGTCAGCCGCGTCGAAAAAGACGAGATTGCCCGCACCTACCGCTATGTCATTCGAGAACTCGGCCTCGAAGTCCAGCCGGCCGATCCCGAAAGCTACGTGCCACGCTTTGCCAGCGATCTCGATCTCTCGGATGAGACTGAACGACGCGCTCGAAGCCTCTTGTCGACAGCAAAGGAAAGCGGCATCCACAGCGGCAAGTCACCGGTTGGCCTCGCTGCTGCCGCCGTCTATGCCGCCGCGCTGTTGACCAACGAGAAAGTCACCCAAAACGACGTCAGCGACGTCGCCAGTATCTCCGAAGTCACCATCCGAAACCGGTATCACGAGTTACTCGAGGCCGAAGACAACGCTCCGGCCTGACCAGGGCAGATAGCGCCGACACGCGTTGGCAATACGTTCTTGACCCGTGGTATGACGTGGTTACCATTCTCCAGACGATGATACTCACAGCATACTGAATATCACTGTTCGTGAACTGTCTCGTATGCGTTGTGACAACTGCGACTCAGCGGAGGTTGCGTACACGCTGACGGCCCACGTCTCGAACGAGCCCGGAGCGCAGGTCGAGCTGCATTTCTGCTCGAACGACTGTCTCCGTGTCTGGACCTGACGTCGAGCCAAAACGGTATCACGCTCCTCGTCGCCACACAGTGTATGGAATCGCGCTCGGCCGAGCGCCTCGAGACAGATGCGAGGCTTTTGCCGACGAGCGGCGCAGCATCGACCGTGAGACGAGTCAACGGAGTTCGGCTCCACACTGTTGAAGCCGGTGCCGAAGATGCGCCGCTGGTCGTCTTGCTCCATGGCTTTCCCGAGTTCTGGTACAGTTGGCGACAGCAGATCGACCCACTCGTCGAGGCCGGCTACCGTGTACTCGTCCCCGACCAGCGCGGGTACAATCTAAGCGACAAACCAACGGGGGTGCGATCGTACCGACTCCGAGACTGCTCGCGAGATATCGCCGCGCTCATCGCGAGTGCGGGCTATGAACAGGCACATGTTGTCGGCCACGACTGGGGAGGCATGGTCGCCTGGGACCTCGCCCGCCGGCAGCCGTCCACGGTCGACCGGCTTGGAATCATCAACGCACCACATCCGGACGTGTATCGGCGTCATCTTCTCTCGAACCCCGCCCAGCTGCGCCGAAGCTGGTACGTGTTCTGTTTCCAGCTTCCATGGCTCCCCGAACGTCTCTGCCGGATGCGGGACTTTCGGCTGCTCGAGCGAGCACTCAGCGAGACTGCCGCGCCAGAGACGTTTCTGGACGACGAACTGGCGCGGTATCGCGAGGCGTGGCACAAAGCGGGCGCACTCACGGGAATGCTCAACTGGTATCGCGCGGCGGCTCGCTATCCGCCGACACTATCACGGGAACGAGTCGAGGCACCCACGATGATCGTCTGGGGGGAAGACGACACTGCACTGACGACCGAACTGGCAGTCGACAGCGACCAGTGCTGTGCAACCAGCCGTCTCGAACTCCTGCCGGAGACGAGTCACTGGGTCCAACACGAACGACCGGAACAGCTGTCCGAACTACTGCTCGAGTGGCTTTCGGCCACCAACTAACAGCGCCTGCTGCAGGTCGTTGGGGCGTGCCCGTCGACGGCTCGCAGCCGTCTCTGTTCTCAGGATACAACCCGTCTCAGTTACGGTGACCGGTACGTGTTCGACGACCAGCCGTGTGACGAACCTGGTCGACTGTGTCGTGTTGGCAAGCTTCCCAGCCACTGGGAACCGGGGTTACTATATTCGGCAGCATGGGTATATACTGGCGAACGATAACACGCTCGTATGGCCCAGGCGACACTCACAATCACGATGCCTGAACAGGTCTGGATCCAGCAGCTGTCGACGACGTATCCGACAGCGACGTTTCGGGTTCTCGCGGCTGTCCCCGGCGCTGAAACCGGGTTTGCGCTCGTTCGAATCACCGGCACCGATGTCGACGACGTGATCGAAGCGACGCGTGACCATCCCCAAATCCTCGAACTCACGCTCGTCCATTCGAGTGAAAACGAGGCAACAGTTCATTTCGAGACGACGGCCCCACTGTTGTTGTTCTCCGCACAGGAGTCCGGGATGCCGATCGAACTCCCGATCGAGGTCGTCGACGGCAAGACGACGATCGAGGTAACCGGCTCTCGAGACCGTCTCGCTGGACTCGCCGAACAGTTCGACCGATTCGGCCTCAGCTACCGGATCGAGCACGTCCGCGAACGACTCCACGAGAGTCAGCTCCTCTCGGATCGACAGCTCGAGGTCGTCGCTGCTGCCGTCGAAGAGGGATACTACGATACGCCTCGACGCTGCTCGCTGACGGAGCTGGCAGAGTATCTGGGAATTGCGAAGTCTACGTGCAGCGAGACACTCCACCGGGCAGAAGAGGGGATTATCAAACGGTTCGTCGAGGATCTTCCCGAACTCGATACTGAGGAGCCACTCGAGGACCAACTCGCGAGCAGCTAACTGGGAACCTCGGTCTCATGTCGGCCCGAGTTGTGGGTGTGTCGAACCGAAGCTCGCTCGTTGCCTGGCCTCGCAGTCACGATACGCGCGTTTTCAAGCGTGTCGGAGACGCTCCGTGAGGTGAGTCCCCTCGAGTCGGTAACAAACGGCCCGGCAGTTGTCGGGGATGGTACCGACCCGGGCTGTCAGTCTTGTGCCGTGATAACAGCTGTTTATGTTGGCCTGAGCTGGGAGAATACCCTGAATAGTATTTATACTGGCGAATATGTTCGTGTCGATTCTCACGCGATGGAAATCGGGTCTATACTTCAACGTCATCTAGTTGTGAGTCCGGGGTAGAGGATCCACATATGACCGTATGCAATTACGTGTCGGCGTGTAACTACTTTGTATCGAACGGATTCTCGTCCGGAGGTGTTCGACCAGAATGAGCACGGACGACGAATCATTCCACCCACTCGGTCACGAGTGGGAAGGTGAACTCGAGGAGATGCTCGACGAGACCGAGTACGACAGCGAACTCGGGATGGAGATGGCCCAGGACGCGATGCGGGTCACCAAAGGCGAGCTCTCTGAAGCCGAATTCCACGAAATGTATCACGACGATGTGATGGAGGAGTTCGGCGTCGACGATCGCCCGACCGAAGCAGCCTACGAGCAGGCCCAGGAAGAGCAGAAGGGGACTGCGACGCGGATGCTCGAGGCTTTCGAGGGCGACGGCGAAGAGAGTCGCCGCGAGGCAATGAAAAAGATGGGGGTCGGCGCAGCGGCTGTCGGACTCGGTGCGTGGGGCACCGTCGACGACGGCCCTGAGGCGGACCTCGCCGCAGCCAACGACGGTGAAGACCACTCTCACGAGGGAACCCAGCTGGGGATGGTCATCGACCTCGAGCGCTGTGACGGCTGTCTTTCTTGTGTTACGGCCTGTCAAGAAGAGAACCAGACCGACCAGGGCGTCAACTGGATGTACGTCCTCGACTACCGGGAGCCAGGACAAGGAGCTGATCCGGACGAACGTGGTGGGAGTCGACAGCGACTCGTCCGACCGTGTCAGCACTGTACTGACGCCCCGTGTGAGAAAGTGTGTCCGACGACGGCTCGACACACCCGTGACAAGGACGGCCTCGTCCTGACTGACTACGACGTCTGTATCGGTTGTCGCTACTGTCAGGTCGCCTGTCCGTACGGTGTCAACTACTTCCAGTGGGACGAGCCTGACGTCTCGACGGACGAGATCGAAGAGATGTACAGCGACATGGACGGCGATCACATGGTCGACGACCGTGACCGCTGGGTCGACAGCCGCGCACCACGTGGCACGATGAGTAAGTGTACCATGTGTCCGACCCGACAGGACGGACACATGGGTGACGAGTACCGTGGAACGACGGCCTGTGAGGAAGCCTGTCCGCCCGAAGCGATCAACTTCGGCGACATGAACGACCCTGACAGCAAACCGCAGCGCTACCTTCAGAACGTCGTTCAGACCCGTGCAGAGCGGATGGTCGACGGTCAGAGCCCCAACCGCGAGCACGTCCAGGAGTCGTATGACTTCCTCGAGGGTGACATCGAGTTGCTCGACATGGAGTATCTCGAGGACGGCGACCACGACGAGATCGAAGCCGCACTGTTCATCCAGGGCGAACTCGACGAAGACGACCTGACACTCGACGACGAAGAACTCCGCGATGTCATCATCGACATTCTCGAGGATGACGACGAACTCGGCGAACTCGAGGACGAGGAACTCGAATCGCTCGCCGACGCCCTGATCGACGGCGACGACGGCGTGGACAACTACGACACCGCACTGGACGCGATCGACGCTGTCATCACGACTGCCGAAGACGGGATCCAGAACGTTGTCGACCGCTACGAGTCCCGCGAGATCACCCCGGCCGAAGTCGAGGAAGCGCTGCTGATTCTCGACGGCGAAGAGGAGCCGTGGGTGTCCGAACAGGGTATTACCGACGAAGAAACCGCCCAGCAGGCCCTCGAGGCCTACGCTGGCGGCGAAGCGTCGACGTTCAAACTGCTCGAGGACATCGGAACGAGCCCGAACGTCACGTACGTCGGCAACGAGCCCGGTCCAGAAGCCGAACAGGTCGACGGACCAGTTGCGTACGACGACATCGGTCAGACGGACAACCGCAAGGACGTCCTCGACGAGTCCACTGTCGGTGACTTCGGGGTGTCGCTATGAGCACCAAGACACCATCCGAAGCGGACATTCTCCGTCCAGTTAACAACGTCTCGAAGAAGTTCTTCATGCTGTTTGGTGCCGCGGCACTGGCACTCGGCATCTTCCTCGTTGGCTGGATGTATCAGCTAGCCAACGGGATGGCCGTCACTGGCCTCTCCGACTGGGGCTCCGGTGGCGGTGTGACGTGGGGACTGTACATCGGTGCCTTCATCTGGTGGGTCGGGATCGCTCACGGGGGGATCATCCTCTCGGCTGCGGTTCGCCTACTCGGTATGGACCGGTATATGCCGGTCGCCCGACTCGCAGAGATGCTCACGCTCGCCGGCCTCTCCGCGGCTGGCTTCTACATTCTGGTGCACATGGGTCGCCCGGACCGGATGGTCACGAGCGTCCTCGGTCACTACCACATCACGGTCAACAACTCGCCGCTGGTGTGGGACGTGACTGTCATTACGGCCTACTTCGTGCTGACGGCGACGTACCTCGCACTGACGCTTCGGTACGACATCACCCGTCTGCGCGACCAGCTGCCTGACCACTTCGAGCCAGTCTACAAGTTCATGACCCTCGGATACACCGAGAAAGAGGACGAAGTCGTCGAGCGAATGGTCTGGTGGCTCGCACTCGCGATCATCATCATGGCCCCGCTCCTGCTCCACGGCGGTGTGATTCCGTGGCTGTTCGCCGTCTTGCCGACCTACCCCGGCTGGTTCGGCGCAGTCCAGGGACCACAGTTCCTCACGATCGCACTCACCTCTGCGATCAGTGGTGTCATCCTACTTTCGTATGCGTTCCGTCGCGCCTACGACTGGGATCACATCATCACTGACGACATCTTCCGCGGCCTGCTCCTGTGGCTCGGATTCTTCTCCCTGCTGTTCCTGTGGCTCCAGCTCCAGCAGCTCGCTACGGGTAGCTTCGCGGCATCGACCGATCTCGCGACAGCAACCGGTTCGAAGCTCTCGCACCCGATGTATGTCATCCCGATACTGATGGTGCTCGGCGTGCTCGCGTTCATCTTCGCGACGACGATTCGACCGGCACTGTTCAGTAAGTCGCGAGCACTCGCCGCTGCCTTCCTGGTCTTGATCGCGACGCTGGTCGAGAAGACCTACTTTGTCATCGCTGGCTTCTGGTACCCAACGTTCAGCATCTACGAGGCGACGCCGGGCGATTACTTCCCGAGCGTGATCGAACTGTCTTCGCTTCTCGGAACGGTCGGACTGGTTGTGCTGTTCTTCCTCGCCATCTCGAAGGTCGTCCCCGTGGTCGAACTCCACGCGATCGAACACCTGAACGGTGACCATGACCACGGCCACGACGACGCAGATGACGCTGCAACCGAACCGGAGGTGAAAGCATGAGTGTTGCACTTTCGATGGGACTCGAGACAGTCCTCTACCACGGCTACGAAGCCACTGGAGACGTAACCGGATTCCCCAACATCGGGACCTACCTGATCTTCGGCGTCATTCTGGTTCCGATCTACATCATGGTCATCTCCTGGTTCGCTGGCGAGCCACGAGACACCAAGACCGGACTGCTCGGTGTCTCTTATCTCGTCGGCATCGCCGCACAGATGTGGATTGGGATGTTCATCCTGACGGTGATCATCGGTCTCGTCTTCTACGGTGGGATGCCGGAGCCGCTCGGTGCGGCCGGCCCATCCAACGACTCACCGATCTTCGGCTTCCTGTAAGCCACGCGGTGTTCCTGGATCCGGTTTCCAGGATTCGTTTTTTATCGGCGACGCTATCTGCCCCACAGCGTTCGCTGTCGTTCACGGAACTGATACACGGATCGACTCTCAAACCATCACACGTATCCCGTTCGGTCGCCTTACGTTCGAGTAACGCACACCACACCCATGAGTCTCACAGAACACGAACTCAAGATCGAACTCGAAGGGATCGAAGACCCAGACATCGGCGAGGACATCGTCTCGCTTGGGCTGATCAACGACGTCACCATCGAGGACGAGACGGCCAAAATCTCGCTGGCGCTGAACGCCCCCTATGCGCCCTCGGAGATGGAACTGGGCAACCGGATCCGTGAGGTCGTCAGCGAGGCTGGACTCACGGCGGACCTGCGAGCACACGTCGGCTCGGAACACGGGTTCGACGACGAAGTGCTCCCACGGGTACGCAACGTCATCGCCGTTTCTTCCGGGAAAGGCGGTGTCGGGAAGACGACGGTCGCTGCAAACCTTGCGGCGGGTCTCGAGAAGCGTGGTGCCATGGTTGGCCTGCTCGATGCAGACATTCACGGCCCGAACATCCCACGTATCCTGCCGGTCGAGAGCGAGCCTGGTGTCACGCCAAGCGAGGACATCGTCCCGCCGCGCTCGGACGGTGTTCGGATTATCAGCATGGGCTTTATGATGGAAAACGAGGACGATCCTGCGATTCTTCGTGGCCCGATGGTCAACAAGTTCATGCTGAAGTTCTTGGAAGGCGTCGAGTGGGGTCGCCTCGACTACCTCATCGTCGACCTGCCACCGGGAACGGGTGACGCAACACTCAATCTGTTGCAGTCGATGCCCGTGACGGGCGCCGTCGTCGTCACGACACCCCAGGAGATGGCGCTCGACGACACCCGAAAAGGAATCCAGATGTTCAACAAACACGACACGCCAGTGCTGGGCGTCGTCGAGAACATGAGCTCGTTCATTGCGCCCGACACCGGCAAAGAGTACAATCTCTTCGGGACTGACGGAGCCCAACAGATCGTCGACAAGTACGACATCCCGCTGCTTGGTCAGATCCCGATCCACCCCGACTTCGGTGCTGAGGGCAGCGAAGGGGCACTCGTCAAAGACGACTCGAGTCCCGTCCAGGAGACCGTCGAGGAGTTCGTCGCAGAGGTCTCCGATCGTATCGGCGAGATCAACCGCCGCACGGTCGCCGAAAACGTCGGTGGCGGAGAACCTGACGACGCACTGCCGACCGAAACCGAAGACTAGTCACCGTCCACGCGTCGACGGCTGGGTCGAGCCGACAGCGACGATCAGATCGCGGGCTGTCGCTTCCGACTGGCTGAGCGGATCATCGACCGGACACAACGGCGTCGTGTTAGCTTTCTGTTTCGAGTTTCCACTCGAGTGTTACGGTCACTTTCTCTCGAGGGCCACCGAGCATTGGAGAGCGCTCTTTGACTTCGATTCCGTACTCGAGTTCTGGCGGCGGTGAGAGCGTCAACATCTTGTTTCCGACTCGAACCTCGGCACCGCCCTCGCTTCGAAGCTCCTGAGCGAGTTCCTGTACCAGGTCTGCAGCTTCGTCCCGTGACGCCTGCTGGCTGTGGTCGGTTGTCTCTGCCATAGGCATTCAACCACCGAGCGGACATAAATAGATTGGCGGCGAATCGGCAGGCAGAACGCTGATCAGCGCGGTCCAGTAGCGAAGCTATCAACCAGTATAGTAGCCACTGCATATCTGATCGCACGACGGCTGTGCGATCAGGTGTACATCGTTGCAGTTGGTACTATAACAACGGCGGCGAGTGCTCGCCACGAGAGCGACGAGAACGGTCGGCTCCAACGTTGCCGTCACTCTTTCGGCGGAACTGGCTCGGCCTCGAGTAGTGACCGGACGTACTTGGTGACGTGGTCGTCGATCCGGCGTTTGTAGCCGGCCTGTCGGGCGAGGCGATCGAGTTCGCGGGCGACGAGGCTCCCGTACTGGACGGCCTTTTTGTCTCGTGTGGCGACTTCGTCGGGAAGGACGTCGGCGGCAACGAGCCGAAGCGCGCGTTTGCGTTCGCGCTCGTCGGCCAGCAACGAATCGGGGAGTCGAAGCGCGGCGTCGACGACGGCGTCGTGGAGCAGCGGTGCAACTGGCTCGAGTCCCGTCGCCTCGATCGCGTGGACGTCCCGTGGAAGCTGGTTGGGCAGTGTTTCGATACTTTCACGGACGGCTCCGCGGGTCGTTTCGGCTTCGACGCGGTGATCGAGATGGACGACTTTTTCGTAGCCGCCGAACAGCTCGTCGGCTCCCTGTCCCACTGCCAACGCGTCGAACCCCTCGGCGGCGACGTGTTCGCCGACGAGATACAGCGGCAGGGCAATCTGGACGTCCATCGCGTTCGTTCGGCCGATCGCACGGGCGACCGCGGGAACGGCTCGCTCGAGGGCTTCGGGCTCGAGTTCGACGACGGTCAGCTCCCGACCCATCGCGTCGGCGGCTGTCCGGGCTGCCTCGACGTCGTGACTGTCCGGGAAGCCGACGACGAAAAGCGGTGCATCCAGTAGTTCGGCGACCAGCGCGGAGTCGACACCGCCGGAGAAGGCGACGGCAACGTCGCGGGCTGGCGTTCGCGCCTCGTCCACTGCTGTCTGAATCGCGTCCGAGAGCGTCTCGAGGGCGATGTCGTGATCTGCTTCGATGGGTGGGTCAGGAAGCGTCCAGCGACGCTCGGGGTCGGCCGCGGCTGTGGTCAGATCCACCGCTGTCCCTGGTGGGACGAGTTCGGGCGTCTCGAGGGCGGTCGGCTCGAACGCCCACTGGGTGGCTGTGGTGTCCGCCAGATTGCGCTCGGCGTCGACGTACAGCGGGACGCGACCGAGGACGTCACGGACGAGCATCCCGTCGAGTTCGCCGGCGAACCCGGCCGTCCCCGGCAGCGCATCGCCGCTCTCGAGTGCGTCATAGACGGTGTCGGGATCAGCTCCACGGACTGGCTGGCTCATCGAAAGAGCCCCACGAACCCGTTTCTGACACGTCGCGAGACACCGCCAGCTGCCTGCCGGAAGCTGATCCGCCACGGCGTTCGTTTGCCTTCGACGGTGGTTCGACCCTGGCGGATCGCCTCGAGAATCGCGTCGGCGGAGCGTTCTTCGGCGTCGACGCGGGTGACTGCTTGGCCGACCATCTCGCTGATATGTGCGTCGCTGCCTGCAGTCACGGGGAGCCCGCGGGAGGTCGCAAAGCGTTCGGCCTGCCGGTTTGCTCGGCCGGTCAACAGCCGGGAGTTGTAGATCTCGATCGCATCACCCTTGGCGAGTTCCGCTCGAGAGATGCGAGCCATCACGCCGTGGCGCGACTCCTGGAATGGGTGTGGGATCACCGCGAGTCCGCCCTGGTCGTGGATCGCTTCGAGTGTCGACTCGTAGGAAAGCCCCGGTGGAACGGCTTCCTCGAGTCCGAATCCCAGAATGTGGCCGGCCTTGCTCGATATTTCCATCGCTGGGATGCCGACGAGCCCGTACTCGGGGGCGCGTTCGACGGCAGTGAGGCTGGCATCGATTTCGTCGTGGTCGGTCACGGCGATCGCGTCCAGGCCGACGGCTTCGGCCTGTTCTAAGATCAGTTCGACCGGGTCACGACCGTCATAGGACAACGACGAGTGAGCGTGGAGTTCAACCGACAGCACGGGTATGTCTCACGATTAGATCGGATCGATCAAAAACACCCCGGTCCGTCTCGTCCATCTCTGAACGCAGCTTTGAACGGCAGAGACGCCTACTCCTGGGTGTCTAGCTCGACTAACTCGAGTGATCGATCGAGATGACAGACGTCGTGTGGCGGGTCGCCGAGGATGTCGCGAATGCGATACTCCTCATCGAACTCGACAGCGTCGGGCTCGCAGTACTCGTGGCTCGGACAGTCGATGTACGGACAGGGGCCAGGGAGACTCGTTTTACTGCCGGCGAACGCGCCCTTGGAGGTGATGTTTGCGCGCACCGAGACGGGTTCGACTTCAACAGCGCGAACGCCGTCGTCGTGCATGGCACATTCGAGCGTCTGGGCGTTCTCCCGGATCGACGTGATGCGGTATTTGGTGTTCGCCTCGAGATTGAGACACTGGCTCCGGTATGGACAGCCAGCACAGGCATCGGCCTCGCCGTGGTAGACGAACTCGGTCCCCGGCTCGGCGAGCCGCGTCCCGATGAGTGTAACGGTCGACATAGGAACACGTAGTTTCCGGCCGCGGTTAAGACTCACGTCCGGGCCGGTGGGAACGAACAGCGTGTGGCAGGCGAGTCACGTCGTTCAGTGATCGGATCGCTCGTCGCAGTCATCCGAGCCGGTCAGTTCGTCTAATCGGTCGAAGTACGTCTCACGGGGGACCTGATAGAGCTCGCGGTAGTCGATCTCACCGTCGTCGAACGCTTTGGCCAACTCGAGCGCTCGGGAAACGGCGTCACTCTGTGTCGGAAATCGCTCGTTCTCGGCGGAGACGTCCGGCTCGAGATAGAGTGTGACGTACCAGTCGGTATCGTCGGTTCGGCTGGTTGGATTGGTGCCGGGGCGGCGGGTTCGCTTGCCGTGGGTCAGATACAGCGTCGGCAGGCAGGCTGCCGGAAAGTCGTCGGCGTTGAAGACGTCCGGACGGTACGCGAGAACGAGTCGGCCGTCCTCACCATGGTTCCAGATGGTCCACCCGTCTGCAAGTGATGAGAGTGCGCGTTCGATGTCGTCGTCGGCCGGCGTGTCGGGCATACTCTCGGCTACCGCTGGCATCCCTAAATCTTCGTCGCCAACGCGTGATGCGGACTACTGTCCGTCTGAGGATCGACTTGTTTCTTCGGCTACCGTGGGCCGTGCAGTATGACTTGTGTGACGACCGCGCGCGAGCATTCCCGGCCATTGCAGGCCGTCGATTTATATGACACTCGCTCGAAATAGCGGTATGGTACCAAATAACGGTCTACTGTTCTGGTAGTATTTGCCTGGAAAAAGGTCCTGATAAATATCTTTTGGGGCTAAGGCTAAGTAGCTGGATTACTCACTCATTAAACACTATCGGTATCCGTCCGACAATCGATCCACTCCGCGTTCGTCCCCGACGCATCGTTGCCCGAGTCCCTGAGATGGGAACCGCGCAACGACGAGTGGCAACCGACCACACATGACACGACAGACTGCCGCCCGCTGCGGTTCGGAACGCACTGTGAGCCTGCCACTCACAGCGCGAACCAAACGTTGTCGTTCCGCGTGTCTGTCGCTGATGCGGTTCGACGGATTCCGACAGTTCGACCACGGTGCCGCGATTGGTCGAACGACGTCCGCTCTAGAACCGCCCCATCTACTCAGGGGCGATGCAGACGGGGGAAACCGCAACTGGCAATGATACCATGACCGGTGACATCGAGACACTCGAGAAGCTCAGTACCGATTACAAAGAGTCGATGCCCGCAGACCTGCGGGAGACCAAGTCGTTCGACTGGTACCTCGAAGCGGTGTACGAGGACCCAAAGATCACCCGCAACGCTCACCAGCGAGTTGCGGATATGTTCGACTACTACGGGACGTCCTACGACGAGACCGAAGGCCGGGTGGAGTACCACCTCGCCTCGGAGGACCCGCTAAACGACGGTGAGAACACCTTCTACGGGAAGGTGATCCATCAGTCGATTCACGAGTTCGTGAACAAAGTCAAGTCGGGTGCTCGCCGACTCGGTCCAGAGCGGCGGATCAAGCTCCTGCTCGGACCGGTTGGCTCCGGGAAGTCCCACTTCGACAAGCAGGTCCGGACCTACTTCGAGGATTACACGCTGCGAGAGGACGGGCGGATGTACACGTTCCGCTGGACCAACCTCTGTGACGTCATCAAAGATCAGGATCCGGCCGACGACACCGTCCGGTCGCCGATGAACCAGGACCCGCTCGTGCTCTTGCCCGTCGAGCAGCGCCAGCGCGTAATCGACGATATAAACGAGCGACTCGATGCGCCGTACACCATCCAGAACGAGCAGGCGCTCGATCCGGAAAGCGAGTTCTACATGGACAAGCTGCTGGCGTACTACGATGACGACCTCCAGGCCGTCCTCGAGAACCACGTCGAGATTATCCGACTCATCGCCGACGAGAACAAGCGCCAGGGACTCGAGACGTTCGAGCCCAAGGACAAGAAAAATCAGGACGAGACCGAACTGACGGGCGACGTCAACTACTCGAAGATCGCCATCTACGGGGAAAGCGACCCGCGGGCGTTCGATTACTCCGGGGCGTTCTGTAACGCAAACCGAGGGATCTTCTCGGGTGAGGAGTTGCTCAAACTCCAGCGGGAGTTCCTCTATGACTTCCTGCATGCGACCCAGGAGCAGACGATCAAACCGAAGAACAACCCGCGGATCGACATCGACCAGGTGATCGTCGGCCGGACGAACATGCCCGAGTACAAGGACAAAAAGGGCGACGAGAAGATGGAGGCGTTCAACGACCGGACGAAACGCATCGACTTCCCGTACGTCCTCTCCTACGAGGACGAGTCCCAGATCTACAACAAGATGCTGAACAACGCCGACGTGCCCGACATCAACGTCGAGCCCCACACCCTGGAGATGGCGGGGCTGTTCGGCGTCCTCACCCGGATCGAAGAGCCCGACACCGAGACGGTCGATCTGCTCTCGAAAGCGAAAGCGTACAACGACGAGATCGACGAGGGCGACGACATTGACGTCAAGAAGCTCCGCGAGGAAGCCGCTGCGAAAGCCGAGATCGGCGAAGGGATGGTCGGCATCTCGCCGCGGTTTATCGGCGACGAGATCGCCGAAGCGATCATGGACTCGAAACACCGCTCGCGGGGCTTCCTCTCGCCGCTGACGGTGTTCAACTTCTTCGAGGAGAATCTCGAGCACCACGGCTCGATCCCCGAAGACAACTTCGAGAAGTACTACCGCTACCTCGAGACGGTCCGCGAGGAGTACAAAGAACGGGCGATCGAGGACGTCCGCCACGCGCTGGCCTACGATATCGACGAGATCCAGCGCCAGGGCGAGAAGTACATGGATCACGTGATGGCCTACATCGACGACGACACGATCGAGGACGAACTCACGGGTCGCGAGCAAGAACCCGACGAGACGTTCCTCCGAAGCGTCGAGGAGAAACTCGACATTCCCGAAGACCGCAAAGAGGACTTCCGGCAGGAAGTGTCGAACTGGGTCTCCCGCCGTGCTCGCGAGGGTGAGGCGTTCAACCCGCAGGACAACGAGCGGCTGCGCCGCGCGCTCGAGCGAAAGCTCTGGGAGGACAAGAAACACAACATCAACTTCTCGGCGCTGGTCAGCGCCAACGAGTTCGATGACGACGAGCGCTCGTCGTGGATCGACGCGCTGATCGAACAGGGCTACTCCGAGGACGGAGCAAAAGAGGTACTCGAGTTCGCTGGCGCGGAGGTCGCCAAAGCAGAGATCGAAGAGTAATATGACTGGAAACGACTACGTCACCGAGGCTGACCGCACGCTAGAAGAGACCTACGAAGAGCCGATGAGCCTCGCGGCGTACGTCGATCGGATCTTCGAGAACCCGACGATTGCCTCCCACGCCTCGAAGTACTTACTCGAGGCGATCGAAGCCGCGGGCACCCGAACCGTAGTCGAAGAGGGCGAGGAGAAAGAGCGCTATCGCTTCTTCGACGATCCACACAACGACGGCGAACACGCGATCTTGGGCAACACCGAGGTGTTGAACGAGTTCGTTGACGATCTTCGGTCGATCGCTTCGGGCCGGGCGAAAGACGAGAAGATCATCTGGTTCGAGGGACCGACAGCGACGGGCAAATCGGAGCTCAAGCGCTGTCTGGTCAACGGACTGCGTGAGTACTCGAAAACGCCCGAAGGACGACGATATACGGTTGAGTGGAATATTACGACGGCCACTCCGGACAACCGTGGGCTGAGCTACGGCGACGGCGATCCGACCGCGATGGACGACAAACACTGGTACGAAAGCCCGGTGCAAGCCCATCCGCTGTCGGTCTTCCCCGAAGACGTTCGCGAGACGCTCCTCGACGACCTCAACGACTCGCTCGAGGACCATGTTCCTGTCCGGGTCGATGCGGCGCTCGATCCGTTCTCGCGGGAGGCGTATGACTTCCTCGAGGAACAGTACCGTCGAGAGGGCAAAGAGGCACTGTTCTCGGCGATTGCCGACGACGATCACCTCCGGGTGAAAAACTACGTCGTCGACGTCGGACAGGGTGTGGGCGTCCTCCACTCCGAAGACGATGGGTCGCCGAAAGAGCGGCTCGTCGGCTCGTGGATGCACGGCATGTTGCAGGAACTGGACTCGCGGGGACGAAAGAACCCGCAGGCGTTCAGTTACGACGGCGTCCTCTCGCAGGGCAACAGCGTCCTGACGATCGTCGAGGACGCAGCCCAGCACGCCGACCTGCTCCAGAAGCTGTTGAACGTCCCCGACGAGCAGTCGGTCAAACTGGACAAAGGAATCGGGATGGACGTCGACACGCAGATGCTGATCATCTCGAACCCCGATCTGGAGGCCCAACTGAACCAACACTCCGACCGGAACGGGATGGACCCGTTGAAGGCGCTCAAGCGCCGCCTGGACAAACACCGGTTTGGCTACCTGACGAATCTGAGCCTCGAGTGTGAGCTCATTCGCCGCGAACTGACCAACGAGACGTCGGTTTGGGAGGCTGAGAGCTACGCCGAACTCGAGGAACGGATCCGCGAGCCAGTGACGGTGACAGTCAAAGATCAGGCCGGTGAGACGCGCGACCAGGAGTTTGCACCCCACGCGATCGAGGCGGCCGCGCTGTATGCGGTCGTCACCAGACTCGACGAGGAGAGCCTGCCAAACGGGCTCGATCTGGTCGACAAAGCGTTGATCTTCGATCAGGGATACCTCCAGGAGGGAGACTCCCGCCGGGAAAAAGACGAGTTCAACTTCGATAGTGAAACTCATGACGGCGAACACGGGATCCCGGTGACCTACACGCGGGATACACTCGCAGAACTTCTCCAGACCGATCGTGACCGCCACCACCCTGAGCTGTCGGTCGAAGACGTCGTGATGCCACGAGACGTGCTGAACACGATGGCAGAGGGGCTTGCGGCTGCACCCGTCTTCTCGATGGGCGAGCGCTCGGAGTTCGAAAACCGAATCGTCCCCGTGAAAAACTACATCTTCGACCGGCAGGAGTCGGACGTCATCGAGGCGATCATGCACGACAAACGCGTCGACGAGGAGACCGTCGCCGAGTACGTCGAAAACGTCTACGCGTGGGAGACCGACGAACCGCTGTACAACGACCGTGGCGAGCGCGTCGAGCCGGATCCCCTGAAAATGAAACTCTTCGAGGTCGAACATCTCGGTCGGTTCTCCGAAGCCGAATACGACGGCAACCGGCCACGAGAGAGCGTCCGGAACTTCCGCCGTGAGAAAGTGATCACGTCACTGAATCGCCACGCCTGGGAGCACCGCGACGAGGACTTCGCCGTCGAAGACGTCGATCTCACCGCGATTCCGGTGATCAAATCCGTCCTCGAGAGCCACGACTGGGACGACGTCGAGCGAACGTTCGAGGACTTCGACCCCCGGCAGTGGGATGACCCACCAAGCGGGACGGAGACGGCAACAGTCAAAGACCAAACGATCGAGACGATGGTCGAACACTTCGATTACTCCGAAGCGTCGGCCGAACTGACCAGCAGACACATTATGGGACAGGTGAGCTACAGATGGGACTGAGAGACGACCTCGAGCGATTCCGTGAGGTGGGCGAACAGCGCCGCGAGGATCTGGCTGATTTCATCCAGTACGGCGACCTCGCTGGCGGCCGTGGATCGATCCAGATCCCAGTCAAGATCGTCTCGCTGCCGGAGTTCGAGTACGACCAGCGCGATCAGGGTGGCGTCGGTCAGGGCGACGGCGGAACCCCCGATACCGGCCAACCGGTCGGCCAGCCCCAGCCACAGCCGGGCGACGACGACGGCGACGACGGCGAGCCCGGCGAGGAGGGCGGCGACCACGAGTACTACGAGATGGATCCCGAGGAGTTCGCCGAAGAACTCGACGAGGAACTCGGCCTCGACTTAGAGCCGAAAGGCAAGCGCGTGATCGAGGAGAAAGAAGGGCCGTTTACCGACCTCACCCGGTCGGGTCCCGACAGCACGCTCGACTTCGAGCGGATGTTCAAGGAGGGGCTCAAGCGCAAACTCGCGATGGACTTCGACGAGGAGTTCCTGCGCGAGCTCTGTAAGGTCGAGGGCATCGAGCCACGCGAGGTCTTCGAGTGGGCCCGCGGCGAGAACCTCCCGGTGTCGATGGCGTGGGTCGAAGAGGCCTACAGCGCCGTCCCCGACGAGGAACGGGGCACGTGGGCTTCGATCGAGGAGGTCGAAGCGAACGTCGAACGCGAGAGCGTCCAGCAGCGGATTCGCCGGGAAGGGATCAAACACGTCCCGTTCCGGCGTGAAGACGAACGCTACCGCTACCCCGAGATCATCGAGGAGAAAGAGAAGAACGTCGTCGTCGTCAACATCCGCGACGTCTCGGGCTCGATGCGCGAGAAGAAACGCGAACTCGTCGAGCGGACGTTTACGCCACTGGACTGGTATCTCCAGGGGAAATACGACAACGCCGAGTTCATCTACATCGCTCACGACGCCGACGCCTGGCAGGTCGAACGCGACGACTTCTTCGGGATCCGCTCCGGCGGCGGGACGAAAATCTCGAGCGCGTACGAACTCGCGGCGGAGCTGTTAGAGGAGTATCCCTGGAGCGACTGGAACCGCTACGTCTTCGCGGCGGGTGACTCCGAGAACTCGAGCAACGACACCGAAGAGCGGGTGATCCCGATGATAGAGCAGATTCCCGCGAACCTCCACGCCTACGTGGAGACACAGCCGAGCGGGAACGCGATCAACGCGACCCACGCGGAGGAACTCGAACGTCACTTCGGGACCGACGCCGACGACGTCGCGGTGGCGTACGTCAACGGGAAAGACGACGTGACCGACGCGATCTACGAGATCCTCTCGACGGAGGGTGAGACAAATGACTAAACGCAACTCCAACGCGGATCGATTCCACAAACAGGCGATCGCCAGCGAACTCGAGGAGCCGGTGACAGAGGCCAGAAACCTAGCCGAAAAGCTCGGCCTCGAGCCCTACGCGGTCAAGTACTGGATCATCGACTACGACGAGATGAACGAACTCATCGCCTACGGCGGGTTCCAGAGTCGGTACCCACACTGGCGATGGGGGATGCAGTACGACAAACAACAGAAACAGGGCCAGTACGGGGGCGGGAAAGCCTTCGAGATCGTCAACAACGATAATCCGGCTCACGCCTTCCTCCAAGAGTCGAACACGATCGCCGACCAGAAGGCGGTCATCACGCACGTCGAGGCCCACTCCGATTTCTTCGCGAACAACGAGTGGTTCGGTCTCTTTACCGGCGGCCGCGCCGACCAGGCGGCGGTCAACGCCGCGGCCATGTTAGAACGCCACGCCCGGGCGATCGACGAATACATGTCCGATCCGGAGATCGACCGTGCAGAGGTCGAGAAGTGGATCGATCACTGTCTCTCGCTGGAGGACAACATCAACCAGCATCAGGTGTTCGAACGTCGCCTCGATGTCGATGGTCCAGCTGAGGAGATTGACGAAGACCTCGCGGAAAAGCTGGACGAACTCGGCCTCTCCGAGGAGATCAAGGGCGAAGTGTTCGACGACGAGTGGCTCGAAAAACTCGAGGCCGAAGACGAAAGCGTCAGCTTCCCCGAGACGCCCCAGAAAGATGTCCTTGCGTTCGTCCGTGAACACGGCAAACAGTACGACGACGAGACTGGACGCGCAGTCGAGATGGAGGAGTGGCAACGCGACATCCTCGATATGATGCGCGCGGAGGCGTACTACTTCGCCGCCCAGAAGATGACGAAGGTGATGAACGAGGGCTGGGCGGCCTACTGGGAGTCGACGATGATGACCGACGAAACCTTCGCCGGTGACGACGAGTTCATGAACTACGCCGACCACATGGCGAAAGTCCTTGCGTCGGGCGGGCTCAACCCCTACAGCCTCGGGATGGAGCTCTGGGAGTACGTCGAGAACCGGACGAACCGTCGGGACGTCTTAGAACACCTGCTGCGCGTCGAGGGCGTCTCCTGGCGGAATCTGATGGATGTCGTCGACTTCGAGGCGGTTCTCGAGACGCTCGAGCCGCCCGAAGCGATCGATGTGATCACGCCCGAGACGCTCGACGACCTCGAGGACGTCCCCGAGGAATGGGTCGACCACGAGGCGCTCGCGGCAGCCCGCAAGGGCGAGATCGATATTGACCGATATCCATGGAAAGTCCTGACGTACGAAGGGCTGGCTCGCCGCCACTACTCGCTTGTCAAACGCCAGCATCGTGGCTTCCTGGCTCGAGTGAGTCAACAGGAGATCGAACAGATCGGCCGCTACCTCTTCGACGATGCGCGCTATGAAACCGTCGAGGAAGCACTCGCAGACGTCGAGTTCACTGCGGGCTGGGATCGGATGTTCGACATTCGTGAGAGTCACAACGACGTCACCTTCCTCGATGAGTTCCTGACCCAGGAGTTCATCACGGAGAACAACTACTTCACCTACGAACACTCCCAGGCGACCGGCCAGTTCCATGTTGCCAGCGATGCGGCCGAAGATGTCAAAAAGAAGCTGCTCTTGCAGTTTACCAACTTCGGGAAGCCGACGATCGCAGTCTACGACGGCAACTACAACAACGCGAACGAACTCCTGTTGGGCCACCAGTACAATGGTGTCATGCTCGATCTCGGCCAGGCTCGCGAGACACTCAAACGGATCTTCGAACTCTGGGGTCGACCGGTGAACCTGCTCACGATCGTCAAAGAGGTCGACGAACACGATATCGAAGTGGCAAAGCGTCGCAACCGCGAACCAGAACCCGAAGAGCGAGGCAAACTGATCAGATATGACGGTACCGACACAACGGTTCAGGACGTCCCATGGGAGGACGTCGACCATCTCGCGGCCGATGACGTCGATTACGATACGAAGCCGGACGAGTGGCTCGCCTGATCTGTTTTTTTCTCCAGTAGCGTTCAGTTCAATTCCCGAAAGCTTTTGCCGTCGATCGCACATGCTGGGGATACTATGGATGGGGAAGGGGGCGACGCGATCCAACAGCGACGAACTGCGGTGTCGGCATTCGATCTCCCGTCAGTTCTCGCACAACTCGATACGCACGAACCGACCGAGCAACGGGCAGCCGTCGAGACGATCCACGACGCCGTAGCCGATCAGCCGAGCGCGTGTATTCCGACCGTCCCGAAGCTCCGAGGCCTCCTCGAGCAGCCTGCACTCGACTGTCACGAGGACGTTGCCTACTGTCTGGCAGAGCTTGCGGATGAGTCACCAACGGATGTCGCACCATCGGTCGACGGAATCGTCTCGTTTGCCACCGAGAATCCGGACCAGCCGGCAACACGTGAGCTCCTTCGCTGTCTCGAGACTATCGCAGCCGAGCAACCAGCCGCGGTCGTCGATCACGTCACGGCGATCGTCGAGGTAGCCGACCACCGACCGACAGACGACCGCTGGGGTGTTCGCGTCTTCACAGCGCTATCGAAAGAACGGCCGGCGGCGATCGAGCCAGCCGTACCAGTGTTGACCGACGCGATTGCGA
Organism: Natronorubrum sp. A-ect3; assembly: GCF_041821125.1. Lineage (NCBI taxonomy): Archaea > Methanobacteriati > Methanobacteriota > Halobacteria > Halobacteriales > Natrialbaceae > Natronorubrum > Natronorubrum sp. A-ect3. The sequence goes on along the minus strand of NZ_JBGUBB010000008.1, from coordinate 14,167 downwards.
CGAATCCGGAACGAAAAGGCGGGCCTGCACTCTCTGCGCTGGGTCGGCTAGCGACATCCGAGGCGTCGTTGCCGACACTCGAGTTCGTCGAGCACGCGATCGCACTCATCGATCACGACGACGACGCACTGCGGAACAACGCCATCGGCTGTCTCGCCGATGTGGCACACACTGTTCCCGGCGCTGTCGAACCGGCCCGGCCCGAGCTGACGGCCGCACTCGAGAACGACGAGCCGACGACACGCGCCAATGCTGCGGTGGCGCTGGCTCGTCTCGCCGTGGAGACACCGACAGCTGTCGACCCTGCACAGGAACAGCTCCTCGCGTTGCTCGAGGATGATTACGACCGCGTGCGTGCGAACGCATGCGTTGCACTCGCCCACGGGGGCCTCGAGACGGCGACGGATCGGCTCGCAAGGCTTGCAAGCGAGGATCCCGAACCGACTGTCCGTGAGCGGGCCGACTGGGCGTTGGATCGACTCTCCTAACTGACCCCAAACTAATCGAGGCTGGCCCGCATCAGCGCTCGTATGCCCCAATCGACGTTTCCCGTCGAGACAGACGCCTGGCTAACGACCGTCGACGTAACCGACCGCCTCGCCGACGCCGTTCCAGACGACCTCGAGTCAGGGACTGTGACCGCCTTTGTTCGACATACGACCGCTGGACTCCTCGTTCAGGAGAACGAGTCGCGACTGCGTGGCGATCTCGAGTCGTTTTTCCGGGAACTCGTTCCCGACGAAGGACACGCTCACGACCAGCTGGACGGAAACGCTGACTCCCATCTCCGAGCGGCACTTATCGGGCCGGACGTGACGATTCCGGTCGAAGATGGCGAGCTCGCACTTGGGACGTGGCAGTCGGTGCTGTTCGTCGAGTGTGATGGCCCGCGAACGCGAACCGTCTCAGTGACGACCGTCGGCGAGTAGCCAAGCCTTATGCGACCCGGAGCGGTCGATCCGCCGACACACAGTCGACGCCTCGCAACTCGAGGAGCTTTGCTACCGCACGACGTTCGAGCGACCACGCGTGGATCTCGAGACCGACGGCCTTCGCACGCGGGACGAGCCACGTCGACAGACATCGCCAGTAGTTCGCGCCAATAACGTCGCAGTCGAGTTCGACGGCGGTCGTGACGGGCATCTCGAGGTGGCGGTTGACGAGGAGACCCGTCGGCTGGCCCGGATCGAGTTCGCGGATCGCCCGCAGTTCGGACAGGAGAAACGACGTCGTGACAACGCGGTTCTCGACATCGGCGATGGCCTCGAGGACGTCCGCTGCAATCCCGGATGCCTTCATTTCGAGATTGACCTCGACCCCCTGTGGGAGGGCATCGAGCACTGCGTCGAGTGTCGGTACTCGTTCCCCGGAGTCGAGGATGGTGTAGGCTTGCAACTCCTCGAGTGTCAGATCAGCTACAGTACCGGCGCCGCTGGTCACGCGGTCGATTGTTTCGTCGTGGATGACGACGAGTTCGCCCGAGCCACAGCGGCGAACGTCGAACTCGACGGCGTCTGCGTACTCGGCTGCGGATTGGACTGCTGTGATCGTGTTCTCGGGTGCCGTGGCAGCAAACCCACGGTGGGCGATCAAGCGCATTCGGTGGTACAAGGGTGGCAAGTGGCTTTAGTGACTCGCTGGGGCCGGCGTTCTTGCGTCGGTATGAAATCCTGTCAGTCGGCACTCGCACACTGGTCAGTAGTGGATCCACGATTCAGTGGCCGGACTGCTCGCAGCCGCTTGGTTTCCAGCCGAAACGTGGTGTGAGTACCAAAGTACTTAGTACATATCGTTAATGGGGTCCCGTCGCTATGAGGGAGTGATTACAGTTCTTGATCGTTCCGACGCGTCCCCAACGGTGTGTTGGTGTCTGGTGACTGATTGATGACCACTCCACTCGAGAACCCGACTGAACTACTGCTGGTCGCGGACGATACTGGCGAGATCCAACTGATTCGGGACGCCTTCGAGCAGCTTTCGATCGAGACGCGGATTCACGTGACGACCGATGGGGACGATGCACTCGAGTTACTCTCGAGGCGACACGACCGAGAGTCGGCCTCCCTTCCCGACCTCATCCTCCTCTATCTTGATCTGCCTCAAATGGATGGGTTCGAGTTTCTCGAGACGATTCAAGATGATTTGAAACTCAGGCTGGTGCCCGTTCTCGTGGTAACGGGTTCGGGCGCCACTACGGATATCCTCGAGAGTTACGATCTCGCGGCGAACGCCTGTCTCACTAGGCCGACGGCTCCCGACGAGTACGCTGCAATGGCCGAAGCCATTGTGGGGTTTTGGTTCGAACAGGCTGCGTTACCGCCGATAACTCCCTGATCGTCGGTGCCATCGGTCGACCGACTCGTCGTGTCCGTAGGTGGTCACCCCGTCATTAATCTGCGAGGGCGTCGAAGAGTGTCGTATGTCACCACGCACCGAATTCGATGTCGACTTCGATGACACTGTTGCTGTCGTGACCGGCGCAAGCGGCGCGCTCGGGAGTGCTGTCGTCGACCGATTCCGAACGGCCGGCGCGACCGTCTGTGCCGTCGACATCGTCGCTCCCGACGACGAGGACAGCCTGCTCGACCCCGATTCGGGGGTCCAGTTCTACGAGGCCGATCTGACCGACGAGGACGATGTCGAGCGGCTCGTCTCAGCCATCGTCGACGACCACGACCGAATCGACCATCTCTGTAACATCGCGGGCACGTGGCGCGGCGGCGACCCGATCGAGGACACCGACCTCGAGGCGTTCGAGTTGCTGATGAACATCAACCTGAAGACGGCGTTTCTGGCCTCGAAACACGCCCTGCCTCATCTGCAGGAGACGTCGGGGTCGATCGTCAGCGTGAGTGCGCGGTCATCACTCGAGGGCGGCGAGGGCGATGGTCCCTACCGAATCACGAAAGCCGGCATTCGCCTGCTGACGGAGACGCTTGCTGCGGAGAATCGCGGGACGGTCAGAGCGAACTGCGTGATGCCAAGCGTGATCGATACGCCGATGAACCGGGAGATGATGCCCGACGCTGATCACGACTCGTGGGTCGAGCCGGCCGAAATCGCGGATATGTTTGCCGTCCTCTGTAGCGATGGTGCGGCGGTGACAAGCGGTGCTGCGGTGCCCGTCTACGGCGAGGCGTAAAAACCGGAAAAAAGCGTTGGCGTCTGTTACAGGTTCGCGCTGATCCAGTCGGCGAAGTCGCCAGTGAGGAATCCGACGTAGCCTTCGACGCCGAGATACAGCGTGATGACCAGCACGAGGAGGATCGGCACGCGAACCGCCCAGATCCAGGCCTGACCGAGTCCACCGAGATCACCGATACCTTTCTCGAGTTCTTCGACGGCGACTTTCGGTGCGATCCAGCCGACGAGGATCACCAGCATGAGTGCGCCGAACACCAGCAGGATACCGTCAGCGAAGCCATCGAGCAGGTCGAGGAAGATCAGATCGTAGGTGACTGGCACACCCAGCAGGTAGATGATTCCGCCCATGCCGAGTGCTGCTTTCCATCGATCAACGCCTTTCTCGTCGATGACGTAGGCCGTCACGACCTCGAGCAACGAGATCGCACTCGAGAGCGCGGCAATTGAAACCGTGCCGAAAAAGAGCAGACCGAGAACGTGGCCGCCGCCGATGGTCGCAAACGCCTCGGTCATCGAGACGAAAATCGCACCGGGCCCACCATCGCCAGGTTCGGTCATGCCTGCCGAGAAGAAGACGGGGAAGACGACCAGTCCGGTCAGGAACGCGATTCCGGTGTCGAAGCCGATGATCGCAGTGCCGTCTCTGGTCAGATTGCGGTCTTCACCGAGGTAGGACGCGTACGTGATCATCACACCCATCCCGAGCGAGAGCGTGAAAAAGGCTTGTCCGGCGGCCGCTGGCAGCAGCGTCGCCCAGTTGTCGGCGATGACGCCGAACTCCGGCGAGAGATAGTACGAGTAGCCGGCACTGGCCTCGGGCAGCGTCGCCACCCAGATTGCCATTCCGACGAGCAACACGATGATGGCTGGCACCATCACCTTCACCGCGAGTTCGATGCCGCGACGGATGCCGAGTGCGACGACGCCGATCGTCACCGCCATAAACAGCGTATGGAAGACGAACGCATCGAGACCGGTCGACACGTCACCGAACATGACTGCCGCTTCCGGGAGTTCTGCTTCGGCTGCAGCACCCTCGTATCCCGCGAGCAGACTGCCGTAGCTTCCACGAAAGCCCTCGAGGAAGTAGCGGATGAACCAGCCTGCGACGACGCTGTAGAACGAAAGGATGACGAAGCCAGTGAGAACGAAGACGCCACCGACGTATTTCCACGCACTCCCACCCAGTTCCATCAGTGCGCCGACGGGGTTTCGTTCGGTTTTCCGGCCGACGACGAACTCAGCCAGAATCGCTGGGAAGCCGATCAATGCGACGAAGAGAAGATAGACCAGCAAGAACGCTGCACCACCTCCCTCACCCGTAACGAACGGAAATCTCCAGATGTTCCCCAATCCGACTGCGCTCCCGACTGCAGCCAGGATGAAGCCTGTTCTCGTTGCCCACGTTTCTCGTTGCACCATATCCACCTCATTAAAAAGGCGGTCATATATAACTTTTTGTGACCCCCCTATCAGTTCCCCTCGTCCGGTTATTAATCGTGAAAGAGTTACGGAATCCTTTTCCTGTTGGTCCTCGCAGAAACCCGTATGAATCCGACAGGGGTGCTTCGAGCATGACGATGGAAGAGCGCATCGACGAACTCGAGGATCTTCGCGAGGAGGCTCGCCTCGGTGGCGGCGAAGAGCGAATCGAGAAACAACACGACAAGGGGAAGATGACCGCCCGCGAGCGGATCGATTACTTCCTCGACGACGGAACCTTCACGGAGTTCGACCAGCTTCGAACCCACCAGACGAGCCAGTTCGGCATGGAAGAGAAGAAAGTGCCGGGCGACGGTGTCGTCACGGGCTACGGTGAGGTCAACGGCCGGACCGTGTTCGTCTTCGCACACGACTTTACCGTCTTTGGCGGCTCGCTCGGTGAGGTGTTCGCCGAGAAAATCTGTAAGGTCATGGATATGGCGATGGAGGTCGGCGCGCCGATTATCGGCCTGAACGACTCCGCTGGCGCCCGTATCCAGGAAGGTGTCAAGAGTCTCGCCGGCTTCACGGAGATTTTCCGCCGGAACCAGGAAGCAAGCGGCGTCGTCCCGCAGATTTCGGGTATTATGGGTCCCTGCGCGGGCGGTGCGGTCTACTCGCCGTCGATCACCGACTTCATCTTTATGGTGAAAGACACGAGCCACATGTACATCACCGGCCCCGGCGTCACCAAGACCGTCACCGGTGAAGAGGTCACCCACGAGGAACTCGGTGGGGCGATGACCCACGCCGGCAAGACCGGTGTGGCCCAGTTCGCCTGCGAGAGCGAAGAGCAGGCGCTCGACGACATCAAGCGGCTACTCTCGTATCTCCCCCAGAACAACGTCGAGGACCCACCACGTGTCGAGCCGTGGGACGACCCAGATCGGCGTGACGAGGATCTCAAAACCATCGTCCCACCGAGCCCACAGAAGCCCTACGACATGACTGACGTCATCGACTCGGTCGTCGACGAGGGCTCGTTCTTCGAAGTCGCGGACAACTTCGCACAGAACATCGTCGTCGGCTTCGGTCGACTCGATGGCCGCTCGGTCGGTGTCGTCGCCAACCAGCCTCGAGTCAACGCCGGTACGCTCACCGTCGACGCCTCGATGAAGGGCTCGCGGTTCGTCCGCTTCTGTGACTCGTTCAATATCCCGATCGTCACATTCGTCGACGTTCCCGGCTACATGCCCGGCACGGATCAGGAACACCGTGGGATCATCCGCCACGGCGCAAAGCTGCTGTACGCTTTCTCCGAGGCGACCGTGCCGCTGCTGACGGTCATCACTCGGAAAGCCTACGGCGGGGCCTACTGTGTCATGGCCTCGAAGAACCTCGGCGCAGACGTCAACTACGCCTGGCCGACCGCCGAAATCGCCGTCATGGGGCCACAGGGTGCCGTCAACATCCTCTACCGGAACGAACTCGCTGAATCCGACAACCCGGACGAACTGCGAGACGAACTCATCGAAGAGTACCGCGAGGAGTTCGCCAACCCATACACAGCGACGGACAAAGGCTTCCTCGACGACGTCATCGTCCCAACCGAGACGCGCCCACGCCTGATCGCGGACCTCGAGATGCTCGAGACGAAACGCGAGGAGCAACCGGAAAAGAAACACGGGAACATCCCGCTCTAAGGATGACATCACAACAGTCGAACGTCGAAGTCGACGACGGACACGCCGCCGAGTCAGGCCCACAGCCATCGGCAGGCAACGCCACACTCGAGGACGGCGTCCTATCGAATATCGAACTCGACATTCCCGACGATGCCTCCGAGGAAGAGGCGGCGGCAATCGCCGCTGCAGTTGGGGCGCATCTTCACGATCACGCGCTCGCAGTCGCCGCGGCAGCGGCGGCAAGCGGCGAGGAGACGTGGGATGGTAGACGCTGGTCGTTTGCTGGCCGCGTCCAGTCCCACCAGAGTCGGACCGTTCGCGTCCCACGCGATGCGCCGACCGATCCGTGGTCGGCTGCCGGGCGGACAAGTCGGTTCTGAGTCGGGTCGCGAACCCGGCCGTCGTTCCTGCGTGTGGTTTCAGGTGGATGTGATTCTGACGCGTAATGGATGCTATTAAGACACATCACTCACAATCCCCGGGTATGGCCACGGAATCCGAATCATCGACGGATATGAATGTTGGACTGGCGCTTGCGCTTGGTGCGGCCGCAACCATTGGTGCACTGTTGATGTTTGCCGGTGCACCGGATATGACCGCAGCATGGGGCTTTGCAGCAGCGATGATCTTTAGCGCGCTGGCAATCGTCGGCATTCACCTCTATTAGAACCGTCGCCCAATCCCGGTTCTGTCCGGCGATTGGCCACCGCACATCCGCCAACAGTTAAGAGCGACGGCGCCGTATGGACGGGTACGGACGATGACCGACTACTCCGACGAAGAGCAGCGAATTCTCTCGTATCTCAGAGAGAGTGCCGCCCGAGGTGAACAGTACTTCCGGGCGAAAAACATCGCCGACGCGATCGGACTTTCATCAAAACAGGTCGGCGTTCGGCTCCCCCACCTTGCGGAAAAATCGGACGATGTCGATATCGAAAAGTGGGGCCGTGCTCGTTCAACCACCTGGAAAGTAACACTTAGCTGACTATTCCGATCGAAACATCGGGTTCGGTGTTTGACCTCGGGCCGCGGTCTTTTTATTACAGACGGCCTCAGTTAGTAGCATGACTGTACGGGTCGACCGTTCGTTCGAGCTGTCGGCAGCTCCCGAGCACGTCTGGGAATTTATTGCCGATCCGAAAAACCGTGCGCGGGCAATCAGCGTCGTCCAGGAGTACACCGTCAACGATCCGGACGGTCGACACGTAACCTGGCACGTCGAGTTGCCGATTCCACTCGTGCGCAAAACGGTCTCCGTCGAAACCGAAGACGTCACACGAGAGCCGCCGACGTACGTCAAGTTCGTCGGCAAATCGAAGGTGATGACCGTCACCGGCGAACACGAGATCGTCGAGACCGACACCGGCACGCGCCTCGAGAACCACTTCGTCGTCGACGGCAAGCTCCCCGGCGTCGAGAAGTTCTTCAAACGCAACCTGGACGGCGAACTCGAGAACCTCCGGCGTGCGCTCGAGCGTGACCTGCAGACGACCCGTTCCGAGGATCGATAATGATGGCTGACGAGACACTTCGCGTTGCACTCGCCCAGATTCACATCGAGGCAACCGAAATCGAGGCGAACGTCGAGCGCGCACTCGAGGCGGTGTCGCGTGCCGCCGACCGGGGTGCGGACCTCGTGGCGTTGCCCGAACTGTTCAACGTAGGCTACTTCGCGTTCGATAGCTACGAGCGCCACGCCGAACCGCTCGAGGGGGAGACGGTTACCCAGTTGCGAGAGGCTGCTGCCGACCACGAGATTGCCGTCCTCGCGGGGAGTATCGTCGAAGATCTAGCGGCGACCGAGGCCGTCGAAACGCCTGCCGACGAGGGGCTTGCAAACACCGCTGTGCTGTTCGATTCGACCGGCGAACGACAGCTTGTCTACCGGAAACACCACCTCTTTGGCTACCAGTCGGCGGAGTCGGAGCTGCTCGTCCCTGGCGAGCGAATCGAGACGGCGACGATCCGTGGCGTCACCGTCGGCGCGACGACCTGCTATGACCTTCGGTTTCCGGAACTGTACCGGCAACTGATCGACGCCGGCGCAGAGCTCGTCCTCGTTCCGAGTGCGTGGCCCTATCCACGCGTCGAACACTGGCAGACGCTTTCTCGTGCGCGTGCGATCGAAAACCAGGCGTTCGTCGCGACGATAAACGGCTCCGGCCACTTCGAGCGCGCGGACGCGACGCTGCTTGGACGGTCGACCGCATACGACCCGTGGGGAACCACGCTCGCCTCGAGCGGCGACCAGTCGGCGCTGGTGATGGCCGACCTCGACCTCGGGGCGCTGACTCGCGTCCGGGAGGAGTTCCCGGCGCTTCGCGACCGACGACTGTAGCCGCGGTGGGCGATTCGACCGCTGTCTTTTTATTCTATGGCCCGATAGTACGGATGCCGGTTTACGGCGCTTTTCACGTCACGACCGGCACTGCGCGTCGCTCCGGCCCGTCGCACGCTCGTTTCCCGGGAACGAGCGGACTCCACACCCGCCTCCTCATCTTCGTCTTCACCTTCGCACCGCCTTTCAGACGGGAAGACTGTCACAGACGTACAAATGACGCTACACACTCCGTTCGGGTCAGCCCCGGCTCTCGGTATCGGCTGTGACATCCATCCTCGACAGACCCGTTGCGAAAAAGTAACGTAGGGGCTTCGCGTTGGTTCTCACAGGAATGTTCAGGAAGGTTCTGGTAGCGAACCGTGGGGAAATCGCCGTTCGAGTAATGCGTGCGTGCGAGGAGCTAAACGTCGGGACTGTTGCAATCTACTCCGAAGCCGACAAAGATTCGGGCCACGTCCGCTACGCCGACGAGGCGTACAACGTCGGCCCCGCGCGTGCGGCCGACTCGTATCTCGACCACGAGGCCGTCATCGATGCCGCACGCCGAGCGGATGCCGACGCCATCCACCCCGGCTACGGCTTCCTCGCGGAGAACGCCGAGTTCGCCCGTAAAGTCGAAGAAACCGAGGGCATCACCTGGGTTGGCCCATCCGGCGACTCGATGGAAGCCCTCGGCGAGAAGACCAAGGCCCGATCGATCATGGACGAAGCAGACGTCCCGATCGTGCCCGGGACGACCGATCCCGTTACCGACCCTGAGGAAGTCAAGGCGTTCGGTGAGAAACACGGCTATCCCATCGCCATCAAGGCCGAAGGCGGCGGTGGCGGCCGCGGGATGAAAGTCGTCCGAGACGAAAGCGACGTCGAAGACCAACTCGAGAGCGCCCAGCGAGAGGGTGAGGCCTACTTCGACAACGACTCGGTCTATCTCGAGCGCTTCCTCGAGAAATCGCGTCACATCGAGGTCCAGATCGTCGCCGACCAGCACGGCAACGTCCGCCATCTCGGCGAGCGTGACTGTTCGCTCCAGCGCCGCCACCAGAAGGTCATCGAGGAAGGCCCATCGGCAGCGCTGTCGGACGCACTGCGCGAGAAGATCAGCGAAGCAGCCCGTCGTGGTGTCTCCGCAGCCGACTACACCAACGCCGGCACCGTCGAGTTCCTCGTCGAAGAAGAACCCGGCCGCGAGGGCCCGCTCGGGCCGGAGACGAACTTCTATTTCCTCGAGGTCAACACCCGGATTCAGGTCGAACACACCGTCTCCGAGGAGATCACGGGGATCGATATCGTCAAACGACAGCTCAAAATCGCCGCCGGCGAGGAGCTCGACTTCGAGCAGGACGATGTCTCGATCGACGGCCACGCGATCGAGTTCCGAATCAACGCCGAGAACGCAGCCAACGACTTCGCACCCGCGACCGGTGGCACGCTCGAAACGTACGACCCACCGGGCGGCGTCGGCGTTCGGATGGACGACGCGCTGCGCCAGGGTGACGAACTCGTCACCGACTACGACTCGATGATCGCCAAACTCGTCGTCTGGGGCGAGGATCGTGACGAGTGTATCGAGCGCTCGCTGCGTGCCCTGCGGGAGTACGAGATCGAAGGCATTCCGACGATCATCCCGTTCCACCGCCTGATGCTCACCGACGAGCGCTTCGTCGAGAGCACACACACGACGAAGTATCTCGACGATGAACTCGATCCGAGCCGCATCGAAGACGCCCAACAGCAGTGGGGCGGCGACACCGGTGACGGCGCAGGCGACGACGAAGAGAGCGTCGAACGCGAGTTCACTGTCGAAGTCAACGGCAAACGCTTCGAGGTCGAACTCGAGGAACACGGTGCGCCCGCGATCCCAGCCGGCGACATCGACGCTGGTGGTAATGCACAGGCAAGCCGACCAGAGCCTGCCGGTGGCTCGAGCGACGAGGTCGAGATCGAAGGTGACGGCGAGACCGTCGACGCCGAGATGCAGGGGACGATCCTCGACATCAAGGTCGAAGTCGGCGACGAGGTCGCTGCTGGCGACGTGTTGGTCGTCCTCGAAGCGATGAAGATGGAAAATGACATCGTCGCCTCGAACGGCGGCACGGTCACCGAAATCGCCGTTGAAGAAGAACAGAGCGTCGATATGGGCGACGTGCTGGTCGTCCTCGAGTAACCCGTCTCGCTGGCGACGCTGCCGTCCACTTCGATTTTTGACGCCGTCTACAGACGCGATCCTTAGCAACAGAACATGAACGGATAGATCAGCGCAACCCGGTCACCGTCCTCGAGTGTCGTCTCAAACCCCTCGTAGTGTTCGTTGAACCGACCGTTGATACAGACGCGGGCGTACGTCCGGGTCTGCTCACCTTCGGGATTTTTGCGCCAGGTACCCGGCAAATCGTCGGGCGCTGGTGCCCAGCCGTGGGCGGTCGCATCAGCCTCCGTTTCGGCGATGAGCAACTCTTCGACGTCGTGAACCTCGAAAAACGCCTCGAGAAAGTCCCGTAGCCGGTCGCCCGCAAACGTGAACTCGAGTTCGTGGGTTCCGACAGCATCGCGGATGTGCCCGGTACAACGGACGGTGACGGTCGTTTGTGACTGCGTTTGTGCTCGTCGTTCCTCGTGGGCCGTTTCGGGTGCCATACGAGGAAGACGAGCGCAACTGGTGAAACTCCAGTTGCGAACATGTTCGACATCGCGTCGGTCACCGAACGGCGGCGGACGAATTTGCACGGAGTGAGAACGGGATGTCTGTCTACAATGAGTGCCTGTAAATTGAATATTCCTTCTCAAATATATTCAACGGAGAGGACGATACTAATATCAGTACTATCCAGGAACAAATTATATACATTAACAGCCAGGTGTATACATTACAGCTCAGATCGGTCCATAAACAGTGGGTTGACGCCAGAGGGTTTATATTCGATGACCGTAAGAGTCCGCCCAATGCTACTCTCAGTCGATCGTTCAGACACTGCCGATGTGCACTCAGTAAGTTTCGACGTTATCGCTGCCGTTGCCGAGCAAGAGGGTGTGGATCCGATGGATATCGAACCGCCGGAGTACGACGCATTGTACGATGTCATCAATCCGGAAGCGCTCGATTCACTCTTTGCACAGCGAGAAGACGGTTCGAAACGTGCGGACGGCCGCGTCGAATTCCCGTTCTGTGGCTATCAGATCGTTGTCGACAGTGACGGCGAGGTCAGCGCCGTCAAGCAAGACGATCTCCGATAAGACAGCCGTCGGTGTCTCGGTCCCCGACCGTTAGTCACCAGCCGCGTTGATCCGTGTTCGCCAGTCGTCCGGAATCGGCTCCGAGTTGCCTGTCTCCCGGTCGACGAGTACCTGGACCGTTCGTGCCGTCGCCGCCTGCTCCCCATCAGCCCGAATCTCATACTCTATCGGGAGACTTGAGGTGCCGATCTCAGTCGCTCGAAGTGCAACAGTGACATCCGCGTCGGCCTCGATCGGGCTACTGTAGTCAATCTCCATGTTCGCGAGGACGGTGCCCACGTCGACCAGTGAGACGCCAACGGCGTCGCTGAAGTACGCTTGCCGGGCTTCCTCGAGATACGTCGCGTACGTTGCGTTGTTGACGTGGCCCATGAAGTCGATATCTCGGAGCCGAACGTCGATCTCCGCCACATAGTCGTAGCTATCGTCGCTGTCGCTCATTATCGCCTGCAAACGGTATCAATCGCCGTATAGGTACCTATCGACGCACAGATGGGGCGTTACTCCTCAGCACAGGCAGCTTCGAAGACGGTCTCGTGGAGGCGATCCGTGACGATCTCCATCAGCGGCTCCATGTTCTGCGTGTCCGCGCGATTGTATCTGATGAGTGTCTCGAGTGCGCCGTCGTCGCCGCGTTCGTACTCGTGCCAGAGGCGCACGGCATCGCGGCCGCTGAGGTCGGGCAGGTCGCGGTCGATCCCGAGGTCCCGCTCGATCGCTTTCAGGCCGCCGTCGAGGCCGATTTTCTTGCAGGGGTACATGAGGTCGACGTGGGGTGTCTGCACGTCGAGGTCATAACACGTCTCGAGGAAGGGGACGTCAAAGCGCTGGCCGTTGAACGTCACCAGCAGCGACGACGCCTCGAGTTCGGCCTCGAGCCGTCGGGCTGTCAGATCGCGGCCGTTGACGAACGTTTTCGTCTCGCCGCCGCGGTGGACGCTGACAGTTGTGACGTCGTTGCTCGCCGCGTCGAGCCCGGTCGTCTCGATGTCTAGAAAGCAGGTCTGCTCACTGACGTTCTCATAACATCGCCAGCGGCTGGCTGCCGGCAATGCCTCGGTGAACGGGGCGACGTCGCCGCGCTCGAGGTGGGTTCGACCTTCCTCGATGAACGTCTCGATCCGGTCAGCTACCGTGTCGCCGACGACGCTGCCGTCGAACTCGTCCCAGTGGGTGATCCCCTGTTGCCAGAGGCGTCGTTCGGTGGTCTCCCCGACGCCGTGGACGGGAATGAAGCTGTTCTCGATTCGCACACCAGTTTCAGGGTGGCGAGTGAACTAAAAGCGATTGGATCGAGCGCCAGATCGGCGGTCGTTCTCACCGTCCGGCTTTTCATACCGGGCGCCGTAGACTGCGTATGGTCGACCACGACGACGAACTCCTCGCGGCCGTCCGTGAACTCACGCGGACGATCGATGACCTCCAACAGGAACTCGAGTCCACCCAGCGCCGACCGTTCCAGCCGCCACTGCGGCCGCCGACGCCGCGAGAGCTCCTCGCCTTTACCGATGAGGTGGCGGTACCCACGACGATCGCCGTCCTCAAGACGAGTGTGCGGGCACTCGAGGGATTCCAGCGGGCGCTTGCACTCGCACGGACCGAGCGAGACGTTCGCGATCGAACGACCGAGGCGACAAGCGCCACGAGCAAGCGAGCCAGCGAGCTCCGGCAGACAACCCTCTCACAGCTCGACGGCGTCTTAGCCCGCTTACAGCAGGCCGCAAGCGATGGGACACTGCCTGCTGACGAAGGCGCACGCGAGTTGCTTACCGAGGCCCGCGAGTTACGCGACGACGTCGACAGCCGACTACGAGACGTCGGGGCCGACGTCGAACGGCGACAGACGGCGGCGACGGACGCCGTTCGGATCGATATTCAGGAGGGCCATCCCGACACACTACAGGACGGCGACACCACCGCCAACCGCGACTCTCGAGTTGACGTCGATGCCGAACTCGAGACGTTGAAAGACCAGTATGGGGACGAGAGCGAGGCTGACGGCGCTGAGACCGATGTAAACGGCGAAAACGAGGTCACCGACGACGAGACGTCCGCATCCGCAGACGACGATGACGACGATCCTGACGGATCCAGCTCTGCTACTTAAACCGGCTCGAACCGGTAGCCGTCCCAGTCTTGACTCTCAGGTTCGCGAATGCCGGCGCCAGGTTCGCGGAGTTCCTCGACGTAGACTGGCTCGACTTCGTCACCAGTCTCGACGTCGTCGGTCGTGAGTTGAACGATCGCCCGCACCGCCGTCCCTTCTACGTCGAACTCGACGATTGCGAGCGTGTTCGGCTCGCGGACGCCGGGCGGTGTGGCTGTGCTCTTTGTCCAGGTTACC
>NZ_JBGUBB010000007.1:0-131413 GCF_041821125.1 Natronorubrum sp. A-ect3 | reverse complement strand
GTGAACTCGTGGGCTTCCGCTATCTATCTGTCATCTGCGAGAAACCGCTCGACACGACACCGTCCAGCGGGCTCGAGCGACGATCGATGCCTGCGACGATGCAGGCGTCACGCTGATGACTGCCTACCGGCTCCAACTCGAACCGTCAGTTCGACGCACTCGCGAGCTGATCGAAGATGGCGTCATCGGAGATATCGTCGCCATTGACGCAACCTACGATGCAGCAACGTCGGGAAAAACCGTCGAGATTCCGAGTCTCGAGTGAGGCTTCTCGGTCACCCGTCTCGTCGTCCGTGATGGGTTGATGATACAATCAGTACAGAAAAAGAGGATTATCGCGCGAGGAGTGCGTACAGCAGCCCCAGGATGACACCATACACGGCGTGTCCCATCAGACTCTGTCCGCTCCAGTCGGGCACGGGTGGTGTCATCTCTGTCATCACACCGACCCACGCGGGCATGACGAACGACGCGAGGACGAGCCAGAGGACAACCCCGTAAGCGAGTCCCGCAGCGGCGATCGTGAAATTGCTCCCCAGTCGCTCCTCGAAGCCAGTCGTCCGGATGAGGATCGCAAAGCCGACGCCGAGGACGACCGAGTGGAACATGTGAATCGCCCACCCAACGGCGAGTGATGGTCCCAGCCCGTACATTCCGGGGATTGCCATCTCGATGATCGGTTGCATTGTCATCGTCATTAGCACGCCGAACACGAGGCCGCCGCCAACGCCGCCAAGTAGGCCGGCTTGCCAGTATTCGAATCGTGTCTTCGTTCGAGTCTCTGTCGGTGTGGCTGTTTTAGATGCCATACATTATGAACGGGTGTCGACTGCCTAACAGTAGTACCGATGGACATAGGTGTGCTACAGCCAAGCCTAATCGCGGTGGTTGGTACTGCCGCTCAGTTGTTATCGACAGAGCACCTGTCACTGCAGTGTGCGGGCGAAGATTGGTGTCTGTGACACAGTGATAGCGGAAGCCCACGACTTGAGTCCCGTCTCTTACCCATAAGTCTCAGGAGTTCACTCGTGGGAGGAAGTCACGTCCACTGTGATCTTGTTCAGCAAGACATGGCCACACCGTGTGTATCGTCGATTGGAACGGCCCACGAGGATTCAACGCGGTGAACTACTCCGCCCTACTCACTCACGGCTTGCGCCGTTCGTTCCTTGAGGACGGAGCTTCCTGCTTCGACGACGTTGTCAGACTACGTCTGACAGCCTGTCGAGGTTCCCTCGACAAACGCGACTTGCAGAAACGGAAAGCGAATCCACAGCGGTCGCAGTCTCCACAGGCGTTGCTTTGGAGTGAACCACTCCTAGTTTTTCGAGGCCACGCAATTTCACGTTCAACGCCGCATTCCAATCCCTATCCACTGTAAACCCACACGAGGGACACGAGTGCTCACGCACCCACAACGGCTTCTCCGATTCACAGCCACACGACGCGCACTCTTTCGTCGTGCCCTGAGCAGGCACTTCAACGTAGTGCGTACCGTGCTTGTCACAGTGATGTTCGAGAATCTGGCGGAAGTCACTCCAGCCAACCTCGTGTTTGTTCCGAGCGTTACCACCTGATTCCAGCATCGACTTCACGTTCAAGTTCTCGACAAACACGGCGTCGTACGTCGTCGCGTAGAAGTGTGCGATTTTGTGCTTGTAATCACGCTTCTTGTTCGACATCCGAGCGTGAACCTCAGCAACGCATTGCCGTTGCACTTCCCAGTTACGCGACTCGTACTGTTTGCGAGAGAGCGAGCGTTGCTCGCGTTCGAGACGCTCGCGTTCATCGGACAAATCGAGACGGTCGATAGAGTGCCCTTCAGAATCGTGGATGAAGTTAAGCACGCCAAGGTCGAGCCCCACGGTATCTTCAGAATCAATACCTTCTGACTCGGGTTTCTCTGGTTCGTCCGTGCTGATGCAGAACGAGGCGTACCATGCTCCCGTCGGCTCTTTCTTCACCGTAACTTCCGTAATAGCGTCGTGCCTGGGGAGGTCACGGTGCAAGCGGATGGGGATTTCGAGCGTCTCACCGCGGACTTTCTTGAGTCGGAGTATTACTCGGTTTCTCGGGCCACTCTTCTTGTCGAGTTCGAAGCCCGATTGCCGATACGTGACGCTCCTGAACTCACGCGGTGATTTCCAGTTCAACGAGCCAACATCGTATCCCTTGGATTTCAGCTTGCCAAGGTTGTTGATATTGGTGCGGATGCGTTCAACAGCTTTCTGCAACACGGTGGAGTAGACTTGTTTGAGGTCGGTCCACTGTTGTTTGAGTTGTGGCAGAGTGTCGCGGACTTGCCAGACTCGCTGTCGAAGCGTTCCCTCGGCTTCTGGAATTTTGTTGAATTCGTGGAGTGCGTGGTTGTAGACTTGTCGCACGATGTTACGAGTCCAGTCGAGACTCTCCCGTTGGGTGGTTGTGGGGAAGAGTCGGTATTTTGGACTGTATTCCATGCGACTTGTCCTCTGCTAGGGTTGTGATTAGTTAAATGTTCTGATTAGAATTTTTTACTCGTGCGGGCGCTGTATCCCCGCCCTACTCGCTCGGCTTCACCTCGCTCCTTGAGGACGGGGGCTTAGCGCCCTATCTTTCAGCTAAAAAAAGTCGATGAGGTCTTGAGACGAAACGATTGATCGACAGTCAATAGCGCCATTCGACCCGTACCACCACCATTCGTACCTATTTTTCCTCGCGTGTTGACAACGATATCGGTTCATTTGCAAGCATGGAACGTCGAACACTGTTGACCGCAGTTGCAGGCATGCTAGTCGTGAGTGCAGGCTGTACCAGCCTCGGATCGGACGGAGACAGAGACGAAGACGAGTCGGTAAGTGAGAACGGAGACGAAGACGAGGACGAGTCAACAAGCGAGAACGGAGATGACGCGGAGCTGAGCGAATCAGAGCTGCTCGAGCAGTTCCAGGCAACCCTCGAAGATCGCGGATTCGAACAGGTAGACATAGCGCCTGTCGACGACGGACTCGAGCTGGGATACGACGCGAGCGGAACCTCGGACGATAACGTCGCCACCGAGATCGAGCTGATTACGGACGGCTACACGACGACCATCGAAAGTGGCTCGTCGACGGCATACCTCGAGGCGACTGCGTACGATCCGGAAGACGGAGAGGTACTCGATTACTTCACGATCGAAACCGAGTGGGTCGAAGCGTACCTCAGCGAGGACCTCGAGTGGCCCGAGTTGCTCTCTCGTATCGCGGAGACGTTCGTGTCGACGGAACCGGTTGACGATGCAGAAGACGGTGACGACGGGGGCGACGAAGGTGGATCGGAAGACGGTGACGACGGGGACGATCAAGACGGTGACGACGGGGACGAGCAAGAAGTGGACGAAGACGGAAGCGAGGACGAGAGCAACGAAAGCGACGAGGATACCGACGAAGACGACGAGTAGCGTCGAATGACTCCGCTGATACTGTTGGGAGTTGGATCGAGCGGTTCCCAGTCATTGCTCTCGGATGTCGACCCAGTCCTCAAGCGCCGGCTACTCGTCGGAGCCGTGGCTGGCATCGTTCCGGGGGCCGTCCTGTCGACAGTCGTCGACCCGTGGCTGTTGGGCCTGCTTCTCGGGCCGGTTCTCGGACTCCTGTACGGGCTTGGCTTCGAACCACTCGAAAAGTCGGCGCTGACGCACGCTGTCGGCGCGGCGGCGATGAGCATTCCCGCCTGGGTGCTCGTCTACGTTCTTGGACTTTCCCTGGTTCGGACGGGACAGCCGGCGTGGACGCTCGATGAGATCACGACCGTCCTTCCCACGCTCGCGACGTGGATGGGGGCGGGAGCAGTGTTCGGTGTCCTGGTGGCGCTGACGTCGGCAACGTTCGACGCGCACTACGACCGCGTACAGCGCGAGGATACCGATCAGGCCATCGACACCCGGATCGTTGTTCTCGGTGGCGGGTTCGCCGGACTGACCGTTGGGAAGCGACTCGAGAAGCGGTTCGGCCCCGATCCGACGGTCAAACTCACGCTCGTGAGCGACACCAACGCGATTCTCTTTACCCCAATGCTCGCAGAGGTTGCCGCTGGCAGTCTCGAGCCAACACACGTCACAACCCCGCTGCGGACCAGTCTCAAACGGACCGAGATCGTCCGGAGCGAGGCAGTCGGAATCGACCGAGACAACCGACACGTCATACTTGACGCTGAGGCCAGCCCGTCAGTCGACGCTCGAGCCGACGGACCCGCCACCGACGTTGCCCTCCCGAACGGGTCGTCCGCCGATCACGAAACGATTCCGTACGATCACCTCGTGTTTGCCCTTGGCTCGGTTTCCGATTACAAGGGACTCGAGGGCGTTCGCGCGTTTGCCTTCGATTTCAAGACGCTGGGGGACGCGATGGCGATCCGGAACCACGTCGTCGACTGTTTCGAACGAACCGAACGCGAAGACGATCCCGACACCCGGAACGCACTGGTCACTTTCGTCGTCGCCGGCGCGGGATTCGCCGGCGCGGAACTGGCGGGTGCGCTCAACGACTTCGTTCGTGGGATGCTCGTCTACTACCCCAACGTGCCACCCGAGGACGTCACCGTCACTGTCGTTCACTCTCGCGACCGGATCGTGCCTGAACTGAGCGAGTCGCTTGCGGCGTACATCCTCGAGCGAATGCGAGCGCGTGGCGTCACCTTCGAACTCGAGACCTATCTCGAGGACGCCGACCCGGAGTCGGGCGTCGTTACCCTTTCGACGGGGACGACGATCGAGACGGAGACGCTGGTCTGGACCGCTGGCAATCGACCGAATCCGCTCGTTGACGTACTGGGCCTGCCCACAGAGCGGCCGGGTGCGATCAGCGTCGACGCCACACTTTCCGTGCCGGGCCACGAGGGACTCTGGGCCGTGGGTGACTGTGCGGCCGTTCCCGACCCGGCTGGAGATCGCTATCCACCGACGGCCGAACACGCGATCCGTGCAGGGAACGTCCTCGCAGACAACATTCACGCATCGACGATCGGGAAGTCACAGACACCCCTCGAGTACACCTCTCCGGGGTCGCTCGTCGTCGTTGGCTACCAGACGGCCTGTGCCGAACTCTGGGGCCGGCGGTTCTCCGGCCCGTTCGCCTGGCTGTTGTGGCGACTGGTCTATCTGCTCAAACTCCCTGGAACGGATCGAAAAATCCGCGTCCTCGTCAGCTGGCTCATCGAACTCGTCTTCCCACGTGAGATCGTCCAGACGATGGGTGAACGAACCCAGCGACGGGGGCGGCAATGAACGCAGCGGATGAACCGAGCGAGCGAGTAGACGGCGACGAGCGTCGGACACAATCAGTCCCCGTGAGTCGATCGACACCCCTGGTCGGTGGGATCGCCGGATTCATCGGCGTTATCTGGCTGATCGAGATCGGACAAGGGAGCGTCTACTGGCTTCCACTCGGGGTCGGCTACGGGGTCGTCGCCTCGGTCGTCTTCGGCTCGAGGGCGATCGATCCGGGACGTGGGCTCGTCTGGGGTCTCGGGACCGGCGTGCTCGCGTGGACGATCCTGATCGGAATTTCGTTTCAGGCCGCAAGTGTTGGGCTCATCGAAGAGACGACGGTTGACGCCTTTCTGCCGGTCCTGATCCGGCTCCTCCTCGGTCTGGGGGCACCAGTCGGTGTCGCCGTTGGGATCTGGAACGCCCGACGGTTCGAGACGAGCGAGCCGATTGATCTCCGTCGCGCGCTCTTTGCGGGCGGCGTCGCGGGTATCGTCGGTGGTGTGGCCTTTGGCAGCTGGATGGAAAGCGTCGGCATGTTCTCGCTCGTCGCCGAACTCGTTGGGACGACCAGCCCCGTCGTCGGCCGTCTCGTTCACTTTCTCGTCGCTCTTTTCATCGGTGTGACGTTCGGCCTGCTTTTCCAGCGGGACGCGCTCGGCCATGGCTCGTCGATGGCCTGGGGGATGGCGTACGGCACTTTCTGGTGGCTCCTCGGCGGACTCACCCTGTTTCCGCTGGCGCTTGGCTCGCCGGTCGAATGGACGGCCACCGCGGCAGGCGGAGAACTTGGGTCGTTCGTCGGACACGCCGTCTACGGGGTTCTCCTCGGGTTGATCTACTCTCTCCTCGATCGGGCGTGGCTCGTGTTGTTTCACGATGCCGATCCGCTGAACCAGTCGGTGACGGCACCTGGGATCAAACTCTTGCGGCGTGCGGGCTGGGGTGTGTTTGCTAGTCTCGCCGGCGGACTCCTCTTTGGCGTCCTCATGTGGACGACTGGGGATCTGATCGCCGTTGCCGAACTGGTCGGTCGATCCAATCCCGGTGTCGGATTTTTCATCCACATGGGGATCAGCGTGATCGTCGGGATAACCTACGGACTGCTCTTTCGTTATGAGTCCCCCGACGTCGGCTCGGGCGTCGCCTGGAGGCTCGTCTACGGGCTTGTCTGGTGGTTCATCGGTGCGCTCACGCTTTTTCCAACGTTGCTTGGTGCACCGCTCGCATGGAACGGCCCCGCCATGGCAGCTGCCCTGCCATCGTTGATTGGTCACCTGATCTACGGCGGTGCGACCGGCGGCGTGTTCTCGCTGCTCGAGCGAAAACAGCGCGCCTGGGCGAAACTCGACCCGCGGATCGCACAACAACAGCGGACGCGTCGCCGCTCGAGGGAAACGCCAGCGGGTGCAATCTGGCTGTTCCTCCTCGGAACTGGTGTGCTCGTACTCCTCGCACTATTGTAGCAAGGCAGCCGTCAGCGGTGCCGGGTTCGCCCGCGGATTCGAGAACCGCCCCTGCTGGCAGATCGGCCAGTGCTGGCTCGACCAATACCGCTGACGCCCGTGTTGGCTCCTCGAACCCCGCTCGTACCGGTTCGACCAGTGCGGACGGAACCGGTGTTGATTCCGGTCGTTCCTGCTTGACCAGTTCGAACTCCACCGGCGTTCGTTCGACCTGTACGAATACTGCCCGTGCTGATCCCGGACGTACCCGCTCGGCCAGTTCTGACATCAGCACTGCTCGTTCCGATTCTCCCGGTTCGAATCCCGACATTGCTCGTGTCACTCGTGCCGGTCCGGCCACTCCGAGTTCCGGTAACGGTGCGTCCGGTTGTGGTGTTTCCAGTCGTTCCAGTGGACGACGTGTCGCTAGAACTAGTGGCACTCGAGGTAGAACTGCTGCTGGTCTCTCCGCTCTGCCTGCCAGTTCCGCTCGTAGTCGTGCCGGTCCGGCCCGGTGCCGCAGAACCGGTTCCGGACAGCCCAAACACGAGTGCACTCGCGGCGAGCAGCCCCTTTGTCACGAGAGAGCGTCGTGTTTCGGTCGTTTCGTCGGTCGGTGTTCCGTGGCTATCGTTCATTGTCATCACTCGAGGCAAGACGCTTCCGGTCCTGTCATACGTCGGTCTACCATCGATTGATTCGAACGGTATCACAGTGTGACTTGCCTCACTCAGAGAACGCGTGGTACGAACTTATATTCGAATAGAAGCTGTGTACACTAAAATCGGGTGTGCTTCTCGGTTCTTCCCGATCCAAAGCGGTAATTCGCTTACTCGACGTCGGAAAGCAACACGGCACGCGTCGAACTGACCCATGCATCTTGGTCGTGTATGTCGTAGATGACCGTCCCGTCGTTGATCGTATGGTAGGCCCCGATGTGGGCGTTGGGACCGTTCGATTCGGCGTCGTGTGGCTGGTTTGGAGTGTGGTTGGACATGGTGGCGGTCCTCGGCAGTAGTGCCGACTGGTTCGGACAGGACGTGTCACGGACACTGGGTTTCGGTACAGGCGCGTTCGACACGGGTTCGTCCGTTATACTAGTAAAGGAGCCTCAACTGCAAGAACGCGGTGCCGAACTATGTGAAATCGTCTCACCTAGCCATGTGGGTCGATGATCTCTCGACGATCGATATAACCCAATCGAGTCCCGCTACTGTGATTCGAGGAACGCCGATAGCAGACTCCAAATCCCTTTCCGGAGGTGCTGGTGGAGCGTCGACGAGGAGATTCCCATCGACTCAGCGAGTTCTTCTGCGGTGATCTCCCGCGGCCAGTCGTAGTAGCCGGCGAAGTACGCCGACTCGATCGCCGCCCGCTGTTTTTCAGTGAGACTCTCTGCGGTGGATTCGCGGAACTCCTCGGCCGAGAGGACGGTGCGTTCATGCTCGCGCTTGGCCACGAGTTCAACGTTCGAAAAGGCGTTTTCCACGGTGCTCACGATATCGCGAACGTTTGCAGTCTGTGGTGCCTCGAGAACGATCGTTCCCTCACCGTTTGCTGCCTGGGCGGATCGAAGCGTCGCACCCGCCTTAAGCGCGAGTTGGACCGTCGATTGGGGAGCAACCGACTGGAGAACGAACCTGTCGTCTCGCTCGGCGACTGCGCGCGCGTCTTCGATCCCATCGAACCCTTCGGCAGCTTCGAGAACGGTATCCGGCTCCGCTCCTTCGACAGTGTGGTAGTTGATGACTCTCCCTTCCGCGACTGGGACTGAGCGTTCGAACCGAAACTGGCAGTCGAGATCAGCGGTCACCTGCGAATAAAACACCGACGGATCACTCATGGTAAACTCGAGTTCCACGACAGTGTCGGAGACGAGCATCGACCGGTTACGAATCGCGTTTATTGCGAAACCGGCCATCTTCCCGAACGACTCGAGGGCCTCGGCCGCTTTCTTATTGAAAGCGGCTTCGCGGACGCTGTTTACCACGAGAACTCCGAAGAGATGGTCGCCGTACAGCAACGGGATCGCTGCAATGGTTTCGACGTCCTCGGGGAACTCATCGTCGGTTCCCGACTGCTCGTTGCCCGTCTGCTGGTACTGGCGGATGATCTGAACCGTTCCCGTCTCGATCGCCCGTGCGACGGTTCCGTTTGCGACGCTCGAGAGCGGCAGTTTGTTGACCATCTCGAGGTAGCTGTCTTCGACACCGCTCCCAATGCTTGCGATGATATGATCACCAGTACCTTCAACGTCACCAACCCACGCGCTCCGGTAGTGCTCGGACTGGGCCAGCCGATCACAGATCGTTCGCTCGAGTTCCGACCTCGTAGTCGTCTCGATGAGCTGTTCACCGGTCTTTTTGAACAGTGAGTTGATCCGAACCATCGTTTCGAGTTGATCGTGCTGCTGATGCAGTTCGCGTTTCTGGGCTTGTAGGAGTCGACGACGCTCTGCCCGGCTGATGGCCGTTGTCATGCTCATTGAGAGCATCTCTACGAGGTGCACGTCTCGGTCATCGAACTCCTCGTGTGATCGAACGACAACACTGAGGACGCCGTCCGCCCCGATCGGGACGTGAAAGCTCGGATTCTCGAACACCGACGGACCATCTGACTCCGTGACCGTCGCGGCGTTGACGAGCGTTTGCTCGCCCCTGAACGCCTGCCCGGCGAGCGTTGCCTCGAGGTCGTAGGCTGTGCGTGACTCGAGCAGCGCGTCTGCTCCATTGGTCATGGCCACTCGTTCGAGTTGGTTCGTATCCGAATCGAACAGCCGAACGCAGCCGACCTCGAAGTCGAGCACGTTATCGACCGCTTCGGTACCGATCTGGGCAATCTCCGCACGTGAGTCCGCAGGTATCAGTTCACTCGAAACCTCGGTAAGCGACTCGAGTTGGCGTTCCTGTGCTTTTGCCTCGCTGACATCACGGACGATACAGATCGACCCCCCGTCGGCGAGCGGGGCGAGCGAGAGTTCCTGTGGGAACGTCGAGCCGTCGGCGCGCAGTCCGACCGCGTCGCCGCGCCAGCCGTCCTGTTCCGAAACGATCGAGAGGACATCGGACTCGAATCGCTCGACCTCATCGTCCGGATAGAGACGGTTCCAGGACGTTCCGACGAGTTGCTCGGGACTGTCGTACCCGTAAAGCGCGGCGAGGGAGTCGTTCACGTAGTTGAACGTCCCGTGTTCGTCGGCGATTCCGATTCCGTCGGTCGCTGCGTCCATGGCCGCCGACCGATCATCGACGGTTTGCTCGGCCGCGAGGGTGTCGAAGGCTATCTGCACCGTCGACGCCAGCACGCTGACCAGCTCCTGAAGCGACGAGTCGATGTCATTCGTCGTGGATCCGACACCGAGGAGGCCGTAGTCATCCAACGGAACCAGCAGCCGCGTCTCGAGAGGCATCCTCGGGTGTGCCGCGTTCGACACCGTGTTGTACTCTTCGACCAGCTTCGACTTGCCCCGTTCGAAGACGTCCATCTCGACGGTTCCCGCTCGAATCGGATCCATCGCTTCGGTCGCGTCGTCGGCCAGCGAGGCAACCCGCTCGCTCACAGCCAGTGGCCGGAGGGCATGGTCATTAGCCGTCCAGATCGTCGTCAGCGATCGATCGAGCACTGCGCCAGTGAGTTCGACGGCGATCTCGGCGACGTCGGTCTCAGTCTCGGCGAGCAACAGTTCTCGGCTCGCTTCGCCGAGAGCCGCGAGTTGTTCCTCGTACTCTTTCCGTTCGGAGACGTCCCGGACGTTCGCAAGCACGTGGTGTCGGCCGTCGATCTCGATCGGCGACGCCGATACTTCCATTGGTACCCGCTTCCCTTCGCGCGTCTCACAGTCGAGTTCGTCTGTCCAGCCACCTCGCTGCTCGAGGTCGCGGGTGGTCAACTCCTGAAACCGCGACGGCTCGTAGGGAAAGATATCTGTTGGCTCGAGTGACAACAGCTCCGCACAGGAGTAGTCGAGCAACTCACAGAGACGTGGGTTGCATTCGGTGATCTCGTCGTTCCCTGGATCGAACACCATGATGCCGTCGTTCGAGTGCTCGAAGGTCTTTTCGAGAACGGCCCCAGTCTCCTGGAGTTCCGACTTCCGTTTGTGCCGATCAGCGGCGTCGCGTACGGTCACGGTGAAAAATTGCCGATCGTCATGTCTGGTTTCCGTGACGACAATTGAGACGGGAACCTCTTGACCAACTCTGTCGAGGAGGGTGAGTTCGGTCGGGCTACTGCCAGCAGTCGCAAGCGCTCGAACGTCCTCGAGCGTCTCTGTCTGTGCTGCTGGAAAGAGCCGATCGATTGAGTGATCAATCAATTCGTCGGGGGCGTATCCGAGAAGTTCCGTGACGTACGGATTAAGGAAGATGATCGTCCCGGTTGTATCGATGGCCACGATCCCGTTTGCGACGTCGTCGATTACTGGTTTGAAAAATCGATCGTCTACGTGTGATGAGAGGCTGGCCATAGTATCTATAATAGAATACTGCAGCTTTATATATAAAGTAGTAATATCAGTATCAATATATCAAACTATCCTGCAAATAAGTCATAGCAATCGCAACAGCGTGTCCGGAGTTTCGTCCGCCTGAACACGGACGTCGTACGTCGGTCGCTACCGATGATACGCATGCCGCCACTGTTGACCTGTTTGACATCCTGTTGTATCAAATACCAAATCTGAAACTATAGTATCAATAAGATATCACACTCGAGGCCACATTCATTCACTCTTGCAATCACTAACGGCGAACACGGTTAATGACAGGTGTGACACTGCTATAGGCAGATTTTCGACACGAAAGATCATTCATCTAGCTGTACCGTCAGCCTTACCTGTAATACATTTATTAATTGGATAGTATTTATGTTTGTGTGGTCATCTCTACCAAGTATGGAAGACACGAGTAGCGATTCAGACACGCATGGCTATCCGAACCTCTCGAGCGACGACTTATTCCACATCCTTTCCGGTGCGAATCGGCGGACCGTGCTGTTTCATCTCCGCCAACACAGGGCAGCGACGCTCGATGAACTGCTCGACGTGCTCACAGAGGTTGGGACGGACGACACTGAAACAGTCGACCGAGAACGCGTGCGTTCGTCGTTGCTCCACAGCCATCTTCCAAAACTCGTAGATTACGGGCTTGTAACGCACAACCAGAACGAGCAGATCGTCGAGTCAACGAGTCTTCACGGCAACATCGGTGAGTGGCTTGATCTTGCAGTCCGAAATCAGATTCAGTTCGAGAACGCGACCAACACACGCGGCCAGTCCGACGAGGGGATCCAAGTGTTGCTCGTCGATGACGAGCCGGGCTTGCCCGAAACCATCGGGGCCTACATCGAGCGTGAGGCCGATGACATAGCGGTTACGACCGCGATGAGTACCCCCGAGGCGGTGACGACACTCGAGAAAGAGTCGTTCGATTGTATCGTAAGCGACTATCAGATGCCAGCCATTAGCGGTCTTGACTTCTTGAAGGTCGTCCGCCAGGAAGACGCAGAGATTCCGTTCATCGTCTTTACTGCTAAAGGGAGTGAGGAGATCGCCAGTCAAGCGATTGCGACTGGCGTCACCGACTACGTTCAGAAGGGGCCGGACACCAAACAGTTCGACGAGCTGATCGACCGGATTCATAACGCCGTCAACAAGACCTGAACCCATCGCGTATGCGGTCTGCACGCACCGTCCTGCTTAGTTCGGTGAGAGCAGTCTCGTCGGACAGCTAGTATTCCATAGCCGATACTGAACACTGAAGATGCACCCCAGAAACGCGTCGGAAGGACACGACGGACAGCCGGGCTCTGCTCACAGTGTCACTGATACCCGCTTATTCGAGCGACGTATGCAAAACAGCTACAACGATACCACCAGCGAGGCTCTCGCACGGAGCGTGACCGACTATTTCCAGACCGCGCTCAGAATCATCCAGTACACGGTACTGGGACACCGCCTCAAAAACGCCGTCATGCAACACTGAATCAATGGCTAAAATCCAACCGGAGTACGAGCAGTTGACCGAACGCATCACGGATGCGTACTGTGCGGTCGATACAGAGTGGCGAATCACGTACTGGAACAAATCGATGGCAGCGTGGACAGACACATCGGCAGTGGACGTCAAAGACGAGATTCTGTGGGATGTCGTCCCGGCGCTTCGCAGATCAGCAATCGAGTCCAACTGTCGTGAGGCGATGGCAACACAGGAACCACGCACGTTCGAAACACTGCTCTGTGACCCATTCGAGCACTGGGTGGAGGTAAATATCTACGCCGACACGGACGGCCTGTCGATCATCTCTCGTGAAATCACCGAGCGGAAGGTCCGTGAGGAAGAGCTTGAACTTGCAGAAACGCTGTTCAACAACGCACAGGATGCGCTTTTTCTCATCGATGTCGATACAGACGAAGATGAGTTCCGACTCGAGCGAGTAAACCCCGCCTACGAAAATCTAACCGGGCTGGCAAACGGCGAACTCCGCGGACGGCGACTCCAAGATGTGTTCGGTGAGAGAGAAGGGAGTGAGATTCTCGAGCGCTACCGGAAGTGCGTCTCCCAGCGTGAATCGCTTGAATACGAAGAACTGGTCTCAGTCCCTAAGGAGAGATCCTACTGGGAGACACGGATCGCGCCGGTGATTGTCGACGGCGGCATCGAAAAGCTCGTCGGAGCAACACGTAATATCACCGAGCGTAAAGAGCGCGACCGCCAGTACGAGGCCATCTTCAACCAGACCTACGAGTTCATAGGGCTACTGGACCCCGATGGGACACTACTGGAGGCTAACGACTCCGCGCTGGAATTCGGTAGGCTCGACCGCGAAGCGGTAGTGGGAAACCCGGTCTGGGACGCTGACTGGTGGCAGATAAATGACGAGACCCAGAAACAGCTAAAAAACGCCATCAAGATGGCAGCCGACGGTGAGTTCGTTCGCTACGATGTCACGGTGCAGGGGGCCGACGAAACCGCTATTATCGACTTCTCGATTCGTCCGATCACCGACGAACGAGACGAGATCACGTTGCTCGTGGCCGAGGGGAGAAATATCACGACACACAAACGGCGTGCACAGGAACTGGACCAGAAACGGGAGTTTCTCAAGCAAATCCAAACAGTCGCAGATATCGGTGGCTGGGAGGTCGAGTTCAGCTCGGAAACGATGCGATGGACAGAAGAGGTCTATCGTATCCACGAACTGCCGTTGGACTACGAGGTAACCGTCGAGGAGGGAATTTCGTTCTACCATCCTCGAGATAGAGCGACGGTCGAGGAAGCGTTCGAGCGACTGCGGACTGCGGGGGAGAGCTATGATCTGGAGTTGCAAATTATTACGAACACCGACAAGAGACGCTGGGTTCGAACACTGGGAACGCCGTGGTACGACGACGATGGCAACCTGATCGGTGCTCGCGGGGCGTTCCAAGACATCACTGAGCGCAAAGAGCGCGAACGGGAACTTCAGCAGACAAATACACGTCTCGAGGAGTTCACCTCCGTTGTGAGCCACGACCTCCGAAACCCACTCACGGTTGCGCAGGTCGCGCTCGAACTCGGCCGCGAGAGCGGTTCATCGGAGGACTTCGACCGCATTGAGGCGGCTCACGAGCGGATGAATGCGCTCATCAACGATTTGCTAACGCTCGCACGCAAAGGCCAACAGGTTGAAGAGATCCGACCAGTTACGCTCGGTGCACTGGTCGAGTCGGTCTGGGAGACGATTCCGACTGACGACGCGACCATCGATGTCGAACTCGACGACTACTGCGTGGAGGGTGACGAAGCACGCCTGCGCCAGTTGGTCGAAAATCTCCTCTCGAATGCGGTGAGACACGGTGGCGATACCGTGACGATCCGAGTCGGCCTGCTCGACAGCGACCAGGGGTTCTATGTCGCGGACGACGGCGCGGGTATCCCATCCGAACTGCGTGAGCACATATTCGACCAGGGCTACTCGACGGCAGACAAGGGGAGTGGCTTCGGCCTCGCCATTGTCAGGGGAATCGCTGAGGCCCACGGGTGGACAGTCGAGGCAACCGAAAGTGCCGACGGCGGCGCTCGGTTCGAAGTGCACACTGTATACTGTGGCTCAGTCTGAAGAGTGATACTACGCTGGCCTCTCGGTGTCTCGAGGCGAAAACCGTGAGGACGAGGACAAAGCGAGCACCGACTGCGGTGGACCTCCGGTCGAACAGCTACAACACGACTCAGCCATGAGCGAATCGGAGCGGGGAGTTCACGCGGAGGCGATCAGTCGCTGGTGCTCTGGTTTCATACACCGGTCTTGGACGACACGTAGGCCAGCCGCTTCCGCTCGAGCGACCGCCTCGTCGTCGTGAATGCCGAGCTGGAGCCAGATAACGTCAATATCATCGCGCTCGAGCGTCTTGTCAACGATCCCTGCCACTTCGGGACTCGGCCGAAACACGTCGACGATGTCGATGTCTTCCTCGACATCCGAGAGCGAATCGTATGCGGGCCGTCCCAGGAGTTCGTCTGCGTTTGGATTGACTGGAATGACGTCGTACCCCTGTTTCTGAAGATAGTTCGGGATTTCGTGGGCAGCTTTTCCGGGTGTCGACGAACAGCCGACGACGGCGACCGTCTGCTTTCTGAGCACGTTTCGGACCTCGGCATCTGTCTCGATGGGCATACTATCTGTAGAACGGTGTGCGTCAAAAGGCCACTGTCGTTTCCAGCTACGGATTCCCCACACCAGAGTCGTCTCGACTTACTGGGACGAAGGAAACCTGCCTTGCTCTGGGAACGCCACACACAGGGCACAGAACAGCTGTCTACGGCACTCGAGAGCGGTCGCTCGGTGATCTTCAGCTGAGGAGGGAGTGTGATGGAGTCGAGTCAGGTTCGTCGCCACCGTCGTCTGTCGGGGCGATTTCACCAGCAGACTCGACGTCTGATTCGGACTGGTCAGTTGTGCCGTCATCTGGAGAGTCCTGGTCGGTCTCGTCGGTCGCCGTGGGAGCTGCAGTTTCTTCCGACGGCGTGGAGTCGTCTGTCGGTTGCGAATCGGACGCCGTTTCGCTCCCGCCGGGCACCTCGTTGTCGACTACCGTCTCGTTCCCGACCGGCGTTTGATTGCTGGGGGTAGTTTCGGATTCTCGAGTGTCAACTGGTTCCGACGACTCGCCTGGATTGCTGTCTTCGGTCGGTTCAACGGTAGCGCCGTTCGTTTGGCTAATCGTGGAGTTGTGCTGAGAGGAGTCATCGACAGCCACCTCCGAGAACGAGGCACTGGTCGCAAACGTTCCCGAGACTGATTCGGTGTCGGTAAACACCGCGATCGTGCCCACTCCACCCGCGAACCCAGCCGTCGCAACGAGGAGACAGGCGATGGCGACAGCAAACGGCCGACTGGACATCATTCGGACCCCTCCGTACGGCTGTCTGTCGCCACTGGTTCAGTCGTCTCCGCCCATTCGAGTTCCGAGTCGATCGCCGTCGCTTGCGCTGCTGCAGTGTTCTCCAACCCTGCCGGCGCAGACTCGAGCGTGTTCACGTCATCGCCACTCGAGCCGCCGTCCGTCGCTGGCGTTGAATCGTCTGCTACCGTTGAGGCGGCTGGTTTCATCGTCGCCTGGTCGGCTTCGCCCGTCCCAAGACGTGTGGCCAGCAACAGCCCACCGGCAGCGAGCGCCGAGAGCGTTGTCGCGAACGCGACCGAAATTGCCACCGTGGTCTGAAGTTCGAGGGCGACGTAAATCGTGTAAGGCGCGGCGAGTGCCAGAACGCCCGTCGAGAGTCGTAGGTCACTCGTGGTAATGGTGATCTCGCCGGTGGTCGCCGTGGCCGCAGGCGACGCCGTTTCGGCGCTGTCGCTGCTGTCGTCTTCAGTCGAGGGCTCATCAGTTCGGCCGGCACGGAACAGCGACCACAGCTCGGTCACGACAAGCAGCCCCATGGGGACGGCGACGAGCAGCACGAATCCGAGCGGCGTGCTCACGGCCTGGATTGCGTAGCCGAGGTATGGAATCGTCAGGACGACGACGCCCAGAACGTTCACTCCGGGGACCAGACTTGCGTCCACGTTGCTGTTTGCATCTCCTTTCGTTTCGAAGGCAAGTCCGTCCCCGGCCGTTTCGACACCCACGACACGGTGTGTTACCGGTGTCTCTTCGGTGCCTCGAGTGAACGTGACCACGTCGTTCGTTTCGATCGTTGCGGGATCTCGGTCAGCGACGATCACTACGTCTCCGGGTTCGATCGCCGGAGACATGCTTCCGGAGAGTACGACGAAACTGTACTGTGCGCCGATCACACCCGGAATCGCGTAAATAACGAACGGGATAACGAGGGCGATTAGGAGGAGCAATCCAACTCCGTTTGCGATTTTTCTGTAATTCATTTATTGAGTCACCTCACAGAGGTGGTTGCCCTCAGTGTCGACCGCCTCGAGGACGGTGAGGCTGTACGTGCCGTCAGCGATCACGAGCCCCGGACCGAACGGCTGTGAACAGCTGATGTGGAAGTCGCCGATGGTGGTTCCGTCGACGACGACGTCGAAATCGGGGCCGCCCGTGATTCCGGGCGGATCGTGGAAGATCGCAGTGAACGTATCCCCGGGTTCGACCGTTCGCTCTGGATTGTTCGTGCCTGGGCTCCGAACGAGCTTCAGGGGTACCTCACCGTCTGGACCGTCGTACTCGAAGGTGGCCTGTGAGATGCGGTTACCATCCTGTCGAGGACAGCTGAGACACGCTGGCGGCTCGTCACATGGAGCCACGCCCACGAAGGGGTCGACAACGCTCTCCTCGTCGATGTGGCGACACTGTTCGGCGACCAGTTCGACGGTGAAATCGGTCGTCTCACCCGCCAGTGCGTCCGATACGTCGGCGGGAAGTTCCCACGTAAGCTCGAGGTCGATCGACGTTCCGGGTTCAGTACACCCCTCGAGTTGGGTGCCAGTGGCGAGCGACCGCGACACGGCTGTCAGGCTATCTGCAGCGAGCGTCGCACCATCGATACGGACATCCACCTCGAGTGCGTCCCCGAGCGGATCGCTGGCGGGTGGACAGACCGTCCGGAGCCAGAGTCGTGCGGGATTCGTCTCGATCGCCAACGAGATGGTGACTGTGTCACCTTCTCCACGATCGATTCCATCGAACGAAAACGAGAGTCGATCGTCGATGATCGAACACGCGTCGCAGTCGACGCCGATGGTGATTGTTCCGGCGGCGAGTGCGTTCGTGAACCGCCCGCGGTCGCTGAAGAACGCCGCAGTGCCGGCCCCAGCGATTGCGCCAGCGGTACCGATACCGCCGACCGCAGCGAGCACTCGCCGGCGGCTGAGCCGCACCCGATCCTGGCTCATAGACGACCTCCACACTGCTCTGTACTGACCGCGAGCTCGAACTCGAGCGATTCGCTTTGCCACTCGTTCGTGACGGAGTCATCGATTCGCCAGGCGAACCCTAGACAGAGTCGATCGCCCTCTGCGAGACAGTCTTCGATGCCGTTTCGAAGTCGGAGACCGTCAGTTCCCGGCCCGTACGTCCGGCCAAACTCAGCGAGCGTCATCTCGATTTCAGGAGCTGTGGGTATCGACCCCGTCCCGGCACAGCCGCCGATGCCGAACAGCCCAGTATCGTACCAGAGTGCGATATCGACGACCTCGCTAAGCTCGCCCGAGACTGCCGGGACCAGACGCACGCGTGCATCCATCTCCGCTGCGAGGAGCCCGAGCGCGATCGTCCCGCTATCTCCGGGCAGGACGTTCGACGCCGCGATCAGGGGCCCATCCGATGTCGCGTCGTAGCCGTCAACGTACGCGTCGGTGGGCGCGTCCCCGGTCTCGTTTGTGACCGGCGCTGCGTTCACCACGCGATCGTTGTAGGTACTGTACCAGGCGACGCGGAGCCGCGGTCCATCGTCATCCGTCTGAGCATACGTATAGTTCGTGTACTCCGGCGTGTTGCCCGTGACGGTCGTTCCCCGAAATCCAAGGGTCACGAGTCCAGCGGCACCGACGCCACCGAGTAGCTTCCGCCGAGTGAGAGTTGTTGTACGTTGTGTCACTGTCGGTCCTCAGTTGTGTTTGCCGGCCACGCAGGCCAGCCACGGTTCACTCCCGCAACACGCGAGATGTACGGCCAACCGTACCCCTCCTGTACGGATATGAATGACAGTCATACCGCTCACGCCGCGTCCGGAGGGATCATACTACCGTCTTTCTCAACCGGTGGCAAGGCGTGCCTACCGCCAGTCATGACAGGCCGCGGCGAGCGATCTAGCCAGTGTTCGTCAACTCGGCCGAGCCGCTGTCACAGCCGAGTGAGCGACTCGAGCGATCACGCTCCGAAAGGGTTGGCTGGATCGGGGTTGTGTCGGCACTGCTCAGTGTAGAACGACAGGTTGAACGCCACGCTGTCGCCTTGTACTTCGTTGCCGACGGTGGTCGGGAGGTTCCATTCGAAGGCGATGAATCGGGTGTTCGACGGCTGGAAGCAGGGGATGTCGTCCGCCGGTGGTTCTTTCGGTGGCACCACCTCGTAACAGAAGCTGATATGGCTCACGCCGTATCGCTGCTCGGCTGTTCTGAACGGTGCGCCAAGTCCCTCACCCGAATCCGCAGTGAGGGAGCCAGTCCCGTCCGATTTGCTGTAGACGTTCGCACCCGCGCCGCCTTTGACGATGACCGCGCTCACCTCGAACCCCTCGAGTTCGAAGTCGAACTCGCGGACGTCGTCGTCGGAGACGGCGGTCACCGTGATCGTGACGTCCCCGACCGGGGTCGGGTAGGTCTCGGAGTCGCCGACGGTTTCCGGCAGGTCCTCCGATTCGATCTTGATCGCTCGGAACAGCCCGAGGTCTTCACACGTTGGGTTGCCCTGGATGAGTTCGTCGTCACCGTCCCCGAGCGTTTCTCCGTCACTCGACACCCCTGTCTCGCCGTTTGGAACGCCGAGGTCCGGATCGGGATCGGGCACGAGCATGACGCCCTCGTTTAATGCCTCGAGGACCTCTCCGAGCGTCCCGGAAACGATCGCCGGCTCGCCCTCGTCGAACACGTTGTTCCCGTTCAGGTCGTACCAGGCACGGGCGGTCATCATGTCGGCGAGTTCCGGGCCACCGCTTTCGGGATGCTCGCCGTCGCCTTCCGCCACAAGGTCGCCGTGGAGCCAGATGTAGCCGGGATTGTCACAGAGTTTGATACCGAAGATTACTTCGCCGGCATCGCCCGGTTTCACGTCCTCGAGTTCGATAAGCGCGTCGTCATTCGGGGCAAACGACGGGTCATCGAACGTCGCGATCTCCGCACAGGAGAACTCGAGGTTCGTTCCCTCCTTCGCCGCCTCGACGGGGTCGGAATACGCGGCCAGATCCACGTATTCGTCGACGCCGTCGTTACGCTCGAACGACTGGAGGCCGTTTCCGTCGTGATCCGGGTAGGCGTTCACGAACGGTCGGCCCACACTTCCGTAATCGCCCGGGCGGACCGATTGGTCTGCGCCGTAGTACAGCTGTTGCCAGGTGACGCTGAGATCGAGTTGCCCCGCGGTGAGCGTGTTCCCGGCGAACGACTCCTGGTCGCTGAAGTAGGCGGTCGTCCCGAGTCCTGCACCCGCCGAGGCGATGCCGACGGCACCGAGGCCGGCGAGCACGCGCCGGCGGGAGAGTCCGATTTCTGTCGTGTCGTTGGTCATGATATGTCCCTTGTGGGGAATCCCACCGGCGGAGTCGAACCGCCGTACTCCAAGTGGGTCCGTGTCCGAATATCGCCCCGCGGCGCGGGGCAGCCGGTGGTCGTCTCGCTATTCGGGTGATCTACGACTCCGCGACGAAGTTGTGCCGGCACTGCTCGGTGTAGAGGCCGAGATCGAACTCCACGGACGCACCCTGAACGTCGTTGTTGTCCATTGTCGCCTCGTGATCGTTCGAGCGAATCGGGAACGACCAGCTAAAGCCAACGCAGTAGGTCCGGCCGGGTTCGAAGCAGTCGATCCCGTCTGCTCGTGGCACGGCGTCGACGATCCGTCCGGGATCGCTCTCGAGGACAGCGAGCACGTCGGCGAGGGTGCCACAGGCGATCACTTCCTCCGGAAGGATCTCGAGGGCGACCTGTGCGAACAGGTCGGGGATCGATGCCGGGTCGTCGATGTTGAAGAAGAACGCCGGGTCGCCGCCGTAGGTGAACGGATCGCCGCTGAACGTCGCAGCCGTCGCGCCGCTGACGTCGATCGGGAGGCCGGCTGGCCCAGCCATTACGCGCTGGGTGAACTCGGCACGGGAGTCACCGGTGTCGTCGCCGACGATGAAGATGCTCGTCGCGTAGTCGGGATCCGTGCGGGCCGCGTTCGCGGCGACCAGCAACTCCTCGAAGCGATCGTTCGTCAGACTCCCGCCAAAGTACGGCTCGCCGTCGGTGAACGTAATCGATTGCGGCTTCCGGCTGCCGTCGACGCGCTCGTCGAAGAGGTCGATGAGTTCGCCAAAGCCCTCCTCGAGGGCGGTTCCAGTACCGTCGAACAGGTCATCGAGTTTGTCACGCAGGTTCCGCAGCGGCGCCTCGCCGTCGCTGTCGAGTGTCACCAGATCGGTGATATCCGACGTGAACCCGTCGCCGTCG
The DNA here is from genome assembly GCF_041821125.1 of Natronorubrum sp. A-ect3. NCBI lineage: Archaea > Methanobacteriati > Methanobacteriota > Halobacteria > Halobacteriales > Natrialbaceae > Natronorubrum > Natronorubrum sp. A-ect3. Next base: position 110,158 of record NZ_JBGUBB010000007.1, on the reverse strand, counting down.
GGGTCGCCCCAGTCGGGGACGTCTGCCGACGTGACGACGTTCGCCCCGGGGTTGCTCGAGTTTCCGTCGTTGCTGTAGCCGTCGAAGAACACCGCACCGACGCGGAAGTCGTCGGCATCGATGTCGGAATCGCCGTCGATTTCGGTTTGCAGGAGATCGATGAACTCGATCAGGCCCTGCTCGACGAGATCGATCTTCGTCGTGGTTGGGTAAGTCGTCTCGCCGTACTCATTGTCGCCGACGGTAATCTCGTCGCTGGAGACGACGCCGCCGTACTGGGAGTATAGCATCGATCCCGAGAAGTCGACCATCAACACGAGATCCGACGGCTCGAGGTCGTCGTAGACGTTGTCACAGTCCTCATCACGCCAGATTTTCCCTCGAAGGTAGTCCGCAAGCTGTCCCTCGCCAGCGCCGGGCGTCTGCTCGGTGACTGTTCCGTTCATCCAAACATAGCCGGGGTTGTCACAGAGCGTGAACCCGAAGGTCACCTCGCCTTCATCGCCGGGTTTGACGTCGGCAAGCGAGATCGCTGGACGCGGGGCATCTCCGAGGCTCTCGAAGTCGCCACACGAGAGCGGGATGTTGCGTCCGTCCGCCGGGTCGTCGCTTGGGTCGTCGACATAGGTCAGGTCGCCGAGCGACTGGATGCCGTTGTCGGTGTCGTCGGGGTAGGCGTTGACCCATGGCCGGCCGGCCGCGCCGTAGTCTTGTGGCCGAACCGACTGGTCTGCGCCGTAGTAGAGCTGTTGCCAGCTCCCGTAGAGCTGGAGTTCGCCAGCAGTGAGCGTGTTCCCCTCGAACGATTCTCGGTCGCTGAAATACGCGCTCGTCCCGAGCCCTGCACCGACCGACGCGACGCCGATTGCGCCGATGCTACCGAGGATCTTTCGGCGGGAGAGGCCGAGCGTGTCGTTGGTTTCTGTCATGATGTTGAACCCCCTCTGGGGACTCCCACTGGCGGAGTCGAACCGCTCTTTGCGAATGCGCCGAAGCCGTCGGCTGCGGCGGATTTCGCTGGTCCTCGAACGCGCGAGCGCCCGATAGCGGGTGGGTGGTGGTTAGTCGAACGCCTATTCTGAGCCCGTCGCGGAGGCCAGGACGCCTGCCGCGTCGTTGTGGCGCGCCTGTTCGGCGTAGAACATCATACTCGAGGTCAGGGTTGCCCCCTGGATCTCGTTGCCAACGTCTGTTGGGATCATGACCTCCAGACAGACGGTCACCGCCTCGCCGGGTTGGAAGGTGACTGGCCCCTCGTCGTCGGAGACGATGATGCCGCTCTCGAGACTCGAGAGCAGTTCAGCCAGCGAGTCGTAGGCCTGTTCGTGTTCGACGCTGTCGACGGTCGTCGTAAGTGTCGCCGTCGCCGACTCGCCGATCGTCGAGAGATCGTCCATGTCGTCGATGTCCCAGAGGTCGGACAGTTGGACGTTCTCCGCGTCGACACCGTTTTGTTCCATAGAGTCGCCCACAACGACGACGTAGCCGGGGTTGTCGTGGACCGTGATGTCCCAGCAGAATTTGTACTCGTCACCGGGTTTTGCGTCTTGGATATCGATCTGTGACGATCCCCAGACGCCCTCGTCATCACTCTCGTAGGCGATTTGGTCCGGACCCATTCCACCCTGGTCGATGTTCTCGACCGATTGCTCGACGGTGAGCGCGAACGAGCCCGCCGTGATCGTGTTGTTCTCGAAGGTCTCCTGGTCGCTGAAGTACGCTGTCGTACCCAGTCCCGCACCCGCGGAGGCGATGCCGATCGCGCCGATGCCACCGAGCACGCGTCGTCGGGACAGTCCAATGTTGGTGTTGTCGTCAGTCATGATTGTGCGTCCGAGCGATCAGTGGGTGCCTCGAGGCGCCTCATGATCGTCGGTTATCTCTCCAGGGGTTGGCATCCCCCGTAGTTACGAGCAGATACGTCACTGCTGAACGATACAATCGGACCTGCAGTCTCGAGTCGAATCGACCGTTCGGCGGTGGTAGGGCCACCAAGCCGGGGTTTCGTCCCGGGTCGTGGCCGCCGGAACGGTGACGCTACCGGATCGCTCGAGTGACGGTCGGGACCTCATACCGCTCGCTGGACGAGCAGATGGGGCAGCCCGTACCGTGGCAAGCCGGCAGTACCGCCAGTGGTATATGATACATGCTGACGTGTCTCGAGTGCTAACTGTTCGGCGATACTGATGTTCCGAACGAATACCCTCTCCGAAGGGGACATCTACGAAATTCTCTCGAACAGCCGGCGCCGCGAGACGCTCCGTCACCTGACGGCGACACGAGACTGCTCGATTACGCTACGGGAGCTGTCGGCCGGTATCGCAGCGACTGAGACTGGTCAGTCGCCACCACCGTCGGCGGCCCGCGAGAGCGTTCGGAGCTCGCTCCATCAGACACATCTGCCGAAGCTCACCGAGTTGGGCGTCGTCAACTACGACCGCGACGCCCGGACTGTAACCCTCTGTGATCACGCACGTGATGTCGACCACTACATGGCGGTCGTCACCCCTTATGGGCTCACCTGGGCAGAGCTGTACCAGTCTCTCGGGGTAGTTTCGCTGCTGCTCGTCCTCGCGTCGCTTCTCGAGGCTCCGCTCGTCGGTGCGATCGATCCACTGTTGTGGGTCAGCAGCTCACTCGCCGCGTTCGCCACGGCGATAACAACCCAGCTCTGGTCGAACCGCTGGGTCGTACTCAAAGCATTTCGACGCTGAATTGGCACACATCTGACCAGTCGTGAGATCGTATTTTTCAGGACGCTCGAGCGTGATCATACGCTACCAACCGGTGGCCCGACGCTGGACGTGTCCGATCTCTCCTGGCCAAATTATCACTTTCGAATGTTGTTTCTATTACAGAGAGGATTAGTGTCGAACGGGCACAGCCAACGATTCGTAGTTGAGTACGCGAAATCGATCTACAGGCGGTTCAAGGCGAGTGCCTCGGGGTCGTACGGAAATCTCTGATTTCCGTGACTGAGCGACGCGGAGCTTCGCGATGTCCGCGAAACCGTTGGTTTCGCTTGATGACGAGAATCTCCGATTCTCGAACCACGTGACCCCGAGGTGGTTCACGAGTTGTGTCTCGAGCGTATCGAGTTGGTCGCAAGCGAGATTGAACTTCTCGCTACGCTTCTCGTATCTGCTCGAGTGCATCTGTGAACCGCTCTAGTGGCTGGGCGCCAACTAGCGTCCCGGCCGCCTCTGTTTCCGGATCGAAGACGACGAACGTCGGTGTCCCGCGGATGTCGAACGCCCTTGCCTGTTCCGCGTCGGCTTCGACCACATCTTCAAACTCCGAGCGCTCGTCATCGAAACACGCCTCGAGTTCGGCGGCGTCGATGTCCGGGACCGAGTCGGTGATTTCGAGAAGGCTGTCGGCGCTGGCCCATCCCGAATTGCGCTCGCCCTGTTCGGCAAAGACCGCAGCATGCCAGTCCCAGTAGGCAGACGGGTCCGATTCGTGAACCTGCTCCCAGACGCACCTGGAGGCCATAGCGCTGGTCATCGAATCCGGGCCAAAGAAAGGGAGCGTGACGAAGATGAGACGGAGTTCACCGGACTCGACGTACTCCGAGACGAATTTTGGGAGCGTCTCCCGCTCGAACTGCTCACAGATCGGGCACTGGAAATCAGTCCAGTAGTAGACCTCGATCGATGCGTCCGAATCGCCCATGATCGGTTTTCCTGCTAGGTCGACACCGAGTGCTGACGTCTCTTCGCTCACGTGCATCGTCGGCGAAAGGGAGCCACCGTCGTCGGTATCTTCCGAGCGGGAGAGATAGTAGACACTACCGCCACCGAGCGCGAGGGTCGAACCGGCGAGCACGGCCCGACGGGTCGTCTGATCAAGCGACATTCGTGTTCGGTTGCTGGTTCACATCGCTTCCTCGTAACCGACACGCCGATTTGCCGAGTCAGCAAAACGGAGAAGTACCTTTGTGGTAATCGTTCGACGAGACACTTACTCGTGGTATCGAGCACGCTCAAGACAGTTCGGAGACGGGTTGTGAGTCGTCCGACCTCGAAGCCCAGCGTCGACCGTCGGTCCGTGAAATCCGTCGGAAGATGTCTGTCCACAAACTGGGTGAAGGTGTTATGAACTGGAACGGCTCGACCGCCAGATTCGGTCGGAACCTTTCGGATGCGCTACGGTATCCGTTCGAGTCCTGGTTCGGGACAGTCGGCTTCGTCCTCGTTACGGTCAGCACCTATAGCCTGTTGATACTGAGTACGATGCCGGAGTTCGCGCTGCAGTTGTTGGGCGACGGCCTCCACTGGTTCGATTACGTTCTCGTCTCTCTGACGGAGTCCGTCTACCTAACTGACGGCATCACGGGACTAGCGATTATCGTGTCTTACGCGCTCCTGACCGGCGTCGCCGTCGTCAACGCCGTCGCACAGCTTCAGCTTGTTGGCCTCTCGGGTGCGACGAGTGTATCCGGTATCCTTCCGGGTCTCGTCGCATCCGGCTGTGCGAGCTGTGGGGCAGGTCTACTCGCCTTCCTCGGGTTTGCCGGCGGGCTGACGCTACTGCCGTTCAACGGCACGCTCCTCCAACTTGGGGGTCTCGCACTCTTGCTGTTCTTTCTCGGACGAGCAGGCCATCCCGAACAATGCGTCGTCTCGCGGGAGGGGTCACAGTGACAAGAAGAGGATACCACCGATTGCTCGGCACAAACCGACGCGCGATCGGCTGGGGAGCCGCCACGTCGACGGGTGTGTTTGCCCTATTCGGACTCGTCACCGAACTCATCCCGAATCCACTCTTCGTTCGGATGGTCCCGCGGACGGGCTTCGATTACCTGTTTCTCACGCTGACCGCGCTTCTAGCTGGCGTCTACGTCACCCAACGGCTGGCAACTAACGTCCGCAACGTTGGTGACCTCAAGGACGAGACAGCCGACCGGGACGAACATGGCGATTACGATCCCGCCCTCAATCACGATCATCGACACGGTGAGAACGCCGAATCCGATACGGATCGGCTGGCGTTCGGCGGTTTAGTCGGTGGGTTTCTGGCGGTCAGCTGTCCGATTTGTAACGCCGTCCTTCTGGCGCTCTTCGGTTCGTCCGCGCTTATGACGTACTTCGATCCGCTGCGGCCCCTGCTCGGTGCGGTCTCGGTCGCACTGCTTGCGGGGTTGATTTACCTTCGTCACCGACGGTCGTGTTCGATGTGTGCGTCACAGGCGTGACCAACAATCAATCCGTGTCTTTCCACTCGCCAGCCTCGACCCCACGAAACTCTCCTTTGGCCTCACGTTCGCGCGGCCAGAACATTACGACGCCTAAAAGATGACGAGGAAGTCGACCGGCTCAGTGACGACTTCCAGTCCACAGACACGCCCGTTGACGTTCCCGAAACGCACGCTAAAGAGTGACGATGACGGATCGCTTGAATTACTCACATGCCGAACAGCCCGCCCGCCAGCGGACGACGAATCCGATGACTCCCAGTGTTAGCATCGTCACGATGATCTGTCCGAGACCGGCGCCTAGTCCAGCCGCGGCGCCACCGCCTGCCAGCCCAACAGCGCTAGGAGCAAGCGCTAGACAGCAGAGACTCGCTGCGCCTGCAAGGCCAAATAGCGACCGTCGTGATGCGGTCTTTGAATCCATACAGATACTCTATGTGGATAATACAAATAGACATTGTGGACCGGAATCGAACGAACGTCGTGGCAATGTCGAGCGACGGATCATACGGAAATTGGTCTCCGCAATCATCCCCAGAACGAAGTGTGAGATATACTGTCAACAGCCCTGGGGTCAAGCCCCGTGGCATCCGCCTTGCTGATATATAAAATACCCGACAATGCTACTGTCGGTGGTTTGCGTGATCCAGTGACGGCGCGTATCCCCGTGCTGGAGCACGAGGTTTTGCACCTGCTCCTCGTACAAAACGCTCTTGGTGATTTGCTGAACTAGCAAATCGTGGCCTATTTGACGGTAACTGACGGAATGTACTGCGTGCAACACGGAGGTTCCAGGGATTCGGTAGACATTTTCGAGCTTCTCGCCGACGAGTACGCACGGAAGATCCTCCTCGCCGCGGATGGCGGACCGAAGACCGCAAAAACACTCAGTGAGGAGTGCAACGCCTCACTGACGACGATCTACCGCCGCGTCTCGGTGCTACAGGAACACGAACTCGTCGAGGAACACCACACCGTCGACTCGGACGGCTCTCACCGAAGTAAGTTTGAAACGTCGCTCGAGGAACTTCACGTCGAGATCAGCGACGGACAGATCTCGCTGACGGTCGAAACGCGCGACAAACTCGCGGACAACTTCACTTCGATGTGGAGCGACCTCCGGGGTGAGGACTGATGGAAGTCTCGTTCCTGCTCTCGAAGGGAATTACGCTTGTATTGAGCCTCGTTGTCGCGTATCTCGCGTACCACGGCTACCGGAGAAGCGGCCAGAAGCCGATGCTGTACGTCTCCGGCGGGTTCGTCTTCATTGGCGTCGGTGCGATCTGTGAGGGGCTCATCTACCAGGTTTTCGGAACGACGATTGCGTCCGCGGCGCTCGTACAGGGGATCATCGTCTCGAGTGGCATGGTGCTCGTTCTTCTATCACTTTGGAAGCAGTAACACGAGTTGCGGTGGCGATGTTTCTTTCCCGACACGCTGCAATTTTTCCGAGCCGGGGAATCGCCGGATAGCGTTTATCAATCGGCTCAAAATACCGAACTATGAACCGACGTAGGTACCTCCAGTCGATCGTCGCCTCGAGTGTCGTTGCCACTGCAGGCTGTCTCAAGTCGCTGTCGTCCAGTGACGACGAGTCGAATCGAACACGCGCTGATGGCGTCACGCTCGAGCCACCAGAACTGGATTTGAGCAAGGCATCACACCCGAGTTACGGCGAAGAGTTTCCAGCAGTCGAGTTTCCGAACCCGTTCACGGGCGAGACCATTTCCACCGAGCAGTTCGAGGGCGAGCGAGTCAAACTGATGACGTTCTTTTACACATCATGTCCGGACGGGTCATGTCCCGCGCTTCTCCTGCGGTTGCGGCGAGCCCAGGAGGTTGCAGCTGAAGAGGGGTACGGCAATGACGTTGCCTTCCTCGCGATGACGTTTGACCCCGAACGCGACACCAAAGACGAGTTACGAGCATACGCCGACCAACAGGGCGTCGACCTCAACGCTGGAAACTGGCACTTCCTCCGTCCGAACCGATACGAGGAAGCAAAAGCGAGCATCACTGAACAGTTCGGACTGCCACTCGAGAAACAGGACGTTGACGAGTACGACAACCTCGAGTACATGTTCCCTCACTATAACTACATTTTTCTCGTCAACGAACAGGGACTCATCGAGCGAGTCTATCCGGATGGGGCGACCGTCGACCCGTCGCAGGTGGTCGACGACTTCGAAACGGTGGTAACGGCGTGAACTGCCTCGGGGTCAAGCCCCGAGAAACGTTTGAATCGGTAGTGGGTGGGGCCGACCAGAGAGCGCTGCCCGATGAGTCACAAGAGGCCCTGGTTATAGGTCCAAGAAGGTAACTCAACGCCGCTGCGACGTTCGAATCCAATCCACTCTCCGTTCCAGTTCCTGCTTCGTCGACGGTTTGTCGTTCTTCGTGGGACATTGTTTACTCCTCACGGTATAAAAACAATCATTCAACATAGGTATGACTTCCATACCGCCTCGGATAGAATCTGAAGGCGGCTCGAGCGAGCTCGAGTCAGACACGGTCATGACAGAGTCTCAGAAACGCGCCCCACGTCGTCACTATTACACGAGGAAACTAACCACTGGTCGTTGCTCACTCAGTCGCAAGCACATCGGGATCGACATCCACTTCGAACAGCCGGGCGTCACACTCGAGACACGTCGCAGCGACGACGTTACGAGTCCGACAGCAGGATTCGACGACGTCCTGAGAGAGCGCCACCGATCCATCACAGGCAGGACAGCGCTCGAGGAACAGCCGTAACACCCCAAGGAGATCCGTTCTGAGCGAAAGTGGCCGCCGATCCCAGTCGGGGTCGCACTCGGAAAACGCCATCGCGGCGGCCGCGTCGGCGACACATGCAGCTCGCGACGGCCAGTTCGCCAAATGGACGCCGTCCGAACGGACGACGAACGAGTACGGACGTGCCTCGAGTTCGAGGGTCGTCGGGTCGACGTCAGCGAGCCAGCCGAGACGCTGCTTGACCATCACATCGTCGGCCCCGTGGACGTCGATCGATCGACGCCACTCGTCGGCGAACGTTGGCTCGAGTGCCAGATCGTCGGCGAGTGGATCGTCAACCACGACACCGATCTCGAGCAAGATCGACTGTGGATCGCCATCGACCCACTCAGCACGTGCTGGTGCCTTGTCGAACAGCGTGAGGACCCGGGCTGGAAAGTACCGCTTCGTCAGAGACGGCGTACCAGGGATCAGATAGCCACGAAAGTAGATGACTGCGATAGCCCCGACGAGGACTGCAACACCAGTGCCGAGTGCAAAGGGGGCTTCAATCGCCATCGCGATGACCACGATGACGGCCGCTGTTGTGGCTGCGATAGCGAGGTTCAACAGCGTGCAAGGTGTGCATCGATTTTCGCCAGTGTATGTCGGGTTCTTCAGCGCCAACAGTGACGTGAGAACGCGTCGGACGGAACTCATAGCCGACATTCTCCGCAAAATATCGTAGTTGTAGATATCCTACCACTGATAGATACACAACACGTGGTCATTCCCGGAATGATTTTCCAGAAAGTGATAAAAACACGAAAAGATATACGACCAACGGTGATGAACATAGGCCCATACTCTAGAATATAATATATAAACAGAAAAATATACACTCTAGAGAGTGTTGATACCTTTCATGGGGGATCGGAGCTCGTCACCGGGTGGGAAGCAGAAAGCAGCGGGTGGAGTTCAGACGATAGAGAAGTCCACAAGCGATGCGAAACTGTCTCGAGATACGGTGTTCAAAACACTCTCGAACCGTCGTCGTCGGCTCACACTTCGGTATCTGTTCGAATACGACGTGAACGGGGAACCGGTTCGACTCCGCGATCTTGCCGAATGGATCGCAGCTGCGGAAAACGACGTTCCCGTCGACGCAGTCACATACAAACAACGTAAGCGCGTCTACACATCGCTGTACCAGTCTCACTTACCAGCACTCCACCGAGACGGCATTATCCAGTACGATCAAGCCCGCGGAACAATTTCGGTGACGCCAGTGACCAGCACGTTCGACACGTATCTCGGAGTCGATCCACAGATGGGGGCCGCCTGGTCAACATACTGGCTTGCACTCGGTGTCTGTTTGACACTCATTGCGGTTCTCTCCTGGTTCGATCTCTTCTCTCTCCCGATCTCGAGTCATCTCCTCACTCTGTTGGTATCGCTCGTGGTATTCGTCTCTGCGGTTGTATTTGCATACCACAACGATCGCGGGCAGGAGTGAATAGACAGCGGTTTGGACAGCTCTCTCGAGTGACCTGGCGCTCACCACCGCGCTCAACTCACGTATCCAGCCGAAACGGCATAGGAATGGCTGGATATAGTTTCGGCAAGCGAAGCCGACGGTGTGCGTGCCCGAACGCATTGCTATCAAGTATCCGATGTTTCGGAAAGGGAAGTTACGTTACTCGAGCAGGCCGAGATCCTCGAGGCGCTTGACGATCACGTCGACGGCCTGTCTGGCGTCTTCGACCTGCTTCCCACCAGTGATGACCAGTTTCCCGGAGCCAAAGAGCAGGGCAACGACCTCGGGTTCGTCGAGTCGGTACACCAGTCCGGGGAACTGCTCTGGTTCGTACTCGATGTTCTCGAGGCCGAGTCCGATGGCGATTGCGTTCAGGTTGAGGTTGCGCCCGAGGTCGGCACTGCTGACGATGTTCTGGACAATGATCTCTGGTTCGTCCTCGACTGGAATCTGAAGGTCACGGAGTTCGTCGAAGACGATATCCAGACTCTCGCGGACGGCGTCGGTGCTTTTCGCGCCGGTGCAGACGATCTTGCCCGAGCGGAAGATCAGGGCGGCGGACTTGGGATCCTGGGTCCGGTAGACCAGTCCGGGGAACTGTTCAGGATCGTAATCGGCTCCCTCGAGGTCCATAGCGACACTCTGCAGGTCGAGTTCCTGTCCGATACCGGTCGATGCAACGACGTTTTCGATGTTGATGGAGTCCTTTGGGTCTGTCATAAGTCGTTAAGACAGACGTATTTAAGGTTTATAAATCTCCGCACTGTCCGAATATTCGTTCTGTGCGAATAGAGTAATATAAAATACACAACGGGTCCTGAAGAGAGATTAGCTGAAAGAGAGGGCGCTAAGCCCCCGTCCTCAAGGAGCGAGGTGGAGCCGAGCGAGTAGGGCGGGGATACAGCGCCCGCACACATTTCAAACAACTATAATCAGAACATTCAACAGACCACAATCACTAGCAGAGGACAAGTCGCATGGAGTACAGTCCAAAATACCGACTCTTCCCCTCGGCCGAGCAGCGGGAGAGTCTTGACTGGACTCGTGACATCGTGCGACAAGTGTACAACCACGCACTCCACGAATTCAACAAAATACCAGAAGATGAGGGAACACTTCGACAGCGCGTCTGGCAAGTCCGAGACGACCTTCCCAGACTCAAACAACAGTGGACTGACCTCAAACAAGTCTACTCAACCGTGTTACAGAAGGCTGTCGAGCGCATCCGAACCAACATCAACAACCTCGGCAAACTCAAAGCCAAGGGATACAACGTTGGTTCGTTGAACTGGAAAGCGCCGCGTGAGTATCGGAGTTTCACGTATCGGCAATCGGGCTTCGAACTCGACAAGAAGAGTGGCCCGAGAAACCGAGCAACTCTCCGACTCAAAAAAGTCCGCGGCGAAACACTCGAGATCCCCATCCGACTCCACCGTGACCTTCCCGAGCACGACGCTATCAAGGAAGTCACGGTGAAGAAAGAGCCAACTGGAGCATGGTACGCCTCGTTCTGCATCAGTACGAACAAACCAGAGAAATCAGCGCCAGAAGACATCGATACAGCGGACGCTGTTGGTCTCGACCTCGGCGTCCGTAATTTCATCCATGACTCAGACGGTCGCTCTATCGATCGTCTCGATTTGACCGATGGGCGCGAGCGACTCGAACGAGAGCAACGCTCGCTCTCTCGTAAACAGTACGAGTCAAACAATTGGGAAAAACAGCGGCGTCGAGTTGCCAAGATTCACGCTCGGATGTCGAACAAGAAGCGCGACTACAAGCACAAACTCGCGCACTTCTACAGAAAAAGCAGGCCGAGTGCCTCGGGGCTTGACCCCGAGGGTGAAGGCCGTAAGCTCCGCTAAACGTGTTCCGTTCGCTCAATATACTGTTCAATCGTCTCACTCGACACTGTGCCTGCCGTCCCAACGTAGTACGACTCTTCCCAGAACCCACCACCCCACAAGTAGCTCTCCAAAAACGATTCGTGCTGTTCCCACATCTTCCGCGCCGTGATGCTCTTGACCGTTCACACAATCTTACTCGGTGCGTGCTTCGGATGCGCGGACAGGAACAAGTGTACGTGGTCAGGAGATATGTGCAACGATTGTAGGTCATAGTCGTACTCATCGCACACCTTCTGGAAACACTCATCCAACGAATCCTCAATTGGTTCCAGTATCGCGTGGCGGTATTTCGGACACCACACGAAGTGGTAGTTGACGTTGTACACTGTGTGGTTCGACCGCTTCTCCCCCATATTGGACACACCACACCGACACACTTATGTATATCCAAAGGATATACACAGATATGGCGAATCGCTTTGAAATAGACGGCGAAGAAGTTCTCGACGGAGAGGTCAAGGCGTTCGGGAACAGCGCTCACGTCACTGTCCCAAAACGCTGGCGTGGCGCGGACGTGAAAGTCGTTCGCACCTCAGAACCTACCGAACAAGACGAAGAATGACAACCCAAGAGCCGACTCTCGTGAAAACGCTGGACTTCCAACTCGACATCCAGAGTGACAACGAGAGTCTGCTCAAAGATGCCACCCTCGAAGCCCGCTGGGTGTACAACGAAACCATCCGCCTCGCCAAAGAAGGTGTGGACTGGGACGACATTTCTCCTCGCCTCGAAGACGAGGCCGACCTCATCAAGAACACGACTCAACGCATCGTCTCCAAAGCCTTGGAAGCGATGGAGAATTACTACGACTACGACGATTACAACATTCCCAGCCACACCAAAGATGGCGCGTACCCACTTCGAGCTAACTACGAGGAAGGCTACAACCTGTCGCTCACTGACGATGGAGAAGTGGCGTTTCGCATCAGCGCGAAACCCTACAACCACGTCAAAGGCATCCTCAAAGGTAGTGACGCCCACCTTGATTTGCTCAAGAACGCACTGACGAGCGATGAGTGGAAAGTCACGACCAGTGAAGCCCTGTGGCGCGAGGGAGAACCTGAACTTCACGTCAATATTCGCAACACCGAACGTACTGTGCGAGACAAGCAGGACTCTCGGACGGTTATCGGTGTCGATGTGAACGAGGACAACGTGGCCCTCACTGCACTCTCAGCGGATGGTATTGAGGACACGTTGGTCATTGATTTCTCCGAAATTAAGTTCGAGCGCCACCGCTATTTCACGATGCGGAAGCGCGTCCAGAACGCGGGGAAGGACAGCATCCACGACACGCTGGAAGGGCGTGAGGAACGGTTTGTCCGTGACCGACTCCACAAAGTGAGCCGTCATATCGTGGAATGGAGTCAGCAGTTTGAGAACCCGTGCATCGTCTTTGAAGACCTCAAAGAGATGCGCGACAGTATCGACTACGGCACGCGGATGAACCGACGCTTGCACCACCTTCCATTCCGCGCTCTCCAGTTCTATACGTCGTACAAGGCTGCGTTCGAGGGAATCCCCTCGGATTCGATTGACCCGTACAAGACGAGCCAGCGGTGCCCGTTGTGTGGGCACGCTGAACGGGCGAATCGGCGGAAGAAGCGGTTCAAATGTAAGGGCTGTGGTCATCAAGACCACAGCGACCGTGGTGCAAGCGTCAACATCGCGGTGAAAGGCATCAAGAAGTATATGAGTTGGAATGTGCCTGCTCTCAACAGCCTTCCACAAGTTCGGAAGGTGCGACGGCAGGCATCGGGGCTTGTGGACAGCCCGACCGTGACCCACCCGACCGTTCGAGGCTACCCTGCCGATGGTCAGGTGGGAGTATCTGATTAAACCACGGGAAGAAGCCTCAGGGCTTGACCCCGAGGCGGTTCACGCAACGGAGTACGACGCCGTGTTTGTCGAGAACCTCAATGTGAAGTCGATGCTGGAAGGTGATGGGAACGCACGAAACAAGGCCGAAGTCGGATGGAGTTATTTCCGCCAGATCCTTGAACACCACTGCGACAAACACGGTACACACTACGCTGAAGTTCCTGCTCGCGGTACGACGAAGGAGTGTGCCAAGTGTGGTTGTGAATCGGAAAAGCCGTTGTGGGTGCGTGAACACTCGTGTCCGTCGTGCGGGTTCGAGCTGGACAGGGATTGGAACGCAGCGTTGAACGTGAAGTCGCGTGGTCTGTCGAAACTAGGAGTGGTTCACTCCGAAGCAATGCCTGTGGAGGCCGCGACCGCTGTGGACTCTTTTGCGGTGTCTGCAAGTCGCGTCGTTGAAACAGGAAGCTCCGCCCTCAAGAAGCCAGCTTCTGCTGGCGAGTAGGGCGGAGTAGTTCACTATTATGTAGATGGAGTGAGATGGTTAGGAAAACGAGGCTTTGAGGAAATCCGTATGCCACCAGACCGATCAAGCGCCGAGGAATATATCGAGTACCCCGATCGAGAACACACTGCAGAATCCGAAGGTGAGTGCGAAATCTGTGGGTCAACAGAATCGCTACTGGAGTATTCGATCGACTCCACAGCAGAGACTGACTCGACGAGCTTGCTCTGTCCAACCCACTACAAAATCGCGGCCATTCTGAATGGCTCTCGGTATCCGGATCCAGATAACCCCCCGAATTATGATTTGCAGGAGACGCAGAAAATAACGGTTCGTGTTCCGCGAGCGCTGGTTGAGAGTGCTGACTCGATCGCTGAACAACAGGGGCAAACGCGGAGCGAGTTCGTCCGCGATGGAATTCAGATGGCCATCGAACTCCAAGAAATCGATGAAGCGTTTGACGAAATCCTCTCGGAAGCGGTGCAATCGCCGGACGAGACGGAACCCAATACGGACCAGACGGAGGTGGATACGGACGCAGAGACCGACACCGAGTTCCTCAAAGAACGTATCCGAACGCTCGAGTCGCTTCTCGAGGATAGTATTGGAAAGATTTGATTGAATGGCGTCCATTCCGTGGTTTGGCCGACACGCATGCGAACAGAGTCGATACTGACATCCTCTGTGCCCTGAGACGTGACTTCCCCCAAGCCGACGCTTGCTGGATTGAGCGAGTTACTGTAAAAACACAGTCAGTAAAAACAGCTAGCTCAATTGTAAAAATACTACAAGACTAATTAGGGAGAGACGCATTTATTCTTGGAGAGAAACTCTCCAATGCGAATTCGACTGAGATCACACTAAAGAGTGCTATAGAGCGACTAGATCGAAGATTATACAGCTCCAGTAGTATCTATAACAAACTGGTTTTGTACACAGGTCAAATTCGGACAGAACCCTCATAGAGGCGTTTAAACGACCTAGGGGCACAATAAACTCGTCATACTCTCCTGCGGAGTGCCCCTCTAAGTTGTATGCTAAAGAGGTGCAGTAATAACGCTCAATCTTGTATACCATATACATTATAGCTTCGCAAGAGAGATGTATTGGTAAAGGATCTTTCATAGTTTAGCGTGTGCCGATCTAGCGAATTTTCTGGCTCCAGCATGCAAGTTGAATCGCTCTCTTTCGATCAGTGCGCAATATTCAACTCTTGACTGTTTTACAGAGGTATGTCTGTATAAGTTTCGCCGACACAACCGTGATGTGGGTTCTCGAGTTCGTTATCGACACCGAATAGATGTTCCGGACATCCGTTTCAAACTGAATATCGATGGGTCGGTTAGTTGGACCGGATCGCTGGAAGTTCCGACAGCAGGCGATCCACTCGTCGATTGTTTTGTTCGGAACAGTGAACTGGAGATCGGCTTCTGCATTTTCGCAACTCACCTCCAGCAGTTGATAGTGGCAATAGTACCCAAACAATAGGCTAGATACTCTAGCGTTTATTCGGAGGTATCAGTTTTCAATATAACTCGCAAAACAAATAATCTGATTAATCATGGGATAGAATAAAATTGCTTTTGCTGTCAGCAGTGATCAAAGAGGTCGTGGGCCACCACATTTGAATAACAATTTTATTTATGATGGTAAGCCAGAGTAATCATGGGTCAGAGCATCTGCTACAACTGTTTTAGACAAAATGGGGGAAATTCAACCACTTCAGCGATCTCATCTGCGTCTAGAGAGGACTCGAGGTGGAGCCGGTATATTCGTGCACTTCAACCCCCATACAACGGTTTATTCGGAATAGCGTCTTCGATAGCTCGAGCAATCCAGTGAACCGCCGTTACCGACCGAACAGTGGATGGAACGATGGTCAAGCCAGTGTAGAGGGCTGTCAAATACATAACTATAATGACACGATTCAGTAGATATCAATCCATAAACTGTGTTAATAACGTCAAACCTTATATTATTAACACAAAAATTTCCATTTGTCTCTTCAAAACACATTTTGTCAATAATCGACAAAACAGAGACATCTGTGGATGGGTAATAACGAATAACTGATGATTAGTTAGGTGAGCACCACTGAAAACCACGACCTACTTGTTCAACCGGTAGTAACAGAGTTGTAATGGCTGTCTCTCCCCTTGTCATTCGGCTCCTCCATGTGCTCGCTGTCGGGGGACTGCTTGGCGGTACGGCCGTCATCTGGCTCGCGTTCCGGGTCGACGACGGCATCTCCGTCCCACTGCTCTCGTGGTTCGAAGGCGTGTTCTGGGGGGTTGTCGGCGCGATCGTGTTTACTGGTCTTGGAAACCTCGCTGCGTTCGGTGTTCCGGGTCCCGACACGACTCACGGTATGGTTCTGACGATCAAACTCGGCTGTCTCCTATTCGTCGTTGCTGGATCGGTTATCCGAACGTTCGCCGTTGTTCAGCTTTCTCGAGGTGGTGTCTCGAGCGTGACGGCCCCTCGCCTTCGCTGGATATACGTGGCGACGGGCTGGAGTATCGTTGCGCTCGTTCTCATTGCAGGGGTGCTCACACGTGTCTGAGAACGGCCTCGAGACGTGGACAATCGGCACAAGCACGCTCGTTATGGTCGTCCTTGGCGTGATTCTCATAGATTACGGCACACAAGGTATCATCCAGATCCTTCCCGAGGTCGATACGCCCACTGCAGCACTCCTCTTTGGATATCTCTGGTTGTTGACGATCGTTGCTGCCAGCCAGATTGAGCTGTCCCGTCTTTGGGAACGAGACACAGCGACTGTCCTCACGGATGCGACAGTGGGCGGTGCAGTCGTCGCACTCGTGTATCTTACGGTCGTGTTGATCGTCGGGTTCGCTGCGCCAGTGCCGAGTCAACTTGACCCTGGTTCGATTCCCGTGTTCCGTGTCGTCGCTACTGGAACTGTGGTCGGTGCTGTGGCAGGCTGTGCGTTCGTGTTGCTCTTTGCTGCCTGTGATCGGATCGCAACGGCGGTCGTGGCAAACACACACCAGTAAGCTGTCGATCGAATCGCGCTTGGCTTGCCACCCATCGAACCTGCTTCCACGAGCTGGGAACGAACCACGAGACTTTTTCAAGTACAGACGAATCCATAGCTAATGGACGCGACTAGCAATCCCAATAGACGTCACTTTCTCGCACTCACCGGGCTCGGCACCGCTGGACTCGCTGGCTGTGCAGACCGACTGGATAATGACGACAGCGCTGAGTCTGCAGACCCCGATTCAATGCCCGACGAGACTCGAACGGTTACGGTTCTCGTTCAACCCGATCCAACCGCGTTGCGAGAGGCACAGATCGCGATTGTAAACGACCTCGAGGACGGCGAATACGACGATCAAGAAGAAGCCGAACAGGAACTCGCAGCGCGTGAACGAGAGTTAATCGCAGCGGCAATCGACGACGCACGTGCGCAGATCGAAGCAGCCGGTGCAGTCCATGTGGACACTGTCGAGGCTGAGGGAAGTCTCCTTGTCGAGGGAGACGCAGACGACATCCTCGACTTGCTCGAGGCACCGTTGATCAGCGCCGTGCTGTCCGAGAGCCGATTCGAGATGGCCAAGCAGCGAGAAGCGGCTGGTGAAACTGGGTCTGAGACGGATAGCGAGCTCCCAGACGACGTCGATGATCTCGAGGACGACGACAGCGAGCACGAAAGCGAATAGAACTCGAGGCAATCTCGTATCGACGAGTTTTCTGTTGTCACCGCGAGTCGTGCGGTAGCTGGGTGTACGACGGCCTGAGAACGTGTCTCGTGCGTGTTTCGAGTGCTGTTTTCGCTACTCCGTCTCGCTCATCTCGGCCACGTCCTCGGGAAGTGAGATCTCACCAGCGTCGTTGTGGTTCGTAAACGTCGTCTCAATCGTCACACGAGCGGGCTCACCGCCTTGGCTCACGTCCATCCGCAGATCAGTGCCATAGAGTGTGTTCGTCTCGGTGTCGACCAGCACGTAGTAGACGAGATCCTCTACGGAAACTGCGACGTGTTGTGAGCTGTCGGCTCCCGCCAGTTCGTTTTCGCGATCGTCACTGATGTTGGCGGCAAACATCGTCGTCTCGGTTCCGTCTGCCGTTTCGGTACGGATCCGTTCGAACTCGGCATTCTCAAGCGTCTCAAGGGCACCCTCGAGCCGGTCAACCTCGTTCCAGGTCCCGGGAGCCGTCGTTTGCTCCCAGCTGCCTCCGCTTTTGGTGTACTGCGTGTCTTCGATGATGTACTGCTCCGACTCGGAGATTCGCGGGCCGAATCCGACGTCGGTTTCACTTGTACTCGTCAGCTGTGCTCGTTGATCACTTCTGTCGACGATTCCGTTGACGGTCGCTGTTTCGTTGACACCGCCTGATTTGAGCGTCCGGGTAATTTCGACTTCATAGCTATCGGTCGACTCGATAGTCTCACGCAACTCGGCCTCGTCAACTCCACCTGCACCGCTTTCGTCGGAGAGTATCCCACCAGCACCGATACAACCAGTAAGCAACAGTGACAGTACGACACCGACCGTTGCGAGGGCTCGTCTCGATAGCACCACGTTGGTAGTCACTTGTAACGAGTCACCCCTAAACGTTTCTACTGCTCTCGGCGTGCTATACCATCACTTCCGTTCGAAACGTGCGTGGCTGCGCTAGCGCCTGCGGAACCGTGTGTCCGCAGCCGTCAGCGCTGCCATGCCGATCAGTAAGAGGGCAACACCAAGCCAGATCTGGTTTGCAAGCGGGTAGTTGTCGATCGTAATCGTTGCACCAGCCTGATTGACCGTGCCGACGACGTACGTATCACCCGTCAGGCCTCGTTCGATCAACGCGTCGTTGGTGTTCATCGACGAGCGCTGATACTCCTGTTCGGCGATCGTCCCCTCAGCGACCTGTTCGTCACCGTTGTAGACAGTCACGTCCATCTCATGAGAGATAACGCGCGGTGTATGAACGTCCGTCGGTGGATCGGAGGCGGTGCCCATGTTCTGGGAATCGGTGTAGACGAACGCCGACATGTCGTCGTCGGCGTTCTCAAAGACGGACCCGCGTGCGATGACGTCCGTTCCGATTTCGAACGACGCCTCACCGTCGGCGCTTGCCAACCAGACCGTCGAGTCGTCGAGTCGGGCGACGTTCGTTCCCTCTATTGTATCCGTTTCTGTTATCTCTCCTCTCACGAGCGAGGCGTCTTCATCAACTCGAAGCACCTCCGAAGGAGAACGGGCTGCGTCTTCGATTGTCGGCTCCTCAACGGTGTCGTAGTTCGTCACGTGGACCGTATACTCCGACTCGGGGACGTCCTCGACGACCGGCTCCGAATCGTTTCCGACTTCGTCGACACCGATCACGGCCACGGACGCTGAACTCGAGAACAGATAGATAAACGAGACGGCGACGATGAGTACGGCCCCACCGACGTGGATGAGGACGATTCCAGTCTCGCGAAGTTTGAACAGTCGCGAGGGGACACCGCGGACTCGAGTAACGTAGCGGCCGGTCCAGGCGGCGGCGAAGAACCCGGCGGGAGGGACGATCGAGAGCACACTCAGATTGCCGACGATCCGATAGACGAGCGGGTCGTGTGCGTTCGGCGAACTCAGATACCAGTTCGCCGACGGCGTGATGAACGCAGCAATGATCGTCAGCACAGCAACTGCAGCCGTTGCTTGTATTGCGAGTCGGCGTCGACCAACGTCAAGGATCGCGTACAGGCCGCCAGCCAACAACATGACTGCGACGACCGGATAGCTCCAGAGGTTGTAGTGATCCTGACCAACGCTCACTTCGACACCGGTTGCAGCGTTGCGAAGCACTGGGAATGACAGTCCCCAGATCGAAATAAACGCGAGGATACCGAAAGCGAGGACGGCCCCATGATAGACGGTGCGCCGACTCAGCCAGGATCGATCGCCACGCTCGTCCCGTTCCGTTCCACCCTCGAGGAACCAGTATACAAACGGGAGCGCGAGCGCGGCCGTCCCGGTCACGGCGAGCAAGAACAGGATTCCCGTCCCGATGCCACCCGCGGCAAACGAGTGGACGCTTCGGAACACACCGCTTCGAACGACTGTCGTCGCAAAGACCACCAGCGGGAAGATCAGTCCTGCGGAGGCAGGGGCAAAAATCGGGTACTCGCCGGTTTTCGCGTAGCGATTGATTGAGTGGAGCGATGCGGTGAGCGCGAGCCACGGGATCAACACCGCGGTTTCGACCGGGTCCCACGACCAGAATCCACCCCATCCAAGCACGCCGTAGGCCCAGATCCCGCCAAACGCGATTGCGGCCGTAAGCAACAGCCACGAGACGCGAAGCCATTGGACCATGCTTGGAAGCCATTCGTCGAAGACGCTGTCCTCACCACGGAACAGCGAGATAAAGTGTGTCACACCCAGTGCGAACGGGACGATCAACAGCGCGTATGCTGCGAACGTAATTGGGGGATGGATCGCCATCCACGGATCGATAAGCAACGGGTTCAACCCGTCACCGTCTGGCGGAACGAACCCATCGGGCGTGTCGGGGAAGGCCACCTCGATCGGAGTAAACGGACTCTGCGTGACGAGCATCATCGCAAAGATGGCGACGATACCGAGCGAGATCGACTGCACCAGCTTCGAGCCACGGCCCCGAAACTCACTCGAGTAGACGGTCCAGGTGGCAACGACGGCAGTCAAGGTGGCCCACAAGAGAATCGAACCTTCGTGGTTCGCGTATGCGCCAGTAACCCGATACAGCAGCGACAGATAGTCAGCAGAGTTCTGCCAGACGTACGCGTTCGTGTAGTCTCCGACGATGAACTGGTAGGTTAGATAGCTGTGTGCAACGACGAGTGAACATGTCGATACCACCGCGGCGCCAAGGGTAACACGTCCAAACGCGTCAGTCCGAGAGACGTAGCTGTACAACAAGAGTACCGCCGCGAGACTGCTCGCAAATGCGGCGACGATGATCAGTACTGTTCCGTAAGTCAGTGTGTCCGGTATCATTGGTCTGTCTCTGTCGTGTGCCCACGTTCAAGCTCACTGAGGAAACGGTCCTTCTCTACGTAGCCGCCGAGTTCGGAGATGGTTTCCCCGTCATGGGTCATGATCACGTGCTGTGGGGGATAGCTTGCACCGTGATCTGAAACCAGTTCGCTACCGGGCCCAGGATTATCGAGATTGACCGCGAGTAACACGTACTCGTCTAGTTCGGACTGGACGGCATCGTCTCGATAGTGATCGTTTTCATAGTCCTGGCAGTACGTACACCAGGTTGTCCAGTAGTAGACGAGAACGGGTTTTTCCTCCTCTTCGGCGAGTGCCATTGCTTCGTCAGGATCCTCGTGCCACTCGATACCACCCTGATAGGTGTAGTCGTGATCGCTCAACACGGGAGCGGCGGTCATCGAATAGTAGCCAAACCCCAGAATGGCCACTAGAACGATGATCGTCAGAAGCTTCTGTGGAGTCATCCGTTGAATATCGGCTCTTTGGACTGGGTCTTCAAAGACATGTCGATACTTCCCATCTCTAACTCCGATCGCTCAGCGTCGGCGGACTGACACGCAAAAAAGTGAGTGAATGCTGCGCTGCTACTGGTTCTCGTAGCGACTGTAGCCGACAAGTGCTGCTGCCGTCACGAGCGCAAGTGCGATGATTGCTGCCCCAATCGCAAGGAGCGACATCCCATCATCGTCTTCGTCGCCTTCAGCTTCCTCTTCCATGTCCTCGAAGTCACCCTCAGCGTCCATCGGGATCATCGATTCGCCACTTGGGTTTGGCAGTCGTGGCATCTCCTGCTCTGGGTACTCGCCAGTCAGCGTCGTCAGGAACGCAGCCACGTCTTCGACTTCCTCGTCGGATGCCTCATGGTCGAGCTGGCAGGCAGACATCACACGGATGGACTCCTCGAGGGTCGGAACCTGTCCCGTGTGCATGTACGGTGCAGTGTGCTCGACGTTCCGAAGCGTTGGCACCTTGTAGTTGTACTCGTCACGTTCGTCGTCAGTGACACCCATTCGACCGGGGTTTTCCATCAGGTCGTACTCTTCGATGTACTCCTCACACTGGGCGTTGTCCTCGAACGTTGGGTGCTGGTTGTAGACACCTTCACCGGATTCGGGATTCTCCCACTGGCCACTGAACATCGGGCCGGAGTGGCAGCTCTGACAGCCCAGTTCCTGGAAAGTCTCCATGCCGTCGAGTTCCTGTTCGCTCAGTGCGTCAGCATCGCCTTCGACGTACTGATCGTACGGACTGTTCGGCGTCACGAGCGTGCGTTCATATGCGGCGATTGCATCGACCGTTCGCTCGAGTGTGACGATATCGTCAGGGTCGTCGCTGTCGATCTCGTCACCGTAGACGTCTTCGTAGGCTTCGACGTAGCCGTCGACAGCTCGGACGCGGTCGAGAGCGGCCTCATGGTCAGGCATGCCCATCTCGACGTCGGCAACGATCGGTCCTTCGGCCTGCTCAGCGAGCGTGTCCGCGCGGCCGTCCCAGAACTGGGTGTGGTGGAACCCGGAGTTCCAGACCGTCGGTGACGCGACTGGACCGGTTTCACCGTGGACACCCATCGCAGTCGGGCGGCTGTCGTCGCCACCCTCCATGACGTTGTGACAGGTGTTACACGAGATCGTTCCGGTCTCGGAGATTCGTGGGTCGAAGTACAGTTGTTCACCGAGTTCGATCTTCTCCTCCGTGTCATCCTCCTGTTGGATGGCCTCGTAACCAGGATGTGACTCTTCAGTCGGCGGCTCGACTGGGAGCTCATCCGTCTCATTATTTTCTTGAACCTGTAAGACAGGCCCACTATTCGATGCATCTGTTGCTGACACAGCTCCGGCAGCAGCGGTTATCAGAAAACCAATGCTGGCTATGAGCAACGCTGTTTTCCAAAGTTTGCCCATATCGGGTAGATTAGTTCCGCATTTTATAAATATGCGGGTTAGTCCGCCGATAGCGGCGCTTAACCGCGGACATATGAGGGGTATCAATCGAGTATGACAGCGCGGGTGTTTCAGACGGGACCGCCAAAACAGTGTCCACTCATTCTTCGACGACGTACTCGAAGGTCATCCAGCCGGCCAACAAAACGAGTCCGTCGTAGGCAATCAGAATCCGGAACCAGGCCATCGTCATCTCGGACGTCATCGATGGACGCGTAAGCTCGACGCCACCGAGGATGACCGGGATCACGAGGGGAATCAGGAGAATCGGGAGCAGCGACTCCTGAAGCTGGGAATGAAGCATCAGAATCGAGAGTAAGACACCGACCGCACAGAAGCCGAGTGCGGCAAGCGGAATCACCAGCAAGATCGTCGTCAGCGTCTCGAGTGGGAACGAGTAATCGAGGAAAACGACGACGAAGACGAGACTCAGCAGGCCGACACCGGTCACGAACACCGTCGAGCTGAGGACTTTCCCGAGATAGATCGCGGAGCGATCGACCGGTGCAAGCAGGAGCCCTTCGATCGCATCGTTTGCACCCTCGAGGGCGACCGTGTGGCTCATGCCGACCGCGCCGGCGAAGACGACCGCAAGCCAGAGTGCCCCTCTGGCGATGACGCCATGATCTTGGACCCGTTCGCCGAACACGAACGAGAAAACGACGACGATGAGCAACGCGAAGACGAACGCCGAGTTGCTCAGTTGCTTGCTCCGTGATTCGACGAGCAGGTCTTTCCGGGCAATCTCGTAAACGACCCGGAGATACGATCGAAGATCCATCAGTGGCTGCCTCCGTGCAGTCGCTGTCTGTCCTCGAGTCGGTTCCCGGGAGCCGCCGAGCCGCCCCGGCAAAACCGCTCATAGCTGGTCAGCAGGTCGTCGGCCGTCTCGAACTCGTTGGCGTCGATATCGCCGATGAGGCGGCCGTCGTTCATGAACAGAAACCGGTCAGCAAGGTCGAACCCACGCTCGAGATCGTGTGTCGCCGCAAGGACCGTCCGATCCTCGAGTTCCTCGAGGACCGTGGCGACTCGCTGCAGCGACGTCTGATCTAGTCCGGTGTATGGCTCATCGAACAGGAGCAGATCAGGATCGTGGACGAGCACTCTTGCGAGCGAGACACGTTTGCTCATGCCGTGTGAGAAACCACCGACCCGTTCGCTGCCACGGTCGGCCAGCCCGACTGTCTCGAGGAGGTCGTTACAGACAGCGTCGTCGACGCCGTGGAGGCGAGCGTGAAGGCGCAGATTTTCACGGGCGGTGAGTTCGTCGTAGAGCATCGTTTCGTGAGAGAGTAGTCCGATCCGTGAGCGGACGTTCGCGTCGCCATCAAAAAGCGGTTCCGACGCGATTTCGATCTGGCCACTCGTCGGGCGAGCGAGTGAGGCGAGCAGTCGGATGAGTGTCGTCTTTCCGGCACCGTTGGCTCCAACGATGACGGCCGTATCCCCTTGCGGGAGTTCGAACGAGACATCGTCCACACCGATCTGGGTCCCGAACCGTTTTGAAACGCCTGAGACGGAGACGAACGACATTACGTCACAGTTGGAGGACGCATGACTTAAGGGTTGTAATTCCCTACCCTTCGCCGATGGAGACTCCAATGCTGTCTGTCGTCTTTCTGGCTGGCGTGGCGACAATACTCACTCCCTGCTGTCTTCCCCTGATCCCGCCCCTACTCTCGGGGAGCGTCGGACACCGGTTTCGCCCCCTTGCGATCGTTTCGGGGAGCCTCGTTTCGTTTACCGGATTGGGGCTGCTCGTCGGGACGCTTGGATCGTTCTCGCCCGACACGTTGCGTGCCCCTGCGTTCATCGCAATCGTCGCGTTCGGGGCAGTCATGGCAGACAACGATCTTCACAACATCTACTCACGGTACGCCTCACGCCTTTCGAGTGTTGCAACCCGCCAATCGACGGCGTTCGACAGCGAGAAGCGTCCGCTCGTCTCAGCGTTCTTGCTAGGTATCCTGCTGGGTGTGATCTGGCTCCCGTGTGTCGGCCCAATACTGGGGGCGGTGTTAGTGTATGCGGCGACAGCCGGAGCCACACTCGAGAGCGGGCTCTTGTTGTTCGTTTACGGGGCTGGCTTCTCGGTTCCATTGCTTGGTGTCGCCTACGGTGGCAAGTTCGCTGGTCGATCGATCGCCGCTCGGCTCGGAGCCCTTGGTCGGACCGACGTGATTCGACGGCTCGTCGGGTTCGTCTTGCTTGCGACCGGCGTCGCGTTGCTGTTCGATGTCGATCGAATCCTCCTTTCGGCGCTGTAGCCCCCTCGTTGAAGCCGGCGGTGCGCTCTTGCAGTCGACGGTCGTCGGTGACACTCAACTCACGGTCAGATGGGCGCCGCGATTTCGCCTGGCTAATCGAACGGATCGATCGCAAGCTGGGTCGCCACGAGATCTTATTTCTGGCGTGTATTGGGACTGCGCCGTGGTACCTCGACTCTCGAGTCGCTTCCAGATACTGTGCAGGAACACACTCGGAATAGACGAAGCTTTGATGTGAGTACGCACGAACCGTTTGCATATGAACCGGAAAGTGAAACTTATCGTCGGCAGCGTTGGCATCGGCGTGCTGATCACGATACTGGCGCTGACGACGATGGGGTCGGCCGCGGAGTTCGTCACACCGACGGACCTCTCCGAGAGCGACGAACACGATGGCGACTTCGTCAAACTCGAGGGCAACGTCCAGACCCTCGAGGACGCCGATCAGATCGAGTTCGACGTGACCGATGGGAACCATTCGGTCGGTGTAGTATACGACGGTGGAATGCCGGAGACGATGTCTGAAGGGCGGGTTGTCGTTGCCGAGGGGCATTTCGACGGTGATGAACTGGAGGCCAGTGACCTCACCGTCCGCGCACACGAGGGCGAACACCCTGATGACCATCCCGACACGGGGACTCATAACGAGAGCCACAACGACAGCTACGACGATAGCTACGACGACAGCCACGACGAAACCACCAGTGACGAGTGAGACAGACAATGAACCGCTCGATTAGTCGAGAGGGACTCACGCTTCTCGCAAGCGGAATCTCGGCAGTTGCGACGTCGTTTGCGATTTATGCCACGGCTGAACAGTTCGTCGTCACGTCGTTCAATCGGGTGCTCCTCGAGTACCTGCCCGGCTGGTTCATCGCAACAGTGATCCACCGGTTCGGTGACTTCGCGCTAGAAGGCAGTTTGCTCTTTTCTGGAGTTGTACTCTCAGTCGGTGTCGGAGCCGTTGCGCTTGCGGGATACCGACTTGGCTCGAAAGCGGTGCCGGCGAACGCGCTGCCGGCTGGATTTGCCCTGTCGACACTGTTCGTCTTCGTCGTTCTGTTCGTGGTCGTCCGGGAGGTCGTCCCCGTTGTGGGCCCGTCCATCGTCGGCGGTGCCGTCGTGACGATTCTGGGTGGCTTCTCGACGATCGTGTCAACTGACGACGTGAGTACCCAGCGACGCACACTGATGAAAACCATCGCTGGAATCGGCGTCTTCAACGTCGTCGCCCACGCTGTCGGGCTTGTTCGGCGGAGTCAGACCGAGCGAGCAGAGCGCGAACTCAATGATCGTGCAGCCCGACTCGAGGCCCAGCACATGGTCTCACAGGCAAACGAAAACGGGTTCGATGTCGAGGGAATCAAGCCGCCGGTGACCGAGATTGACGACTTCTACGTCGTCGATATCAATCCAAGTCCACCGTCGATCACCCCGACAGAATGGCAGCTCTCGATCACGGGACTGGTCGAGGAGGAACTGGTGCTCGACGTCGACGACGTCCGCGAGCCCGAAACAGTCCACCGAGCGAAGACAATTCGTTGTCTCAGTGACGATATCGATGGCCAACAGATGGATACGGCAATCTGGACTGGCAGTCGGCTGATGGACCTGATCGATGACGCAGACCCCAACGGCGAGTACGCAATGCTCTATGGCGCAGACGAGTACTACTACTCAATCCCATTGGCAGACCTCGAGGACGCACTGATCGCCTACGGGATGAACGGCTGGGAGCTACCAGCTGAGCATGGGTTCCCCGTTCGGGTCCTCGTCCCCGACCGCTGGGGGAAACTGCAAGTCAAGTGGCTCACGGAGATCGAAATTATCGATGCCGAAGCGGGCGGCTACTGGGAGGAACGAGGCTGGCATGGGATGGGCCCAGTCAACAGCGTCACCAAGATCGATCGAATCAATCGGCCGGGAGATCACATCCAGCTGTGTGGACACGCCTACGCGGGTGGACGCGGTGTCGAGACAGTCGAGGTGTCTCTCGATGGTGGCGAGACCTGGGAGGAGGCGACGCTCGGAGACGCCTTGTCGGATCCGGATGCCGCACGGCAGTGGATCTACGAGTGGGAGTCGGACGAAAGCGACGGTGAGTACGAAGTTTACGCGCGCACGGTTGACGGTGAGGGGACGACCCAACCCGAAGAGCGAACAGAACCGTTCCCGGACGGGGCGACTGGTTGGCCGAGCCGAACGATCGAACCGAACTGAAGCTGCAGCCGCGTTTTTACACTATAGTAACAACCGGAGCAGTTTGCACACTGATTGCACTGCCCGCGGCTCTCGCTCGAGCCCTCGTTCCGAACTGCGCACCCGTCGTGCGATCAGGTGTGCATTGAGATTCAGTGGCTACGATAGTTATACAAGAGGTTCTTGCCGGATGTCTCACCTTCGACCCCGCATACCGCGGGTTACACGAGTATGGTTGTAAAGCACCTCTATAGAAGGGGCTTATATATAGCAGTATGAAAGTCGGTCGTGAAAGACGAACGATCACGTGGGTCCAGCACGGATGCTATTTGCCCGCAACTGAGACGAGACCACCGACAGCCAGGGTTTCAGCTACCGGTGTGGGTGTTCGGGATGACGGCAGCCGTTGCGTATGTTTTTTTGCTGCCGGACGCATAGCCCCTCGTATGGGTTCACTCGAACAACGACTGATCGGACTCTTTAGGCGACTCTTTCGGAGCACGATCACGGGCTATCTGACGTTGCTCTTTGGCCTCGCATCGCTCGGGTTGGTGTTTGGCTATGCATCTGCCTCGATGTACGGCGTCGAACACGGAATCAACCTCATCGCATACTGGCACATCCCCCTTGCACTGGTCGGTGGGATTGCACTCACGGTCACGTTTGCTGGGTGTGTCCTCTTTCTGGTAACAGGAACCCGATTCTGGGAACAACTGGCACACGCCTCCGGAGAACTCGGCTTCATCTTCGCGACGCTCACGCTGGTCACCGGCAGCGCATGGGGGCGTGTCATCTGGAATACGTGGTGGGATTGGTCCGATATTCGCCTCGTGACATTCCTGTTTGTCTGGTTTATCTACGCCGGCTATCTGCTCATTTACTCGAGTGCAGGTGGCTCGGGACGAGTGTCACGACTCGCTTCGGTCTACGGCGTCGTCGGGTTTATTACAGTCCCAATCTCGTATGCGTCGACGCGGCTGTGGACGACTCGACTCCACGCGCCATCGATCGGTAACCCGGACGCCGAAGCAGCGATTTCGGCGTCCGTCCTGTTCGTCTCCCTCGTTGCGTTCTTGCTGCTCTACGTCTACTTGCTCGGGAGCCGGGTTCGCCTCCACGCGCTCACGACTCGAATGGGCGAACTGAAAAACCGATCACAGACAGAAACGTACAAATCGACGGAGACGAATTAGTCACCCATGGAGTACCTGTTATTGGTCGCGTTCGGTTCGATCTTTGCAGCGCTCGTGATGTACGTCCTGCACCTGCGCAGCCGACTCACCGAGATCGAACAGCGTCTCGAGGACGTCACCACCAAGTACGACTCGGAGCACGGTGACTGAGACGGGCTGCAGTCCCCAGTTCCCGGTGGTCTCACAGTGATGCAAGGAGGAAGCCCACGACTCAGTCGTGGGCAACTGATAGGTCGACCTCGATTGCACTGGAACGAAGCGGTTGTCTGGGACCATCGACTGTGCAACATTTTTGACGTTGCTACACATCCATACGATTGTGTCAGAACGCAGTGACTGTCAAAGGTCTGGTATCAGACACCTTCGGCAACTCCGCTCTCCCTGTCTCGTTAGCGTCGAATGTCGAAGCAGTGTGCTTATTTCAATCCAGTCCTGTGGCCAGGAAGCCGACATAAAACACTTCCGTTCAGATGGTGTCGTCGACATGATCAACGGTTGCCAGAACAGTCGTACGAACCGTCAACGCCACGTTATTGTGGGCTAACAAGCGGTGATCGGCGTGGAGATTCACAACTATTAGGCTTCCACCCCGCCTTCGTCTGAGTATGAAAGATCTCTTCCTTGCGGCGGCCCGAGGCGAACAGACTGAACGGCCGCCAGTATGGATGATGCGACAGGCCGGTCGATACCTCCCCGAGTACCGCGAACTCCGGGAGGACTACACGTTTCTCGAGGCGATCTCGACGCCCGAAGTCGCTGCGGAAATCTCGCTGCAGCCCTGGGAACGCTTCCAGCCAGACGGAATCGTTATGTACTCGGACATCCTCACGGTGCTCGAGCCACTTGGCTTTTCATATCACCTCGAGTCCGGCGTCGGGCCGGTCGTCGAAAACCCGGTCGAAACACCCGCTGATACGGAGCGTGACCACGGAGATGTCCGCGAACAGCTCTGGTACGTCGGGGACCTTATCGAGCGGCTCTCGGCAGAGCTCGGTTCG
Organism: Natronorubrum sp. A-ect3; assembly: GCF_041821125.1. Lineage (NCBI taxonomy): Archaea > Methanobacteriati > Methanobacteriota > Halobacteria > Halobacteriales > Natrialbaceae > Natronorubrum > Natronorubrum sp. A-ect3. Next base: position 80,896 of record NZ_JBGUBB010000007.1, on the reverse strand, counting down.
AAGGCGGCAGTGCTCGGCTTTGCGGGCGGTCCGTTCACCCTCGCAGCATACGTCTGTGAGGGCCAATCGTCGCGTTCTTTCATGGAGCTTCGGCGACTCCGCGCAGAACATCCAGCGGCGTTCGAACGCCTCCTCCGGGCGTTCACCGACGTGCTCATCGAGTACGTCACCTATCAAGAAGAGGCGGGTGCAGACGTGATTCAGCTGTTCGATACGTACGCTGGACTCCTCTCGCCAGCGGACTACCGGGAGTTCCTGTTGCCCCTGCACCAAGAAATCCTCAACGCGGTCGATCTCCCAACGATCATGTTTGCTCGCAACCTGAGCGGCAACCTCGACCTTCTCGCCGAGAGCGGTGCCGATGTCGTCGGATTGGACTGGACAGTCGACATGACACAGGCTCGTGACGAACTTGGCGACATGCCGGTCCAAGGGAATCTCGATCCGGCACTGTTGTACGGCGATCCGGAGACGGTCACGGATCGAACCCGCGACATCATCGCCGACGCCGGCGATACTGGACACATCCTCAATCTCGGCCACGGTGTCGATCGAAACACGCCCACGGAGAACGTTGAAGCGTTCTTTGAGGCGGCAAAGACTGTCGAGTAAGCCACGGCGATCAGTTTCTGCTGAAAACGGCGTCGAGTGACTCGGGGTTACGTCCCGATTGTGGTTACTGCTGGGGTGGCAGTCCGGCGTTGAAACAGTACGTTCCCGGTTCGGAGCGACACTCACACTGGCGAAGCTGGTAGTACGACGGCTCAAAGCCTGACAGGAACGGTTCGATGACATCGGACAGGAGCGTCGGGAACCGTGGGTCGTCGTGTGGCACAGGCACTCGATATAACTCGAGTCCGACAGCTTCGGCATCCTCTCGGAGATCAATATCGAGTTCGACGAGCGTTTCAGACTGCTCGTGCATGAAACTCATCGGCTCGATGACGACGCGCTCGGCTTCGCCCTCGAGTCCTTCGACGACGTCTTCGGTTTCCGGTTCGGTCCACTCGATCCCACGGTTCGTGTGGTTCTGGTAGCCGATTTCGTAATCGTCGATCCCGATCATACTGGCGATCGTTTCGGCGTGTTCCTCGACGTACTTGTCGTAGCGGCTTCCCTCCTCGAGATACTTCGTCGGCGTCCCGTGTGCGGAGAAGACAAATACGGTTTCGGGATCCTGCAGGTCGATCCCTTCGTCCTCAACGAACGTTCTGATCCCCTCGGCTCTGAGACGATTGTAGGTCGGCGCTCTGTGCCAGCCAGTGATCGCGGTAAACTCCGGCTCGTAGCCATCGATCTCGTCGATCGATGCCTCGAGTGCGTCGATCGAGGAGACTGTCGTCGATGGGCCACACAGCGGGTAGATCGGGACTGCGATGACCGAGTCGAACTCTTCGTCAGCGAGTTCCGCGGCAACGTCCGGAATCAACGGCTCCATAAACTGCATCGCGTGATAGACGGTGACGTCGTGTCCACGGTCCGTCAGCGTCGCCGTCAGCCCTTCCGCCTGTGCAGTCGCCTGCTCCTGGAGCGGCGAGCCACCGATCTCTTCGTACTCTTCCATCAGACTCGGCAAGCGCCGCTGGGCTAGTTCGCGCGAGCGCTCCCACTCTTCTTCTTCGGTCTCTGCCTCTTCGAGTGAGGCGTTATCGTGAAAGATTCGCGTTAGATACTCGAGAACCTCTTCACGTTCCGGAGTGGCCGGTTCACCGAAGTTCAACAAGACAATGCCGATTTCCATACGAGGGCGTTACGATGCGAGCGGTATAGATACTTCGAACCCGGCAGTCCGGTCACTGCCGCTGGCTGACAGTCAGCCGTCGGTGAGTTCTGCTGCGAGTCGGGCTGCGTTCCGGACACGTCCAGGTATTCCAGCCCGACCAACGAAATTCGAGCAGAGATGGACTCCAGATGGAAGCTCGAGATCATCCATTGACGTCCACGACCGATCGTACGCTGGCATTCCCGGGTTCCACCGATGGACATCGATTGGTGTTGCCGGCGAGCCCGTAATCCGCTCGAATTCGGTTGCAGCGAGCGTTCCAAGCTCGTCGTCGGATCGCTCGTTCATTCGAGGATCGCTTCCGGGGTCGATATAGCAGGTAAACACCCGATCCCGACCGAGAAAGCTCGCGTTCCAGGTCAAACCGCTAATCTGGGAATCTGCATGCGAGGGGACCAGCGTTCCGATCCCGTCACCATCGAACGCTGACTCGAGAAACACCATTCCGATCGGGTTATAGTTGAACCGCTGTAGCGTCGCCTCGAGATCCGAGTCAACGGATGCAAGCAGCTTCGCGCTCGTTTCTGCAGGCGTTGTCAGGATGACTTCATCGACGCGTTCGACGCCAGCATCGGTGACGAGTTCGAACCCGTCGTCGACGTCCCGGATGTCGTTGACAGCAGTCTCGAGAGCGATCGTATCAGCATGAGCATCATACAGCTTCTGGGATAGTTGCCCAAGCCCATCTTCGAACGTACAGATCGGTGGTGTCTCGCGTCCGGACAGAACTTTTCGGCCGACCCACACCAGCACACTCCCGTCGATTCCTGCGTTCTCGAGTGCCCGACCGAGCGAGTACTCCATCAGCATATCTCGTGTATCAGTGCCGTACAGGCCGCTGTACAGTGGCCCGAGATATCTCCGAGCAGCCTGTCGGCCAAACTTTCGAACGAGATATTCGTCGACTGTTTCGCCTGGCTTTGCGGGGCCAGTAAGTGGCTCTTTGAGAATCCGAAGCTTGCCAAGCGGGCTGAGTAGATCCGTCGTTACTGCCTCACGGACCGAGAGCGGAACAACACTGAGCTCACCATCGTGATACACGTACAGCGGTTTCGAGTCATCACCCGTTCGAAGCTGCTCACGGAGGCCGAGCTCGTCGACCATCGATTCGATCTTGGGCGTGAGTCGAAGCCGCTGGGGTCCTAACTCGAGGACGTGTCCGTCGACGTGTCGACTCCGCATGATCCCGCCCGGCTCCTGGCGCGCTTCGAACGCAACGACGTCGACGTCTCGGTCGGCAAGCGAGTGTACAAGGGACAACCCGGAGATACCGGCCCCGACGACACCGATTTTCATCTTAGGCCACCGCGTGATTCAACATGCTGTTGCTCGCGTCCACCTCGAGTGTCGTTGCGCCGACTCGCATATCCATTAGCGGGTGTTGCTAACTGAGCGATATAACGGTTCCGTTGTTGTGAACGATGGCGCTCGAAAGCTATGCGCAGACGTCATAGATTGCCATACCGTGGCTTCGCTGTGTGACGTCTCTCCATTCGTATTGCAGATTGTGGTAATCTGTCTAGATCCACATTCTAGAATGTGGCCACAGTACTTCCCTTCGGTCATGTCACTAACTTCTTTGCATCCGGCACATGCATTCCAGTATTGCATGCCAAATGATTCGGGATCGAATCCCGTAACAGATCTGTGCTCCGCTGTTTGACTGACCGGTTTGTTCTTACATTCCTGAATGTAAGTACAGTACTACACTTCTATCATGTCACTAACCTCCCTGCATCCGGCACATGAATTCACGTATTGCTTGCCACGTAGTTCGGGGTCGAAACCCGTACCGAGTCTATGGTCCGCTGTTTGATGCAGCTCGCCAGTATACTGCTCGTTTTGCACTTACATTCTTGAATGTAGGTACAGTGCTGCCCTTCTACCATGTACCAACTTTACTACATTTATCACATGCATTCCAGTACTGCATGTCAAGTGTTCGGGATCGAATTCCGAAACAAGTCTGTGTCCGCTGTTTAAATATAGTTCGTCAGTATACTGTTCAGTTTTTCACATTCTTGGATATGATTACTTTGGATGTGTGTATTCATGTCATGAATGTCTCTACCTCGTTTACATGCACCAGTGTCATAGCTCAACCATCTCTGAGTCGCGACGTTTTGATAACGCTGTTTGACGTCGATCTGTTCGACATAGCTATTTTACTATGCTAACATTTCTATCTCCACATTCTCTGATGTGGCTACAGTGTAGAAATTCAATCATTTCTGGAATTGTACTACTCTCATCACAGGTGTTCTGGACTGCATCCCAACGAACTCTGGGTCGCAGTGCTACGACTCTCCGTAATAAAGATATTACATTCTCGAATGTAGATACATTACAGAAAGTCACTCATGTAGTACATCTCGATCGTTGCGGAGGCAATTCTCCGTGAGCTGTTCAGCCAGTCGATCGACTCGCGATTTGCACGGACTACTCTGCTTACATTCTGGAATGTAAGTACATTACCCACACTCTGATTCTCGGTGTCTCGAGTACGAACAGATGTGTTCCAAAGTGCACGTCAGCTAGCTATCTCAAATTTCGCGATCTCGACTCCGGATGACGTTCAACAACTCAACAACGCTGAAGACTGTGACAATACTTCTCTTCTCACATTCACTCACGTACTGCACTTAGTTACTGTTGGTAGATGGGTGAATGTGCATACGTATCCTCTTGTCGTAACCTTCCCACAATGATTTCTTTCCGCTACATTTTATACTATGGCCGCGTGAACAGTCAGCTATGACTAGCAAACCAGACTCGGCGACGGAACCCCGAGCCGTCGCGGTCAACGTCCTCAAAGGTGGCTTCGGAAAGTCGACCACCGCAATCAACCTTGCACGAGAACTGGCGGAACGCAATGGCCGTGTTCTCCTCATTGATCTTGACGACAACGGACACACCACGTTCAATCTCGGCTACCGCGACCAGTACGAATCCGACAACCACGTTCAACAAGTCCTGCTTGACGGCGAGGATCCGTTGGACCACGTCGTCTCGGTTACCGATGACCTTGACCTCTTGCCATCTCATGAAGCACTCGAGGAAGTTGAAACGAATCTGAAATCGGCAATGGCCTCGAGTCAACGTCTCAATCGCAACGTCGTCGATCCCCTACTCGGTGACACCTACTCCTACATCGTTATCGATACGCCGGCTAACAGAGGGAAGATCAACGACAACGCGCTGTTCGCGGCGAAGAATCTTCTCGTTCCGCTTCGTCCAGAAAGCGGATGGGAATCCGGAATCACACAGACGAACAAACGGCTGATACAGGAAGCGCGGCAGTACTTCGATCTGCAGTTGCTTGCGCTCGTTCCGACCGACCTCAGCGAACGGCTCGATCAGAGTACTCGTGACCGGAACCTCTTGTATGCGATCAACAGCCGTGACGAACTCGCATCGTTTGTCCCGAACTTCGCCCATCTCTCTGCAGCGGATTGGGAAGCGATCGACGATGGCAACTACGATGGCCCCCTCCCAGGTATCCGCCACCGAGCCAGTATCGACAAAGCACACCGCGCCCGCAAGCCACTGCGCGACTACGATCCAGAGTGTGACCAACTCAAGTGTTATGAAGAACTCGCTCAGATCGTTGAGAACGGTGGGGTGAGCCGATAATGCCGTTTGACGATCTCGCCGACGAATCTGACGAAGCCGATCCAGGTGATGAGGCCCTAGACGAACTCGCTGGCACCCTTACCGAGGACTCTCCGGCAGATGACGCAGCTGACACAGACGAGACCGAGTCCGCAACACAGAAAGATATCGCATCATACGATATACAGTCGGAGCCAGCGTTTCCGACCGCCAAGACACAGACACAGCATTCGGTTTACTGTCTTCCCGAGACATGGGATACGATCGACGGCGCATCTGGCCTCCTGTTCGAAGCCGAAATCATGCTCCGGCGTGACGATTACGAAGCCGTGCAGAAACGCGAACTTCACAACGCGTTGCTCCAAGCCGCAGCACAGCAGCTCACTGCTGCAGATATCGCTGATGCCTTCGTCGAGACTCGAGAAGATCGAACTTCGGGACCACTCCTCGACGACGAATAGCAAGCCACCTGCCTGAGGAGAACTACTGTCCAAACGCCTCAACGAGCCGATCTCGCATGTATTCACGCCGGTATTTGCGCCGTTCGGACTCTGAAAGGTAGTTTTTCAGCACAACAGATGGGTCTGCACTCCCCTGTTCGGCGGCGATCGTTCCCAGGTTGTTAAGTAACTCATCGATTGCTGCATTGTACGTTGTATACCAGAACCGCCGACCCATCTTCGACGTCGGCTCGTCACCATACACGCGGACGCCAGCACGATCAGCCAGCCGCTTGAATCGTGCCTGCACGGTTTCACCCGTAATATGGCCGCTCGAGGAGCGTTTCGACGGGAACAGATACCCAGTCCACTCGTCGCGGTCCTCGAGCGTTTCGATTCGATCGAGGAGTACTGACACGCCATAGATCAACGCGACCGTTCCTGGACCGTTCTTTCGTTCCTCGCCGAACGTGATGTGGGGATCGTCGCCCTCGAGGACGAGTTGGGAGCTATGCAACGACGCAACCTCGCTTCGACGGAGTCCCCACCCACAGAGTGCAAGGATGAGCAGTTGCTCGTCGGGCGTTTCAGCGGCATCATAGAGGGCACCGACCTGCTCGCTCGAGAGCGCTGGATTGTCCGTTTCACCCTCAGTGTCCCAGATTTCGGCGTGGTCAACGTTCGCTCCCGGGTTGAATTTCGCACCGTGTCGATTCTCGAGATGGTCGTAGAACTGGCGAATGTCGCTTAGATACCGGCGTTTCGAGGCATCACTCTCGAGGTCGTCGTCAAGTTCGTCGAGAACAGTTTCAACACGTGGGAGTTCATCGTACTGGTTTTCCCCGTCCATAACGCGGTCGACGATTGCTGTCGTTCCGTGGACCGTATCGTATAGGCGGACGTATGTCGCCAGCCGATAGCGTTTCGAATCGGCAGTTGACTGTGCCCACTTGCGTTCGACACGCCGGAGAAACGCCTCGAGCGCGTCGATAGTCGGGTCGTCGTCGATCCCCCACGAATAGCCGTCCGGCGACTCGCAGTCGTCGTATCCAACAGTCGCAAGAAATTCGGTTAGTGTCAGTCCGTGATGCTCGCGCAGAGCGTAGGCAATCCCCGAGTAGCCAGCGTCGGTGATCTCCCGGTACGTTGGTCGTGACTCGAGGTCGACGCCGTTTCGCTCGAGATCGAGTTCGACATGGCCGTTCCAGTACTGCTGGAGTTCCTCGAGAGACATCCGCGACCAGTTGATCTGCGCTTGCTCGTGGCTCATGCGCTCACCGCCTCGAGAAGGCCGTTTCCTCCGGGTTTGGTGTGTTCTAAGACCGCCATTTTCACGAGTTTCAGTATTCGTGATAGTCACCTAAAACTATCGCTTACATGGGTGTCTGGTGTGGACACACGAGTTAAGCAAGATAGTAATAGAGTATTGCCCAAATCAGATGAACTACATGCCGCTATATAGAATATAGCCGGGCGTCACAGCTTCGAGATGTGAATTTCTACAAACCGCTAGTCTACTAACAAATTAAGGGGAGTGGCTCCCTCCAAACCCCATTTTTAGATGCTCTTTCAGTGAAGCTACCACTCACTACACATGCGAACTGATCGCTGCAACTCCTCCAGTTGCAGAAGATGTTTCTAACATCGTGCGAGATACAGGGTGCGAATGTCGCATGAGTTCTGGCTCAATTTGCGAAGATGGTGATCGTTCAATACAGATGAAAGACATAGTGCGATTAGTAAGCCAGACAGGCTACGCTGATTACCAGCGATGCCGACGACGCTTGCTCCGCCGGCCGCTCTCAAAAACCGTCGACGATTCGTATTATTTCGCTCCTGTCTATTTGCGTGTGATCTTCGCGGCATCTTCCACTCCAACTCCCCCCGAAGGTCGTGAAGTAGGTTTCCGGGGGCTGGCGTGAGTTTCCTCGCCCTGAAACGGTAACGAATCACAACAGACCGTAGCAGTGCTGACCGCGACGGTCGCTATCCGTACACAGTACTCGAAGCACCGTTTGCTCGTGGCATCTCTGACGCCACGCTGTACACAGCGATAGGGGATCACCCGACGATGTTGTTGATGCTGATCGCGACGAAGATGAGGATCACGATTTCGCTCACGATCCACGAATGTGTGTTCATCCACGTGCGAACCTTCGGAAGGAGCGTCTCCGCACGGTCGCCGATCATAACCAGGGCGAGCGAGGGAAGAGCCAGAAACAGTAGCGTCAGTAAGACAAACCCGGTCGCATACCACAGCGGATCGCCGTGACTCGCGAGGTAGGCCCCGACGGTGATCGACGTGAGAATGTCGGTCGGAAAGAACCCCATCAACAGGAATCCGAGTTGAAACGAGAACTTCAGATTCGCGGTCTCGAGTTTCCCCATCCACGTCGGTGGCTCCGATTGCTCACGCTTCAGGTAGACGTTCACCATCGCGGCGAGGAGAACGACGAGCACGAGCAACTGGAGCGTCTGGTTCGACCCGCCCTGACGAACGCCACTGCCGAGATAATACGCGAGCGTGACGACGAGGCTGATTGAGAGGGAGGCACCGAACACGAACGCGGCCGAGTTCCGCCGCCAGTCCTCGCTCGTGGCCAGAAAGATGGCGCTGAGGATTTGCGGCCCGCCGATCATGACGAATACCAGGGGTAGAATTACCAGGAAGTTCATCGTTCGAGGATTACACGCGTGATCGCAGCCGGTCCGTCGACGCTCGAGATTGTCGACTCACGGCTGTGACTGGCGGCGATCGGAACGCCACGGTTCGTATGTCGGCCGTCGTCAACTGTGTTCATGCGAGATTGCATACACTTCCCACCGACATTATACCCCGCTCTTGCGAAGGACGTTGTTGCTATTGTCAGCCAGCGCCGTCGCTGAAGGCCGAAATGAACGAGTACACCGTTCACACGGTGGTAATCGCGACGAGTTGAAAACTTGACTCACGCGGAATTGACCTCCGTTTTGCGGGGGCGAAATCCGAGGTTGTGCAGATGTTCGAGACGACGGGACTGGCGGCGAACGTTGGCAGCGTGAAGCCCGAGGAATCAATCGACGACGTCATCGACCACTGGAGAGCGGTCGTCCTTGTAGACTCTTTCGTGATTTCAACTACACGCAGAAAGAGGACAGCGACGTCTTCGTGGGCGTCAATCGGTTGTACTATCCCAACGAGGGTCGACCGATAACGGCCGATTTCACGGCAGTTGTTACTCCGAACGCCATCACCCTGTGCGGACAGGGCGTCCTTGACCTGCAGGACGACCCCATCATCATCGAAATGCCCGAAGTTACCGACCGCTACTTCTCGCTGGAGTTGATGAACCAGTACGGGATCTTTCTCCGCTACGCCGGGAATCAGTTCACTGGCACCGACGCGCGATCGTACCTGATCCTGCCGCATGACTACGAGGGCTCAATAGAAGGCGAGAATGTCGCACGAGATCTGGCCCGATTTGCCATCTCGATGCGGCAGCGAGAATCTTCCACGGCGAGTAGGCGGCAGTATCACTTAGCCTTTTTCTCCGTCTCAGGTTCGTCTTCTTTCGGCTCCTCTTCGTCCGGCTCGACGTCCGCTTCGTCCGGAAGGGAATCCTCCGTGAGGAGTATCTCGAACGGTTCGTCGGCGGGCGCTCCCTCCGTCTCGAGGTAGCCAATCGCGAACGCGGAGTAGACGGTCCCTCCAGCGAGGGAAACGTCGATTTCGAAGGCGCTGGCCTCTCGATCACCCGCAGGATAAATTTCGAGCGTATACTCGCCTTCTGGGACTTCGGTGTAGCCGGATTCGCCGAAGGCGACGTTCTCGAACAGCGCGTCCCCGTTTTCACCGGCAACGACGTCCACCGCTGGCGCGTCGGGTGAGGCGTGGAGGACGCGAACGCGAGCGGTACCCGGATCGACCGGGCTGTTATCGTCGTCGAGAAACAGCGCCTCGAGGGGCTGGTTTTCGGCGGCCACTTCGCCGATCACTGCGAGGAGTCCGTCGACGGTGGGGTCCTCGTCGCCGGCCTCGACGGTCTCCTCGAGCACTGCTTCGGCCGGGTCTTCACCGGCGGGAACGACCTGAATCGTGTACGTGCCAGGCTCGAGGTCGCGGTAGTCGGTGACCGTCCCGTACGGGATGCCCTCGCGGACCCGCTCTCCGTCGACGTAGATGTCGATGTTGGGCGCGTCGGGTGAGAGGTGTGCAACTCGAGTCCGGAGGCCGGTGTCAGTCGGCTGGTCGTTCGTTTCGTGATCACTCGAGGCGGCCGTAGTACCTCCGATGCCACTGACCACCACGAGGCCGCCGATCTGTATAATTCGCCGTCGACTCACGCCATTTTCAATCATTCGGTTGTCACGAACGGCGATATGGGTAATAGTGCTACCACTTGCAGGCGCAGGCCAATGCAGTTCCGAGGCTCGATATCGAACGCGTTGGGCCGTCCGAGCGAACCACCCGATATGGGAGAATCCGGATACGTTCACGCCCTGCCGTCACCGTCGAGTACGGCGACTTCGAGGTGCAATTGCGTTCACATCCGTCGAGACGGAATGTGGCCTCGTCCTGATCGACGTCGGCCCCGAGGGGTTCACCGATGCCCTCGAGGTCCACCTCTCGGATCTGGGCTGGGGACTCGAGGACATCTGACTGGTGACCCTAATTTACCACTACGGGACCACGTCGGCGGGACCGAAGCGGTCCGTACACGTGCCGATCTGACGGTTATCGCCCATCCGGAAGAGACTGCGTTTCCACGGGTGAACGTGAGCCGAGAACAGCGATTTACAGACGTTCAAGACAGAGTGTATCGGGGCTTGACCCCGAGAGTGAATGCCGACAACGCCTATAGATATACATGTGCGTTAGTATGAGGGACGTTCTCAATATCCACCGTACTCGGCTGAATAGATGTGAATTTATTTATACCACTCGTAATATATTACTCATAGTAATCTGCTTATATGTCCAATTCCACGTTTCGGTTGATGACATCCACTGACCCGTCAGGGTGGAAAGGTTCACGACGAAAGTATCTTCTTGCGACTGGTGCGGCAGGGATCGCTGGGTTGGCCGGCTGTCTCGGTGGTGACGACGGCAACGGTTCTGGAGGCAGCGGTGGCTCTGGAACCAACGATTTTCCGGATTTTAACCCTGACCTGGTCCCAGGCGACGGTGCCGATTACGTCGAGATGTTTCCCCAGCCCGCAGAGAAGATGTACGAGATGGGGAACTACCAGGCCGACAAAGAGGGTCTCCTAGGGCCACTCGAGGACCCGCGGGACGAGCCACGGTACGGCGGTGAACTCTGGGAAGTGTCGGACTCGAGTGAGTACATCGATCCGGATCCGATCGAGATGACGTTCGTGCCGGACGAAGATCCGGCGGCATTAGAGCGGGCGATGGAGCCACTCATGGACCAGATCGAGGAGTACACGGATCGGTCGGTCAGGTACGTCCCGCTCGACTCCTATGCAGCGATGGTCGAAGCGATGCGCAGTGAGCGACTACACTTCGGCCGAATGAGTGCAGGCAATATGCCATACGCAGCTAATCTCGCGGGTGCGGTTCCGATCGCACACATCATGGCCGACGACTATTACGGGAACGCCTTCTGGATGATCACCCACCGTGACAACAACGATATCAACACGGTGTACGACCTCGAGGGCATCGAGGTAACGCACGCCGACCCGGGCTCTGGTTCGGGCAACCTCGAGCCCCGTGTGTTCATCGAGGACGACGCCGGACTCGTCGCCGAGGAGGACTATGACGTCGACTTCTCTGGCGGTCACGACACCTCTGTCAGAGGCATTGGTCAAGGCGACTACGAAGTTGGCCCCTGTGGCGGTCCGACGTTTGCGAACATGGTCGAACAAGGGCAGATCGATCCTGAAGACTACAAAGTGATCTACATGGGTCCGGTGATGCCACGTGGTCCGATGGCGCACATCTACAATCTCAAACCCGAGATCGTCGACGGGATCACGAAAGCGCTGCTTGATCATGACTACCACGGAACGGCCATGGAAGAGGAGCTGGGGTACAACAACTTCATCGAGGTCGATTACTACACGACCTACGACCCGGTTTTGCAAGTCCACGAGGCACTGGGTGAAGAGTACGACGACCTGTAACGTCTACAATCACTAACACACGGACCTGCTTCGTCTCTCGAGCAGTCGAACTCGAGGGCGATCACGACTAATTCAATCTTTAAATAACCCACATAATGTTAACTGTACGAAACGTATCGAAGACCTATCCGGGCGGTGAAGAGGCGCTGAAAGACGTCTCTTTCGAGGTGAGCGGAAACGAGATCGTCGCGATAATCGGCCCAAGCGGTGCCGGAAAGAGCACACTCATCAACTGTGTCAACCGACTCACCGAACCCACTGCAGGAGAGATCCACATCGACGACCTTGAGGTGACTACTCTCTCGAAGCGACAGCTCCGTCGGGCCCGCCGGGACATCGCGATGATCTTCCAAGAGTACAATCTCGTCGAGCGACTCACTGTCATGGAAAACGTGCTCTCGGGGCGACTGGGCTATCTGAGTACTTGGAACGCATTCCGCCGGAAGTTCCCCTCCGAAGACATCGAATTCGCACGCGAAACTCTGGAGCGAGTCGGTCTCGGCGGACACGAACGCGACCGCGCTGACGAGTTATCTGGTGGCCAGCGCCAGCGCGTGGGGATCGCACGAGCAGTAATCCAACGGCCGAAGATCATGCTCGCCGACGAACCGACGAGCAGCCTCGATCCGGAAACGTCTCACGCCGTAATGGAACTGTTGACCGAGATCGCTACCGAGGAAGATATCCCCATTTTGATTAACATCCACGAAGTCGATCTCGCACTCGAGTACGCAGACCGTATCATCGGTCTCACCGATGGTGAGATCGTCTTCGATGGACCACCAGAGGTACTCGACGAGTCTGCCAAAGACCGAATCTATCGGAACGGGGACTCTCGAGATCACACTTCCGACGCGAACCAGTCCGACGAATCTCGAGATGCCGACGAGCAACCGACCATCGAGGGACAGAAGATCCAGCGGGGGCTCGAGTAACCGTGGTTCGGGCGCTCGTGGACCGGTTCCGGCAGACCGACGACACGGAGTACATCGTCTGGCGTCGCCCGACCGTGTTCCCCAGCTACCGGGTGAAGTACCTGACGTACATTCTCCTCGTCGGGTTCGTCCTCTGGAGTGCATGGGCGATTCGCATCTCGCCGGAGCGGTTCATCCAGGGGCTGGGCGCGACCGCCGAGTTCCTCGAGTCGATGTGGCCGCCGGATTTCGGCGAACGTGAACGCGAACTCATCAGAGAGGGTATCGGCGAAACGCTCGCAATGGCGGTTGTAGCGACGATTCTCGGCGTCGCGGCCAGCCTCCCCGTGGCGTTCATGGCCGCAAGAAATCTCGCGCCGTGGCCGGTCTACTATTTCGCCCGGAGCCTGATCATGATCTCGCGGTCGTTTCACAGCCTCATCATTGGGATCATCTTCGTCGTCGCCGTCGGCTTTGGTCCGTTCGCTGGTGCGCTCACGCTTTCGTTCGCGACGGTCGGCTTCTACGCGAAGATTCTCGCTGACGACCTCGAGAACATTGACATGGGGCAACTCCGGGCGATCGAGACCGCGGGCGCGAACAAACTTCAGGTAATTCTCTACGGTGCCGTCCCACAGGCCTTACCGCGGATGATCGGGCTCGCGATATACCGCTGGGATATCAACGTTCGCTCGAGTACGATCATCGGCATCGTCGGTGCCGGTGGGATTGGCTTCACCCTGCTCAACGCGTTCGACCGCTACCAGTACGATTTCGCCGTCGCGATCCTCATCGTCATCGTCGCGATCGTTCTCGCCGGTGAGGTCGCCAGTGCGATGATACGGAGGCGGATCCGCTGATGTTCGAACCAACCGCCGAAGAGTACGAGCGCTGGCAACGCTACGACACCCGAACCCGGCTGTTGCGCTTTGCCGGTGTCCTCCTTACGATTCCGATCGTCGTCTACGCCTGGCAGATGCTCGGGGTCAACTACGGCTACCTGGCGAGTTCCGTCAGCGCCGTGAGTGACTTGCTCACCAGGATGTACCCGCCGGACTACGGCTACACCGGAGAGATCATCAGCCCCATGATCGAGACGATCAACATCGCGATCCTCGGCACCGGGCTTTCGGCACTTCTCTCGGTCCCGATCGCCTACCTCGCAGCGAGCAATACGACACCCAACCGGCTCACCTACGCGATCGGCCGGATGATCATCACGATCACGCGAACGGTGAGTACGATCATCTGGGCGATCATCTTCGTCATCTTGTTCGGCCCCGGCGCGTTCGCCGGCGTCCTGGCCGTCGCCATTCGGTCGATCGGCTTCATCGGCAAACTCCTTTCGGAGGCCATCGAAGAGATCGATCCCGGTCAGGTCCGTGCCCTCGAATCCGCTGGTGCCAACGGTCGCCAACGGCTGCTCTACGGCGTTGCACCTCAGGTGATGCCGCTTTTCGTCGGGATCACGACCCACCGCTGGGACATTAACATCCGCTCGTCGACTGTCCTCGGCTTCGTCGGCGCGGGTGGGATTGGTCTCGAGCTCACCGCGCTCATGAACTTCTACGAGTGGCGGTCGGTCTCCGTTATCTTGCTCGCGATTTTGTTTACGGTCATCGCGAGCGAGTATGTCTCGGCGAAAGTAAGAGGGATCGTGAGCTGATTCACTCTCAGAAATTAGCAATCGTGGGCAGGTGAACGGTGATGCAATTTCCGCGATCGTCGTCGCATCGCTCGTAGTCTAGATGCCCACCGTAATCTTCGATGATGAGTCTAGCAAGCCAGAGTCCCATCCCACTGCCGTGTTTGAGTGGCGTAATCGGATCTTCATTAAACATTCCGGCCTGCTCTGTCTCCGGAATTGCTGGACACGAATCGATGATGGCGATACCGATGGTATCATCCGCATCTGAGTGAACGAGACTCACCTCGACCGACGGCTCTGGGGTATCCACGTGAACGATCGCGTTCTCGAGAAGTTCTCTGAAAGCAGTCTGGAGTCGAGCATCTGCAGGGACAACGATATCCGTTGGAATATCGATCACGATCGAACTCTCAGGATACTGGGTCTGGAGTTGAGCGACGGTTTCCTCGAGGACATCCTGCACGACGATATCCGTCCGCGAGTAGTCGTTGTTGAGCGTGATGGTCGCGAGTTCTTTTGCGGTCTCGTTCAACCGGATCAGTCTGGACGACGTCTCAGCGATCCCAGTCGCATACTCCTCGAGTTCGTCATCGGTGAGCTCTTTGGCTAGAAGTTCTGCGGATCCGTTGATCACGTTAAGATCGTTTCGCAGGTTGTGTCTGAGCAGTCGATGGAGCAGTTCGAAATGCTGTCTGCGAAGTTTCAACTCGGTAATTTCTCTGCCCTCAGGAACCAGCAACTGTGTCTCACCGTCCGAATCGGTTATCGGACGGACCGAAAAGTCGATGATCGCTGTTCGGTTGGAGCCCTGTAGCCGGAGTTCTTCGCGAAAGAACTTCCCGTCTTTTGCATCTTCGACAGCGGTACGGGCAGTTCGTGCGGCCTCATCAGTCAACTGAAACCAGTACGTCTCCCAGAGTGGCTTGCCGACGACATCAGCACGATCAAGGTCGGCAAACGACAGCGCTGCCTCGTTCGCTTCGAGGACAGTACCATCACAGTCGACGAGACCAGTGAACTGATACGTATTGTTAAAAACCGCTTCGAACCGCCGCTGTCTCGTCTTCTGTTCGGTGAGATCACGAAAGATGCCGGTGAACAGCCGCTGGCCGTCATAGGAGTGTTCTTGCAGTGAGATCTGGACTGGGACTTCGTGACCCTCTTTGTGTAAGGCGGGCAGTTCAATCCCGTTCCAGTCGATGTGTTTCTCTCCCGTCTGAATGTATGCCTCGAGTCCGCGTTCGTGTGCCTCGCGGAGCCGCTCTGGGATCAGCATTAATTTTGATTGGCCGACAAGTTCGGATGGATCATACCCCAAGATAGTCTCTATTGCTGGGTTGGCAAACACGATCGTGCTCTGCTCGTCGATCGTGAGAAACCCGTCCGATGTGTTTGCAACCAGTTCCTCGAAAAGCGTCACTTCAGTCGATTGGAGAGTAAGCGAGTCGAACAACCCATCATAGCTGCTAGATTTCTGTCGATCGTCCATTATTTTGGGAGCCGTCAGTCACACGGCATATCTGACAACACAGAGTGATACGTGTTTTGATATGATTTTGCGACGATGCGATCCAGTCCGCGAGCAGCGGCTCAAGCAGCAGACAGTTCGAGAGAACTGTGTCTCTCGTCGGGCTGTACTGTCGAATCGTCCCCGTCGAATCAAAGGGTGTCCTCGACGTACTGGTCCTCCCAGTTGCGTCGGTCTTCGATTTCACGGCGTCCCCGACGAGTGACGGTGTAGAAATTGGTTCGCTGATCTTTGGTCCCTTTCTCGATCAGCCCTTTGTCGACGATGGTATCGAGGTTGGGGTAGAGTCGTCCAGGATGAATTTCCGACTCATAGTAGTCCTCGAGGTCCTCTTTGATCGCGAGTCCATGGGGTTCGTCCAGTCCCGCAGTTACATACAGAAGATCACGCTGGAAGCCAGTCAAGTCGTACATGGAGTGTTTGTACGTGACTCCCCACATTAAATTCACGGGTTACCGACTGTTCAGAACGGTGTGATTTCGGGCTTTGGTGTCAGCTCAAGTGAATAGACGAATGGGTAAATGAGAAGAAATAGCTCTGTAGAAACCCTTGATCAGTGATGTATTTCTGGAGAACTGCCGAATACTGGGCGCGAATGTCGCACGAACCGGAGGGCGGTCGACACGGGAGGCTGTACGCTCAGTACAGAGTGTACAGATAGCATCAGCTCGGACGTGTGACCGTCTAAAAATCGAGATTGTTGTCTGTCGCTGTGAACGACAGTTGTGTCTCAGTATTACAGTCGGACGACGTTCGTCGCGCGAGGCCCCTTAGGCGAGGACTCGATATCGAACTCGACCTCAGTACCTTCCGTGAGGTCTTCGCCGCCGACATCCTCCATGTGGAAGAAAACATCTTCGTCGTCGTCGAGGTCGCCGTCGTCAGTCGAAATGAAACCGTAGCCGCCAGTGTCGTTGAAGAAATCAACTTTGCCGTTTGCCATTACAAACAGACAGAGGGTCGGATGAGGGATAATCCTTCCGAGGGTCGCGGTACCACGAGTCCCCACACTACGTTTGCATGCCTCCCACCTCGAATAGTTCAATCAATATGATATGAAAGGAAGTCAACCGTCGTGCTGAACTCATGCTCTCCATTCAGAAGTCAGCTCCCGTCATCTGCGGAAATTTCAATAGATCGGAAGAGATCAACTCGAGGAACTACCAACTCATCGAGCAGTTCCGACAGCAATTGCCCACAACCCAACCACGGTTGCGAGAAACGTCAGAAGAATCGCAATCGTAAACCCATCTGTGTATGCGACGCTTGCCGTTCCAAGGGGTGGCATCGCTAAGGCGGCAACGCCGATTGCAACGTTGAACACACCGACGATGGCAGTGTCTTTCTCGGGCGAGTAAATCCCCATCAGAAGCGGGATATACAGTGTTGCGGTGCCGCCCAGGCCGAGTCCGATCAGGAAAATCGCAACCGGCAGTACCGAAAAGACAGGAACGAACAGCAGCGCAATGCCGACAGCTGCACAGACAAGCGATGCGAGGAAGGCCCGTCTCGAGCCCATGATATCGGCCAGATAGCCGCTTCCGATCCGCGAGATGATGCTGACACCACCGATCAGACCGAACGCAGTCGAGGCACTGGCCGCCGTCAGTCCGCGGGCAGCGAACAGATC
Source organism: Natronorubrum sp. A-ect3 (assembly GCF_041821125.1). Taxonomy (NCBI): domain Archaea; kingdom Methanobacteriati; phylum Methanobacteriota; class Halobacteria; order Halobacteriales; family Natrialbaceae; genus Natronorubrum; species Natronorubrum sp. A-ect3. Next base: position 63,215 of record NZ_JBGUBB010000007.1, on the reverse strand, counting down.
GACGGCGTAGGCGGCAAGCAGCTGATACCACGCAAACGAGAGCGCCATCCCGACGAACAGCAGCTGAAACGTCCGTGTACCACCGAGCCGAGCGAGCCACTCGAGCAGTTCGCCGGCGGTCGCACTCGACTGTACTGCCCACTGCGGTCGGCGGCAGACGAGAGCGGCGAGGAGAAACGCAACTGTAGTCACCGACATGATGATAAGAAAGCCACGGCGCACGCCGACCGTAGTGATGGCCCGCTGCCAGATTGGGGGGAGCACGAACAGTCCAAGGCCGTTACCGACAAAGATGAGCCCCGTTGCCGCACCGCGGCGGCGCTCGAACCATCGCGGGACGACCGACGCGATGAGAACGAACACCGTCCCCAGTGCAAGTCCAAGGACGGCGAACACGACGGCCAACCCGGCGAGCGAGTTCGTGACATACAGCGAAGGGGCGACCGCAGCGGTTGCAAGCGAACAGACGAGCAACACCACTCGAGCCCGGAATCGGGCACCGAATACGCCAACGAGCCCGGAGCCGATAAAGAACGTAAAGAGCATGATGGCGAAGACGCCAGAGAGTGCAACCGACGAAATACCGAAGGCCTCGCTGAACGGCTCACGGAAAATGCCGTACGACAGCGGCGTGCCGAACGTAAAGACCATCGCCACAGCGCCGATAACCGCCACGACCCAACTGTAGCGACTGTCGGGACGCTCTACATGATCAGCAGTCACGCCTTGACGTCGGCCACGTGCAATCGAAAGGGTTCTGATCTCCTCGAGATCATCACAGGTACTCGAGTGGCGGCGTTCGGCTCAGTCTCCATCCTGCCAGCGCTGCTGCAACCGTTCCGATCACGATCGCAACTGCCAGCGCGCTCCCGAGAATCATCGGTGACGTCTGGACCAGTCCATCGAAGCCGACAACAGCTGCTGCGAGTCGATTCAACAACTCGACTGCAGGAGGAGTGAGTGCAAGGCCGAGAACGCCGCCGATGAGCCCGATCGAGAGCCCTTGTCCGACGACTGATGCGATCAGCAGCGACGACGAAATTCCTTGAGCGGAAAGTGCCCCGAAAGCCGCCCGTTGCTGAAAGATCACGAGTGTAAGCAGCGTGTGTGTCAGCGCGATTCCGGCTCCGAGTGCGAGGACAACCAGCGCCCCACCCGCAGCGAGGACGAGTACCTGCTCTTGAAGAACTGCCTCGAGTTGCTCTTGATTCGATCGAATCTCGTATTCGGGATAGGTTTCGGAGAGATCCGCCTGAACAGCATCAGGATCCGCACCGTCCTCGAGGGTGATCGTGATGAACGTCGCGGGCTCAGTTCGGGTCGCTCCCGTTGACTGATGGAGTTCACTCAGTGGCATCACGACAGTCGGGGCGCCGAGCATCCGTTCGAACGTCGAGGAAATACCCACGACGGTCACCTCGTTGTTCCGGGCAGCGGCGAGTGAGCCGCCGACGTTGATCGTGTCTCCGACTTCGACGTCGAGGGCTCGAGCGGTTTCCTCGTCGATGAGTACCTCATTAGTTCGCTCACCGTCGTAGCTGCCGTTGGCGTAATGTGGGTCGCCGCTGAGCTCCTCACCCTCAGTGACATGGACAGCGCTGCCGCTTCCGGGAACACCCGTTCCGATAAACGTCTGGAAATCGTCACTCCCGTCGGTACCGACATACACTGTCTCGAACGCGAGCGGTACCGCGTTCCTCACGCCATCGTGAGAGCTCATATCAGTGGCAACGCTCCGCGAGTCAGTCAACGAGTTCTCGAATCCACCACCACCGGCGGACGTGAGTCGTGTCTCACCCGCTGTCACCCACAGATCCCGATCAGCGGCCTCGAACTGTTGCTCGCCAGTCTCGAGGACGCCCACTCCAACGCCGGCAAGCAACGTCATCGAGAGGACAGCCAGTCCGACACCAATGATCGCAAGGCCGAGTCGAAGCCGATGGTGGCGAAGTTGGCTGACCGTAATACTGGTTGCGACACGGAGTCGAGCGCTCCATCGCTTGAGAAGGGACCAAAACCGTCCCATCATGGGACACCTCCAGTGACGCGTCGCGTCAGTACGAGCAAGACTGGCAACGAGAGCAGGCCAATCAGGAGGCCTACGACCAGTCCATAGGGGACGAACAACAGATGGGAGACGGCGATCGGACCAGTGGTGATCGTCTCGGTCGCGACGTAGTTAGCCAGCCGGATCCCGCCGAGCCCCGTGATTGCACCGACTAATCCACCAAGACCGGTAACAACGAGCGTCTGGACGCCAATAAGTCCGAGCTGACTGCGTGTTGAGATTCCGAGTGCTGATAGCGTTGCCAGCTGTCGGCGATCGGCGACCACTTCGAGACCAGTCGTTGTGAGGACGAACAGGGTGCCGACCGAGACGGCAACGACAAACGCAGTCAACGCAAGTGCAAACGGCAGTCCCGAGTCCATCGTTGCGCTGGCGGTAAGCTCACCTCGAGTGAGGACCTCAGATTGCGGGTAGATTCCCTTGAGTTCATCTTCGACGGCCGGCGAGTTCGTCCCAACGATGAACTGATCAGCCTGATCGTGCTCGTTGTTGCCAGTCAGCGTCTGGAGTTCACTGAGTTGGACCACAGCAGTCGGCATATCGCCGGCCGAACGCGACCCGTCATCGGTTGCCGTGACGGTGAACGAGTCGTTGCCAGCCAACGTCACCTCATCGCCAGCGTCGGCCTCGAGTAAGTTGCTGGCGCTCCGGGAAAGAGCGATCTCGCCGGTCCAGTCGCCGTTGTACTCGCCGTCAGTGTAGTATGGATCGTCGTCTGTGAGGCCAGTAGTCGAGACATCGGCGATCGTTTCGAATCCGGGTTGGTTGATCACCCCGATCACGAGGATATACTCACTCGTCCCATCCACCTCGAGACGGTTTACGTCCGAAAGAACTGGTGACGCGAACGTCACGTCATCTATGGCTCGAATCCGATCGCTGGTATCGTGGACGGAGCCGAACTGCGGCTGGTCGGTCGCAAGCAGTGACGAGCGCTCGCCGTCGTTTTCAGGGACGATCCAGTAGTCGACGTCGTCGTCGTACACTGTCGTTCCGGTCGCAAGCCCAATGCCGATTCCCGTTACGACGACCAGCAACGCAATCACGACCACGACGCCGAGAATGCTAAAACGGATTCGCGTTTGATCTGTCTGGGTTGCACGAGAGATCGTCTGGCGCACTCCGACGCTGATGAGACCAATCCACCGGGCGAACAGTGTCCGGAGGCTCATGCGTCGCCGTCTCCGCGGATCGTCCCGTCTTTGAGCCGGACGATTCGGTCGGAGATCGCCAGCGTTGGCTGGTCATGCGAGGCGAGAACAACCGCTCGATCCGCTGCAATACGTTCGAACTCGTCTAAGACTCGGCGGCCCGTTTCGGTATCGAGTTCGCCCGTTGGCTCGTCGGCGATCACCAGCGTCGGGTCAGTCACGAGCGCACGGGCAATCGCAACCCGCTGTTGTTCGCCGCCACTCAACTCGCCAGGGCGATGTCCAACTCGGTCACCAAGCCCAACACGCTCGAGCAATGCGGTTGCTCGCTCGCGACGCTCGCGTTTTCCAACTCCAAGTTCGACCAGCGGGAGTGCAACGTTCGCCCGCGCAGAGAGTGAGCCGACGAGATGGAAGTGCTGAAAGACGATCCCGACGTGCTCAAGTCGAAGTCGGGTTCGCTGGCGAGTCGAAAGCGTCTCGAGATCCGTCTCCTGAAAGGTCACCGTTCCCTCTGTCGGGAGTTCCAGCCCAGCAAGCAGGTGTAACAACGTGGATTTGCCACTGCCGCTTGGACCGGCGAGCCCGACGATCTCTCCCGGGTTGATCGAAACGGAGGCGTTCTTGAGGGCGTGGACTCTCGGCGCCTCCGGGCGGCCAAGCAGCTTCCCGAGTCGTCCCGGATCAGACCCTCGCGTGTAGACTTTCGTCACGTCGGCAGCGCGAACGACGGATGGTGGGTCAGTCACCGGTTCGCGAGTATCCGCAGGAGTCGCAGACGAAAGCAGCATCATACCAATGAAAGTTAGCCAGCCCTAATTAATGCTCCCGATTTCTAGAATCCAACGAGTGTTCAACACGATTGCTTCCGGTCAGTCGGCCTTTCGAGCGATGAGCAGTCCGACCAGCAGGGAAACGACGGCGACTGGGATACCGAATCCGGGTTGGCCATCACCGGCCTCGTAGAGAACATCGTCGTCTTCGTCAGTCTCATTCTCGCCCGTTTGCTGTACTGACTCATCATCCTGAGAGACGTCGTCTGCTTCATCATCGACGACAGCCAGGGAGGTCACATACTCGTCATCAGCTGTTTCGACAGCCAACTCATAATCGCCGGCCGTGTCGGGTGCCACAACGTCGAATGTGAGCTGTTCTGTATTCCCATCGAGGATGAACTGTGAAGCTTCAGCGCTGATCGTGCCGTCGATCGAGACGGTGACGTTGGCGGTATCGCTCTGTCCACCGACGTTTTCGACGATCGCGTCGACCGAGAACTGGGATCCGGCGTCGACTTCGGTCGGTGTGTCGACTGATTCGAGCATGAACTGTGCAGGATCGGGTTCTTCGGGTGGCGAGAGTGAGGGCAGCCCACCGCCACCACCTTGGCTAGCTGGCTCGAGCGAGAAGTTCTCTGTCGTCGTCGTGTTGGACTCGAAGTGTGTCGCGTTGGTCGCAGATTGGTAGTCATCAGCGCCGGCGTCGATCGTGTATTCGTCGCCAGTCCCGGGGACGGTATCGACGGTGTATGTGCCGTTGTCCGCAGTCGTCGCCTCGTATGGGCCGTACGGGCCACTCACGGAGATAGTGGCTTCCGACAGTGGTTCGTCCGTCTCGGCATCGGAAACGGTGCCTTCCACGGCGGCATTTCCAGCCAGTGTGACGTTTTCGGTTGTTGGTGTCTCATTGACAGTGATGCCTGCTCGACTATCGGCTTCGAAGCCATCAGCCTGAACCTCGAGGTCGTACTCCGTGTGGGTGTCCAGTCCTGTGAACTCGTACTCACCGCTTTCGTTTGTCACTCGAGTCTCGATTGACTCGTTGTCGGCATACAGATCGACCGTTGCGTTTTCGATCGGATCGCCGTGTGTGTGCTCGGTCACAGTCCCATTGAGCACAGCGTGCTCGTCGTCCTGTTCATCAACAGTGATCGGGTCACCGTCATCTCCGAGGAATCCGACAATCCGCGGTGAGTCGTGTTCGGGGTCGTCGATTTCTAGTTTCCAGCCGTACTCACCCGCCTCGAGATCTGCAGTATCGATACTGAACTCGAAGAAATCGCTGTCGGCATCGTTTGGCACGTCTTTCGTCAGTACCGATTCAGGCGAGCTGTCGTTGTCATCTAGCTCGAGGAGGTCGAAGGTGACTGACCACGACTCTTCAACGGCGTCATCCCGAGTGAAACTGAGCGAGATACTGTCCGTCGTTCCGTTCTGCTCGAGTTGGGCATCGTATCCGACGCCGATGAGTCGGTTGTCGGTCTGGGACAGCGGTAGCTCGCTCTGGCGATCGACAAAGGAGACGGAATAGCTCGAGAACGTCTCGTTTTCGAACATCGTCTCGGTACCCGAGACCGATACATTGAGCGGGTCGCTCTCGGTACTGATAGGTTCTACAGTCGGTTCGGATACGACGGTGCCTGTCCCATCATAGATGGAGAGCCGAAGGGGTTCATCGGTCAGCGTCTTCGATCCCTCATCCGGTGTAAGCGTCACTGACTCGTTCGTTTCTGGATTGCTGATTCGAATATCGGTTCCTGCATCAGCCCCAAGTTCGATCGGGTCACTCGACTCAGTCAGTGTCACACCCAGCACTTCCGCGAACGCATCGTCAGTCCTGGTCGGCTCAACCAGCGTGTGCTCGAGGTCAACGTCAGGGAGCACTGTCACGGTCGTCCTTGCGTCGTCGCCACCGAACGTGAGGAGTGCTTCGTAGTCACCAGCACTCACATTTTCCGTCTCCCACGCCATGGAGATGTTCGCCGACGAATTCGCCTCGAGATCGATTTCGCGTGAGTCTACCGTGTCGCCATCGATTTCGAGAGAGACGTTCTCGGTCACGTTCGTTTCATCGGTGTTCCTCACCGTCGCGTTGATCGTCGCGACGTCACCGGCAACGACCGGCGACTCCACCTCATCGATTTCGACGAAGAGCGTTTTCGGCTCGAGTGAAAGATTCGCTGTTGCCGTTGCACTCGACTCGATATGTGTCGAGGTGGTTGCTGGCAGATAGTCGTCGGCGCTGGCATCGATCGTGTACTCATCGCCGGTCCCTGGAACGTTGTCGACAGTGTACGTGCCGTTGTCAGCAGTCGTCGTCTCATACGGACCGTACGGGCCGGCCACCGTGACCGTTGTGTCTGGAACTGGTTCGCCCGTCTCCGCATCGCCGATCATTCCCTCGAGTGTGGCGTTTCCGACGAGAGAGACGTTCTCGGTTACTGGCTGGGCCTCGGGCCCACCGCTAACCGAAATCGTGGATGGAGTGCTGGGTTCGAAGCCGGTGGCTCGAGCCTCGAGATCGTATTCACCAAGTGCAAGCCCAGAAATCGCGTACGAACCAGTTTCGTCAGTCTGCACAGTATCGACGATTTCTCCGTCGTCATCGAACAGTTCGACTGTCGCGTTTTCAACCGGATCATCATGGTGGCCCTCAGCCACTGTTCCCCCGATAGACCCACCGGTTGTGAGATGGTCCATCGCGGCTTTGGCATCGATGATTCCGTGTCCGTAGCGGGTGTCTTTGTCTTCGGGTTCGCCGTCAGGTTTCCAGGCAGTTCCCTCGAGACTATCAAGAATTGTTTCTGGCGCAGGCTGATCTTCGATGGCGCTGAGAATCAATGCAACTGAACCAGAGACATGTGGTGTAGCCATTGAGGTTCCCGACTGGTGTCCATACTCTCCGTCCGGCAGTGCACTCCAAACACCAACACCCGGTGCAGCGACGTTCGGTACAATATACTCATCAGGCCAATCATATTCGTTTTCTCCCCACACATCTTCAGTGACGATTTCTTCACCACTCGAGAACTCCGCGATTGCTCCAGTCTGGTCGGATGCTCCTACGGCAAATGAGTCATAGACGTTTCCAGGAGATCCGCTGCTTCCCTCGCCACTATTACCGGATGCGGCAACGACAAAAACTCCAGATTCACGCGCATTCTGGACTGGTTTGATTAGATCGGGACGATACTCATCCGAACCGAGGCTCATACTCAAAATGTCAACTTCTTCCTCGACAGCCCATTCCATCCCGCTTATAACGTCATCAAACGAGCCACCACCTTCGCCCCCGAGTACTTTTCCGTGATACAATGTCGCGTCAGGTGCAACGCCGATGTACATACCTGAGCTGTTGCCACCGACCACCGTTCCAGATACGTGTGTTCCGTGCCCGTGGTCATCGTACGGTTCAGTCCGATCGCCGATGAAATCGGCCCAGTGCTCCTCGTTGATATCGATATCCGGATGCTCTGGGTCGACACCAGTATCGAGCACCGCTACATCGATCCCTTCACCGCGGGTCTCGTACTCATTCCAAACATCCGGTGCGTTGATCTGGTCAAGTCCATACATCGTGTCCCAACCATCAGTTGTCGATAGGTCGGTGTTCCTGACTGAGTCGTTCGCTGTTGGCCCCGTTTGATCGGAGGTTTTGCCGGCAACATCGTGTTCAGAAATCTGTATGTTATAATTCTCGTGAACCCCAGTCACGCCCTCGAGTCGAGCAAGCTGTTCGATCGGGACGCGCTCGGTGTCCACGCTCACTAACACCGCGTTGGTGATCCAGAACGTTTGCTCGAGTTCTACACCGTCGGTCGATTCAGTATACCGTTCGATCGGGTCCTGTGCAGCCGCGGCGTGAGCCTGTAACGTACCGGCCGTGTCGTGACTCTGTGCAAGGATACGGTTGTCAACGTCCTCGAGTTGGAGAACGGCCTCGACAGTTCCCTCCGCAGCACGTAGTTCATCATCGATCGGTGCCGGTTCCGCGTTAGTACTGACTGTCTCACCGACTGATCCAGAGTCTGATGTGTTCGAAGCGTGCCCTGTCGCTCCCGCTGCCCCAACCGGAGCAAAGACAGCGCAAACCATCATGACTGCAATCAGAATAGTCAGTGTCGATCCTCCAACAACTCCTCCCTTTACCATTGAATACAGCAGTTATGTTACCTGCTACAAGAAAGTCTTTCGACCAATATATACAATTTTGAGTGAATGACAGATCGTAGTAATTGTGGCCGTTATTCTGCGACCATCCGCCTGCTTGCATGCGGGACTCTCGTCTTCGAGAAAGAGAAGACAGCGAAGGGCTCGCTGTCAAAGGGCAGGTCAACGAAATCCCGTGGGTTTACAGTGACTGGCTTCGCCTACTGGAATAGATGCCGACGCACCGTCGAATGCGGTTTATCCACGGACAACTCGCCTGGATGGTTGCAGCAGTGCTAGTCTTGTCCGTGCTCGGTTCGTTTTCATATGAACTGTTCTTTGTTCTCTCGTTGATCGGCCTGCTGATCGTCACCGAGCTTACAGCTCCGTTTGCTGTCACGCCTGACTGGCGGCGCCGACTTCGGTGGCTGATCCTACTTGGACTAATCGGCTTCGGAGTCATCGTCGTCCGCCGCATCCTCGAGATCTTGCCACCGGAGGTACTTCCATGGTAGCTCATCGGTCTACGCTGGAGGTGACACGATGAACCCACTCGAGTGGATCCAAGACGATGCGGGGGTTGATTGGCCACGCATGTTGCTCGTCGCCCTATCGGTCACCGTACTCGTTGCGGTGTTCGTCGCCGCCGCAACGTCGGCAGCGGCGTTTGGTCCGTACAATCCCTCGTGGGACGGAACATCCGAACTTCGCGACGATGTCGAGTCCGAACCAGGTGTCGAGAGCGAACTCATCCGCGAGACGGACCGGTATGACGCCTACGACGCGAACGAAACGGTTGCGTTCGTCGTCGCACCGGACAAACAGTACACGGGAGATGACGCCGAACGCGTACAGCGGTTCGTCGAGAACGGCGGAACACTCGTCGTCCTCGAGAACTTCGGCACGAGCGGAAACGAGTTACTGGCGACTGTCGGAGCCGAGACGCGAGCCGATGGCGTCTTGCTCAGAGACGAACAGGAGTACTATCGCGGCCCGACGATGCCAATCGCGACTGGTGTCGAAAATCACACGCTCACCGAGGGAGTCGACCAACTCACACTCAATTACGCCTCGGCGCTCGAGCCGGGTGATGCGACGGTTTTGGTCCGGACGAGTGAGTACGCCTATCGAGACATCAATCAGGACGGAGAACTCAGTGGCGACGAAGAGCTAGCGGCTTCTCCCGTTGCCACTGTTGAGAACGTCTCCGAAGGGCACGTTGTCGCCGTCGGTGATCCAAGTATCGCGGTCAACGCGATGATCAACGAGCCGGATAATGCTGTGTTTCTGCAAGGACTCTACACCGATGCGGATCACGTCCTGATCGATCTCTCGCATGGTGAAGAGCTCCCACCGCTTGCCAGTGCGACGCTTACGGTGCGTGGCTCACCGCTGTTGCAGCTGCTTATTGGTGGGCTCGGGATCGGTGCTATCGTACTTGGCTCGAGAGGAAACGTTCGATCCGCCTTCAGACGCGTTCGAACAGCGGTCAGTGGCCACAGGTCTACCGACGGACCTGACGCCGAATCGGTCCTCGAACTCGACACCGAACAGCGGGCGGAACTCCTCCGAGAGCGATATCCCGACTGGGACGAACAGCGAATCCAGCGCGTGATGGCAGCGTTTAAACGTCATGGATCGAAACGAAGAGACGACGAATGAGCGTCGAGCACCCTGTTGACGGCGATCCGTCGAGCAACCCCGAGCAACTCTACGAGACGTTGCGCGACGAAATCGGTCGTGTCCTGATCGGAAACGAGCCCGCGATCGAGCATCTCACAGTCGCGCTCCTGACTCGCGGCCACGTGCTGCTCGAGGGGGTCCCGGGTGTTGCAAAGACGACGCTCGCAAATTTGTTTGCGACCGTCACTGGACTCGAGTACAACCGAATCCAGATGACGCCAGATATTCTACCTGCCGACATTACGGGAACCCACATCTACCGTGAGAACCGTGGCGAGTTCGAGTTACAGCGTGGGCCGGTCTTCGCCAATATGGTTGTTGCCGACGAGATTAATCGTGCGACGCCAAAGACGCAGTCGGCGCTGCTCGAGGCGATGCAGGAACGTCGCGTGACGATTGAAGGGGAGACGCTCGAGTTGCCGACGCCGTTTATGGTCATCGCAACGCAGAACCCACTCGAGATGGAGGGGGTTTTCGAACTCCCGGAAGCCCAGCGTGACCGCTTCCAGTTCAAACTCACGATCGATATTCCTGACCGAAGGGACGAACGCGAGTTACTCGACCGGTTCGATGAGACACCCGAACTCAGCACAGACGACGTCAAACAGGTCGTCGAGGTCGCAGATTTGCTGGCGGCGCGTGAGGCCGTCTCCGCGGTGTACGTCGCTCCGAAAGTCAAAGAGTACGTTCTTGATCTCGTCGAGGCAACACGACAGCATCCAGACGTCTCCCACGGTGGCTCGCCTCGAGCATCGCTCGCGTTCCTCGACGGTGCGAAAGCACGAGCAGCGATTCACGGCCGCGAGTACGTGATCCCTGATGATGTGAAGGCGCTTGCAGAGCCAACCTTGGTTCATCGGCTTATTTTGAGCACCGATGCCGATCTGAGCGACGTCACACCTACCGACGTCATCACCGATATTGTCGAGTCAGTTGAGCCGCCGGGTGCTGATGCGATCGAACCGCCAGCAGCAACAGTCGACGACTAACACTCGCCCGTTTCTTTTGCCTGAACTGCTAGCGTCCACGTCAGAAGGATTCAGGCAGTTTCCGTTTCTGTCTCCGAACCCCAGCGACAGGTAACCAGCCAGTCAGCTCGGTCATCACCAGCGGCGACCTCGAGCGTCACCGGTCGATCGAGCCCGGCGGCAAAGCCGACGGCAAGAAACGAGGGGATAGGATGATCAAACCGGTCGAGGGAGCCGAACGCACTCCCGGTGATTGCGATGGTTGCCCGCCCATTGGCTGCATCAATGTCAGCGTCGGCACTCTGTGCGAGTTCGAACTGCTCAACAAGGCCATCAGTCAACTGGGAAGCGATCACCGTTGGCTCAGTTCCAACCTTACCCGTCAACGCTCGCTCGAACTCACGGAAGAGTTCGGCGCCGGTCGCCTCGAGAAAGAGCCCACGTGAATCGTCGTCGACGACGATTGGTCCCGAGCGGTCGTCCGGGATCGAATACTCGACGTGTTGGGGAACAAAAAGGCGTGCTGGAACCGTCTCGCCGGGAACGTATACTCGGTTCTCGCGGAGGCCGAGCTCGTCACTGATCGAAGCGAGGTTTGTCATAGCGGCAGTGTAGACGCGCTCACCGACATCAGCAGCGATGAACTGACTCGGCATGAGATAGTAGGTCAACACTGCACCGAACAGGCCGGTTGCGCCGAGTGCAACGAGCACATCTCGTGTATCGGGAAAGAGCAGCCCACCAAGCGCTGCGACGATGCCAATCGCGGCAAGGCCAACTGCTGTCGAGCGATACCGCGACTGTCGAGCCTGAACGTACTCCTGGCGTAGCCGGTGGTTCTCTTCGGTTAGTAGCTCGACCTGTGCAGCAAGCTCGAGTTGATCAGTGCTGTCGGTGCTCTCGGAAGCAGATTCAGCCGTGTCTGTCGTAGTGGAGTGTGTATCACTCGTCTCGTAATCGTTACTACTCATGGGTCAGTTTTGGTGGAGTCAGTCGGCTGGTCAAGGGGGACGAGATCGAGGCGGACAAGCTCGTATCGGTGGAGCGTGTACGCCGTAAGCGCGAACACGGCAAGCAAGACGCCAGCGGCGATCCAGAGTGGCTGTGTCTGGCTGATGAGCCATGCCACGCCGACGAGCAAGCTAGCGCTCACAACGGTAGCGGCGGTATCACGCAACGGGCTCGTAGCCCGGACAAGGGAGGAACACAGAAACACCACGAAAGCGAGCTCGACGACTAAGAACGATTCAGTCGTGATCCCGCTCGAGAACGCCGTTGCGAGCACGACGTGTCCAGTCGCGATGGCGTACACGGTTCCCAGTGTATACCACGTTACTGCCGTCACCACTCCGGCAAGGGTTCCGAGAGGGCCAGCAACGACTGTCAGCACTGCGGTGAGTACGGCGAGGGCTCCGATCACTGGCCAGTCACGTCCCGGTGACACGTCCGCAGTACTCACGCACGACCACCTCGAGTTTGGCTTCGGTTCGTTGAGAGGACTGTCGACAGGCGGTCCGTCGGCCCAACCTCGAGTGCGGTCACACGACTCATCCGGGAGAGATCACGCCGCAGTTCCTCGAACTCGAGATAGCGATCGTAGGCTGATTCGAGATCTGCGAGCCCACCCGGTTCGTACAGAACCGTCGGTGCGAGTAAGACGAGAACCGTGTTACCGTCACTGCGAGCGAGTTTGACCGTTTCGCGAAGTTCGGCTGGCCGTGAATCGTCGGTGAAGATCACCGTCCACAGCGTGTCCGTTCTTCGACTCCGAGCCGTTTTCACGGCCCCGTAGAGCGGTTCCGATTCGATTCGGTCACGGTAGCCCTGTCGCGTCGCATAAAACGGACGGAGTGTCGCTGCAAACGTGTCGGTCTCTCCACTTAGTGCTGCCATACTGGCCCGGGCATCGGCGGCAGTGAGACGCCCGTTCATCTTGAGAGGGTGCCTGTTGGTGGCAGTAGTAGTCGATTCGACCTCAGCTGTCGGTTCGAGCCCGAGCAGGCCCTGTCGAACACGGGTATACGTTGCCGGCGTCGTCGCAGGCTCGAGTCGGGAAGTCACACCATCGTCACCGACGGTGAGCAATCCAACTGGATCACCAAGTCGACGTGCGCTTGCGACCATTGCCAGTGCGACTTCACGGAGATACTCGAGTTTCGTCTCACCAGCAGGACCCATTGCGAGTTCGGCGCGGTGGTCGACGATGAAAAGCGTTTTTCGGTCTGTTTCTGCTTCGAACTCACGGACGTGTGGCGTTCCCAGTCTGGCAGTCGCATTCCAGTCGATCCGATCTGCTGTGTCACCGGTGACGTACTCTCGTATTTCTGCCGGCTCGAGTCCGGATCCGACTTGGTTCGCGTCGTGTTCACCGTAGGCCGTTGCGATTCGATCGCCACTTTCGCCGACATGGATTGCCCGCGGACCACGCGGTTCGACAGTGACTGTCGATGCCTCACCGAGCGAAAGCGTCTCGCTGATGAGTTCATTCGATACCGTCACGGTTGGCTCGGCGAACTGGTGTCGACCCGCAATTGGCCACGACACATCAACTGTTCGAGTAGCGCTCGAATCGCCTGGCTCGAGTGTCAATGACAGTTGATCGTCCGAAGCGGCTGCCGTCGGGAGCCCGCCCTCAATCTCGACAGTGAACGGTGAATCTGTCTCGAGCGTCGCCGTGAGAGTCACCGGAACCGTGTCGTTCGTTCGGATACCGGACCGAGCGACCGACTGGCGGACCTCGAGTGAGTCGACGGTGGTCTCGAGTGTTTGTGTGAACTGATACTGGTGTACCAGCACCCACGCGCCGACCAGTCCAGCACCCCCGAGGAGGAGCAGGTTGGCGGTGACAACCGCGAGCACCGCGAGAAAGCCTGTGAGCAAGAGTGCCGCCCACAGCTGGCGCGTAGGATACATATGTCACCGATATGTGGGTGTCCTGTTGAAGGTACTGATTTCGCGGAAGTGGCTGCCGAGAGTGTGCTGTTGGTTGGGGTTGAAGCAGCCTGGACCAGTTTTCTGCGTTCGAAGGCGGGAAGCGCCTCGGTGGTGACGGTTCAAGCTGGCACCTTTGTAATGTGCGCAGACAGTCAAGAGAACAGTTTTTTGCTACCGGACTCGAATTCGGGAACTGTGACAAACGCCGTCGGTCGGACAATCGTCCTCGTGGTGCTTCTGTTCTGTCTTCCGCTTACTGCGGTCGGTGGCGCCGTCGCGGCGCCAGCAGAGAGTGGCAATGAGCGCGCGCTTGGAGACGTTGCGTTCCAGCAAGAGGCGCCAGATGACGAAGACAACGAGACCGTCCGCCACCAGAACCCCGACGAATATGATGAAGACGGCGACAGCGACTCAACTGAGCGCTGGCTCTCCGACTGGATGTCGAATCAACTCGAGGACAGCGCCAGAGAGATAAGTGAAGGAGAGTACGACCTCGCAAAAGAGTACATCGGCGAGGAGTACCGTGACCGATTCGAGCAGTATGTCGAGGTTGCCGGCGATACTGACGATGAGTCGAACGACTCCTACGAAGAAGCCCAGAACGAACAGGAGTCGTTAGCCGATTCGGTTGCGGAGTATCAAGAGACCAAATCCGAGTACGAGGAAGCACGCGAGGAAGGCGATGAAGAGCGCGCCCGCGAACTCGCCCGCGAACTCGAGGCACTTGCAGATGAGATCGGGTCCTCAAACGAACAGATACAGACCCATTACGATGCGATCAGTGAGGACGACGATATCGATCTGTCCGAGGCGAGCGCTGCAATCGACACCGTCAATCAAGACGTGCAGACGGATCAGGACGCGATTCGAGCAGCAGAGTTCGTCGAAACTGAGCTGGTACTCGAGCCAGCGAACGAGGAGATTTCGTTCAGTGATCCGCTTGTCGCCACTGGTGAACTACGAACGGCAGACGGTGAGCCGGTCGCAAACGAAATGATTCGGCTCGATATCGGCAACCAGACGCTCGAGGCAGAGACGGACAGCTCTGGATCATTTGACTTCGAGTACCGTCCGATTTCCGTTCCACTGTCTGCAGAGACAGTGACAGTCCAGTACGTGCCCGAGACACAGTCAGTGTATTTCGGCTCCGAGGCTGACGTGCCAGTTTCGATCGAACAGGTCGAGCCAACGATTACTGAGCCAGTGGTTAACCCCGAGCAGGTGGCATTCGGCGATGAAATTACCGTCGAATCAGAACTACACGTCGACGGTGAGCCAGTCGACGGCGTTCCGCTTTCCGTCTCGGCTGGGAACGAATTCTTGGGCGTCACTGAAACTGTAGATGGAACGTTTGTGGGAACAGCGACAGTACCCGCCGACCTCTCTGCCGGTGAGCAGTCGGTACGAGTTGCACTTCCCTTCGACGACCGAGCACTTGCGGACACCGAAGCGGAGACGACGATGACGGTCATGGAAACGGATCCAGACCTTTCCGTCTCTGCCAGCCAAGCCAACGACAGTGAGGTAACGGTCAACGGGACACTCGAGGCGGCTGGGACCGGCGTCGAGGGCCAATCCATACAGCTGCTCGTCGATGGAGAGGTCACTGAGACCGTCACCACCGACGAAACCGGCACATTCGCTGGCCTGGTTTCGCTGTCCGAGGAGACAACGGGCGATGTCCAGATCGTTGCAGTGTACGATGACGATGGGACGAATTTGGCAGAGACGGAGGCCGCAACGACGATCACGCTCCCCAGTACCGGCAGCAGTAGCGCGCTGTTGCCAACGTGGACGTGGCTTGTGCTTGGACTCTCTCTCCTCATCGCTGGTGGAGCAGCCGTCTACTGGTATCGGGATGGGGATGAGTCGACAGCCGAGACAGGGGTTGACGAGGACGATCCAGTTGCGGTCGCCGACTCGAGTGAATCGTCGTCGGTCTCTCGAGCACTGCTATCTCAGGCTACCGAGCAACTCTCACGTGGAGAGGCCAACAGTGCAGTCCAGAACGGCTACGCAGCAGTCCGTAAACAACTCGAGGCCCAGCTTGAGTCAACCCCCTCGCTCACCCACTGGGAGTTCTACCGACAGCACGTAACCCACGAGTCTGCCCCCGATGAATCGGCTGCCACGCTCAAGGACGTAACCGAAGGATACGAACGGGCGACGTTCAGCCCTGAAGGTGTCTCCGAACAAGAAGCCGAGACGATTCTGGAGCGCGCGCGTGAGCTCTGTGGACTCGAGAAGGATGCCCAGAGCGTCCCAGCAGACGATTAGTTTGAATCTCTAACATACTGATACATTCTGAACTCTACTTTGATGACTTGTCCCACGGATTCTCACCGAGGGAACAAGTGTAGACTGCAACCCTAATATTCCAATCCAGCGGTGCGGTGCGGTGCCGTGGGATTCCCGCGTTAACGAGACCATCGGTCTCGTTTGCACACCAGAACGCTCGCGTTCTGGGGACGTCTTCAGGGCGGGAGAATGTCAACTTATCACATAACACACTATCCATCAATTAGTGTTAATTTTTCACGTTTCTCAGTTGGAATGGGATTGACGTATTTCACATCTTCATCGTCACAAAGATCGTCGAAATCACTGTCAGTCGTAATCAAGTAATCGGCGTCATATGCTCGTGCAAGCGCAACGATGAATGAATCGTACACGTCGTGGTTTTTCTCAGCACTGATCTCGTACGCCTCAAGAAGCGTTGTCTCTGTGGCACTAACGATTCGTGCAGGGCTACGAACAAGTGATTGGATAGCATTTCGAGCAGCAACTGCGTCTACTCCAAAATTGCTCGTCATCAGATACTGCGCTCGCAATGGATAGTAATCGAATACGAGCAAGACGTTTGGCCCATCAATTGCGTTCTGTATCCACGGATACACATCGTCGTGCGCAGGATGATCATCGGTGAGCGCGATTGCTAGGACGTTCACGTCAGTGAGAACCGTCACTTCAGTCGGGAGAGAATCAGTCATCGGATAGTCGCTCACTGGTCCATCGGCCCGAAGAGCGTTTCTCCGGCATCAGTTGGTGTTGTGTTCTCCCAGTTCTTCCGACCGGCTGTTGCTGTCTCTAATTTCGAGCTCGGTTTGGGGTTGACTTCAAGCACCGACCCGATGAGGGTCGCAGGAATCTCATCGTTTGATTCGATTCCTAGTCGGTCCCGTACCTCTTTTGGAAGTGTTACCCGTCCTCTGTCGTCCACCGTGAGCGTGAGTTCTTCGCCGTTGTTCGATTCAAATGAGGACTTTCCCATTTTAGGTCACCTAATACCCACTACCTCACTGACATATAAAACCCTTGCGCCACTCGAAGCTGTCTTGGATGACCCACGAACGAGTTCGGTTTCGAAAGATTCGCTCGGGCAGCGACCGGTTGCCTTTTATTGATGTCATCGCTACGTAGGGACGAATGGTCGAATCGCGTTCTCTGGTGGCCATGCTTCCGCGACCAGTGCGGGCGCTCCCGGCCGATCTCGCAGCCGTTTTTGTCTTCGTAATTCTGACGAACATCGCAGTGCTTGCGCCCGTTATTCGTGAGACGCCACTTCGGGTGCCACTCGGCCTTGCGTTCGTTCTCTTCGTACCCGGCTACGCGTTTATCGCGGCACTCTTTCCTGAAGCCGGCGAGTCGCCGACCGACGAGTCGGAGTTCGAGCGCACTGAGGAAGACGATCCAGAGAGCAGTCTGTTAGAGGCGGGGCCGCTTAGCCGTGATCGCTCGGGCATCGACGGGATCGAGCGTGTTGCGCTGGCGTTCGGACTCAGTATCGCCATCACGCCGCTGCTCGGGCTTGTGTTGAACTTTACACCATGGGGAATCAGACTGGTTCCGATCATGATCGCCGTAAGCGGCTTTACCGTGATCGCAACCGCAATCGCCGCCGTTCGTCGATGGGAACTGCCTGAAGATGAGCGGTTCCAAGTTCCCTACCGTGAGTGGTATGCCGCCGGACGCTCGGAGGTCCTCGAGCCAGATACTCGAGGCGACGCCGTGTTGAACGTGGTGTTGGCGCTCTCGATACTGCTCGCAGTCGGCAGCGTTGGCTACGCGGTCATGGTCCCACCAGAGGGCGAACAGTTCTCTGCCGTCTATATCCTGGGCGAAGACGACGATGGTGAGCTCGTTGCCGACAACTACCCAACCGAGTTCACCCAAGGTGAGAGCCAAGAGATTATCTTGGGTGTCGACAATCACGAACACCGCACTGTCGACTACACAGTCGTCTTGGTCGAACAGCAGGTGTCAGTAGAGGAGAACCAGAGTGCCATCGAGGATAATGAAACTGTCTCGGTTAACGAGACAGTCGTCGAAGAGCAGCGTGAACTCGACCGCTTCGAGACACAGTTAGCTCACAACGAAAGTTGGCATCATCCCCACGATCTCGAGCCGACGATGACTGGTGAAGACATCCGTCTCGTCTGGCTGCTCTACCCCGACGGAGAGGTCCCCGAGGAGCCGTCGATGGAGAGCACCGAGTACACCGTTCATCTCTGGGTCGACGTTAATGAAAGATGACACAGTCGTTATTTCGACTGCGAATATAAGACTATATAATCTGTTTATAAATCAAGACTGATCAAACCAATACTAATAAGAGGGTACTCCACCCCTATTTGTCACATGGATTCTGTTTCCGCAGTCGTCCTCGCTGGCGGCGAGGGCTCACGGCTTCGGCCGCTAACGCGAAATCGGCCAAAGCCGCTGCTTCCCGCCGCGACGACGCCGATCCTCGAGCACGTATTTGATCAACTGCTCGAGGCTGGCGTCACGGATATCACAGTCGTTGTCGGTTACGGTCGCAACCGCGTGCAGGCTTACTTTGGTCCGACCTATCGAAACGTGCCGCTGACCTATGTTACGCAAGAACAGCAACTCGGAAGCGGACACGCGCTGCTGGCTGCCGAGTCCGAGATTGACGATACGACACTCGTTGTCAACGGCGACCAGATCGTCGAAAATCGGATTATCAGCGATGTTCTCGAGGCACACGAGAGTGACTCGGCGGCGACGCTTGGCCTGCTCAACCGACACGATGTCGAATCGTACGGTGGCGTCCTCCTCGAGGATGGTGCCGTAACCGAGATTGTCGAAAACCCACAGGACGAGCGAAGCTACCGGCTCAACGCCGGTGTCTACGCGTTCGAGCCAGCGATTTTCGATGCGATTCGCGCTGCTGAGTCGCGTGTCGGCGAGCAGTCCCTGACCGACGGGATTGTTGAACTCATCGAGTCGGATGCCGACGTTCAGGGTGTCGTCTCGGAGGGGCTCTGGGTCGACGCTACCTACCCGTGGGATCTGCTTGACGTCTCCTTCGAACTGTTCGAGGCAGGACTCGTCGACGGGCGTCACGAAGATTCCAGTGCCATGATTCATGAGTCGGCTGTCGTTCGCGAACCCGTTGTGATCGCCCCCGACTGTGAGATCGGTGCGGGAGCAGTCGTCGGCCCCTACGCTTGTCTGGGCGAGAACGTCACCGTCGGTTCGAACGCGGTCGTCGAACGGAGCGTCATCGACACGGATACACGCGTTGGGGCGTCTGCGACTGTCGCCGACTGCGTGACTGGCGTCGGCGTGACGATCGGCAACGGAACGGTGATTCCAGGCGGTCCCGGTGACGTCCGCGTGGGCGACCGCGTCTTTGAAGACGAAGCACTCGGAGCCTTGCTTGGCGACCGCGTCGACGACCAGGGTGGCAGTACGTACGTCCCAGGGACAGTCGTCGGGCCGGAAACCAACGTCGAGGCTGGGGCAACCGTTCGTGGAACCCTGCCAGCGGAGACGGAGGTGCGATCATAATGTGTGGGATTATCGGCTACACTGGCGACCAAGGGAACGTCCTCGACGTCCTGATGACCGGCCTGTCAGGACTCGAGTATCGTGGCTACGACTCAGCTGGAATCGCAGTGTCGAACTCTTCGCTTACCGTCCGCAAACGCGAGGGAGAGGTATCGGCACTCGAGGCCGTCGTCCCCGACGGAGATCTCGACGGGTTGGCTGGCATCGGTCACACCCGCTGGAGTACCCACGGGCCGCCATCGGATGCAAACGCCCACCCGCATACGGACGCGGACTCAACCGTAGCGGTCGTCCACAACGGCATCATCGAGAACTACCAGGAACTCCGCCGAGAGCTCGAGGCCGACGGCTACGAGTTCACGAGCGAGACAGACACCGAAGTCATCCCACATCTGATCCGGTCAGCGCTCGATGCAGGTGCTGGTCGCGAAGAAGCGTTCCGACAAGCAGTCCAGCACCTCGAGGGAAGCTACGCCGTCGCGGCTGTCTTCGACGGAAGCGAGACAGTGTATGCAGCGCGCAACGAGTCCCCGCTAGTGCTCGGGATCGGTGACGACGGCCACTACCTGGCAAGTGACGTGCCGGCGTTTATCGAATTCACCGATCAAGTGGTGTATTTGGAAGATGGCCAGTTCGCGCGGGTGAACCCATCCGGAATCGTCGTCACCGACGAGCAGGGAGCCGTCGTCGAGACGGCCATCGAGACGATCGATTGGGACCCCGAAGACGCCGGGAAGTCGGGATACGACCACTACATGCTCAAGGAGATCCACGAACAGCCGACGGCGATTCGGAAATGCCTCCGCGAGCGTGTTAACGAACTCGAGGGGACTGTCACGGTCGAGGAACTGGCTGATCTGGAGTGTGACGGCCCCGTACAGTTCGTCGCCTGTGGAACCTCCTATCACGCCGCGCTGTATGGAGCAAAAATGCTTCAGGAACGCGGCATTCCGGCACAGTGTTTCCTCGCCAGTGAGTACGACGTCGGGAAGATACCCATCACTGAGGAGACGCTGGTCGTCGGCGTCACCCAGAGCGGAGAGACCGCCGACACGATGAGCGCACTCCGGGCGGCAAACCGCGTCGGTGCGACGACGCTTGCGCTGACCAACGTCGTCGGGAGTTCGGCCGCTCGAGAGTGTGATCACGTGATGTACATCCGGGCTGGCCCCGAGATTGGCGTTGCCGCGACCAAGACGTTCGCAAGCCAGCAGGTCGCGCTGGCAATGCTCTCGAGCGTCCTCTCTGAGGAGAGTTCAATGGAGTTCGTCAAGCGACTACGTGATCTGCCAGATCAGATCCAGAAAGTGCTCGATGAGTCGAACGCACGTGAGGTCGCCGAGGAGTACGACGGCTCTGATGCGTATTTCTTCATCGGACGAGGCTACAACGCGCCCGTCGCGCTTGAAGGGGCGTTGAAAATGAAGGAGATTTCGTATGAACACGCCGAAGGGTTCGCTGCCGGCGAGCTCAAACACGGGCCGCTGGCGCTGGTCACCGATCAGACGCCAGTGTTCGCGATGCTGGCAGGTGACTCGAATCTCTCGAAGACACTCGGGAACGTCAAAGAGGTGGAGGCTCGAGACGCGCCTGTTGTCGCCGTGACTGATTCACCCGAGGAAGTCGATCAGTTCGCAGATCACGTCCTCGAGGTGCCGGATGCAGGGCCGCGGTTTACGCCGATCCTCGCGAACATCCAGCTCCAGTTGGTGTCGTACTGGGTTGCAAATCAGATGGGACGGTCGATCGACAAGCCGCGGAATCTGGCGAAAAGCGTCACCGTCGAGTAATCCTAGAACGGTTTTCGAGCGGTTTTCACACCGCAATCAGTCGGACAAGAAAAATACGAAGAGAATGGTCCGCGATTTCTCGTAGTCTGCTACCGCACTCGAGTTCTGAGCAGGTATCCACCACCGAGCAGTGCCACGAGAGCCGGAAGGATGCCGAATCCAGGTGAACCATCACTGAATTCGAAGACGGTTTCGTCATCGTCTCCGTCGTCCGTTCCAGTTTCGGTCTCGTCGGTCTCAGGTTCGTCGGCTTCTGGCTCCTCTGTCGCGCTTTCGTCTTCCTCGAGACGCTCTTCTTCGATCACAGTCAACGTAGTCGAGGTTGACTGATCTCGTGTCTCGATCGTGACTTCGTACTCGCCAGCAGCGTCTGGGGCTGCGAATTCGTACTCGACTTTCGTTTCTGTGCTGCCCTCGAATGTGGTCGTTTCTCTGTCGATGGTCATCCCGTCGAGCGAGAGGATGATGTGTTCGCTGACGGGCTCCTCAGCGTGATTTCCGACAAGGGCCGAGACCTGCACAGACTCCCCGATTTCGACTTCACTGGGTGCGTCGATGTGTCCGATTGAGACAGACGCGTCATCCGACGGTTCGGGGAAGGCAGGCAGACCGCCACCTGCTTCACCGCTCTCGACTGTCACCGTGTGCGTTGCCGAGTCGTTCGCGGACTCGACCGTGATCGGGATCGTATCAGCTTCGATGTCCTCGGCGACAGTATACGTGAACGTAATCTCGTTCTCTTCTCCAGCCTCGAGCGTCCGTTCTGCAGTGTCGTCAACGCCACTGTCTCCGACGTCGAACTCGATCGGCTGGGTCTCCTCGAGACCACCAGTGTTCGTCACGAGCGCCGTGACGGCTAGTTCCTCGCCCGGTTCGACCGTATCGTCGGTTGCATCTTCGTCGATAGCGACGTCGAAGAACGGTGTATCCGGTTCGACGACCGCAATCGACGTTGTATCCGTCGTATCCTCAGTCTCGACATCGAGGTCGTACAGGTCAGCGTCTACGTCCTCGGTGTCCCACGTAAGCGTCAATGGTTCGGTGGCACCACTGTCGAGTTCGAGTTGCTCCGAGTCGGCGAGATCTGTCCCATCGACAGACAGCCTGACGGTCTGGTCACCGACCGTCTCGCCGATGTTTTCAACGGTCAGATCAACATCTACTTTCTCACCAGCAGTTACCTCGTCTGGTGCCTGGTCGATCGTGACATCGAAGAGCGGTTCAGCAGCGTGGAGTTGGAACGCGGCATCCGCTTTACTCTGGTCGCTCGCAACTGCGAGTGTCGTGATCTCGTCGTCGTACTCATCAGAGAGCGTGGTGGTGAAGTTCACTGCCTTCTCTTCACTCTCATTGAGTTGGAGTGACTCGTCTTCGAGTGATTCATCACCAAGACGGAGTTCAACATCTTGGGTAGCGGGTCCACCCTTGTTCTCGACCGTGGCGTTTGCCTCGATGGTGTCGCCAGCGGTTGCCTCACTAGGCGCCTCGAGATCGGAGACCACGAACTCCGGTTCGGCGACAACGTCGACAGTGTCGGTTGCAGCGTCGTCGTCAGTGGTGACCGTGAGTGTTGCGGAGTCGTTGATATCCGTCTGCTCAGGCGTATACGTGAGGTTGATTTGGTCAGTCGTGTTGGCTTCGATTTCGACGTCAGTCTCTGCGGTGACAGCCTCTTCGTCACCAAGATCGAGACCGACATCCTGTGATCCGTTGTAATCTCCAGCGTTTTCGATCGCTGCTTCGACCGTCAACTCGTCACCGACGGTCACGGAGTCAGGTGTCTCTTCGATCGTCACATTGTACGTCGCTGTTTCGTATGGCTCTTCGACCTCTTCGTCGTCTTCGACGGCTCCTTCGGTGTTCTCTTCGAGTCCACCTGCACCGTAGTAGTTCGCGAAGCTTTCGAACGCGACGGATTCAGAGGTCGTCGCGGCGCTCATTTCGGCCGCTTCGAGGTTGTTGACGACGCTTTGGTTGTCTCCCTCGAGGTTGTTCTCGTTGGCAGTGTTCTCAGTGCCGGAATCGGCAGCAATCCGGATTGCATCACCGGTTACACTGATGTCGTTCATGGAGACGACCGTGTTGTCAGCACCGTCGGAAAACAGGATTCCGTTGGTCGCTGTCGTGGTGCTCGTAGAGACGGTGACAGATTCGCTGGCACCGGTCTCGATGACGTTGTTTTCGATCGTGTTGGCGTCGGAGTTGACAACGTCGATCGCTGTCTCGACGCTTCCTTCGAAGTGGTTGTGTGCAACATGACTCTCGTCGCTACGCAGTTCGATTCCGGTTTCGAGATCGACGAACGTGTTTCGCACGATGTCAGCACCGGGTTCGGTGACGGTGAGAGCCGTTGCATCACCGTTGTCCGCGAACGTCAGTCCCGTGATCGTGACGTTCTCTGCAGCGATATCGGCCGCCACATCGTCAGCAGGAACGACAACTGGGTCGTGGGCTGCGCCAGCGGTCTCGAGTGTGACATCTGCAGTGTCAATCGAGACTGTTTCCTCGTACTCGCCATCTGCGATGGTCACGGTGCCACCGGATTCGACGGCCTCGAGACCGCTTTCGATGTCCCCGTAATCGACAGCAAGGTCGTCAAAGGAAACATCGTCGTCGGTTGCAACTGCGATGTCAACAGCGTGTTCGCCGGCGCGCGGTTCGGACGCCACCTCGTGTTCGAGGTCTATCTCCACCGGTTCACCAGCTTCTAACTCGGCGTTCGTCTCATTGACGGAATCGCCATCGAAGTACAGTTCCACGATGTCATCGCCGGTACGGTCACCGACGTTCTCGATAGTTGCCGTCGCCGTTACCGTCTCTCCCTGTGTTGCAGTGTCCGGCACGTCAAGATCCGAAACCTCGAACGTGGCGGGTTGGGCTTCTCGAACGCGTTCAGTCGTCGTCTCGATGTCGTCGTCAGTGCTGACTCCGAGCGAGACGCCCGGTGTATCGTCGTCAGCGGTCTCGTATTCGAACGTGACAGGCTTGGTTTCGTCTTCCTCGAGTTCGATAGACTGGTTGTCGACTGTCTCGGAGCCAACGGTGAACGCAACAGACTGTTCGTGGACGCCGATACCCTCGTTTTCGATGAGTGCATCGACTTTGATGGTTTCACCGGCCGTGACGGGTGCAGTCGTGTCGGTAATCTCGACTGTGTAATCCGTGTTCGAGACGATGTCAACTGTCTGTGTGTCGGTATCGTCTTCAGTCTCAGCCTCGATAAGGAGTTCACCGAGAGTTGCATCGGCCGGGATCGTGACCGTCGTGTTGACGGGTTCGCTGTCGCCGCCTTCGAGCGTGATCTCATCGGAGACCGTCTCTCCATACTCACTGCTCTCGAGGGTCACAGTTTGCGTAGCCTTTTCGTCGCCGGTGTTTTCGACGATTGCGTCGATCGCGAGTTCTTCACCCTGACCGATGGTCTCGTTCACCTCGAGATCGACAGCGAAGTGAGCCGGTTCGATGACCTCGAGTTGCGTCGTTGCCGTATCGTTCGCTGTTTCGACGGCGAGATCGTACGTTCCAGCATCATCTTCGCTGGTTTCCCACGTTAGCGAGACGTCTGTGGTCTCGTTGCTGGCCAATTCGACGTGCTGTGCGTCAAGAGTCGTGTCGTCGTCGTACAGCCCGACATCTTGGGAACCGTCTGCCTCGCCGGTATTTTCGATCGTCGCGTTGACCGTGGCGTTTTCACTAGCCGTGATTGCATCTGGGGTCTGGTCAATTACGACATCGAAGAATGGCTCCGGTGGCTCGGTGACCGTGAGTGTGGTCTCATCCTTTGTATCGTCAGTTTCCACGGTCAGGTTGTACGTGCCACTATCATCTTCGCTTGTCTCCCACTCTGGGACGACGTGTTCTGTCTCATCGCCAGCCAGCGACACGGACTCCGTCGCCACGGGTTCGTCCTCGAGGAACACGGTGACGTTCGTGGCCGCTTCTTTATCCCCAGTGTTCTGAACTGTCGTATTGACGGCCGCAGTCTCTCCAGCGGTCACATCTGCTGGGTCGTGATTGACTGCAATATCGAAGTATGCATCCTCGAGTGGTTCAGCGACCTCGAGTTGTGTCGCTGCGTCAGCATCCTCCGTCTCGACTGTGAGGTCGTACGTTCCAGCATCGTCTTCGCTAGTGTTCCACGTCAGCGAGACGTCTTCGGTCTCGTTGCTGGCCAGTGCAACGGATTTGGTGTCAACACTGGCGCTATCAGCGAGCAGCGAGACGTTTTGCTCGCCATCTGCCTCGCCGGTGTTTTCGACCGCCGCGTTGACGACCACAGCTTCGCCAGCTGTGATCTCGTCCGGCGTCTGGTCTTGGACGATATCAACGTCGAAGAACGGTTCTTCTGGGTCTGGACTCGGAGCAGGATCGGCACTGCTTTCCATAACGTCGAACGAATCGACGTCCTCGTGAGAGACATCGTAGCTCTCGGTCTCGAGCGTGGTGAGTTCCGCGACGTCTCTGATCTCGAGTTCGGCAGCACCTTCGGCCTGGCCCTCAAGTTCGACGTTGAGGAGATCGATTTCTTCGGCCGGTTCGTGTGTCGCATTGAGCAGTGCAGCGGTAACGGTCAGTGTCGACCCATCGTCACTCCGTGTCGTGTTGACGAGTGGTCCCTCGTCACCCTCTGCAGTTGCAGTTGCGTTCTCGAGTGTCGCAACGCTCGCGTTGTCAACAGCCAACGTGAGGTTGTAGGCACTGACACCGTCGGTCGCATCCAATGCGCTGACTGTTGCGTTTGCTGTGTCACCAACCTCGAGTTCGTCGGGTGCCGAGACAGCTGTCTCCGCAGTGAGTGTCTCATCCCCGACCGTGAGCTCGTCCGACGCTACTGTCTGGATTTCGTAGCTTTCGTGGTCGATATCGGCGAGCTCAGTGACGTCACGAATCTCGAGTTTAGTCTCGCCGTCTGCATGGCCCTCGAGTTCGACATCGAAGAGGTCGATTTCGTCGCTCGGGGCGTGCGTTTCGTCGAGCAAGGCGACCGAGACGGTCACCTCGCTTTGATCGTCGTTGAACGTGACGTTCTTGAGCGCTTCATTTCCGTCGTCAGTGTCGCCAGTGTGGATTGTCGCGTTCTCGAGTGTTGCAACACTCGGATCGTTAACGCCCACTGTGAGGTTGTAGGCACTGACACCGTTGTCCGCACCAGCAGCACTGACTGTCGCGTTCG
This sequence comes from Natronorubrum sp. A-ect3, assembly GCF_041821125.1. Taxonomy (NCBI): domain Archaea; kingdom Methanobacteriati; phylum Methanobacteriota; class Halobacteria; order Halobacteriales; family Natrialbaceae; genus Natronorubrum; species Natronorubrum sp. A-ect3. Next base: position 36,709 of record NZ_JBGUBB010000007.1, on the reverse strand, counting down.
TCGTGTTCCCGACCTCGAGAGTCTCGTCCGGTGTCGAGACGTGCAGATCGGCTTGTGCGTTCGTGTCGGTCTCCGATATCGAAGCCGCAGCACCAGCTGGGACCAGACTACCGAGCATCAGCAGTGAGAGAGTGATCGCCAGGAACGCCTGACGCGTGTTCTCACCGAAAGGCGTGTCCAGAGTGAATCGTGTGTCACTCATTGATTATCCCTGCAGGTCCTCCCAGAGTTCTTGCACGTCGCTCATGGTGACTTTCTCATCGTCGTTCCCGCTGAAGTTGAACGCCGCAGCGTTGTCCTGAACCGCGTCGCTGTCACGGTTGTCGAACAGCGCCTGCACGTCGGCGACCGTGAACGAACCACTACCAGTGACGTCCTCGTAGAGGCCATCATCAGACAGGTCCTGTGGTGGACTATCTCCTGTTACTGGTGGCAGGTCTGAGTCAGTTTCCTCGAGTTGGACTGTCTTGGTCATTGATTCGTTGACGGTGAATTCGTCCCAATAATTCTGATCAACGAATCGGTCGTCGTCTTCAGGTGGAAGTACCCACACGCCAGCGTCGCCGGCGATTTCGATTCCGGGTTCGTCGGCGCTGTGGTGGTGGAACAGCCCGTCTTCGGTCGTCAATTGTGCGGCAGCTCCGACTCCAAACTTATCCCGAACGTCGTAGACGTTGACTGTCGCGTCCTCAACAGGAGCCCCGCTCTCGTCGGTGACACTGACGTTCAGCACGTTGCCCTCGGGCACCGTGAAATCCGCGTTGGTATCGTCCGCGCCGATATCGACTGGCTCGAATTGGTACAGGTCCGCGATCCCGTTCCGTTCTGGCGTGCTTTCGTAGAAGACCGACTGTGTGGTGTTCGCTTCGACAGGCACACTGTAACTGCCGTCAGCATCAATATCAGTGGAGGTTCTGTCACCATCATCATAGCGAACTGTGAGTTCATCGCCGGCGATGTCGGCTTCGTTAGCAGCAGACACCGTTCCTGAAAGCGTGACCGTGTCGATCGTCGGTGGCTCGAGTGCAGTGATTGACGACGGGAGTCCAAGGTACACTTGGTCTTCGTCAGCTGCAGTCCACGTGATCCACTCATCAGTCTCGAAGACCGTTGTCGATTGGCTGGTTTCAGCGTTGATCGAAACTACAGTGTCGTGGCCATCACTGGCGACACCAACGAGACTGTCTTCGATTTCGACGATGGTTCGTGGTTCAACGCCCTTTTCGAACCAGACTGGCGAGTACGTCTCATCGAGCCGGATTAGCTCATCTCCGGATAGATAGAGGCCAGTCTCACCGTCGTAAAACTCGTTTGCACCAATATAGTGTGACATCACGATCTCAGCACCGTCGGACGAAAGGTGAACGAGTTCCATCATTTCGTCGTCAGGGTACTCGATAATGGCAAGATAGCCGTCGTCAACAGCTACCACATCGGCAATCTGCACATCGCCGTCAGCGTCGTTCTCGAACGAGGTCGTACCATCAGTGGTATTGTAACGTTCGACTCCCTGTTCATCCCAGACAAGCACTGTTTCATCGGCGCCGTGTTCGATGTCCCAGTAACTGTTTTCCGTCGGTGCTGGCTCGTTCCACAGCACGGTTCCATCAGGATCGATTGCGCGAACTTCGCCTTCAGCATCGGAACTGCTCAAGTTCTCACCAACGGCGTAGATGGTATCTGCGTCGTCAACGACAGCAGTTGGCGCGAACTCCGTGACCTCCGCTTCGGTCTCGCCGCTCGTCGCGTTCAGGACAGTCAGAGACTCATTGGATGGTGCGTACACCGTATTCTCATCGGCGTTCACTGTTGTATCCTGCCAGTCGAAATGGCCAGGTGCGTTGTACGACCACTCCTCTTCGCCAGTCGCAGGGTCGTATGCAGTGATCTCACTGTCACTCTCTCTGTCTTCAGCAGCAACGACGTACTCATCAACACCGACAACCCATGTCCATTCGTCATTCGTGACGTTCCAGCGCTCACTTCCGTCGTTTGTTTCGAGCGCTTCAATGACATATTCATCAGATGTGTCATCAGCAGCGACCGAGTAAACAGCTCCGTGATCGACTATCAACTCACTCTCTCCGATCGAGCCCTTGAGATCAGATTCCCAGATTGGGTCCGAAAGCGGTTCGGTGACTATCAGCACCGCACTGTCAGCGTCGTTCACGTCCTCGTAACTATTCCCTTGACTGTCATCAACCGCTGAACGAGCCGTGCGAACCAGTGTCTCACCCCGGCTGTTGGTTTCGACCGTTACCGTCGCAAGGGTCACCTCTCCGTCTTCGTTTGGATCAAGTGCATTCTCATCGTAAGCCGCATCGACATCTGCGTGATCACCGTCAGTAATCGTCACATTCCCGCCAAGGGCAGGATCGCCATTTGGTTCAACATCAGTGATTTCGGCAACGTCGTTTTCGGCAACGATAAGCTCAAATTCGTACGCACCGACATCACCGTCTTCGGGAACTGACGCAGTAATATCGATTTCGACTGTATCGTTAGCTTCACTCTCAATCACATCTGACGCTGACCCAACGACAACTTCGTCGCCACTTCCTGCCAGTGCAACACCACCAACCAGTGCGAGGCCAGTAGCGACAAACGCAGCGACGAGCAGCAGCCGTCTGTCGATGGTGAGTGACTCGAGGCGAGTCTCAGTCACTGTGACCACCACCGTAACGGCTGACGTGTTCGTATAGTACCTGTACGTCCGTTGTTGAATCGCTCGACTCTACTGAATTAGCAGTTGCCCCTGTGATGGGTGCTAAGCCTGCTGTTCCGAGGAGTCCTGAGACTCCTAATGCGGCCAAAAATGACCGTCGGTGATATCCTCCCACTTTCATACATTATATAGCAGATATCACAACCTTATTATTCTGTTGACAGTATTTTTCTCTGATAATTTCGACAATTTTGCCAGATAATAGCTATAACTAACCGGGGTATCCATGCGAGAAACAATCTTACTAGAATATATTAGTTATAAAATATACGCTCTGGCAGTAATATAATATATATTTGATTTTGTGAGAGGAGGTTTCGGCTAATAAAGAACAAGGGGAATACCCGCGCCTTCAGGCACAAGAGGACGTCAAGGTCGTCGCATCTCCTGCTTTGAAGTGATCGTCGTACTCATCGCATCCTCTTGTTCGCATGCTCTTCGCCTCGCCAGAAGAGCTGATGAACCGCTGTTCAATCAGTGACGCCGTGAATCGTAATCGAGATCTCTTCGACAGCGGTGCGTCCATCCTCAGACGCCGGATCCTCGCCAACAGCGATCAGCAATTCGCCCTCGCCGTTCGTGAGTGGGCCAACGCTGAGACTGACCGATGTACTGATCAGTGCATCTCTATCTGCGACGACAGCACCATCTCGTTGAATAGCGATATAGGCTCGGTCCTGGTCGTTGATGGTCCCAGCAATCTGGGTATTGTTTTGGTCATTTACCGTTACATCAACGTGGTCAACGAACTCACCGTCTTCCATGAGTGGTTGGCCCTCTATGGTCATATTTTCGAACGTTGGAGCGCTCTCAGTCTCGTCAACAGTAGTCTCGGTCTCACCGACAACAACCAGTGGGTCCAACGTTTCCGAGTCAGCAACGCCATAGAACGCAGCGGCGTTGACGGCAACGAGCGCAAGCACACTGAAGACGAGCAAACCACCGACAGCAACTGCAATGATTCGAGGCACAGATCGCCCGCCTGAACGCTCCGAATCCGAGGGCGTCGCACGCGGTCGTGAGGACGTGGACGGCTGGCTGTTACTCGAGGAAGTCCCACGGCGCTTTGCAAACAGAGACTCAGTCCGATAAATCGGCGTCAGTTCGTCATCACCGCCGACTTCAATCGCGAGATTGCAGTCATCGAGTTCGTCAAGCCGTGCGTTTTCGGCGATCGCAAGCGTGCTTGCATTGCCCTGAGCGTACTTATACAGCAGCGCAAGTGCGTTATCAGCGCTGCGTGTCCGACACTGGAGTGACTCTCCGGATTCTAGCAATGAGCTGAGCAGTCGATGATCTTCGTTCGACCCTGGGACTGCCTTCTTTCCGCTGTCGAGCTTTGTGAATAGCTCGACATCATCGCTCGTCGTCTGGAGCGTCATTCCGTACTCGGTCTCGACACGATGCTCAAGATCGTCTTTGAAGCGAGTGAATAGGTCACTGGCCGTGTTCGTCTGGTAGACAGCGTAGTACTGTTCAGCTCGCCCACTTTTGCTCTCACGAGCACGGAAAAAGACCACAAGCTCGGTCTCAGTGCCAATGTCCAGATAGACGCGGACACCCCCAAAGAAGAAATTCTTGATTCGTTCGCTGACTTCGTGTGGATCGCTGTCGCTGCTGCGGTATCGGTTCCCCTGCGAGTCGTAGATCGTGAGTTCTGCCATGTATTATCCACCAAGTCGCTGCAAGAGACGACGGAAGCCGACTGTCACAACCGATCCTCTGTCGTCGCGAACCGGAACTCGCTCGTTTTCGTCGTTCAACGTCGTTTCGTAGTAGACTGGATGAACTTCCGTCTCGGGTGTCTGCCGAAGGAGAGCACTGAACTGTTGGCTCTGGCAGAGTTCATCCTCGACGTACTGCTTGAACTCATCGAAGGATTTCTCAGGATCTGTTTCGGTCTCCTCCCAGAACTGGTCGGCGAGGATGTCGGCTTTCGTAGCAACGAGGATGATGCTCTTGTCCTCAGCTGCCTCGAGGATCGAGAAGTACTCGGCAAGGCCAAGTCCCTCGTTGTTGACGAACCGTTCGACGTCAACCAACAGGATCAGCTTGTTCGCACCACGAATACCACTCGTTAGCGCCTCGATTTCTTGATCCGGGTTGGCAATCTCGTCGTTCAACGCATCGGGAATCCGGCTTAGATGCTCGCCTGCATAATCAACACTTGAGACGGTCACGTTCTTTGGGAACAGCGACCCTCTCACGAACTTGAACTCGAGATTTTTGAGTTCACTGCGTCCCGTTGCCTCGACGATCCAATCCGTTGCATCTCGGTCGAGGTTTTCGACCAGTTCCATCAGATCTTGGCTCGGGTTCAACGCTTCGCGCTTGCTGCGCTTTTTGTTCTTGTCACGCTCGAGGGCCTCGAGATAGGCACCAATCAGGAGGAGACTTTTGCCTGAGGCGGGTGGGCCGAGAACAAAGAAGCTGTCGTCGGACTCGTACCGTGTGAAGCGTCGTGTTGCGCCGACAGCGATACCTGCCGAAACGATGTTTAGCAGCAGTCCATCACCTTGAAGCGACACTGACGGATCGTCGACTGAAAGGATCGCAAAGCCTTGTTCAGTAACTTCGAGGAACTCAGGATAAGCCAGATGGGCCTCAATCAGTGAGACGAATACGAGAGCGAACAGGAACATATACACGCCCCACGTCGCCCGTCGATACTCGGTTGGCCCGTTTTGCTTGAGCGTGAGTGCTTTTGCTCCCCCTCCGAACAGGAGGCCAAAAGCAACGCCAGGGAGGATCCAGATGGCGTCTTCGGCTCCGGTGACGTCCGGGACAAACACTCCTGCCGAATTGAGGATAAAGAGCGTAAGCCCGAGTCCGATCCAGAGTAGCAGTGCTTGCCAGCGCTTTTTCGGATCGAGCGTCATCAAAGCGAGCAACCCGACGATGATGCCGAGGAATACGAGGTTGATCATATCCTGGCTGATCCCCACCAGCTGTCCAAGCTCCATCAGCGAACGGAGGGCGTGGCTCTCGGCCCATGCGGTTTCGAACAATTGGGCCAGTATCGGTGTAACTGCGATTGCAACGCCGAGATATGCGAGCAAGGCCAGTTTCTCGCCATGGCGTCGAAGGATGGTTAGTATGGTCTCTCTCAACATCGTTCACCGTGTTTCGATGACTGGGCAGGCAACTGCCAGAACTGGCGGCTATCGGAACGATTCATCTGCTGTTTTGGCTGGTAACTGATCTGTTTCGGAATCCCCACACTGGACCCCACCGGAGTTACCTCATCACGTGATAATTTCATATATCTATACGTATCGGGATAGAATAGTTATTTGGATGTCTTATACTCTTTGGCCGATTGACTGGTTCACAGTATATTTAAGCAAAACAGTATTTCGGAATTTGCCACTAGATCGTTCGGGTCATGCCCACGAAGCCACCGAAGGTATTGGGATAAAGAGTACAGTCGCTTCGAAATAGATAGGCGAGGCAGGTCAATTTCTACGGGGTTTGACTCCGAATCGGTCTATTCGGTGTTACGAGAGGAGTACATCATCGCGCAGACGACGCTCACAAGTGCAACTAATGTCACTACCAGTCCAAACCCGGGAATTGACTCATCGGTAGCCGTCGACTCCTCTTCGGCTGTCGACTCGTCCGTAACCGTCAGCGACTCGGTATGCTCTTCGGTCCCGATCGTGACTGTCTGCTCGAGATCGCCTGCTTCGGTGTCGGGAACAACGAGTTCGAGTGAAACGCTCTCAGTCTCGTCCGGAGCGACAGTTAGGTTTGCAGTTGTAGTTGTGTCTTCCGCGCCCTCGAGTGCGTACGTGAGTGGTTCGGTCACTGACGTGGTCCCGTTGTTAGAGACAGAGACCGTAGCCGTGATCGTCTCGCTTGGTTCTGCTCGAGTTGGTATGTCGACTTCTTCAAGCGAAAGCACTGGGTCAGCCTCGAGGCTGACGATCGCACTGGCAGTTGTCTCACCACTGGTCGCCTGGACCGTCACCGTCTCCGTGTCGGCTGTCGAATCAGGGACAGCAACGGTCGTATTGTGAACGGCAGTTTCACCGGGCTCGAGATCGACGGGCAGTGTCTCAACAACGGTGTCGCCGACCTCGAGTTCGATAGTATCGGTGAGCAACGCATCACCATCGTTTCTCGAGTTGATTGCGAGATCGATTGTCTCCGGACCCGTTGAAGTCGCCTCGAGATCGAGTTCGAGGTCCGATGACTCGGTCTCATCCGGCGCTGTGGGTGCTGGCGTTCCCTCGTCAGTATCGCCCACTTCGAAGGACGCTCCGTCTGTCTCACCGATCGTGTACTGATTGATCTCGAGGTCCGTAACTTCAGTCACCTCATCGACTTCGATGGAAACTGCGCCGTCGGTGTGGCCCTCGAGAACGACATCGAAGAGATCGATCTCATCGGCAGGCTCGTGGGTCGCCTCGAGGAGGGCAACAGCAACTGAAAGCTCCGTACCGGCTTCACTGTGCTCGATGTCGGTCAACGGTCCGCTTCCGTCACTGGCGTGTACGTCGACGTCCTCGAACGTCGCCGCGTCATCCTCGAGTGTCAGAGTGAGTTCGAAAGCGCTGATACCCTCAGTTGCGCCCTCGGCTGTGACCGTCGCCATTGTCGTCTCGCCCGGGTCGATATCATCAGTTCCGGCGATCGTGAGATCGACCGGCTCGTCAGTTGTCTCGGCGAGTCCGATCGGTACGACAGCGCTTGCACAAATGAGTAGCGTGACGGTCAGTAGAACCGAGAGACGCCGCCGAGGTCCCGTCGCAGTGTTCGAGGTCGGCTGTCTGTGGCGTGGTTTCATCGTGTTTCCTCCGCTCGCTGGATAGCTTCCGACTGCTCATCAGAATCACCGATTTGGACGATAGTGCGTCGTCGCTGAGACACAGCATCGCGTTGTTGTGACATCACGTTCACGAGCGGGTTCTCACTCCGAGACGATAATTCCACTTACAGGAGGCACAGCGCAATGCCACGGCCTTTAGGCCGTGGATACGCGCGTAAGCTTGATAGAGTTATATCCCGTAACCGGAAGTGCCGGAGTTCCCACGTTGAGAAACGCCGTCTTCGACGGTACCAGAGCTTTGCTCTGACTTCTCACGTGGTAACAAATCCGACCGAACCAGTCCACGACGTAACGCTTCGGGCGACGCGAATCGTGGTACCGTGCGGGCTGAATACCCCGCCGTGGAGCGACGAACGATATTCGTCGCGTCGAAATGCCGACCGAGTGTCGGACGGAAGGCCCCATTGACAGGGCTACACGCACTGCAACGCACTCCCTCGGTCATAATTGGGAGGCAACCGCTGACGTTCCACGCGAAAGCGTACTTGGGAACCGAGGAAACGTGCAACCTTGAACTCCCCTTCGGGGATTCCCGCGACTTTAGGCGTGGGAGGATGTCAATCTAGCAGTTTCTGCGCCAGTACTGGGAGAGGTTCGTGGTAATTGAGTCAGGACAAGCGGCAAGCTAATGACCGTTCTCAGTTCATCAGTGAACCGGAACCAAATCTTCTCAATTACGCAATAATATCATTCATTAGTATTACACCAAATATTAGTAATGGAATCATTCAATCATACTATTTGATATATATGTTTCAGCGAAAGTGAGTTTATATTCAACAATGAAAATCTTTATACTATGCATTCTGGTTTTGACAGAGCAACAAATGGTGGAGGATTCCAAAGCGAATTCGACGACACAATCAACGACGGGGAACACGGAGACTCGAGCCTACTGTCCCACCTGTGACGCTGAACGGGAGATCCGGAAAACGGTACCATGGCAGGCGGACCTCTGTACCGTATGTGGATCGGATATCGATTGAGGACACTCGAGTCGTTGCTTGAGGACAGCGTCGAAAGGCTCTGATCGAGTCGCTGCTCGGCTACGCTTTGAGAAGAATCGACTGCTTCGAGTTCGTCCAGAGAACGTACCACCGCGTGCCGGTGGCTCAATACTGATCTTGAAACGTCGGCCGAAGCCGACGTGAGAGCCCCCTCGTTCGGTTGCGGTGGGAGTGGCAACCAAACGGGGATGCGATCGTCAGTCGCCGGTCGACAGTGTCACGATCGCGTTGATGACGGGGGGTGCGATGTCTCAGTGTCGGTGAAGACTGTCGATGTCGACAGTACTCCGTGCCCCGTCAGGCGACCCTTTCGCCCACTCCCAATTAAACTTGTTGGCTATTTGATTTCTAATCAGATACTGAATTAACAGAATATACACCAATTGTCGTTCGTCGTGCAGAAACGACGCTGTCACCTGGGACACCTCAGCAGTCCGATCGGCAGTGACAACAGTTCTCAGGCGTCGTCCATATCGTCGTCGCGGCACTGGTCGATGACTGGTTCCTCACCAGGCTCGTCCGATGTATCCTCAGCCGAGTCGTCGGTCTCCGTCCCGGTCGTGAACAGTTCTTCTTCGATCAAGGATGTGACTAACTCTGTGTGCCAGCGAATGCGCGTCTCGAGGTCTGGACCGCGCGAGTAGGTTTCGATGAGAAACGACCGTGCGTCTAGGTCTCGAGTGGCCTTGTGGACGAGTAATCCGCTCGGTTCGTTTTCTGGTCTGGCAAAGGAATCAGTTTTGAACTCGAGTCTCGGTTCATCGACGTGGTTTCGGTTGACGGTGTCGGCAGCCTGGTTGGCTTCTTTAGCAGTCTCGGTACTGCCCGAGTGGAAGATCGCCTGTCCGACGCCGTCGACGGGGCTGCCGGCGTAGATGCCGATCGACTCGTGGAGGTCGATAACCACGTCGGGATCGTAGTGGGCGACGAGGTTCCAGAGCTCTCGGGCGAGATCCGTGGTTGGCTCCTCTCCGTCGGGGAACTGTCGGTTGAGATCGACGCCATCACTACCTGTGCGAGTCTGCTGCTCGACAGCCTCGGCGTCCGCGTGGGGGATCGTTATCAGCGTGCCGGCATCGATCTCCCACTCAGCAATCTGGCTCGCTGCCTCGTATCCTGCAACCTCGTTGCCGTGTACCCCGCCGATGACCAGTACGGTTGGTCCATCGGCGTGTGCAGCCGTCTGGTACACTGTCGTTTCGTGATCGGTGCCTTCGAGAATCTGAAATGAGTGTCTTGAGAGATCGGTTCCGGAGTCTGCGCTCGAGTCAGCACCGGCGATGCCGGCGAGCGTGCAACCGACTGCAGCTGTCAACACTGTTCGTCGAGATGTCTGCAATGGACCCATGTAATCGCTACCTCGGCTGAGTCGGCCTTTATTATGGCACCGATAGAGCGTTACACCTCGTTCGGTCGGTGAAAGCGACCGGTCTCGCCTGGGTAATCGAGTGTACACCCGGTAGGTCGGGAGAGCTGCCGTCTTGAATCGCGATTTCACTGCTTAAAACAGTCCGCCGTCGTGTTTGTGTAGACTAAAACTGTCATGAAATCATCGCTATCTCGAGAGTAAATATAACCGAGTGGATCCGAGGAGATCGATAGCCGGCGAATCCAAAACGCGGAGGCGATCGCCCTCGCCGATTCGGAACGAACGCAGTCGCGAAACGGAGACGGCGTGGCATCGCAGACGGCGCCAGTGATTTGATGGAAATTCGCTCAGACACCACCCAACACACATGACATTCGAACCAGCAACTCGAGAAACACGATGGACCGTACTCGTTACCGCAGTGATGATCGCGTCGATGGTCGCGCTATCGACGGTCGCCGCGGGCGCAGCAGTTGCGGGCGCTGCAGACGCCAATGGAGCTGTTGATTCCGACCTCGAGGTGACGGTCGATGCACCGAATTCGATTGGAGCGACTGAAGCGGCCACGTTCGACGTTACCGTGACCACGTCCGATGGCGAGCCAGCCACGACTGACGTCGTTTTCGAGATCAGTGGTGATGAGATGCAGGAAGAAGTCGTTGGCAACACCGACGACACGGGGGCCGTTACCTTCACCGCTGAAGGGATTGCCCTCTCTGAGGGTGACTACGAGTGGACAGTCACCGCCAGTGACGAGAACCGTTCGGGGACTCTCACTGTGACCGATGCCACGGACGGCGGTGCTACTGACGACGCTGCCGCTGACAACGACTCCACGACCGACGCCGACAACGATACTGCGATCGCAAGCGAGTCTGTGGAGAACGACACCACTGCTGACAACGACACCACGGACGCTGACGATCCTGTGGAGAACGACACTGCTACCGCCGACGATTCTGCAGAGAACGAGACTGCTGACGCCGACACTGCTGGGGGGAACGACACCGCTGCTGACAACGACAGCGAGACCGAAGAGGATGAACCGATGCCCGGCTTCGGCATCGGCGCTGCGTTCGTTGCCCTGCTTGCAGGAACGGTGCTGGCAGTCCAACGACGTAGCTGAACGAGTCGACGACCGAGATTCGACCTCTCTTCTCGACGTGTGACGTTCTTGCCGATCAGTTTCACGTTCGTCGAAGACGCCGGTCACAAACGATCGCCGTGGAACCCCACAACTCTGCGTCACAGCACACTCTGCAACCGCTGGCGACCTGTGGCCGACAGCCCGCATGCCCTCGCTTGCAAGGTGGCTCTCGAAACGGTCGCAACCCGGCAACCGAGTGAATGTATTGACTGACCCGACAGTCACTACAATACGCAATTGGGCTGCGTTCTATTTGTGGGATGGTTTGAACGGCGCGAGTGCTACCTGCTGCCTGTCGGTTTTGTGGAGACGTACCGCTGGCGTTAGTCGAGTAGAACAGTCACGTTTGCAGAGCGGTCAGACGAGCAGGGCAGTTCTTTCGAGGACGAAGGCACCGATGAATATCTCACGGCCAGCGACTGGCGGTGCATACTGAAGGGCACGGCGCTGGTGACTCGAGTCAGTATGGACGGAACCAACCGGCCACGTCTTGGCCGCCGATCGTATCTCTTCGGCGCTACACTGGGTGTGGGCACACTCGTTGCAGGCCGCAGGTATAGTGGCGGGGATGAGACGACCACAGATCCGGCTGGACAGGAACCCGAGACGTCGGCCGATCAGGCGGAGAGTGAGGCTGACACGACCGCAGCCCAAACTGGGGGCGAAGACGGGACAGCGACGGACCAAGAGGACGAGGCTGGTGATGTATCGTTCCAGATCACGGCGACGAACGCACCCGTTAGGGGTGGTGATGAACTCGAGGTCGTCGCCGAAGTCGAGAACACGGGCGAGACGGTACTCCGCCCAACGATCGATTCTCTCGTCGATGGTCAACGACGCACGACCATCACGACGACGGTCCCACCGGGGGAGACGAAGCCACTTGACATTGGGAGCGTTCGGACCCCTCCAGTGGCAGAAACCGGTACCCTAACCCTTGGGCTCGAGAGCGAGACTGCGGTGGCCGAACGCACAGTTGAGATACTCGCTGTCGATGAGGTTGCCGCCGCGCAGACGCCTGCCCGCGAAATCACTGTGCAGCCGGACACATCGATCCTGTTCGACGTCGAATCAGATGCACTCGATGCGTACGGCGGCGGCGCGTACTGGTTTGTCGATGACGCGTACGAAGGACACTCTCAGGGGGTCTGGAACGCGGCCTACTATAGCCATCAGAATGCGGCATACTGGCGCCACACCTTCGACTCGACGGGGACCTACGAGGTGACTGTCGCCATCGACGGCGACGAACAGAACGCTCGAGCATCCTGGACGGTCCACGTGACTCCGACTGGGACCGCCGCGCCGGCGATCAATGGGAAACGTCCGACCGCCGACTCGCTCGAGGCTGGTCGCGACGGGGACCTCGAGTTCGAACTGGACGTCACCCATCCCGAGGGGGATCTCGAGCGCGTGGTCTGGTGGCTCGGGCATGCGGATCGCCTTCTGGGGGTGAGCGATGTCAGCGGGGCAGCCGACACCGCAGCGCTGACACTCGAGGGTGGCTGTCACGGCTGTCCGATCATTGCCTGGGTGATCAGCACGGATGGGACGATCACGGAAGAACAGGTGTGGCTACTCGAGTGAGCCACGGCCGTGTGAGCTATCGTTGCGGATGATTGGTCACGGACGGTGGTGAGACATCACGTCTGTTGGGTGCTTAGTGTCGGGCAGATCGGATCGAGAGTCGAGAAGAGTGGGCGGCTGTCTCAGTCGTCGATAGCGGTTCGAACCAGCGGATACCACGCACCGAGGACGGTGCCGTAGCCGATGAACGCCAGCAGACTTGGGCCGTGTTGGTACGGCAGCGGCAGGTGCCCGCCGGTGGCCCCCATCCAGAGTGGCAGCCCGTATGCGACGATGGCAAGCCAGCAGACAGTGCCGTAGGCAACTCCGAGGCACCCGCCGAGAAACGGCGACCGAAGCGCGGCCGTAAGCGGTACCGGAGCGTATCGATGGTTTGCAACGTGCGTCAACCCCGCGACGAACACCACCGCGCCGAGGAGGCCGTGGATGATAACGAGCAGCCAGTCGTGGCCCTCGAGGCCATACACCGTCGCGACGGCCTCGAGGTGTCCGGTGGCGGCTAACATGCCGCCGAACGAGACACTGGCGAGCAGCCCGGCGACGATCGCGCCGGAGATTGCCCTGCTGGACAGAGTCTCAGATTTTCGTGATCGTCTGTACGACACGACTGCTTGATTCGACTGCCCATACAAATACTTACTTAAATGCGTGAAATAAAGTGTAGGTATAATACACGACTGCTGTCTCGTTCGACACGCAGGATGGAAATCGGCTGGCACAGGATCCCCGTCGGTTCAACAGTCGAACTCGATTCGCGTATTCATGAGTTCGGCTGGTGACAGTGCAGTCCCCAACTGGTGCAGTCGCACTAGTACGGCCCACCGCGCCGACTCGAGAGCGCGTATAGATCGAGCACGTTGAGGATGATGATCGTCAGCGGAAAGGCCACGTCCGCGAAGGTGGTGTGCTCGAGTCGGAGGGTGGTGATGATGATCGGTTCGGTGAGCGACCCGTCGGTGAGGAGCGTGCCGGTGCTGAGAAAGACGAGCGCCACGCCGCATAGTGCGGCCCAGCTGAGGCCGCGTTTCCACTCTCGAGCGACGACGTGTCCAGTGCCCGGGAAGCAGACGGCCAGGAGGTACGCCGGCCACGTTTTGAGACGCGTGCTGCGGGTCGGGCGTCTCGTTGCGGATCGCGTCGACATGGGTTATCGCCTCCGGTGGTTCGTCGGTCGGTGTTCGTGGTGGTGGTCGACGATCGATAGCAGCGCCATAGCAGGTGTGTCCACGAACTCCCTGAAGAATGTCAGTCAGACGATTGTCCGACATGGCGGGGGTTGTGCTCGGGATCTTGGGCGCTTGTGTGGTGGGGCGGTGTTTTTCGGTTGTCTTTCGTGGCCAGTTGTCGCCGCGACAGTATTGGACCGTTTCGGGTTCTTGTGCCGCGGCCGCCGAGGTCACGTTCTTGAAGCGATATCAATGCATATTCTTATTATGATACTCATTCACACCCGAGTCAATAGCCAGTAACTATTTATGTTCGCTATTTATACTATTCAGCGACTAAGAAATTCGTTCGTTACTGGAATCGGATCTCTAGACTACAGCGATTGAAGTGCCATATCATGATTGGAACGCAGATCGGATACGAAGATGCGCTGACTCAAGTCCTCCAGTTATGGAGGCTGATCTAGTGATTGTGCAGGTCGGTATCCACGCCACAGTTCATTTCGATCGCTGTCTGCTCACTAAAAGAGCTACCAGATAGAGAGACAGCTACAACCGGTTCCGGAAGAGCGATTTCAGCACTACAGATGAGCAATAACGTTTACACACACTCAAAATCGAAGGGAGACACAGCGACGATCTGTATCGTAGGACTCGGTTATGTCGGCCTTCCACTGGCATACGAACTCGACGAGGAAGGGCACAATGTCTTAGGATACGACGTCAGTCAAACCAAAGTTGATACGCTCGAGTCCGGCACGGACCCAACTGGTGACGTCGGGGACGACAGTATCGCCGCCAGTGAGATCGATTTCACGACCGATTCAGCTGCGATTGAACAGGCAGAGTACGTCATCGTTGCCGTTCCGACACCAGTTGACGATCTCGAGAAACCCGACCTAGGCCTCGTCGAGAGCGCTGGACGGACGATCGGTGAGCATCTCGAAAAGGGGACGACTGTCGTCCTCGAGTCGACAGTGTACCCGGGTGCAACACGCGAAGTATTCGTCCCAGCGATCGAGGAGGCATCTGGACTGGTCGCTGGTGAAGAGTTCGGGGTTGGCTACTCGCCCGAGCGAATGGTTCCGGGTGATAGCGAACACGGGCTTCGAAACGTCGTGAAAATCGTGAGTGGGCTGACTGAAGAGACGCTTGCTGACGTCGCTGGCTTGTACGAATCGATCGTCGACGCTGGTGTGCATCGTGCACCGACGATCGAGACTGCAGAGGCCGCAAAATGTGTCGAGAACACACAACGGGATCTGAATATTGCGCTGGTCAATGAGTTAGCAGTGGCGTGCGACCACCTCGGGTTAGATACGGAGTCTGTCCTCGAGGCTGCCGAGACGAAGTGGAACTTCCACGACTACCGTCCTGGGCTCGTCGGTGGACACTGTATTCCCGTCGATCCGTTCTATCTAATCTACGAGAGCGAACAGCAGGGCTTTTCGCCGGAACTGATCCAGAAAGCTCGCGAGGTCAACGAGTACGTCCCAACCCACGTCGCCGACATGACGATCAAGGCGCTCAACGAGAGCGAGAAGGTGCTCGGAAACAGTCGCGTGCTCGTGCTTGGACTGACGTACAAGCCTGACGTTGACGACATCCGAACCTCTGCGATCGACGGTGTGATCGACACGCTACACGAGTTCGATATCGATGTCGTTGGGTTCGATCCTCACGCCGATGATGAACTCATGCGAGACGAGTTTGGGATCGAGGTTCAGGAAGAGCTCGATGTGGAAGGGTTCGACGGACTCATCATTGGGACCCCACACAGTCAGTTCCACGGGCTCAACTTCGGTGATCTGACGTACGATATGCGTTCGGATCCGGTCATGGTTGACGTCGATGGAACGTTTGAAGAGGACGCGCTCAAGAACGGATTCACGTACAAGAAACTGTAATGTATCGGGAACATACCGTTGGTGTTGTTATTCCAGCGTACAATGAAGAAGGGTTCGTCGGTGACGTGATCCGGGAGATGCCTGATTACGTCGACCGGATGTACCTCATCGACGACTGCTCGACAGATGGCACGTGGGACGAGATCCACGAGGCTGCTCGTGCGGATGCTGATGGGTTAGAGCTCGAGTACACCGGTGGACTCGACGACAGTAGAGAGAAGGCAAAGGCCATGACTGATGGTGGACAGACGATGCTCGAGCAGCGGGCAATTGTCGAAGGTTCGATTGGCCGTGTCGTGCCAATCCAGCACCGCGAGAACCTCGGTGCCGGCGGTGCGATCAAGACTGGGTATCTGGCTGCGCTCGAGGACAAAGTCGACATCGTGCCGACCGTCGACGGTGACGGCCAGATGGACCTCTCGCAACTGCCGCGACTGATGGACCCGATCGTTGAGGACGAGGCCGACTACGCGAAGGGCAACCGGCTACTGTACAAGGAGTTCCGTTCGGAGATGCCAGCGTTTCGCTTCTTCGGGAACTCGATTCTAACGTTCCTGACGAAGATCGCCAGCGGGTACTGGAAGACGATGGACCCACAGAACGGGTATACGGCGATCTCTCACTACGCGCTGGCGAACGTCGGGATCGAGAACATGTACGAGTACTACGGCTACTGTAACGACATCCTCGTGAAACTCAACGCCAAGGGGATGCGCGTGGCCGATGTCGCGATGCCAGCCGTCTACGGCGACGAGGAGTCCTCGATTAACTACATGACGTATATTCGGAAGGTTTCGGGGATGTTGCTCCGGAACTTCTTCTGGCGACTGAAGGTGAAGTACCTCGCGCTGGACTTCCACCCGCTGGCGTTGTTCTACCTGTTCGGTGCGGCAACAGCGATGTTCGGGATCGTCGGTGGACTATGGGCGCTCTATACGAGTATCACGTACGGTGACTCACTGTTTATGCGTGGGTCGGCGAGTCTGCTCCTGTTTGCAGTCGGGAGCATGTTCGTGATGTTCGCGATGTTGTTCGACATGCAGGCAAACGAGAACAAGGAGGTGCAGGTCCGTGACTGACGGCCAACTCGCGTGTGTGACACTCGACCTCGAGAACGACTGGTATTTCGACGTCGAGGGCTACGACCACCTGACGTTCGAGTTCATCGACGACTACATAGAACTGATAAAAAACCTGGACGTACCGGTCACGTTCTTCGTCGTCGGCCGGACGATCGAACGCTTCCCCGACGTGATCGACAAGCTGAGTACGGAACTCGAGTGTGAGTTTCACCTCCACTCCTACCAGCACGACACGTCAAAATCCTACGATTTCCGCGAGGAGATCCAACAGGGGAAAGCAGCGTTCGAATCGCATTTTGGGGTCGAGCCAGTCGGGTATCGCGCCCCACAGGGGAACATCGACCCCCACGAGTTCGAAATCCTTGAAAAGGAGGGGTTCGAGTTCGACTCGAGTGTCTTCCCCTCGTACCGGCCCGGTACCTACAACAACCTCGATAAACCGCTAGCACCGTACATCGCCGAGGGAACTGAAGAGCTCATCGAGGTGCCGATTGCGGCGACGCCCGTCACGCGGGTCCCGGTCTGTCAGAGCTACCTCAAGCTGCTGGGGCGGCCCTATCTCGCTTATCTCAAGTACGCTCCACTCCCGGATCCACTGGTGTTCAACACGCACCTGCAAGACTTCTACCAGACCGACTCCCACAATCAACTCCACCAGCCCAAGCGGTCGATCATGAAAAGAAACCTTGACGACTCGATTGAGATGTTCACGGAGGCGATCAAGCGGATTCGCGGCCGCGGGTATTCGTTCGGGACGATGACTGATATTGTGGAGACAAGCGTGTTACCCGGCCTGGGATACGAAACGGCTGAGGACCCGTCTGTACGAAAGAGCGAACGTACTTCGTCAGAGGTATATTCTACTGACGAGAGTGACGATTAGTAATGCGCGGAGAGTTTCGAACCGGTGATATCGAGCAATCGCAGGTACTATCCCTTCTGAATGAGTCGTTCGAGGACTGGGGCGACGAGGAACTTTTCCAGTGGAAGTACAATGAGTACCCCAGGTATGATCCTGACAAACACTCGTTCTCGATCACCATCGACGGCGAACTGGCTGCGTTCCGACGGGTATTCCGGAAAGAATTCGTCACTGACGAGGAGACAATCCCGATCCACATCTATGGAGACACGGCAGTTGCACCAAAGTATCAAGGTCGAGGACTGTACTCAAAACTCTACGAGCGCACGAAAGAGTACAGTGAACAAAGCGACGCGAAATACGTTGCTGCGTTTAATCGAAAGGGGAACCTCACGTTTGATGCCAACCTTGAGCGAGGATGGTCGTACCAAACGCTTCCGCTACAATTACGGATTATCTCTCCGAAGCCAGTGCTTAAAACATACGCTTCTTACATTACTAACAACACCCCTGTAATTGATTCGGTCCTAAAGACTGTTGGACACAGATTACATATCACTACCAGCGATGGTATCCTAACTGTAGAGGAAATGGTAGCTAAAAATAATAAATCTGGTTATCAATCGATAGGTCCCGTTCTTTCTGATATAGCTATAGCTGACTACGTTGAGGAAGTAAGTACAGATGGTAATACTCTCAAGAATATTCTTACTCGGTCTTTTAGCCTAGCTATTAATGGACATGTCTCTATAGATGGGACGTTAGATGATACAAAACCCAAATATGATGGTCTAACCAACATAGAAACACGTGTAAAAAACAAAATTTCGGGCGAGGAAATAGACAGAATTATATCTATATCTGGCGAGGATGAGGTATTTCGTCGGTCTGCTAGAAATTTACACCATCTAATTCAATATCCTAAATCAGATGTCATACTTGCTTATGATAATAACAATAATATTATTGGGTATGCAATTTTAGGGCCACAAAGAACAAGCGACGTGGTTGAGGGACGTATTCTTGAAATACAAACAAAAAATAACAATAACAGAATTCGTTCAGCTTTGCTTAACCGTGCTCTAGATAGGTCAATTAATAGGGGTTTCGATCTCTTGTTAGTGATATCGGAAGAATCTCTTGGAAGGAAGTGGGCAAGAGTTGATTACCAAACAATAGTATATAATAATATGAATGACGATTACATGAATGATGACTTTATTTCTCCTTCTAGATTTTCCTTTTATGATATCGTTTAACCTCAACAAGCCAAATAGAAATGGAAAGAATTATGTGTCCAAATGATTCGTCATCAAGTATGCCAATAAAGGTTTTACAGATTTCTACCACCAGTAATCGAAGCTTTTTACAGAATCAAATTAAAACGCTGGAAAAGAATGGAATTGATTGTGATCTTGTGACTGCTAATAAAGGGATGGAGAATTTTTCAAATAACGCTAACCCAGTGATAAAAAAGATTGTGGGCGAACCTGGCTATAACCCACGCTACTATTCCTATATGTCCATCAATCTATACCGGAAAATCCTTTCCTCCATATACAATAATGATTATGATTTGGTGCATGTTAATTCTGGTTTAGCAGCTCCATTCGGCCTACTTCAGCCAATTCGACCGGTTGTTATTTCATTTTGGGGATCAGATGTGATGGGTGAATATCTTAATGGATATTCAGCTGGGATATGTGACTACTGTGCTAGAGCATGTAATGAGGTCATTGTAATGTCAAGAGAGATGGATAGGCAGTTATCGACTGACTGTAGTATAATACCACATGGGGTTAACTTAGATGAATTTCGACCATTACCTAAAGCTAAATGTCTTGAAAGAGTGAACTGGAACAGTAATGAATACAATATACTATTTCCATATAATAAAGATAGGACTGAGAAACGATATGATCTAGCAAAGCAGATAGTCAATAACGTTAAAAATAATATCAATAAACCAATTAACCTTCGAGTAGTTACTGGTGTCCCGCATGAAGAGATTGTATATTATATGAATGCTAGCGATGCTCTCCTGCTAACCTCTAAACATGAAGGATCACCAAACACAGTAAAAGAAGCAATGGCGTGTAATCTTCCGGTCGTTTCA
Organism: Natronorubrum sp. A-ect3; assembly: GCF_041821125.1. Taxonomy (NCBI): domain Archaea; kingdom Methanobacteriati; phylum Methanobacteriota; class Halobacteria; order Halobacteriales; family Natrialbaceae; genus Natronorubrum; species Natronorubrum sp. A-ect3. The sequence goes on along the minus strand of NZ_JBGUBB010000007.1, from coordinate 16,910 downwards.
ACCGATGTTGGAGATGTTGCTCAGTTACTATCTGGTGTAGAGAATTCATTTGTATGCAATGATAAAAGTGAATTGATTAAATGTCTACATGATGTCGTTGTCTCAGAAGAACAATCTAATGGGAGAGAGTTTGCAGCTGAACTTAGCCTACAAACAATGGGTGAAGAAATTATATCCGTATATCAGGATGCGTTAGAGAATAGGGGTAGTTCAAAATGAAAAATCCACATATCTGCTTTGTTGCTCCTTATTTGGACAACTATTTTGACTCACAAGCGCGAGATTCAGCGGGTGGTGCAGAGCGACAGCAATATTTATTGGCAAAAAATTTAGCTGAAGATGGTTATGAAGTATCAGCTATAACTTATAAACATGAGAATTCAAAGATCGACATAAAAGAAGACGTAAAGTTATATAAAATATTGCCAGAGTATTCATCTAAATTAGATATTCCCTTTTTAATTTCAAATTTGGCATTTTATATGTGGAAGATAGATGCAGATTTGTTCTATACACGAGGGAATACAGATTTGTGTATAGCGACTAGCTATTGTTGTGATTTTCTGAATAAAAAGTTCATATATTCTTTAGCTGATGACACTAATGCCTCAAAATCAACAGATAAATTCATTAATAAAATTTATGAGAATATATATTCCAATTCATTGAACATTTCAAATAATATTATATCACAGACTAATAATCAGAAGGAACTACTAAAAATAAATTATAATATTGAGTCCACAACCATTCCAAATATGTATCCTATTCCGAATAGAAAGAGAATTAGGTCCCATGAAGAGAGAGATTATTTCTTATGGGTGGGTGATATTAGTAGAGAACAAAAGCAACCCTGGTACTTTTTAGATTTAGCTGAGAAATTACCAAAAGTTGAGTTCATAATGGTTGGTCCAGGAAATGGAGATCCGTTATACACTAAGACAAAACAAAGGGCTCAGGAAATTCCTAACTTAGAATTTGAAGGGTTTGTTGAACCTGATGAAATTGGAAGATATTATAATAAAGCTATTGGGCTGGTTAATACCTCAAAATATGAGGGGTTTCCGAATACCTTTTTAGAGTCTTGGAGTTATGCCACACCGGTTATATCATTAACATTTGATATAGATGAGATCCTTTCCACCGAGAATATTGGATACAAAGCAGGAGATCTTCAAAACCTTAAGGAGATCGCAGAGGATCTGTACATTAATCCTGATAAGCGAAAGAGAATTGGCTGGAATGGGAGAAAATTTTTAAAGGAAAATTATAGCTTTGAGAAGATTTATCCCAAATACAAATCCATTCTCACTCCATAATCTATTGCACGGATTGTACAGGTCGTGACAGTCAAGAATGTCGTAGGTGCTGTCTCCAAGCGTCTAGATCGATGTTTCGATGTGCGCACCACATGTGACGTGCACCGCCGTCTCTTGGGACGTCTGTTTGGTCTCTGTGAACTCTTCCGCGATCGTGATCTTTGAGCCGGTTGAGACGATCGTACAGCCGCCACTGTCTAAGTCATGTGTCATCAAACACGTATACGAGGTTTTCCTGTTTATGCCACAGCCCCAGCGGAAACGTTACTTATGTTCTTAGGAATTAACCTCCACGACCACGAAGCACAAGTTGCCGTCGTGGATGACGACGGCAACTTGGAGACGAAGATTCGCTTACCAACCAACCGACTTGACGACTTGGCCGAAATACGCTGGGAGAGAAGCAGTCATCGAAGCTTCGAATAACTACCGTGCCGCTTATGAGTTGCTTGACGGGCATCTTGACATTACCGTAGCGAACCCGGAGAAAAACCGGCTTATTGCCGAGACTCCAGCTAAAACGGACCGTCTAGATGCAAAGCGTCTTGCTCACCTGCTTCATGCGGGAATGGTAGCCGAGAGTTACGTGCCCGAGGACGAGATCCGCGAATTTCGGGATCTCGTCCGCACACGTAAGTCGCATCGTCGAAGAACGGACAGCAGAGAAAAACCGTGTCAGGGACGTTCTCAAACACACCAATAACACCTACGATAGCGAGCTATTCGGTCCGACGGGACGAGAGTTCCTGGCGAAACTCTCTTTAATCGGTCCTGATCGAACGATTATTGAAGCCCATTTGGCTGTGATCGACGAGTTGGATAAGCAGGTTGAGGTGCTGGAAGGGAGGATCGAAGATCGAGTGTTGGAATCGCCAGCAGCACAACTACTGCTGACGATTCCGGGCGTTGGACAGACCAAAGCCGCAGTGATCGTGGCGGAGTTAGGTGAGATTGAGCGATTCGACACCCACAAGGAGGTGGTGAGTTACGCTGGATTAGATCCAGTAGTGCATCAGTCGGGTGAAACGGAGATTCATGGAAGCATCAGCAAAAGGGTCCAGGCGCGTTGCGCTGGGCCCTGATGCACGCGCACGAATAGCAGTCCAGTGTGATGATTACTTCGGGAATTTCTATACGTGATTGAAGCGGAGGAAGAACGATCAAATTGCGATCGTAGCCACACCTCGGAAGAGCTGGTATCAGTCTTCCAAATGCTGAAGCAAAACGAACCGTTCGATCCACCTGAGGTGAGTGCCTAAAGAGTGAAACTGCCACGGTTGGTGAGTACCTCGCCGCACAGCTACAGCTACCGCAAAAGATGTCTCCCGCCTGCTGGCTGTATACTCTGCCACATTCAACTGCTGTTCGGTGGTTTTGTGGTCGCTGGAAACGCTGTAAGGAGCCGATGCAACCTGAACACGGTTGCATCGGCGATCATCGTATCGCGGAACTGGGTGAGTTGCGGTGCGATGGTGTGCAGAACCGCGACCTCCTCGAGCGCGTGCGCGAGGAGGTCGTCCAGGAGGTCACGAAGCTCCGGCGTAAACCGCTCGTAGAAACTGGAGCGAGCCACGGTTTGGTTAGTCGCAGTCTAGTAGGCCCGCTGAAACGCGGCAATAGAACGGGTTTCGCCGTCCACAGCGAAGCCCAAAATGAGCGACCAGACGAGCATCGTGATGTCGATCGTCCGATGCCTTCGATGAGGTTTGCGGGAAAGAGGGAAGTCAACCGGCGTTGTATAAGTATTGGCGAGAGTTCAGGTATCACAACCCCTCTCTACGCGGTTTCTGAAGATAAGCTCATTAAGACGCTGATGTCTGTCGATTTCGCATCTTAACCGAACACGGATGCTGTCCGGGGATAGCTCTGGAGTTCTTTGATCTTCCCGGTGCATGGGAGGACTGCGATCCACTCGTCCGACCGGACGAACTGTCGCAGCTCATGGACAAGACACGACTCTTTGTGCCCAATTGTGCCGTTGTAAGAGGGTCCTCTATCGGCGATCTCAATGTCGGGTAGCTTGGTCGTCCTGCTGACTTCGTTCGTCTATGAGGTTTCCTCGCTCCGTTGTCGGGACTGTCGTTCGTGTATTCGGGCTTGAGATTGACAACGGACATCGCCAAGTCGAACTCGCCGTCGGAGTCCGTCGTGTATTATAGACATAGTTTTATATATTTGGAATGTTGGAAAAGACTGTTGTTCGAAAGCGGTTTGATATCCCAATAAGTAAGGAAAAGTAGACTATTGCTCCAGTTCCTCCAAGTAACAAAACCAACATAAGATTATAATTCCCAACAAGAGTGGTCTCACTAATCATACGTACTAAATATACAACTATCCCCATGGTCATAGCTGCTAATAGTTGTCTGAAAATTTCCGATGACGGAATCTCGATATTAATAATGGAATTCAGGTAATAATATGAAACGAGAAGCCCTATTCCTGCAGAAAGAAGAGTAGCAACCGCAGCACCAATCCAACCTAAAGTTGAAATCATTACCAAATTAAAAAATACACTTGATATTATGAATATACAATTAGCGCGAAATGCCAGATCAGGGTGGTCAACTGCATTCAGTGAGTTCACAAGCTGTTTGTTATAGGTGTATATGAGCAAAGCTAACACAAGAATAGTTAAGACTTCAAATCCAGACACAAAATTGTCTCCAAACATCAAGAGTATTAAGTCCCCGATTACAACCGATCCTATTACCCCTGGTATTAATATTAATCCACCATATGCTAAAGAAGCTTCTGATAATTTAGCCACCGACCTTTGATCATCTTGAGACGAATTTTTACTTATTTCGGGGAATAATGTTTTACTAATTGCCTCACCAAATATATTTAGGAATGTTCCGATTGACCATGCTACAGAATATATGCCAACTGTTCCTGCCGGAACAAAGAGCCCCAAGATAGCTATATCTAAAGTGTTAAACGTTCTACCTCGTATACTTCCCATCCAAGCATACTTCGCATAGTTAAACAAACTCAATAAATGCTTTCTTTTAGGTATAGATATAGAAACTCCAAGAATAAATAAACCGACTAATGAGGTTAGAATGTACCCAGTGGCATAACCAAGTAGCATTCCGGTGAGTCCAAACCCAAGACCGACTAATAGGATTTGAATGACAGCCCTTATTATTTGTTTCCCAGTCGACAATATCGCATATACATGGACAAGATGTGATCCTTGCAAGTTAGCGTTTATAAATGATTTGAATAGTGTAACAAATAAAAGTAATATAACGAAATCAGAGACCGGAACTCCAATATATTGGTTTATATAGTCGCGGAATACATAAACTAGAAGAGACATTGAAGAAATCATAACACACATAATTAACAAACCCGCACCTGCGAATTTTTCAGGTTCATTCCCCTCACTGATCCTTTTTGTAATTGCTTGAGAGAATCCAACCTTCCCTCCAATTCCTAACCAGGTGACTAATGCTAAAACTAATGAGTATTGCCCTAAAACAACTTCGCCAGCTACCCTAGCAATGTATATTGTTGCAATAAATCCTAAAATTGATCCGATTACCTTAGAGATGAAGTATACTATGGATGTTTGACCAAGTCTCATATCTCTTAATCTCTCCTCATAGTTTCTAAATATGGCTCTTTCTAAAGTATATTAAATATTTGAAATAAAATTAAGTATATTATTTGCCCTATTGTCCCAGCTATACTGCTGGACGTTCTTTTTTGCATTTTTTGATATTGCTTTTGATAGCTCTTCATTTGATAGTACTTGTTGAATAGCGTTTGCCAGCTGAGAAGAGTCCTCCGGATCAACAAGCAGAGCATTATTTCGGTGATCTAGTACCTCTTTAATAACATCTATTCCTGAAGCAACAATTGGTTTTCCAGCAGCCATATATTCAAATAGTTTTAGAGGGGATGGCATCCAAGCATCTGTTGTATAGGGTGCAATTAGCACATCACTAGCTAGTTGATATTTGTGCACCTTATTTGGTTCAACAAACCCTGTATAATTTATATTGTCACAATTTGGGGAATTTGATTTCAAACGTGTTAAATCCTCTTTATAGCCGCCAATAATATAAACTTCAGCATCAATATCCACGGCTGCTCTTGTAAGGATCTGGGGCCCCTTTCGTGGATAGAGGTGTCCAGTATATGCCACTATCTTAGAAGACAGAGGTAAATCTAACTCTTTTCTTAAAGAATTCCTACTCCTGGTATTAGCTCTCTGGTATGGTCTCAGGTCAACTCCATCTGGCGCCACAAAACACTTTCCATCATCTATACCGGTGTTTTTCTTTGTAACATTCTTCAACTTTTCAGTTATAAACACCACACCGTCAACGTTCTCACACAAATGTTTCTCTAGCTTTTGAGAGTATGGATTGTGATGTTCGTAAATTATTTTTGGTGAAATACTATCTGGCAATATATTGAACCAATTTGATAGTAGAATAGTTGAATAAAAAGATCGGCTATAAATCACATCAGTATTATCGATTTCTTTTGATAATAAATAATACAATAACCTTAAGTTAATCATACCTGATTGTACTCCTTTTTTAAAAATCCGAGCTGGCAGAGAGCCTCCTGGTTTAAATGATCGTACTTTAGATATATTAAATTCATTTTTGACATCATAAAACCCAGATATATGGCTCCACGAAGTATGGTTTTCCTTGTAGAGTGTGTATGAAGGACAAATAAATTCTAATTCTTCGCCTGACTCAACAAAAGAGTCACACATTTTCATCTGCTGGATTGAGTGAGCTCTTTTACTAGGAAGATCAGCAGTAGAGAGGTAATAGATAGTCATTTATTAATATAGTAGTTGTGCTTTTTCTTAACTACTATCTTTACGCAAATCTCTATCATGCGTTCTATTCAAATTTATATCTGGATGGTTCTTATATCTTTCTTTTAGGCTTTTTGGGGAGGAATGCATTTGTGTATATACGTTATATTTGGTTTCTTGCCATTTCTTATGCCTTACTAATACTCTAACAGGTATTTTTTCTATTCCAAGAATCTTCGCGATCGAGACTCGATGTCTTCCTTCATCTAGGATTAACTCACCATTTCGACCAATGTTTATGGCAACTTCATGATATTCTGGTTGTGGATAACGAACTTTCTTTGGGACATTCTCATCCTCCATTAGTAGCTCTCTCTGAGTTTTATATCCTTTTTCCTTCATACTATTATATAGTTTATCTAAATAACATAATCTGCCCTGAACTTGTTTTTTTGACCCCTTCCACCTAGACACTTCTAACATTTTTTCATAGATCTCTGTATCCTCCCATGGAACCCCGTCTTCAAAATGATTTTTTAGCGAATGATATCTCCAATACTGATCAAGTTCTTCAAGCACATGTTCATTATCAGTTGATTTTTTGTCCCATTCTCCGGCCAATATGTATGTTCGATAGGGACTTAACTTCGAATAGAAATTTGGCCTTATTTTATAGTTTATATTATTTAAATTTACTAATAATAACTGATCCGGTTTAGGAGCAGCAACGTCATATTTGATTTGGTGGTGTTTATCTTGGACTCTTCGTAATATATGATATTCCCACAGGTAATCCTTTGATGAGAGGAGTGTTGAGAGTACACCTCGATCGTTAAAAGAGTTAAGAATAAAAGTTATTTTGTCCCTCATATTGGAATCCACTACACAACCAGTGTATTTAATATTTCTTGTCTTCTGAGACAGTTTCTGTCACATACCATCCGTCTTTAGTTAGGCTCGAAACCGCACGATAGCGGCGGCGTATCGAGAGTTCTTTTCGGGAGGAATGAGGAGGTGTTAGATATGCACTCTGAACCCTCATCATGTGAAGTAGAACGCTGTCTCACTAACTTCCTTCCATCTGAGACGCTCGAAGACTCCGCCGATACTGTCGGCGTGGTCGAGCGCGATCAGAAGCTGCAGATTCCACCGCTTGTCTGGTCATTTGCGTTCGGCTTTGCCGGCGGCGCAAGCCGAACGCTCGCCAACTTCAGACGAAGCTACAACTCCACTGCAGACAAGTCGCTCTCACCAAGAAGCTTCTATCAGCAGTTGGCGCCGACGCTTGCAGCAGATCTGCGCGACCTCGTCGAGCCCGTACTCGACGAGGTCGCTGTTCCCACACTGTCTTAGAGGAGTCAACTGATTCAGAGACGTGATGATCGCAGATGCAACTGTTCTCCGCCTCCATAAGTTGCTTTCTGAAGAGTATGAGGGTCGCCACGTACTTCCAAGCGAAGTGTGAAACCGACTCACCAGTTTGTGAGTGATTGTTGAAAGATAGCGACAACAGGACGATCGTTCTCTATCAGATCATAACAACTTGTCGAGTTTGTTAGAAAGATGGTGCGGTAGGTTGATGTGTCCATGACCAACACCGCACCGGTTGGAACTATTGTCTCGACGAATGAAGAATTACCGGTTCTGCGTCTGTCTCAACCGGAGTGTCCTGACTGCGGTGGTCCAGTGTCTAAAAACGGTGAATACACGCGGCACCCGCACGGCTGCCAGCCCGTGCGGGTGCAGCAATACATCTGCGCGAGCTGTTGCTCGTTCTCACCAACACACCCATCGGTTGAGGATGATCATCACTATCCACGAGCAGTCACGCAACTTGCGACCGCAGTTGATCTCCTCACCGACTCTTCGCTCGAAAATCGGCAAGATCTCCTCACCATCCACTACAACGTCCGCCCTTCCGATCAACAGATCCACAACTGGTGTACTGAGCAGACGGCGGAGATCGTCGAAAACGATCTCCCGTCTACTCCGGCGTCTACACCTACGACGAACAGTACCTCACGATCGACGGCAACCGTGCGTATCGACTCACCGTCTACGACAAACTACCCGTGCACCGGTCGCCGAGACCATCGTCGACCGGTGCACCAAGGCGGCAGTTCGTGAGTTTCTCACGACTGTCCTTGCCGAGAAACCGGTCTCTGTCATCACAACCGACGGTCGATCAGACTACCCAGAGATCATCGAGGATGATTTCGACGCTGTCCACCACCGCTGTAACTTTCACTTCATCAAGAACGGTGAGAAGAAGCTTCGTAACACCGTTCTCGAGAGTGTTCATTACAGTAACACAGAACGTCTCCAGGGGGCAATTGTCTGGAGTGAGTTCAAATGAGTGTTTGCTGCACACTCGTATGAAGCCACTATCCGTCGATTTGAGGCAGTGCTCGATAAAATCGAGCAGAGCTGCAAAAGGAGTTGCGAACAGCCGTCAAAGAGGTGATAGAGGAGTTCGATACGTTCCTCGGACACCTTCGGCATGAAGCGATTCCGAGCACGACAAACAACCTGGAGCGATACTACGGCCATACGAAACCGACGCAGATCAAGCGTCGGTTTCGCTCAGGTGAGCACGCACGAGCATTCCTGCAACAACAGATGCGTCTGCGCACGGTCAAACAAGGTCTCATCTCTCGTGAACGGCCGCTTTCGCTTGCGCGTGAACTCTTACCAGCCGTGTCGATGGAACAGCTTCAGCCGCTGTTTACCGAGTCGAAACAGCGGTACCTTTCGTGGCGAGATCGAGAGACGGGCTAAGGATTCTCGGCCAGCGCTAGCCGCTCTTGCCGAGCGGCAGCGCTGCCCACTCACGTAGATATCGTCGAATAAAAGATAGAATGAATTTACTTCCCGTATGACTTTCCTATATTTCCCGTCATTTCTTTAGCAGAACTTGCTCGGTAAGCTCGTGGACTAACTCGATGAACACTTCTTCTACAACGACTGCAAAGTCAGTGATGAACCGATCAAGCGTCCGCTGAGACCGCAGTCGCTCGAATCCATACTTTCGCCAGACATCTTCGTTCCGTAGCTCTCGTCCATTGGCCGAAGTCGGTAGATGTCACGGTAGAATCAATGAAGGGTGCCTTTCAGTAATTCTGGGGGTTCGTATACCCGTGCTCGTCCCCTCAAATTGGGGTCGAACACGGGATAGTCTGAAAGAAACGAGAGATCAAGCGGCACAAGACTGCACTACCGTCGAGGCCTAACTAAAGACCAATGCGTCACATACTAACTAGCTTTTTCCACAATGATGTTTGCATTATTGTAGATGGATACACTCTCATTTGTCCAATACCCAGAAGATTTTTTATAACCCTGTTTGGAGCTGATATATGTTGCTTGCGATCCTCGCGATCCAACTGGCACACCACTATCATGTATCGCATCTATTCTACTAACTCTATAAGTATGTTCAATACTACTTTCAGGGTTATCAATTACAACTGTTTCAAAGGGCAAGTAATATCTATTGTTGTCTATAGAAACATGCCTATCAAAATAACGTGTGACATACGAATCAGATTCAATAATAGGTTCCTCTGAATAGTGATCTTCCATATACTCTAGCCCATTCATTTCTGCTTCAGTAAAGTGCTTTTGCGGACCAGTCCATTCCAGATCAAGTGAATCGTCTGACGCACTGCCATATGTGGGGGTAGTCATTGCAGAGAAGATGATGAGAAATAGGACAGGAACAACTACAATATGATAATAATTTATGTCATCTCTATATTCTATAATTCTGAATAATCCAATAGAACAGAATATGAATACAAATGGACTCACTAAAAGCATGAATCTGTCAAATCTTAGAGTCCATGCCAACTGGTCTATGACATGAATTGGACTAGGAATAATAAGAGGTGTTATTAATATAATAAAAAACCCTAGCGGGAATAGTAAATCATTATCATAATTGTCTATTGAATAGTCTATTCCAAGAAAGAGAGTAACTACAAGCGTGTATACATATATGTATCTTGTTATATGGTCTAAATTTGATTCACTAGAATCCGTGCTACTACCACCAGAGTAACGATCGGCAGCATATCTTTCTGGATCCAGATATGCTGACATTATAAATTGAGTGAAATCAACAGATACGTATAACCAATAAACAGCTGCTGATATAATTGTAATTAATACGATATGTCCTATATGGCGCTTGAGATTATAGTTAAGGCTGAATAGTAAATACGGTGCAGATAAAAGAAAGAGCACAACCATTATCTGTAAAATCGATACACTATGTGTCGTCAATATGAATAAAATAAAGACGCAAGATAATATTATTTTCGATTGAGTATCTAATACTTTATGTCTGAATATCAAATATACGAGAATAAAGAAGCCCATATATGCGAATGTTCTTGTAATGACGTAACTGCTATAATAAATGTATAGGGGAAAAGTTGAATACATCAAACAAGATCCTATCGCTATTCGGTTGCTTCTAGTTATCTCTTTAGAAATGTAGTATAACAAAGGCATTGTTCCGATAAGGGCGAAAGGTGTAGCTGTCGCAGTTGACAGAACAATGCCATTGCTTGTCAGAATAGACACCATTGAAATAAATATATGATAAAGAGGAAATTGATTATATTGACCAGCAATATCCATTGGTGCTACATAACCACTTTCTTCAATGATTGATGCATATTCATAGTGGCCAAAAAAGCTTGTTCCAGCAAAGTAAAAATTGTATTTTAACCCAACTGAATAGGATATAACTAGTGAAAGGAGAGCTATTTTCAAAAGAATAAGTGCATAGTTCGGATCTTTGGCAAATATTGAATTAACAAATATGATTGTAAAGCAAATAGACACTCCTATAAAGAAATACCATGGACGGTATGGTTGATTAAACAAAGAGAGTATAGAAAAGATCAAAACAATGCTATAAATTTTTGCTATGCGAGATTGGTTAAACGAATACATATAACCCTCTAGATCAAGCTGTTTTGTTTTCGCGCCCAAAGCATGTATGAATGCTGCGGAAATAAGAATTGGCAAGCCAATTGTGATGAATGAAGTTATGACCATCCCCCTCCCACCGATCAAATAAGATGTCATAAGACCAAGAGGCACTAATAGAGCCAAGAAATACGCAAATAATGCTGAATTCACACTTGATATCTTATGCTTGCTTTTATTTACAATACTCATAATTCTAATGAAGTCTGTTAAAACATCGGAAAAAGTGCTTCTGGCCTGGAACAATGGAATGCATTATATGTTGTTGTATTAGCTTAAATGCAATCCACATTCTATGGACGGGCATAGTTCATGTTTTACACAAATTTGTACTGGTATTTTATCGATCTCTAGTATTTTTGCTATAGATAATCTATGTCTACCATCTACAAATAGAGGTTTATTTTCCCTCCCAAGATCAATCATAACTTCATTAATTATTGCTTTTCTAAACCTATTCCTGATCTGCTTTTGTGGTTTATACCCATTATTTTTTATTTCATGGAATAGTCTATCTACTTTTTCCCCCTTTCCTAATAAATCCTCCTTATTTGAACACCCATCCCACGTATAGTGACCTTCATTCACCCGATTTAATGACAATTTGAAATGTTCAGTTTCTTCCCAACTTTTCCCTCTCTTGTACCGATCTATCATTGATTGGTGGAATACTGATTGGTTATAATTAACTGAGGGGCGGCGGGTTTCATGCCATTCTTTGCTCTCATAATTTGGTTTATAGGCGTGGCATGAACGTACATCCCACTCCCCCTTGCGAATATTCCCATAGTCACTCCATTTTCTCCTCCAAAAGGGAACAGGCCGCCTGGTAAATTCTTTTATTTTGCTAGGATCTATATACGCTTCCTGGAATAAAGGGGGGTTTGTTCGACAATTTTCTAATTGTCGCTTCTTTATTCTCTTATTTATATCACTAGATACTGCCCAGTACACCGAATGTACGGCATTTTTGCACCCATTACACATCATTTTGTTAACCCAATCTCAAGTCCTATGGATAGCATTAAATTCATAGAGTAAAAATCTACTGTTTGAGTAACATGCGCAAGAGGGTTTGTATATAGGGCGTAGTTGAATAGCGACCTGCCGCCAGACCGACTTCGTAGCAGTCTCATGAAGGGTCACTCAATGGTGAACCAAGTGTATCGCTGGGGGCTGGCAGATTGCCGTAATTAAAGATTCCGCGATCCGCACCGAGGACGGTACGCACTTCCGCCAGCAACTCATAGTGCAAAAGCTTGGTGGTGTTCCACACTGCTTCCGAGGATAATCAGGCGTAGGCTGAGAGGAGCTATCTCCCGGATGGTCTTCACGACTGTTGATCATCATGCTGACCGTGCTTGCTCACAACAACGTCCCCGCTCGCCGATTTCTCACGAGGTTCAAGTCAGCGTTTACAACCCGATCAGACGGGCCCACGTGACCGAACTGGGAACGGATCTGGATCACGCTGATCAGTACTTTAGAGCGCTGCTTCGTCCTGGCAGGCGCAAGTACATCACAGTATTGGCTTCTGGTGTCGGTGTCCAGCAGGAACGATTCGAACGGTTCATTCGAGAGAGTACCTGGGAGTCCTCGGTGATCTACGACTAGCTACGGACCACTGTTCCCGACTCGGCACAAGGACCCGACGCAGCGATCATCGTTGATGGCGTGGGTCTTCGAAAAAGGGCGATCACAGCGTTGGTATCAGCTCCCAGTGGTGTGGCGCCGCCTCCGTCGACAACTACTAAGTCATGATCGGCGGTGGTGCAGAACAGTTCTCATAGCGTGATCGTTGAGCTAGCGACATCGTTTCCTCGATGGTGGTTAGCGAGCGCAACGGCAACCCGGAGGCAAAGAGTGAGGAAGACGTGCGATTTGACTCTGACTCGGCCTCGGACTCGTGGAGATCCGAGGCCGAGGACCTTGCAGACGCCGATCGCCGTTTCAACACGCGATCGCTGTGAATACGTTTCGTCGAGCTGACGCTGCCAAAGACGGACTGTCTCGCTATGCTCTTTGATTCGGTCTTCAACCCGCTATTCGATATCTAGCGGATCGTCAGTATTCCGTGGATTGTATGGTGCAACTGGCACGACCGCCTGCTCCAGCAGGTGGTCGTGCCAGTTCAGCATGTCAAACTCGGAGTCACCAACCATCCATCGTGGAGTTTCAACGGCGAGCGCGTCACGCGTGACGCGCATCGCCGTCTCCTGGTCAACCTTCTTCCCGGACGTGAACGCTGCTGCAATCGGAATGTTGTTTGCTGCGGTCACTACACAGCATCCATAGCCGTAATAGAAGTCATCGTCAGTGTGATCGTAGTTCCACTGAGCGTCTTCATCACGCTGACTAACCGGGATATCAGTTCCATCGATTCGGAAGAGCTTGCCGAGCGGGACTGGCTCGGCAAGCTCGTGAACTAACTCGATGAACACCTCTTCTGCAACGACTGCAAAGTCAGTGATGAACCGATCGAGCGTCCGCCGAGACGGCGGTCGCTCGAATCTACATTGTCGCCAGACATCTTCGTTCCGTAGCTCTCGCTCCATTGGCCGGAGTCCGTAGATGTCGCGGTAGAAGCAATGGAGGACGCCTTTCAGTAATTCTGGGGGCTCGTGTACCCGTGTTCGCCCCCGATTCGAGGGGGCGAACACGGGATAGTCTGTGAGAAACGAGAGATCAAGCGGTTCAAGAAGTGCCGTTGTCTCTGTCTCCAGAGCTTTGAAAACCTGTGCGGCCGTATCGTTACCCGGTAGGACGGCTTTGCTGCTGGACACATCAAACTCGTCCTACCACCTCCTTGTGAAGACTTCTGCACCACCGCTCAATCAACTGTACGCTCGCCCGGCCAGGTGCTGATCGCAACGCCGACCACGCACCGACCGCTTGGCTCTCAGCTCTATCTCCCAAAGGGTGGACTGGCGAGGACGAATCAGTCTACGACTCCCAACACGAACGTGAACAGTACACTCAGCAGTAAGCAGACGCCTTTATTTCACCAACCATCGGTCACCAACCCAAATACAATATCGCGGCTGATCGCGTCGAACAAGCCGTCGACGCCGACATTGAGTACGCCTGTATGCTCGGCGATGCCAACTTCGGCAGACGCTCGGCGTTCAGAGAACGACTTCATGAACTTGACGAATCATACGTCCTTGCCCTCGAAACCACAGGATTGCACGTCGTTGGTGAATTAGCGGAGGTGCTCGAACCAGGACCAACCGACAAACGAGGCCCGCCACGTCAGTATCACACCGTTCCGGACGATGTCGACACAGAAACAGCCGCAGAGATCGCCGATGAACTCGAAGAGGAAGAATAGACAGAGGTGACCCAGAGCGGGGGTACGGACGGCAATCTCACAGGGTTGTTCTTCCGGAAGTGCGTCCGAGTGTACGGACGCGTACTTCGGTCGGGTTGGCGAAGAAACGGGCTGGCTGGTCCTGCAACGAGATCATCACTCGGGAACCAACGACAGCGAGGGCGAACTGGCAGCCTGGCTCTGCTGGGGACTCGACGACGCATCGCTCAGCGAGCTTGTCGAGTGGGCACATCTCTGGTGGACGATAGAACAGTACCACCGTGACATCAAGCAGGTGCTGGCCGCTGACGAGTTTCAGGGCGGACCTGGCGCGGCTTCCATCACCATATGTCAGTGGAAATGCTCACTCAAGCGTTCGTTGCAACCCACCGCCTCGAAACCGGTGGGTCAACGGTGTCTTTGACTCCTTCGAGTCGGTCGCCAAACAACTGGTCCGGTTCGCAGCGATCCAGCGGTTGATCGACGAGCATGGGCTGGACAGAGCGACAGCTGAAACGTTCGGCACAGACATGTTGCGCAGATTCTCTGAGTGGAGCTAATTTGATCGGCGGCGGCATCTGCTTGTACCGAACTGCTGGGCTCGGCCGTGACTGGATTTACTGTTGTCTGCGTCTGCTCACATCGTCGCCTCGGACGGAGACGACCACGAGAGAGACCTCACGCATTCATGCACTCTCGTCCGTCGCTCCGCTGAGTGATCAGCGAAACAGCTGAACTCCTCAATCGAAGGCAAATTGATACTCAATCGGTGGTGTCGCCGTTTTTCCCGACCGATGTATCATCGATATAAATGAGTAGGCCGTGGTGAATCGCCATACTGCGCTTGATTTCACTAGTTGACGGCATGCTTGATGTTGTAGACGACACACATCAGGACGATTTCACGGAACTCACGATACCAGCTTCGCGCACGCACGGAATCGCCGAGCGTGCGCTTGATCACCGAGAAGACGGTCTCAGACAACGCTCTCTGGCCGTAGAGAGTCTCATCCATCCGCGCGTTATGCGCGTGATCGATGGGACGGAACTCTCGGTGCTTAATCAGCGGCCTTACGTCCTCTTCCCGGAGCTTATCACGCAACCGTTGTCAGTCGTAGCCTTTGTCGGCGGCGAGGCTGTGCAACTCGCCCGCGTTGCGGCGGGCGAGTTGCCAGCCGATCTGCGTGTCGTGGCGTTTCTTGGTTGTGCAGTGAGCGTCGAGAACAGCCTGTGACGCTGTATCGATGAGAGCGGTGGTTTTGAGCGTCTTCAGGCGGTAATTCGTTCGGCGGCAGTAGTGTTTGCTGGCGTTCTCTCGGTCGAAGAACGTCGCATCCATCGCTGCATGACCAGATGGCCCGTGCAGCTGCGCCGACAGGCGCGGCAGCACTCGCCAGACTGCTATCTTGATCCTGTCAAACGCCTTCACTAGCGTCGAGTGATCTGGGAGATCGGCCCTCTCAAGGCCGATCTCCGCCAGTATTTGTGGCATCTCGCTCAAGAGATTGAGCGCTTCGCGGTAGGACTTCTCCAAGTAAATCCGCAGACAATGCAGCGAAACGACGGCGTAGTCGGCGAATCCGCCGCCACCCTGCGGGGTGGCGGATTCGCCTCGGCCACCAACAGCACTTTTAGCCAACGTCACTACCTTCCCAGTGAAGCGGGAAATTTTGGACATAGAGCATCAGCCGTTTCCCGCTTCAACTCCCTAGTTCTGACGGTCGAAGTCTACGCAGTCATGCGATTCACCAGAGCCAAGGAGTACGAATCTGCGGGTGTTTTGAGGAGATCCGCGAGCAGAATCCGCTTGCCGTGATTCTGCTCGTGTTGGATAACTTCTCATCACATTGGTCTTTAGTTAGACCTCAACAGCCGGTTTGATGGCGGTAGCGAGTTGTTCCTTGTTCCTGGAGAAAGTTTGGGGGGACAGCGAGCTCGTTGAGCACGGACTCGACGAGGTCGCACAGATCTGCTGCAAGCGTCGGCGTCAACCGCTGATAGAACCCTTCTGATTCTTTCAGCCGATAGTATCATCACACATCTGCAAGTACACGCGCAAGCGTGCTCACGAACTCTAGATTCATCTCAACCCAGTCGAACCTGTCTGGAAAAGTCTCAAGTGGGAGTCTTCGCCGCTAATCGTCAACAGCGAAGACGAATACCGGAGACACCTTGACGAACTACTCAACCAACTACCGTAAAACTGAGTTTCGTTGCATCATGGCTTGACAATCACCTCAGTTGATTCCTCAATAAGATTCGCTAATTACTACGGGGTGAGCGCGACCTGCCCGAGGAATTCACGTTGCCGTCTTGCGATCAACGCGGAACTCTATTTCCTATTCACTCAGTTACCACACTGACGTTCACTCCGTTCGTCCATGACTCAGCACAACTCACGAAGCGACGTTCTGGAAGTACCGATCTTCCTCATCAGACTAACACTGTAGCTTCAGCTTTCACACTAGTCGGGAAGTACCCAAAATAGGTAAAA
>NZ_JBGUBB010000006.1:0-154626 GCF_041821125.1 Natronorubrum sp. A-ect3 | reverse complement strand
CAGAAACTCGAACTCAAGGTGCTTGAACAGCGGTACTGTCTCGGTAGCCGCGACATTCAAGAAGTCGTCTACCGAAGCTATGTCTTGCAGGGTTGCGGTTGTGCTGGACACACTTTCCGCACCCTGCTGCTTCGTACGTGACGCTTTCTATGACACGCTCCTATACATGAAACATATGGAAAATCGCTATTAGGAGCAATCGCACTTGGCGTCGGAATTTTTGCACTTGGTATAGTTGGTGTGTTTCTCTTTGACAGTATTGTAATTCCACTGGTGGCTCAGATTATTTCCTTGCTATTTTATCTATTATGGAAGAAGGTATCTGGTGCAAGGGAGTAGAACGAAAATTCTCTGTGATGGTGAGCAATGTGTGTTTGGTCTATACTGAACACCAGTTTCACGGACAACTCTGAATAAAGAAATCGCACTACCAACTACTGTTAGCACGTCCTGAATATTTACCGTAATGCCCACTAAAGGGTATATATGAACATCAATGAAGCAATTGTTGACTGTCTTGTCGCGAACAGTATCGACACGCTGTTTGGCATTCCAGGGAAGCAATCGCTTCCGCTGAACGAGAGTGTCGGTGAACGTGATGATATCGAGTTCGTCATGGCTCGCCACGAGACGGCTGTCTCACATCAGGCCTGGGGGTACGCGGAAACAAGCGGGAAAATGGCCGCAACGGTCGTGATCCCTGGGCCGGGTGATATGAACGCGATGAACGGGTTGAAAAACGCGCTCAACGACTGTACGCCGCTGCTTCACATCGCCGTCGAGACCGAACCCGAAATTCGCGGCGGCGACGGTATTCACGAGACGCCGCCAGACACCTACGACAACGTCGTCAAAGAGAACATCACCGTCGAAACGCCACAGAGTGCGGTCGCCGAACTCCAGCAAGGCATCGACGCTGCATTGACAGCACCGATGGGTCCCGTCCGCATCGGCATCCCGAAGAACTTCCTGAAGATGGACACCGAGGTCGCCGAACCCGGCGAGATTGAACGCCAGACGTTCAGCGACGTTCCAGCGGCAAAAGTCGAACGGGCGGCCGAACTGCTTGCAGGTGCAACTGCGCCGATCATTATCGCCGGTGGTGGCATCCGCGCCTCCGATGCGAGTAACGAACTCCGAGCCGTTGCCGAGCGCCTCGAGGCACCAGTTGTCCTCACGTACAAGGGGAAAGCGGTGTTCCCCGACGATCACGACCTTGCTGGCGGCGTCCTCTGTGGTGGGACTGGCATAGCACAGAAAGAACTCATTGCCGAGTCCGACGCCGCGCTCGGCGTTGGCACCGACTTCGATGCGGTCACCATGCAGAACTGGTCGATCGATGTCCCCGACGAACTCGTTCACGTGACGCTTGACGCCGACGACATCGGAACGGGCTACGATCCAGCAGTTGGTATCGTCGCCGACGCCGCGGCTACGCTCGAGGCACTCGACGGGGCGCTTTCCGACCGCGCTCTCGCCAGCGAGGGTGGCCCACAGCGAGCACGCGAGACGCGCGAGGCAATCGACGACCGACTCGCAGAGTTACGCGAGGTGACGGAAGCGCCGCTGACTTCAGTCAGCGCACTCGAGGCGATTCGCGAGGGCACGCCTCGAGATGCGGTTGTCGCCGTCGACGCCGGCGGCTTCCGCCTCTGGACGCTGCTGACGTTCCCGACGTACGACCCGCGAAACTACGTCAACCCGGGATCGTGGGCGACGATGGGCTCGGGACTCCCCTCCGCGATTGGGGCGAAAAAGGCGAACCCTGATCAGGACGTCGTGGCGCTGACCGGCGACGGCGGCCTGCTGATGTGCATTCACGAGCTCCACACACTCGCGGGCGAAGAGATCGACGTGACGGTGGTCGTATTGAACAACAGCGACTACGCGATCATCAGCGAGGAGGCTGGGCGAAGCTACCGGATGGACCCGGGCGAGTATGGCTGGGAATCCGCGCCGGTGTCGTACACGACGGTTGCCGACGGCCTCGGTATCGACACCTTGCGTGCCGAAACGACCGACGACGTCGTTGCAACGGTTGCCGAAGCTATCGAGAGCGATGGGCCAACACTCGTTGAGATCCCAACCGATCCGTACGAGCCACAGTCGAGCGTTCTGATGAACGAGTGATCGCTGTCGGACTCACTGTGGAAGCCGCCCGGTCAGTGCCTCACTCGCCGGTGCGAACGAGATCGTCGAGCCGAGATTTCGCTCTTGTGCCCGCTCGTAGAGCATATACGCTGCTGCGGTCGTCTCGATCCCCGTGCCGCCGCTGTCGAACACGGTGATTTCATCGTCGCTCGTCCGACCCGGCGCGGTTCCAGCGACGACTTCGCCAAGGTCGCCGTGGATGTGGTCCTCGGTGACGGCGCCGTCCTCGAGCGCCGCGAGGAACGCCCCGGCGTCGAAGGTCGCACGCGCTCGGAGATCCGGAACGTAGGTCGCCCGTTCGACCGTCGTCGTATCGATCTCCCGGCTGCCCTCTTGATACTGGCCCATCGCTGTCACGTGCGTGCCAGGCTCGAGGTCGTCGCCGTCGAAGACGGGCTCGCTCGATTTCGTTGCCGTGATGACGACATCCGCGCCCTCGAGTGCGGATGCGCTCGAGTCCACGGCGTGGACGTCGGCCTCGAGTTGCTCATCGAACTCGTTTGCGAACGTCTCCCGGTTCTCGGGGGTGGGCGAGAAGACGCGGATCGCCTCGAAGTCGCGGACGGTCACGGTCGTGTTGACCTGCCCACGAGCCTGCGAGCCGCTGCCGATGACGGCGAGGGTCGTCGCGTCGTCGCGTGCGAGTTCGTCGACGGCGACGGCACCGGCGGCACCAGTCTTGAACGGATTCATGCTCGCCCCGTCGAGGACGGCGAGCGGTTCACCGCTCTCGGCGTCGAACAGCGGCGTCATGAACCAGGCGTTGCCTGCATCGAAGCCGGCGGTGTACATGTAGCCACCGACCGCGCCAGTTTCCGGGAGCAAGGCGGCGTAGCTCGTGAACAGTCCGTCAGGATCCGACCGGAAGAACTTCTGGCGTGGGTAGGCTGGTGCACCTTCACCGACCTGACGATAGCCGTCCCTGACAGCGTCAACGTACTCAGCAGGTGTCGCAAGGCCGTCGATTTCGTCGCTGGTGAGAAAGAGCGTGTCTGTCATGGCAGGCATTCACACTCGAGATGGAAAAAGACCGCCGCTGTCGTCACTCGAGTTGAGAGAGCGTTGCTCGCCCAAGCTCGCGGCGCAAGCGCCGCGAACGCCAGGGCTTCCACCGCAGGTGGAGTTTGTAAGAGAAATCATCACAGCGCCGTCTGTCTCGAGATGTGTTGTTCGGGAGACTGAACGCGAGACGGGAATCAGGCGCTCACATCCTCAGTGGCTCCGTAGCCACCGTTAATCCGGACGAACAACCCAAACGAGAGCGCAGCGCCGATCAACGCGAACACGGAGAGCATCGCGAAAAACGCCATCAGCTGGAACGAGCCGAGCACGAATCCGCCGAGTGCGATACTGGCCGATCCGAAGCCGAACTCGCCGAGATACGTGTAGCCATAGGAGAGACCACGCGTATCGGCCGGTGTGTGAACAGCGACGGCTTCCTGATAGAACGGTTGGATAGCAAAGAGGAAAAAGCCGATCACACCACAGAGCGCGAGCAGTGGAGCCAGTCCCAGGGACGTAACGGGGACGAACATCAGTGCAAGCACAGCGAGAACGACGAAGATACCCATCAGGCCACGCTCGGCAGCGAGGCGGTTGGTAAGCTTTCCGCCGGCGTACTGACCGGCCATGCCGACCACGAGCAAGCCGACGTAGATGTAGTCTGCCGGTTGGATGCCGTCAAATCCAGCACCGATACTGACCCCATCCATGACGGGCAATCCGTGGAGGATCTCGGGCAGATACGTGAGCATCCCACGGTAGAACAGCCCTTCGAAGGTCACGATAGCGAAGACGACAGCGAACGCACTCGCAAAGAGTGTTCGGGAGTTCGAAACGAGGTCCGCAAGCGACAGCTCTTCGTCCGGTCCCGCATCGACATCGGCTTCGACTGCCGCTGTCGGATCGAAATCCGCTTGCAAGCCGTACAGTGCAGCGAGAATGCCTGGAACGGCGAGCACCGCAGCGACGTACTGCCACTCGAGGAAAATCAAGAGCGTGGCAGCCACGAACGGGCCGAGTGCGATCCCAACGTTCCCCGCGATGCCGTGCCAGGCGAAGACAGTTCCCCGTTCATCGACGCCGGTGCTGATAAGTGCGAGACCGGCAGGATGGTAGATACTCGCTGCAATACCCCAGAGGATGAGTCCAACAGCGATGGCGTAAATCGAGTCAGCGATCGAAGCGAGTGCAAGAATAATGAACGAGCCACTCATCCCGAGGAGACAGAGCAAGATCAGCCGCTTTGTTCCGTATCGGTCGGCGAGGATGCCACCAGGGAGGGCACCGAGACCAAACGGTGCATACCCGAGTGCGACGATGATTCCAAGCAATGCGACAGAGACGTCGAACTCCGCGAGCCAGACGACGAGAAAGATCGGAATCGAGGTTTCGAACCAGTGGACAAGCGAGTGGCCCGCCATCGTGAATCCAGCGATCGACCGGTCGTTCGTGTTGAGCCCCATGTATGCGTACTTGTACCGCAGTAGGTACAGACGGATCGTGAAACCACTTATCTATTCGGATGATAGTCGCTGCCATTAGTTTTCGATCTGCTCGAGGAGACCGCCCCCATCAGCATCGATTTCGAGAGAGGTGACACACTGTTGGACGCCGAGTACCGTCGCTGGAACAGCATCGTAGCCGGCTGAGACAGTAGCATTTTGCTGACCCAGAGACGGCTCCGTCACTCGCAGTCGGCTGAGACACTAGCAGTCGAATGGGGAACGCTTTTGATTGTCATTAGAGAACATCCAACATGAAAATTGCAGTGCTTGGAGCCGGCAGCATGGGCCATGGAATCGCACAGGTGTCCGCGATGGCGGGCCACGATGTCGTGTTGCGAGACATCGAGACTGAGTTCGTCGAGAACGGCCTCGAGGAGATTCACACCACGCTTCAGGGTGGTGTCGACCGGGACAAGGTCACTGCAGCCAAGATGGACGCCGCCCTCGAGCGTATCGATGGGACGACCGATCTCGAGGCGGCCGTCACGGACGCCGACCTCGTCATCGAGGCCGTTCCAGAGGATATGGACCTCAAACAGGACGTGTTCGCGGATGTCGAGGCGACCACGGATGAGGAGACCGTTATCGCCTCGAACACGTCCTCACTGTCTATCACGGAGATGGCCAGCGTCCTCGACCATCCCGAACGCGCCATCGGGTTACACTTTTTCAACCCGCCACATCTCATGGATCTCGTCGAAATCGTCGTCGCCGAACAGACCAATGAGCGAACGGAGACGTTCGCCGTCGACTACGTCCAGGATCTCGAGAAGGCGGACGTGATCGTCCGCGATACAGCCGGCTTTGCGTCCTCACGACTCGGGATTGCCCTCGGCCTCGAGGCGATCCGGATGGTCGATCACGGCGTTGCCAGCCCAGCCGACATCGATACGTCCATGTCGATCGGTTACGCTCACCCGATGGGCCCACTCGAGTTGACCGACCACGTCGGCCTCGACGTACGCCTGCAGATCGCCGAATATCTCCGGGAAGAGCTTGGCGAGCGGTTCAAACCACCTCAATCGTTACGCCGGAAGGTCAGAGCAGGTAAGCTCGGGAAGAAGACCGGCGAGGGCTACTACGTCTGGGAAGACGGCGAACGCGTCGACATGAGCGGCCAGTGGGGTGAAGCCGATGAGTGAGCTCACGGACGAGTACGACCTGCTCACAGTCGAGGTCGGCGAACACGCCGAGTACGTCGCGACGGTCGCCATCGAGCGCCCGGACGCCCGCAACGCACTCAACGATCAGGTTCGGACGGAACTCAAAGACGCCGTCACCGCGGCCGAAGCGGACGACGACGTGCGCGTCCTCGTGCTCACGGGTGGTGAGGGAACCGGTGCGTTTGTGGCTGGTGCTGACGTCACCGAGTTCAAAGACCGCGGCGTGGTTGAACAGCGAAACGCCAGCGAGCGCCCCCGGGTCTACGAAGTCGTCGACAACGCCTCGATCCCAATTATCGCCCGGATCAATGGCCACACGCTGGGTGGTGGTTGCGAGCTCGCGATGGCTTGTGATGTCCGGATCGCCAAAGCAGGGTCGAAACTCGGCCAGCCCGAGATCAGTTTGGGTCTCATCCCCGGTGGCGGCGGGACCCAGCGCCTTCCCCGACTCGTCGGCGAGGGGCAGGCGATGAAACTGATCCTCTCCGGCGAACTCATCGACGCCACAGAAGCCGACGAGATTGGTCTCGTCGACGAGGTCCACGACGAAGACGAACTCGACGCTCGCGTCTATGGCCTCGCCGAATCAATGGCTGCAAAGAGCCCGATCGCTCTCGAGTTCGCCAAGAAGGGCGTGAAAGCAAGTTCTCGGATGGGGCTTGAAGAAGGACTCGAATACGAAGCCGAACTGTTCGTCCAGTTGTTTGCAACTGAGGACAAAGACGAAGGAATTGACGCCTTTCTCGAGAGTCGGAGTCCAGAGTTCACGGGAAGATGAGAGACGTGTTTTGGGTAATTATTATATTTGATAAGGCATTTATTGGCCAGATATATTTGTGCACTACATGGCAAAACTCAGCAAACGGAGCAAAGAGCATCTCGAGTCGGCACTAGAGACGGACGACCCATCCGAGAAAGATTTCCACATTCGACAGGTACTGCAAGCGTGCGGTGTCGACAATCTGCCCGAAGAGTGAACCGCCTCAAGTCACTCGGCCTGCTCCACCTGTAGAACGCAGAACAACCACGAAGAAACCACTCCATGGCGGAGAGCGATCCGACTTGTCACTCTAAATATCTACTGTTACAAGAGTGGTCTCACACCCCTATCGATTTGTTTTTGCCTCCGAGTGTGGGTCGATGGTCAAGAGCGAACAGATCGCGGTGATTTCGCTGTGGAGCTGACTTAAGTATAGAAATAAGCCGAAAACCACCACCAGGGATAGAGGTAAAACAAATCGATAGAGGTGGGTCCGGTGTTTGTGAGATTGATTGATGGAGATGAAAAGAAAGACTGTTGAGTGAGATTTATCGACGATCGTCCCTTGCTCGAGTCACTGCAAAACAAATCGATAAGGGTGTGTTCTATTCTAGTTCTAGACTAGAAAGCTAGAAGAAAGAAGACGTCTAGTCTATCTATCGCTCTCGTCTCCCCATCGCTCCTGAATCGTCCGTTCTCAGGTCCCCCCATCTTTCCCCCGAACAAATCGATAGGGGTGTGAGTGTGTCCGCAAACGCCCTCGAGATCGGGCCTCGAGGTGTCTGGCCTCTGTTCCCATGAAACAAGTCGTTGTGGGTTCTAGGCTCTCTCGAAATAATTGCCTGAGATCTAGTCTTCAGACGCTCTTTCGCCCAATCTCAAATCGATGGGGGAAGCTTTTAGTCTCTTGGTTGAGACCCCAATCATATGCCAAAAGATCCCGATTCTAACACCCCCTCCACACAGACGGGTTCTATTAAGGATCTTATTCTCGAGCAAGAGGAATCCGCGAGTCTTATCCGAAATCGCTCGCTCCTCGAGCCAAATGAGATCGTCGACGAAGATCGGATCGTTGGCCGTGATTTCCAACTCACCGAGATCACCCAGCATCTTCGCGTTGCTATCAACGGCGAACGGCCACCGAATCTCTTTCTCTATGGCCCATCGGGAACGGGAAAGTCGCTGATTATCAACGCTGTCTGCCAGAATATCCTCGAACTCTGTGAGAGCCGGGACATTCGCTTTGGCGTGATTCACATGAACTGCCAGAACGTCGGGACGCTGGGCTCTGCAGTTTATGAACTGGCTCGAAAGGTTTCGAACGACGCTGGCGTCCCTGTCGAAGTCCCGGAACATGGTATTCCGACGAAAAAGAAATGGCGCGAACTGTATCGATTGATCGATGAACACTACGACACTGTCGTGTTCGTTCTCGACGAACTCGATATGCTCGTTGGGCGGCGAGATATTGACGAACCCGCTTTCTCTCGACTACTGTATCAACTCTCACGCGCTGGCAGCTCCGATGAAACAAGAGCGAACGTTTCGGTGACGGCGATCACGAACGATGCAACGATGATGGGAAACGTCGGGAGTCGTGCTGTGAGTTCGTTCACTCCTGAAGACGTTCATTTCAACGACTATGACGCCAACCAGCTCCGTGAAATTCTCTATCACCGAACGGATGCCTTCTACGAAGATGCGCTGAGCGATGACGTGATTCCACTTGCAGCCGCCTTCGCTGCGCAGACACACGGTGATGCACGGAAGGCAATCGATCTCATGCGAACGGCTGGGTCACTTGCAGAGCGCCAAGGGGCCGATCAGGTCTCCGAAAACCACGTCCGAGAGGCACAGGACAAAGTCGAGAAAAACCGTGTCCTCGAGGTCACACGTGGGATCAGCACGCAGAAGAAACTGTGTCTGTTGGCAACTGCGGCGGTAGCCCGTCAGACAGGAACTGGGACGGCAAAAAGCCCCAATGGGTATACGGTCTACCAGTATCTCACCGACACGCTCGATGTTGATCAGTACCATCAGGAGACGTATGTGAATAAAATGAAAGAACTCACGACGTACTCTCTTGTCGAGTCCAAACGGAAAAGTCAAGGCCCACACTCTGGGAGCTATCTCGAGTTTTCGTTCGGAGAGAACCCAGCGACGATTCTCGATACGCTTCGCGAGGACTCGCGGTTCAACGATGTCCATGATCACGAACTCCGTTCGGTGGTCAAAGCCCAACTCCGAAAAGAATCTCAGTGAGTGAGAAAAACAAATCGATAGGGGTGTGAACCTGTCAATTTCGACCATTTTGAACAAATCGATAGGGGTGTGCGGCCGAAACCCGGCGTGGTGAAAACAAATCGATAGGGGTGTGTGCCTGAGATCGCCCGAGCACGAAACAAATCGATAGAGGTGTGCGGACGTGTGACGAGCACCGTCATGACAGCATTTCTCACGTGGTCACTCACTCAATCGTGACCGCAGGGCTTCGACGTTGTTCCACATCTCCAGGGAATCTGCATCAGGATTGTACTGTTCGCAATCGGTGCCCTCGAGGGAGGCGTGGTCACTCGAGTTTTATCCTCGTCCGATATCGATCCGTTCGAACTCTCCTCTGCCGGTTTGTCTGTAACCGTCTGCGAGCGCCGACGACAACAGCGTCCGTTCTGCTTTTCGGAGGTGTTCGTGCAATGTGGCGCGGCTGATCTCCAGTTCCTCAGCGAGTTTCTCGTTCGTGATCTCCCGTGGCCAGTCGTAGTACCCACGCGAAAGCGCTTCGGTGACGACTTCGCGCTGTCGTTCCGTCAGCGACGAGTCAGCAGTCGCCCTGAACTCCTCGAGTTTTCCGAGTGTGACCGTCCCGAACGTACCCAGATCGTCGATGATATTTTTGAGGTCTTCACGCCGGAACACCAGCACGTTGTACTCTCGCTGGCGACCCGAAACCGTGTTTGATCGTCGGAGCGTGCCATGGTTTTGGTAAATCGCCGAGTACGCTCCACAGGAGGGCTTGGTGACAAGCAGATTGTCTTCGTCGAGACGCTTGACGTGGTCGACGTGGTCGGCGGCCTCGAGTTCTGACTGAAAGCTATCGGCATGGGGGCCAGCGCGGAGAACAAAGGTCACGAACCCGTTCTGAATCTCTTCGATTTCGATTGGAATTGGGGTGTCGACGTCGGCCGTGAGTCGTCGGAGGATACATTCGCGGTGTTGGGTGAAGTGGACGGTCGCGATAAACATCTCTGCGTCTGTCTGTGAAAGAGACCCATAGTCAAAAAGATACGCGACACGTCCGGTGTCCGACGAGGTGTCAAGCAAAAACTGGCTCTATTGAATCTCCTGACTGGCGACATATTTCGGGAGCCGTGATGAATACACAGCGCGAATGTTGCACGGGGATCAACTCGATATGCACCGGTAGTGATCGTTCAGTACAGGTGAAGTAGATACTGGAGCAGCTACCCGTCTCACGGATAGGTGTCAGAAACCGACTGCTGTATATAGGAGACTCACATACCAGTACAGGTCGAAATCTATCCGGTTCTTGCCAGAAACCGCGTGCAACATACAGAGGATGGATGCAGCACGACGGCGGCCTTTATTTCACTTTTCTAACTCTGATACACCCGAAATAGAACGTACATGCTGAATGGGCTGTCAGGACAGAGTGGTATCACGCTACACACCGACGAGGGAAAGGCTAAGACGAACGGGATAAACGACCACCACACAAAATTTATATTCCAGAAATATTTTATTTTTATTATGCGTCGCCGTACCCTCCTTACAACGACACCAATCGCAGTAGGTACACTGAGCGCAGGTTGCCTTTCACAGCTGAGAGACTCCTCCGTCCAGCTCGGATTATTTGGCGTCAGTAACGCAGATCCAGAGTCAACACACGTGTTCGATCTCGAAGTCGAGCGTGATGGAGACCTCGTTCATCAGTCCTCGCACGAGCTCGACCCTGCTACCTATTTCGATCCGGGAGTGGCAAAAACGGGATCCGTTGCCGCCTGCGAGTGGGGGGACGAAGCTGGCGAGTATACGGTTCGCGTTCGGATGGATCGAGGTGACGAAGCGGAGCGGTCGGTAACAGAATTCGCGTCCGAAACCGGTGCGGATTGTGTCATCGCCGATGCGGAGTTCCGGAATCACGATATGACCTCAAAGTTTTTCACCGGAAAGTCACTCGAGATCTTCCTCAAAGACTGTGACCGCATGAAGGACCGTTACGACGAAGAGTATCTGTGCTCGTTCGTGAATGGATAATGGGTTGACGTAGCGAATGTACCGGAAGAGGAAACGGCGCTTGTAGGTGGTTTAATCGCCCCTCCAGAAAACTTATTTAAACACCGGCATAGCCTCGGACATGGCAGAGAGAAGGGGTATTTTGCTGGCTGTAATGGGGGGACTGCCTCTCGTATCCGGGTGTGTAGAATTGTTCGAGTCTGAAGAAGCAGCAAGGCTCGTCGTTATCAACCGGACCGAGAATCCAATCGACATCGAAATTTCAGCAGTCGGCCCAGACGGGGAGCAACTTTTCTCGTACGACGACGAACTCGATTATTCAACAGGGTCCCCTGAAATAGCTGAAGAAATTCTAACGGGACGGAACGGCGACGAAGTTTCGGCCGAGGTCTATTTATCGGATTCCGGGGAAGGCTTCGAGGAGACGTTCACGATGCAGTGCGTTGGTGCAACCAATCCCGATGGAAGCGAACAACAGGATGCGTTTTATATTGAAATCTACAATACTGACGACGTAGCGTTCATCGGTACTGACGACGTGGAGTTTCACCAGAACGAGTGTTGAGCCAGCGGTCCGTTCGTGGGTCTGACCAATGGTTGCTCCGTTACTTACTCGCCCTGTACTTACCGATCACTACCCACGTCGATCGACACTCAGCCGGTGCCACATTCGCGCCCTGTATCTTGCACGCCGCTAAGAGCATCATCGCTATTTGGTAGATAGCCTGGCGGTCAGTTCGCATGTGTAGTGAACGGATGGTTCACTGATTTTGACGTGGAACAAATGAAGTCGTCGTGCTGCACGAATCCTCTGTGTTCATCAGGCGGTTCCTTGCAGTTTCAGACGGCCTCAGTAGACTTGAACAATCATTATATATAAATGACCAACAGCTGTTGGGACAACGCTTACTCCCCAACAAGCAGATTCATACCGTACACGGTATCACATGACATACAATCTCGGCGTCGACGTTGGCGGGACGTTCACCGACGTCATCGTTTTCGACGAATCGACGCACGAACTCACAATCGACAAGGTTCTCTCGACACCAGCGAACCCCTCTGAGGGTGTTATTCACGGTGTCAAAGAGGCGACAGCGAAAGCTGGAACAGCTGTCAGCGAACTCGAGTTGCTGTTTCACGGCACGACAGTCGTGACGAACATGCTCTTAGAGGAGACGGGTTCACGAGTTGGACTCATCACGACGGCGGGCCACGAAGACGTCTTGCACCTCGCGCGGGCGTGGACACCCGGCCCGTTGTATGGCTGGATGGACATGGAGAAGCCGGACCCGCTTGCCGACCTGGCCGACACGCGTGGTGTCGGTGGAACGATCAGCTCGCCAGCAGGTGAGGAGACGGAACCGCTCGATGAGCCGGCGGTACGAGAAGCCGTTCAGGAACTCGAGGCCGCCGGCGTCGAGGCACTGACCGTCGCGCTGTTGAACTCCTATCTCAATCCCGCACACGAAGAGCGCGTCCGCGAGATCGTTGCCGAGGAAGCGCCAGAGCTGCCAGTCTCGATCTCTTCCGAGATCGTCCCCGAGTACGGTGAGTACGAACGGACGCTGACGACTGCTATCAACGACTATGCACGGCCGACAGTGATTTCGTATCTCGAGGATCTCGACGAGTCACTTGGGGAAGCCGGATCGACGGCGACGATGAACGTCGTCCGGTCGGATGGCGGGTTGATGAGTTCGCAGGCTGCCAAGGAACGACCCGTCGAACTCGCGCTCTCGGGGCCAAGCGGTGGCGTCGTCGGCGCGGCGACCATCGCCGAAAAGAAGGGTGTCCCGGACGTGCTGACACTGGATATGGGTGGGACTTCGACTGACGTCTCTCTTGTCGAGGGTGGGGTAGCTGAGACGACACGCCAGACGAAAGTCGGTTATCGGGAGTTCAAATCCCGGTCAGTCGACGTGAACACGGTCGGGGCCGGTGGGGGTTCGATCGCGCGCGTCCAGCTAAACGGCTCGCTGCAGGTGGGTCCCGAAAGCGCCGGTGCGGACCCTGGACCGGCGTGTTATGGACTGGGTGGCGAGGAGCCAACCGTCACGGACGCGAACGTCGTTCTGGGCCGAATTCCGCCGTCGGTCCAACTCGGCGGACGGATGGATCTGGATCGGGACGCCGCTCGAGACGCCGTCGCGACGATCGCTGATGAACGTGACAGCACGATCGAGGAGGCTGCACAGGCCATCCTCGACATCGTCAACGAGAACATGCACGGCGCGCTCCGCGTCGTGAGCGTCGAACGCGGCTACGATCCTCGTGAGTTCGGACTCGTCGCCTTCGGCGGGGCTGGTCCCATGCACGCCAACGCGCTCGCGGACGTGATGGACGCCTACCCACTGGTGATCCCGCCAGGACCAGGCGTTATGTCCGCCTTTGGCTTTCTCACATCTGACATCCAAAACGAGTTCTCGGAAACGTATCTCGAGACGGACGAGGATGTCGATGGCGAGGATGTCTACGAGGAACTGCGGGCGATTGAGGACGAAGCGAGCGACTGGCTCGCCTCCGAAGGTGTCGACGAGGCCGATCAGGCGTTCGAGTACGTTGCCGAGTGCCGGTACTTCCGGCAGGATATCCAGATGTCGATCCCGGTGACACTCGAGAATCTCCGTGGTGAGGCCGGGCTTGCAGAGATCAAAGGCGATTTCGAAGCCCGCCACGACCGCCAGTTTGGGTTCTCACTCGACGCACCACTCGAGATCGCCAACCTTCGTGTCATCGGCAAAGGGACGCTTCAGGGCGTTACCATCGAGGAACAGGAACTGACTACTGTCGATCCAAGTGACGCAGAAATCGACACCAGCGACGTGTATTTCGGAGAGACATACCACGAGACACCGATCTACGACCGGGCTGAACTCCGGCCGGGCAACGAACTCGAGGGGCCGGCTATCGTTACGGACGACGACTCGACGGTCGTCATCCAACCGGACCACACCGCGACTATCGACCGCTATGCAAACATCGAAATCATCCGAGGTGAGGACCAATGAGCGACACACCACCTGCGTTCGTCGGCGACCACGACATCGATCAGACAACACTCGACATCATCGAGAGCACGCTCTCGAACACCCGCTACGAGATGGATCGGGTCGTCGAGACGACGGCGATCAGCCCCGTCATCCGCGAACAGTCCGACCAGTTCCCGCTCATCGCAGACGCCGCGGGACGGATGGTCATGGGCCAGTTCGGCTCGGCGATCGATACGATCCTCGAGAACTCGCCGTTCGAGCGTGAGGACCTCGAGGATGGCGACGTGATCGCAACCAACGACCCCTACATGTGTGCCGGCGCGGTCTCGCACACGCCGGACATGCTCCTGTTGCGCCCAATTTTCTACGAGGACGACCTCGTTGGCTTTTCGAGCCAGTGGGGGAACCTGATGGACGTCGGTGGGAAGACCCCCGGCAGTATGCCTGTCCAGGCACGAACCATCTTCGAGGAGGGGATGCGACTGCCGCCAGTCAAACTCTACAAACGCGGTGAGATCGACAGCGAACTCCTCGAGACGTTCGCCCACAACACTCGCCTCCCCGACCACGCCGAAGCCGACATCAAAGCGCTGGCAGCGGGGACGAAAGCCGCCGAAACCCGCGTCCACGAACTCTGTGACCGCTTCGGCAAGGAGACGTACGTCGAGGCCTGTGACGCCATCCTCGATCGCACTCGCGATGGGATGATCGATCTCATCCACGAGTTCATCCCGGAGGGCGAACGCTACACGTTCGAGGATTACGTCGACGACGATGGGATGGGCAACGGCCCGATCAAACTCCACCTCGAGATCTACCGAGAGGGTGACACCGTCTATCTCGACTGGACCGGCACGGACGATCAGGTGCCCGGAACGGTGAACTTCCTGTTGAACGAGAAGATGTTCAAGATGTTCACCGGCGTCTTCCTCATCATGGCGTTCGATCCGTTGCTCTCGTTTAACGACGGCTACTACGACCTCTTCGAGGTGACGCTGCCGAAAGGGTCCGTCGTGCAACCGGAGTTCCCGGCCCCGCTCGGGAACCGCCTGCCGATGATGGCCCGACAGTTCGACGTGCTGCAGGCGACGTTCTCGAAGCTCATCGACGGCTTCTCCGTAGCTGGCAGCTACGGCACGTCGCCGAACCTCGTCTACGCGGGGACGGACTCGGAAGGGAACGACTTCCAGATGCTCGAGATCCTCTACGGCGGGATTCCGGCCCGACCGGGCGGCGACGGCCTCGACGGCCACTCGTGGTGGCCGCTGTTTCGCACCGTGCCCGCGGAGTACCAGGAAGCGTACTACCCGCTTTCGATCGACGAGTACAGTACTCGCGTCGACACCGGTGGTGCCGGCGAGTTCCGTGGCGGCCACGGCATCACGAAAGTCTACACCTTCGAAGAAGACGGCGCGATCACTTTCCAAGACGACCGCGCCCACACCTACCCGTGGGGTGTCGACGGCGGCTCCCACGCCCAGACCAGCGAGAAGATACTACTCCGCACTGACGGCACCGAAGAAGAACTGCCGTCGAAAGTCGAAAACGTCGCCGTAGAGGCTGGCGATAAACTCGTCTTTTCGACCGCCGGTGGTGGCGGCCTTGGCGACCCACTCGAGCGCGAGCCTACGGTCGTCGCTGCGGAGATCGAGCGCGGACTGATCTCAGAATCCGCTGCTCACGAGGAGTACGGCGTTGTTCTCGCTGACGATGGCACCGTCGACGACGCCGCAACCAGCGAGCGACGCGAGGAGCTTCGATCGACTCGCGACGAACCCGCCGCGTTCGATTACGGCCCACTTCCCGACGACGAGACGCTTGCAGCACATATCGCTGACGAGCGTCAAGCGTTCAACGATCGGCACAACTGACCGACACCCGATCCCCTCTTTGACACCCAATTCACAATGGACCCACCACACGACACCCACTACGACGAGGACGACTTCGGCGCGAGTGTCGGCCTCGGCGAACAGCCAGCACTGCTCGTCATCGACCTGATAAACGCCTTCACGGACCCCGAAACGAGCCTCGGCTCGGATGTCTCCGGCGTCCTCGAGGAGACCGAGCGGCTGCTCGCGGCCTTCCGCGAACACGACCTGCCGCGGTACTTCACGACCGTTGCGTTCGAAGAGTCCTATGGCGATGCCGGCCGATTCATCGAGAAGGTGCCCGCACTCCGGGAGCTCCGACTCGGAACCGAAGCCGTCGAAGTCGACGACCAGATCGAACCCGTCGGCGACGAGCGCGTCATCCTGAAAAAGTACGCGAGTGCTTTCTTCGGAACCGACCTCGAGACGGAGCTGACGACCCAGCGTGTCGACACGCTCGTGCTCGCCGGCGTCACCACGAGCGGCTGTATCCGCGCGACGGCCGTCGACAGCCTCCAGCATGGCTATCGCACCATCGTCCCGGAAGACGCGGTCGGCGACCGTGCCGAGGGGCCACACCGCGCGAATCTCTTCGACATCGACGCGAAATACGGCGACGTTGTCACGACCGACGACGTCATCGACCACCTCTATGAGAATGACTAACGAACCCATCGACAGACGAACCGAATCGACACCTGCTTGCCCGCGACTGGCCTGTGGTCGACCATGACCAACTACGGAGCGACACTCCGAGAGCGCCTCGAGCAAGATGAGCTGCTGGCCTGTCCCGGCGTTCACGACCCACTCACGGCTGCCGTCGCCGACAGCGTCGGCTTCGATGCAATCTACATGACCGGCTACGGGACCTCGCTCTCGAAAACCGGCTACCCCGATGCCGGCTTCATCACGATGCCGGAGATGATCGAAAACGCCGGCAACATCCAAGAGCGGATCGACGTCCCACTCATTGCGGATTCGGACAACGGGTACGGCAACGCGACGAACGTCGTCCGAACCGTTCGAGAGTACATCAAAGCCGGCGTCGCCGCCATCCACATCGAAGACCAGACGTTCCCGAAACGCTGTGGCCACACGAAGGGCCGACAGGTCATCCCCCGTGAGGAAGCTGTTGGCAAGATCAAAGCCGCTGCCGACGTGCGTGACGAGCGCAACCCCGACTTCACCCTCATCGCTCGTACCGACGCCCGCGGGACTGGCGACGGCTCGCTCGAGGAGGCGATCGGTCGCGTCAACGCGTTCCTCGAGGCTGGCGCTGACATCGCCTTTGTCGAGGGGCCGACCGATGAAGCGGAACTCGAGCGTATCGGTCGGGAGGTTGACGGGCCACTTGTCTACAACTTCGTCGGCGATCTCGGCTCCTCGCCGTACGTCGACCTCTCGTCGCTCGAGGAGTGGGGTTTCGACCTCGTGTTGTTCCCGATCGCCGCAACGCTGTCGACGATCGCGAACGTCTACGCTGACTTCAGTGCGTTCGCTGACGATCCCGTCGCGGCAATGCGAGATATCGACGACACGTTCAACGACCAGCCCGTTGGCAGCCTCCACGAGTTCTCGGGATTTCCCGAGGTCGTCGAGTGGGAACGCCAGTATCTCCCGGCGGACGAGCAGGCCAAGTATGAGGGCTCGCTCGGCGACGACCCCGAAACGGAATAACGCGATCCCGACCGCAACCGGGGTCGTCCTCGAAACGTGTTGTGTTTTGGGTGACTGAATGAAGCCGTCGATTTTCTGAACCGCGTTGTTCCGTCACTTGGGGAGAATCAGTGTGACGACGCTGCCTCGAGGCTCAGCGTCTGTGAATTTGATCGTCCCGCCTGCTCGGGTCACGACGCGCTTGACCAGCCACAGCCCCATTCCGTTGCTGTGCAGTAGCGGCTCGATCTCGGCGTTCTCAGCGATTACGGCCCGTTCTTCGAGGGGAATTCCCGGACCGTTGTCGGAGATGCTGAGTCTGATCACCTCCGCAGTCACGTCGGCAGTAATCGTGACCTCGGGTCGATCCTGATCGGTGTGTTCGAGTGCGTTCTCGACGAGTTCGGAAACGGCTCGCTCGAGTTCCGGGATCGTCGTCAGATCGATCGCCGGAACGTCAACCGTTATCTCAGCATTCGGATGCTCCGTTTCAACGTTTGCGGCCACCTGTTCGGTCAGCTCACCAAGTGACAACATCGTCGGTGAGGATGGGTTTGATAACATTTCGACGATTTCCCGTTCTTTGTCTGCTTGGGAGAGGATCTGATCGGCGGCTGTTTCGATGGACGTGGCTAACGCTGCAATATCGCTTGATGCTTGCTCGTTGATCAGCTCTGCCGAACCCAGAATAACGTTCAGTTCGTTTTTGAGGGTGTGGCGCAACATCCGATCGAGCGACGCGAGCTGGTTTTCTCGTTCGATCCGCTCGGTGATATCGTGCATCGTTACCACCACTGCACGAACGTCGTTTGAGTCGTCCTTGAGTGGATAGTATCGGATCTCGAACGTCCGGTTCGGTTTCTCTGATCGCGTCCGGGTCGTTCGGTAGCGGAACGTCTGGCCAGCAAACACCTGCTCGATATAGGGCTTGACCCGCTCGAACGTCTCGGTACCGATCCCATCGGCTAAGGGCATTCCCGTTACGCTATCTGCATCGAGATCGTGAAACTCCTGGTAGGCGTAGTTGGCAAAGAGATAGCGGTACTCGTCGTCGATGGCAGCGATCAACTCGTTTGAACCTTCAATCGCGCGTTCGTACTGGTGGAGTTGTGCTTCGCGTTCTTTCTGTTCTGTCACATCCGTCTGAATGGCGATGTACGAGTCGATCTCACCGTCGTCGGTCAGTGGCGCAATCGTCTGGTGTGCGTGATACAACTCTCCAGAGTGGCGTTTGTCACAGATCTCTTCTTCCCAGACATCTCCCGCCGAAAGCGTTGTCCATAGCTCCTCGTAGTAATCTTCGGACATCTCGCCCGACTTGAGAATCTGCGGTGTTCGACCAACGGCCGCTTTGCTTTCGTATCCAGTAATGCGTTCGAACGCTGGATTGACGTATGTGATGGTCCCGTCTGGATCGGTCATGTAGATGGCGTGTCCCGCGGCCTCGACCGCCTGTCGGAACTGCCGCAACATCTGCTCGTACTCCTTGTGTTCGGTGATATCTTCTTGAAACCCGACGTAGTGGGTTACGGCTCCGTTTTGGTTGATCGGGGCGATCGTCACACGATTCCAGAACTGGGTTCCGTCCTTGCGGTAGTTGCGTACTTCGACGGTGACCGACTCCTCGGCGTCGATCGCCTCGCGCATTTCTCTGACTGGTTCCGAGTCAGTCTCGTCGCCCTGGAGTAACCGACAGTTCCGACCAAGCACCTCGGCTTCCGAATAACCCGTCACCTGCTGGAACTCCTCGTTGACATAGATCATCGGATTGTCTGGCTGACTCACGTCGGCGATCGTAATGCCGACGGGGGCTTCGTCCATTGCTCGAGTTTTGAGCGTGAGGTTGCGCTCTCGTTCCAGCCGATCACTAATATCGCGGATAACGAGGACGACTGCTGGTGTCTCTGACCAGGTGTGCTGTGTGATCGTGACCTCGACAGGCAGACGTGTTCCATCGCTTCGGCTCAGTTGTGTTTCGGCATGATCGAGTGATTGTCCACCCTGTTGGATGTCATTGAGCCGATCTGCGAGAGATGGTGTCATCTCGAGCGAAAGCATCTCGTCTACGGGCTTGCCGATGATGGTTGTCCGATCTTCGACACCGAAGAGCTCAGCTCCGGTTTTATTGATGTAATCGAAGTCCCCATCACGAGCAACAGCAATCATGTCATCGGCAGCGTCGAGCAGTGTTCGTGTGCGTGCTTCAGTCTTGACGTGTTTGTTCTGGTCGTGGTAGTACGCAACGGCAGCCTCTATGCGGGTGGCGAGTTGTTCCCACTGGTCGTTCTGGGGGTCTTTGATGAGATACTCGGTGACGTTGGCGGAGATGGCACGACTGGCCACTGCTTCGCTTCCATCGCTCGTCAGGAGAATGAACGGGAGGGTGGGAGACTGTGCCCGGACGACCTCGAGAAACGTGACTCCGTCAATATCGGGAAGATTGTGATCGCTAACGATACAGTCGATTTCGTCTTTGGCGACGAGTGTGTCGGTCGCCTCCTCGACTGTCTTAGCGGTCGAGATATGAAGATCTGCAACTGCAGAGAGATGGCGCTTACAGGCAGCAGCGAATTCTTGGTTTCCCGTGACCACGAGTACGCTGCTGTGCTTGTCTGTTCGATCAGCAGTCATTCGCTCAAGATTGGTCTGGATGATGATATACTTTCGTGACGTGGCATTCTCGGGGAATGGTGCTGTTATTTTCGAGTGGCCTAACTGTTGCTATGGCGTTCTCTCGAAGGGAGATGTGGCTAAGCGAGCGACACGTTATTCATTCCTCAAAATACATCAAATAAAATTATATTTAATGGAGCCTAATCGTTCCAACAGTGACTCCCAGCGGGGACTTTCAGCACGATCGCGAGTTCGTCTTTCTCATGTTACAACTCTAATATACGGGGATTTGTCGAGATATTCGATGAGTCGTACGGCACCGATATCACCGGTCGGACTCTTTCGAAGTTGAATATACTGCAGTCCAGTATCGTTTAGCCATGTCTCGAGGACTTGGGAGGCGCTATCGACATGGAACGAGGCTAACTCGTCTCGCAACAGCGTTGGATTGTGTATGTCCACGATGGCATCGGTTGTACCAAGTTCGTCCGACTGGAGCCACGATCGAACTCGTCGTGTTGCCTCCGGTCCGAGAGCGTGAGTTAGGGTATTTGTATCGAGTGCCATAACCACACCCTCGCCACGAGCCCGGTTGTGTATCGTCGTCATTGCGTCTTTGATTCCACGCTCATCGGCAACTGATTTGAAGATGTTCTGGTGATCGTCCCACACGCCGTGATGGTCGAAGACGAATAGACGATCAGCATCGAGAAGGTCGTCCATCGACGTTCCGAGTCGTTCGAAAACAGACTGGGGAAACAGCGGCTGTGAGTCGATACGTGGCAAGAGTGCGACGGACCGATCCGTCGAAAGCATGTTTGAAAGAAGGATGTAGAGAATCCCGCCGACTTCTGCTTTGCCATCGTGTTGGATGACAGTACTCTCCCCAGACAGTAACCCACCTCCAAGTAAGGTATCAAGCCCATCGATGCCGGTGGAAACGTGATCTGTCGCGCGAAACGCCGAACTGAACGTCCGGTTTTCCGGCAGAATACGGATCCCGCTGTCATCGAATACCAGTTCGAACTGTCGGGAGTCGTACTCGACACCACGCATCTTTGTGACCTCGAGTAAGCGTCTATCAGTTCCCCGTAGTCGCTCACGGTGGAGCCGTATTACCCCGTGAAGATTGTACTGTATTAGTTCGTCAACAGAAAACTCCCCGGCCGTCTCGCTGTTGTAGTATGGCTGTGATGACTCTGCAGTAAACAGCGCCGTCGCACCATGGTTATCGTTTATCAGCTGAATAAGATCTAACAGAAGACGCCGATACGTATCATTGTTCTGACTGACACTTTGCAGTCCGGAAATGCTGTCGACGACGACGCGATCTCCCGAGATGTTGAACCGAAAGAACTCACGGAGGTTTGATGGCGAGAAATCAATGCGATGGTCATCGATCTCTTTGTTCCCTCCAAGGGTTCGGAGCAAGTACTGTTCGTCATCGGTAGAACGCGCCGTCCCATGTGTATTGACAATCGTCCCCTGTTCGTACTGTTCAGTGCCTGTCCCTGGCCGAGCATGCAGCGAGATCACTGTTAGTAACTCATTCTCGAGATCGAACGAAAACGGTTCGAACGTGTCACGCAGTTCCTCGAGCGTCTGTTCGGTGCTAATGAACGTACAGCGACTCCCTTCGTCGAGTCCTGCCTGTAAGAAGTTCATCGACAGCGTCGATTTGCCGGTTCCCGGTGGTCCAGTAACGAGGACAGTTCTGTTCTCTCGGAACCCGCCACCGAGGATCTCGTCTAATTTATCGACCCCCGTGGAAACAGCCATATCGTTTCTAGGAACCAGATTGTAATAATGACGAGGGTCTTGAATGCCAGTTTTGCCTCTCAAAATCCGTTCCACCTTCGACTAATTGGCCGCTAGGAGTGACCGACCTCGTAGCTGGTTGATTCGCTCGTTCCATCAGTCGTGGACGCCGTGACGTCGATCCGATACTGGGTGTCGTTGTCTTGTGATTCCGGTCTATGTTGGAGGGCTTCTGTAACTGTTGCAGTGGTGCCAGAAATCGTCTCGTCACTCGCAGTATCGAGGACGTCACCAGTCGTCGAATCGATGAGTCGGAACTCGGCGTGTGATAGCTCACTCTGGGCACTTTCCAGCTCGGCCGTCACCTCATAGCGATCGAAAATCGGGTTGCTTTGATCGACTACGTCGGTTATATTCACCCATAGATCTGCTGGATCATCTGTATCGTCTGGATCACCTGGATCAGATGGATCGGACGGCTCGTCTGAACCACCGTCCGACTCCCCCCACACACGAAGCGAAAACGTAACAGTTTGTTCAGTAGTCCCGTTGTCAAATGCTACTTCAACTGTTACGTCCTCTGTCCCGGAGACATCTGCTGGTGCCTCATAGACGAACGTCGTCCGGCCGTCAGTTCCCGAGATCGATGAGTTCTTGCGGAGTTCGCCCGATCCGGAAACGTTTGCTGTCACTGACTCGCCACTGACCGGGTTGTCAAGTTGATCTCTGACTTCGGTAACGAGCTGCTGGGTAGCGCCCGCGCGCACGCTCGTTTCGTTCCCCTCGAGATCGGTGAGATAGGCTGGCGTTTGCGTTACCGTATCGCTCCCAACGCCGACTCGAGTGAGCTGTAGTTCGTAGGTTGTCTTGTCCTGCAACGTTATGGTGAGTTCACCACACGGCTCTGGCGGGTCGTTCGCACAGCGATAGTCAGCCACATATCCACCGTTGTCATCAAGCTCTGACTCGAGTATTGTCTCCCACTCGTCTTCGGAAAGCTCAGTCGGGATCGTGAGCGTGATCGGGTCGTCGGTATCGGAGGCCGAGACGGTTCTGGTTTCGGTGCTCGAGGGGCGGAGATCAACGAGTGTTCGATCGATTCCGGTATGGCGAAACTCACCTGCGACCATTGTGAGCGCTATTTTTCGATCGCTGATCGGGCTCTGTTCTTCCGTTACGATCGTCGTTTCGTCGATGCGGTTGTAAATCGTCCCTAGCTCGTACACCGTCTCTGGTGCGTTGTGGTACTCGTTGTAGGTTGGCGCATAGCTGAGTGATCGCGTTTCGATTGCTTTCGGCTCGCCGTTCCAGTAGTCGCCTGTCGCACCGTCTGCGGATGCCCCAGCGATCGTTACGTCTCTCGGCTCACTCGTTTGAATCGTTCCCCTCGCTGGTGGTGGATTCACCAGAACCACTCGAGACGGGTATCGCACGCCGGGTGTGACCGCAACGGACTGGCTCGTGCCGGTCGTTGCTGTTCTGTCGATTCCGGCCGCGATATCGCGCACCTCGCCCTGAACGTGCTGGTTGTGCTCGAACTCGGCCTGGCTTGTCAGTGCGGGAACCGCGTTCAGCTGTAACAGCCCCACGAGAGCCACGAGAATCGCAACGAGGAGGATGGCACCGATGACGGGTGAGACGGCACGTTCGTTACTGGAACTGTTTCGGATCATACGAAGAAAAACACCACCGTGATGAGCACTGTTAGCCCGATTGCGTATTTAAGGCCGCTGAGAAGACTGTTCTCGGTGAGCTTCCCACCGATCAATCCCGCCACGATCCCTTGGATAAGAGCAGAGTGAAAAAACACCGTTCGATAGATGTCGACATCGATCGAGAGCGCCACTGGTGCAACAGTTTCCTCGTCCGTCTCTGGGACTGACGCCTCTGCCATCGGCTCGAGAAAGCTCACATTCAAGACGACAATTACGAATAAATAAATAAGCGAGCCAATGAAGACGATCGCCAGATACGGACTCACTTCGTTCCGACGGGCCGATTCCATCCGTGCGTGAATCCGCAACTCCGAAGCAGCGATTTCGAGGACCTCATGGAGGTCGCTACTGATCCGATTCCCCCTTGCAACGATGGTCAATGTCGGCGCGACTCGAGGAATTGGCAGCCGGCTCGCGAGGCGACGAAACGCGTTTGATGGCTCCTTGTTCCAGACGATATCGTTTCTCACCGCCGTCAGTTCGGCTCTTAGCGGCCCAGTAACTGCTTTTGAGACGAGTTTGAACGCGGCGGTGAGTGTTACACCCATCCGATTGGCATTTGCCAGCGTTTCCAACACATCCGGAAACTGGTCAATGATTGTGCGTTCCCGGCGACGATTTCGTTCGTACAGCACTGAAACTGGAACACTGGCGACGAGCCCAGGGAGAACGACAAGCAAGAGTGTCGTCTGCACGGGTCGGGCGACGACCGCGGTGGCCGTCGGTTGAACGGTGCCACTGAACACGAGACCAATCGCGAGAAGCAGTCCCAATGGGACCGTAAGCAAAAATCCCAGTGCTGGCCGTTGGACCACCGTGCCGATTACGTCAGAAGAGCGCTCCAGCAGTTTCGTCCGGAGCCGACTGTGTTGATATGCTTGGTACCGAGTGGAGTCTTTCAGTTGCGGATCATCTGGGGACGGCTCGGGTCCAGCGTGGTCGATTTCTTGTGGTGAGTGGCTAGCTGATTTCGACGGGGTGAGTTGGCGAGGCTGGGAGAACAGGTCGACGAGCAGGAAGAACCCGGCCGCACTCAACGGCAAGACGACGTAAATCATGATCACGATTTCGAGAACGCTGACTCCGCCCAGCAGACCGATCACTAACAGTGTGATTATCAAGAACAATGGTCCGGCAACGAACCCAGCAATAAACACC
The DNA here is from genome assembly GCF_041821125.1 of Natronorubrum sp. A-ect3. Lineage (NCBI taxonomy): Archaea > Methanobacteriati > Methanobacteriota > Halobacteria > Halobacteriales > Natrialbaceae > Natronorubrum > Natronorubrum sp. A-ect3. Next base: position 130,027 of record NZ_JBGUBB010000006.1, on the reverse strand, counting down.
TCACTCAACAACCCAATCCGTTCGATGAACGTCTCCTGTTTCTGGAGGGCTAGTTCGGTCTGTTGCTCGATTTCGTCCTCGAGAAACCTACTGACATCTCCCCCAGATTCCAGTACTCCGAGCAAGTTGTCCACGAACTGCTGAAGATTGTCGCTAGGGGTTTGTTCACTCGTCTTTCTGAGCGCTGTCTGGAAATCGTTTCCAAAGAGATCCATCTCACGAACCAGCTGATCAAACTCGTTCGCTATTTCGCCGTACACATCTTTCTCGTCCGCCAGTGAGCGGATCGCCGTAATAATGTCAACGCCACCACCGGTCATCGCATACAGAAACGTCACAGCGGATGGCAGCCCCAACTCAATCTCACTACGGCGCGCTGTGACGAGCCGGCGTGGCTGGTAATGTACCTGCCAAACCCATACTGCGCCGCCACAGCAGAGGGCACTAATCGAAATTATGGCGACATAGAGCCCCACTGTTTCAAGCAACGTGTTTCCAGTCACACCGAGTGACCAGTCGGAAAACACAGCGACAGACAGTCCTACTGTGAGGACAACGGTGGCGAGTAAGACACTGCCGACGGCTGCTTTCAGACTGTTGACAGCGCTTTCAGCGACGTACTGATCCACAGTCGTTTGGATCCGTGCTTGCTTGAGCCGACGTTGAAGATCATCGTACCGCCCCGAGTGACGCTTGAAATACGATCGGAGCCTGCCGTAGTCGTCGGTGAGTTTGTTCTGATTCCGTTCAGTCTCCGTGTTTCGGCTGACAGATTGGTTCTGACCGCTACTACCACTGATCTGTGTCGCAGCGGGTGTCTGGTCGTCATCACACCACCGGTCTCTCTCCACGTTTACTCCTCCATTGACGCATCGAGTACGGCACCCAACTCCTCATCTCGAACCAGATCGAGAACGGCATCTGGCCGGCGGGAAAACATCGTCGTTGCTTGAACTACCTCGTCGTACCCGTTGATTCCATTCGTTTGAAGATACTCGAGGACATCACGTCGCTGTTCGACCTCGGTTTGAACTCGGTTCGTCGACCAGCCACGTTCCTCGCGAATATCTTCGAGTGTTTGTGAGGTCCGTGCTCGGTCAAAACGGTCGGTCGCTGGATCGCGTTCGAAGACTGAACGCGTCTGCAGTGTGTCTTGTTCGTTGTTTCGAGAGCTTATCTCGACGATTTCGCTGTTTCGGCGAACGTTTTTGCCATCGACCCGGACCTGTTTCTGTATCGAAACGAGATCGAGTTCGGCGATCATCTGTCTGGGAACGGAGAGCGGGTCGTTTTGCATCCTGCTCAACAGTCCTTGCACAGAGTTTGCGTGGAACGTCGTGTACGCTGTATGGCCCGTCGAAATCGCCTGGAAAAACGTTGAGGCAACTCGTGGATCCGTTCGGATCTCGCCGATCAATAAATACTCAGGTCGTTGTCTCAGACTGGCTTCCAGCAAGTTGTACATCGACACTTCTCCTTGTCCCTGATCGCCTGTCGGCTCTCGAGAGACGCTCTGGATCCAGTTGTCGTGTGGAAGCGTGAGTTCGGGCGTGTCCTCGATCGAGACGATCTTGCTCTGTGGAGGGATAAAAAAGGACATCGAGTTCATGCTTGTTGTCTTCCCGGATCCTGTCGCCCCGGCGAACAACAGCGATCGGTTGTTCTGGACTGCAAACCAGAAAAACGCCATCTGCTCGACGCTGAACGTTCCGGTATCGATGAGGTCGATAGGGGTAAACGGCGTATCGGTGAAATTACGGATCGTAAAGTTCGAACCACGTGTCGTGACGTCCCCACCCAGCGTCGCCTGAACACGGGACCCGTCTGGAAGACTCGCATCGACGAGTGGGTTTGACACAGAGAGATGTTTTCCTGCACGCTGGGCGAGCCGTAGGACATACGAATCGAGCTGTTCTGAACTAAGCTGACGATTCGTTGTGATGTTCCCGTGTTCGCGGTGGTAGACGTATATTGGCACGTCCGTTCCGCTGCACGAAATGTCTTCGACCGCCGGTGCACGCATGAGCGGATCGATCGTTCCGTATCCGATGAAATCCCGACGCAAATAGTAGCAGATCTTGTGGAGTGACGTGCTTGAAACGGAGGCCGCAGACTCCTGAACGACCCGTCTTACCACCCTGTTAAAAACTTGGAGTGATGGCTGGTCACCAGTGTCCTCAGCGTACATCAATTCGCTTCGAAGCGTCTGCTCGAGATCCGAACGAACGTACGCCTCAAACTGATCGAGTGCTGGCTCGACGATCCAAATAGCGGGGTCGTCCGTTGTTTCATCGAAGACAGTAGCGAGATATGCATACGGCTCGTTGACCCACGACCAGTCAGCGTGTTGGTACGTATCGAGGTATTCAAATTCGAAGAACGTCTCGTCGATATCCGGCTCTCGAGGGGGATCCAATGGCTCGTTCTCGAAAAGCGGACGCGAGTATGTCCGTGCTTCTGAAACCACGTCTTCGATTTCGGCATTCGATGCTCGGTCTGTGTTTGAATCGTGGTCAAACTCCCTCAGGGCCCCGTCGCTCTCTCCGCTCACCTCGTCTCCACCCTGATCGCTATCGAGTGACAAATGCTCTTCAGACATACTGTTTATTGGCATCCACGGAATCGGTTCGTCTCACAAACCAACAGCAAGTTGAATAGTATCAGTTGCTAACTCGAGGACTTAAAACCTCGTTTCGACGACGAATGCAGGAGTGTTGTCGCTGTCTGAGTCATCGCGTCGACAACGCTATCCGGTGTATTTATTCCATCTTGCTGATATACGATGGATATGAAAGAACAAATCGGCTACTCACTGTCGACTGCAGAAACGATCGAGTTCCTCGAGCAGAGAGGCCATGGAACACTTTCGCTAGCAAACCAAAACCGCGCGTATGGACTCCCGATCTCCTACGGATACGACGAGGCGTACGACCGGATCGTAATGGGATTTCTCTCAGCTGACTCGAGCAAGAAACAGCGGTTCATCACAGCGACGGAAGAAGTGTCGTTCTCGACGTATGAGTTCCGCGATCCGACGACGTGGGCGAGCGTTGTCGTGACTGGAACCCTTCACAGACTGCCTCCCGAGAAGGTTTCGAGTCGAGTCGCCGCGCTGTTTTTTGGTCGTGCTGATGATGCCGCCGGCGACGCCCGCTGGATGGACGACGAACGGTTCGACAAAGAGTGGTACGAAATCGACATCACGACGTTGTCCGGTCGTCGCGGTGAGAACATGCCATCTGAGGATGGTGCACACGACTAATGACAACCGTACTAGATCGACAGGAATGCTGAAACACAGGACCTGCCTCGGTTCTGCCATTGGCAGTGTTGCCGACTGTTTCTGTGCTTCGGTCCTCCAAACGTCACTGCCTGTCTTCACTGTGCTATATCCGACGCTCTCGAGTTTGTGAGCGTCAAAATATAGCGGGAGGTAGATTTGAACTACCGGTCTGCGGGTTATGAGCCCGCCGGAATCTCCTGGCTATCCCATCCCGCTACATACTCCTCTCTGCTAGCCACGGTTAAGGGTTGTCATCTCGGCCCAGTCTTTCGGTTTTGGAGAATAGCTGTCATATAGTAGTCTTTTATTCCCCTGATATCAACTTAGCCCAGAGCTCCGCTTTCCATTTCTTCGCCAGACAGCTAGACCGGAATGAGTACCCGGAGTAGAATAACTGCTGCAAGTCCGGCACACAGCGCGAGGAGGATGTTTCCCGTCCGCCACATAACGAGTCCAGTGATGGCCGCTGCACTCCACTCTGCGGGGCCACCAGCAGCGAGTTCGGGACCGAGTATCGCGATGACGATGGCTCCCGGTAGCACCGAAATCCCTGCCTCGAGTCGATCACTCACTTCGAACTGGCTCAGGAGCCACAGGCCACCGACTTTCGTGATGACGGTAACGACGACCATCCCAACGATTACACCGACGACAAGTGGGTCAAGCGAGATGACCGACTCATCGATCATAGCGGATCACCTCGACAACGCACGCGGCGAGCCCGCCGAGGAGAATATACCACTGCCCGGGGAGCAGTTGGGCAGCGATCAATGCGGTTCCGAGTGCAACCGTCCACGGCACGAGTGACGTGTGTCCCTCCCAGAGCTCCACTGCAAGCGCGACGAACACCGCTGCGAAGATGAAATCAATCCCGTATGTCGCCGGATCGCTAATTGCGCCGCCGGCAACCGTTCCAACGATGGTCGCCAGCACCCACGCTACCCAGACCGCGAGCCCACCGCCGAGGAGGAACGCACCCCGTCCGTTGCCGGCTTTGAGATCGCGAAGCGTCAGCGCCCAGTTTTCGTCGGCCATCAAAAACAGGCTGCCGTAGGCCTGTTTCGCCGAGAGATGCTGAAACCACGGCTGTAATGCTGCGCCCATCAACGAGTAGCGGAGATTGATCGCAAACGTCGTCAGGAGTATCGCTGCAACCGGGATCGGATCCGCCCACAGTTCGATGGCGACGATCTGTGCCGCGCCTGCAACGACGGTGGCGCTCATCAACGTCGCTTCTGCGACGCTGAGACCAGCCTGGTTTGCCAGAATACCGAAGGCAAGGCCATAGCCAGCAACGCCAAGTGCAACCGGGAGCGAAATGAGGAATCCTGCCCGAACCCCATGGTAGCCAAACGTGACCTCCGAGTTACCAGCACGTGATTCGGCAGGGGTGTCCGCGTTTGCGGGTTGCGTCTCTGATTCAGGCGGCATGGAGTCCGACATTGCGCTGTCCGTCTTTTTTTGGATCCCGAACCGTGAAAACGATCACGAACTGGTGGTCACAACGCCCCTCGTTGGCATGTGACTCGAAGAGTAGTGGTTTGGGGCATCACTCCGAGAGCATCATGCTCAGTCACGACTATCACCGTTTTGTAAGGCACTTTGAAAATGGGATAGACAAATCCCTATAGGACATATCTGTACAGCAGAAAGACTTTATTTATATCACGGGTATTGGAAGCTATGCAAGCAGCTATCACTCGAGTCGTCGTTGTCTGTCTTTTGCTTATGACAGCGTCGCTCGCTGTGACTCCAGCCGCGGCTTCTGAGTATGATATCGAGGTAGTTTCGTCCGTTTCGACACCTCAGGAAACGGTCAACATACTAGGTGACGATTATACCATCGATGGAATTGGAGTGATCGAACCTGGTGAACCGATCGAGATTGAGGTGACCTCAAACAAGGACTATCACATCATGCTGTTCAATACGAATAGCGAACGTGAGTACCTCAGTGATGATGACATTGATGCGGACAATGATCGTACCTCAATTGGGACTCAAACTGATGAGCTGGACACGAACGATCTGGAAGGGACATACATGCTGACACTCAATCCGAAAGATGAGGGACGCCAAGCCGTCTATCCAGTCGTCGTTCAGGCGTTCGATTTCCATCTCGAGTATCCAAGTACGGCAACACAGGGGGAAACGGTCGAAATCAGTGCAACGATCGACTCGAGCGATACATCGATGGTCGAGAGCGTTGAGGTAGCTCTCTGGGACGGGTCTGCCGACGATGCCACTAATATAACACTCAATAATCAGGATGATGGCACTTACAGCGAGACACTCGATCTCGATGACTACGACGAGGGCGAATACGAAATCTATGGTGCTGCCTTTGGCGACGATGAGGCCGAGGGGTATCCGGCACCGATCGCTATCGAGGACGGGGAAACGATGACCGTGAGCGCAGATGACAGTCACGAAGATGATAAGGATAGCGACGACAGTGAAAAGGACACAGATGAGGAGAGTGAGTCTGGTACTCCTGAAAATGAAACCGATGGTGAAGATAGCGAACTCGATATGCCTGGTAACGAAACCGATAGTGAGGATAGCGAGTCTGATATGCCCGGCAACGAAACCGACACCGAGGACGAAACCGAGAGCGGTTTAGCGGACAATTCTTCCGAGGAAACTGAAGAACATGGTGACGATGAGGGCGGCGAGAGCGAGACTGGAGTTATAAGTCCAAATGATGAGGACGACGATGGGACCGGTGATCAAGACGATGATGATGCGGTCGGAACACCCGGGGCAGTCTTCCTCACGGTTTTCTTACTCCTTGGTCTGCTTGTCTTCGGCAGCCACGTCCGTGAAGGTAGCCAGTAACTGAAAATATCGGTGACTGTTTCAGATGTCTTGACACCCTCTTCGTCGTCAGAGGGCGTTGAATGTTATATCATCCCATACTAACAATTACTATTATTACAATGACTTCCAAAGAAAACTCGGCCACGCTGGTCAGTGACTTTCTTCAATACCCTAAGAATTGAATACTGGAAATCCCCTCGGAAATGTTAAAACGGTGCAGTGTAATGAGGTGAAGTATGACGCAACATGAACGTCTCATAACTGCGATATTCCTCGTCGCAATCATGCTTCTGGCACCGATTGCTGGGGTTGCCGGAGCGTCCGGCGGAGCAGGGACGACGGCAGACGCATCGTCTACTGACCATCACGAGGATGAGTTCCACGAAATCCACGAAAACATTGAGGTTTGGGAGCGGTCAGTGGTTCCGCTGCGTACTGATACAGCCGCTGATGGTTCGATTTCCGTCGAAAATCTCAACCTTGAGATGAAGACGAACCAGGGTGGCCCTGACTCTGTAAACCGGAAACATTTGGCCGTCTACAGTACGGGTACAACCATTGACCTCTCGTTCGACGGGTCAGGATTCGCTGCTGACACGAGCCAGTTCAATAATGACGACGACATCCAACTCCTCAGTGCTCATCTACAAGAAAATGCCACTGAAGATGATGTCAACGTCAGCGACCTGCCAACGAGCGGACAGGAGTTGATGGACGAACTTTCTGCAGAGAACCTCGAGAACCTCAACGAGAACGTCTCGTTCAGCCTTGACGAGGACCTTAACGAGGATCTGAATGTCGAGGATGGCAAACTCGACACGACAGTTACGCCCGATGAATCCGGTCTCCACATGTACATGCTCGCAACCGGTGACGGATTTGCGGTTGACGATGGAGATCTCTCAATTGTCGATCAGACAAAGATAATCGGTGTCGAACAACTCGTCGCTCAGGACAGTCCCTCGGACGTTGATGTCACTGACTCCGCTGAGCCTGGCGATACCATTAGCTTCGACGTCGCCGCAACAGAATGGGAAGGCAACACCACTCACAGCGTGGTGCTTTACGACGAAGATACTTTCACGAGCAGCTGGATGACGATCAACGTCACCGAAGATATCTCCACTGACCTCTCTTCAGAGGACGTGACGATCGAACACACGATCGGGGAGATCAACGGTGTCCAGAACGTTAGTGAGAATCTCAGCGCCTTCGGACAGACGTTCGAAGAACGGAATTCGGCTGGTATTGTCCAGACTGCAGATGTGATCAGCTTCCTCGCAAATGAAACTGATCTCGATGACTCTGAGGGACCTGAAACGGACCCTGGCGATGACGTGCTCAACGCGTCGTCCGCAATCGTCCAGGCCGACGAGAACGAGACTACCGTGGAAATCGAAACGTTCGGTAACTGGACGGAAGATGACTATCGCTGGATCCACACGGCCGCTGGCTCCTCCAGCGATCAGATTCAGATGAACACGGATACAATTACAATCGAAGAGGAAGCTGAACCTGGTCCCGGACCTGGTCCCGGTCCTATTGACCCCGGCCCAGACCCTGATCCTGAGTTCGCACTCTCGGATGTCAGCGTGAGCGACACCAAGATCATGACTGGTGACTCCGTCGACATCACAGGGACGATCACTGAAGAGGCCGGCAACAGCGGTCTCTTTGTTGCCGAACTGATCATCGACGGTGAGGTCGTCGATACACAAAACGTCGTGATGGCTGGTAACGCTAAAGAAACGGTGACGTTCACACACACCTTCGACGAGGCAGGTGAGTACGAGGTTGCAATCAACGACGTAAGCGCTGGAACGGTCAGCGTCCACGACTCCCTCGAGGCCCAGTTCGACGTGACCGACGCGTCACTGAGCGAGGATGAGATCGACGTCGGCGATTCCGTTGACGTGACTGGAACCATCGAAAACACCGGCGAGAAGGCCGGGACGGTCACCGCCCAGTTAACTGTCGACGGTAGTGTCGTCGCTGAACAGGACGTCACTGTCGCCCCTGGCGAGTCAGAAACAGTCACGTTCACCGAAACGTTCGACGAGAGCGGTGAGTTCGAGATCGCGGTCAGCGGGACTTCTGCTGGCACGCTGACTGTCACCGATCCTGAAGACGTGGAAACAGATGACAGCATCCCTGGCTTTGGAGTTACAGTGGCAGTCCTCGCACTACTCTCGATTGCACTGGTTCGTGCGCGTCGACAGTCGTAGCGACGTATAACTCCGTTTTTGCAGCTTATCAGTTCGTGCAAGCTGCTGCTGAACGACTGCATTTATGTATGAGGCCCCTCTCAAATGAGATATGGCTCAACTGATTTCGAGTAGTGGAGATGGGAAGTTAGGATCCACTACCGATAAACCGGTCCCTCTCTCTGGCAGTAGAAACAGACGAAACCGAGGCACTTCTGGTACTATTGGAACACTTGACAGACGAACAGGACAGTTGAACCATCGTTTTCTCGAGAGCGCTTTTCCAAAGCCCGACGAAAGATCATTGAACATTCGCTCAACCAATACGCGAGTTGTGAGCTGGTTCAATAGACTCGATCTCGGAGCGCATCCGCTGTGGACGACAGTCGACATCTGTTCCGGTCTCGGTAGGACGACTGTACATGCTGCTGCCGTCGGTAAGTAACCAGAACGCTCCATGATGAACAAACTACTCAGAACACGTCGAATCGAGTCGTCGAGTCGTTGTCTGCAGCCGAAGGTGAGACAATGAGTGATCTCGACCACGAACACGGACCGGACTGTGCGTGTCCAGACTGTGGGGATCCGCGGTCGATGGATTTCCTCGATAAGTATCTGACCGTCTGGATTTTCCTCGCAATGGGGATCGGTGTCGGCCTCGGATACGTTGCCCCATCGGTCGTCGGCCCAATCCAGGACTACTATCTCGTCGAAATCGGGCTGATTGCAATGATGTACCCGCCGCTGGCGAAAGTCAACTACGGCCAGCTGCCGCGGGTGTTCAGCGCGTGGCGCGTGCTCAGTCTGAGTCTGATCCAGAACTGGCTCATCGGCCCGACGCTGATGTTCCTGTTAGCGGTCGTTTTCTTCAGCGGACTCGTGTCACCGTTCCCAGCCCACCCCGAGTACTTCCTCGGGTTGATTTTCATCGGGATGGCTCGATGTATCGCGATGGTCCTCGTCTGGAACGACCTCGCTGACGGCTCGAGCGAGTACGCTGCGGGCCTGGTCGCGTTCAACAGCGTCTTCCAGATCGTCACCTACGGGGTGTACATCTGGTTTTTCGCGCTGTTCCTGCCACCACTGCTGGGAATGGACGCCCTGGTCGCTGGTATCGGGACGTTCGACATCACGGTCGAACAGGTGTTCTGGGCGATCGCGATCTTCCTCGGGATTCCCTTCGCCGGCGGGATCCTCACCCGCTTCGGTGGGGTACGGGCCAAAGGTGAGGAGTGGTACGAAGAGGAGTTCGTCCCGACGATCAGCCCAGTGACGCTGCTGGCGCTGCTCTTTACTGTGATCGTGATGTTCGCCACGCAGGGTGACAACATCATCGCCCAGCCGACCGACGTCGTCTGGATCGCGGTCCCGCTGACGATCTACTTCGTCGTGATGTTCCTCGTAAGCTTCGCGATGGGGCGAGGAATTGGCGCGGACTACTCGACGACGACTGCCATCGGCTTTACCGCCGCGTCGAACAACTTCGAACTCGCAATCGCTGTCGCCGTCGCCGTCTTCGGTGTTGGCTCCAGTGTCGCGTTCGCGACTGTCATCGGGCCGCTGATCGAGGTACCCGTCCTGCTCGCACTGGTCCACGTGGCCATCTACTTCCAGGAAAAGTTTGATTGGGGTGGCTACGAGACCGGCCAACTCGAGAGTACGAAGCCCGCAGGCGAGGACGTGACCCCGTCAAAAACAGATGACGACTGATCACCAATGACATTTGACACAATTCTCATTCCAACCGATGGAAGCGATCCGGCTAAAGCCGCTGCCCGACGTGGGTTCGACCTCGCAGCCCAATGCAACGCAGCAGTCCATGTCCTCTCCGTGGCAGACAGCAGTATTGCGACCGGTGCAGGGTACTCGGGCGACTCCCAGTCGATCCGAAACAGACTCCGCGAACAGGCGACCGCTCGAGCGACGGCGCTTCGAGACGAGGCTACAGAGCGCGGACTCGAGGCCACTGCCACGACTCGTGAGGGGATTCCCGGCAAGGAGATCGTCGACTACGCCGACGAACATGCTATGGATGCGATCGCTATCGGTACGTCCGGGCGCGGTGGTGTCACACGTGCCGTCGTCGGAAGCGTCGCTGACAAGGTCGTTCGAACGGCGTCGGTTCCAGTCGTGACGATCAACCCGGAGGCGGCCAGTGAAACGGCCGAAGCACTGACTATCGACTCGATCTTGCTGCCGACCGACGGAAGCGACACTGCCGAGGCGGTGATCCAGTACGGCTTCGACCTCGCAACCCAACTCGACGCAACGGTTCACCTCCTGTCGGTGATCGATAGCGACCGTGTACAGATGCTTTCGGCGCTTACCGACACGGATGCCGACATCGTCGCCGAACTTCGCGAGCGGGCGACCGACGGCCTCGATGAGCGAGCCGCCGAGGCTCGAGCCCACGACATCGACGCTGTTACCACGATCAGAGACGGCGTTCCAGCCGAGGAAATCGTCGACTACGCTGACACGGAGGGCATCGATCTGATCGCGATGGGGACCGCCGGACGTGGTGGGTTCGAACGGTTCATCGTCGGCAGCGTGACGGACGATGTCGTCAGAACGGCGACGGTGCCAGTGGTGACGATGCGACCGAACGAAACGGACTCCGACTAGCGAATCAGTCCGATTTTCACGTCGTCGGTTCGGAGCGAGGCTAGTGCTGCTCGAGCGTGTCAGATTGGAACTGTTCTACAGCCGTGTCGAACGCCTCGGGCGTGTTCAGATTCTCGAACGTTCGAAGCGGCGCATGGCGTAGAATTTCCGCTCGCTCGACCGTGACGTACTCCAGTTCGGGGAGGGCATCGATAATTCCCCGCCTGTCGCGAGCAAGCGCAGTTTCGCAGGCACGCACCATCGCGCTTGTCCGATAGACTGCCTGGATCGTCTGTCGCCATTCGTCCGGCTGAGGGATGGCCGCGTCATGGCCCGTGGCGCGGTCGAACAGGAACGCGGCCAGTGACGACTCGACGAACGGCATGTCGCAAGCGACGACGAACGTATACGCTGATTCGACTACCCGGAGCCCAGTCAGAATTCCCATCATCGGTCCTTGGTCCGGTTCGGGGTCCTCGGCGAAGATCGGTTCAGGCTCGACTCCGGCGAGAGCCTCTTCGATAGCCGGTCTTTGATTCGGCTGGCAGTTAACGACGAGTTCGTCGACGAGGGGTGCGATCCGGTCTGCGACTCGGCGTATCATCGGTGTCCCCGCGAGGTCGGCGACAGCCTTGTCACGCTTCCCAAAGCGTGTTGATTGGCCGCCGGCGACGATGAGCCCTGCACGCATGCCGTAGCCGTCTGTCGAGCCATACAAAAATCCGTCGGTGACTCAGCAGTGCTCGTACTCCACCGATACGACCGACCATGGTCGCATCAAACATATGATCAATTGCACATTTGGACATTCAGCCAGAGATGAAAACCTGCGTAATTAATAAGATAAAATGGGGTAGCGCCGTCGAGCAGTAATTCAGTAGCGCTGGACGCATATATGATGAACTTCTGATTGATGTGGGCTGAAACCCGGAGCATTATACACGGTTGGGTACAATGGTATGACAATGGCAACGGACGACAGCCGGCAAGACGAGCCACCGGGATGTGATTTGGCCCTGTCCGATACGGCGCTCGAGAGCGTCACTGATCGTTCACTTGAAACTCAGGTCGAGATCTTCTCGACGCTTGGCAACGAAACCCGATATCGTATTCTGTTACTACTGTCGCTGGCAGACGAACCCGTCTGTGGATGCGAGATCGAACCGTACGTCGACGTCGGACAGAGCAGCATCAGCCAATCGCTGTCACGCCTGCGAAAAGCTGGCCTCGTCTCGAGAACGAAGGATGGTCGATGGCGATACTACGAACCGACTGAAAAGGGGAAAAAAGTTATTGCACTTTCGGAGACAGAAACCGACAAAATGGCAGCAGTTTCTGACTGATACGGTCTGCTGTAACGATTCACCGCTGATCACCAGCGGCGGGGTCATGATCGTCGGTACGTGACGACAGCAGTCCGTATGAGTGCGGATCAGGCGGTTTCGCTCGTCAACCACCTCGGGGTCAAGCCCCGAGGCACTCGCCCTGCTATTCCTGTAAGGGGAAAGACCGTCGAGGAATTCGGTTTAATTTCATCAGGGACGCGGTGAGTCTCCCGATTGCCGTTCACGAACTCCTTCTTTTGCCCAGTACTGCCACTGTATGTCGCTATTGTACATTACAATTACTTACTGACAACATGTGGACGAACGGCATGAACAATTACTAATATTATGATACGGTAATATGGCGAGTATGGGTATCACGAAAGATCGTGGGGCGAACCACAGGTGGTCCAGCTAATGGCGCTGGAGATTACCGAGAAAGACCATGGAGTCACGGATGGTGTCTCGAGACGCAGTGTCCTGAAATCCATCGGTCTCGCGGCTGCGGGGGCGAGTCTCGGCGGGACGTACTACTTTACGGATGTCGGAAGCGCGGATGATCCGCTCGAGTACGATATCGAAGAGGTGTCGACGGCCTGTTGGATCGGCAAACAGGACTGTACGATGCGGGCAAAGGTCGTCAACGACCGTGTCGTCCAGCTCAAACCCGATCCGAACGACGAGGTGATCGATGGACTCTGTCCGAAAGGCGTCTCGACGGTCGCAGATCTCTACGACCCGTATCGAATCAAACAGCCGCTCAAGCGAGTCAGTGGCGAGAAAGGCGAAGTCGGTGAGTTCGAGCCGATCTCGTGGGAGCAGGCAGCCGAGGAAATCGGCGAGGAACTCGGCCCGATGCTCGAGGATGACCCTCGCCGAGTTCACTTCCAGATCGGCCGCGTGAAAGGCGCAGAGTGGCATATGGACGGCTGGGTTGCGGCCCTCGAGGAAGCGTACGACGAGGGGATCAACGTCCGTGGCCACGGCAACGTCTGTGCGACAGGGAACAAGATGGCGCTCAGCCGGATGGGGGCAGGATTCTCGTCGCCCGAACCTGATTTTCACAACACCGAGTTCTTCCTGAACTGGGGCTGGAACGCGACGCAGGCCGGTGGCCCACACCTGTGTAACACGACGTACTCCCGGGAGATGTCCGAAGGGTACGAAAACGGGATGGACATCGCGGTGCTCGACCCCCAGCGACGGGGATCGGGCCAATGGTGTGACGAGTGGATGCCGATCGAACCCGGCACCGACCTGGCGTTTTTCCTCGCGTTCAATCACGTGCTCCTCGAAGAGGAGTACATCGACGAGTGGTTCCTCAGGAACACGACGAACGCTCCGTGTCTCGTCTATACGGAAGGCGACAACGAGGGCGAGGTCGTCCGTGCGGCCGATGTCGACGAGATCGACGCTGACTCGGAGGACCCGGTTGAGTCCGACGCGGCGATCCTCTGGACTGAAGGTGAGGTCGTCTACGACGAGGAGGCCGAGGAACTCACGACACATGAGGAGACGCTGCCCGACGACCCACACGATCCGACCGCGGTCGGTACGGCCGCACTGCGTGTCGATGATGACCTCGAGGTCGATGGCGACGAAGTGCGCCCCGCTTTCGAACTGTTCGAAGAGAACATGGCGGAGTACGACCCCGAGTGGGCGTCCGAAATAACTGATCTCCCCGCTGAGCAGATCCGACGTGTGGCCGAGAAGTGGGGCGAGGAGGCCCGAATCGGCTCGACGACGACCGTCGAGATCAACGGTGAGCGCCGGCAGGTTCCGTATCGACCGGTCTCGATGTCGCTGTACCACGTCAGCCAGCAGGAACTCGGTCCAACCGCAATGCAGGCAGGGATGATGCCGCTGTTCCTCGTGGGTGCCGTCGAAACAGTCGGAAGCAGTCGATCCGGCTACGTGAACGCGCCGGACCCGTCCCACAGGGAACACGTCCGTGAACGGGCGTTCGATCCCGAGGAGACGCTCACCTGGGAGCCCGACGCGCCGGACCTCGAGGGAACCTACTTCCACCCGGACGCAAACGGCTCCTACGCCAAGGTCCCTCACGTTCTCAACAACCCCGACGAGTACAACCTGCCGCACGATCCGGAGGATATGGCCGTCGTCGTCTGTTATGCGAATCCACTTTCGGGGGCACCCAACAGAGAGCGAAGTCGAGAGGGGTACTCCCAGTACGGCACAGTGATCGCGGTCGATCCGCAGATGAGCGATACAGCGGCGTACACCGCCGACTACGTGTTGCCCACGACGACCGTCGACAAGTACGAGAACGCCAAAGACGGGATGAGCAACACTCACTACACGAGCTCGACGCGAACGGCCCCGATCCCACAGCTGTGGGAGTGTCGTGACGAGGGTGAGATCTTCAAGGACCTCGCCGCTGAGCTCGATGCTGGTGACGAGTACGTCGACTACGTCAACGACGCGTTCGAACTCGAGGGTGAGGACGCGTTCGACGACGTCGATGAACTCACCGTCGAGGAGTGTCTTGACCGCTCACCACGGTACGGTGAGGAGTACCGAGAGGGACCACAGAGCGAAGAACGGCCACTCGACGAACGCTACTGGGTGCTCATGCCCGAGTCGGACAACCTCGACGAGGATATCCACCGAACCGAGTACAGTCCGTTCGGCTTCAAGTGGCAGTTCTACCTCGAATCGTTCGAACTGCTCGGAGAGAACGTCCGCGAGGGCTTCGAAGAAGAGTACGGCGACGACGCCGACGAACAGTTCCCGTACATCCAGGATATCACTGGCTTTGCACAGTGGCGCGAGCCGACCATGTGGAACTCGCCCGACGAGTACGATCTGACGCTGTTCGATTACAAACAGATCGAACACAAGCAGTCCCGAACTGCACAGAACCCGATGCTCAACGAACTCGCACCGAACAACTACATCCGAATGAACTCACGCGACGCAGCAGAGATCGGCGTCTCTGACGGCGATCGGGTCGTCGTCGAGAGCCACAACGCGGTCACCGGCGACACCTACGAACTCGAGGGTGATCTGATGGTTCTCGAGGGAATCAAACCCGGAACGATCGCGATTCCATACGGGAACGACACCCACACCCAACATCCGAACGTCAAGGCGCTTGACGAGGGCGCGAATCCGAACGACCTCTTCGACTCGACGGAGGGGTACTGTTCGTGGTCGGCCGACCAGTCGTTCCACATCCGTGTCAAGGTCGAGCCCGCAGGGGGTGATGGCGAATGACCCAGATGGGGATGGCCATCGACTTAGAGCGCTGTCAGGGCTGTCGCGCGTGCGTGTTGGCTTGTAAGACGGAAAACGACACGCCCCGTGGCGCGTTCTGGATGAACGTCTTCCGCCATGAGGAAGGCGAGTTCCCGGACGTCGACCAGGGCTTTACGCCGAACCCGTGTCATCACTGCTCGGAGCCTTCGTGTACGGAGGTCTGTCCGACTGAGGCCCGCTTCAAGCGGGAATCGGACGGGATCGTTCTCACGGATTACGACACCTGTATCGGCTGTCGATACTGTGAGGTTGGCTGCCCGTACGGCGTCAACTACTTCCAGTGGCGCGAATCCGAGGAGGGACAGTACGGCTTCGCTTCCGAGGACGAACTCACACAGGAGGTCCACCAGAACCTCCAGGAACTCGACGCGGAGTACGATGGTGACGATCGGCCATGGGCCGATTACAGCCTCGGTCAAACTCAAGAGCCACGCGGTAACAAGATGGGCGGTGGCGACCACAAGGTCGGCACGATGGGCAAATGTACGTTCTGTGTCCATCGTCAAGACGGCGACGACGAGAACCTCCAGGGGACGACCGCCTGCGAAGAGGTCTGTCCAACCAACGTCATCCACTTCGGGGACATGGAAGATCCCGAGAGCAAACCGCGCCAACACCTTGAGGCCAAGGGCAACACACAGCAGTGGGAGATGCTCAAAAGCACGGGTAACGAGCCGAACGTCGTCTATCTCGGTGACAAGCCAACTGGCGACGCTCGGAACATGGAGGACGACTACAAAGACCCAGACGACGCGATCAACGCCGAAAGCGGACGCGAGCCACAGTACCTCGCGACTGACGGTGGTGAAGTCCAATGAGCGCAATCGATGCGGACGTCGAGCGACTCACGGAACCGCTCCGCGGAACCTCGACCAAGTTCTACATCGCACTCGCTATCGCAGCGATCCTCTCGTTCGCGACGGCGGTCGCGTATTTCACCCAGCTCCGGTTTGGGATGGCCGTCACCGGCCTTCGCGGCTGGGGAACCCAGGGTGGCGTCCCGTGGGGGCTGTACATCGGGACGTTCATCTGGTGGATCGGGATCGCCCACGGCGGCGTTGCGATCTCCGCTGCGGTCCGACTGTTTGACTTCGAGGAGTTCTTGCCGATCGCCCGGATCGCCGAAATCCTGACGCTGATCGCGCTGCCGATGGCGGCAACGAACATCCTGTTCGACATCGGCCGTCCCGACACGCTCTGGGTGATGATCGCCAACTGGCCGTCGACAGTCCAGAGTTCGCCGCTTACCTGGGACATGACGGCGACGTTCCTGTATTTCATCATGGCAGGAACGTACCTCATCATCACGCTGCGCAACGACATCTACGACTGCTGGCAGCGCGGCACGCTTCCGACGGCATTTAAGCCCGTGTATCAGCTGTTGCTGATCGGCTACCGTCCAACCGAGCGAAAGAAGACCCACCAGATGGCGTGGTGGATGGCGATCGGCATCCTGCTGCTCGTGCCGTTGATGAGCGGTGGCGTGGTCCCGTGGCTGTTCGCCACGATGGGAATGCACCCCGGCTGGTTCGGTGCCTCCCACGGACCCGCGATGTTCGCCGAGTCGATGACTTCGGCTATCGCCGCCGTGGTCATCACTGCGGCTGTGTTCCGATGGGCCTACGGCTGGGACGACGTGATCGGTGATGAGATCTTCCGTGGCCTGAACAAGGCGCTGATCGTGCTCGTGTTGGTGACGCTGTGGTTCCTCGCCCAGAGTCTCGTCACCGGCTCCTACCCGGCTGCACCCGCCGACACCGGCCAGCTTACTGAATCGCTTGTGAGCGGAAGTATGGCGGTCCCGTTCTGGCTCGCTGTCGGCGGTCTGCTCGTCGCACTGGCGTATCTCGTCGCCCAGGCGCTTCAGCCGTCGCTGTTCAGCGTGGCCGCATCGGCAGTCGCTGCCGTCCTCGTGACTACGGCGATCTTGCTGAAGAAGATCGTCTTTGTCATCGAGGGACTGCTCTACCCAACTCGAGATCCACTCGCGAGCATGTTTGCCGAAAACTCCTACTGGCCGACGCTGACCGAGTTCACGATGGCGTTCGGGACGATCGCCGTTGCCGTCCTCATCTTCCTCGTGGCCACGAAGGTGATTCCGATCGTCGAACTCGAGCACGCCAGATCGACGCCAGATGAGACCGACGACGCCGATGTGGAGGTGAGCGAGGCATGAGTCTTGGCCTGTGGGTGATCTTCGGCCTCGTGCTCATCCCGCTGTACGTGACGGTGCTCGGGTGGCTCTTTGGCGAGCCACGCGACTATCGAACCGCCGGTATCGGTATCGGAATCCTGGCAGGGTTGCTCCTGTTGATGATCGTGGGCTCGCTCATCCCGATCGGGTTCCAGGTCATCATCCCGGGCTGAGACCGGCCCGTTGCATCGAACAGACACAGAAACGACTTCCGTTTCCGTCTCGCAGAAGAGATTTCCCTAACCGATTCCAAGACACGTATTAGTTGTTCCCAATATGATCGATATACCGACTTCCAATGGACGAACTGGACCGTCAGGACCGACAAACTGGAGATGAATACAATGACTGACGCGGACGCAGAACTGACCGAAATCGGCTCGCTACTGGCACCGGCCTACCGCGTGCTTGGCCAGCTCTATCTCGAGCCGCCCGAAGAACGCACGGTCACCGCGATCCAACAGTGGTGTGAGCTGTTTGCCGATGAATCGCTGCCGCCTGAACTCGAGGCGGCTGCTGAGACCGTCAGAACCGCCGAGACAGACCCTGACAACCTCCGGTCAGCGTTTACCCGGCTGCTACAGGGAGTCAGCTACGGCGAGTCCACGCCGCCGCCGTACGAGTCGATGTACGTCGACGAGATGCTCAACGGTCCGAGCACGACCGAGGTCGAGGCGTTCTACTTCGAGATGGGGGTCGATCTCGCCGTCGAGGACGAACTGATCGACCACGCCGGATACGAGCTTTCCTTCCTCGCAGAGCTGTGTGAACGCGGCGCTCGAGACGCACAGCTTGGGTTCATCCGAACTCACATCGGTGCCTGGCTCCCGGAGTTTCACGAGGCCGCACTCGATGAGGAGCCACCGGCGTTCTACCGTGGCGTGTTCACGTTGACCGAATCGCTGCTCGAACTACATGCTGAAACCATAGAGGAATCCAATGAGTAACAGTGGAGAGATCGGTGCGTTCGTCTGCTCGTGTGCTGACACCTGTGATATCGATCTGGACACGGCCCGCGAACGGGTCGAAGACGTCGCGATGGCCGCGAGTTCGGATCTGCTATGTGAGAAAGAGACAGTCGGCGATATCTGTAGCGTCGTCGAAGACCGTGACCTCGAGGAACTGATTCTCACATGCCCGGCCGCGGCCGGCCAGGAACGCCTCGAGCGCATCGAACGCGAGACCGGCGCGACCGTTCATTTCGTCGACCAGCGTGAGGGGGCTGGCTGGGTCCACGACAGGGACGCAGCCACGGAGAAGACGGCTCGGCTGGTTAACGCCGCCCGTGCAGGACTCGACGTCGAGAGCGAGCCCGCATCGGTCGGCGGGAACGTCGGTCGATCGGTCGCCGTCGTCGGTGACGCCCAGCTCGCAGCAGCGATGCCGGAGTCGGCCGACGTCACCCTGGTCGCCGACGGCCAGGAGTTCGACGACGTCGGGACGGATCTCTCGGACGTCCGGCTCGAGCGTGGTCGCGTCCTCGACGTCTCAGGCTCGCTGGGAAACATCGAGATCACTCTCGAGGCACGGGTCACCGAGGACTGTATCGACTGTATGGAGTGTGTCCGAGCCGGACCCGACGACGCAGTGACGCGAACCCCGGTCGATGTTGATCCCGACGCCCCGGGCGGCGAGTGGGTCGACGTCTGTCCGACCGACGCGATCGATCTCGATGGGGTCAAGCGAACCGTCTCGTTCGACCAAGTCGTCTTCCCCGACGGCGAGGACGATGCTCCCGGCGGCACGACCGGCTACCACACCGACGCCGATCTCGGAACGATCGCCGCCGTCAGCGACTTACTCGAGCCCGACCGACCGTCGTATCTCGATCTCGAGATGGACGTCTGTGCGTCGGGCGACTCCGGTCAGGAAGGGTGCCGTGCCTGTTACGACGCCTGTCCACACGAGGCGGTGTCGAAACCTGCACCTCACGAGGTCTCTTTCGATCTCTCGGCCTGTCAGAACTGTGGGGCCTGTACGAGCTCCTGTCCAACGGGGGCAGTCGAGCTCGCGGATCGATCAAACGAGCGCCTCGCCCGCGAGGTTGAGGCGCTCCTCGACGAGGAACCGAGCGGTGGGTTGCTTGACTGGTCGTCGACGACTGCGATCGACCCGCAGGTTGTCGCGTTCGTCTGCTCCGAACGGGCCGAGACGGCGCTGTCACGATACGGTCAGCTAGCTGCGAGCGGTCGAGAGGATGTCTCTTATCCACCGATCCTCCCCGTTCGCGTAAACTGTACGGACACCGTT
This sequence comes from Natronorubrum sp. A-ect3, assembly GCF_041821125.1. NCBI lineage: Archaea > Methanobacteriati > Methanobacteriota > Halobacteria > Halobacteriales > Natrialbaceae > Natronorubrum > Natronorubrum sp. A-ect3. The sequence continues at coordinate 110,068 of NZ_JBGUBB010000006.1, read as the reverse complement.
GGGCAGGCTCACGTCCTGCACGCACTCGCCGCAGGTGCCGACGGCGTAACGATCGTCGGCTGTGGCTGTGACTGTGCCCACTCCGGCCCCGATCCGAAAGCCGAGCTAGTCGAGCGGCTCAACGCCGCGACGGCCGACCTCGGACTGGGTGAGCGCGTGGCGTTTCTCGCCCCTGAGCCCGACGCGCCGCATGCGTTCGCCGACGAGCTGTCGGCGTTCGTCGACGACCTCACTGAGACGCCGATTCCAGCAGATGAACACAACGCCTCGGGCACCGCACTCGGTGCGGACGACGAACTCCCAGCGTACGGCAATCGCGTCTGGAGCCTCGAGAGCATCCGGGCGATCCTCGAGCACGTTGATCCCGAGCGCGAGACAATCCGCGGACTCGAGAACTTCGGGACGATGTCGGTCAGCGAGGCCTGTGGCTTGACGCCGACCTGTGAGAACCTTTGTCCGACCGGAGCGATTCGTCGTGATGAGGGCAATCTCGAGTTCAGCCACGAGCGATGTGTCGACTGTGGACTCTGTGAGACCGGCTGCCCCGAGAGCGCGATTACGATGGACACCGGTCTCGATCTGGGGCTGTTGCCGGAGTACAACGACGGTGACGCCTGGACGACCGTCCACGAGGAAGAGCTGTTCGAGTGTCGAAGCTGTGGCGCAGTCGTCGCCAGCGTCTCGACTGTCGAGGATCTCAAAGCACAGCTTCCGGATGGCCAGATGGACACCGTCGAGGGCCACATGGCGGAATACTGCAGCAACTGCAAAGGCGACCTTGTCTTCAACTCATGAGCACGACTACCCCGACGACCCGACTGCCGACGGATCGAACGATGATCGACGACCAAGTCCGTGACTACCAGGGGGTGAGCGATCGATGACGGTCTCCGAATCACAGCTTCGCGAACGGTTACGGATGGTCGACGATCCAGCACTCGGCATCGACATCATCTCGCTGGGACTTGTCACAGATATCCGTATCGAGGACGGCGTCGCGAACATCACGCTCGCGTTCAACGCCCCATACGCAACCGACGAGATGGCGATGGGCGACCGTATCCGCGAGGTCGTCGCCGATCTCGGTCTCGAGACGCGGCTGTCGGTCACCGTCCCACAACACGACGGTTCCAATCCGCTTCCGGGTGTCCGAAACGTCATCGCCGTCTCCTCCGGGAAAGGTGGCGTCGGCAAGACGACTGTTGCGACGAACCTCGCGACTGGACTCGCCGACGCGGGCGCTCGCGTCGGGCTGCTCGACGGCGACATCTATGGCCCGAACGTCCCAAAGATGGTCGGCATCGATGGGGAGCCAGGTATTACCGACGATGGAACGCTCGTGCCGCCGGAGGCCTACGGCGTGAAAGTCATCAGCATGGCATTCCTCACTCGAGAGGACGACGATCCTGCCGTGTTGCGAGGGCCGATGGTCGACAAAATCCTCATTCAGCTCATCGAGGAAGTCGAGTGGGGCCAACTCGATTATCTCGTGGTCGACCTCCCGCCGGGAACTGGCGACGCCCAGCTAACGCTGCTCCAGACGCTCCCAGTCACTGGTTCCGTGGTCGTGACGACACCCGAAGAGGTCGCGATCGACGACGTTCGAAAAGGGATCGAGATGTTCCGAAACCACAACACGCCAGTGCTTGGGATCGCTGAGAACATGAGTGCGTATCACTGTCCCGACTGTGGGGGCGAACACACCCTGTTCGGCAGCGGCGGCGGCCGGGAGGTCGCCGAAAAGTACGACGTCCCGCTGCTCGAGGAGATTCCGATGAATCCCGAGATCAGAACCCGCAGCGACGATGGCGCACCGGTCGTGCTCTGGGACACCGATGCCTCGGAGCCGTTCGAGGATCTCGTCGAGTCAGTCGCAAACCGCATCGGTGCGATCAATCGCGCCGACGTCGCCGGGATCGATCCCGACAACCCAACGCGCGATGAGCTGACGACGCCGACGACGTACGGCGGACTCGAGAACGAAGATGAAACAGCATCGGCGACCGACCACGGCGAGGCGTCGGCTGACGACACTCTCGAGGCGACACCGGAAGCAGTCGAAGAGGACGACGAACCGGTCGACGACGGCGACGAGAGCGTGACTGCTGACGTAGATGAAGAAGATGACGATGAGGCCGATGAGGAAACGCGTTCGTTCGGTGGCCTCGACGTGTCCGACCGACAGTAGTCGTTCACACTCGGGGTTCGATCGCCGTAGTATCGAGGCGCTCGAGCCGGAACGAACTAGATAGGTTCCGAACGGACAAACAGCGTCCGCGTCTCGACTGACGAATCGCTATTGTAGTAATATCCTGTTGAGATGATTGAATGAGTTTTCATCCGTCCAGCGTCATATCTCTGCAGAGAGACGATGGATGATCGCTTGCTGTTGAACCACGTTCCGAACCTCTGGGGCAGTGTTCTATCGAGACAGCGAACGAACTCGAGTACTCGGCTCGCTGTGAAAACACCGACACACTTATTTTAATATGTGTTCAACCGTTATCGCAGAGGGCGTTTAGAACGAGTTGGGAATCGTCGACCGACGAAACGACGGGCGACACACCACCGCGGTCGTCGTGACCCACTACGCTCTGAAGCCACCCACACACTACTCATGGTCGAAATCACGATTTTTGAAGAAGCGATGTGTTGCTCCACCGGCGTTTGTGGACCGGATCCCGACGAGGAACTCGTCTCGTTTACCCACGCAGTCGATAAACTCGAGGAAGAGTTCGACGACGCTGAGATAACGAGAGCGAACATGTCGAGCGATATGGACCGGTTTCTTGAACACGAGGGCGTCGCGGACGCTGTCCAGTCGGACGGCCCAGAAATACTCCCGATCACCGTCGTCGACGACGAAATCGTCGACCGTGGCGAGTACCCCTCCTACGAGTCGGTTGCTGAACTGATCGAATCGTCTCACACACAGGAGGCATAATCGATGTCCGAGACGACGCCTCGAGAAATCGTCGAACCACAAGGTGAGGACACTGAGTTCGTCTTTTTCAGCGGGAAAGGCGGCGTCGGTAAGAGTACGGCGAGCTGTGCGACTGCACAGTGGCTCGCCGAAGAAGGCTACGACACGCTGCTCGTGACGACCGATCCGGCACCGAACCTCTCGGATATCTTCGGGCAGTCGATCGGCCACGCTGTGACGTCGATCGAGGACGTGCCGAATCTCTCGGCGATCGAAATCGACCCTGACGAGGCCGCCGAGGAGTACCGGCAGCGCACCCTCGAGCCAATGCGCCAACTCCTCGACGACGAGCAGATCAAGACCGTCGAAGAACAGCTCGATAGTCCGTGTATCGAAGAGATCGCCGCGTTCGATCAGTTCGTCGAGTTCATGGACGAGCCGGAACACGACGTGGTGGTGTTCGACACCGCCCCAACCGGTCACACCATCCGGCTCATGGAACTGCCCAGTGGCTGGAACGAGGAGTTAGAAGACGGTGGGGCGACCTGTATCGGTCCCGCTGCCTCACTCGAGGACCAGAAAGAGCAGTACGAGAACGCGATCGAGACACTCGAGGACGACGCTCAAACCTCGTTCGTGTTCGTGGGCAAGCCTGAGGATGCGGCGATCAACGAGATCGAACGCAGCTCGGAAAACCTCGCCGAACTGGGTATCTCGACGGATCTCGTCGTCGTCAACGGCTATCTTCCCGAAGCGGTCTGCCAAGATCCGTTCTTCGAGGACAAGCGCGAGCGCGAGCAGGAAATCCTCGAGGATGTCGAGTCCTCGTTCGCCGAACAGCCAATCGCGACGTACCCGCTCCAGCCAGGCGAGATCACGGGTGCTGACCTGCTTACGGACGTCTCCGAGGTGCTGTATGAGAATGCGGACCCGACCGTCGACGTCGAATCGTCGACACCCGCTGAGACGACTGAGACCCAAGCCAGCGAGACGGATACGGCTGCCGTCATGGAGGAACTTCGTCCCCAGGAGGACACTCGGTATCTGTTCTTCACGGGGAAAGGCGGCGTCGGCAAAAGCACGATCGCAGCCACGTCTGCGACCGTGCTGGCCGAAGAAGGGTACGACACACTGATCGTCACCACTGACCCTGCCTCCCACCTGCAGGACGTGTTCGGGACCGAGGTCGGCCACGAGCCCACAACAGTCGGCATCGAGGGCCTCGAGGCTGCCCGTATCGATCAGGAACGCGCACTCGAGGAGTACAAAACCCGGATGCTCGAGCAGGTCGAACAATCGTTCGACGCTGACGACTCGGAAGCCGACGTCGAAACCGTCAAAGCACAGGTCAACGAGGAGCTGGACTCGCCGTGTGCTGAGGAGATGGCCGCACTCGAGAAGTTCGTCGGGTACTTCGACGACGACGAACACGATGTGGTGGTGTTCGACACCGCCCCGACCGGCCACACGCTCAGATTGCTCGAACTTCCGTCGGACTGGAAGGGATTCATGGACCTCGGCTCGCTGACCAAGGAAGCGTCCGAGACGGGTGCAAAATACGACCGTGTCATCGAGACGATGCGGGATCCGACGAAGAGCTCATTTGTTTTCGTCATGTATCCCGAGTATACGCCGATGATGGAGGCGTGGCGAGCAGCCGAAGATCTCCGAAATCAGGTCGACATCGAAACGTCGCTCGTCGCGGTCAACTACCTGCTTCCCGACGAGTACGGCACGAACGCCTTCTTCGAGAGTCGCCGACAGCAACAACAGGCGTACCTCGAGGAGATCGGCGATCGATTCGACGTCCCGATGTTGCTTGCACCGCTTCAGCGAGAGGAACCGACCGGGATTGCAGACCTTCGAAACTTCGGCTCCGAACTCTTCCCGGCACAGGAACCGACTGCGGACGACGACACCCCCGAAATCGAAATCCAATGAGCGAACACGTAACCACGAACTCGGCCGTCGACGACCGGTTAGACGAGTTCATCGAGACGATCACTGAATCGAAACCCTACCAGCAGTTCGTCGACAGCCAACAGGAGCTGAAGGCGGACGACGAGGCACAGGAACTCCTACGCGAGTTCCAGACGAAACAACAGCAGTTGCAACGCGACGGCTTCGACCAGGAAACGATGGGCGAACTGCGCGAGCTCAAGACCGAGATGGAGGACAACGAGACGATCAGTGACGTGCGAGCAGCCGAAGCTGAACTAGTCGCGCTGCTCGAGCAGACCAACGACATCATCAGCGAAAAGATCGGTCAGGAGTTCGCACAGACAACCGGAGGTGGATGCTGTTGACAACCAACGCAGAGACACTGACCGCAGCAGAACAGTTGGGTGATGCGCTTGTAGCAGCCAAAGAAGAATCGGCCGATGAGGAGTATACATCGCTCCTGTTGGAGTGCAACGAAGAACTCAAACACGGTCTTGGAATCGATTACGGCGCGATCTGTAGCGACGACGACTGTTGCTGACTGGCGAGCAACAATTGGGTGCCATCGCTCTCTGCACCTGGCGTTGCCAGCACTCCTCTCCTCGTCGCACCGTCGTTACTGTCGGCCTCTTCGAGAGCCTCGAGTCACAGAGATCTCAGCACGGGAACGGAGGCTCCCATATCAGTCGGACACGGCTGGGAAACCTGCACCGGTTACGTTTCTCTCCCAGTGATTCTCGAAGTCGACTACTGAAACTGTTTGTAGTTACCTCGCTACCCAAAGCTATTTATCGCCAGTATCTATCGTAGTATCTATGGGGATACAACGGAGACGGTTCATCGCTGCGGTCGGCAGTAGCGGTGCAGTCGGCATTGCTGGCTGTGCAGTCCTCGGTAGCGAAGACACCGATGGCGAACCGGGGATCATCGGTGAAACGCTGACGCTTACAACGACGACGAGCACCTACGATACGGGTCTGCTTGATGAACTCAACGCGTCGTTCGAAGACCGCTACAGCGTGACCGTCGACGCCGTTGCCCAGGGAACTGGCGCTGCACTCGAGACAGCGCGAAATGGTGACTGTGACGTGGTGATGTTGCATGCCCGCTCGCTCGAAGACGAGTTTCTCGAAGCCGGCTACGGTGTCAACCGGCGTGATTTCATGTTCAACGACTTCGTCATCGTCGGGGAGCCAGACGATCCCGCCGAGATCGCTGGCGAGGATACTGTCGAGACAGCACTAACGGAGATCGCGGCGACTGAATCGACGTTCATCTCTCGAGGCGACAACTCCGGGACCCACGCGAAAGAGCTCGAGCTCTGGGATGAGGCGGGCTTGACCGTCGAATCGTTCGGCGACTGGTATATCGACGGCGGTGATGGGACGGGAGCGATCTTGAATCAGACGAATATGCAGGGCGGCTATACGCTGGCCGACCGCGGGACGTTCCTGAACATGCAAAGTCGAATCGACCTCGAGATCTATGTCGAAGGCCCTGTCGAGGGTGGGCCAGAGTCGCTGATAAATCCGTACGGGATCGTCGCCGTCAATCCCGCAGTTCACGAGCACGTGAACTACGATTTGGCGATGGCCTACATCGGTTACGTCACGAGTAGCGACGGACAGGAGATTATCGAAAGCTACACGTCCGACGGTGAGCAGCTGTTCTTCGCTGAAGCGCTAGCAGCGGAGCCGAACTTTCAGCAGCACGTCCCCGACGGATGGGAGTCAAGTAGCGACGAGTAAGAGACGATACGATGTCACTCGAACCCAGTGTCCTGACGCCGGTGTTACTTGATTTTCCCTTCGAGTGGAACTATATCCGAAGTATCATCTACGTCTCACTCTACGTGAGCCTCGTCGCAATCGCGCTGAGTACGATGTTCAGTCTCCCGATTGCACTCTTCGTCGGGTTCAAGGAGTTTCGCGGGAAGACCTTACTGACGTCGATCATCAACACTGGAATGGGCTTTCCGAGCGTCGTCGTTGGACTCATCGTGTTGTTTGCGGTGTCCAACCAGGGTCCACTCGGTTCGCTCGAGCTTGTGTTCACGACTGAGGCGATGATCATGTCACAGTTCGTCCTCGCGACACCGGTCATTATCGGGGTGAGTCTCGCTGCAGTAAGTAGCGTCGAGCAGAACATCCGCGACGCTGCGTACGCCATGGGCGGGACAAAGGTGGACGTCGCTCTCGTAACGATCAAAGAAGCCCGCTACGGAATCGCAACTGCGGTCCTTGCTGGCTTCGGGCGGGCGATCAGCGAGGTCGGGTCCGTGCTCATCGTCGGTGGCAACATTGCGAGTTCAGACGGGACATCAGTGACACGAACGCTGACAACTGCGATTCAACTCGAGGCGCAGCAGGGTCGGTTCGAAACGGCAATGATACTCGGGGCGATCCTCGTCGTCCTCGTCCTGCTCGTCAACGCAATCGTCGTCCGACTCGGGAGTGGGAACGGAGGGCATCAATAATGCTTGAGGCGATTGCCATCCATCACGGATACGAAAATGAACCCGTCTTCGAGGGCGTCTCCATGTCGGTGATGCCCGGCGAAGTCGTCGCGATTATCGGGCCGTCTGGTGTAGGGAAATCGACTTTGCTTCGATTGCTCGCCCTCTTCGATGAACCCAACCGCGGATCGATTGAGTACGACAACGATGCCATCTGGCAGGTTTCAGAACAGCAGCGACTCGAGTACCGCCGACAGATCGGCATGGTCTTTCAGGAGGCGAGTCTCTTCGATGCGAGCGTTCGTCGCAACGCTGAATACGGGTTACGGGTTCGCCAATCGTGGGCTGATCGCCTCCGTCACGAACTCTCGAGTCTCGTTGGACACACCAACGGGACAGGTGACGCAATCGACGCACTCGAGACCGTAGGATTACGGGAGAAAGCCAACCAAGACGCCACCTCACTCTCTGGTGGCGAGGCACAACGTGTCGCGTTCGCACGTGCACTGGCCTACGACCCGGAGATTCTCCTGCTCGATGAACCAACGTCGGATCTGGACCCTCGAAACACTGCCGTCATCGAAGAAGCTGTCTTCGAGGCGAAAAATCGCGATATCGGCGTCGTTATCGCAACCCACGATATGCATCAAGCTGAACGTGTTGCAGATCGGGTTGCGGTGCTCCTCGAGAACGATATTATCGAGATCGGCCCGACCGAGCAAATCTTCGAGAACCCAACCGACGAACGGACCCGGAAATTTATCGAGGGTGAACTGATATACTAACCATCGAGACGTGATGACCGACCGCTGTCCGCCTCCGATCACGGTTGCTTGCCAGAAATGACGATTGAAAAAGAATACAGTACGAAGCTCTCGGTCGACGGTGTCACGATCGAGCAGCGCGATATCGAGATGCTTGACGCGATCGACCAACATGGTTCACTGCACAAAGCAGCCGACGTTCTCGGTCGATCGTACGCCCGACTGCAACGGCGGGTCGTCGAAATCGAAGCAGCCGTGGGGCAGATTACGGAACGACAACGAGGAGGAAGCGGTGGCGGTGGGACTGAGCTGACACAGACGGCACACGAACTGCGACAGCAGTTCGATCGACACGAGGCTGAACTCGACGGTGTGGCACAGGTAACGGAGTCTGTCTTTGCGGGGACCGTTCGGGATCGAACCGGGGAACTGGCAACTGTCGAGACATCGGTTGGATCGGTCCTGGCACTCGTCCCAGAGGGGGCGACAGAGGTACAGGTCACTGTTCGGTCCGATGCAGTCGTTTTGACCCAGCCTGAGGCGACTCCACAAGCAGATGGAACCAGTTTGCGCAACCAGTTTACAGGGGTTGTCGAGAAACTGGAAGCAGGCGATGCGATCACACGAGTAACCGTTCGACTCAACGAGGACACCCCCCTCCAGGCACTCATCACGAAAGCCAGTGCCGATCGGTTAGCAATCAAAAACGGGGAGCCAATTACCGTCTCATTCAAAGCGACTGCCGCCAGAGCAATCGAAGTTGAGCGTTAAGCAGTCTCGTGGCGGGAACGAGTTTGCTCAACACAGTCACAATTGATCGTAGAGTCGGGCAGTAACATCCTGGGTTTCCAGTTGTGACTTTGGATATATTGACTCGAGAATCGCTAGCTTTGCCTCGATTCCGGCACGGTCGCGTTCAGTTTCTGACTGGCCAATGCAGTCGAGTTGGGTTTCGGCCCGGGCGACGAGTTCTGCCTTCCGGATCGGCTTCCGTAGAACATCGTCACATCGCCACGCTGCCAGTGACAGCTCTGGACGACCGCCGACAAGCAACACCCGTCGGGTTGTGATCGGACAGTGCGTCTCGAACTCATACATCGAGCCATCCCACAGATCGATATCAAAAACGACGAGCTCAGGGGCGTCTAAGAGTGACTCACGGAGGCCGGCGGTGGTGTTGACTGGTTCCACATCGAAATTCTCAGCTAACCATTCGCCGTACAACTCTGTGAGTCGGTCGTCACAATCGGCTACGACGGCCGTCGGAGTCGGTGTTTCGAGGTGATCTTTTCCCCATGTACTGAGTGTCGAAAAGACTGGCTCTAACTGACGACCGGAAGCGGTCAGTTCGTACTCGACCTGTGGTGGCGTGTTGCTGATAGGTTGCCGTTGAACCAATCCGCTTTCGGTGAGCGATGCAAGCGCTGTCGTGAGCATGTTCGCAGAGATATCCGGCAACCCTGATTCAAGTTCGCTGAAACGAAGTGGCTCGTGATGGAGGAGCGTAAGGATGATTGCAGGTTCCCATTTGTTTGAGAGTAATTCGAGTGCCTCGAGCGAGGGCCGATCACTCGGTGGCACCAACACCGTGCGACGATCCATACGGTGTTACCGGCTAACTAACATATATATGTTTCTCAAGCATTACTCTCATTTGAAAGGGTCTATGTCGAGACTATCTGCTACGTCGCCACTCGATGTTTTGCTCGTTGAAGACAATCCCGACGATATTCGTCTCGTTGAGTGGGCGTTCTCGGCAGCCCCTGACCCACACAGCCGATCGGCGACACCACAGCACTACGGCGCTGAAGATGAGCCGCTTCTCGATATAACAAACCTCTCGCCTGTTACACGACTATCCGAAGCAGTCGATCACACCAACACACAGTCTCCGGATGTCGTCCTCCTTGATCTCGATCTTCCGGATAGTCGTGGTATTGAAACACTCGAGAGGTTTGTTAGCCGCACCCCACCTGTTCCAGTTGTCGTTCTTACCGGTCGAGATGAAGGGGAGCTTGGAATCACTGCGATACAGCGTGGTGCCCAAGACTATATTTATAAAGGTAATCTCACAAACGCGCTCTTGCTTCGGACGATTCGATACGCAGTGGAACGACACGAAATACAACGCCGACTGCTTGATGCAACTGATCGGCTTCAACTCACAAACCAGATTGTTCGGCGTCAACTGCGAAACGATATCAGCGTCATCGTCGGACAGGTAGACCAGCTCGCTGAGTCTGATCAGTACAGCGATCAATCGATCGAATCAATTCTCGATGCCGCACGCGATATCGAAGAGACAATCGATATCACTGCTGAGTTTACTGACTCAGCTGCAACCGGTGACGGGACTGGCCCTACGCATGAGCTTGGAGCGCTTGTCTCGACTGCGATCAGCCGCGTTGAGCAGACAACCGGCGTCTCAATCGAGTATGATTCTGACTCCAATGTGGCTGGCTTTGGTTGTCCTCCCTCGCTTCGGATGGCGATTACGTATCTCCTCTACAACGCAGTCGACCGGGCTTCTCCTTCGGGAGCTGTCTCGATTACAACCGAATCTGTAGATGGTGATGCAGTAGTCACTTTCACCAATACTGGGGCAGAGCTGGCGGCGGAGCACGAAATGCTCCTGACAGCGAGTGGTGACGCAGATGTCACGATCCCTCGTGGGAATGTCGGACTGCAGCTGGCGTCGATGATCCTGTCGAGGTTTGGAATCGCTGTTTCTGTTCGGGCGAACACTCCCTCTGGGTCAGTGATTCAACTCCACGTTAGTGATACAGAACGTTAGCGCATCCTCGAGTCTTCGAGCACTGGCGAAGCTTGGTGCGAAAATACGTAGTTCCGAACGACAGCGGTGGGAGCGAACGATCACGGAGTGTGGCATAGGACACCCATCAGTATTTTTATTATTCCCATCTCCTTAGGAGATGTATTATCGACGTGTCACCACTTTCGACCGCACTGTTTGCTACGTGGGAGTGGCAGTGGACGGTCTATACGGTGTTTTTGCTGTTGGCAGCGGCAACAATGGCGATCGTCGCTGTCGGTGCGTGGCAAAAGCGCGACGTACCCGGTAGCACTGCGTTTTTGCTGTTGATTGGCGCGATGGCTCTGTGGGCTGTTACATATGGGTTGCAGATCGCTGGTGCAACTGAGGCGACGAAACTGTTCTGGGCGAATCTCAACCATATCGCCGTCGCGGCCGTCCCAATCGCGTGGATCGGGTTTGCGCTGCAGTTTACTGGTCGAGAACAGTTGCTTACGCCACGGACGGTCGGCGCGCTATCGGTGATTCCATCGGTATATCTCGTTCTCGTGTGGACGAACCCGCGACACGAGTTAATTCGTCAGTCGTTCGGCGTCCAGTCTGTTCATGATGGGTCACTGTTGCTTATCGATCAGGCGTTCGGTCCGGCATTCTGGGTTCACGCAGTGTACGGCTATACGCTCATGTCCGTCGGTGCGTTGCTGTTTGCACAGCTCTTTGTCTGGGCCCCGAAGGTGTATCGTCGACAGGTTGGGCTGTTGTTGCTTGGGGCAGTGATTCCGATGGCAGCCAATCTCGCATTTCATACCGACCTCTATACCCCGTCCAATTTCGACCTCACACCGTTCAGCTTCGTCGCAACTGGTGTGTTGTTTTTCCTGGCGATCTATCACTATCAGTTGCTAGATCTGGTTCCGATTGCTCGAGAGTCGGTCGTTGATACCTTGACTGAAGGGATCATTGTCGTCGATAAACGAAACCAAATCGTCGATATCAACGATGCGGCAGTGACGATACTCAAGCTTGATGGCGACGCGGTAATCGGTACTAGTGTTCATCAGGTTCTTCCGGACGTAGTGACTGATACGGAACTCCCCAAGAATAAGTCATCAGTCAGTAGCGAGGTGACGTGTGAAATCGATGACACACCACGCACGCTGGCAGTGACGAAGACGCCACTGGTTGATATCAATGAGAACTCGATTGGCCGAACACTTACACTTCGGGATGTGACTGAAACACGTGCGCTCGAGGCAGCGGTTTCGGCGCAACTGGATGAGGTGATGGCCGTAAACCGTGAACTGGAGACGTTCACGACGGCCATCTCTCACGACCTCCGGCAACCAGCGAGAACGACCGAACGATATATCGACCGCGTTCGTCGGTCAGAAACGGATCTCTCGACTGAGAACGACGAGATACTCGCGGTGGCACAGACGAACGCCGAGCAAATGCAGTCGATGCTGTCGGATCTGCTCGAGTATTCACGAATCGAACGCAATGAGGACCAGTTCGAACCGATCTCGCTGACTGCTGTTGTCGACCAGGCGACGACGAGCCTTCGATTTTCGATCGAAGAGACTGACACAACAGTCTCCGTCGATGAGCTGCCAACAGTGAGTGGCATTGAGCATCAGCTCGTTCGGCTATTTCAGAACCTCATTTCGAACGCAATCAGGTATTCGGGTCCTGAGCCGCCGGTAATCTCGATCGATGCCACGGCAACCGAGACCGAACACGTACTCACCGTCACAGACGAGGGTGTCGGCATCGACCCGGACGAACTCGAGTACGTCTTCGAGTTATTCACTCGAGGCCAGCACGCAGAACCGGTGCCCGGAACCGGTGCTGGACTGGCTCTGTGTAAGAAAATCGTTGAACAACACGGTGGGTCGATCGGTATCGAATCCACACTGGGAGAGGGTACTGACGTGATCGTTCGGCTTCCGAAACGAGAGTGACCCACTTAGCCTGCCCTAAGTACCCCACTACGGTCTAGCTAAGCAGAATGTTATGATACGCTGAGTATCATCTCCACTATGATAAACGCGGATCGAACTTCGGTAAGACGTAGATCGCGAGTACTCGTGGTACTCGCTATTCTCGCGATCTGTGGTGCCGTCCTCACTGTGGGTGCGGCCGGTGCTATAACAACCACTGCCGTTGAGAGCGGCGATAGCATTCAGGACGAAATCAACGACGCTGAGGAAGGGGACACAATCCACGTTGAGTCTGGGACGTTCGGAGAATCGCTGATCATCGACGTCGCCGATCTAACGCTTGAAGCCGTTGACGAAGGGTCGACAATACTCGACGGCACCCAAGCGTCAGGTTCGACTGGTATCGTTGTTACAGCGGACAATGTCACCATCGATGGCCTCGAGGTCCGTGAGTTCGACGAGCACGGAATCAGTGTACAGGGTGCCTCTGGCGTCACCATCGATGGCGTGACAGTGGCTGATAATGGCGGAGTCGGTGTTCTACTCGAGAACTCGTGGAACGGGATGGTGACTGACAGCTCTGTCACCGGAAACGGGTTCGAGATCGAGACCGACGACCTCGATGTCGGCGAACCGCCGGTCCCTGGCATTCGGTTCTTCGACTCACCCAATGGTGAGATCACAAACAACGTCGTCAACGATAATGCCCGACAAGGAATCAACGTCTGGAACCAGTCAGCCGGCGCGCTCGTCGAGGGCAACACCGCATCTGGCAACGACCGGTCGGGGATTTACCTCCAAGACGCGAACGGAGCGACGATCACGGACAACGTTGCCAAAGCGAACGGCTACCGTGGGATTCACGTCGAAGCGACTGCCGATTTCGGCGAAGAGAAAGAGATTCTGACTGGTATCGAGGTTCGTGGTAATGAAATCGCGAACAACAGTCAGGATGGGGCCTACTCCGGGATTTATCTCCAGAGCGTCGACGGCGCGGTCGTCGAGGACAACGTTCTCGAACAGAGCCTCCGAGCGATTGTGGCCGAAGAAACGACCGATGTCGAGATACGAGGAAACGATGTTTCTGATCCGCGCGTCCAGACCAGTCACGAGCTTCAGGCGATCGATTCACAAAACGTCGTCATCGAAGACAACACGCTCACCGACGTTGGCCAAGGAATACTGGTTTCAGAGGACGGCTTCGATACGTTCGGCGACAAGCCATTTGACTCGTCGAACGCGGAGATTCGCGGCAACGAACTCACCAATGTCGAGAACGGGCCGGCGATTCAATTCGGGTTCAGTGAAGACGGCTCGATATATAACGGCTCTGCGAACGCCGTCATTGCGGACAACGTCATTGAGAGCACTTCCGGTGATGCTATCTACCTTGCCGGGCTTTCCTCGGGAACCGTCATCGAGAACAACGAGATAACGAACGGTGGTCCGTCGGGGATATTGGTTGCGCGAGGGGGCGCGTCCGATACGAGCGATCCCGAGACGTTTCTAGACACGACCGACGTCACGATCAAAGACAACCAACTCAATGAGAGCAATGCCGGAGTTCGGCTCAGAGCCACGACGCGTGCCACCGTCGAACACAATCTACTGGCGAGTAACGATGTCGGAATCTCCTCCGAATCAAACCAGACCGACACGGTCCTTCGCCACAACGAGATCATAGACAGCACCAATGCCGGGATTCGGTTCTCCGGATCGGCTGGCGACCTCCACGCCTACGAGAACCACATCGAAGGCGGCGATGGCAACGGGATCCAGATCGGCTCGGCGGGTGGCGGAACCTTCGAAAACAACACGATTACCGACGTCGGCCGATTCGGCGTCATGTTCTACGACGACGCCTGGGCGGGCCCCGGAAATGCACGATCGAGCGGATCAGCCTTCGATGATCAGCGCAACGAGGCGCTGGTAATCGACAACGAGATCACGAACGCCGGCGTCGACGGGATCCGCGTCGACTTCGGGACGGGAATCGAGATCGTCGACAACACGGTTACCGACAGCGCCGAACACGGGGTCCGCCTCGCGTACCGATCCGCGACCGATGACAGCGTTGCCGAGGACTTCTTCCGCGCGGCCGAGGATACTACGGTTTCCGGTAACGACGTCGTCGGCAGCGTCGAGATCGGGCTGTACATCGACACGATCGCAGCACCGATCACGGCGGATGGAAGCGGGGGCAGTGAACTCAGCGAACCCGACCCCGAAAACGAGTTCCCGACGGGCGTGGTCGTGACCGACAACCGCTTCGAGGCGAACGGGAACGGAACCGTGTTCACCCCCTATGTCTCCGAGATAGAGATCGAGAACAACGAGTACGTTGACCACGACACCGACCTCGTCCTCGAGCGCGTAAGCGACGTCAAACTGTTCGACAACACCCTCGAGGCCGGAATCTCCGTCGACGGCGACGACCTCGAGCACTTCGCACACGAGGTCGAGGAGAACGTCTTCGAAGACGGCTCACCGCTGTTCTACGTGACCGGTGAGTCCGAAATGACCGCTCCGGAGGATGCGAGACAGGCCTTCGTCGTCGACTCGACTGATGTCACGGTTGAAAACATCGACACTGAGGGGATGCCGATCGGTGTCCTCGTCGCATACAGCGACGACGTGGAGCTTACCGACGTGACGGTGACCGAGGCGGACGCGGGTGGCGAGCGCGCGATCGCGGTGATCGGTGGAACGGATATCGACATCACCGGGGCGACCGTTGACGGATACGCCACCGGCGTCGAGTTCGATGCCGTCGGTACCGCGACGTTCGTCGATGGGGACGTCTCCGACAGCACTGGCGACCGTGAGGACACGGGTGGCATCGTCGCCACCGATTCGGACGACGTGACGATCACGACGACCAACCTCACGGGACACGCTTCGCACGCAATTCGCTTCGACGAGGTCGAGACGGGAAGCATCGAAGCGAACGACATCGATAACACAGATCGAGGGATCTGGGCGCAGGATTCCGGATCCGTCGAGATCGCGGACAACGAGGTCCGGAACGTCACCGAGAGTGGAATCTATACCCTGAACACTGCCACGACGATCGACTCGAATGAGATCTTCGATGGCGACTCAGGAGGAATCAGTGCAGACGGTGCCGAGGCGGTGACAAATAACACTGTCCGCGACAACGCAGGGAATGCGATATTGGCTGACGGCTTCATCGCCGATAATCACGTGGAGAACAACGGTGGCTACGGTATCCAAGGTCGGTCAGCAGCCAGTGCGATCAGGGACAATACCGTACTTGAAAACGGTGGATACGGCATCCGAGTGTTTTCCGCGGCAGAAGCGACCGTTGAGAACAATAATATCAAAGAAAACGACGGTCTCGGAGTATGGGTCCGTAACAGTGACTCAATCACATTAATTAACAATGACGTTCAGAATAGCGGCGATCATGGTATCGAGTTGGACTCCAGCTCCGGCATAACCGTCGAAAGTAACACGTTCGTCGACAATGGTCGAGATGGAATCAATGTCAACGAAGCCAGCGACGTCGAATTACTCAACAACGAAGTCAGTGGACATACTGACGGTGGAACTGGGTTCGCTGCTGGTGTCAGGATCAATGCGGACGGTGCGGTCACGCTCGAGTCGAACACGCTCGAATCGAACAGCTATGGACTCCGTATCGATTCGGTCGGTGACGGCGACATCGACATCACGGGTAATCAAATCGACAATACTTGGGGAGTCTACGTTGATGCAGATGCCGATCGTATTTCGGTGACAGAAAACGATATCGACGGAAACAGCGGCTACGGCCTCCGATACGACGGCGACTCTCCGGCACTCGAGGCGACGAACAACTGGTGGGGTGCCGAGAGCGGCCCAAGCACCACCGGAAGCGACGAGCCGTTTGTCGACGCCGAGGATACGGACCTCGTTGCGGACGGCGACGGTGACGAGATCCAGATCAACAGTGGGCCAATCCAGTTCGCTCCGTTCGCGACGACCCCACAGAGCGACGTGGAGGATCCGGGAGACGGTAACGAGCCCGAAGTCGACGGGACGATCTCCGGTGTCATCACCGCCGACGGTGAGCCGGTCTCCGGCGCTAGCGTGTCGGTGAACGGTATCGCGGACACCGAAACGAACGCCGACGGCGAGTACGCCATCGACATCGCACCCGGGACGTACACGGTCACGATCACCGCGTCCGATCCCGCGCTCGAAAGCGAAACCGTCACAGATGTCGACGTGAGCGCGGATTCGGAGACGAGCGTTTCCGTCGAACTCGAACCGATACCGCTCGGGACGATCGAGGGGACGGTCACCGCTGTCGATGGCGACGAGCCGGTACCGGACGCTCTCGTACAGGTCTTCGGTGAGTCTTGGGACAGTGTAGACACGAACGAAGCGGGCGAGTACGCGGTCGACGTCGCTCCCGGCACCTATTCGGTCTCGGTGTCCGTCGAGGGGTTCGGACTCGAGCCGACGACCGTCAGCGACGTCGAAGTGGTCGATGGCGAAACCGCGACTGTCGACGTCGCGCTCGAGCCCGTCCCTGAACCCACGACGATCACCGGGACCGTCACTGATGGAGAAGGTGCTCTGATCGCTGGCGTTCCGATACAGGTTATCGACGTGGAAACCGGCGAGGTCGTCGGTAGCCCAGACAGAGCGATGGATGACTCTGTGCAGGTTGACGGGGACGACCGCGAGCCGATCGAACTCGGACCCGTCACGAACGAAGCGGGCGAGTACGCGATCGATGTGCCGCCCGGAACCTACGAGGTAAGCGTCTTCGCCGAGGAGTGGATCGCCGCTCCCGTTACGGAGACGGTAGCCGAAGGAGAGACGGCGACGGTCGACCTCGAGGTCGAACCGCTACCCGACCCCGAAGACGTCGAACTCGCGGTCGAGATCCGCACCGACGAGAGCACAGTTGACGTCGCAGACGGCGAAGAGATCACTGTCGTCGCCGAAATCGCTAACACCGGCGACGTCGCTGCAGCCCAGTTCACCGCACTCGGCGTCGTCGAAGCCGGCGTTCTCGACGGGGATGAACTTCCCACGAATGTCGACACGCTGTACGACGAAAGCAGCCTGCTGCCGCGTGTCTTGGGTCCGGGTGACACACTCTCGGAGACGTTCTCCTTCGAATCCGACCTCGCGTACGACGGCGCTGAGGCGGTCGTCGTCTCGGGCGTCCCGAACGACTCGGACGCGGTCGCTGTCGGGTTCGACACGGTCGAACTCTCCGTCACACCGACCGACGACGGCGAGGCTCCCGATCCTGCCGCTGAACTCGACGTCCGCGACGCGAACGTTGAGCCGACCCAACTCGGAACCGACGAGGACGCGACGATCGAGGCGACAGTCGAGAACGTCGGTGAGGTTGAGGGCGAACTGACTGTTCCGCTCGAAGTCAACGGCCAGACGGTCGAGAACACGGCGGTTACGCTCGAAGCGGGCGAGAGCACGGAGGTCACGTTCACGTGGACCTTCGAAACCGCCGGTGAGTTCCAGTTGGGTGTCGGCGGTGAGGACGCTGGAACGGTTACCGTCATCGAGGACGCCGACGTCCTCATCTACGGCGCGGACGTGAACCAGTCGTCGGTCGTGCTCGGGGAGACGATCACGATCACTGGCGATTTGCTCAACAACGGCGGCCCCGGAACTTACGACGTCGATCTGAACGTCGACGGGGAGCGCGCCGAAAACACAACTGTCGAGGTTGGGCCGGGCGCGACGCCCGGCGCTGTTGAATTCGAATGGACGCCGACGGAAGCGGATCTGCCCGCCGATGAAGACGAAATGAACGCGACGATCTCCCTCAACGGGTTCGTTGTCGAGACGGTATTTGTCGAAAACCAGTACTCCGACATTCAGGTGATTGCAGCCTCGACGTCGGAAATCGAGCTGATCGAAGGTGAACACGCCTCCGTCGTTGGCAGCATCTACCAAGCTGGTAATGTCGAAGGGACCGAGGAAATCTCGCTCAACGCCACCCACCAGGAGACCGGCGAGACGGAGAGTATCGGTAGCCAGGAGGTAACTCTCTCGCCGGGCTTCTACCACCTCGGTGCGATCAATATCACATTCGAACCAGATGAGGCCGGCACCTACGACCTCGAACTTGGCGACCGTCATGCCGGCACCGTCGAGGTCGAAGAAGCCGAATCGGATCTTCAGGTCATTGCAGCATCTGTCTCTGATGTGGAGGCGGTCGAGGACGACGAGCTCTACGCAGTCGGGAGCGTCTACCAAGCGGGCAACATTGACGGCCCTGAGACGGTGGAACTCACCGCCACGAACACCGAGACAAACAAAAGCGAAGTTGTGGGTACCCAAGAGATAACTCTCGAGCCGGGCTTCTACCACCTTGGTGCGCTCAACATCTCGTTCGTGCCTGACGAAGCTGGCACCTACGATCTCGAACTCGGCGACAGACACGCTGGCACGATCGAGGTCGAACCTGCTGAATCGGACATTCAGGTCATCGCGGCGTCTGTCTCCGACGTGGACGCCGTCGAAGGCGACGAGCTCTACGCAGTCGGCAGTATCTATCAGAACGGCACGATCGACGGCCCCGAGGAGATTGAACTCACCGCCACGGACGTCGAAAGCGGTGAGACGAACGAGCTCGGCAGCCAAAACGTCACGCTCGAGCCGGGCTTCTACCACCTCGGTGCGCTCAACGTCTCGTTTGCCGCCGAACCGGGAACGTACGATCTCGAACTCGGCGACCGACACGCCGGCACGATCGAGGTCGAACCTGCTGAGTCAGACATTCAGGTCATCGCAGCGTCCGTCTCTGACGTGGAGGCGATCGAAGGCGACGACCTCTACGTGACCGGCAGCATCTACCAAGCCGGCAACGTCGACGGCCCCGAGGAGATCGAACTCACCGCCACGAACACCGACAGCGGTGAGACGGACGTGTTCGGCAGCCAAAACGTCACGCTCGAGCCGGGGTTCTACCACCTCGGCGCGCTCAACGTCTCGTTCGTCCCGGATGAGGCGGGTACCTACGACCTCGAACTCGGTGACCGACACGCCGGCACGATCGAGGTCGAGAAAGCGTACTCCGACGTCCAAGTGATCGCCGCGAGTGTCTCCGAGGTCGAAGTCACACAGGGCGACGAGCTCTACGCGACCGGTAGCATCTACCAAGCCGGCAACGTCGACGGCCCCGAGGAGGTCGAACTCACCGCTACGAACGTCGAGAACGGTGAGACAGACGTGCTCGGCAGCCAAAACGTCACGCTCGAGCCGGGGTTCTACCACCTCGGCGCGCTCAATATCTCGTTCACGCCCGACAAACCGGGCGACTACGAGCTGGCGCTTGGGGATCGCGAAATCGGCACGATCACTGTCGACGAAATCGTCACCGACATCCGGGTGATCGGGGCGTCGGTTTCGGCAGTGGATACCCTCGAGGGAGAGCCGGTTCACGTGACGGGCAGCATCTACCAGAACGGTAGCGACGAGGCGACCGAGACGATCGACCTCACCGCCACGAACTCTGAAACCGGCGAGAACGAGGTCGTGGGGTCACAAGCAGTGACCCTCGAGCCCGGCTTCTACCATCTCGGTGCGCTGAATATCTCGTTCGTCCCCGATGAGCCGGGGACGTACGACCTCGAACTCGGCGACCTTGACGCCGGCACGGTCGACGTCGAAGAAGCATACTCCGACGTTCAGGTCATCGCCGCAGGCGTCTCCGAGGTCGAACTCGTCGAGGGTGAGGAGCTGTTCGTCACTGGCAGCATCTATCAGAACGGTACGGTTGACGACTCCGAGACGATCGACCTCACCGCCACGCACGTCGATACCGGCGAGCGCGAGGTCGTGGGGTCACAAGCAGTGACCCTCGAGCCGGGGTTCTACCACCTCGGCGCGCTCAACGTCTCGTTCGCGCCCGACGAGCCAGGAACGTACGACCTCGAGCTCGGTGACAGAGCTGCTGGAACAGTCGAGGTTGTGCCCGCCGAATCCGATATTCAAGTCATCGCGGCAGGCGTCTCCGAGATCGAACTCGTCGAAGGCGAACAGACCTCTGTCACGGGCAGCATCTATCAGAACGGTACGATCGACGGCCCCGAAGAAATCGAACTCACCGCGACGAACACCGAGACCGGCGACACCGCCGTCGTCGGCACCCAGGAGGCAACACTCGAGCCAGGCTTCTACCACTTGGGCGCGATCAATATCACGTTCGAGCCCGATGAGGCCGGTACGTACGACCTCGAATTGGGCGATACTTACGCAGGGACCGTCGACGTCGACCCGGCCGAATCGGATATTCAGGTGATAGCCGCCTCCACCTCCCAAATAGAACTAATCGAGGGCGAGCACGCCTACGTCGTCGGCAGCGTCTACCAGGGTGGGAACGTCGAAGGGACCGAGGAAATCTCGCTCAATGCTACCCACAAGGATACCGGCGAAACGGAGGCTATCGGCAGCCAGGAGGTGACGCTTGCACCCGGCTTCTACCACCTCGGCGCGATCAACATCACTGCCGAGTTCAACCAAGCAGGCACCTACGACCTCGAGTTAGGCGACAGAAACGCCGGCACCATCGATGTCACCGAGTCGACCGTCGAGGCGTCGATCGTCGACGTCGCAGGCCACTCAGTCAGCTTTGACCCCGAGACCGAGACGGAACAGGTGCACGCGAGTGAGGACGTTCCCGTTACTGTCGAGATTGATGCCGATCTTGACCTCGAGACGGTCAACGTGTTGGTGAGTTCGCTCGAGACGAACTACGTCCGTTCGTTCGAGGCGAGCCACGACGAAGACGAGACGTGGACGGCGACGGTTTCGCCTGCTGCGATCGAAGACGACGGCCGTTACGAAGTGTCAGTGGTGGCCGTCGACCGCGTTGGTTCCGCTGGGACCGACACCGCCGACAACCCACTTGTGATCGACCGCGACGCGCCTCGTCTCTCGGCGACCCTCGAGGACGTCGACAGCGAGGGCGCGACGGTAGTCGTCGAGAGCGACAAGCCGCTGGCAGAGCCTCCTGAAGTTGAGGGCGTGTTCACCGCATCCGATAATTCGACCGAAAGCGGCTCAGTCTCGATGCTTCCAGTCAGCGGAAGTGACACTCACTTCACCGGCACGTTCGCAACCGGCGAGACTGGGACCTACGAGATCACCAGCGTCGGCACTGACCATGCCGGCAACGAGGGTACTGACACCGCTTCGGTCACCGTCGACACCCGATTCACGCTCGAGGATGGCGTCATCGAGATCGACGACACTGGGACCGCAATCGAGTTCGAGGTCGCTGACGAAGCTGACGAGGCGGTCCTCACTCAGGACCTGTTCGCCTCGTTGTCGGAGACGACGGCCAACGCAAACCTCGGCGACGGCCAACTTGGGGCCGGCTTCATCACCGCAGACCTCGACAACCTGCTCGATTACTACCTCGAGGAGGGCACCGTCGAGAGCGCATCGATCTCGATGGCGATCAACGAAGAAGAACTCCCTGGCAGTGCATCGGCCGACGAAGTCGAATTACACTACTACGATGACGCAAGCGGGAGCTGGGACCCTGTTGCGGGGTCGACCGTCACACAGATCGACGATGATCCGTTCCTCACGGCCTCGGTTACTGGCTTCTCCACCTACGGCGCGTTCGTCCCCGATACTGAGCCACCGGTGATCAGTGACCGATCGCCAGCCGATGGATCGACGCTCGACTCGGATGTCGAAGAGACGACGGTCCGATTCGAGTACGCCGATGATCGTTCCGGTATCGACGTGGGAACGGTCACGATGGAAGTCGACGGTGAGGATGTCACAGCGAGCGACGACACCGACATCACATCATCGGCAGCGGAACACACTCTCACACTCGAGCCCGGAACGTCCTACAGCGCAACCATCACCGTCGCGGACACTACCGGCAACACTGCGACCGCTGACACGGAGTTTAGCGTGGCTGAGTCCGATAGCGGTAGTTCGGAATCGGGCGGCGGGAGCTTTCCAATGCCGACCGACCCAACTACTGACGTTCCTGAAATCCCGACGGGAACCAATGCGACCGATACCGCCCGCACAACACTCGAGACCCACCTAAAGACCGGAGTTTCGACAGCGACGTTCGAGACAGACGACGGCATTCGAGAGATTACGTTCGACAAATCGGCCGACGGCGAAGTCGTCGTGCGAACGCTCGATAGCGTCCCTGGATCGGCTGCAAGCCCATCAGGAACTGTCCTCAGTGTTGTCCAGATCGCTGTTCCCGAATCACTCACTGACTCGCCGGCAACGATCACGACGGCGGTGCCAACCGCTCAACTCGAGGTGGCCGGGGCAACAAGCGATGGACTCGTCATCAGCCGACTCGACAGCGACAACGGCGAATGGGACTCTCTCGAGACGACGGTCGCTAAGGAAACGACCGATAGTGTGGTTATCAACGCCGAAACGCCGGGATTCTCGGTGTTTGTCGTGACGGCCGATGCCACTGACTCAACAGCGGATGACAAGTCCGGAAAAGAATCAGAACCAGCCGACGAGACGACAGCGGATGGCGAACTCGGAGAAGAACCTGAGCCGGCTGATGAGAGAACCGACGAACTAGACGACGAGATGCCAGGCTTCGGTGTCACCATTTCGCTCGTCGTACTCCTCTGTCTTGTCGTCGCAGCACGTCGTCGGGCATCCACAGATCGACAGTAGTGTAGCGGCTGTTAGAGCTTTTTGCTCATAGTTTGTAGTCACTTTCAGTGGACCATTCACGGCGGGGTGGATGTCACCTCGACGAAATTTCTGTCGAGGGGTTACAAGATCCCTCGACAATGTGGATCGAAAGAAGCCGACAAAGCGGCTCTTAGCGGCAATAGCGTACAAGAACGGCGTTACACAGACTGAACTAGCCGAGTGGTACGACGTTCAACGACGGACGATCTATAGCTGGGTTAAACGATTCGACACCGACGAGTCGCTCGAGCAGGCCGTTACTGATGCCAATCGATCTGGGAGAAAACGAAAACTATCGGGAAAAGATCAAAAAGAGTTCGAAGAAACGGTCCACGAGTCACCAGAGAAAGTGAGGAGCAAGAAACGTCCCACGAGGCGGTCAAAAAAGCGGTGGGGATGGGCTCGAGAAACTGCCGACCTGGAATGACTAGCATATCAACCAAACAGTAGGAGGTCGCGGCGTCCATCGACGAGCGCGACCCAGACGACGAGCGCGGTCGGGAGGACGGCGAGCGCGGCGAGGTACGCGAGGACGATTGAGAGTGCAGTGAGGAGGCCGAACTGGCCGAGTAGCGGCGTGATGGCAAGCACGAGAACGCCGGTCCCCAGGGCGGTCGTCAACATGGTGCCGGTGAGAGCGCCGCCAGTGCCTTGCAGGGTGGTGCGGACGGCAGCGTCGACGTCGTTAGTCGCCTCGTACTCGTCGTGGAAGCGGTGAGTGACGTGGACGGTGTAGTCGACGCCGAGCCCGATGGTGATCGCGAGGATCGTCGCGGTGAGCGCGTTGAAGGGGATGCCGGCGAACCGCATTGAGGCAGTTAGCGTGGCGATAGCGACGATAACGGGGATCAGGGTGACGAGTCCGAGCGAGGGACGACCCAGGAAGAGCCCGAACAGGACGACGAGGAAGATGGCCGAGAGGCCGAGTGCGGCTGCCAGCGACTGGATAGCAGACTCGAAAATCTCATCGGCGACTGCCTGAAAGACGACAATCTCGCCGGTGGCAATCGCGCTTCCGCGGTAGCGGTCGGCGACTTCGCGGGCGTCAGCAGTGATCGCCTCGTCGTCGGCGTCGGATTGGACCTCGTAGACGATGCGGGTTGCGCGGTTGTCCTCGGCGAGGTACTCGTTCGTGAACGGCGCAAACTCACTCGCGCGGAGTTCGTCGTAGATCAAGTCCAAGTTTCGGCTCGGAGGCCCGTCGTCGAGCGCGCTGTTCTCGACCAGTGTTCCAAACTCGGGGTTCTCGACGGCATAACCGTCGATCGGATCAGTGATGCTCTCGGTGCGGGCCTGCCCGTTGGTCTCGAGGAACGTGTCGGGAGGGTCGCGCTCCGCGCGTTCGAGCGACTGGATCGCTGTGTCGTCGGTCATGCGCTGCTCGACATAGATCGTGATCGTATCGTCTTCACCCGTTTCGAAGTTTTCCGAGAGGAAGTCGATTGTCTCGGTGACGGTGTACTCGCCGGGCTGCATGGGGCCGGGGAAGTGCTGGACGTACGATGGCTCCTCGCTCGGCGGCAGGAAATCCTCGTCGTCGAAGGTTGTGTCGACGCCCGCACCGTAGCCCGCTGCTCCCGCAGTCAGGAGGAGGACAATGACGAGAAAGACGCCTGGTGCGTGACGTGAGGGCACGGAGAGAGCGGGGAGAACGCGTCCGAGCACAGAGTCGGCGGAGCCAAGCGGCCGGGTGCCGAATTCGGGAATCTGGTAGTCTGTCGACGCCCGCCAGCGGTCGATCTCCAGTTTGGCTGCGGGGAGAAACCCGACGAAGATGACGAGCGTGAAGAGAATGCCGATGCCGGCGACGATGCCGAACTCCCGGAGCGGGCCGAGGTCGCTGACTAAGTTTGCGAGGAATCCGATGATTGTGCTGCCGGCAATCACAGTGTAGGCGACAATCAACTGTCGGAGCGAAACCCGCATCGCTGGAACGGGTGCAACTCCCTCGACGCGCTCCTCACGGTAGCGGTTCACAGTATGAATGCCGAAGTCGATGCCGATGGCGAGCAACAGGACTGGCACTGCGATCAACATGTCGGAGAATGGGATGCCAGCGTACCCGGTGAATCCGAACGTCCAGACGACGGTCATCAGCAGCGCGATCCCGCCGAGCACGAAGTCGAACGGGTCTCGGTAGGCATACGCCAGCAGCCCGAGAATGACGGCGAGCGCAGCCGGGACGACGATGGTGAGTGAGTCGAAAATAACGCCCCCGAACTCCGCATCGACGACTCCGCCGCCAAAGACGACCACGTCGCCCTGCGAACGCTCGGCGACCGTCTCGGCCTCCAACTGGACTGCCTGAAGATCTGTTTCCGCCGGGAACTCATGGCTGACGATGCCGAGGGACGCGGACGCGGAGCCGGCCTCCTCGTTGTAGTCCTCTCCGAGCAGCGTGGCAAACGCCGGGTCCTCGCCCGCCGACTCAACGGCGTCGTCTATCTCCCCCGGGCTGGCGCGCTCGACGGCCTTGCGCTGCTCCTCGAGCGTCTCTGCCTCGGGATCGAGCTCCCTTGCGACCTGTACGGCCGGCGCAGAGACGTCTTGCACCCGAAGCTCGTCGCGCTCTTCTAACCGCTCTGCGGTTTCCAGCATGGCGAGCAGCCCGCGCCGGTCGAGGACGTTTCCGTCCTGCTGGATCAGCTGTGTTGTCGGTTCCTCGTCGCCAAACGCGGGGTCGAACTGCTCGTTGACGCGGTCAAGCGCGTCCGCCTCGGGGATGTCGTCAACGAACTGGTCGCTGCCCGCTTCCGCCTCTAGTAGCGCCATACCGGGCGCAAAACAGAGCGTAAGCAGCAGGCAGACGGCGACGATCCGGCGCGGCTGCTCCACGACCCGATCAGTGACTGCCCGAAAGAGCTGCTCTGAACGGCGCATCTACTCGCGTCGGTCCCGGGACCAGTTGCGTGTATCGTCGACCAGGTTGGTGAGCCCACCTCGCCTGTAGGCGGTGAACCCGACAGCAGCGACGAAGCCAAATAGTCCGACAACGAGGAGCATCACTTGAATCAGTCCGTCGTCGTCATCCTCAACTACGTCGAACGCCACCCGGTAGGTGTCCGACAGCTGCTCGTCGCCGTCGGCGTCGTCGTACCGGAAGTCGACCGAGGCGGCGTACGCCTCTGAGTTCGCGCTGCCGTCCACATCGACAGTGAAGCTCACTGTCGTCTCTTCCCCGGGATCGAGCGCGGGAACGAATGCCTCGTCGTCGTCCGCGTCAAGCGGGTCGTCAACGAACAGCTTGGCCTGCACGTCGGTCACTGGCTCGGGGCCGTTGTTCGTGACGCGCATGTCGTAGCGGACGGTCTCGCCCGCGGTCGCTTTCGCGGGCTCCGTAGCGGGATCGGCTGGCTCGACGGCGAAGGTGTCCTTGGATTCGGCTACGTCAACGACGACGTCTGCGGGGTCAGAGACCGCGAGGTCACCTTCAGCAGTCCGGTAGCGGGTTGCAAGGTTGAGCGTGCGGTCACCGGGCGAAGCGTCATCGCGGATGCCGGCCTCGAACGAGACTGTCTCGGAATCGCCGACCGCCAGATCGCCGACGGTCACCTGCGTGTCTCGGGGAACGACGTTCGGATCCGTGGGCAGGGGCTCGTCGACGATACCCTCGACCGCGGGTGCCTCGTTATCAAACACCACGACGGAGTCGGAGATGTTCTTTGGACCATCGTTTTTTACCTCCACCTCGAAAGTGCCGTCTTCGCCGACGCGAAGCGTGGATTTCAGTCCCTCGTAGCCGAATGACTGTTCGGCGAGCGGGGTAATTCCAGTCCGGACCGTCCGGGCCTCGGCGTCCGCGTTCTCGCCGTCGCGGTAGTCGACGTCGAGATTGAACGTCAAGGGACGAGTCGTCGCCTCGGCGTCGGCGTCGACCCGGTAAGTGAACGTGACATTCTCATCCGGCTTCCACTCCTCGACGTAGGTGTCCGTAGCATCGGCGTTGGAGGTGAACGAGAGGTCTGGATCAACAGAAGTAGCACTCACGCTGGCGTCTCGGGCCGACTCCCCGGCGACGTTGCGAAGGGTCACGTCGACGGTCCCTGGGACGCCGGCCTGTACGTCACCCGTAATGTCGACGACGGCGAACTCCGCGCGGTCGGTAATTTCGATGACGACCGGAACTACTTGCGTCTCGGTCGTCTCGCGGCGGTCGGTGGCTCCGTTGTCATCCTCGGCGAGACGCACGTTGCGGTACTCTAGCTCGACCGGGATTTCGTAGACGCCCGACTCCGCGTTCTTGTCGGGGACGACAGTGAAATCGACGGGGCCGGTGGTCCCCTGTGGTACGTCGCCAATGGCTTGCTCATCCGTACGCACGTCCAGAGGGACGTCCTCAAACCCCTTGTTATCGGCCTCCTCGCCGGTGAGGACTCGCGCGGTTGTCTCGTGGGCTGTCAATACCTCACTTTCGAGGTTGTCGAATCCGCTTTGGGTTAGATCTCCGCGGTTGTTCAGCGTCACTGACAGCGTTGCCTCTTCGCCCGGCACGAACTCGGTCTCCGGCGCGTACCCATCGACGTCCGGATCGCCGACGGCGGTGTCGTTGGCAGCCACCAACGTTGCAGTCCCTGCAACCATGAGCGTGAGGAGTGCGACGGTGAGGACCGCCCCAGTTCGATCCATATTATGTAGTGTTTGATATTGCGTCGACGACTAATACGGTTGGCAAACATAGGAAAACTTCGCATCAGTTTCTGTATGTTTATCTGGAAATAGATGCTGTCTCGAGACGTTGTGCCGGTAGTTCAGCGATATTTTGTCCCATCTCTGACATCGACTGAAACGAAATCTGGTTTCACCGACGGGAGTTTAAATACTGAGATCGTACTGTCAACCATGGAGTCACTCTGTGACCTCGGACTCTCAAGCTATGAGGAACGCGCGTATCGGGGGCTGCTCAAACTCGGCACCGGCACAGCGGCTGCGGTTGCCGAGGAGAGTGGCGTTCCAAAGGGGCGTGTGTACGATGCGCTCGGCGGGCTGGAGTCACGGAGACTGGTCCGGGTACAGTCTGACCGCGAGCCGAAACGCTACGTACCGGTCGAGCCGGACATCGCCGTCGACCGGCTGGTGAGCGCCAAGCGGCGTGAGCTGGAGACACGGATCGAAACGTACGAATCCGGACGGGACGAGCTCATCGCCCGGCTTGCGGACACCAGCCTTCCCGCCGAGGAGTTCTGGACCGCAGCAGTCGGCGCTGACGACTCGTTAGAGTTGCTCATCGAGCGCGTTGAAGCCGCTGACGAGTCTGTGGTCGTCGCCTCGCCTGCGGTCTCTGAGCAGTTCGACCTCGACCGCGAGACACCAGACCTGCTGAACCACCTACTCGACGCGATACGGCGAGGGGTGGAAGTATCGGTCCTCCTCTCACCGTCACTCTTCGACGACGCGATGGCCGCGATCGACAACGAGCGCGTCGCACGTACCCTCACACAAGGCCCCTTCGAGCTCCGCGTCTCCGATGACATGTACGGCACCTTCCACCTCATCGACGGTGAAGAGGTGTGTCTGGAGGTTCCTGACCCGCTCGCACCCAACCGATTGTTCGGCATGCTGAACCTCCGGGACCCAATCTTCGCTGCACGGGTCGAGGAGGGCTTTCGCGAATCGTGGGATGATGCCGCGGTCGTGGAGGGCGTCTGA
The DNA here is from genome assembly GCF_041821125.1 of Natronorubrum sp. A-ect3. Classification (NCBI taxonomy): domain Archaea; kingdom Methanobacteriati; phylum Methanobacteriota; class Halobacteria; order Halobacteriales; family Natrialbaceae; genus Natronorubrum; species Natronorubrum sp. A-ect3. The sequence continues at coordinate 80,937 of NZ_JBGUBB010000006.1, read as the reverse complement.
ACCCGCTGGCTGCCTCCACGTGATTCGGTCTTGGATGGTACAGCAGATGTGTTTAGGACCCGTCAGCGCCGCCAAATGTGCTAGGGGCATCAACAGAAACAACACTTTGACCCCGAGTACTACAATGATTCGGCGTTCTTGCTGCCCATTCTCATCTTTTTTCAACTGTCCCGACACTTGGCGAGGATAGCTCGTCGCCAAGCGACTACCAAGACGTGCTACGACTTGTCCTCGAGAAGACCGAAGAAGGAATTGCCAGGCTGTGAGACGAGCAGGACGTCACACCGAATGTTCATAGTTAGCATACTTGTCGGAGTCGAATACCTAGTAACATCTCGAACCACAAACCGAAACGCGTCGTTTTTCGAGGACGGAGCGGATCTCAAAAATCCGCAGAATTGAATCGATAGTATCCTACGGCGAACGGAACGATGAGCCAGAGGACGAGCACGATAATACCGACCTCGGGGGTTACGTAGAACGGGTCAGCTTCGGCAGGCGTTACTTCAACGCCTCCAGCTTGTGCTGGATCAGCACCAACTCCGTCTGCAAGATCGGGTAACAGCGCAACGATTGACGTGAAATAGGCAGATGACGGCGAGACCTGAGTGACGAGAAAGATCCAATCTGGAATTTCGGTCGGCAGTGAAAACCCTTCAGTGACATACAGAACTCCCATTGGGACAACGTCCCAGAACAGTTCAAACACCACAAAGAAGCCGAGTGCAAGCGTTGTGGCTCGTGACGTGGACCCTGTCGTCGCTGAAAGTCCAACCATAATTCCGGCGTAGATCGCTGCAAACGCGATTGTGACGAGAACGAATACCAGTACCGACAGCACGTTAATCTCGCCAAGTAGCAAGGACCCGAATCCGAGTCCAATTACGAGTCCGATTCCCAACCCGAACGCAAGCACTGCTGCTCGTCCAACGACTTTCCCTGTATAGACGTTCAACCGGGTGGTCGGTAATGAAAGAAGCAGTTTGATGCTTCCCAATTCACGCTCCCCAGCAAGAGATTTGTAACAAACGACGATGGCCGCGATGGGAACGAATAGCCCAGTGAGGCCGACAATGAAAAAGATCAGTCCACCAAACGTTGCCCCTGCTGGCTCGCCGAACATCTCTGGCACTTCGATGTACGCGTACGCTGAGATCACCGAGAGCAATACAAATACCGTGACGAGTGCCCACAGTGCCCGAGACTGGACAGCGTCTCGGAAATCTTTCTTCGCAATGATCAGCCAAGTCATACCTGCACCTCTTGTTCGTCGTTGGTATACCGAACGAACAGATCTTCGAGCGAGGATTTGGCGACCGAGAAATCCTGAATAGGAACTACATCAGCGTCTATTGCATGCAACACAGCGAACTTCGAGACACCATCAACGGTGACTCGAAGCCGACCATCAGTAACCGAGACATTTCCAACCCCGTCGAGTTCAGACACTTGCTCTACAACCCCATCATCAATCTCGGAGACGTAGATCTGCAGGGTTTCTCCTGTTTCGGTCGCATCACGGAGTCCATCAATCGTATCAACGGCGACGAGCTGTCCTTGATCGATGATCGCCACACGATCACAAACTGCCTCGACCTGCTCCATGATGTGACTGGAAAAGAAAACGGTCGTTCCTCGGTCGTTCTCCTCTCGAATTATTTCACGCATCTCACGGGCACCATTCGGATCTAACCCTGTCGAGGGTTCGTCGAGAACGAGTAGATCTGGATCGCCAACGAGCGCCATCGCAAGGACCAGTCGTTGGCGCATTCCTTTCGAGTACCCGCCTGCTTTTCGGTCCGCAGCATCGGCGATTCGAACCCGTTCGAGGAGTGCCATTGGATCTTCGTCTGCCCCTTTCATCTCGAGGACGAACTGGATGTGCTGGAGACCGGTGAGCCGATCGTAAACGTGGTAGGCGTCAGGAAGGACGCCCGTTCGCTGCCGGACCGTCTCTCCCTCCGTCTGGGCATCGTGGCCGAGTACCGTCACGGTTCCATCGGTTGGTCGGATAAAGTCAAGCAAGATATCAATTGTCGTTGATTTTCCCGCGCCGTTCGGCCCGAGAAATCCGAAGATCTCTCCTTCTTCAATCCGGAGTGAGAGATTATCGACAGCAACGACATCGCCGAACCGTTTGGTGAGGCCTTCTATTTCAATCGCGGCCATGGTCACACCTCGACAAGGAGTGTAGAGTTGGTGTTCGGTTGTCCATAGGGGCACTCAATCATCGCGTTGGCATAAATATTGTTGTTTATCTTACATATTGACAGGTATTCAACTCAAATACATTTGAGACGGTCTGTACGCACCTACGCGAATTTCGCTTCGATGAGCCGGTGTCCCGGTTCGAGAGATTAGGAGCGTAGCCATTCGAAAATAGCGTTCCCCGTGATCACGGCTCGAGTGTGACAGTCACGGTATCGTCCATTCTAAGAGCCAGTGACTCGTCGTTCAGTGTGACGGTGAACCGTGCTTCGAACGGCTCGTCAGAGACGATCTCCATTACAATCACGTCAGATGTGATGTACTCGTACAGCTCCCAGAGAGGAACATCGAGTACCGAAATACCGTGTTCCCAGAATAGGGTGAGGACAGCAGGGTGAAACGCCACCGGTACTTCGATCGGCATACTGACCAGGAATTGGCATTCACGACACGAGCTATTGTGGATGTGTTGGACGCTTTCATCGTGTTCATACTGGTCAACGACTGTATCGACAGGACCGAAACACTCTGGGCAGATACCACCTCGGAGCTGAATGTACATACTCCAGATGCGGTAGCAATAACTCTCGATGATTTCTGTGGTGGTTCGGTCACGAGTTTGACTCTGTGGACAGAAATCAGTGATGAGAATCGCATCACACGATGTGCATCGAATACGGAACTGATCGATGTCGAGCGTTGCCAGAAGTGTCGTCTCATCACAAAACAAGCAGGCTCCAGAAATCTCTCGATCATCAAACGCTGACGTACTCTCATACACACCAGAGCGAATAACTCGAACGATCTTGGTACCACTATACGTCAGCCGGTATCCGTTGGGTGTCTCACTGACGAACTGTCCGACGAGTTGGTTCAGGTGATACGAAAATTGAGACGAACTATCGATATCGACTGCATCATATAACTCTGTAAACGTCTTTGTATGCCGCCGTTCGTGATGCTCCCGTTCCACCTCACCCAACGCCAGTAAAATCTGCAAGCGCTGAGAATTTCCGAGTGAAGTGATCGCGTCAACCACTTCTTGATCAATTTGATCGTTCTGATCTACTACCATAGTCAGCGGTCTCCTCCCCGTCTGTATGTCCACTAGGATAAGAACAGTTGCCTCTCTCGATCACGAAATATCGTTCTGATATCATTGCTCCCACTACAGCGTCTCGATACGCTCCTCAACAAAGCGAGACTTGGGCACCCCGTTGGACAGCCGTCGTCTTCAGATAACTACTCGAGGCCGTCTTCTGAGTGACCCCGAGGCACTCGGCCTGCTCTGCCTGTAGACTGTCGAGACTGCTCGAGGAGGGATCCAACCGCGAAATCGCGATCCTTCAGGCCTCCGAGCTGGAAGATGAGTTAGAAACGATTCTCCGAGAAGTTGTGTCGCGTACGAATTGGTGTATCAGGCCTTCTGTTCGATGATTTCTGTCACCGCATAGAACGGGACTGTGTCAATAAGCGCAACCAGTAACTTGACCAAGTACTGACCAACGACGATCGAGACTAGCGCCCATCCCCATGTTGGATCACCACCAAGTCCGAGAGCGGGGAAGATTGCGAACCCAAGCGTAATGAACACGACTGTATCAGCGCCCTGACTGACAGCTGTCGATCCGCAGTTCCGTACCCATCGGTGGCGACCGGATGTTCGAGCCTTGAGCTTCGAGAACAATCTCACGTCCATGTGCTGAGCGATTGCCAATGCTACAACTGACGCGAGAATGATCGATGCCGAGTCACCCAACGTAGCGACGAACGCCGCTTGCCCGTCGTAGAACGGTGCCGTCGGCATCCAAATCGCCAAGAAGACCAGCAGATATGACACAACAAGTGTGAACACGGTCCCGTTGACAACTGATGCCGCGTACTCACGTCCGTGGTACTCAACAAGCAAGTCAGACGCCAGATATGCGACGCCGAACGCAACGAATCCAGCTGGGACGGCAACGCCGCCGATTCCAGGCAGCTCAATCCACGTCAATTTCGCCGCCAGCACGTTCGCAAGAACGACAGAGCCAGCGAAGAGAGCGGTGAATATCGCTCGAGTATCCTCAATCTGCACGATGAACCACCGTCTCAACCTGGACGCTTGGCTTCCCAATCGGTAGCCCGATACTATTCGGCCCACCTTTTGATCTTCTCTGGACCATACTGGGAGAATATATTTGCGAAATATAGTCCTATCGGTTGACGAATTCTCCGTGTCAAGAGCTGTTGTCCAATATAGGTCAGAGCCCCATCGAAGCGTTAGTCGACCGGGAGTATTGTACAACAAATTATATTAACTAAGAGTGCAAAGTTAATACTGTGACAAAGGATGAATCCCTAGACGAGTTGTTGGATGAACTTGAGAGCCATGGCGATCTCGACAAGGCACAGCAACAGGTATCAATTGGTATCGACGAACGGCGATACGGAAAGGCAGTCACAACCGTCTCGGGATTCGATGTTCCGGAATCAAAGATCGAATCGCTTGCCTCATCGCTCAAATCGTCACTGGCGACGGGCGGGACGGTCAATGATGGTACCATCGAACTACAAGGCGACCACCGTGACCGACTCCCCGAACTGCTTCGAGAACATGGCTATGACACCTCATAGCACCGGCCACAGAGGTCACGATTCACAATCAGTACTGTAGCTGAACAGAGGCGCTAGGCCCTTTCCTGACTGCTCGAGTACAAGTGCAAAGGCGAAGAGACGCCCTTCGTGGCCGTTGATCCAGTTGGGACGACCAGAGAGTGTACGGCGTGGGGCCTCTCGACGGACAAGTTGCTGTGGATCCGCGCTCAACTCATGAAGAGTCGCCGGCCCGCCCGTTCGTGGCGCATTCCCATAATTTCAGCCAGCGGCGCAAACGAAGCCATCGCCGTCGGTTCGTCATCGATGTGACGTCCACAGACAGTCGTGATTACGGGCTGGAGTTCTTCGAGCACGGACTGGATTTCGGTGTGGCCGAACCGACCGAGTCGCTGGGCCGCTCCGAGCAGTCCCGTGACGAACGAGTAGGCGTGAGCAAGGCAGGCCTCGAGTCTGGAGAGTCCGCGCCGTTGTGCGACGACACCGAAGACGACCGGATAGTGACCCGGCGTCTCGTCGGTTTCGATAGCCGTGGCGAACAATGACTCGAGATCGCGCTCATCCCCGCTCGCACGGTTCGGACCCGTCTCCGCGAGCAACTCACACAGCTTTGCTCCCGCCTTCGTCGAACTTTCGCGGAACTCTCGAGGCATCGTCACCGCGTGGAGTCTGTTGTCGACGGCCAGCAGCATGTCGAACTCTCCCGCTTCACTCGCCCGGTGGGCATTGGCCAGCGCGACGGTCTCACAGGGGCCGACGACGCGCCGAAGGTACGCCGCGAGCAGCGCCTGCAACTCGTCGCCGTCCTCGAGTCGATCCTCGTTGATGTACTGTTCTAAGCCGTACGAGGCCGTGTAGCCGCCGACGGGGAGAAACGAGTCGGAGAGCCGAAGTGCAGTCAGGAACGAGCCGGGATCAGTGGTCATGGTGGTGGTCGTGGCTGTGATCGCTGTGCGTGTGTCCGTGGCTGTGACCGTCGTGTGGGTGCTCGTGGCCGTGGTCGTCACCGGTCTGCTCGTCTCCACGCCCATGCTTGTGATCCGTCCCGGCGTCGTCGGGGTCCGTCACGAACAGGTCAGCTTCGACAGTCGTCTCCTGAATCGTCGAGCCGGGAACGACATCGGCGACGACCCGCTCGACGATGCGACGGTCGGCCGCAAGCGGGACGTAGACGACCCCTTCTTCGACCGCGAGATCCCAGTGCTGGTTACCGATCCGATGACCGAGTTCGACCGCCGCCTCGAGTGTCTGTGTCGTTGCGTCGGTCGGTAGCGTCACTGCAAGCGCGTCGCGTGGCTCGAACGCGACGACAATCATTCGGTCAGCATCAACCAATAGGACATCGCCAGCGGAGACTGCTGCTTTGTCGACGGTGACGCCGATATCCGTCCCTGAATCTGTCGTTGCCCGAAATCGTGAGCGCCGCCGGTTGTCGGCGTCGATGACGACGCGCTCGAGCGTGCCGGCTGCCTCGTGGTCCGTTCGAAGCGCGGCGAGGTCGTCGTCGGCGTGGACGTTGCCGACGATGCCGTCGATTCGTTCCATCAGTATCGCCGGTCGGCAGGTGCGCCGACCCCCAGTCGCTGCTGTCGCGTTTCGTCCCACGCGGCGCGAAGCGTCTCGGTTGCGTCTGCCTCGCGGTGGCCGAGAATGCGGACGACTGCTCCCACCTCATGGGGCAGCGTTGAAACGCCGGCTTGGACGCCCTCGCGGTCCGAAATCCGGTCGTAGATGCCCTCGACTAGCTCCTCGAGGCGGAACGCAGCTGTTCTGTCACTCGAGGCCGGCGCAAAGACGTACAGCGAGCCGATGACGCCGTACTCGCCGACGCTCGCGGAATCCTGCGGGTTTCGTTCGCTCGGCCGCAGATCCACGGCGTCGGCACAGACCAACCGGCCGTCGTGCTCGGCTTCGACACGCGCGTGATAGTGGTCAAGACTGAACGGCTCGTGGTCACTCAATCCATCGGGAACGAGGATGTCTCCCACGATGACACAAGCGTCGTCGGCGAGGTCGACCCGGACCGTCTGGAGACAACGGGCGTCCTCGTTGATGATCGTCGCTCCCGGCAGATACTCGAGGTAGCTGCCCGCTTCCGCCTTGAGTGAGGCGTCGAGGTGGGCGTAGTTTGCGCCCATACTGTGGACTTTCGTTGCACTCTGAGTCGTCACGTGCGCGCGAGAACCCGCGCGAGCGTCGATGACCATCCGATGTCGATCACCCTGTGCGACGCCGCCAGTTGGTTCCTGAGCGACCAGCGTCGTGAGGCCGGGTGCTGGGTCGCTCTCGAGCGTGCCCGTCAGATGGTAGGGCACTTTGACGTGATCGCGGATGAGCCGGGTCGGATTGGCCCCCTCACGGGCGAACGTCGCTTCGAGCAGCCCGTTCTTTCCGGGGCCACCGGCAGGGGCCTGTGCGAGCGATTCGTCGGCGTAACCCTCGAAAGCGGGTGGCAGCGGTGGGAAACCGTCCGTGGGACCTCTCGAGTGGATCGCACTCACGCGAACAGCACCTCGCGCTTGATGTGCTTGAGCACCGTTTCAATTCCCGTCGCGTCCTTGCAGTTCGTGAAGACGAAGGGGTCGTCGCCTCGCACCTCGTTTGTGTCGGCTTCGATCACGTCCAGATCGGCGTCGACGTGGGGTGCGAGGTCGGTCTTGTTGACGACCAACAGGTCGGCCTGTGTGACGCCGGGGCCGCGCTTGCGCGGGATATCCTCGCCCTCTGCGACGCTGATGATGAACACGAAGTAGTCGGCCAGCTCCGGGTTGAAGGTGGCGGCGAGGTTGTCGCCGCCGCTTTCGATCAGCACCACGTCTAGTTCAGGGTGGCGCTCGGTGAACTCATCAATCGCGGCGAGGTTCATCGAGGGATCTTCACGAATGCCCGTGTGTGGACAGGCACCCGTTTCGACTCCCTCGACGAGATCGGCAGGCAGCAGGTCGGCAAACGACTCCCGAAAGACATCGGCGTCCTCCTGCGTCATGATGTCGTTGGCGATGACGCCGACCTCGTAGCCGTCATCGACGAGTTTGGGCACGAGGTGTTTGACCAGCGCCGTTTTGCCGGAACCGACGGGGCCACCGAGGCCGACTTTCGCAACATCTCTGTACCCCATCTATTCGCCCTCCGATCGCTCGAGGTCGGCACCCGGAGCCGGATCGACCGTCTCGAGTTGGTCGCGACTGTCGGCGCGGATTGGGTCGTGGACCGTCACCAGCTTGGTGCCGTCGGGGAAGACGGGTTCGACCTGAATGATGTCGACCAGTGCAGGGACGCCGTCCATGACGTCCTCGCGAGTGAGCAGCTGAGTCGCTTCAGTCCGAATTTGGGCGACCGACTTCCCCTCGCGGGCGGCCTCACAGGCCCAGTCGGAAATATACGCCACCGTCTCAGGATGGTTGAGTTTTACGCCACGGTCTTTCCGACGGCGGGCGAGTTCGGCGGCCATGAAGACCGTCAGTCGCTCCAGTTCTTTCGGCGAGAGGTTCATTGGTTCACCCCCGTTGTCGCCATGGGTGGATGAGTCGGCCGACTCGAGTGTGTCGTTCGTTTCGTTGATACAACAATCGTCGTGGGGGTTGGGTTCGTTGAGTAGACCATCGGTTCAGAGCAGGTATCGCTGTGCGAGCGGGATTTCATCGGCGGGGTCGCAGGTGACGTGTTCGCCGTCCACCTCGACCTCGAACGTCTGGGCGTCGATGTCGATATCATCCGGGCAGTGGTCGTTGTAGAGCATATCTGATTTCCGGACCGACCGCGTGTCGCGGACCGGCCGGACGGGTGTTTTGAGATCGTAGGCGTCGCCAACGTCGTTCTCGGAGGCGGCCTCGCTGACAAACGAGACCGAAAGGGCGTGTTTCGCCCGGCCCTGTGCGCCGGCGCGTTCGCGGCCGATCACCGGCTCGCAGGTCATCAGCGAACCGTTGGCCTCGCCCATCTGGGACCAGACCGGGAAGCCGCCCTTGATCACTGCCTTCGGCTTGATGCCGAAGAAGCCGGGCTTCCAGAGTGCGATATCAGCCAGCTTGCCCGGCTCGAGCGAGCCGACGTAGTCGTCGATCCCTGCCGTGATCGCAGGGTTGATCGTGTACTTGGCGACGTAGCGTTTGATTCGGGCGTTGTCGGCCTCGGTTCCCGCGTCGGCCTCGAGCGGCCCACGCTGGGCTTTCATCTTGTGTGCTGTCTGCCACGTCCGACAGATCAGTTCGGCCATTCGGCCCATCGCTTGGGAGTCGGTGGTCATCATCGAGATCGCGCCCGTGTCGTGGAGGACGTCCTCCGCGCCGATCGTCTCCGCGCGAATGCGGGATTCGGCGAAGGCGACGTCCTCGGGGACGTCGGGGTTGAGATGGTGACACACCATCACCATATCCAGATGCTCGTCGAACGTGTTCTCGGTGTAGGGCATCGAGGGGTTCGTCGACGACGGCAGCATGTGCTCGTGGCCGATCAACTCGAGGACGTCAGGTGCGTGGCCTCCGCCTGCGCCCTCGATGTGGAAGGTGTGGATCGCACGGCCGTCGATGGCATCGAACGTCTCTTCGACGAAGCCAGATTCGTTCAGGGTGTCGGTGTGAATGCAGACTTGGACATCCACCTCGTCGGCGACCTCGAGGCAGGTGTCGATCGCCGCGGGCGTCGATCCCCAGTCTTCGTGAAGTTTGAGCCCGCAGGCCCCAGCCTCGACCTGCTCGTAGAGCGCGTTGGGCTGGCTGCTGTTGCCCTTGCCGTAGAACCCGACGTTGACGGGCCACTCTTCTGCAGCCTGCAGGAACCGCTTGATGTTCTCGGGACCGGGCGTGCAGGTCGTCGCACCGCCGCCAAAGCCGCCGCCGAACATCGTCGTGACGCCCGAGGCGAGCGCGTGGTCGACGAGTTGCGGGCTGTTGAAATGGACGTGTATATCGAGCGCACCGGGGGTCGCGATCAGTCCGTCGGCGGGGATCGTGTCGGTGCTCGGACCGATCACCATATCGACGCCGTCCATCGTGTCAGGGTTGCCGGCTTTGCCAACGCCGACGATCTCGCCGTCACGGACGCCGATATCGCCCTTGCAGATCCCGAGGACGGGATCGATGACGACGACGTTCGTAAACGCCCAGTCGAGCGCACCCTCGGCCTGTGTCGTCCCCGACTGCATCCCCATGCCGTCGCGCATCGTCTTCCCGCCGCCGAAGACGGCCTCCTCGCCGGGAACGCCGTAGTCGGTCTCGATTTTCGCGAACAGGTTCGTATCACCAAGTCGAAGGCGGTCGCCCTCGGTCGGCCCGAACAGGTCCGTATACTCCTCGCGAGGCAGGTCGCGGCTCACTGCTCGGCCTCCATGTAGCCTCGCGCTCGAGCGCGCTCTATGGCTCGAGCCCGGACTTCGTCGTCGTCGAGGTCGCCGCCAACCAGCCCGCCCATCCCGTGGACGATCCGATTGCCACCGATGGCGACGAGGTCGACGTCGCGCTCACAGCCGGGTTCGAACCGCATCGCCGTTCCGGCGGGGACGTCGAGGCGCATCCCGTAGGCCGTCTCCCGGTCGAACGTGAGGCCGGGATTGACCTCGAAGAAGTGAAAGTGCGAGCCGACCTGGACGGGGCGGTCGCCGGTGTTTTCGACGGGTACCGTCGCCGTCTCTCGACCCTCGTTGATCCGTACCGGGTCCTCGGCCGGGCGTAACTCGCCCGGAACGAACTCGCTCATGTGTCGATGACACCCGGCTCGAGCAGTACTGACTCACTACTGTGTTGTTTCATTATATGGCGAGTTAGATGCACATATCATGTAAACTCGAGCATGAACAACAATATTTGCCCACGGTGCTGTGATTCTAAACTACGAACGGGTAGGAATACCTCTCCTGAAACATCATCACGTGAAGGTCGTATTAGGATTGTACATTTCGCCAGATATGGTGTGAAATAAGTTGGTTGTGGCAATCAGTGGACGTAAATGGCCGGTCCTCGAGGGGGTGACGTATGGCTCGGACAGTCAGGATCGCACGAGTGAATCAGTCGGTACGGTCGCGGTGATCGACGGTGGTCGCCGACGACATCCGAATGAAACGGAAGATTCAGCAACTGGGCTCCTCGACGCTGGCGGTCACCCTTCCGGCAGAGTGGGCCCGCGACCACGACGCACGGAAAGGCGACGAGTTGCTCATCCAGCGCGACGAAAACGGCGGCTCGCTCCTGCTTATTCCCGAGTCGTCCGCTACTGCAGACGAGTCGGCGGTGATCGATGCCGATGCCTTAGCGCCCGACGCCCTCGAGCGAGCGATCCTCGCCCAGTACGTCCTCGGTCGACAGCTCATCCGCGTCGAAAGCGACACCACCCTCTCACCGGCGGCGCTCGAGGCCGTCGCCGACGTCGAACGCCAGTTGATGGGGCTTGGGATCGTCGAGCAACGCCTCGAGCGCGTCGACGTTCGCTGCTCCGTCGCGCCCGACGATTTCGAACTGCCAACGCTGCTCTCCCGGCTCTGGCGCACCGAAGCGACAATGCGAGAGCACGCCGTCGATGCGCTCTGTACCGGTGACGACGAGTTGGCCCGGCGAACGATCCACCACGAGCGTCAGGTCGAGAAGCTGTTTTATCTCTTCTTGCGGCTGGTGTTGACGACGTACCGAAACCCGCGGCTGAACCAATCCGTCGGCCTCGAGACCGGCTTCCCGCTGATCGGCTACCGCTCAGTTGCACAGGACGTCGTGTTGATGACCGAACGAGCACGCCGAATCGCGACGCTGGTCGCCGAGAGCGACGATCCCACACCGCTCGACGACGACACGACGGCACAGTTCCGGGCCGTCGCTGACGCACTCGCAACGACGGCCGATGCGACCCGGGCGGCCGTCACCGAACCCGACCACGAGGAGATCAGTCGAGCACGCGGGGCACTGAACACGCTCTCGACGGCCGTCGATGGCGCACAGACCCATCTCGAGCAAACACGTCCCGAGCCGCTGCTCGTCCTCCAGCGAAGCCTCACCGCGTTGCGCTCGAGCGGCGAGCACGCGACGGACAGTCTGGACGTCGCCGATCACTTCGCGTTTCGCTCCCGATCGGTCGTCGATACGGACGCGGCGACCGACGAACCGTAGCTGGTTTTGTGCGACTGTGAACGGGTTCGGTTGATCCCTGCCTCGAGAGCACGTTTCATCGCTGGGTGACGGATTTCCGAAGTGGGTCGTCCCATCGTGGCCTGTCGCGAGGACGGCGACGACAGTTCGTCCGAGAGACGGCTTTGGCTCTCGAGCACTGCCCGCTCCGTGACTCGAGTGTGGGCGATCGACTCGAGACCTCGCAGAGATGACAGTATTAGGGCGTATTAGGAGTTCATGCCCACTCCGATGGTTTGTCCCCGCTCTTGGAATCAGGAGACCGTAGTACACATTCGAAGGAACGCTTTTACATTTGGTTCCGAATTTCCACATGTTCAGCTGATTCAGAACACGTTTGACCACTGTTCTGGAGACTGACTCGAACGATCATAACTATGACAAACGACAAATCTGGACGCGACATGTACGGCGACGCGTACGACGAAGCGAACGAACCGATCTTTGCGGGGATTCCGTCTTTCCTGAAGCTGCCCCAGATCGACCGCGATGCGGTCGGCGAGGACGACGTCGACATCGCGATCCTCGGTGCACCGCTTGACACGGCGACGACGATCCGCCCCGGAACGCGCTACGGACCGCGTGCGGTCCGTGCAGCGTCGACAGTTCCCTCGCCGCCGTACCAGCACTTCAACATCGAGACGGGGATCGACCCGTTCGACAGTTTCAAAGTCGCCGACACTGGCGATGCGACGATCTCACCCGGCGACACGAAGGAGAGTCAGGACAACATCGAAGACGCGGTGTACGAGATCGCTGATCAGGACGCGACCCCGATCGTCATCGGTGGCGACCACTCGATCTCCTACCCCGACATCAAAGGCTGGGCGGAGGCCAACGACTACGACGACATCGGACTCATCCACTTCGACTGTCACGCCGACACCGGCGATGACGGCCTCTGTGGCTTCGAGTTCGACCACGGTGCATGGGTCAAACGCCTCTACGACAGTGATCTGATGGCCGGCGAGAACTACACCCTCATCGGCCCGCGTGGCTTCTGGCCCGGCCCGGACACCTACGAGGAGATGCGTGAGGCCGGCATGAAGTGGTACACGGCGATGGAAGTCGCCCAGTTTGACCTCCACGACATCGTCACTGACGCGGTCCAGCGCGCAACTGACGGCACCGACGCCGTCTGGATCTCCTTCGACGTCGACGTCATGGAGCCGGCCTACTGTCCCGGCACCGGCGAACCCGAACCTGGTGGCCTCATTCCTCGTGAGGCGATCGCCATGGTTCGTGACGCCGTCAAACAGCTCGACCCCGACCACTTCGGGTTCGACGTCGTCGAAGTCGCCCCCCAGTACGACGCCAGCGACACCAACTCCTACAACGGCGGGATCACCTCCGGCTTCGCCAACCGCCTCATCCTCGAGGTGATGGGCAGTATGGCACTCGCCAAACAGGGCCGCACCGAAGGCTCACCGATCAAACCCAAGGAACCACTCGGACCGAAAGGCGACCTCGAGGCCCCGGCAGACGACTGACGAACGAGACACGCACTGCTGTTTTTCGCCACGCGGTTTTTTGTCACACGCTCGCTTGATGGCCCGTGATCGACGTCGTCTCGACAGACGGTACGCTATCCACGACCGCCGGCTAACTGCGCCGATTCCGGCAGGGAGCGCAGCCAGAGCATCGCGATCGTCCCGATCAGCGGCCCGATCGCGAGGGGAACGAACGCCCACTGCCAGCCCACGGCCCGCTGGACGATGGGGATGAGCTGGATCGACCCGATGGTGATGAGAAAGCCGATGGCCGTCTGGAGCGTCAGCGCGGAGCCGACGTAGCTGTCGTCTGCGAGTTCCGAGACCGCTGTGGAAAACTGTGCGGAGTCCGCGACGATGAAAAAGCCCCAAATAAGCACAAATGGGGTAATGATCGCCAGCGATGAGCCGTAGACCACGCCTGCAAGCAGACACGCGGCCCCGGAGACGATCATCGACGCGCTCGTGATTATCGATCGGCCAACTCGGTCCGCGGCCGAGCCGGCGAGCCACGCACCGACGCCACCGATCGCGATCGTGCCAAACGCAAGCAGCGCCGCCCATCGCTCGGGAGTCGGCGTCCCACTGGCCTCGAGGCTGGCGAGGAGAAAGACCGGAATCCACGTCCAGACCGCGTACAGTTCCCACATGTGGCCGAAGTAGCCGGTGTTGGCGAGGACGACGCCGCGATCGGAGACGATCCGGCGGATCGCGCTCGGATCGAACGGGGCTGTCTCAGGCTGGTGTGGGCCGTCCTCGTAGGCTAATGCGAGGAGGCCACCGACGGCTGCGATGGCGGCCGTCCCATACAGAACGAGGCGTGGCTGGCCGATCCCGCCGACGGCCCGCAGCAGGTGTGGCGAGGCAGAGCCGACGGTAAGCGCGCCGACGAGGACGCCGATCGCGAGCCCACGGCCTTTGACGAACCACGAAGCCATCATTTTCATCCCGGTCGGGTAGACGCCGGCAAGTGCAACACCGGTGAGAAAGCGCAGGACAATGGCTTGGAACCCGCTGTCTACGACGCCGGCGATCAGTGCTGTCGACGCCGCACCGGCGAACGCACAGCCGGCAAAGAGATACCGCGGTCGAACGACGTCGGCGATCGTCAGCGATGCTGATAGCAACGCTCCGACGACGAACCCAAGCTGGACGGCGTTGGTCAACCACGCCGTCTCGGCGGCCGTCAGCGACCACAGCTCGGCCAACTCAGGACCGACAGCGGTCCCGCTGAACCACAGCGTCATCGCGAACAGTTCGGCGACGCCGATGAGAACAAGTGCACGCCATTTGGTACCAGCAACCGCTGCCATGTCCCTACAATACAACGAATAACTGATATAAATGGCGGGGTCGATCAGTCGTCGTCACTGCTGCCGGCCGCGTTGTACGCGGTCGGGCTTGGTGCTGGCGTATCGGTTTCGTCAGTGATCTGTGCGACGATGACGAACACGCCCAGCGAGAGTCCCAGACAGATAAACGTCGGGTAGCCGTCGAACGCCACGGTGAACACATCGTTTGGCACGTACAACAGTGTGTTCTCGAGGCCGTAGGTTTCTGGCATCAGCACGAACAGGCTAACTCGACTCACAGCACCGGCGACGATCGCCGTGAGGGCAGCGGGCGTGTTCGCTTTCGACCAGTACATCCCGAGCACGTAGGGGACGACGACGCCGGCGAGACTGATGTCGAATGCGAGCACGAGCAACAGTCCGGTTTCGGGGAGCCGAATCGCAAAGAACGCACCAATCACGGCTACGGGAACGGCGATGACGCGGGTAAAGAGGAGCAGTTTGTCCATCTGCGTGGTGTCGTACGCCGTTTCTTCGACGCGGATGCCTGCGATGTTGCGGGCGATCACTGACGAGGTCGCAAGCACGGCACCATCACCGGTCGACAGCGAGGCACCGATCACGCCGGCGAGGACGAGCACCGCGAGACTAGGGGGAACGACGTCCTGCATGAGCGCATAGAGGACGGGGGCACCGTTGGCGTCGACGCCAGCCTGGGCGAGGATTTCGGGTGCCGAGAGCGCAACCAGCGAGAACGGGAGGCCGATCAGCAAGGTCCCGATTGCAGCGCCGAAACACGCTTTCTGGGCCGTTTCGGGTGACTCTGCCGATAACACCCGTTCATTGAAATCGAGTGCGACGAGGTTTCCAAAAGCAAGGGCGGTGATCTGGGCCCAGTTAATGATCGCTCCCGAGTCAGGATCGGTGAGTTGGGCCGTCGCCGTCGGTCCGGTGCCGTCGGGGATGACGAGACCGTAGTTGATCCCGATCCATCCAAGAAGCGCCAGCGAGCCCACAAGGGCGACACTCGCTTGGATGATGTCCGTGTACGCGACGGCGAACAGCCCACCAGTGAGCGTGTACAGCAGGATAATCAATCCGAGAATCACGATTCCAGTGATGTAGGACGTTCCGAGGAACGTCTCGAAGAGAAAGCCGCCCGCGACGAGGTTTCCCGCCAACAGGATCGTGAAGCTGAGACACGTCACTACCGAGGCGAAGACCTCGACCGAACGGCCGTAGCGGCGGCGAAAGAAATCCGGTAGCGTCATCAGGTTCATCCGATTGAGCGGCTTCGCAAAGAACAGGCCACAGATGATCAGACAGGCCGCTAGTCCGACGGGGAGTGCAGCTCCGGCCCAGAAGCCGAAATCAGCTGCAAGGTCCGTGTTTCCAAGCGTGGCGTTTGCGTCTAGCGACTGTGCCATCAGGGTCGCCGCGACGATCGGCAACACGAGTCCACGGCCGGCGAGAATGTAGTTCTCGCTGCTTCCGTCGACGTTGCGGGCCATGTAGAGCCCGATGGTGATACACACCGTCAGGAAAATGGCTACGCCACCGATGATTACAGTTCCGGACATTCGATCACCGTTTTCCCACGTCCAGTTGACGAACTTGAGTCGACTACCGTCTGCGCCGTCGCTCTGTGACTCGCTCTCCCGGTGCAAACGTCGAAATCTGTTGTTTCGACGCGTCTCTCTCGCATAGCAGGTCCCTGTTTTGAGATCGTGCTCATATTCAACACAGACCTTTAGAAATAGCCATCATTGAAAAGATTTTCCGCGGTATTGTATAGTGTATGTCGCCGTATGGTGAACGAATACGGTCGGAACAAGCATCCCTGGACCGTTCATGGAGTGCTAGTCTCTAGCAGTGTCGATATACTCCTTATATTTGGTAATATAACAACAGGAGGGAACGTTGGCGGTCTGCTCGAGCATGTCTGTGCCGGTTGATCGACAACTCTCGACGTCGTTTCAGTGGCCCGTGACCCGGAGTCGAACAATTCGAGCAGCCTGTTCGTCGAAGGTGACAACGTCTTTCGAGGCGGCACGCTGGAACGCTCTTGACTATAATCTCGAGGGACCCAGCGTTGACGAACCGAGTGGGCGGTCTCGCAGAGACAACACTACGCCAGAACCCACGTAGTATGGCGGTTTTCCAGAGCCAAAAATCTCAAATATCTAACTTTCGTAGTCAACGTATGGTCTTCGATACAGACGATTCCCTCCAGTCCAGCGATGGTAACCGTACCACCGAGACCACCACAGTCTCTCGTCGGTGTGCACTGCAAGCCGGGCTCGTCACTGCCGTCTCACTTGCGGGCTGTCTTGATACTGACTCGAGCGACCCGAACGGTGAGAGTGACACCGAGTCCGAGAGTAGCGGTGATGGCGACGGATCGGAGGAAGAAGAGACCGACTCGGACGAGGGTCCGCTGACCGTGGTCTATGCGTTCTTGGAGGCAGCTGCGGAAGAAGACCTCGATCGGATGAGCGAACTCTCTCACTCACACAATCCACTGGATCCTGCGGCATGGGTCGAGGATGGCTGGGAGTTCCGTGGCGGCGGCGACGAGGAGGATCTCGAGGGGCTCGATGCTGAGGTAATCGATGACGACGCCACGGTCGCGGATGTGTTCGAGCTAGAAGGTGCAGCGTTCTGGTTCGAAGAGGACGAACTCGCTGAGACGCTTGAGGGTGAGGACATGGCCACGGTCGAGGTTACTGTCGACGATCCAACCGAGGACGATACGGTTTGGATGCTCGCGACTGAGGATGGTGAGTGGCGGTATCTGTTTTCAGCACCAATCGACGACACCCCAGACGATCCTGAAGCGGTGTTCGAGGAGCCGATCGAGGACGAAAACGACGACGTAGTCGTCGAGATCGATTGGGAGTACGACAGTCCGACAAGCGACGTTCCACAGGCCGCTGTCGTGCTCACCGATGAGCGAGGCGTTGATGCAAATCGGATCGAGGTCGAGTCCACTATCGAAGGTGCGAGCACGGGAGCATTCGACCGTGATGATGACGAATTCACCGCCACGTGGGAGGATATGACTCTCTACATCGCCTACGATACTGATGGCGACCAGATAGTCGTGACCGCAATCAACGAGGCGGAAAACGAGTCGGAAGTCGTCCATCGCGAACACTACGAGCCGTAGTTTGACGCCAGCGAAACAGGAGGTCCATGTTCATGGAGACGTGAAGGTCTGGGACAGCAGGCGACCCGTACGCAGTTACCGCCAGCAGTAGACCCACCGTACGGGCTGTCACAGTTCCGTGTCTCAACGGGCGAGTCTGCGTGGAACGCGCGACTCAGCGGAGCAGTGCTCTTTCTCGAGTCCATCGCCGGATGGCCGCCTTCTGCTTCGTAGTGAAGGCCGTCACCGCAGCGAGAGTGCGACGATCGGAGAGTCGTCACACGGCGCACATATTGGTATCGTACACTGACCTAAGCAGCGTATGACTATCCGCCCTGACGGAGTCGCTCGCGTCATGCGTAGACGTCAGGTGTTACTCGGAACGGGTGTTGCATTGCCGACGATCATCGCTGGCTGTGCCAGCGAAGAGGGCTCAGACGACGGAGAGTCCGCCGGCGAGACCGATGATGACGAGACCGAAAGCGAAACGACCGATGACGACGGGAGCGGAAACGAGACGGAGACCGACGATGAGGGCGAGACGGACAGTGAGGACGAAGACGCGACCGAGGACGAGGCTGATCCGTTCGGCGTGGACAGCGAACCACCGGTCCAAGGCCTTCGCATCACCGACGACGACCTCGTCCAAGACGAGTACTCGGTGACAGTTGTCGGCATCGTCGTCAACGATTCTGGAGAGGAACTCATGTCTGTCGAAGTCGCTGTCGCGTTCTACGACGCCGACGGCGAGCGCGTCGACGAAGGCTCGACGCGCATCGGCGACATGGACGACGAGGAGGAAATTCCGTTCGAGATCATGAGTCTCGAGGACGACGTTGTCGAGTACGAGCTCGCGATTGTGGACGGGGAGACAGCCGAACAGACGTTCGGGTAGCGTGCTCGCTGTTCGGTTGATTCCCGCGCCCGAACTCGCGGGAAGCTGTCGATAATAATAGTGGTGTCTGCGGGCTGAGGTGGCAGCGTGCCTCGGGTCGTGCTCTCGAGGGCTGAAGGTACACTTATACAGCGACAGTTCGAACTACGTTCCGTATGGCGGTTGATGAGTCGGTGGCGGTGCTCTCGCTTCCCGCATCAACGCTCGAGCGCGTTTCACGAGCCACAGTCCAGGATGCTGTCCAGTATTTTTCCCCGGACTGTGTCACGATCCCTGGAACCCGAACTGGCAACGCGTACGCACTCGCTCGTGATAGTGCTCCGAACCGGCCTGTCATTCACCCACAACTCGGCCACGGTGGAGGACCCATCGAGCACTATCGGTACGCTCTCGAGACAGGGGTGCACGAAGTGTCCGACACAGCCTCATCAGCGGAGACGATCGATCTCCTCGCCGTTCAGAGTCGTGACGTCCTCTCCCGTCTCGAAACGCAACTTACAACGGGTGAGCGCCAGACAGGCGACAACGCCGCGACGTTTCTGTTCGTCCCGCAACTCACCATCGACTGGAATCCGACGACACTCTCGACGACCCTTCCGAACGCCAAACAGCTCGCAGCGATCAGTGCGGCCCTCTCCGAGCCAGTTACCGTTCTTGCGGGCGGCCAGCCAGCTGAGTACTACCACGAGTGGACACTGACGCACAACTGCTCGTCTGTGCGCGTCCCGATCGCCGGACTCGGCGCAACGACTCGAGGCGGATCGAAGTTCGCACAGTACACGTGCACGACACACGGGAGCGTCGCCGCAGAAGCTGTCGACGCCGACCGGTTCGGGCTCACAGCACTGCACGGGGTTGGCCAAGCAACTGCCCAACAGTTGCATCGACGTGGGTGTGAAACGATCGACGACGTCCGAAACGTTTCGGTCACCGATCTCACCGGCCTCTCAGGTATCGGACGGACGACTGCTGAGAAGATGCATGCCCATGCGGATGTCATCGAGTCGGGAGAGCCGCTCGTCTTGACGAACAAAACGCCGGTCAAAACGCGTGACGATCGGCCGCCGATCTGTCTCGATATCGAAACCGACGGGCTCTCTCCGTCAATCATCTGGCAGTTCGGCGTCTACGATCCGGCGACTGACAGTCACCAAGCGTTCATCGAGAAACAACATCCAACGAATCCGAAGCCAGTGCTTGAGGCGTTTATGACCTGGTTTCTTGCCACTCACGGTGACCGGACGGTGCTGACGTGGAACGGCCACGGGTTCGACTACCGCTACATCACTCAGTTCCTCAATCGGTACTGTCCGGCGTACGTCGACGCCTGGGACGACGTCTGGACCTACGATCTGTACAAGTGGGCCGTTCGTGACGGTAACGTGTTGCTCCCTGGCCGAACGAACAAGCTCGATCACGTGGCCCGTGCTCTCGGTTACGAGTCTGCTGGAACCGGCTTGACGGGTGCACAGACCGCTGTTGCATACCAGTCGTTCATGCGGAACCCAGACGATCCCGAGCGAGCACTCGACTGGGACCGACATGAGACGTACTGTGAAGATGACTGCCGGGCGCTCTGGCACGTCTACGAAGCGATCACCGATGCAACACGGCGCGACATGACTGACAGCGGCGCTGGCGGCGCAGATGGACGCCAGGCAGGGCTCACTGACTTTTGAAAATGAGCGAACACAACACCGAAACCGACAGGAACACTCGCATCGACGTTTCAGGGACGGCTCTCGTCGATAGCTTTCCCCGTTCGAGTCTCACACCAGACTCCACATACGTCGACACCATTGAACTCCCTGCAAAACCAGCCGACACAGTCTCGACGGACGACGTGTTACAACCAGCACTCGCCGACTCCTATCCGTACGAACTGTTTCGTCACCAGGCCGACGCCCTCGAGGCCCTCGACGCCGGCGACAACGTCACGGTGGCGACATCCACGTCGAGCGGAAAAACTCACATTTACGGGTTGCAGATCGCTCGAAATCTCCTCGAGGCTGGCGTTCTCAACGCGGATGGCACCCGTGTGTCTGAACAGAACGACGCCTCCACCGCGCTGTGTGTGTATCCGATGAAGGCGCTGACGAATGACCAACAGGAGTCACTCGAGGTGCTGTACGACCAGCTCGGCCTCGACATCCGAGTCCGGACCTACGACGGCGATACGACGGGTGATCGCCGCGCGATCCGCGAGCAGGCAGACGTCATCCTCACAAACTTCGCGGGCCTCAACGTCTACCTCGAGCACCACGACAAGTGGAGTCGGTTCTACAGCGCCCTCGACCTCGTCGCGATCGACGAATCACACACCTATACGGGGATCGAGGGGATGAACGTCGCGTGGATTCTCCGCCGAATGCAACGCGTCGCCGACTACTGGGGTGGTGACCCACAGTACGTCCTCACCTCTGCGACGATCGGAAACCCACAGGATCACTCTGCGGAACTCATCAACGCTCCCGTGACCGTCGTCGACGACGACGGCTCACCACACGGGCCACGCGATATCGTCCTGTGGAATCCACCACCGCGAGACAAAACGCGTGACACGACACCCGATGAGGGTCCGTTCAGTTCCGAACTCGAGGACGACTCCGAAGCGGACTCCGAGGACGAGTTCGTCGCGGAACGAGTGCCGGCCAGCGTCGACGCGCCGAAAGTATTCAATCATCTCACCGCACACGATGTTCGCACGTTGCTGTTCTGTCCGAGCCGAAAACTCACCGAACTCAGTATCCAACGTGCTGAGGACCACCGACGAAACAATCCTCGAGCATACGACCGATTACCCGCTGTCGGTCGAGAAGCGTACAACGCGGGGCTCGGTCGCCGCACCCGCCACTCCCGTGAACACCAGTTCAAAACCGGCGCCCTCACAGGCCTCGCAACGACGTCGGCGCTGGAACTCGGAATCGACATCGGGACTCTCGATGCGACCGTCTTGATGGGCTATCCCGGACAACGGCAGTCCTTCTGGCAGCGGATCGGTCGCGCCGGTCGTGAGGCAAGCCGGAGCCTTGCGGTCCTGGTCGGTGATCATCGGACCCTCGATCAGTACATCCTCACCCACCCCGAGTACTTACTCGAGACCGACGTCGAAGACGCCGTCGTCGACACCTCGAACAATGCCGTCTTCGCGACGCACGTCTGCTGTGCCTGTGACGAAATCGCACTCGACGAGTCCGATATCGGGACGTTCGCCGACGAAGACCGGCTTCGGTCTGCCGTCAGCATGTGGCGTGAGGCTGGTTTCGTCGATGGCTCTCTCGACGCAGCCGTCCACTACAGCGGTCCCAGCCGCCCACAGACTCGCGTCAATCTCTATGGCACCAACACCACGGAGTACCGGCTGCAGCTTGCCGATGACGTCGACCGCGAACGCTGGGGCCTCCCCGACGACCTCGATCTCGAGCCAGTCGATCAGAACCGGGCCTACCGGGATTACCACGAAGGGGCTGTCAGGCTCCAGAACGGCCAGCAGTATGAGGTCGTCACTGTCGATGAGGACCGTCCCCAACCGATTATCGAACTCGAGCCGGTCGAATGTGAGTACTACACCCGTTCTCGTAACAAGGTCAACGTACTCGATGCCGACTCCGAGCAGTCTCGTGAGATCAACGGCTTTACGCTCCACTTCGGCCGTGGAACGGTGTTAGTGCATCACCACGCCTACGATCAGATGTACATCGGTAACAGCGAGCCGAAACAACAGCTGATCCCGACCGAAAACCCACCGATCCTCATGGAAACACAGCTCTGCTGGGTTGAGGTCCCCGAAGCCGTCGAGAAACCACTGATACGGAAGTACCAGGACTACGGCGTCGAAACCGGCGTTGATTCGGATCAGGCAGGGGTGGCACATCTCGGATACGTCGCCGGACTGCACGCTGCAGAACACGCCACGATTCAGACTGCGCCGCTCGAGCTTCGTGTCGACAAGAACGACCTCGGCGGTCTCGCCACACTCGTCATGGACACTCACTATACCCACCCTGAGTATGACGACATCGCCGATTCGATCAGGGACTCGTTCGAAGCTGCAACACACGCCCTCGAACAACGAACCAGCGAACTGTCCGGCCGTCCCTCCTCGGGCTGGTTCATTTACGACGGGGTTGACGGTGGTCTTGGCTTTGCACGCGCCATCTACGACAATTTCGAGGCGCTCGCCGAACGCGCTCGAGATCAACTCAGAGACTGTAGCTGTGGGCGACCCAATGGCTGTCCTGCCTGTACGTTCGATGAAAACTGCGGCAACGATAACAAGCCACTTCTGAGGGCATCAGCGATCGATGTTCTCAATCAACTCCTCGGTGAGGACGATCTTGACGATCTTTCAGCACACCGTTCAGATGAGCACGGTGGCGATCGACGTCCCGTCGTCTTCTACTCTTGACATCCTCTCGCCCCTGAAGACGTCCCCAGCACGCAGAGCGTTCTGGGGTGCGAACGAGACGCAACGCGTCTCGTTAACGCAGGAATCCCGACCGCGGCTGGGATACAACAAGACAGTGGGGTGACTCGAGGGCAAGTCATCGCTTCGGTGAGTGGTCGCCCTGAGCGAAAGCGACCGCTTCAGACGAGTGTGATGCCGCCGTCGACGACCAGCGACGCACCGGTGATGAACGCTGCCGGTTCGGAAGCCAGATAGACGATGGCGCTCGCTAACTCTTCAGGATCGCCCTGGCGGCCGACAGGTGTGGCGTTCACAGCGGCCTCAATCGCGTCCTCGTCGGCAACCCGTTCGGCAGCGCCGGTGTCGACCATTCCGGGAACGATGGCGTTCATCGTGATCCCGTCAGGGCCGAGGTCGATCGCGGCACTCCGGGTAAAGCCAACGACTCCACCCTTGCTCGCCGCGTAGTGTGAGAGGTCACCAGACCAGCCGATATGGCCGCCCGACGCTGATGAGACGTTGACGATCCGCCCATAGCCCGCTTCACGCATCGCCGGAAGGACTGCCTTCGTACAGTTGAACACGCCCGTCAGATTGATGTCGATCACCTGCTGCCACTCCTCAGCAGTCATCTCATCGAGTGTCGCCGTTGGGAAGATTCCCGCGTTGTTCACGAGAATGTCGACACGACCGAACTCCTCGAGTGTGTCGTCGACGACTGATTCCGCCGCCTCGCGGTCGGTGACGTCAAGCTCGCGTACGAGTGCGTTCGCTCCGCGCTCCTCGACCGCGTCGCCGACGTCTTCACGCTCCGGGATGACGTCCGTCACGACGACGTCCGCACCTTGGTCTGCCAGCAACAGCGCAGTCTGCTCGCCGATTCCGCCGCCTGCACCAGTGACGATCGCCACACGGTCGGTAAGGTCAATCATTGCACCGTACGATACGCGCGAAAGGGTCATAACTCTATCACTAGAGGTGAACGTATCCTCTGCAATCGGCACTTGACCACAACATATGGGTGCTCAGGGGGTGACGACCCTGCCTGCTATCACGTCGCTACACGATTTCCCGACCAATACGAAGTCGCGTGGTGTGTCGTCGCCGGCTACTGCGTCAGAATCGAAGACCGTGCGACCGGTGGCTCCACTGGACAGGATGAGGTGAGTTCGTGACGCTGTATGCAACTGGTTAGCTTCGCTCCTCAATGGCCGCCTACGAGTCGTAAGCGTGGGCCTCGAGTGTCTCCATGTCTACGGAATCCAACACTGATTCGTTCGTTGCTTCGAGAATGACCGGCGGGACGGTCGTCTCCGGGAGGCGTTCGGCCCGCGTTGCTTTGAGGGCCTCAATCCACCGTCCGAGACAGAGACACCAGCGATCACCCGGGGAAAGCCCGGGAAACTGTAACGTCGGGCGCGGTGTCACGAGATCGTTGCCCCGTTCTTTGCTGAACGTCAGAAACTCGTCGGTCATCACCGCACAGAGTTCGTGTCTCCCCCGGTCGTCAGGATGCGTTCCACAGCAGCCATCGCGCTCGAAGCCAGTTGTCGGATCAGTGCTACAGGTGGCAAGCTCCCCGCCGAGGACGTTCTGTTCGGACATACTGGTAGATCGGTACTGTGTGAACAAAAACCCTCTTCCCGTATGATGGTTTCACCGCCACCATCTTTACCCAAGTGCTGTCGCTGACCGCTCCGTTGCATGCAGTCATTGGAGGGCGACCTCGAGAAAATCACGTCCCCGAAATCACACCCAGTTGCTTCCTCCTAGCTACGACTGTCGGGCAGTCGGCATTCGAAGCGTGAGGGCGACAACCACGGCCATGATGACGGCTAAGGCGAAATATCCCTGATCAAAGTATCCGTAGTCAGCGATCACGCCAAAGAGAACCGGGCCGCCAGCAGCGAGTGCTGCGGTAATCGTTCGTACAACGCCGAGACCTGTCCCTTGCATTTCGTCGGAGAACGAATCGGCGAGAAACGACTGTGTGACTGCACCAGTCCCGAGCATCGTACTTATCAGCGCAGTTACTACGACGAGAAACCAGAGACTGTCAATGATCGGAAGGAGGAAAAACCCTGCAACGGCAGGCGTCAGAATTCCGACGAGCGATTTTCGCATCCCGATCCGATCATACGCTGCCCCGGCCACTGGCTTTACAACCACACCAACGGCGAAAAAGAATCCAAACAAGACACCTGCGACTGACGGCGCGATCCCTTTGACAGTTGTAAGATACGTCGGGTAGAACGTCGTGAATGACTGCCAGATGAACAGATACAGAAACAGGATGCCAGTCATGAACCCCATAGATGGGTTGCGAAGTTCCGTGACGACACCAAGCGTGTCCCACAGTGATTGGGAATCTGTTGACTGTGACGTCGAACGCTGGGGCGAGGACGTCACAAAGATCGCGATTCCAGCGACAACGAGAAGCGGGACCACGAAACCGAGTCCAACCTGCCACGCAACCACTGCAGCGAGGACGGTTGCAATCGGCGGCAGTACTGTCTGGCCAACATCGCCTGTTGCCATCGTCACACCAAGCGCGCTTCCAAGCCGACCAGAGTACAGATTTGAGAGGAACGTGATTCGGGCGATTGGATACAGCGAATGGCCGACTCCCCAAAGTGCTGTTGCAGTGAACAGAACCAGTGGTGACGGGGCAGTGATGACAAGCCCGAGTGCTACTGCAACGATACCGGTGCTCACAGTCATCAGTGTTCGCTCATCGAATCGGTCGGCGAGTATCCCCCCTGGCAGTTGGCCGATCGCTGCAAAGAACCACAGAACAGAGACCAGTAGGCCGGCGACAGTCAGACTGAGGTCAAACGCAGTTTGTAGGTATGGGATAATAACCGGGTAAACCATACGGGTCCCGTTGAGCAACCCCCATGCAACAGCGACGGCAACAAGTGAGACACCTTTCCCGTCGCCCCACAATCCTTTCGCTTCCTGTCTAAAAACTGCCAAGGCATTCATTATATGATTTACTAGTGGAAAAAGGGGCTACGTACTCATATCCTCTGATTTTCGCCACCACTGTCTTTGGGATATTCTGTCTCGTGATTGTTATTTGACAACACAGCGGTCAGTCCGTGGATCCTACTCGAGGGGTCAATGCTCCCTACTTGATACGCACCGGTCGAACACAGTCGAGTACTATCCCCGTCCCGCCCGATGCAATCTGCTCGGCGACGGTGACAGGCTCGACCGCTTGGATCCATTCCTCGAGGGCGTCCATGCCATCCTCGAATTCGTTGACATCCTCCCCGCCCTGAAGGGAGAGGATTCCCAAGCGTTGGGGTATTAAGGTTTGCAGTCCACCACTTGTTCCCTCGGTAAGAATCCGTGGGACAAGTCATGAAGGTAGACTCCGGGCTGTGCCAACCAGCCGGTACTCCTATCCCCGCCCAATCTGGACGAAGACTCGGAGTTACTTTCGTCGTTGATGTTGAGACGGATGTTCTCCGCCCCGTTCACGTCAGCGTTGAACGCCGCGTCACACTCCTCACAGACGTACAAGCCACGTTCAACGCGCTGGCTATCGTCTTCTCTACCGCAGATGCAACACGTCTTGCTCGTGTCACGCTCAGAAACTTCTACGACCTCGATACCCTCGACTTTCGCCTTGTATTCGAGAATCGAGGTGAAGCGGTCGAACGCCCACCCGTGCAAGTCGAGGTTGCCGTGTTTACCCCAGTTCTTCGACTCACCGTTCTCGTCTTCACGCACGCCGTTGAGCTTCCCGATGTTGATTCGCCCCACTCCTTGCTCGATACACCTCTCTACGATGTGTTTGGCGAGGCTGTGGAAGAAGTGCGTACGGCGCTCCGACCACTTGTGATGGAGTCGAGTGGCCTCAGAACCGCCCGAGTCGTCGCACTTGGCGATTTCCTTGGGGAAGTAGTACCCGTCTTGCTTCAAGCGGTTTCCGGGGTACAGGTCGGCTTCCTCGGTACTGTACGCTACGGCGGCGAAGTTACAGATGCCGAGGTCGATACCTCCTGTCTCGGTGCCGGGTGCGTCGGGTGTGTCAACTTCGTGTTTGCAGACGAGGTGGAGTTCCCACCGACCCTTCGCCGTATCGTACACGGCCCTGACTTGTTGCAGGTTTTCAACCGTAACCTCGGAACGAGTTTCGTATTCGACGAGGATGTAGTCCCAGTCTCTCGGGTGGTCTTTGTGGTTCGCACCTTTTGAGAGCCGGACGCGGTTGTGTTTCGAGTCGTGACGAATGCCTTTCTGCTTCCACGTCACCGTACTGCGTGGGTGTTCTTCGTGGACGCGGTTGCCGTTGTCGTCGTAGTAGTTTTTCTTGCGGTAGCCGGGCGGATTCGCACGACTGTCGCTCTTGCGTTTGCCGTACCACGAGTTGAAGGCTTCAGCGAGTTCCTCCAGAACGCGCTGACTGGACTGAGAATGGAGTCCTTTGTAGTTGTCATGACCTTTCAACTCGCTCTTCAAGTCCGAGTCGTCGGGAATCTTGCCCGTATCCTCCCACACTTGGCGGGAGTGGTAGTTTGCAACGTTCCACAGTTTCGATGCACTCCACGCGTGCAGGTCGAGCATCCGCTCCACTTGGGAGTGGTTGCGGATTTTCGCTCGATAGGTGCGGTGGACGTGCATTCGTGAAACGTCTCCATAACAGGTTATGTTGCTCTGTATTGTAAAGATTTGGATTGCGACCGTGGAATATCCAGCCGTGCAGTTATCGGTGGAGAGTGTCATCCAGTGACGGCGCGTATCCCCGCCGTGAACGGCGAGGTTTTGCGCCTGCTCATCCCATAACTGGTGGATGAAAGAGGAACGGCGATTCACCGGCGTCGGCCTTCTCGCGCAACTGTCCCATCATCTCGGATGGGCTGTGGTCTTCCAGCAGCGTCGTATCGAATGGGATCACCGGCGGCGTGATCTCGATACCATCGGGCTCGTGGTCGGTCCTTCCGAGCACCCAGTCGAAGCCTACCTCCTCGATCACTTGGACCGTCCCGTCGCTGAGGTCCAAAAACGGGGCAAAGAAGCCGTCCGGTGAGAGTCCTGTTGCATCCTCGATCGCTGCCAACCCAGTCGTGATCGCGTCGTGGGCGTCGTCGTAGGTGAGTTCGGAATACGTGTGGTGGCGGTGTGAGTGAAACGCGATTTCGTGCCCGTCAGCGTCGAGCATCTCCATACTCTCGGCCTGTTCCTCGGCGTCGCGGCCGAGGAAGACGAAACTTCCCGACGCATTGTTGTCCCGGAGCATCGCCGATACGGCCTCGAAATCCGGCTGTTCGTATTCGGCGACGCAAAACCACGCCTTCCACTTGTGGCGCTCCGGCAGCTCGCCGTCGGTAAGCAGGCTCAACCACGTCTCGAACTCTCGGAGTGTCGCATCGTCTGCTGGTCGCATACTGGTATCTGCATCGACTTGTCACGGATTAAGTCTTCACTAGGCACGGAACCGACAGCCTCAGTAGTGTCTCGCCCAATATATGGACGATGACCAGCCAGCAGTACGACGGACTCCTCCTCGATCACGACGGCGTGATCGTCACGCTCTGTTCACAGCACGTGCTGCGAGACGCCGCACTCGGCGCGTTCGCCGATGCGGGAGTTTCGGATCCGGATCCCGACGACGTCGACACGATCACGATTCGAGTCTCCGAGGATGAGCTCTGTGCTGTTGCAAAGCGGTATGACGTCACCCCAGACCGGCTCTGGCAGTGTCGCGAGGACCGAATCGAGACGACGCTCCGGACGGAAACCATCGCCGGGCGGAAAGCGCCGTACGACGATGTGGCGTGTCTCGAGCGCGTCGAACTCCCACGCGGAATCGTGAGCAACAATCAGACCAGAATCGTCGACTTCGTCCTCCGAGAGTACGGGTTGCGGGGACAGTTCGGAACGATTCGTGCCAGAGAACCGACCCGAGCCAGTCTCCGAGAGAAAAAGCCCGACCCCACGTATCTCGAGGCGGCAGCGACAGATCTTGGCTGTTCGAACCCGCTGTACGTCGGCGACAGCGAAAGCGACGTTGTCGCAGGCCAGCGTGCGGGATTCGATACCGTGTTTCTCCGCCGAGAGCACAACGCGACGTCCCATCTCGAGACGGAGCCGATGGCGGACCTCGAGAGTCTCGAGGCAGTTCTCGAGCTATTGCAAGACAGCTGACACCCATCGCTCAATCACAATCCAGCTATTTGTCTACGCGGCGCGATTTTGTTCGAGCGAAGCGTCGACGTTTTTCAGGTAGTCCACACAAGGAGTAGTATGCGACCGGGTCGTTCGGAAACCGACACTACTACTCGCCGACAACTGCTTGCGGCCCCCCTCATCGGAACCGGCGGGGAACTCTTCGGTCAGTTCGGCTCCAGCACAAGAGCTGTCTCATCCGACGAATCGCTCCCGGCGCATCTCGACGAGTACGTTCCGGACTTGCTCGAGCGATACGACGTGCCGGGAGCGTCAATCGCCCTGGTCGAAGACGGCAAGCTGACCTGGAGCAATGCCTACGGTACCGCTGACCCCGCGGCGGAGCGCTCGACGACCGCGGACACGCCGTTCCGGGTGCAATCGTT
Organism: Natronorubrum sp. A-ect3; assembly: GCF_041821125.1. Taxonomy (NCBI): domain Archaea; kingdom Methanobacteriati; phylum Methanobacteriota; class Halobacteria; order Halobacteriales; family Natrialbaceae; genus Natronorubrum; species Natronorubrum sp. A-ect3. Next base: position 51,229 of record NZ_JBGUBB010000006.1, on the reverse strand, counting down.
CACGAAGTCGGTCACTGCGTGGGGGGTGTTGAAGCTCGTCGAGCAGGATGAGATCGCACTCGACGATCCAATTGGCCAGCACCTCACGAGCTGGGAGCGTCCGGACGCCGAGTATTCGTGGGAGGAGGTTACCGTGCGGCGAGTACTCAGCCACAGTGCTGGGTTGCCAGCAGGCGTATACGAGAGTGTCTCACTGGACGAAGAGCCGCCGCCGCTCCGGGAGGCGCTGTCCGGAAACGCGGGCGGGCCGGCGGCTCGACCGACCGACGAACCTGGTGAGTTTCGGTACTCGAATCCCGGCTACGCGCTGTTGGAACTCCTAATCGAGGACGTCACGGGCCAAGACTTCGCAGCGTACATCGACGACGAAATCCTGGAGCCGCTGGGAATGGACGGAGCCACCTTCGATATGACCGAACGACTCCGTTCGGAGCTGGCGACGGAGCATTTCGTTGATGGAACATCGGTCTCTCTGTCACATGGTCCCGCCAAAGCCCCCGGTGCACTGTACGCGACCGTTGAAGATATCGCTCGCTTTGTCGCCGCCGGCACGGAGACGGGCGGGGAACCGGTTGGGCGGGGTGTGCTCGCTCCGGAGACCGTCGGCGAGATCTACGCTCCGGCCGTCGGAACGACTGGATTCTACGGCCTCGCAAGCGACAGCGCGGGGCTCGGTCACTTTGTCGAAACGCTTTCCGACGGGGAACAAGCGGTGATGAACGGCGGACAGGGGCCTGGATCGTGGCACTGGTTTCATACCATCCCCGGGACCGGCGACGGTATCGTTATCCTCACAAACAGTGAGCGGAGTTTGCAGCTACTCACAGACGTGATCGAGGCGTGGATCGAGCAGCGTGGACTCCCCACGGTCTCACTGACACGCGCGAGGCGATGGGTTCGCCTGCCAGTCTGGATTCTCGTCGGCGTGGCTGTCGGGCTTGCCCTGCGGCTCGGATTCGGTGCCATCACCGGAAATCGAACGTTCGATCCGCTGTCAGAACGTGACCGTCCCGTTCGGGCACTCCTCGCTGGTCTCGGTGTGGCGACGCTTGGCCTCTGGTGGACTGTCGGTCGAGAAACCGTGGCGTTCTTTTTGCCAGTCATTGCGGACTGGATCGGACTAGCACTGTCAGCAGTTGTCGCCTTGCTGTTGGTGACGGTCCTCTTTCCGCGAACCGGAGGTGATGGGCCTACGTGAATCGCCTCGAGGCCACGCCCCAAGCGATTCCTCGAGATCGCTTGATAACCACTGTCAACGAAGACACTGGATCGCCAGCAGTGTACTGTCTCGTCCACTGAGCCATTCATTAGAACTGTTCAGAATTTCCGAGTGTCCTAAAGAAGGCTTTTGTTCGGCCGATTACGAGATTGCGTATGAGCACAACGGAATCGTCCACCAACGCCATGACGTCGGACACGACCTGGGATGTCGTCGTTGTGGGCGCGGGGACTGCTGGTTGTTACGCCGCTTCGACAATCGCAAATGCGGGATACGATGTCGTCATCCTCGAGCGAAAAACCGAGGCCGAAGCCGGTCATATCGCGTGTGGCGACGCCTTGAAAGGCGCTGACGGGTTTCCCGATGCGATCCCGAAAGAGAAGATTCAGCCGGCGTTTACGAACACTGGCGTCGATCACGGTCGGTTCGAAATTCCGCAGGAAGACACCGTCCTCGAGATCCCTATCCCGGGTGAACTGGCCGTCATCGACCGGTTCGAGTACGGCAAGCGACTCATTGAGGGTGCCCTCGAGGCGGGTACGGAGATCCACTACGATACTGTCGTCACAGATGTGATCCAAGAAGACGGGGGTCGTGTGACGGGCGTCGAGGCGATTCAAAACGGTGACTCTCGGACCTATGACGCAGCGGTCGTCGTCGACGGCGCAGGGTCGTTGTCCGTTCTCCAGGATATGGTCGATTTCTCTGGGTCCACGTTCGACACGAACGTCGATTACTCGCAGTTCTCCTCGGCCTACCGCGAGATCGTCCACGTCGACGAGCCGGTCGAGTGGGATGACGCACTGGTGTTTAAACCGACCGAGCGGTCTGCGGGCTACCTCTGGTATTTCCCGCGGACTGAGACGGAGATCAACGTTGGTCTCGGCTTTCAAATGAGCGAAGAGCCAATGAAACTCGTCGAGGATCTCAAGCGAGATTTGCGAAATCGTCCCGAGTTCGAAGGTGCACGCGTCGAGGACAAACTCGGCGGCGCACTGCCGACCAAGCGGCCCCACGACTCGGCAGTCCACCCCGGCTTCATTGCCGTCGGCGACGCCGCTGGACACGTCAACCCGACCACTGGCGGCGGAATGGCTGGTGCGGCGTACGCCGGCGCATACGCTGGCGAGCAGATCGTCGAGGCAATCGAACAGAACGACGTCAGCGAGGCGTTCCTCTGGCGATACAACGAGCGTGTGATGGACCACTACGGTGGCCGATTCGCCGCCCTGGACATCTACAATATCCTGGTGACAGCTGCTGATCTCGATGATCTCACGAGTCTGATTGCAGCGATGCCCGGCGACAAACTCTCCGAGGCGCTGTATTCGGGCAGTGCCGATATCAGCTGGAAGCTGAAACTCGAGACCCTGTTCAAGAGCCGCGGTCACTGGGACACCCTTTGGGAACTCTACCAGACGAAACAGTGCGCCGACGATATCCTCGCTCACTACGAGGCGTACCCCTCGAGTCCCGACGAGCTGCCGGCCTGGCAGGAAAAGCGTGATGAGCTGATGGACGCGGTTTACGAGACGACCGGTGCGGATCCAAAGTACTGAGCGAGAGCGAACAGCCAAGGCAGAGAACAGCTCCGATCACGTCTCGCACGCTCCCTGACAGCGTCCCGAACGCCCGTCTCGCGTTCGTCCTGGCTTGTTTTAATAATTCAGCGGTAAGTGAAAGAATAGGTGATGACTCACTCCGAGAACACACCGATGAGATCACGCTGCGATTCGAGGACGGCACGATCGAGTTCGGTAACGAGCGTTCGTTCCTGTCGATCGAGTGCCTGGTGGATTCCACCGTCCGGCCGCGCCACCAACGATCGACCAGCGTACGTTACCTGCTCGGATTCGGGCATATCGCGTTGTCCAGTTCGGTTTGCCCCGATTGCCCATCGGACACCGTCAAGTGCTCGTGCACGGAGCAGGAGTCGCCAGTTGTCGCTGTAAGCACCTGGCCATGCGCCGGCCACGAGCAACGCCGTGATATCCTCTCGAGCGAGCGCTGCGCTGTCGTCGACGAAATTGAGATCGTAGCAGGTCAACAGTCCCGCAGTCCCGAGTGGGGTTTCGACCGTCACTAGCTTGTCTCCGGGGGTGAGAAGCTCCCGTTCGCTGTCCCAGAGGTGGCGTTTCCGGTACACTGTCATCTCGCCAGTTGGCCCGACGTATGCAGTGGCGTTGTAGAGGTCGTCAGCTGCTACCTCGATGAAGCCGACGACAAGTGCAAGCTCTCGCTGTTCGGCGAGGGACTGTAGTTCACTGATCGGTGCACTGTCTCGAGTGAGTGCAGCCGCCTCAATGCGCTCATCGCCAACGAACCCAGTCAGTGTATGCTCAGGAAAGACAACGAGGTCGACATCGCTGCTGAGTGCAGTGACACGATTTCGAACGGTTTCAAGGTTCGCGTCGACGGCTAGATCCTCGAGTGCCAGCTGACACACTGCGACAGTGGGCTGCATACGCAACCGATCATTGGAAACGCCGATAAAATACGGTGATCCGCTACAGGCGATAGATTAAGATAGCTGTCATATAGTGGGTCTTAGGAGTCGTACCCCGTGAACAAGAGCTCCCGCCGTTGGAGACGGAGCTATCTTTTTCAAGGAGAGAATTCCGGAGTCTACTGTTCACGGCGAGGAGGATGTCACCATTTTGGATGCATTCTAGCCGGTTGTCACGGACTGATCCGGCTGGAGAGCTACGGAGAAGTCGGTTGTCCTGATTAGGGCCGGTGAGTCGTCGCCACGTGTTAGTAAAAACACCAGCACTTTTAATAAAGTACACCTCAGAGAGACTACAATGGCTTTTGACGATCTGCTGAGCGATCCGGTTGTCCAAAAGTACCTCCATGAACTGGTTGGACCGGAAGGAATGATGGTAGCGGCCGCACCGCCCGACGGCGAGGTAACGGACGAAGAACTCGCAGAGGAGTTGGACTTGGAACTGAAGACGGTCCGCCGCACGCTGTTCATCCTCTACGAGAATGATCTGGCATCCTACCGGCGGCTCCGCGACGAGGATTCGGGCTGGCTAACGTATCTCTGGACATTCCACTACGACAATATCCCCGAAAACCTCGAAGAGCAAATGTACCACCTGCTCGAGGCCCTCGAGGAACGCTTAGAGTACGAACGCACCCACGAGTTCTATCTCTCAGAAGTGTCCTCGATTCGATTCGAGTTCGGCGAGGCGATGGAGTTGGGCTTCGAGTGCCCTAACAGCGGGACGGCACTGGAACCGATGGACAACGATCGCCTTGTAAACGCTATCGAAGAGCGAATCGACGACCTCCGTGACGAACTCAACGTCAACACCGATACCTAGCAGTCGTCTGAATATCGATCGTGTTCAACCTCACACAGAGGTGAGGTCTCGGTGTGAATCGTGCTCTGCGGTCGTGAGGACCGTGTCGTTCCCCTCGGCGAGTCCGAGCCGTACCAGGTTACGGCCCGCGTTGCCGAGGGGAGCCTGACGAGATCCTTACAACCAGTTTCATCCGATCTTCACTGTTCTTGTATTACTCGCACGGTCTTTTAGCCATATACGATGCCCGCAGTAAGGGCAACGAACGCTGGCTTGGTGACTTGAGTCATTGAACTCAACGTCGCTCTTACAGTTTACGCAGGTGTAGCCCATGGGTGTAGCTGGATAACGGATTTGTTTCTATCTTGTTTCGCGAGGGGATGACCACTGGGGTCCGCGTCAACGGTTGGTCTGAGAACGCATTCTTATTAACTTACCCTGTATATTGTTTATCTCTATTAATCACCGAGTGTTGAATGGTACAAGCTTGATCGGTATGAGTGTTTTGCAAAGTTCGACAGCGTGCCTCGATTTCGACCTTCCAGTCGCTGATGAAAGCAGGGGACTGTACATGCACGGTGGGCGAACAGCGTTCTCGCCACCAGCCCGTCTCTGCTGTTCGTCAGTAGTCGCCCAGAACACCGAGCCGCCGTGCGCGGCGGGTCGCATACTGAAAGACGGCATACCCTAATAGCAAATAACCAGCAGCAACGCCGACCAGCAGTCCACTCTCGAGCGGTGTGAACTCCCAAAGGCGGGTTCCATCGATCATCGCACGCTGGAGCAGGGCGCTGCCGTGGGCGAGAGGGAGAAACCGCATCCATCCGAGGTCGAACGCGGGTGCGGAAATGAGGACGATAAATCCGAACTGGAGGAGGTTGAGCCAGTTGCCGATCTGCTTGTACAGCACAGTAACGCCACCGGCTGCGAGACCGAGACCAAGCACTGAGACGATACTGAGGGTGGCGATAACGACGATCGTCAGCACGTTCAACGCGAGTGTCGTGCCGGTGATCACAATCATCACGGCGAGGATGATCGTTGAGATGATGAACGTCCGGACGATCTTTGCGACACCTTTCAGGAGTGCCACGGGGGCGAATCCGAACGGCGTCATCACGTGCCGCTCGAGGGTCCCCCACTGGACCTCACTCGCGATATCGTTCGAAATCGAGGAGTACGCACCCACTGACAGCGTCCACAGGAAGTAGCCGACGATGATTCCCTCGATCGAGTCGGTGAGTGCCTGTCCGGCGACCATCTGCCCGCCGTAGAAAAGCACGCCAAAGAAAAACAGTGAGATAACGATCCCGCCAATGGCGTTGGCGGGATACCGGACAAAAATCAGGTACTCGCGGTAGAGCACTGCACGTGCCAGATGATAGTAGCCAGCTGGACGTGGTGTGTCTGCCACATCGCGTTGGCGCGTCATCGGTTCCCCGTATCGCCTGTCGTTAAGTCGACGAACACGTCCTCGAGGTCCGGTTCGATCGTTCGGACGTGCTCGAGTGTGACGCCCTCGGCACGGAGGAGAGCCATCAGTTCGTACAGTCCGTCACTGTCTGTCGTCAGTTCGATCCGGTTGCCGCGGTCGCGGTGCTCGACACGAATCGTCTCGAACCGGTTTTGGAGCGTCGATACGACTGCAGCGTCGAGGTCGGAACTCGTGATCTCGATGCAGTGTCGATCAGTGCTGTGGAGCAAGGCATCAACGGTGTCGTCGGCGATAATCTTCCCGTCGGACATGATGAGAACGCGATCACACACCGTCTCGACGACATCCATATTATGACTGCTGAGGATGACCGTCAGTTCCTCTTCTTCAACGAGTCGTCGCAGTTCTCGCTGGAGCGTTCGTGAACTCTCGATATCCAACCCCAGCGTCGGTTCGTCGAGAAAGACGACCGCCGCTCCCCCAGCCAAGACGCTCGCTAAGGAGACTTTCTGTTTCATCCCACGCGAGAGGTCGCGGACGGGGACGTCTGCTTTCTCTGCAAGCCCCAACTGTTCCAGGAGCCGATCGTGGCGTTCGCTCACTGAACCCGGATCGACACCGCTGACCGTGGCAAAGTATCGGAGGTTTTCCCGGACGGTCAATCGCCAGTAATCGTTTCGCGCCCCCTCGAGCATTGCATCGACGTCGGCGTACGCTTCTCGAGGCCGGTCGTAGACGTCGATCCCTCGAATTCGGACAGAGCCCGAATCAGGAAGGACCATTCCGAGGATCGACTTGATGAGCGTCGTCTTCCCTGCACCGTTTGGTCCCAACAGTCCGACGATCGATCCAGTGTTGATGTCGAAAGAGACGTCGTCAACGGCCGTGATCACTGCCGGTCCGTCGTTAAATTGCTTTCTGAGATTGGTGACGGAAACGGCGACGTCACGGCCGTCTTCAGTTGCAGAACCAACATCGGTAGCGTCTTCGTGGGCTGGTTCGGTTTCCGCACGAAGTGCAGTGCTATCGAACGGCCGGTGCCCAGAGAGAGCCGCAACTACTCGTTCATCAGATGGACTGTTGGCGACCTCCTCGTTCGCAAACCCTCCGTTATCTCCCACGGTCACGGCTGTTTTTAAGTGAGGGAGCTACAAAAACACGAGGCCAACACACTACTGGGCAGATGCACAACTGGCGTGCCACAAGCGATAAGGCCGAGACGAAACCCGAATGCTAGAACAGCCCGTGAACGGTCCCGTCGTCGTCGACTTCGATGTCGGTCGCGGCTGGATCGGCGGGGAGCCCGGGCATGGTGAGCACGTCTCCGGTGAGTGCAACGACGAATCCGGCTCCAGCCGACGGGTACAGTTCCCTGACCGTCAGCTCCCAGCCGAACGGAACGCCAGCCTCGTCCGGATCATCCGAGAGCGATTCAGGAGTCTTCGAGAGACAAACCGGGACGTCGTCCAGTCCGATCTCCGTCAGGCTCTCGATATCTGCACGCGCTTGTGGAGTGAACTCGACGTCGTCGGCCCCGTAGACCTGCGTCGCGACAGCGCGGATCTTTTCGTCGATGCTCATCGACAGCTCATACGAGGGCTCGAGCGACGCTGTGTCGGATGCTGCTGCCTCCCGAACGTGTGTTGCCAGCTCGAGCCCACCGTCACCGCCATCACTGTGAACCGTCGAGACGGCGGCCGGAATCTCACGCAGTTGACAGTGATGCAGGACAGCCTTGACCTCCTCATCGGTGTCGTCGGGGAATCGGTTGACTGCGACGACAACCGGGATTCCCATCGCCCGAAGGTTGTCGACGTGGTGGTCGAGGTTTGCACAACCTGTACGAACGGCTGCCACCTGATCATCCGCTGGTGAGTGTGTATCGCCGTCGATGTCACCGTCATACTGACTGTGTTGCTGTCGCTCGAGCATCGCTTCCCCGTGTTTTGTGAGTGCATCGATGGTTGCGACGACGACGGCGACGTCCGGGGTGACCCCTTCACGAGAGACGATATTGACGAACTTTTCGGCACCGAGATCAGCACCGAAGCCGGCCTCAGTGACGAGATAGTCTCCGAAGCGCACGCCGAGATGAGTTGCAAGGACCGAGTTCGTCCCCGTTGCAATGTTGGCAAACGGGCCGCCGTGAACGAACGCAGGCGTTCCTTCGATCGTCTGGACGAGGTTCGGCCGCAAGGCGTCTTTCAGCAGGGCAGTGACGGCCCCGACACACTCGAGGTCTGCGACGGTAATCGGGTCGCCGTCAGCGTTGTAGGCAACGACAATACGACCGATTCGTGCTTTGAGATCCGCGATATCGGTCGCCAGACAGAGGACAGCCATCAGTTCGGATGCGGCGGTGATGAGAAATGTGTCCTCCCGTGGTGGGCCGTTCACTCTCCCACCGAGTCCGACAACGACCTCTCGAAGCGCACGGTCGTTGACGTCAAGTGTCCGGTTCCAGGCGACACTGTCGGGTTCGATCTCGAGGTCGTTGCCGTGTGTCCGCTCGGCGTCGACCATCGCCGCGATGAGGTTGTGTGCCGCCGCGACGGCGTGGATGTCCCCAGTGAAATGGAGGTTGATCTCCTCCATCGGGAGCACCTGGCTGTAGCCCCCACCCGCCGCACCACCCTTGATGCCGAACACCGGCCCCTGTGAGGGCTCTCTGATCGCGACGACGCTCGATTCACCCTGTTGTGCGAGGGCCTGCCCGAGTCCGACGGTGGTGACGGTTTTGCCGGCCCCGCGTCGGGTCGGGGTCATTGCCGTCACAAGCACCAGGTTCCCGTCGGCGGGGGTGTCCAGTTCGCGGTTGATCGCATCCCATGTGAGCTTCGCGACACCGTCGCCACGGTGGTCGAGGTCGTCGTCCTCGAGGCCGAGTTCTCCAGCGACGTCTTCGATTGGACGCCGCGAAGTGTTCCGGGCAATTTCGACGTCTGGTGGCACGTGGGTGTCTGCGTTTGATCGCTCCATACGTCGTTTGTCAACTACCCCACGCTTAAAATGCCGGAGGCGCTTAGGGTGGGGCTTGTCGGTGAACTCGGCGCCGAGCCCGTTCGGGTAGGCTGCAAATCCGTGCTTCGGCGTTCACGAGAGCCAACTCTCGTGCGCCCCAGCAGGTTTCTGCGAAACCTGGGGACGTCACAAGTCCAGACTGAGGGAGAGGTGAACCGCAATGGGGCACCGAGTTGTCGATCATCAGTACAGTCTCTCTAGCCGAGAGTTCTGCGCAACGTAACCAAAATCAGCTAGAGGAACAGTAATAGTGGTACAGACATAACCACGATTGTATAACGACAATGAGTTCCGAGCAAGACCATCTTAAAGAGACTGACACTGAAGCGCGGTTCGAGTTCAAGAAAGAACAGAACGCCGCGGTGAAGTCCGACAAGGGACTGACCGAAGAGGTCATTCGTATGATCTCTGACGACAAAGACGAGCCAGACTGGATGCTCGAGCGCCGCCTGCGCGCGCTCAAGCAGTACCAGAACATGCCGTTGCCGACGGACTGGCCCGGCCAGCCGGACCTGACCGAACTGGACATCGAAGAGATCGTCCCGTATATCCGCCCGGACGTCGACAAGCGTGAAGGCGTCGACGACTGGACGGAGCTGCCAGACGAGATCAAAGACACCTTCGACAAACTGGGCATTCCGGAAGCCGAGAAGAACGCGCTCTCGGGCGTCGGTGCACAGTACGAGTCGGAGGTCGTCTACCAGAACATGCAAGAGCAGTGGGAGGAGAAAGGCGTCATCTTCATGAACATGGACCGCGCGGTCCAGGAGCATCCTGAGCTCGTCAAGGAGTACTTCATGACGACCTGTGTCCCCCCAAGCGACAACAAGTTCGCCGCACTGCACGGTGCCGTTTGGTCCGGCGGCTCGTTCGTCTACGTCCCAGAGGGCGTCACGGTCGAGATGCCGGTCCAGGCGTACTTCCGGATGAACTCGGAAGGGATGGGCCAGTTCGAGCACACGCTGATCATCGCCGAAGAAGGGTCGGAAGTCCACTACATCGAGGGCTGTTCGGCACCAAAATACGGTGCACACAACCTCCACTCCGGCGGCGTCGAGGTCTTCGTCAAGGAGGACGCTCACGTTCAGTACTCGACGGTGCAGAACTGGTCGAAGAACACGTTCAACCTTAACACCAAACGCGCGATCTGTGAGGCAAACGGGACGATGGAGTGGATCTCGGGCAGCATGGGTTCGAAAGCAACCATGCTCTACCCATGTACGATCCTCAAGGGTCGTGGCTCGACGGACACCCACATCACCATCGCCTTCGCTGGCGAGGGTCAGAACATCGACACCGGCGCGAAGGTCTACCACAACGCGCCCGACACGAGCTCGACCATCGAGTCCAAGTCGATCGCGAAAGACGGCGGCCGCACCAACTACCGCGGGCTCGTCCACATCGCCGACGGTGCCGAGAACTCCTCGACTGCAGTGGAGTGTGACGCGCTGATGTTCGACAACGAGTCCACCTCGGACACCATGCCGTACATGGAGATCGAAGAGTCGAAAGTCGACGTCGCCCACGAGGCGACCGTCGGCAAGATCGGTGACGAGGACATCTTCTACCTCCAGAGCCGCGGGCTGGACGACGACGACGCCAAGAAGATGATCGTCGCCGGCTTTATCGAGCCGATCACCGAAGAACTGCCGATCGAGTACGCCGTCGAACTCAACCGTCTCATCGAACTCGAGATGGAGGGAAGCCTCGGGTAACCCGCCGAGATCATGGCAGCCACCTCAGCAACCGAAAGTCCGGCAGCGGAGACGACAAGCGATGGCGAACTCGGAGTGGGTGATCGATCGTGAGTGTCGATAGGTTGTGGTGCCACCAGTGTGGGAACGAATACGGGTACATCGGTACTGAACCGCATCCGGCTCACTGTCCCGCGTGTCACTCGTCGTGCGTTCCGCCTGCAGGGTCACTGACCGTCTTCGATCGATCGTGCTGGCAGAACGCGAACGGACTCTCGAAGCTCTGGATACACGCAGTCGACGAACGCGGGCGCTCATTTGAGTTCACGATTGCTGCTCGAAACACGGAGAGTAAATTGGTCAGGATCTCGATTGACGGCGTTGTGCTCGATTACCCAACTGCGAACTCCGTGTGTCGGATTCCCCCGTCGATTGCCGAGGAAATAGCGGCGTTCGGCATCGACGTCCCCGACTCTGGAACGGTTTGCGCGTGACGACGATCGATCGAAACGGCTGACGTCCGGTATACGCGTGTTCTCCTATCTTCAAACAGCGAGAGAATCCTGCCGTTCACAACGGGTGAGGATGTCACCCGAACAGCAGCGTTCCACTCCACGCAATCACGATTGCGAATCCGATCGCAGCGCCAGCCTGTCTGGCCATCATCGTGAGTGCCCACCGCATCGATACCTCACGGGCGACGGTGAACGCCGTCACAAGGCATGGCAACAACACGCCAGCCAGATACACCACGACGAGTACCTGTACCGGTGAGAGCGTCGCGGCAACACCACCGTCAGCCGTCAGCAAGGCGATGCCGTCCTTTCGGATCGATGCGAGCACCACGGTCAGTGCGGCGTCGGCGGGCAAGTTGAACAGGTTCATCAGTGGTCCGAGGACCGATCCCATAGCGTCGATGATGCCGACCCGATCGAGCACCGCCGCGACGAACGTGATGAGCACGAAGACCGGCAACGCCTTGACGAAGAACTCACGCAACGCGCTCCAGGCCTCTCGAGCGACAGCTTTCGGAGCTGGCCACTGGAGGAATGTTCGTCGATCGATCACCGTCGACGACTGGCGGGCGGCTGGGGGAGCGATCGCAGCGACGTAGATGAGCGTGGTCGCGGTGAGAACCAATAAATACGGTCCGACGAGCCATCCCATCCCGACGGCGGCGAAGACAGCAAGCGTCGCGGGGAACTGGTAGGAACACGCCGACCCGAATGAGATCGCCGAGATCGTCGTACACCGCGTGCAGTCCGAACACGACCGGGTGTTCACCACTGCGGGGACGTTACAGCCAAAGCCCATCACGACACGGACGAGGTCACGCCCGGAGAGCCCGACCCGACGCATCGTTGGATGCAACGAGACGGTCATCCGTGTAACCAGTCCGGTGTTCTTGTAGACGCCAAGTACGACTGCGAAGATGAGCATCGTCGGGCCTGCCCAGACGAACAGGAACGGTCCCATCGAGAGCAGGCCATACTCGTTCGCCAACAGCGTCGCGAGCGGTTCTGGAAGCGTCGTCGCCCACGCGACCGCCGGCTCGAACGCTGCACCCACGAGCGGCCCGATCTCCCCTGCGAGAGTGTTTGCAAACCACACTGCGAGTGCTGCTGGGACGAGTAGCAACAACGCACTGATAACTGGACCGACGTACGGCCACTCGAAGACCGTTCGTGGTGGTTCGATTTGACCACCGACCTCTCGTCTGGCCTGCCCTGGGAATGGTCCCGGCTGTTCGAGTGCTCTCATAATCCGTGCATAGTCGTCAGTCGGCCCTGCGGAGACGTCGGCATCGGCCGTCTCGGTTCCACCGTCAGCCATCGGCCGCTCGATGTCGCGTGCGTCGACGGGGACGATCGGCACGCCGAGATCGGCGCTCAACATCTCGAGTTCACGACGAGTTTCGTCGGTTTCCTCGACTTTGTCCCAGAACGTGACGGCGATCATTCCGAGCCGGTCCTTGACGAGCGGGAGGAGGTCATCGATGTCACGGTCGACGTCCGTTGCCGGAACGACGAGCATGACCGTCTCGTCGTCGTCAAGCTGTGACAGTGCATCTCGAGTGGCCTCGGTGTCCGCATCCAACACGAGCCCAGGCGTGTCTACGAACTCGTAGTCTGCGGTTGTGTACCGCTCGCTGCGAGTCGTCGTCCCACGGAAGTTCCCACTCGTCGGCCGGTCGCCAGTCAGTGACGAGACGAGTTCGGACTTGCCAACACTCTCTTTCCCAACGACGACCACGGTTTCTCGAGCTGTTCGACAGTCGGTTTCGGCTCGCTGTTGTTTCGTCTGCATCTGATTAACAATCACACATATCCGGTTCGCAACACGATAGATCCTCGAGGAACATGTTCTGCTCTCGATAGCTCTCGAGTGGGTCGGTGTCGACACCGAGACGATCGCCGATCGTTTCTGCAATCACTGGGAACCGAGCTCTAAATTTGTAAATAAAGCAGAATTTGATCCCGTTGTGGGTGACGTCGGGACCGGCGAGAAACAGCCCGGGCATTGACGGTGACTCATCCTGATCGGTCAACTGAACCACCCCCTCCGTTCGTGGGAAGTAGCTGTCGACTGGTCCGAGGTTCGGCTCGAAACCGGTTGCAAGGATTGGACGTGTTGGAACCGTGAACGTGTTGTCTGCCCCGTCGTCGAGTTCGTATCCATCGGCTCCTCGCGTGCGAACCTCGAAGCAGCCGTCCGCATCGCGGCGAATTTCTTCTACGACGGCCCCACCTTCGACGAGCAGCCGGTCGGAATCGGCAACCGACTCGAGGCGCTCGAGGGTGTACGGTGACAGAACCTCACTCGGGTCGGGACCACGAGTGGCCCATGGCTCGCCACGGTCGAGAACCCGCACTCGACATCCGGTTTCGACGAGCGCAACGGCAGCGTCGATCCCACTTTCGTAGCCGCCGATGATGAGGAAGTCATCGGTGCTACTCGTCGCAGCGTGGTCGGTCCACGAACGGACCTCGCTGGTGTGGACACACAGCTCAGTCCCCGGGAACACGTCTGTGCGGGGTTTCCCGAACTGTCCTCCAGCCCAAACGACGTACTCACACTGCACGGCCCCCTCGCTGGTCTCGAGGACGAACCCACTGTCCGCTTCCGTCTTGAGTGCGCCACCACCGTCTACGGCAGGAGCGGTGCCGGCTTGGTTGTGATCTGACGCCGTGCCAGTCGTTTCTTCTCGAGGGTGGACTGCCGTCACATCGACACCAGTCTCGACTGGTAACTCATGGAAGTCGGCGACTGCCTCGAGATAGTCGGCGTACTCGTCGCCACTCGGCTGTTGCCGATCGAGCGTCACCGCTGGAGAGGTGTCTGGCGTGATCGCATTCAGATCAGGCAGTCCGAAGCTGTTGCTCGGGAACGACGGCGTAATAAATCGCATCTCGTCAGGCCATTGGCGAAACGACGCCCCGATCTCGTCCCGTTCAAAGAGTTGTACCTCGAGGTCGAGCATCGACAGCGCGACCCCGGTTCCGATGCCGGCAGCGCCCGCACCGACGACTGCGACGTCTACGCGTTCAGGCACGGTCATCGTCCCTCAGTAGCGTAATCGTCGACCGAACCCGAGTGCTCGGTAGTTGGGGTCCGCTGACGAATCGGTGACGCAACTCGAATCAGACCGGTCCCACCCGTCACGGCGTCTGCAAGCGCAAGCAGCGTCCAGTACAATCCGCTGCTGACGAACGCCGTAATTAGTACGGCTTGGACGACGTGCTGAGCGAACGGACCACTACCCGCCAGCCCAACGGCGCCACCAACGAAGAGGCCGATGAGTGTGGTCGTTATCGCGAACTGCCTCTTGTTGACAAGCTTATACGTTCTCGAGTCAGTGGTTGTCGGTTCGGCCCTCATGCCGATAACAATCTTTGTATAGATATTATTAAATGCTACTAAAGCAGACTCCGTAAGTAGTAAACTGTAGATACTCTCTTCGCTCTGAAAGGTAGTATATTTCTGCAATTTGAATTGCTAATATTATTACCCGTTTAAATCAAAGTGGAGCAGAAAGTTGACCATGTTCTCTGTGGATTAACCCCACCTGTCGAATGAAAAGAGAAGCCGTCGCCACCCCGGGTGTCGAGTGTATCTCCTCGAAAACAGGTGCGAAAAAGACTGTAGAGGCTGTTCAAGAGTCGTCGGAGAACGCATAGATTGGTTGTCGGAGAGCAAATAAAACACGAGGAGAATACCCGCGTTAACGAGACAGTTGTGTCTCGTTCGCACACCAGAACGCTCTGCGTGCTGGGGACGCCTTCAGGCGCGGGAGGATGTCAAGCAGACTGAGCTCGCCGAGTGGTACGGCGTTCAGCGATAGACAATCTGTACTGGTTCAAGCGACTCGTCTGTCGAGTCGCTTGAGCAGGCTGTTACTGATGATCACTGATCTGGGAGAAATAGAAAGCTCTCAGGAAACAAGCAAAAGCGTTTGAAGAATCTGTCCACGAATCTTCTGCGGAAGTTGAGTTCGACGCGCCGGCGTGAACACCGACGCCCGTCCAGCAGTATCTGGAAGAAACGTACGACACCGAGTACTCAACCCCAAGTTGTCGGCGGCCACCCAAAGAAGCGGGATTGGGCTATCAAAACCACGCCGTAGAGCCGCTGAATCTGATGCTACCGACTAAGAAACGTTTCATGAGGAACTCAAAAATAGCGGGAGACGGACGCCATCGTAGTCTTTATCGATCAAACCAAGAAATCAGCGCAAGCTGAGCCGCGTGCCGCGTGGTTTCCCTGCGGTACGCAGCCAGCTGTCGAATTATCTGGTCAACGCGACTGGACGTGTCCGTTAGGCGCGATCACCGAAAACGGCGATCGCTTCTTCTCTCGATTCGAAGAGTCTGTCACTGCCGAGCACGCAAAACATTTCACCTTTGCGTTATGCTAAGAGTTCGAAGATGACTTGATCATGGTACTGGGTGGTGCGCGAAACTCGATGCACGCGAGGCGACTCTCATATCAGGAATATACAATCCCGATGATCGGCGGAGAGTCTCCGAGAGCAAGGGGTCGACTTTTGACGTTCTTTTCCGCCTGAACCATTGCTGGGCCCGTTTGACCACAAAACTGTAAAATCGGTCCGGCCGACAGTGTGCGTATGGACGATCGAAAACAGGCACGGTTCGGCTCCGGCGGTGAGCTCCAGACAGACGAGTCTGACGACACGGACGACAGTTCAGAGGCCGCTTGTACCGACTTCGGCGACGAACTTGCGGAAAACGAGACGAAATCAGGGGTGAACCGATATACCGTTTCCAGCCTGCTCCAGAAAGCGGTTCGCCGGTCGGATGAGGAGACTGCGGCATGGGCTGCGTGGGAGCTGGTTCGATCGGGATATGCGTGGAACTTCTGGGATCGAATCAATCTCTACGTCGTTGAAGACCTGCGCGCTGGTCACGACGTTGCGCTCGTAGTGAGTCGCTATGAGGAACTGGCTCGCGAGCGCTGGTCGGAAGACTCCTGGCGCGGACGTCTCTGTGCAGTTCACGCTGCGCTTGCGGCTGCTCGAGCACCGTCATCTCGAGAGTCTGCACACGCAGACGATTTCTTCAGCGAACTTTCCGACGAGCGCGCGAGCGCACGTGAAGAGGGCCGTGAGCCGCGCTATGAGCATCCCGCCGACGAACTCGAGCCCGATGGAAAGTACGATGTTGCGTTCGACCAACATACCTACGAGGGAACGCGACTCGGCCGAGATGGGGCCTTCTTCAGAACCCACGGGGCACGAGTTGGTCCTGACGGTGAGCCGGAACTGAGTCGCCAGTGGCGCCTCCAGAGTATGCAACTCGAGGACCGCGACTACACCGAGGCGGAACTGGCCCGCGCTGTCAGGCCAGTTGATCCGGCGGATAAGTGGTCTCAGGACGACGAACCCCGACGGGAGGATTGATTGCCGCAACACCAACCTTTTGGATCGGTCATCGAGAACCACGAGCGAAATGGAGTTACAAATCACCGGTAACACGGCGCTGGTCACGGCGTCCTCGAGTGGCCTTGGCAAAGCATCGGCAAAGGCACTCGCTCGAGAAGGTGCGAACGTCGTCATCAACGGACGCGACGAGGCTCGGTTGGAGGAAGCAAAAGCGGAGATCGAAGACGTGGCCACCGGCACTATCGTCACCAAATCGGGCGACCTCACGAACGAAGCCGACATTGAGGCGTTAGTCGAGACGACCGTCGACGAGTTCGGTGGCATCGACCATCTCGTGACGAGCGCCGGCGGACCGCCTTCCGGACCGTTTCTCGAGACCGACGACGAGGACTGGTATGAGGCGTACGATCTCCTCGTGATGAGCGTTGTGCGGTTGGCACGAGAGGCTGAACCGTATCTGCGCGAGGGCGACGGAACGATCGTGAACATCACGTCGAGAAGCGTCAAGGAGTCTATCGACAGCCTCGTTCTCTCGAACTCTGTGCGGATGAGTGTTATCGGACTCGAGAAGACGCTCTCCCAAGAGTTCGCCCCTGAAATACGAGCGAACGCTGTGCTCCCTGGCCCACACGAGACCGAACGAATCGAGCAACTCGTTGAACAGGCGGTCGATCGCGGCGAGTATGACTCCTACGAAGCGGGGCTCGACGACTGGGCAAGCAATCCCCTCGAGCGGATCGGCAATCCGATGGAACTGGGGAACACTGTCGCGTTTCTTTCATCACCGGTATCGGGGTTCATCAACGGTGAGAGCATTTTGATCGACGGCGGGTCAACAGGAGCGAACCTGTGAGACCTGTTGATTTCGACGGTGTCGAACTGCTCGAACTCGGCGATACGTCTCACTAGGGCAATCAGGTAGACCGTCTCGTCTTTTGTTGGTACACCACTTCGATTTCGTCACCGCCGAACTTTGTGATCACCACACGGACTTGTCGATGGCTGGACGGGATAGCACTGAACTCGAGGCCGAAGACCCCGTCACGGTGTGGTTAGCACATCGAATTCCTCGTTGTCTATACACTCTGTCATCCAACATATCAAATATTTCATAATCACATACTGTTCCCGTTTACAAAATAGGACGGATGGGGGCAGACGATCTGGTCGTTATAGAAAGAAATATGTGATAATTGTCTGTTTGTTGGTATAGAAATGCCACCTGGGTCAAGCGAGAACGGGGGGATCAAAGCAGCAGAGACCGCTTTCGAGATCATCGAAGTGCTGCACGACCAACAGCCTGCTCGGTTGACAGAAATCGCTGACTCGGTTGGTATTGCCAACAGTACCGCACACGAGCATCTCTCGACGCTCCAAGATCAGGAGTATGTTATCGAGAGAGCTGACGGATACTATTTGGGGTTAAAATTCCTCAACCATGGCAAACGAGCGAAAGAGTATTACCAGCAGCTGATCGAGGTCTCACAGCCAGCATTACAGCAACTGGTCGCCGAAACTGACGAAGCAGTGAATCTCGTCGTTGAGGAGTACGATCGTGCAGTGTATATCGAGCGACTCACTGGCGAACGCGGTGTCCCGACGAACTCCTGGGTCGGGAAGCGCAAGTCGTTGCATACCCTTTCTGCTGGCAAGGCAATCCTTGCACACCTGCCCGACGAACGAGTGACACAGATTCTAGACTCGTCTGGCCTTCCCGTCGCTACTGAACAGACGATCACATCACGTGATCAGCTACTCCAAGAACTCGAGACGATCCGCGAGCGGGGCGTTTCGTTTAATGATCGCGAGTCACACGAGCAGATCCGTGCAATCGGTGCACCGATCGTCGTCGATGGACGTCCCTATGGAGCGGTTTCCGTTGCGGGACCAGCCAAGCGACTGACCGGCGAGTACTTTAGAGACGAAATCTCTGATCTCCTTCTTGGAGCGGTAAACGAGATCGAACTCAAGCTCACGTATGCCTGATCTCTTCGTGTTGTGAACGGGAGTTGCCAACTTGAATCATTAAATATCAATATTAATTGACGATCTTTCTCTGAGACGCTCTGCTCCCGTCTGCTGAGCCTCTCGAAATACCGCCCGGATGAAAGCATTTTGATATAAAGGGTTATTACACTACCGTCTATACCTTACAATGTGATGCTCGATTACGTCGATTTAGAGGCTGATCTGGATCCAGAAGAACAACTTATTCGCGAGACTGCACAGGAGTTCGTCGACGAGCGTGTCCGTCCGAACATTGCCGAACACTATGAGGAAGGAACGTTCCCGACAGAGCTAATCCCCGAAATGGGCGAGATGGGATTTTACGCGCCTAATCTCGAGGGGTACGGCTCGCCAAACGTCTCCGAGACGGCCTACGGGCTGTTGATGCAGGAACTCGAGGCGTGTGACTCTGGCCTGCGCTCGATGGCCTCAGTCCAAGGCGCACTCGTCATGTATCCAATCCACGCCTACGGCAGCGAGGAGCAGAAAGAAGAGTGGCTCCCAAAGCTCGGAGCCGGCGAAGCAGTCGGCTGTTTCGGCCTTACCGAACCCGAACACGGCTCGAACCCGACGGCGATGGAGACGTACGCCGAACGCGACGCTGACGGCTACGTCCTGAACGGATCGAAGACGTGGATCACGAACTCCCCGATTGCCGACGTCGCGATCGTCTGGGCGCGTGACCGATCCGCTGCTGACAATCCTGTACGAGGGTTCCTCGTCGAGACCGACCGCGACGGCGTCAGCACGAACAAGATCACCGAGAAACTCTCGCTTCGAGCATCTATCACCGGCGAAATCGGGCTGAACGATGTCCACGTTCCCGAGGAGAACGTCCTGCCCGGCGTCGAAGGAATGAAAGGCCCACTCTCGTGTCTCTCTCAGGCTCGCTACGGCATCGCCTGGGGTGTGATCGGCGCTGCTCGAGACTGTTTCGAGACGGCACGCCAGTATGCGAAAGACCGCGAGCAGTTCGGTGGACCGATTGGTCGCTTCCAGCTTCAACAGCAGAAACTCGCGGAGATGGCGACCCAGATCACCCTCGCCCAGTTGCTTGCCCATCGTCTGGCCGACCTCAAAGAGCGAGGCGACCTCCAGCCACAGCACATCTCGATGGCAAAGCGGAACAACGTCCGCATGGCCCGCGAACAGTCGAAAGTCGCCCGCGAGATGCTCGGCGGTAACGGCATCACGAGTGACTACTCGCCGATGCGCCACATGGCAAACCTCGAGACTGTGTACACCTACGAAGGGACACACGATATCCACACCCTGATCATCGGTGAGCACCTCACCGGCATTCCGGCCTATGAGTGAGTCCTGAGAATGGTTGGAGAAGCACAGGAGCCGGACGAAGAGAACGGCCCACTGGACGGGATCACCGTCATCGACGCGTCTCGAGTTCTGGTTGGCCCGTTCTGTACGATGCAGTTGGCTGATCTGGGTGCTGACGTAATCAAAGTCGAACGACCGGACGTCGGCGACCAGACCCGTGGGTGGTATCCGCCTCAGTTCGACGGTCCCGACGGTGACGGGGTAAGTGCCTACTACGCTAGCGTCAACCGGAACAAGCGCTCAGTCACGCTCAACCTCAAGGAGGAACACGGACGCGACCTCTTGCGCGAACTCGTGAGTGATGCCGATATCTTCGTCGAGAATTTCCGGGTTGGGACACTCGAGGAGTGGGGACTCGGTTACGAAGACCTTGCCGAGGAAAACCCAGAGCTTGTGTACTGTTCGCTTTCCGGCTACGGAGAGTGGGGACCATACGCTGAGAGACCCGCCTACGACCTGATCATGCAGGCAGAGGGTGGGTTGATGAGCATCACCGGCGAAGCAGACGGCGCACCCGTTCGAGTCGGTGTCGCGATCGCCGATATCGGCGCTGGGATGTATGCCACACAGGCAATCCTCGCTGCGTTGTTCCACCGAGAACTCCAGGGTGGCGGCCAGAAAGTCGACGTCAGCCTCTTCGATGGACAGGTCGCCTGGATGTCCTACATGGCTAGTTACTACTTTGCGACAGGTGAGTCACCTGGTCGAATGGGGAGCAAACACCCGACGATCGTTCCGTACCAGGCGTTCCCGACCCGAGACGGGTACGTCGTCGTGGCAGCCGCCTCGGAGAAGCTCTGGCGAAACCTCTGTCTGGCACTCGATCGTGACGACCTGCTCGAGGACGAACGCTTCGAGACGAACACTGATCGGGTCGAACACCGAAGCACACTCGAGGATATTCTCGAGGCGGAACTCGCCGACTACCAGACGGACGCTCTTGTCGCGTTGCTCGAGGACAACGACGTGCCGGCTCGCGCGGTCTCGGATATGGAAGACGTCTTCGACCATCCACAGGTCGAGGCCCGCGGCATGCACCAGCAGGTCACGCATCCGACTGTTGGAACGATCGATATGGCAGGCAGTCCGATGAACCTCTCGAGAACGCCGTCGACGATCCGTAGCCATCCGCCCGAACTCGGTGAACATACGGAGCCGCTACTTGCCGAGCTCGGCTACTCGGAGCGCGAGATCGAGCAGTTGAAAGCCGACGGAATCGTCTGACGCAGCGATCCGCGACCGGCGGTGGCTATATCGAGGCTCCTGCTGAGGGCCTTCGCTGAGTGGTTGAGTCGGATACCACGGGGCCTGCTCTCGAGAGCGTTCCTGTCACTGTGTGCCCATCGCACTCGTTTGACCGTGCCCTCGACAGCGATGTGCAGCGACGCGGCCTCTCCGCTCTCGAGTATATTTTCGAGTGGTGCGTTGAAAGTTACTATTCGATCATATCGAAAGTGGTCACCCATAGTGCGTGCGGCCATGCAGGTGGTGCTCGTGCTGAATCGGATGCCACGACAGAAGTGAGCTGTCATGCGAACTATTGTTCACTATTGTTCAGTAGATTGCACTCTCCGTGCAACGTTATTCATACATCTGTGTTCATTCTGGGTCGCTATCGGAGATAACACTATGTGATCGAACATCATTCGATCATACGTTTTGTTAGCTTCTCATATAATTGCCTCTAATAGCAAGCGAATTTATGGTATCTAAATTCATTCCAATAAAACAATGTCTAATATAACTGCCTTTTGAATACTCCTTCGGAAATTATTTATAATTGCATTGTATTTCCACAGTTGTCTATGTATAACGATAACCGTGTTAGTAGACGGCGTGTTTTGAAAAGTACGGCGGCTATCGGTGCAGCAACTGGGATTGCAGGCTGTCTCGGGAGTGACCAGCAGTTCTTGACGATCGGTACTGGTGGCACTGGTGGTGTCTACTACCCACTTGGTGGTGGAATGGCAGACATTCTGAATCAGGAACTGGACGTCGATGCGACAGCCGAATCGACGGGTGCAAGTGCTGAGAACGCCAGACTTGTCGGAGACGACGAGATGGATATGGCGCTGGCCCTTGGAAACACGGTCCAGCTGGCTGCTAACGGTGAGGGTGACTTCGACGAGGAGGTACCACTCAAGTCGGCGTTTGGTGCGTACATCAATCACACACAGGTGGTTGTTCCGGAGGACTCAGATGTCGAGACACTGGACGATCTCGAAGGGCAAGACGTAAGCGTTGGCGCCCCCGGGAGCGGGACCGAAGTGATTGCTGAAGAACTGCTTGACTGGTACGGACTGAGTTTCGACGACATCGACGCCGAGCGGCTTTCGTTTTCGGAGACGTCCGGTGCGCTGCAAGACGGCAACATCGATGCTGGATTCTGGAGCGTTGCCTATCCAGCGTCGTCGATCGAAGAACTCGCCTCACAGCGAGATGTTCGACTGATTGACTTCCCAGAAGACGATCTCGAGGAGATCACCGAAGAACTGCCGTACTACTCGGTTGCAGAAATCCCTGCCGGGACGTATCCAGACCAGGACGAGGATATCGCCAACCCTGGCGTGACTAACACGATGATCGTCCACGAAGATATGGATGATGAACTGCTCTATGACATCGTCGAGGCGATCTTCACGAACCTCGATGACCTCGAGGAAATCCATCAAGTCGCCGGACAGTTCGAGGAGACCGTACATGACGGTCCAATTGATCTTCATCCTGGCGCTGCGGACTACTTCGACGACAACCTCTAGAATGGTATCTGCTCGCGTTGCTGTCGCACTGACATCTGCTCTCGCACTCGTCGTCTGCATCGTGCTTGCGACGGTACCTGCTGGTACAGTCGTACACGTCGAACACGGTCAGTCCGGTGAGACACGTGCGGTGTATCCGATCGATGACGGCGAAGAGTTCTCGATCGAGTACGTCCACTCCTCGGAGAAGACACAGATTCGAGAAGTGTACACTGTCGACGAGACGTCAATCGTCCAGGTGCGAGAAGAGTACGACTACTATGCTGCCGGACTCGAGTTCGAACGCGAAACGCGGCAGGTAGATGGATGGACAGTTGCCGATGTCGACCGCGAGATCGGCAGTTTCTCCGTTCGGACGGCGGCAACGACCGAGCAACGGCTACTCATCGCCGATGAGAACCGATCGCTGCAGACGTATACTGAGCCCTGGGAAACGATGACGATCTCTGCAGAGAACGTCACGTATCTCGAGTATATCACGTACGAAGTACAATCACGAATTTAAACTGACTGTTTATGACCACGAATCAACAGACACGCGGGGACGCGGACGACGATGGATTGAGTCTTGAAGCGGAGGTAACACCCGATCAGAAGGGGAGCTATCTGAGTGGAACAGCGAAACGCTCGATCGGTGGTCGGCTTCGGTTGTTAGCAGTTGCAATCGCGGTTTCACTCGGTCTCTATCACACGCTCACTGCAGGTTTTGGCGTGCCAGGGGCGTTCGTCAACCGACCAATACACCTCGCTTTCACGGCGACGCTCGTGTTCATCTGGTATGAGGCACACACTGGCGAACCATCGGACAGCGTGCCGTGGTACGACTGGATTCTGGTCGCAATAACGATACCGAGCGTGCTGTATCTCACGTACGCAATCCAGTACGGGACGCTCTCTCAACGCGCGGGGCAACCACTGACTCTGGACCTCGTCTTTGGTGCGTTGACCATTCTGATCGTACTGGAGATGACACGCCGAACGACAGGTATTATCCTGCCGGCGATCGGTAGTGCGTTCCTCGCCTACGCGGTGTTCGGCCCGATGATGCCTGGAATGTTCGCCCATCGTGGCTACGGATACGAACGGATAATCTCCCACCTGTATCTTTCCACCGAGGGTATTTTCGGCATCCCACTCGGCGTGAGTGCGACGTTCGTCGTGTTGTTCATCATCTTCGGGGCGTTCCTCGAGGTGAGTGGAATCGGTGACTGGTTTATCGACGTCGCATACGGCTTTACAGGCCGGCTATCTGGTGGGCCAGCCAAGACGTCGGTGATCGCGAGCGGATTTATGGCGAGTCTCAACGGGAGTGCTGTCGCGAACACCGCAACCACCGGCGCGTTCACGATTCCGTTGATGAAACGAACCGGGTTTGACGATCACTATGCAGCTGCTGTGGAGTCTTCAGCAAGTAGTGGCGGACAGATTATGCCGCCGGTGATGGGTGCCGGTGCGTTCATTATGGCTGTCTGGACTGGAATCTCGTACGTCGAGATCATCGCTGCAGCCGTTATCCCTGCACTCTTGTATTTCCTCGCTGTCGGAACTGCAGTCCATTTCCGCTCGAAAAAGCGAGGCTACGAAGGGCTGCCAGCCGATCAGTTACCCAACTCGAAACAGTTGCTTCGTGACGGTGCCCACTTTACGCTCCCGATAATCGGGCTCGTCTACCTCCTTGCCGCGGGATATACCGCGATGTACGCTGGTTTTCTCGCGATTCTGATTACGGTCGTCGTTGCGACGCCGATTGCAGGCGTGAAACAGTTCCTTCTGGCGGTGAAAAACGGGGACTGGTCGACGGCCACGTCACTCGCTACGGCGTACGGTACCGCTGCCGTCAACGCGTTTGACCGAGGTATTCGGATGACACTGATCGTTGCAGCAGCGTGTGCAACGGCTGGGATCGTCGTCGGTGTCGTCACGCTTACCGGACTCGGCCTCCAGTTCAGTGCAATCGTCTCGAGTGTCTCCGGCGGTGTCCTCATCATCGGGCTGTTGTTGACGATGGTGACCGCTATCATCCTCGGAATGGGTCTGCCGACGACGGCTGCGTACGTCGTCGTGGCAGCTCTTGGCGCACCTGCGTTGACTAACCTTGGCGTCGAACTCCTCGCAGCGCATCTGTTTATCTTCTACTTCGCGATTATCAGCGCGATCACGCCACCGATCATGCTCGCAGTCTTCACTGCGTCCAGCATCGCCGAGTCCGATCCGTGGAAGACGGGTGCGACCGCGATGGGGATCGCACTTGCCGGCTTCCTCATTCCGTTTATGTTCGTCTACGGGCCCGAACTGATCCTTATCGGCAGTACGGTCGACATCGCACTCGCAGCGACGAGCGCCATTATTGGCGTGATTGCGCTGTCGGCGTCGACGCAAGCGTATCTTGTCACTGATGCATCGAATCCCGAGCGTCTGGTGTTGTTTGCCGCTGCACTCGGACTGTTGATGCCCGGGCTTCTTACGGACGTGGTTGCACTGGCGGTGTTCCTCGTGACGTTCCTCCGGCAGTACGTGGCAGTCAACGGTAACCTTCCGTTCGCATCTGCGACAAGCCGGTAGCTCCCACGTCTGTCTTTTCCGCTCGAGTCTGTTGCTCGAGGGTTCTGTGGGACTCCGCGACAGCACGAACGACCCTCGTTTTCGCTCGAAAATCGGATTCTCGAACGAGATCAACAGGATATGTAAACCGCTGTCAGCGAAGCCGTTCGACCGGCCCGCTCGTCACAAACGGAACTTCTCGAGAGTATCAGTCGTCGGCCTGGACGATCACTGCTGGACGGTCCAGTGAGAGAATCACGGACTGGACGACGCTTCCGAAGAGTGCCTTTCCGACTGGCGACCGTTGCCGAGCGCCGAGCACGACATACCGTGCGTCGTGCTCGTCCGCGTACTCGACGATCGATTCAGCAGGCTCACCCTCGAGTCCAGCGATCTCAACGCTTCCGTCTGCGTCTTCTGCTAGTCCCTGAAGCCGATCTTCGGCGAACTGCTGGCGGCTCAACACCCCCTCTTCATCCGCGGACTCGGACACGTGTTCGCGCTGTGCTTCCGCAAACTCCGTGGAGTCAACTGCGTGGACGATGTGTAACGAATCGTCGAACGCGGCAGCTAACTCGAGGCCTTCGTTGATTATGTGCTGTACTTCTTCTGACTGATCAATTGCGGCGACAATGGCCATATCTCCCAACTGGTACCGGGGCGGTTAACTGTTATGCCAGCCACCTGATCGCTACCGAGACACGGCGCAACCGTCTCTCCAAATTCGATCACACGAACAAAGACGCTCCCGATCGGCGTGACGGAGGTCCAGATCGTTAGACCCGTCGTGTCTCACTCATCCTCTCTGAGCGCTGTGAGCAACTCGAGTGGGTGTTGGGTCTCGATGTCCCTGTCTGCGAGCTGTTGGCTACAGGAGGCGCCGGTCGTGACGACGACGTCTGCGTCTGCAGCGTCGATCTTCGACTCGAGGTCGTCACCGATCGCCATCGAGAGCTCGTAGTGGTCGGTCTCGTAGCCAAAGGCGCCAGCCATGCCACAGCAGGTCGTATCGAGCGGCCGGACGTCGTAGCCGGCTTCACGGAGCAGTTCGACTGGCGCATTGTCCCAGCCTTTGGCCTTGGAGTGACAGTGTCCGTGGAACGCGACTGTGTCGTTTCCGTCGGCAGAGAGATCGATTTCGCCGGCACGGATGCGGTCGACGAGGAATGCAGGAACGGTCGCCGTCATCGCAGGGATGTTGACGGTGTCCTCGAGCAGGTCGTCGTACTCTTTGAACGCGCTTACACAGGAGGGTTCGACGCCGATGATCGGGACCTCTCGCTCGGCGTACTCGGCAAGTGTCTCGACGTTCTGTTGTGCATAGCCGCGGGCTTTCTCGACGAGCCCCTGTGAGAGCGGCGCTCGCCCACAACAGGCCACGTCAGGGACTTCAACGGCGTATCCAAGCGACTCGAGGAGGCGAACTGACGCTTTTCCGACTGCTGGATGGTTGTACCCCGTATAGCAGTCCGGAAAGAGCGCGACCGTGCCGTTCTCGCCGGCGTTTGGATGTGGCTCATGAGTGGCGAACCAGTCGGGGAATGGCTCAGCCGCAAACTCCGGCAGCGTCCGTCGCCGGTCGATGCCAAGAACGGCCTCGGCAACCCGACGGCCTGGCCCGAACTCTTTGAGACGGTTTGCGACCGGCGAAAACGTCGACCCGAGACGGTTGAGTGTGCGGACGTTTCCGAACAGCCGTGCACGAAGTGGTATCCCATCGGTCTGATGGCGTTGGTGTTTCGCCTCCGTTTTCAGCTTCGCCATGTCGACGCCGGTCGGACACTCCGTCTCGCAGGCTTTACAGGAGATACACAGATCGAGCACCTCCGATTGGAAGTGATCGCTCGTAAGCGTTTCCTCGTCGAGGTCGCCGTTTATCGCGGCTCTGAGCATATTCGCCCGCCCGCGCGTGCTGGCAACCTCGTTGTCTGTCCCACGGAACGTCGGACACATGACGCCGCCGTCCGATGTGCGACACTTCGAACAGCCATTGCACTGCTCGACGAGTGATCCAAATCCTTCTTCGGCACTGAAATCGAGTGCCGTATCGACGGTCTCCGGATCGTATCCCTCATACCGAAGGTTTTCGTCGACTTTCGCGAGGTCACCATCCGAGGCAGGGACGACCTTCGCCGGATTGAACACGTCGTCAGGGTCGAAGGTGTGTTTAATTTCGCAGAACGCGCTGTAGAGTTCGTCACCGTACATCGCTGGGAGATGCTCGGACCGAAGCCGTCCGTCACCGTGTTCCCCGGAGACGGAGCCGCCGACCTCGAGGACGATCTCGTGGACCGCTTCCGAAACGGACCGGAGTCGTTCACGGTCGTCTTCCGTTTTCAGGTTCAGGAACGGTTTGATATGGAGCACGCCCTGTCCGGCGTGACCGAAGACGCTCGCCTGGAGGTCGTGCTCTCGGAGCACATCACCAACACGCTCGAGATACGTCGGGAGACGAGCGGGTGGGACCGCCGCATCTTCGATGAACGACAGCGCCTGTTCGTCGCCGGGCTGTCGGTTCAAAAGCGGGTTGGAGGCTTTCCGCACCTTCCAGAGATCGGCCATCGCTTCCTCGTCGAACGCACGTTCGACGTCGACCGTCTCGCTCGTTCGAGCAGCCGATACGGCCGCCTCGAGGTCGTCACGTTGGTCGTCGTGGGTGGTCTCGATTTCCAGCAAGAGTGCGGCCTCGGCGTTCTCGGGCACGAGATCGAATCCCCAGGCGTCTCGAGCGTAGCCGAGGACGGCGTCGTCGATGAGCTCGACTGCACTCGGCTCCGTCTCGAGAACAGCAGTCACAGCGTCGGCAGCGGCGATCAGATCGTTATAAAAGACGAGCGAGACGGCACGCGTCTCGGGACGGTCGGTCAGCTGTAGCGTCGCTTCGGTGATAATCGCAAGTGTCCCCTCACTCCCGGAGACGAGTCGCGAGAGGTCGACCCACGACCCGTCCGGTGCGACGCTGGTCTCGAGATCGTACCCACTGGAGTTTCGGTCGACGTCCGGATACCGCGTCTCGATTTCCTCGGCATGCTCGCGTGCAAGCCTGCGAACCACGCGATGAACCGCTCCGGCCCGGTCGTCGTGTTCACAGACCGTCTCGAGTTCCGCGCCGTCTCGCCGATGGAACTCGACGAGAGTGCCGTCTGCAAGCACACATTCGAGTCGCTGAACGTACGCTCGAGTCGTCCCATGTTTGACCGAATGCGGACCTGCAGCGTTGTTGGCGATCATTCCACCGATGGTACACGTACTCGAGGTCGACGGATCGGGGGCAAAATAAAGGCCGTCTGCCTCGAGGACATCGTTCAACTCGTCGAGAACGACACCTGGCTGGACGGTCACCGTCTTCGCGTCGGGATCGACATCGACGATCTCGTCCATGTGTCGTGAACAGTCCAGGACGATCCCCTCGCCGATGGCGTTGCCAGTCAGACTCGAGCCTGCACCACGGGCCGTGACGCTTGTGCCCTGTTGGCGAGCGAAGTCGACGACTCGCTGGACGTCGTCGCGGGTTCGAGGGAAGGCGACACCTGCAGGTCGTTGCTGATAGATACTGGCATCGGTCGAGTAGAGGGTGCGCGTGGTTTCGCCGAAGTCAATCTCGCCGTCGAGCGTTTTGCTGAGCGACGGTGCCGTAGAGTGGGGAATCTCAGTACTCATGAGTAGCGATGATCGGGTACTGGTTGGCACTCGTCTGCGCTCTGGCGTTTGGTCTGAACTCAACCGTGACTGGACCGTGTCCCGTCCAGCCGTTCCTGCGAGTCAGACGACTCGAGAGCGCGATACTGTTCTCTGACCGGTTATGATTCGGATGTCGCGTACTCACGTGGTGTCATCTCCTGTGTCTGCAAAGTGATTTCGAACGTTCTGCTCGAACGTCTCGCTCGTCACCTGATAACGGGTGTATCCTGCGGGTTCGCGTTCACGACCGACGGTGAATATTTGCTCGTCATCGACGTATACGCCCCAGGAATCGCGGTATTCGACGCCAACACCCATGAAGCGAATCTCGGCGTCGTACTCGGATTGCAACCGGTCGACGACCGGCGGGGTGATGACGTCGTCGGCGAACCGCGGTGGCCGATAGGCTGGCAGGTCGTGTTCTTGGAACTCTTCGATAGCCTCAGACCACCACACTGGCAGCTGGTCGACGTCGATTTCCTCGCCCGAGTGCGCTCGCTCCAGTTCTCGGAGTTGTTCCACAGCGTCGTGATCGTGTTCGTCTGGTGTCTCTGTCATTGATTACGTGTATTGTCCTGACGAGATCCGTTACAGGCGCTTTGGTATGTATTCCGTATGAAAACGTTGGTAACTGGCCACACCCGTCGCTGGCCGTGATCGCCACCGCCGGGTGCGATGGCCATCAGAACTCGACGTAGAGGTCGCCGTCGATAACGTGGACGTCGTAGGACGGAAGACGGTAGTCGTCGCTTGCGAGATGTTCCCCGGACGTAATATCGAACTCCCAGCCGTGCCATGGACAGGCCACGATTTCGTCATCACACGCCCAGATCAACTCGTTGTCTTCGTCGACGTCGATCGTTCCAGACAGCAGCCCCTCACAGGCAGGCCCGCCCTGATGTGTACAGTAGTTCGAGAGGGCGTGATACTCGTCGTTCGAGTAGAAGACAGCGATCTCTCGACCTTCGATATCGACGACGACTCGTTCTCCGTCTTCGATGTCGTCTGCAGCCGTCACGTGGTGTAGGTTTTCAGCGTCAGCGTTCTGTGGTTCGGTGTTTGTTGCCATGTTCTTAGAATCGGTAAAGTTGCTCTGCGGTTTCGCCGTAGATGTTCTTGATTTCGTCGCCGTTGAACTCCGAGCGCATGATCTTCATCAGCGCATCGGTGTAGTCGAAGTCGAAGTGTGGATAGTCCGACGAGAACATCAGACTGTCTTCGCCGCCAAAGAGGCGGATGATCTGGTTGAGATACTCGGGATCGTCTGCACCTTCGACTGGCTGGCTCGTCACGTAGAACTGATCACGGAGATACTCACTTGGCATCTTCTCCAGCATCGGGGCGTCGAACTTCGCTCCCATGTAGTCGTGATCGAACCGTCGCATGAAGTATGGATACCAGCCGAGACCGGACTCCTGAATGACGAAGTCGAGGTCAGGGAACCGAACAGGAACACCCTGGGTCAGCATGTCTGCGAGGTTCACCTGGTGCATCATGTTGTGCGAGGTAGCGTGAACGGGGAGTGCTCGATTCAGTGACTGCCACTGCGTTGGGAACCGGGTCATCATCGTCCCGGCTGCGTTGTGCATCATGATAGGCAGCCCAGCACGCTCACATGCCTCGTAAAGCGGGTAGTAGACCTCGTTGCCGAGAGTTGGATCGACCGAGCCACTCGGAATCATGACGGCGGCGATACCCGACTCGTCGGCGAGATCGTCGACTTCCTCGGCAGCTTTGACTGGTTTCTGCGGTGCAACGATCGCAGCACCGTAGACACCCTCATCCGTGTCGATGATGTTGTCGAGCAGCCATCGGTTGTACGCCTTCGCGAGTGCGGCCGCGAGGTCGTCGTGGTGGACCGCACCGAGATAGAGATTTTGCGTCGGGGTTGCGATCGCTTTGTCCCATTCGATGAGGTCTTTCCCTTTCTGGATGTCTTCCGACGTTCGAACCGTCGGCGAGTCAGCCTTTCCGACCGTCACCGAGTAGAGCATCCCGTGTGCAGGGTACACTCGACCCAGATAGCCGTAGTCGTCACCGTCTCCTTCGCTGTTTAGCAGACTGTAGAACGGATCCTCGAGATACGGAAAGATGTCTTCTTGCCGTTCCGTCAGGTGGAAGTCGGTGTCGACGATAACGTCCAGATCATCCAGTGACCGAACAGTAGCCGGCTCTGTTGATTGAGAGCTCATCAGTGGTCAGTCTTCCCCCATGGTACATAACTATTATCATTTTTAATCCCTGTTGGGATTCGCGTGGGTGCAATGACACCGCTGTTCGGTCAACTGGTTCTGGCGAGCACCAGCTCGACCGCAACAAGTCATAAATCCAGTGTCAGTCGCTCCGTTTCCCGTGGACCCGAGCAGCCTGTCCGTTCGATACCGATGCCGACTGGTTCTATAGTAACAACTGAAACGGGTTGCACACCGATGGCACAGCTGTCGTGCGATCGGGTGCGCACTGACGGTCAGTGGCTACTCTAGGATACGTTCACTCTCGCCACCGCTGTCTCTGCTCCGTCACGGCGGACGAGCGTAGCTGCTGTGTCGTCCGAGGCGATCAAGAACATGTTCCTCGCTTGTTCGAGTACGCCTGCTTTTTGGAACCGAGACACTGCTACTCGTGATGTCCGCACCTCAGAGATTTCGATGCTGTCGAAATAGTGCCCTTGCTGGAGAACGTGGGACTGCCAGCGATTTACAATAGTATCGGTGTAAAAGATAGCGAGCGACGCTCGACAGGGGCCACTGGTGGCTCCGTTGATCACCTGTTTACGGAGTCCTATCTACCAAATTCCGGCGCCTCAGACACTTTTCACTCAGTGTTATGTTCGCAGTCTATCTGTGTCGACTCACCGTCTCGTCTCTCGTTGTATTTCTCCTCTGCCGAAACCCAAGGCTCAAAGTCGTTTGTGGTGCTTTTTCACAGACTCAGCCTATCTACCGGCCAAACGCTCCGTTAAACCCAGATGCTGTCTCTCCACAGGCTTCCTGATCAGTGAGTATAGCCTCGAGAGTGTTGGTAGGGCACAAATAGTCATTACGTCTCTATTTCGATAGTGTCGAAGTACATCTGTGACTGTGTGCTAGACGCAGCGAAAACACTAGTTAGGCAGTTTGAGCGACGAGTAGATCGTGGAGTTAGTTTAAAACGATGCTCGCAGTCCTGCTTAGCGACTCTTCTGTGACGGAATTTGCTGGCTCTCGAGAGCGCAAGCGAACGGCAACGCCCGCCAGGGTGTTCGCCGTTCACCTTCACTCGACTGTGTGTTCGATTCGGAGACACAAGTGAATCGTCGCTTGATACGCGTTGGAGGATCTCATCAAGCAATCTGAAATAGGTTTGTCGGATCGCTGATAGCGTGCCAGACCCGCCGACGTCAACGAGAGCGGAACTCTCGTGTGGCCCATCAGAACGCGATGCGTTCTGAGGACGGTAAAATCCTCGTGGGCCGTAGTTGATAAGACTACTGTCAAGATCAAGGGCAGATGGTATTGGGTGAAAAATACAATTTATCCCGACTCAAATCTCATGCTCGGTGTTGCAGTGTTCGGACGACAAGGCACCGATCCAGGCGCTGCAGTCATATATTAAGTAACTGAAAAACACGATATCTTCGAAATCGTGTCCCTGGTCAATAGCTACGGCAATCTGACTTCATTCTCCTGGTTAGGGTTGAGTGATCAGCGTGATACAGTCGATCGAAGCCTACTCGAGAAGTGGTTTACACCCTGACGATGAGAGCTGACCGGTTCCACAACTCGTAGGTGGACCGTTGGGCGAGCGTCAGTAACTGGCTTGAACATTCTATGCACTATCATAGCACACACCGACCGTAAAAGTCATTCATATGATGAATGCTAGCGGAGGTGCTAAACTAGACAGTACCTTCTGACTGAAATCGACAGCGCTTGTTATATTACGATTCGAGTACCAGTTTCGCTATGGGGACGTCAACAGTCTGCTATCGGTGCAACAGAAGATATCAGGACGACAACCAAGTTCGCTGTGAGTGTGGCGAACCGCTCTGGTTCGATGATGATCTCGCAGGATTCGATCTTTCAAGCCCTCGAGAGATGACTGGACTGTGGCGGTACGCAGCGGCTCTTCCAGACCTCCGCCCTGAGGGGATCGCCGCTGCTGCCGGACAGACGCCGTTGCTTCGAAGCCCACGTCTTGACCAGGTCGCTGGCTGTCGAATCTATGTCAAAGACGAGGGTGAAAACCCGACCGGCTCGTATAAGGACCGCGGAAGCGC
Organism: Natronorubrum sp. A-ect3; assembly: GCF_041821125.1. Classification (NCBI taxonomy): domain Archaea; kingdom Methanobacteriati; phylum Methanobacteriota; class Halobacteria; order Halobacteriales; family Natrialbaceae; genus Natronorubrum; species Natronorubrum sp. A-ect3. The sequence continues at coordinate 18,072 of NZ_JBGUBB010000006.1, read as the reverse complement.
AGTCGCGGTCTCACATGCGCTCCAGCAGGAAACCGATGCAGTTGGGACCGTTTCGTACGGCAACATGGCAATGAGCACTGCTGCCCACGCTGCGAGTCTCGGCATTGACTGTGTCGTGCTCGTCCCGACGGACACTCCGGCCAGCCGTTTGGAGCTAATTGCACAGTACGACCCGACGATCATCCAAGTCGAAGGTGAGTACGGCAAGCTGTATAATGAAGTTCTTGACCTGAATCGCGAACTGCCGATCTCGTTTCTGCTTAGCGACGCTCCAGCACGAATTCGCGGCTACAAGACTGCGTTGTTCGAAATCTACGAGGCGATGGCTCCTGACACCCCCGATGCGATTGCGCTGCCAGCGAGCTCTGGTGGGTTCGCCAGCGGGATCTGGCGCGGGATACTCGAGTTCCAGAACGCTGGTGTGATCGACACCCCACCACGACTCTACCTCGTCCAGACGGCTGCTTCGGATCCCATTACTCGCGCTTATATAGCTGACCAGGACGAGGTTTCGGCACTCGAAGCCGAGGCGGTTGGGGAGACGATCGCCCACTCTATCGGGAACCCTAACCCACCAAGCGGCACCCGGGCGCTAACCGCAGTCAGACAGACCGGCGGCGCAGTGTGTTCTGTCACTGACGCCGACATCCAGAAAGCGCAGCGGCAGTTCGCCCAGCGGGGCGGACTCTGTGTCGAGCCCGCATCGGCGACACCGCTTGCGGGAGTGCGCCAACTGACCAGCCGCGGCGAAATCGACGAGGACGAGACAGTCGTCCTACTGCCGACTGGAACCGGATTCAAAGAGATGGGGACTGGGGACGTCTCTATCCAGACCAACACGCTCTCTCGTTCTGTTCTTTCTTCACAGCTCGCGTCTCTTCTTTCGAGTTGAACCCGGGTAAACAGCCACAGAAACCCGAATTACGATTCGTATTCAAATTTTCCCACTCTCCGCAAGCATACTTCTTTGGGTCGTACCAAATTATAGGATTAGTGATAATACCTAAGTGGGTGAAAGACATAGAAGTAACTGTAATGAGCACCCAAAAGACAATCCGTCAGAAGGCCGGCACCGTCGAAGAGAACGCACTGAGACTCGAGCCCGAGAAGGCCGAACAGATCATCGACGCGCTGAACACCGACCTCGCGGACGCGTATGTACTGTATCACCAGCTCCACAAACATCACTGGAACGTCGAAGGCGCGGAGTTCCTCGACCTTCACGTCTTCCTCCAAGAGGTCTACGAGGATGTCGAGGCCGCTGCCGACACCCTCGCCGAACGCCTCCAGGCACTGGGCGGCGTTCCACACGCGAGCATGACGACACTTGCCGAGAACGCGACGGTCGAACCCGAAGACGAGGACGTCTACGACGTCCGAACGTCACTCGAGAACGACCTCGAGATGATGGGCGAGATCATCGAGAGCACCCGCGACCACATCGAACTCGCCGAATCGCTCGGTGACCACGCGACGGGACAGCTGCTCCGTGAACAGCTCGTAACGATCGAAGAACACGCCCACCACATCGAACACTACCTCGAGGACGACACGTTGGTTCTCGAGGAGGCGACCCACTAACGGACTTCGGGCGCTTTCTCGTCGGTCCGTCCCGGAAGCTCGAGTTCGATCTCAAGCGATGGCTCGCCGACGCCCTCGAAGTCAATCTCGAGGGAAACGGGCTCGCCGAAGGCGAACGGAAGCTCCCACTCGTCGGTTTCAATCGTCAGTTCGTCGCCGTCACGAAGCTGCTCACCCAGTGCGATCAGGAAGGAGCCGGCTTCGCTCGCGTCGAGGCGGTACTCCTGTTCGAAGTCGCGACCAGTTCGGATCGTCGTCCGCTCGTTTGAGTTTGTATCTGCATCGGTCATGGAACAGTACGTACGGTGTCGGTGAGTATGTCGATTGGGGTCGTTCGTCAACGTGTGAACTAATACTCCGGCCACCTGCATCGCCTCGCGCTCTGCCGCTTCAAGACTGAGGACCTCTCACAAGAGTATGTGGCGGGTCTCGAAGGCCTCCGTGGCGCTGTCACGGTCTTGGACGTGAGCGTTACGCCCCGATACGGCTCGAGGTCATGATGGTGGTTCCGCGTGTAAATGTCCGTGTGGACGCTTGCTTGTGGTTGTTGTGAGCAACTGCTATTTCGCTGAGTTCATCAAAAACCGACTGAGTCGATCATGACCGTCTTGATCGACCAATACGGGCTGTTACAGCTCGGGGAACTCCTCTTGATAGGTCGTCGCCTCGAGTCGGTCCTCTCGAAGTGGCCAGAATGCTAACAGCGTCGCGGTTTCTCCCTCAACCGCTCGCGAGGTGTGGGGAACCTCGGGTGGAATCATCAGCGTGTCGTAGGGCTCGAGTTCGACCCGCTCGCCGTCGACGAGGAAATCGAGACGACCTTCGACGAGCATGTTCAGCTGCTCGTAGGGGTGAGTGTGCGGTTCACCGTCGGGTTTTTCGGGGGTGACCTGGGAAAACCCAACCATCTGGTCGATTCCACGGAACAGCACCTGTTCGAACCCCGGTTCATCACGGTACGGCGTGATGTCTTGCAGGTTGTAAACGGATGGAATTGCGGATTGATCGTAGTCGCGTGGCATGCGGATACGTCCCTTCTAGTTCATTATAAATTCACTTGTTTTCAATTACTTTCCTTGTGCCCAAAGGCCGTGTCGTTCGGATCACCGACCGCTTTGCGTGACGAGGAGCGCCATCCGTGACACCACACGAGACACCGATATGGGAGTTACTGATTTTATTCGGGCTGGAATTACCTCCGATGTGTACCGTACCACAACTCAGTTCGACCGACTAGAAAATATGTGCCAACAGTGTCTGTGCCCACACACCACTCGGCACTTTCGAACGATCACTCGATTTCAAGCGTGCCATCCATGAAGCCAGCGTGTGGCTCACAGTAGTAGTATTGCGTTCCGGATTCGTCGGCAGTCCATTCGTAGCTGTCTCCCGCTTCCGAAACCGTTTCTCGGAACTCATCGCTTGGTGACTTCTGCTCGAGTGAGTCTGTCGACGTAATCGTGTGGAAGATGTCGTGGGTGTTGGTCCAGCGGACGGTCGTCCCTGCATCGATTTGCACGTGGTCGGGGCTGAACGCGAACGCGCCGTCGTCGCTCTCGTCGCCGTCGATCAGTTCGATTTCGACGGTCTCTTCGCCCGTCATGTCGACGAGAGTGTCGTTTTCGTTGTCGTCTTCGTCATCTGTCTCCGACGAATTGGCGTCCGAGTTGTCACCGCCGGCCATTTCACCGTCATCCGTAGTGTCATCGGTCTCGTCAGCCTCGGAGTCGAGACAGCCAGCAAGCGCTGAGACAGCAACGACCGTGGCAGTTCCAGATCGACGGAGTAGTTTCCGTCGCGTCCACTCAGAACGATTCACTACCATTTCCACTCACTCCAGCGGCGTCGGCATGAAGTTCCGATCGACACCGACCTCGACGTCACCCCACGGCATCTCGAGTGGTCGAACGGCGTGGTGGACGAGCCAGTAGCCGTGTTGGCCCTCCTGGCCGCCGTGGCCGCCGTCCCAGGAGTCGGCGTTCCATTTGTGGAAATGGGAGAAGTCGTCTTCGTGGGGCTGACTTTCCGCTGTGAACTCACCACGGACGCCGATACCGTAGTAGATGAGGTCGCTCGCCTCTCTGAGGTCGGGTTCATCGAAGTGCAGGAAGACGAACACGTCCTCGGTGACCCACTTGGCAATATGGGCTGGAACGTTCGGATAGCCGTCTTCAGCCTGTCCACCTTCGAACGGTTCGTCGTCGAAGAGGTCGATTAGCGTCTCGATATCGTCGTCATCGAGCCCACCCTGGCCCTCGACCTCGAAATCCGCCACTGAATCACCGTCGTACGCTTCCGGCGGTGTCGGCATGAACTCGTAGTCGACGCCGGGTTCGGTCTCACCGAATGGGCTCTCGAACTCGTCGACGGCGATATGCGTGAGCCAGTAGCCTTCGTCGCCAACTTCGCCGCCGTGCCCGCCATCCCAATCGTCTGCCTCGTACTGATGGAAATGCGTGAATTCCGGACCAGGCTGGCCTGCTTCTGAGAAGACGCCCTTGGTTCCGACGCCGACCCAAAGCAGGTTGTTCGCCTCTTCGGGATTCGGCTCGTCGAAGTGGAGGAAAATGAACGTATCGTCGCTCACCCACTTCGTCACGTGTGACGGCGTGAACGGGTCGCTCTGTTCGCCCTGGAACGCCCTGTCGTCGAACGCGTCGACGAGCGGACGGATTTCGTCGTTCGTCAATGCCGCGCCGGTTGGCGCTGGCTCGAGGTTTGGATCCTCGCCGTCGGCGTCACTCGCTCCGTCATCCGTGTCGTCAGCTCCGTTCCCGTCGTCGGACTCCTCATCACCCAGACAGCCCGCAACCGCAAGCGCTCCACTTGCGCCCAGCACCTGTAGCAATCGACGGCGGTCGACGGACCGTGATACGTTGGTTGGCATACGAGCAGACAGTTGGGAGAGCAGGGATTGAGAGTATCCCGGGAGTGCATCACCGACACGGTACCGCGAGAGAGCTATATGTATCCCGGTTCCCACTGCACGGCTCGTCACGCGACGACCTCGTGTGGCTGTGCGAACCGGGTTAGCTGTCGCTGTCGCATCCCAGGAGTTGGCAGCCCGTGGCTGCTCGAGCGCGTCTTCGTTACGAATCGAACGACTCGATTCGCTCGTGGACCTGGGCCGCCCACTGATCGACCGTCTCGTGCATCAGTTCCTTAGCGTCCGGGATCGGCGTTGGAAAATACTGATAGACGTACCCACCGCCGTCCAGGATCTTTCGATCACGCTCGATCAGTTTCTTTTCCGAGAGTGCCGACAGAGAGCGGTTCACGCTGCTTCGATCGCGATCCAACTCGTCTGCGAGCTCGGTTACCGTGCTGCCGGGTAGCTCGAGCAGCGCAAAATACGTGCGCCGTTCGTGGGCATGGATCCCGAACACACACTCGAGAACGCGGTCGAACTCCGGATCGTCGAGACGCATTAGCTCGTCCAACTCCGGGTCGGGATCCGTCATTTCAGCTCATCGCTCCGAGTGGTGGGTCTCATAGAGGAGGGTGTGTCAGCACTGATGATCTATTTTGGATTGTGACCGTCACTGTGGCTGGATAACTCGAGTTCGTCCCCGCTGCTGGATTCTTCTTCCGGCTTGGCGAGTCGGTATCGCTCGAGACAGGTTCGCATCTCCGCTTCGGTTTCGTATGTGAGCAGTTTTATGGGCGTATCGCAGTAGTACGTCTCGTCTCGTTTCCGAATGGCCATTCGAATCGGCTTGCCAAGAAACTCGATCTCGATGACGATACGACTGCCAGCATCGACCGCGTCGATGATCTCCGTGGCGGTCAAGTCCTTCCGTTCGATGTAATGTGTGTCTGTCATTGTTCGAAATGATCCGAATACGCGGCTATCGGGAGTTGTCTCCTTTATCGTACGTGATCCATCGTTATAAACATTGCAAACGGAACCGGACGCCCTTCGAACGAGCAGTGCCGTCGCCGGTGCATCGACACCCCACTCGCAAACGTCGGCGTGTCCCGACATCGACTGATGAGAGTCCGCATCAGCCACAGTAACAGTTATCGTCGGGACAGAACGTCGGCTCTCGCTCGCCAACCGTGAGTCCGAGGGACGCAAGCGAACTCCGGACCCGCTGGCTGGAAGTCGTCTCCGGTCGAACCATCCCACCGACGGCACCAGTCGGAGACTCCCCAGTCTCGATCGTCGTGAGCACCTCCCGTTGTGCGTGATCGATCACGGCCACGTGGTTTGCTGTCTGCACCGGGACGTACAGCGTTTCACGAGATGGCCCCCACGCACCGGCAATGGCGCTTCCACCGACGTCGATGTCTCGCACGACCGCTCGCTCCTCGAGGTCGATTACCGTGACCGCGTCGGCCGCCGGCGTGAAGAGATAGGCGACGTCGCTGTCGGGACCGATTTCGCTCGTGATCGGGGGTGCCGGTAAGCCATCGTCTCGAGTGATACGTTCCAGCTCCACCGGCTGTTCGGGGGTGGAGATATCCCAGATACTTTCGGAGCCGTCGCGCTGAATCGCCGGATCGGGGCCCAGTTCGCCCTCGCCGTTTTCGACCAGGAGATACTCCCCGTCGAACGACGCCGTCGCCATAAACGGGAGCACGTTTCCGCGACCGGCTGGATCGCCGACATCGACATGACGGACGATTTCGAACGGATCGACGCGAACGACGCTTATCGTCTCGTCCGCGATATTCGGGACGAACGCGTACTCGCCGTCGGGAGTGAGCGTCATATCACACGGGCCGGCGTAGCCGACCTCGAGTTCGCCTGTGACCTCGCCGAACGTGTCACTCCCTCGGTCGGCGTCGATTCGAACGAGAACGTGGTCGTCGGGATCCGCCGGGTCGGGTTCCAACGTCGTCGTCCCACCGCTTGCGACGAGGAGATGGTTCTCGTCCGGCGTCAGATTGGGATAGTTCGGCTCGAATCCCGTCTCGATTGTCGCGACTTCGTCTACTGTTTGTTGATCGAGGGCTTTGACACCGCCTGAGACGTTGAGCCAGAGCGTGTCGTAGGTCGAATCGACGCCGGTGCCGTACTGATTGGCTGGGAACGACGCAGTCGTGCCGATGAAGACGGTCTCGATCAACTCATCAGTGTCCGCATCAATGAGACTCAGCGTCCGATCACCGGTGTTGAACACGTACACCGTCGGTGCCCGCTGCCCGCTCGCCTCGGAAAGACATCCAGCCAGCGTTGCAGTCGCCCCGATGGTAGCCGATGAGTGGAGTACTCTCCGTCGATCGATTCCGCTTCGGAACGGGTCCCGTGCTGTTGCGTTCGTTCGACCGCCGTCGGTTTCGTTGTCAGTCTCCTGCGTGCGGGCCACACCTGTGTGTTCGGTCGCTCGAGACTAAACACTGTCTCACGGCTATGCGCCCGCTATACACAACCGACAGGCGGTTATCTGGTCTGCGCTCCTGTCAAGACCTATGCGAGACAGTCGAACAACGAACGGTGTATCCAGACGGCGCGTTCTCGGCGCGACGGGTGCTATCGGTCTCTCTGCACTGGCGGGCTGTCTCGATGGCTTCGGCGTCCTCGAGCGCGGGACGGACGACGAACCCACGCCGATGAGTGGCCCACCGACGGCCGAGCGAGCGCTCCCCGAGGAGTATACGGCCGACGAACTCGAGGACGCGAGTCTTTCCGGCGGGCCGGGACAGGACGGCATTCCGTCGATCGACGGGCCGGAGTTTACTTCGTCCGACGATCCACCGGGGACCCTCGAGGAGGGCGACCCGGTCTTCGGCGTCGAAATAGACGGCGAAGCGAAGGCCTATCCCCAGTACATCCTCGTCTGGCACGAGATCGTCAACGACGTCGTCGGCGGCGAGCCGGTCGCGGTCACGTACTGCCCACTGACCGGAACGGCACAGGGCTTTTATCGCGGCGAGAGCGAACTCGGCGTCTCCGGCCAACTGATCAACAGCAACCTCGTTATGTTCGACCGCGGGACGGAGACGTGGTGGCCCCAGATCCTCGCGTGGGGACTCAACGGCCCGCTCGAGGGAGCATATCTCGAGGAGTTCCAGGTAACCTGGACGACGTGGGGGCGATGGCGCGAGCAGTATCCGGAGACGGTCGTGCTCACGGAGGAGACCGGCCACATTCGTAACTACGGTGACGATCCCTACGGAGAATACAACCCCGAAAGCGGACACTACGACAACGAGAACACGCTGTTCAGTCCGCTGGCGACGGACGACCAGTTCTCACCGAAGGCGGTCGTCATCGGGATGCGAAACGCCGACGGCGCGATGGCCGTCCCCAAGGAGGCGCTCCGCGATCGGTCGGTCATCGAGGGGTCAGTGAGCGACGTTCCGTACGTGACTGTCTACGACGAGGCGCTCGACACGGGCTACGTGTACCGCAATCCTGACGCGGAAGCGGTCGAAGACGACGACGGGACGGTCACTATCGACGGCGACGAGCACGACCCGGATGCACTGCCGCTCGAGCGCGAGGTCGCGTTCGACGCGATGTGGTTCGCGTGGTTCGGCTACTATCCGTCGACGGTGGTTCACGAATGAGCACGGATACCCGGTTCAGGCCAAATCTGAAGCGTCGACTCGACGAGACGGGAGCTGCGACGGCGCTCGTTGTTCGACGAGCCGACTCGCTGTCGGTCGCAGTCGGCGTTGCGATTGTCTATCTCGCCGTTTTCCTCTGGGCGATCGGCGACCTTGCCTTCCGACCGGACGTGGCGGCGAATCTGATCGTGGTCGACGAGCCGCTGGTTCGAATGTTCGACCGAACCGGCCCGGCATCATTCGAGGCTGTTGCACTCCTCGACACCGGTGTCGTTCGCGTGCTAGTGTCGCCAGTCAACGTGGCGATCGGGCTCTTGATCGCCGGACTCGTCGGCCTCAATCTCGGGCTGACTTATCTCGCGGTCGTCCAGCCGGCGGCCTGCGGGATTGGTGCAGGGTCCGGTCTATTGGCATCGATGCCCGCGTTGCTGTCCGGAACGGTGTGCTGTGGCCCCGTCATCCTGATCGCACTTGGCATTCAGGCGAGTGGCCTCCTGCTGACCATGTTCGCGTGGCTGTTGCCACTTGGGGTCGGCCTGATGGTGCTGAGTCTCGTGTACGTTTCCGGACGGATCGATCTTGCCGGCACCTCGAGCGAGACGTCATCACTGTGAACCACCGCCGTGGCAGTCGACTCGACTCTTCTCATCAAACTGGAGCATACTGAGGGGTGGACCAGCTTCCACCCTGCGGACGACACTGCGCCGGTGACGAAACCGTTATTGCCGTCGCGAGGGCGTCTCCACAGTATTCGAATTCGGACCGGCCAGCGTGTAACTTGTCTTCTGGCTCAGCGCTTCGATGCAGCGCCGTGGGCTGGTTGCTTGTGTAGCGGAACCACTGTCGTTTCATCTCGATGGTTGTTCGTGGCCAATGCCCAACCGAATAACATTCATACAGGTGTAAAACTGCGGCATGTGTCGAAACTCACACGACAGTCGAGTATCGGGCCCCACGTGAGTGATTATCATACTCTGAACTGCCGACAAGACGGTGGTTCGAACCACTTCTCGTTCGTGTGCGGAACTGTCCGTTCACAGAATATCTGTAACACACTTTCGAGAGTCGAACCAAACTCGACTTATTGGCCTGCTACGGACGGGCCGTATGGAACAGCGGAGTACATCCGAACTAGCTGACGGAATTTCGAGACGAACTGTCCTCGCTACCGCCACCGCTATCGGCGGCGGCACGCTTGCAGGATGTGTCAGCGACAGCGGCGACGGCGCGTCGGACGACACCCACAGTGACGATGACGACGGTCACGACCACGACGAAAACGGCGAAACCGACGAGCACAGTGAGCTGGAAACTGAACTCGCAGCGGAGATGATCGACGCTATCGACGACGAACTCTCGGTCACTGACTGGGAACTAAACGGGATGTTCGTTCCGGACTACACCGACAGCGGTGGTCTCGAGGCTGACATCGAAATCCTCGGACCTGCCTACGCCGACATCGTCGAACAGGGGTTCGATCGTCGAGCGATGCCGACCGCTTATGCTGACGATGGGAGTGTTGATTTCATGGTCTTTCTCGAGCCCGAGTGGGCTCAGGAGTATCTCGACGGAGAGCTGTCGGAAGCGGAGTATTACGCGGAAATCGCCGACTCCGAACACTGATACTGGGCGTTCAAACAGCATCTCCACACCGCTCTCTCGTTGGTCGTGTCTTGGTGGTGAACACCCCCGATCGCTATTTGTACCTTGCCGAAGTCGATACCGGTGGAATGACCGATTTTGAGCTCATCGTCATCGGTGGTGGCACGGCCAACAACGTCGCCGCGGCGGCAGCGGAGCACGGCCTCGAGACCGCACTCGTCGAACCCGGGCCGCTCGGTGGAACCTGTCTCAATCGGGGCTGTAACCCATCGAAAATCCTGATTCAGGCCGCAAACGCGGTCACCCACGTCCGGGACGCAGACCGGTTTCACGTCGATGCCAGTCTCGAGGGCATCGACTGGGAACGTGTCGTCGACGAGATGGACGACCTGCTGGGTGGAATCGCGTCGGATATGGCAGACCGCTACCGGAACACGGAGGGGCTCACGCTGTTCGAGGAGCGAACACAGTTCGTCGACGAACGGACGGTCGAACTCGACGGCGAAGAGGTAACCGGTGAGAAGGTCGTCGTCGCCACCGGTAGTCGGCCCGTCGTGCCGCCGATCGACGGCCTCGAGGCGGTCGACTATCTGACGAGCAAGGAGGTGCTGTACCTGACCGAGCCGCCGGAGAGTCTCGTTATCCTCGGTGGCGGCTACATCGCCGTCGAACTCGGCTACGTGTTCGACTCGATCGGGACGGACGTCACCATCATCGAAAAGAACGATTCGCTCGTCTCACGTGAGGACGAAGCGGTCGCCGCGACTCTGACCGAAATCGCGAGCGACCGCCACGACATCCACACTGGCCATCTGGTGACGGCCGTCGAGGAACTCGGAGATGGGTACCGCGTCCACGCCGAGACCGACGACGGTGAGACGCTCGCTGTCGACGGGTCGGAGGTTCTCGTCGCCCTCGGTCGACGGCCAAACACCGATACGCTGGACCTCGAGACAGCCGGCATCGAGGTCGATGATCGGGGCTTTATCGAGACAGATGACTCTCTCGAGACATCCGCCGAAAACGTCTGGGCGCAGGGCGACGTGGCCGGCAACGCGCTGTTCAAACACTCCGGCGACTACGAGACGCGCCACGTGATCGACACTGTCGTCCACGACGACCGCCGCCAGCTCGATCTCACCGCGATGCCACACACGATCTTCACCGAGCCCCAGATTGCCGGCGTCGGGGCCACCGAAAGGGAACTCGAGGACGACGGCCGTGAGTATGTCGTCGGCCGCGCGGACTACGCCGACTCGGCGATGGGGCGAGCGAAGAAACTCGAAGACGGGTTCGTGAAAGTGCTCGCAACGCCTGACGGTGAGATTCTTGGCTGTCACATCATTGGCTATGAGGCGTCGATGCTGATCCACGAGGCGGTCGTCGCGATGCGAACCGGAGCTAGCGTCGATGAAGTGGCGAACACGATTCATGCCCACCCAACGCTGGGGAAAGTCGTCGAGTCGGCGTTCAGGGAGAGCTCGAACTGACTGGAGAACACACCGAGCGGACAGACGCGACGAGAAACTCGAATCAACGGCGTCGGCTCTCACTCAGGCGACCACTCGCAGGCGGTGCCTGCAGTCAATTCGTTTTCGTCGATGTGCGCCGACAGACACGCATAGTCGTGGGGACGTCGACGAGCACTGAAAGCGTTCCGTCCGCAACACCGCAAGCGTTGGTTCGGGATCTTGTGCGACCGAATCAGCTACGACGACTCCCCGTCGAAAAGCCGGGAAACCGCCTCGTCGTTGGGCGTCCAGCCAACGAACTCGCCACCTTCGAACGGCAGGTCGACGGACGCGATGTAGTTACACAGACCGACGTAGAAATCGATGAGCAGACCGGCTGCGACGATTTCGGCCGGCGAATACTCGCGAGCGAGGGCGTCGTGAATCTCGTCCGTCACCGTTCCCGATTCGACGGCTCGAGCGTACTGGAGCAAGACGAACTCAGCGTCGTCGAACGACGAGAAATCACCGCCGCCGATGGCGCGCATCTCCTCGAGCGTGACGCCTTTGTGGCGGGCGATATCGACGTGCTGGTGCCACTCGTAGCGGGCACCGCGCGCCTGTGCGACGGTGAGGATGACCAGCTCCTTTCGTCGCTGGCCGAGCTGGTCGTAGAGCGTGTTCAGATACTCGAGGGTCGCCTCGAGTACCTCGGGGTTGTGTGCCCACGCACGGAAGATGTGGCGGTCGCCGAGGTAGTCGTCGGTGAACAGGTGGTGATACGCCTCCGGAATGTCGTCGAGTTCGAGCGGTGGCAGTCGTGGCATGTGTGTTTGGTTGTGATCGGTTAGTCCATTGGATGACTGTGGCGTGGCTCCGAGACGGTGTACGCGCTCTCGTCGGGCGGGCCGGCATCGAGAAACGCGGCTGCACGCGTTTCACCGAGGTCGATCAGCTCCCGGATGAACGACGAGCTGCGATCGACTTTCGTCGAACAGTGGTAGTTCTTTTCCATCGGAATCCGCCGAACCGCGGTCCTCGAGAATTCGTCCTCGGGGAGATGTCCCGCGTCGATCCACTCGTTGACGCGTTTGATGACGTGGAGCTCTTGATTCAGCGAAATATTCCCCGCGAGTTCGTTGCGTCGGTCGGCAATCTCCTCGAGCGAGGTGGGTTCGCCCTCGATCTCTTGGGGGTTGATCTGGATGACCCACAGTTCGTCCGGCTTGCGGCCGGCGTTGCCGGCCATGAGGTCGTCGATCGGCGGGTTCTGCGAAAAGAGACCGTCCCAATGGAGGTGGCCGTCGATCTCGACGGCCTCAAACAGGGTCGGAACGGCAGCCGACGCGAGCACCGCCTGTGGTGTCACCTGCTCGTCAACGAACGTCTCGAAGATACCAGCATTGACGTCGACCGTTCCGATGACGAGCTTCGGAGCGTTTTTCGTACAGAGGCCAGGAATCTCCGCGAACTCGATGTGTCGTTCGAGCGTCTCCCGGATCCGGTCTTTCCCCGCCTCTGAGCCGGGCATCTGGTACGGGCTGAGCTGTGGAATCGGAACCCCGTTGCTCTCGAGTCGCGAGAGTCCGGCAGCCCAGCTGTTCAGCAACTGATCGCCGACGTCGGTCGCCGACAGATCAGTCCATAGCGCCTCGAGGAGTTCGATGGCGCGTGCCTCATCAGCCGTGACGAGCCCGTACCACGCCGCGAGGGCGTTGAACGCGCCGCCGGAGGTTCCGCTGATTCCGACGAGCTCACAGTCGTCGGGCCACTCACGGAACAGTTCTTTCAGGACGCCGGCGGTGAACGCGGTGTGGCTCCCGCCACCCTGACAGGCGATGGCGACGTTCCTCGGATCGGTCTCACTCATATGTCGTGGTGTAGCCGCCGTCCCAGAGTAGGTCGCCGCCGTTCAACTGCGTCGCGTGACTCGAGAACCCAAAGACGAACAGGTTTGCAACCTCCGCGGGCGTCATCATCGATTTGGTGCGAGCCTGCCCGAGCATGACGTCCTCGATCACCGCCTGTTCGGAGATGCCACGCTCCTCGGCCGTGTCTTCGATCTGATCGACCATCAGCGGCGTCAACACGTAGCCGACGCTCACCGAGAATCCCCGAAGTGATCCGCCACCCTCGGCTGCGATCGCTCGAGTCAGTCCTGTGAGGCCGTGTTTCAGCGTGATGTACGCCGGTTTGTTCTGTGTCGCGTAATGGCCGTGGACTGAGGACATGTTCCCGATCGCACCGACGCCGTCGTCCGTTGCTTCGATATGCGGGATGACCAGCTTCGACAGCAAAAACGGCGACCGAAGCATGAGATCATGCATGAAGTCGTACGTTTCCATCGGAAAGTCAGCAATCGACGCGATGTGTTGCATCCCGGCGATGTTCGCGGCATAGCGGATCGTTCCGAGGTCGGCGGCTTCGTCGACGGCGGCTTCTACGGCATCGTCGTCGGTAAGATCGCTCTCGACCGGGACGACTCGCCCCTCTGCGTCGAGAGCCATTGCGACGTCGACCGTTTCCTCGAGTCCCTCCGCGTCGATATCCACGGCAGCGACAGTCAGCCCGTTGATTGCGAGTGCAACGCTCGTCGCCTGTCCAATGCCCGATCCGCCACCAGTGACGATCGCAACAGTGTCCGTTGTGAAGTGATCATCCGGAACACGAAGTACATCGTCGGCTGTCACCTCCGGTGGCGTCAGTTCAGTAGAACCGTTTGTCATAGAGGTCGTACCCTGAGAAGAGGTATATAACCACAGCGGTGTGGCGCTCACCGTACACGGGAGGGAAAGTACTACGACTGCACGGATATCTGTCTTTCCGGAGATTCAAGCTCTTCGGTGTCGTCCACACAACGACTTCGGTGTGCGATCCATTGTTTGTCCGCTCCTGTTGGCTGTCACCTCTTGTCATCGGTTCGTCTTCGAGTGCGAGCGTGGCAGGCGTCGTCGGAAAGCTTCGGTTTCTGGTGTGTGAAGGTGGTGTTCTCTACCCCGTCTTCGCCGGTCATCAAAATGAAAGGCAGATGCCCCAAGGCTTGACCGAAGGCAGTTGATGTGAGAGATACGGCTATCAGCACCAACCTCGAGACCGACGAAATGAGTCGACGGAATCGCCCTTCACTTGTCCTGATCCTGGAAGAAAGCAGAGAGAAGGTGTCGAGTACCGTTCCGAAGGTGCTGGTGGAGCGTCGACGACGAGACACCCATCGAGTCGGCTAGTTCCTCAGCCGTAATCTCGCGGGGCCAGTCGTAGTACCCTGAAAAGTACGCCGACTCGATTGTTGTCCGCTGTTTTTCGGTAAGTTGAGCATCGACGACATCGCGAAACTCGTCGGCAGTATGAATCGAGCGCTCACGTTCTCGCTTCGATCGGAGGTCCACGGTCGAAAACGCCTCTTCTAACTGGGCGACGATTTCGCGGATATCCGCGGACTGTGGCGCTTCGACGACCAATCGTCCCCTGCCGTCTTTGGCCACGGCCGATTGATAGGTTGCCCCGGCTTGCAACGCCGTTTCGGCTGGGGCTTCCGGCGTAACCGACTGGAGGACGAACTCATCATCGCGTTTGGCAACTGCCGTCGCGTCCTCGACGTGGTCAGCCTCGGCCGCGAGTTCGAGGACGGCCGCCGGTTTTGCACCAGTGATCGTGTGATAGTGCATGAATTTTCCCTCGTCAATGGGAATTGACCGCTCGAGCTTGCACTGGCAGTCGAGTTCTTCTGTCACATTGAGACAAAACACTCGTGGATCCGCGACCTCGAACTCGAGTTCGACGACCGAATCAGAGAGCAGGATCTTCCGATTCTGTATTGCACTTATTGCGAAGCCGGTTATTTGGCCGAGCAGTTCGAACCCTCGAACCGCTTTTTCGCCGAACACATCCTCGTTAGTGCCGTGAACCACCATCACGCCGTATATCCGATCACCGTAAATAATGGGAACTGCAGCCGTTGTCTCGACCTGCCTGTCCTGATCGTCCGAATCGGTGTCGGTCACGCTCCCTTCGAGCCGGTACTGTCTGATGACCGCGATGTCTCCCGTTTCGAGCGCTCTTTCGACGGTCCCGTTTCCGAGACTCGAGAGCGGCGTCTCGTTGATCGCCTTGAGGTCAGCGTCGGTGATTCCGGAACCGGCACGCGCTGCGATTCGATCAGTGGTCACTTCAGCGTCACCGATCCACGCGCTACTGTACAGTTCGGATGCTGCCAGCTGTTCACAGATTGTCGATTCCAGTTCGGATCGAGTCGTTGCCTCGACGAGCTTCTTTTCGATCAGTTGAATAAGGGTATTGATTCGGTTCAGCGTCTCGAGCTGGTCGCGTTGCTGGCGTAATTCGTGCTCCTGTTCTCTGAGCAGTTGGGTCTGTTCTGTCCGCTCGATTGCCGTCCGCACGGCAACCGCCAATATATCAGCAAGGCGAATATCGCGGTCGTCAACCTCATCGTCGTCTTCGACGATGATGCTCACGACACCGTGCGTTCCGACTGGGATATGAACGCTTGGATACTCAACCGGCGAGGAACGGCCAAACTCGCCGGACAGCGGAATAGTCGATACGGGTTCTGAGACTCGAAATGCACGTCCGGCGAGCGTGGCCTCGAGATCGTACGCGATGTGAGATGTGACCAGCTTCTCGGCTCCAGTCGTCAACACGGCTGGCTCGAGTATCGATTTCTCGTGGTTGAGCAGGCGAAAACAGGCGACCTCGAAGCCAAGAACGTTCTCGATGGCGTCGACACCGATCTCGGCAATTTCCTCTCGAGAGTGGACTTTCATCAGCTCATGTGCCACCTCGTTGAGCATCTCCAGTTGCTGTTCCTGCGATTTTCGGTCCGTAATATCTCGAACGACACACACTAGTCCATCGTTGTCGAGCGCACTGAGTGAGATTTCCTGTGGAAACGTTGTTCCGTCGGTCCGTTTCCCGACTGCTTCTCCTCGCCACTGTCCCTGTTGCTGGACGACGGGAAGGATGTCCGATTCGAAGCGTTCGATCTCGTCGTCAGCGTAGAGGCGGTCCCACGTTGTTCCGATGAGATCGTCAGTCTCGTCGTATCCCCATAGGTCGGCCAACGCATTGTTCGCGTACGTGAACTCGCCGTGGTGGTTACTGATACCGATACTATCGGTTGCAGCGTCAATCGCCGCAGAACGGTGGCGAATCGCCTGATCGTGGTCGAGACGTTTGAACGCTGTTTGCGTCGTCTGTGCGAGGATGTCGACGAGATCCCGGAGTGATCGGTCGATGTCTTCGACCGTCGTTGATCCGATTGCAAGCAGTCCGTAGTCTCCGAGTGGAACTACAAGGAGTGAGTTCAATGATATTTCGGGGTGTGCAGGATTGTCGACATCGTCGTACGCTTCGAGTAGTTCGGACTCGCCATTCCGGAAAATTTCCATCTCGGTCGTCTCTGACGTGATCGGGCCGATCGCGTCGACCGCACTCCCACTTGACAGGGATGATACCTTTTCGCTCGCGGCCAGCGGACGCAGAACGTCGTTATTTTCCTCATAGAGCCACAGTGCAGTGAGTGACCGCCCGAATACAGTCTGGACGACCTCGAGGACCACATCGCCGATATCGTGGGCCGTATCGGCGTCCATTAGTCGCCGACTGGCGTCGTTGAGTGCCTTTAGCTGTCTCTCGTACGTGTTCCGCCTTGTGCTGCTACGGACCGTCGCGAGCAGGAACGGTCGGTCGTCGACTTCGATTTGTGAAACGAACGTTTCGGTCGATATGGCGTCGCCACTACGTGTGTCGTACGCTAGGTCGCCGTTCCACCCGGCTGCTTCCGTGAGATCCTGCTCGATACGCTCACGAACCCAGTCGAGTTCGTCGTGGAAAAGATCGCCCGGATCGAGTGACATCAGCTCTTCGTATTGGTAGCCCAGCATGTCACAGAACTGGCGGTTGGATTCAACGATGTCATCTGCCTCGAGATCGACCACGACGATTCCGTCGATCGCCTGCTCGACGATTCTTTCTAAGGGTTGTTCGTCCCTGCTGGACCGTCGGTTCCGGGGGTGTTCCGCCACACCTTCCCGGAGTGTGAGCGTATAATATCGTTGGTCGTCGTACATCGCTTCGGTTACGGAGAGCCAGACGGGAACATCGTCACCGCGATTATCGACAAGCGAGAGCGGGATCTCGGAACCGCCAGACGTCGTCGTGTTCGCCTCGTGACGGAACTGTTCGAGCAGCGATGACCGATCTCCCGAAAACAGTCCTTCGATAGAATGATCGACGAGCTCCTCTGGCGTGTAGCCCAGCAACCTCTCGGTCGAAGGAGTAGCGAAGACAACCACCCCGGTTTCGTTGAGTGCGAGAACCCCGTATGGCACTCCAGCTATCACCTCAGACAGAAACGATTCGTCGATCAGAGAGGAGCTGTTAACCATATGAGTGCTACGTGTTTCACCAACATAAATCGACAACACCGAAATGTAAATGAAGGTGAAAACACGTGCAAATATAAGCATTCATGAAGTGTTCATTCTCTTAATCCACCACGATTTTCCCAGCCGACCGCTCCGTTCAGGGATGCACTAACCGACAGCCTGAACAGGCCGAGTACCGCAAATGTTGAAGCTACCCAGTGTTTGGATGGGTTCTACAGATGAGCAAGGCGAGTGCCTCGGGGTCGTACGGAAATCTCCGATTTCCGTGATGACGAGAATCTCCGAGTCTCGAACCACTTGACCCCGAGGCGGTTCACAGGCGGTCAAGACAGAGTGACTCTGGGCGTGACCTCGAGGCAGTTCACGACCCTCGACACGAGCCGACGTTACAGAACATCGAGGAGAAAGCCCACGACTTCAGTCCTGTCTCTTACCCACAAATCCTATCGCCGTAGTTCGCGGAGAGTGTGGCCAAGATGCAGAGTGGTTCACAAAGCCGGGGGACAGATGTAGGCGAG
>NZ_JBGUBB010000005.1:0-206086 GCF_041821125.1 Natronorubrum sp. A-ect3 | reverse complement strand
CAGAGTTTGGCGAACGCCTCGTCGACGGCACGTTCGTCATCGCGCTCGCGGTCGGCATGAGCGTCATCGATATCTCGGTCAACGCCACGGCCAATCTCGGCTACGACGATATCCGCCACCACAGTCCCGTCTTCCACGGGGACACGATCTTCGCCGAAAGCGAGGTGTTGAGCAAGCGTGAACTCGAGTCCCGCGACCACGTCGGCATCGTCGAAACCGAACTCAGAGCGTACAACCAACACGGCGACCTCGTGCTCTCGCTCGAGCGAACCCCGATGGTCCTCAAACGCAGTCACGCCGAGCCGTCGGCCGCCGAGCCGCCGGGCTGGCCCGAGGGAATCGGAACGCAGCCGGAGGAACTCTAGCGTGCTCGCACTCGAGGATATCACGGTCGTCAGTCTCGAGAGCGGGATCAGCGCGCCGTTGTGTACCCGACTGCTGGGTGATTTCGGCGCGGAGGTCATCAAGGTCGAACGCCCCGGTGTCGGCGACGTCAACCGCCATTGGGATTCGGTCGTCGACGGCGACTCCTCGGCGCACGTCTGGGTCGACCGCAACAAGCTGAGTGTCGAGTTGAACCTCAAGAGCGACGAGGGAACTGCAATCTTTCACGAACTCGTCGACGAGGCCGACGTCGTCGTCCAGAACTACTCGCCGGGCGTCGTCGACCGCCTCGGTGTCGGCTACGATGATGTCGTCGAGACCACCGAGGACATCATCTATCTGAACATCTCCGGCTACGGCCGGGACGGTCCCTACAGTGATCGGAAAGCCTACGATATGGTCATGCAGGGCGAAACCGGCCTCATTCTGATGAACGGCTCGCCGGACGATCCAGCGAAGATTCCGCTGAGCGTCTGTGACATCAACGCCGCGACCTACGGCACGATTTCGACCCTGCTCGCGCTCTTCCATCGCGAACGCACCGGCGAGGGACAGGAACTCGACGTTACGATGTTCGGCGGGATGCTCTCGTGGCTCGGCTACTTCCCACAGAAGTACTGGCACAACGACGAGCTTCCGGAGCGAATCGGAATGCGCCACCACCTCTTGACACCCTACGGCCCACACGAGACGGCCGACGACCAATACATCAACTTCGCCATCCTCAGCGAGGCCCATTGGGAACTGCTCTGTGAGGCCGTCCTCGAGCAACCCGACCTGCTCTGTGACGAGCGATTCGCGACTAACGAGGACCGTGTCGAACACCGCGACGTCCTCGAGCCGACGATCGAGTCGCTCATCGTCGACCAGCCTCGGGACTACTGGGCCAACCGACTCGACGAGGTGGGCATTCCGTGGGGTGACGTCAACCAGCTCGACGACGTCCTCGAGCATCCACAGACGGACCATCTTGACCTGGTCAAAGACCTCGAGACCGAGGACGGTCCGATCCCCTACATCGACACGCCAATTGACTCGGATACGCTCGAGTTTGCAGCCGAACCGATGCCCAACCTCGGTGAGGATACGGACGACGTGTTAGCGGCACTTGGCTACTCGAGTGAGGAGATCGAACAGTTGCGGGCCGACGACGTGGTCTAAGCGTTGTGGATAGCTGGACTAGGTAGGTTGAGACACCCCCGATTTTCAGTGAAACGTGTTCGGGGACACCCCTCGTTTTCAGTGAAAAACAATACCTATATAGATAACTGGCTCTGGATATCTCGCTGTGTTTCTGAAGACTCGATACAGGCGGACATGACAACGTCTGGATCATGCAGCAGTCGATGGGTTCGATAACTTCCTTGCCCTTTCCCACCGCCCGTGTGACGACTTTCCGTAATTTCAGGGAGTGTCCACTTTTTCATTAAATCCAAGACACGTTGATGGGTAAGCGATTCCCCGACTGCGATTTCAGCCACGATACAGTAGGCATCGTATAGTTCGCCAGTTGAAAATGAATCCGCGAGTCTTGTTTTGGTAAGATACGCAAGTGCATACAGTGCGTACCGCGAGTGTGGTGTTCCATTCTTAATTACCTGAATTGACCGATTCAGATCACTGTACTCGTCGGCATCGCGAACGTGATCCTCGGTTACATGCTCACTGTCATCTTTTTCTGCGAGTTTACCAGCTGATCGGAGAATGTCAAGTGCGCGACGTGCATCACCGTGATCACGAGCGGCGAGCGCAGACGCTAGCTCGATCACGCCGTTCTCGAGCACATCATCCTTGAACGCGTCGCTACGACGCTCAAGAATCGCTTGTATTTGATTGGCGTTATAGGGTGGGAAAATAATCGGATCGTCCTGAAAACTCGATGCTACACGCTCATCAGGAGCATCGGTGTAATCGGTCTTGTTGCTGATCGCGACAACTGAGATATAACATCCTGTTTTCCCTGCTTCTTCCGATCGAGAGAGTTTCGAGAGGATTTCAGCAGTGTCATTTCCAAGTTTGTCAATTTCGTCAAGGATGACTATCAGCGAATCGGACTCGTGAAGTAGTCCATCAGAATCCCATAGAGAATCATAGTAGCGACTTGCACCTACTCCCTCTTTCGGAATATAACGGTCGGGATCTATGGCGTCTCGGACCTCAAACGCCATTTTTCGAGCGGCTCGTGTTTCGGTGTTGTATTGATCACAGTCAACATAGGCAGCAGTCAAATTCGTGCCCTGCAGTTGTGCAACTCCTCGAGCACGACCTGTGACGTGTTTCGCCACAAGTGATTTACCAGTCCCTGTCTTTCCGAACAGAAATCCGCTCTCGGGCGGATCACCGAAAGCAGCTGGTTTGAGTAGAGCTTCTACAGTCTCTATTTCGCGGTCACGACCGACGATCCGGTCTTTCTGTGGAACGTGCTGTGGCCGAAGAAGTTCTCGTCGTCGAAAAATAGATGTGGCCGCGTCAGCCAGTGGATCATCTTGAAGATCCTCGACCGATGGTGTCGGGATTGGATCGTTTCCCATTAGTACAACAATTCAAAACAACCAACATAAATTCACCGAACCTCATTTTCAGTGAAAGTAGCCTTGACTGTTTCTTTGAGGGCTAAAAAGGCTATTTTAAGAAAGTGGTCTGCAACACACCCACCCCTCGTTTTCAGTGAAAGCGTTCGAAAACGCATACCTGCTTTTCCACTTGAGTTCGAATAGCCTAATCGCATTATTATATTTGTTTTGGTATAGGTAAAGTAGAAATGATAGAATGCATAGAGAGTCGATCTATCCTATACATTGGTAGACCTATCTTCAGTTCACCCAGTCTTTTATTATCGCTGGCTTTGGTAACCGTGATTGTAGTTAGACTGTTCACGGCTTTCACTGAAAACGAGGGGTGTGTCTGTTCCACCTCACCAGTGTATAATCGAATAATCCAGATAGAAACTCTCTACAGTGACTTTGGATCGGAAGTGAGGTGTGGTCAGAGAGATTTTCGCTCCACATCGACTCCATCTGTCCCGTCGCTTGGCACTCGAGACTCGAGCACCCAATCTCCAACCAGGTATGTCCCTGGAACAACATTAATGCGGACTCACGTGGACGGCCCACCATGTCCGATACTGAACCAGACATCGTCCTCGTTGACGGTGCGCGAACGCCACACGGAACGCTACTTGGCTCGATTGCGGACGTCGAGGCTGTCGACCTCGGCTGCACGGCCATCGATGGCTTGCTCGAGCGCGTCGTCATCGACGGCGCGGACGTCGACTGGGTGAGTCTCGGCAACGCGATTCAGGCCGGGATCGGACAGGTGCCCGGACGACAAGCGGTTATCAAGTCGGAGTTGCCAAACGAGACACAGGCGACGACGGTCAACGAAGCCTCCGGCTCGGGGCTGCGGGCGATCACGCTTGCGGCCGATCGGATCGCGGCTGGCCGGGCGACGTTCGCGATCGCCGGTGGGTTCGAGTCGATGTCGAACGCGCCGTGGATTCTGCCCGGGTATCGAAAGGGACGCCGCCACGGCAACGTCGAACTCGAGGACTCGATGCTGTTGGACTCCCTGTGGGACGTCAATCTCGACCTCCACATGGGCGAGATCACCGAACGGCTCGTCGACCGCGAGGATGTCGATCGTGAACGCCAAGACGAGTACGCCCTCGAGAGCCATCGGCTGGCGGCCGAGGCGATCGACTCGGGCGAGTTCGACGACGAGATCGTTCCCGTCAAGACGCGCGCGGGCAGTGTCGAGCAGGACGAAGGGCCACGACCCGACTCGACGCTCTCGGAGCTGGCCGAGTTGCCGACGCCGTTTCGCGATGGCGGCACGATCACGCCCGGAAACGCCTCGAAGCTCAGTGACGGCGCGGGCGTGGTGTTACTGGCCGACGGCGACACAGCCATCGATCGCGGCCTCGAGCCGATGGCGACGCTCGTCGACTACGACCTGGTCTACCGAAATCCGGATGAGTTCAACGAAGCCGTTAGCGATGTCGTCGCAACCTTGCTCGAGCAAAACGACCTCGCGGTCGACGATATCGATGCGTTCTGGATCAACGAGGCATTTGCCGCCCAGTCGGTGTTCGTGATGGACCGCCTCGAGATCCCACGCGAGAAAATGAATCCCTGTGGCGGCGCAATCGCGTTCGGCCACCCGATCGGTGCCTCGGGTGGGATGCTCACTGCCAGTCTCGGTTATCAGCTGCGAGACGATCCCGACGTTTCGCGCGGGCTCATCGGCATGAGTGTCGGTGGCGGCGGTGCGATCATGGCTCTGTTCGAGGAGCGTTGACACCGCTTGAGTCGGATCGGCTGCCGTCCGATACTATATACCATTCCACGCAGATAGGACGAGCATGACAGATACAGACATGGGTCGGGCAGCTACGGAACTCGCGACGTTCACCACGTCGCTATCTCCCGACGACATTCCAGAACAGGCCCTTCGGCTCGCCGAACGGGCCATTCTGGACACGGTCGGGGTAACACTCGCAGGAGCGGCTGCCGATGCCGGTGCAATAGCGACAACAGCGGTCAGTGACGGGACCGGCGAGACGACGCTGCTCGGGCGAGACGAAACGCGTCCGCTTTCGGATGCCGTCTTCATCAACGGGACTGCTGGCCATGCGCTCGATTTCGACGATGTTGCGCTCGCGGCGATGGATGGCCACCCGAGCGTGCCGATGGTCGCACCACTGCTTGCCGTCGCCGAACGGGAGAACGCGTCGGGACGCGACGTCCTGACGGCCTTCGTCGCCGGCTTCGAGACCCAGTGTTATCTCTCGCGGCCGATCAGTCCCGGCCACTATGAGGATGGGTGGCACGCGACGTCGACGTTCGGCGTCTTCGGTGCCGCTGCGGCCGTTGCAAAACTGCTCGAGCTACCGCAGGTACGCGTCGAACACGCCCTCGGGATCGCCGCTTCCATGCCGGCTGGCCTCAAACGCAACTTCGGTTCGACGACGAAACCGATCCACGCCGGGCAGGCCGCCCGATCGGGGACAACTGCAGCCCTGCTCGCTGCCGAGGGCGCAACGGCGGACGCTGCGGCGATCGACGGCGAGCGCGGCTTTTTTGACTCCTATCAAGGCGATGGAAAACCGGACCTCGAGCGACTCCCCGAGTTGGGAACCCGATGGTCGCTGCTCGAGGACGGCATCGACGTGAAAAAATACCCCTGCTGTTACTACACCCACGCTGCAATCTACGCTGCGAGCGAGCTTACAGACACACACGGACTCGCGCCCGAGGAGATCGACGACGTAGTCGTCACGGCCTCTCAGGGTGCGGCTGACGCACTTGCTCACGACGATCCATCGACGGGACTCGAGGCGAAGTTCTCGATGCCGTATCTCATCGCGAGTGCCATCGCTCGAGAGCGCGTCGACCTCGCGGCGTTCGACGACGAGCGCATCCACGACCAGCCCGTCCAGTCAGTCCGCGAACGGGTGTCGCTGACCGTCGACGACGACCTTCCATACGACTCGAACGCAGCCACCGTCGAGATCACGATGCGCTCGGGGGAGCGCCACGAACAGTTTCGGGCGAAGCCGCCGGGAACGCACGACGACCCCCTTTCCGACGACGAACTCCACGAGAAGTTCCGGCTGTGTGCCGAGCATGCACCCGACGCTGTCGACATCGACGGCGCGTGTGCCGACCTCGATGCGCTCCGAACGCTCTCGGACGTGCGTCGCCTCCTCGAGAAACTGTAACCCACTCGCCTGGATGCGCCAGTCGTTCGACAGCTTCGAGACGTTTACTTAGCCGCCGGTCTGAATAGCTGCCAATGACGCTCTATTCGCGGGTTCGGCCGCTCGCATTCAAGCTTCCAGCCGAGACGGCCCACGACCTCGGCAAGCGGACGCTTCGGGCGGCGCAGTCGACGTGGCCGACACGCAAAGCGCTTGCAACGGCCTATCAGTACACCCATCCAGCACTCGAGGTCGATCTCTTTGGCACCACGTTTCCGAACCCGGTTGGCGTCGCCGCGGGCTTCGACAAAAACGCCGACGTGACCCACGCACTCGAGGCGCTTGGCTTTGGCTTCGTCGAAATCGGCACTGTTACGCCCTATCCACAGTCGGGCAACGATCGCCCCCGACTGTTCCGACTCCGAGAGGACGAGGCGATGATCAATCGGATGGGCTTTAACGGCCAGGGAATGGAGCGCGTCAAATCGCGACTCGAGACCGATGGCACGCCCGGATTCCCGCTTGGGGTGAACATCGGAAAGATGAACTCCTCGAGCGAGTCGGAAGCGATCGAAGACTATCGGCGGGTGTTCGACCGCCTGTCACCGTTTGCCGACTACGTCGTCGTCAACGTCTCCTGCCCGAACACGCCCGAGGAGTTCGACGAGGGCTCGCCCGAGCATCTTCGCGCGATCTTCGAGATGCTTGAGGCCGAAAACGACGCCGAGAAACCGATTCTGGTGAAGATCGGCCCCGATTCACCCGACGACTCGATTCTGGACCTCGTGGATATCGTCCAAGAGTTCGGCCTCGATGGGATCGTCGCAACGAACACCTCGACGACTCGCGAGGGCCTCGAGTCCCCGAACCGGGAGGAGTGGGGCGGCCTCAGCGGGAAACCGGTCGAGAATCGATCCACTGCGGTCATCCGAATGATCGCCGAGTACACCGACGGTGACTTGCCGATCATCGGTGTCGGCGGCGTCGATTCGGCGGGGGCGGCTTACGAAAAGATCCGTGCCGGCGCCTCGCTTGTCGAACTCTACACCGGGTTCGTCTACGAGGGTCCGTCGACGGCAAAACAGATCAACCAGGGACTCGTTGCGCTGCTCGAGCGGGATGGCTTTTCATCGATCGAAGACGCCGTGGGCGCGGACCTCGAGTAGCGACCAGTCGTTTCTCTTGGCCAATCACACCCGCAGTTAGTCGCTGGGGCCGGGATCGTCGATCGCATCGTCGAGTCCGTGTAACTCTGCTGGGCCGACGGCTTCGCTGGCGCGCTCCGTCTGGATTTCTCGACTCGGCGAATCCTCTTGCTGTGATTCGACCACAGGTTCGGCGTCGCCGGTTACGGAGAGATATACTGATCGGAGTTGTTCTGTTCGGGTCGTCTCGTCGTGTTCGGTGGATGATCCTGTCATTGGATGTGACCGCTGCCGGAACCAATTGGTTCGATAATAAATATAAACCGACTAGCTATTTCATGACGTGAGAACCGCTGTAAGCAGACTCGCCGATACTAACTGAACTGGCGCAATTTCTGGTGTCGCTTTGTGTTCACAATCACGTGTGACGAGAGTAATCTGCTCTGAACTGTCTCTAGTGACCACCAAACCGCCATATATCGTGGTCGATGACGTTCTACATAGCTCATAACTATTCATAATTGACGTGATGCTCGAGATATGGGGAGGAATGGACGAGCGAGCGAGCGCACTGCGACTGTGCTCTCCAAGGCTGTACTGACGTGGGGAATGACCAATTCGGGAGCGACTCTCTTGTGTCGACACTCGAGGCCATAATGTCGACGAGCGTTTCACAAGCGGCCAGTGACCCCGAATCGGTGGACCGAAGGCCACAGCTCTCACAGGACGTGGCCTTCGAGATGTTGAGCTGTCGTCGACGGCGATACGTGCTGCACTATCTCAAGCAAGCAGACGGGGTTGCCGACCTTCGTGAACTTGTCGTGCAGATCGCAGCTTGGGAAAACGACGTCTCGACGACTGAAGTGACCTACGAGCAACGAACGCGCGTCTACACCGCGTTGCGACAGTCACATCTGCCAAAACTGGACGACAGTGGCATCATCACGTTCGACGCAGATCGCGGAACCGTCGTCCTCACCGACGCCGCATCGGAACTCGAGGTGTATCTCGACGTCGTCCCACACAACGACATTCCGTGGAGCAAGTACTATTTCGGGCTAGGTGTCCTCTGTACTGGCTTCGTCGCCGGAACGTGGATGGGGCTGCTTCCGTTTTCGTTGCTTTCACCGCTGGTGGGGATGGCACTCGTGACGGCGTTGTTTACCGTTTCGGCCGCTGTTCACGTCCGGCATGATACCCGAATGCGCCTCGGTACGGACGGGATGCCGCCGAATAAGAACCGAGGTGGGGGCGAATGAACATGCACTCGAGCGTCAAAACCGGACTCACTGTCCTCTTCGGCGGCGGCCTGTTGATCCTACTGTTGCTCGTTGGCAGTATTGCTATGCCGGGGCTCGTCGGCGGCGACGATACGTATATCGTCACATCTGGCAGCATGAGCCCGACGATCGAGCCGGGTGATGTCATCGTCACGCAGGATGTCTCGCCGGACGAGATCGAAACCGGCGATGTCATCACCTTCCACGACGGGAGCAGCGCCGATTCGGGCTATGTCACCCACAGAGTCGTCGATATTGTCGAGGAAGATGGCGAGCGCTACTTCGAGCTACAAGGTGATGCCAACGACAATCCAGACGAGGGACTCGTCCCGGCCGAGTACGCACAGGGTGATCTCCACTGGCACATTCCGTATCTCGGCCACTTGCTCCTGTTCGCTCGCTCGAGTCTCGGTCTGCTCGTTCTCGTGATTGGGCCGGGACTCGCGCTCGTTGCATCGGGAAGCTGGCAGTTGCTCCGTGAACTGGGTGTCGTTGGCACCGATCCCATGCCAGAACTCGAGGCAGCCAAGGAGCCGCCAGCACTCGAACCCGCCGACAACGGAGCGCTCGAGGACAAGCCGAACGAGCAGACGACCGACCCGAACGCGGACGCCGCCAACGGACAGCCGAGTTCTACGGACACCGCCGACACAGAGACGGAGAACGACCAATGACCCACACGCATGCAACTCGATTCGTCGTCGCGGTCGTCCTCCTCGCTACAGTCGTCGCCGCAGGCTCGGTAGCCCCGACTGCCAGCCACGTTTCGGATTCGGAGTCCTTCGAGGGCAACCATATGAGCACTGCGGATGCGTGGGGGATCGACCTTGCCGTCGAAGCGGGTGAGCCCGACCTCTTGATGGCCGAACACAGCACCGATACTCTCGAGATCACGGCCACGGTCACGAACGATCACAGATACACCAAGGAGGTGACCGTTTCTCTCGAGGTTGGAACCGAATCCGAGACCGAGGTGATGACGCTCGAGGGTGGTGAGTCAGAGAGTGTCACGTTCGTCCTTGACGCTGACGAGCTGGGTGAGGGTGATCACGAGTACGTCGTTGCTGCCGCAGAGGAGGAAGACCACGGACAAGTGACCGTCTCCGGTAGCGAAGCGGATGACGATAACGACACGGAGCCAGACGAAGACGACAAGCAAGAGTCCGAAGGTGACGACCTCGAGGGTGATGATGGTGACGACGCTGATGGCGACGAATCGGACTCAGAAGATGAAACCGAGAGTGGTGATGACGAGGCGGAAATCTCCGACGATGGGCAAACGGACGGCAGTGATTCCGGCGAAGAGAACAACGATGCGGACAATGATGAAGAAAATCCGGATTCCGAGAACGCGGGCGGTTTTGAGGACGGCGAAGCCGATGACGAGGATGAAAGTTGAATCGCTGACCGGTCCCCGAACCGGATGAACGGCTTCGCTCCGGTTCCCAAGCCGTGTAGGTTCTCGCGGTCTCTCGGTCCATGTCCGAGCGTGATGGCCTTCGAGGCTGTTTTTCTCTTAGTTTGACGGAAATACCGTTTCAACTCTTGTTACATACCTCGTCCGTGAGGGTGCCTGCTGCTCGGAGCTCGCTATCCGCTGCGGGTTGGGTGACCCCTGTGAATCTTGGCTGGTACGGAAACGTCAGCAAACATCGTCGTAGTACCGTGTACTGATCGACCATGAGACGAGTCGTGCTCGTCGGAACGAACTCATAGTCGTGTCGTCCGGTCTGGACCTCCCTATCGTGAGGTGTGTCCGGCGGTGACAGTCGATAGGGAGGCAAACAGAGGTTGCGTGGACGAGATCGGAACGCTCGATGGTCTTACCGACGTCGACGTCACCGAGTGTGTCCGGCCGCCTCGCAACGATTGAGGAGACTAGATGGAACTGATCGTGGTATCATCCGAGAGAATGGATATGATCTGCCCGATTGCTCATTTCGTTACCGAACATAAATTGGTGAAGAAAACCGTGATATCGACGAGAGTCGCTCAGTCGCTTTCTTCTTCCATCCAGTACGGGGTCGGGTCGTCGTTGTGGCGGCACTGCTCAG
This sequence comes from Natronorubrum sp. A-ect3, assembly GCF_041821125.1. NCBI lineage: Archaea > Methanobacteriati > Methanobacteriota > Halobacteria > Halobacteriales > Natrialbaceae > Natronorubrum > Natronorubrum sp. A-ect3. The sequence goes on along the minus strand of NZ_JBGUBB010000005.1, from coordinate 195,525 downwards.
TGTAGAACCCGAAGTCGAACTCGAGTGCGTCGCCTTGTACCTCGTTGCCGACGCCTTCCGGGAGACACCACTCGAAGCCGATGTAGTGGGTGGTCGATGCCTCGAAACACTCCGGTTCTTTCGGCTCATCGATGCCCTCACAATACCAGAACTGGAAGTTACTGACGCCGTAGCGTTTCGTTCCTTGTGCAGCACCGAACGGCGCGACTGACGTTCCTTCGAAGGCACAGTCCTCGACGGTGAACTCGCCACCTCTCGGCTCGCCGGGACCACCTTTCACTCTCGTCTGGCAGATTCCGTGGTTGCTCTTCCAGTCGAACCCGACGACATCCGAGGTATCATCTCCTACATCCTGGTAGACGAGGCCGGTGATCCAGATTCTGATTGTGTCGTCTCCTTCGCCCTCGAGTTCGATGGATTCTCCGTCCTGTCCATCGGCCTGGTAGGACGCAAAGAGGTCACGCAGGTACTGCTGGACGTCGTCGACGTCCTCGAAATCGTCGTCGATCGTCTCGAGTTCGACGCAGTCGTCGATTTTGTTCTCATCATTAGTATCTGGATCGACCAGCGGATCGGGCTCGAGAAGGAATCCACCGTTGGTCTCGTTGAGTTCCTCAAGCACGTCACGCAGCGATCCCTGGGCGATCACCGGTTCTTTCTCCTCTTGATGCTCGTTGTCTCCCTGTTCTATACCGTTGTCCTCGTTTTCGTACACGTCGTACCACACCTTCGCCTCGATCGCGTCGACGAGGTGTGGTTCTTCACTCGGCTCTGGGTAGTCCTTGTTTTTTGTTCGGAACCAGATCCACCCGTCGTTATCACAGAGGTGGTAGCTAAAGGTAATCTCGCCACAATCACCTGGCTTGATGTCGTCGAGCTCGATCAGTGAGTTTTGATTTTCGCCGAAGTAGAAATCTTGATCGAGATCTGCACAGTAGTCAATCTCGTCGTCGCCGATGTTTCGGCCAAGTTCATCGTATCTGTACTCCGTGTCGTTCACCACGATCGACTGTTCGCCGTCTTTGTCGTGGTCCGGGTGTGCGTTGACGTACGGCCGTCCTGCACCTCCGTAATCCTGCGGTCGCGTCTCCTGTGATGCACCGTAGTAGCGCTGTTGCCAGTCGAGTTTGAGCTTGAGTTCGCCAGCGACTAACTCGTTTGGCAGCTGCTGTTCATCACTGAAATATGCACTCGTGCCTGCACCCACGAGTGCCCCACCGACACCGATAGTACCGAGTCCTGCGAGCACGTTTCGCCTCGAGATCGAATTTGGTTCGTCTGTCATGGTTGTCTCCCCCACATCGGAGCCGGATCGCCGCGACACGATATCCCGCCGCGGTGAGCCGTCGGCAGTGCCGACGACGCCTAGCTCCGAGTGAGACACCAGAAGCAACCGGATGAAGGGGTGTATATATACACAGCCATGCAGACCGCTAGACGGAGCCTCGGAGGCATTCAAGAAACGGTAGCCGCCTCGTTACGAATTTCGTGACTGTTCTCGAGCGTGTCAATCACGGGCTACCGATACCGAACGCGACCGTTCGAGTGCCGTCGCTGCTCGCCATACCCACCGAAGACAGTGGCTGAAAACGATTCAGTTCAGTTATACGTCGTCGACGTCGACTCGAGTCCCGTGTCCAGCGTCGCCAACCACGGCGCCGTCCTCGTACACCACGTTACCGCGAACGACGGTCGTCGTCGCTTTGCCCGTAAAGGACTCTCCGATGAACGGTGTCACGCAGTTTTTCGAGTGGAGGTCGTCGCTGTCCTCGAGTGTCCACTCGAGGTCGGGGTCGACGATCGTGAAGTCGGCGTCGGTGCCGACCTGCAGCGACCCCTTCTTGGGGTACATCCCCCAGATCTGGGCGGGTCGGGTCGAGTGGCGGCGGACCCACTCCTCGAGGGTGAGCCGGCCCTGGTCGACGAAGGTCAGCAGCGCTGGGACTTCGGTTTCGAGGCCGACGAAGCCCGAAATCGCGTCCCAGGTGTTGCCGAAGGGGTCGTCGACTTTCTTTTCTTCGGGGGTGTGGGGTGCGTGGTCGGTCGCGATGCTGTCGATCGCACCGTTGTCGATGCCGACGTTCCAGAGCCGCTCGCGTTCGTCGGCGTCTCGAATGGGTGGTTGAATCCGTGCTGGATTTCCTTTCTCGCGCATGACCTCCTCGGTAAACCACAGGTAGTGGGGGCAGGTTTCAGCAGTGACGTCGACGCCGCGATCTTTTCCACGGGCGACGGCCTCGGCGGCTGAACCCGAAGACACGTGGTACATGTGGATCTTCGCGCCGGTCTCCTCGGCGAAGGTGATCATCCGCTCGACGGCTTCCTGTTCGGCGATGACGGGCCGCGAGTGGGAGTGGTCAATCGGGTCGTTCTTCCCGGCTGCTTTGAACTGCTCCGTGTAGTGGTCGATGATCTCGCCGTTTTCCTCGTGGAAGCCGAGTCGCTTGCCCGTCTCACGGATTCGCTCCATCGCCTCGAGGATCTCGCCGTCGTTCGGTGGCGGCACGTCGCCAACTGTGGAGCCGAGGAAGATCTTGTAGCCGAGCGCGCCGGCCTCGTCGAGATCCGGAATCAGGTCGAGGTTTTCGGACGTGATGACGACGTAGCTCTGGAAGTCGACGTGGGCCGACGCCTCCCCGCGGTCGAATTTCAACTCGAGGTGCTCTGGGCGGTCGATCACTGGATCGGTGTTTGGCATCCCGACGACGGTCGTCACGCCGCCGGCGGCGGCCGCACGCGTGGCCGACTCCCAGTCTTCTTTGTACTCAAGTCCGGGCTCGCGGTTGTGGATGTGGCCATCGACGATACCGGGGACCAGAACATTCCCGTTCCCGTCGAGAACTCGGTCTGCGTCGGGCAGTTGGTCGCTTCTGCCGACGGCAACGATGGTTCCGTCCTCGACAGCGACGCCCGCGTCGGGCGTTCGCCCGGCAGGGGTGACAACGGTACAGTTGCGTACGACGAGGTCGACACTCATTGCCGGAAGTTGCCAACCGTCGCGCATATACCTTCTGTTGACCGATCGAGCAGGGATTGGCGTCTTCGAGTCGTTTCCAGCGATCAAACCACACGAGTAATCGAGTCATACTCGAGCGATCCCCGTGGTACGAGTGTTATACTAAACGGAGCAGAGGTGATCGACCGAGTCAATGGACTCACAAGTGATTCGCGACAAGACGGTACTCGTGACCGGTGGTGCGGGTTTTATCGGCAGTCATCTCGTGGCCGCGTTGGAACCACACAATGAGGTTCGGGTCCTCGATAACTTCTCGTCGGGTGACCGCTCACACCTGCCCGAAGCGGTGACCGTCGTCAAGGGAGATATCCACGATCCGATCGCGCTCCAGCAGGCAGCCCGTGGCGTGGATATTATCTTCCATCATGCTGCGATGGTCAGCGTCTCCCAAAGTGTCGATGCGCCTCGTCGAAGCAACGAAACGAATCTCGATGCGAGTCTGCTCGTCTTAGAGCAGGCTCGACAGGAGGATGCGCGGGTCGTCGTTGCCTCGAGTGCAGCAGTGTATGGCCACCCCTCCGAACTGCCAGTTCCGGAGACGGCGTCGACCGATCCGACATCACCCTACGGCGTCCAAAAACTCGCTCTCGATCAGTACACTCGACTGTACGAAGACCTCTATGACCTACCGACGGTCGCTCTTCGATATTTCAACGCCTACGGGCCACGCCAGCAGGGACCCTACAGCGGCGTCATCTCGACGTTTCTCGAGCAGGCCCGGGCAGACGAGCCGATCACGGTCGAGGGTGATGGCGAGCAGACTCGTGATTTCGTCCACGTGAGCGATCTCGTTCGGGCGAATCTGCAGGCAGCGACGACTGACAATGTCGGCGAAGCGTACAACATCGGGACTGGAACCCGGACGTCGATCAGGGAGCTAGCTGAACTCATTCGCGACGCGACCGACTCGTCTTCCTCGATCGTCCACCAGGAGTCTCGTCCAGGGGATATCAGACACAGTGGCGCGGACATCTCCAGAGCGAAGCGGACGCTTGGATTCGAGCCACGGGTGAGCCTCGAGTGTGGAATCCAATCACTCGTCGAGGGGACACGACTGTCTCCGACAGGTGAGGACACAGACGTCGTCTTCGAGCCTGCCTCCGAGGAGCGCCCGTACAGCTAATTCGATTCCACATAGTTGTGCGCTATTTCTATGAGTGTAGGTGAAAGATAACTAACGGCAGCGACGGCCTCGGAGTGGTACATGATCGATAACCTCGTCGTCTTCGTCGTCAGCTTGCTCATCGGTGCGATCGGCATTTATGCTGGATCAAAACTGATCGTCGACGTCGAAAACTATACCTACGCCATTGTCACGGCCTTGTTAGGCGCGGTTGTCTGGAGCGTTGTCGGGCTCTTTTTCGGCTGGGTTCCACTCCTTGGTCCGTTGCTCGTTTTCATCGCCTATCTCGCGGTAATCAACGCTCGATACCCTGGTGGCTGGGTCGACGCCGCCGCGATAACCATCGTTGCATGGCTCTCAGTGTTGATCGTTCTCTACGTCCTTGCACTGCTTGGTGTCACCGGATTCGACGCTGTCGGTGTCCCAGGCACGTAATGTCGATCCGTGGCTCCATCGCTGGAAGCGGTCTGGAACCGAATCGGTAGTTATCGACGTTTGCGTTCGGCTTCAGCCTTGAGCCTGTGCGTACCGAGTCAGTATCGGGCAGGCGTTCCAGCATGTCTCGCTTTTGACTTCGTGTTGACACTGGTAGTGTGAGGCCATTCTGTCTAATCGGAGTATCATAGCAATACGCTCTTACCGACTGAATTGGAGAGAATCCGCGCTAGCCATTGCGAACGTCCGACTGAGTTTATCCAGTTCCCCAGAGTACGTCGCTTTGAAGTTCCACAGACCTGTCATGGCCGCCGAACTGTTGGTTGGCAACTATGACAGTCTATGTCAAGGATCAAATTCCATGACTCATCAACGCCAATGACCTACAGAATACTACCAATAAATGACTGATAGAAAACACTTTCACAAGTGATGTCGACGATACAGAGCAGTGTGAGTAGCGTTGATTGCCGGGACGACCGCTGCGTCGCGCCCGCGGCACAGGCTAGAGACGCCACTAGCCCCATCGACCCCATATGAATACTCACGTCCAAACCTCCACAACGATACTCGTTCTCACCGGGACAACGAGTGCGTTCTCCGGTACTGTGGGCGAGTACGCTGCGATACGTACCCTGCTCGACACATCCAGCCACGTGTATCCACTCCAGGTCGAATGGAGTGCACATCTTGCAGCTCTTCTCGGCATTCTTGCACTCGCGATTCTCGGTGGTGTACTCATGGCCCGGAACCGATTTGCCGAACAAAACGCACTCGTTGCTGATCCACATCCTCCGAACGAAGAGTACCTGACTGACCAAGAAAAAGTCCAGCAGCTCATTCGTGACAACGGTGGTCGGATGAAGCAGTCGAAGATCGTCGACTCTGTCGACTGGTCGAAAGCCAAGGTCAGCCGACTCCTCGCCGACCTCGAAGAGGAGGGTCGAATCACGAAACTCCGTCTCGGTCGCGAGAACTTGGTCTGCTTGCCTGGACACGAACCGCAAGCGTCACAGACACCCGAACAGCCGAAAGGCGAATGACTGCATCCGCTGTCGAATACTCGATTCTCGCCCCGGTCGCACACGAACGGCTACTGATGCCGACCGGTCGCTGTTGGACGCGGTCTAACGCTGGATCTGTTGTTCGACATCTGATAAGTGTCTCTGTCAGCAATCGTTGTTTTCCACTCGAGACAGCGTGTCTGAAGCCATCTCAGATGTCGTAGTATGTGATTAGAAGCCGGAAGCGTTGTCTCAGTTTATGCAGTGAACTCGCGAGTACCGACTGCCCTTAGGCAATAGACATGACTGCACGCAATCAGCTACTTGTGGTCCTTACTGTGTTGATGCTCGTGTGCTCGAGCGGGGCGATGGTTGCCGGTGCGACACCGGCTGCAACCGTCGATGAGGACACAGATACCAACGAGAGTGAGGATCCTGAACCTAGTGATGAGACAGAGACAGCACCGGATGAACAGCCTGATGACGAAGCGGTAATGGAGGATGATGAAGACGATGCTCAAGACGCCACCGTAACGTTCTCCGACCAGACGACCGATGGCGAGACGGTCGTCGTTGATGAAGTCACGATGGCAAGTGGTGGATTCGTCGTCATCCACGACAGCAGCCTGCTCGTCGGCGAGGTCATCGAGAGCGTCATCGGCACCTCCGAGTATCTCGAACCAGGCACTCACGAGAACGTCGAAGTGACTCTCGATGAGCCACTCGAGGAGGACGAGACGCTGATCGCGATGCCACACCGCGATACGAACGATAACGAGACATTCGACTTCGTCGAGACCGAGGGTGAAGACGACGGTCCATACCTGACGGCCGATGACGAACCCGTGACTGACCGGGCTGTCGTCACTGTCGACGACCCAGCTGATCTCGAGGAAGAACCAGTTGAAGAGGAGCCAGTTGAGGAAAAACCGGTTGAGGAGGAACCAGTCGATGAGGAACCGGTTGAGGAGGAACCAGTTGAGGAGAAGCCAGTTGAAGAGGAGCCAGTTGAGGAAGAACCAGTTGAGGAAAAACCGGTTGAGGATGAACCAGTTGAAGAGAAGCCGGTTGAAGAAGAGCCAGTCGAGGAGAAACCAGTTGAGGAAGAGCCAGTCGATGAGGAACCGGTTGAAGAGGAGCCAGTCGATGAGGAACCGGTTGAAGAGGAGCCAGTCGAGGAGAAACCAGAGGAAGAACCAGTTGAGGAGAAGCCGGTTGAAGAGGAGCCAGTCGAGGAGATCGAAGATGACGTGATCGATATCGTCATCGAACAGGCGACTATCTTCGTGTACATCGGTGACCTGTCGGACGATGAGCACGCTGTTGCTGTCGATACTGCCAACGACGACGTTGACGCTGCATCCGGCGTGGACGACGACATGGCCACCGAAAACCATCTGAACGACGTGGAACTCTCTCTCACCACCGCTGACCTCGAGGTCACTGTCACTGTCACCGAACTCACGGTCGTCGTGGTCGATGATAAACAGCTGCCTGACATGGAAGACGAGTCCGGTGAGGATGCTGTCGATGGCCTCGAGGACGAGTCAGCCGACGATGAAGCTGTGACGGATGCGGATGATGAAATGCCTGCTGAGGCGGACGAAAATGCCGAAATCGTCATTGAACAGCTAACCATCTTCGTGTTCATCGAAGATGTCCACGACCTCTTCGAGGAACCGACTCACGAGGAGTCTGACGAAACCACTGCCGAGTCGATGATCGGCGTCGGCGCCGCATAATACACTGACGGCTACTGACGGACAGCCATCAGTGATCTCTGTTGACAGTCCCAGCGGTGACGGACTGCAACTCTGTCTGTCCGGCAGTATCCCCGTCCCCGTGGACAAATCCTGACGGCTTTTTCCGCGTCGAAGCGGCTGCGATGTCTCCACACCGCAAACACGAGAACCGAATCTCATTTCGAGTACAGCGATCATCCCATTAGCTGATAGAGACTGCTCGCGGCAACGACCAGCAACACGAGCACACTCGAGAGAACGGAATCGATGCTCGAGAGCAACGGCACCCCCAGTCCGGCGAGTGCGATCACTACGAGCCCGAGAACACAGAGTGCCAGGTGGAGTTTGAGGACTGACGAGTGACGCTCCTGGTGGCCGTCGATATACTGCAAGACGTCGTTGAAGTTGGGGCCTGGTTGGATCGTCTTCGCATCAGAGTCGTACTCGATCACGGCGTCTTCCTGCAGTTGTGGGAGGTGTGTTTGCTGCAAGGAGACGTAGACACTCTTGTAGAGATTGTTCGGAACGGGGGTTGTGTCGGCTTCGCTGGCGGCGATTTCGGAGGCAATCTCCGAAACGTCTACCTGACCGGATTCGTCGCCAAGCAACTGGACGATGGCTCGGCGTCTGTCATTACCGAGGATGTGAAAGACCTCACTTTCAGCAAGTGACTCGGTACGATTGGTTTGGACAGACATCGGTCAGGAAGAGTGAAAGTTATCGACGGATCGTCCACCACCAGCTACCATGCACAGTAGCAGTTCGTAGACCACTAACTTTAACTTTTGCAGACTAACCCTCGCCTGTTAGGCTGCTGTTGAAGATAACAGCACGAGCAGTAGAGTAGGTGTGGGATACGCTCGACATCGTTCCAGAAGAAGCCTGCCGTATTGGCAGTTGGCCGCAGTGGCTGTCACTCGAGCCGTCCGACAGGATCTCACTCGCCCGGGAGATGGTTTCCGGATTGCATTTCGCGATAGGTCGTGCAGGATGGACAGCCATGGACGATATCACCGTTGTCACCGAAGACACGAGCGAACTGTTGGGTGACGTGTGTACCGCAGTTTCGACAGCGTGCGCCTGCTGTCGACGATTCCATGGGTTTCCAGTCTTGGCGTGTGGATTTCATGGGTGTGGTGGGGGTGGTACGCGGACGAATTGTGGCAGTATCTTCTTGCGTGGTTGGTCGTCGGTCCGCGCTGGGAACCCAACGGGGCCATCGAGACCAGCAATACTGCCACGGCCGTCCGAGCATCGTCATATCGAGGGGGGCAAATGCGAATAAAGGACGTAGACTGTTCACTCAGAGAGGGGGTATGAGAACCGCGAAATACGCAATTTCTGGCCAATAAATCGCAATAGAAGCGCTGAGACGTCTGTTGACGGCGTTTCGACACAGAAATTGCTGCGTCGAATTTAGCTGTATTGGCCTGTATTTGGACCCCCAAATATAATATTGATCGATCTGGGAGGGTTCGAAAGCAGTTATTTCTCGATAGAAATATAGAATTTCGCCAAAGAACGATCTTATTTCTCTGGATAAGGTACATCGTTATAAAATACCACTATCGCTTACCGATCGTTGTGCTGGAACATAATGGTGGTGCCCGCGATCGAGATGGATTGTTCTCTGAGCCGATCTGTACCGACTCCTCTCGTCTGAGAGCGAAGAGTGCCGTGCTTCCAAAAACTGATACCGACGAAAATGTCAATGCACGCAAGTAACACACGATCGGAATCGACACCTGACCCATCAGCTCAGCTTGATGTCCTTGGCGACGAATGCGCACGAACGATTCTCATCGCTACAAGTGACGGGCCAAAGACTGCAAAGGAGTTGACGAAACGAACGGACAGTTCGTCAGCAACGGTGTACCGACGAATCAATAATCTCCTCGAGAGCGATCTGCTGGCGGAATGTGTGCGGTTCGATGAGGACGGCTCACATACGACGGCGTACGAGGCGACGGTCGAGACGCTTCAGGTCCAGATCGGTGCGGAGGGAATCGATGTTTCGGTATCGCGGACCGACGACTGAGCGAGACGAGCGGTCCCACCGATGGGTGAAAAAGCTCAGTTTAGTTCTTAGAATATGTTTTGAAAGGATCTCTAACGTTGCTGTATGGTCCGGATAACAAATATCTATTCAGTGGAATGGTCACTGTGATTGATCAATGCACGATCTGACCGGCTTCCAACGCGACCTCCTGTACGTGATCGCAGGCGCTGATCAACCGTCCGGACAGACTGTCAAAGACGAGGTCGAGAAGTACTACAGTTCGGAAATCAACCACGGTCGGCTGTATCCGAATCTCGATACACTCGTCAACAAAGAACTGGTCGAGAAAGGCCAACTCGATAGGCGAACAAACTACTACGCGATCACGGGTGCTGGTCGGGATCAGATCGACGAACGTCGCGAGTGGGAAGAACAGTACGTCGATTTCTAGGTGAGGGTTGCTCTGACTGAACCGAAGTCAGTTACATCGCCGAGAAGCGTGTTGCTCGCCCACGATATATATTAATACCAATAGGTTTTGAATTCGCTATTGTGGTAATTACTTGATCTGGCGGTAATACGGGCATAACAAAGCAATAGAGAGTGCATTGAACTAATGATTCGAGAATGACATTCACGTCGCCGTTAGTGAGGCTGATGGCTGACACTCTCGACCAAACATCAGCTGCGCCGGTCAGCAACCCGATCGGTCGACGGATCTTCAGTTGGGATGGTCGATTGTCTATTCAGCAGTATCCGGTGTCCAATCGATGAGTCACGGAACGAGTACGCTCACACGGTTTGGAGCTGTTCGGGAGTATCCCGTTGATCTCGCAGCCGTCTCAATCGGGGCACTGCTAGCCTATGGAATCGTCACATCGTTTCAAGACGGCAGCACGCTGCGGCTGCTGGTAACGTTCCCGCTTGCGCTCTTTTTACCCGGATACGCACTGATCTCCGTGCTGTTTCCGGCAACCAAACGGAGTGCACGGGAGGCAACGTCGACGGCAGTCGACACCCGCGGGATTGACCTTATCGAACGACTCGGGTTATCGTTTGCACTCTCGCTAACGATCGTTCCGATCGTTGCAATTGTCCTGCCTTTCACCCAGTGGGGATTCAACACTGTTTCGACTGCTGCAACACTCGCTCTCGTTACCGTCGTGCTGGCTCAGATTGGTGTCGTCCGTCGACTCAGAACGCCGAAAGAAGATCGATTTACCGTCTCCCCCATGGCGTCGCTTGCACGTCTTCGGCGGGACGAAAGCGCTGCTGTGACCGCGTCATCCGTTGTTTTGATCCTCGCAATCGGGCTGGCAGCAGGCGCACTCCTCATCGGATTTCTCGCCCCGATGTCGACGGGCGGCTTCTCCGAACTGGCACTGTATGGTGAAAACGAAGACGGCGATCTGATTGCCGGTGACGTCGAGTCGGAAATCGAACTCGGCGAGTCAGTTCCGGTCACCGTTTCAGTTGAGAATCAGGAAGGTGAGGAAACCGAGTACACGGTCGTCGTCCAGGAACAACGCCTCGAGGACGGTGACGTCGTCGAGCGAACCCAACTCGAGGCATTCGAGACGACACTCGCCGATGAGACGACAGAAACCAGTGAGGTGAGCGTCACGCCAACGGCCGTGGAGGGCCAGACCGTCCGTATTAGCGTGTTGCTGTTCCACGATGAGCCACCAGCCCAGCCGACGAACGAAAACGCTGCGGAAGATACCTACTTCTGGGTGACGATTGAAGAGTAGCTGCTCGTGCGACTCGACTCGGCTGGTGAGCGTCTCACCGTGTTCAGCTGCTGGTGGGCGTAGCCAGCCGACGCGACGATGATCCGACACACCTTGCTATCGTGTCTTCTCTCTTTTTCTCGACTTGACGACGAACCTGTCGAGCGTCGGTTTCTCGACTCGCGGTGCTGGCAGCGCGGTCGACCGAACAGAGCGAGATCGGATCTGGGGACGAACAACGGACACGGACCGTGCTGAGGTTCAGAGAGCGTCGAAGCGGTTCGATGACAGCGCCTACAAAGACATGAAACACCGTCTCTGAGTGGGTGGACACGACACGCCCTGATCAGCGCGGCGAGACAACGTCAGTGATGGAAACTCGAGGGGTGAACGACCTATATCCTACCTGTGGTACGGGAAGCCTCGCCGTTGTCGGGCTTTGCCCGACTGCTTGAGGGATCTCTGATCCCTCTCCGTTTACGGCGAGGAGGATGTCACTCACAGGGCCGTGGCATGGAACCTGGGTCGTCGCGAGACGTGCTGTGCGACTGAGACTGCGAGAACAAGAAGACACAGCGCCAGTGCAACCGCCGGTGCAGCAGTCGCCGTCAGGGGACCGACCGAAAGCCAGGATAACGCGAGTGCGATCACACCAAGTGTCGTCACCGACATGTAGACCTGATGCCACGGACGGTCGTCCTCGAGTCGCTGATCGAGGTACGGTTCGAAGACCTCGTCGCCTGGAAGGAGCTCGATGGCGTGGTCGTCGGGGTCCCAGTCGACGATGCCGTGTTCTTCAAGCATCGGAAGATGGGTCTGATACAGTGAGATGTACACTCGCCGACGCTGTGTGCGTGTTACCTCGTTTGGATCAGTCTTGTTCTCCCAGGCGGCGACCTGCTCGACGAGTGGTGAGAGCTCACAGGAGCCGCCGTGTCGTTTGAGATACTGGACCGTCCGTCGTCTCCGAGCGTTGCTGAATACGTCGAACAGTTCGGCTTGTGTTAGTTTGTGTTCAGACATAAGCGTCCTCGCGTTCCCGAATCGGCGCCCATTTTGGGTGTATGGGTGTGTTCGGATTCCTCACGTCATTGAATGACAGACTGTGACACTTTACTATCACTCGGCTACCCGATCGAAAGGGGATTATACCAGTTAGCGTTCATGACTGACGCCCAATCCAATATTTCTTTGTGGATAACTACCGGAAGCGCCCGAACACGGGTGTGAGCGGCTGTTTCACAGCTGTTTCCATGTGTCTGGGTTGATACTGGTGTAGTTCGTGACTACAGATCCGTCAGGTCAGGGATAACAAAGCCGTGTTACCGGTTGTATCTGGACGACTGCCCACACGGGTATCGGGTATCAATCATGTATCAACGACACATACGGTTTCGGCGATCTGTCATCGACTCGAATTACACTACTGGAGGTGTCGTCCAATGAGCCGGTTTGTCCACGGTGATGACTGTCTCATCGACGACGATGCGACGGTCGGGCACGGCGAGTTCGACGAGCCGACACGAATCGGTGACGACGCGACGATTAGGTCGGGTTCGATCGTCTACGGAGACGTCACGATCGGCGACGGGTTCACGACGGGCCACGACGTTCTGGTCAGGGAAGCAACGACCATCGGCGACGACGTCCTCGTTGGAACCAAGACGGTTATCGACGGCCAAACGACGATCGGTTCACACGTCAGTCTGCAGACGAACGTGTATGTTCCGACTGAGACGACGATCGAGGACAACGTCTTCGTCGGACCGGGTGCTGTCATGACGAACGACGAGTACCCGATCAGGACGGACAACGGTCTCGAAGGGCCGACGATCAAAGCGGGGGCATCGATCGGCGCCAACGTGACGTTGTTGCCCGGGGTGACCATCGGCGAGAACGCTTTCGTCGCAGCTGGATCGGTCGTGACCGAGGACGTTCCCCCTGATACACTCGCTGTCGGAGCGCCAGCAACAGCCCAGACGTTACCAGAGCCACTCGAGGGTGCAAACCAGCTCGCATGACTGATACGAACATCGATACCGAGATTGGCATCGACACTGGAACGGAGGCTGAAACCAACCAGCGAACGTCGGAGACTGACCGGGTCGATGGCTCCGTCTCGATTGCAGACCCTGATATCGGGTCGGATGCCATGCAGCGAGTCCAGTCCGTTCTCGAGAGCGGCATGCTCGCTGATGGGCCCGAAGTGAGAGCCTTCGAAGAATCGTTCGCTGCCTACTGCGGGGCTGATCGGGCCGTCGCGACGTCCAACGGGACGACTGCGTTACACACCGCACTCGAGGCCGTTGGTCTCGAGGAGGGTGATGCAGTCATCACGTCGCCGTTTTCGTTTGTCGCGAGTGCAAACGCGATCAGACTCGCCGGCGGAAAGCCGGTGTTTGCGGATATCGACCCCGAGACGTACACGCTCGACCCGGCCGATGTCGAACGAATACTTGCGAAACGAGATGACATCGCCGGCCTGGTTCCGGTCCACCTCTACGGGCTGGCAGCCGACATGGACTCGCTGTGTGCAATCGCTGACGACCACGACCTATTCGTCGTCGAGGATGCCTGCCAGGCTCACGGTGCTGCCATCGACGGCGATCGTGTCGGCGCGCTCGGTGACGCTGCGTGTTTCTCGTTTTACCCGACGAAAAACATGACCACTGGCGAGGGTGGGATGGTCACCACCAACCGTGACGATGTTGCCGACCGGGCTGCGAGCTTCGTCAACCACGGCCGGGACGTCGGCGACGGTGGCAGCTACGAACACGTCGCTCTCGGCCACAACTATCGGCTCACGAGTCTCGCCGCCGCAATCGGGCGTGCCCAACTCGAGCGCCTCCCCGAGTTCAACCGGGCACGTCGAACGCACGCGGCGTACTACGACGATCAGTTGGATTCACTCCCACTCGAGACACCGACTGAACCGGCCGGCTATCGGCACGTCTATCACCAGTACACCGTCCGGACCGAGAACCGCGAGGCGCTTGCAGCGACACTCGACGATCACAACGTCGATACTGGTGTCTACTATGAGACACCGATCCACCAGCAGCCAGCGTACGAAACCGTGAGTACGGCCGCTGCAACACTGCCGAACGCGGAGCGGGCAGCCAAGACCGTCCTCTCTCTTCCCGTCCACCCGACTCTTTCGGAGCGCGACCGGCGGACGGTCGTCGAAGCAGTGCGAGACCACTACTCCCAATGACCCGAACCCCCTCCTCACGCCCGATCCAGGCCGGCGTTGTCGGCGTTGGATCTATGGGTGCGAACCACGCGCGCGTGTACAGAGACTTACCAATTGTCGATCTTGCCGGTGTCACTGATCACGACGACGATATTGCACGCCGGGTTGCCAATGAGTACGACACCGAGGCCGTCTCGTTCGAGACACTCCTCGATCGTTGTGACGTCGTCACCGTCGCCGTTCCGACACGGGCACACTACGAGGTCGTCTCGGACTGTCTGGAGGCTGGCGTCCACGTGCTCGTCGAGAAGCCGATCGCTGAGACGGTCGATCAGGGCCGAAGATTGGCAGCGCAGGCCCGAGAACGTGGACTCGTCTTGCAAGTCGGTCACATCGAGCGGTTCAACCCGGCCGTTCGGACCGTCACCGACCTGATCGACGACCTCGAGGTGATCAGCCTCGAGGCCGAACGGCTGGGGCCACCGATCGATCGAACGGCTCCGGGGAACGTCATCTTCGATCTGATGGTCCACGACGTCGACATCGTCGATTCCATGCTCGATGATCAGCTGGATTCGGTGACTGCAATGGGGACTGACGATGGCCAGTACGCCACGGCGACGATGCAGTACGACGACGTCGTCGCCTCGCTGACTGCGAGCCGCGTCACCCAGAAGAAAGTCCGGAAACTCACCGTCACCGCCCACGACTGTCTCGTCGAAGTGGATTACTTACAGCAGTCGGTTCTGATCCACCGCGACTCGTACCCAGAGTATCTGACGGACGACGGCACGCGTCGCTATCGCCACGAGAGCGTCGTCGAACGACCACGGATCGACAACGGCGAACCGCTTCGCCACGAACTCGAGGCGTTCGTCGAGGCCGTCCGTACCGGTACGGAGCCGGTCGTCACTGCCGAAGACGGCATCGATGCCCTCGAAACGGTCCAACTAATCGATTCGATCATCGGCAACGGAAAACAGAAACACGAGGTGAAAGTGCGATGAGTCCTGACGACACGATTACGGGACTCTACGACTCCGGAGCCTCGCCTGACCGACAGCGCGAACTGCTGACGGCCGGCGACGTCCCTGTCGCCGTCTACGGGCTCGGAAAGATGGGGCTCCCACTCGCTGGCGTCTACGCCGAAATGACGGGGAACGTCACCGGCGTCGATATTGACCCGGCTGTTGTCGAGACGATCAACAGCGGAACGAGCCACGTCGTCGGCGAGCCGGGACTCGAGACGCTCATTGCCGAGCAAGTCGAGCGCGGTCGACTCGAGGCGACAACAGATGGGCCGACTGCGGCGGCCAACGCAGCCATTCACGTGATCATCGTGCCGACGCTGCTCGATGACGACGGCGAGCCGAATCTCACGACCGTCGAAGCGGTGATCGACGATATCGCGGCTGGACTCTCACCCGGCGATCTCGTTATCGCCGAATCGACGCTGCCGCCGGGAACCTGCCGCGACGTTCTCGAGCCACATCTGGTCGAGAAAAGCGGACTCGAGACTGACGAGTTCGGGCTCGCCTTCTGCCCGGAGCGAACGTCCTCGGGGACGGCGCTGCGGGACATTCGCGGCCAGTATCCGAAGGTCGTTGGTGGCATCGACGAGGAGAGTACACGGGCCGCGACAATCGTGTACGATGAACTCTCTGACAACGACGTCCACCCAGTTTCGGACGCGACGACAGCGGAGTCCGTCAAAGTGTTCGAAGGGGTTTACCGCGACGTCAACATCGGACTGGCGAACGAACTCGGTCGGCTCGCCGACGAACTCGAGATTTCGGTCCGCGAAGCCATCGAGACGGCAAATGATCTGCCGATGTGTCAGCTCCACGATCCTGGCCCGGGTGTCGGCGGCCACTGTATCCCCTACTACCCACACTTCCTGTTGTCCCAGATGGACGAGCCAATGGCGCTCACACGGACTGCCCGACAGGTCAACACCGAGATGCCGTCGATCGTCGTCGACCGGCTCGAGCGCCAACTCGCGGCGACCGGGACTGACCTCGCCAACACATCAGTGGTCGTCCTCGGCATAACGTATCGACCAGGCGTTGAGGAGACACGTGCCTCGCCGGCACTCGACGTTATCGACGAGTTGGCTGCTCGCGGTGCCGAGGTCGCTGGCATCGACCCACTCGTTGACCCGGCTGAGTACGGCGCTCGCCCGGTCGAAATCGGTGACCTCGCTGATGAGGCGTTCGACGCAGCCGTGATCGTCACGCCACAGCAGGCGTTCGAAGAGATCGCCTGGACCGATCTCGAGCCGATGGTCGTCGTCGACGGCCGAGACGCAGTCGATCTCTCGGGAACGCCACACCAGGTGTACACACTTGGGGGCACAGCAAGCGGTCGAGCACCAACGGGTGGGAACGATGGCGACGAGATCGGCACGACTGATGACCAGTCGCTGACGGCAGATGGCGGCTCGACCGACCGATCAATCGGGTCCCACACCGACCGCGACACGACTGAGGGAGCAAACGATGTATAAAGGCAACCGAATCGGCGTCGTCGTTACGGCCTACAACGAAGACGCGTTCGTCGGCAGTGTCATCGAGACCGTTCCTGACTTCGTCGACCGGATCTACGCCGTCGACGACGCATCGCCGGACAACAGTTGGGACGTGATCCAGCGGGTTAGCTCACGGATCAACGAGTGTGCTGAATCGGAACCCGAGCTTACGGTTACTGACGGTGGTGAAGGGCGACGTGTCGTCCCGATCCGCCACGAGGAAAATCGGGGGTACGGCGCTGCGGTCAAGACGGGATACAAACACGCCGCTGCGGACGAAATGGACGTTGTCGCTGTGCTGAACGGCGATGGCCAGATGGATCCCGAAATCTTAGACCGAATCATCGACCCGGTCGTCGAAGGAGAGGCAGACTACGCCAAGGGCAACCGACTGCTCAACCCCGAAGACCGCGATGGCATGTCGACGTTCCGGTTTTTCGGCAACGCGATGCTGACCGGGCTCTCGAAGTTCGCGTCGGGATACTGGACGATCGGTGACCCCCAAAACGGCTACACCGCGATCTCTCGAGAGGCGATCGAAGAACTCGATCTCGAGGCAATCACGGATCGGTATGGGTTCCTGAACCATCTCCTCACGCATCTCAACGTCCACGAGCGCCGTGTCGCAGACGTTCCGATGACTGCGATCTACGGTAACGAAGAAAGCAGCATCCGGTACGTTCCATTCATCCAGTTCGTGTCGCTGTTGTTGCTGCAGAGCTTTCTCTGGCGACTGAAGAGACGGTATGTGGTCAAGGAGTTTCATCCAGCCGTCGTCTTTTATGCCACTGGCGCTGCCGGACTTGCCGGTGGAGTCGCTGGAATCGCTGGGTCTGTCGCTCGTGCGCTCCGTGGAGAAGACGGCTTCGCCGGCGTGGTCGGCTCGTTCGTAGCTACGTTGCTCGGTCTGATCGCACTCGGAATGGGGATCTGGCTCGATACGGAAGAAAACAAATCACTCGAAGTAGTGAGCGACGAGCACGCCGGGGCGGGGCTTGACACCGAACCGACGCCGTCTCAGTCGATCGAGTAGCGTACGATATCGTCTCCGGCACACGCCGGACAGCAATCCGTGTCGGCCGACACGTTCGTCCCGCAGTGTCGGCACTCGTAGATGACTGTCGTTGTGTGCTGATTTTCATCATCCTGGACCGTCGCAGGCGATTCAGCACTCGGTTCTGATTCGGAGAAAAATCCGGAAAGGAGGCGAGAGAGACTCATTGAACGTGAATATCCTCAGTACCTTCGATTCGTTGATAAGTCTTTCGCGATTTACTGTCAGGTTTTATAGAACATCCCCTCCATTTGAGAAACACTGACGTCTCTGTCTGTTTTCGTCTCTTCGTCGATCGAATCCTCGCGATCAACAGTATCATGTACTGTGGTGCCCTTCCACCGCACGAACCCTCTGTGTTCCATGGGGATGATAGCTATGGACGACTCTAACTCACCAGACGAGAACGACGAGCCGGACGTCAGTGCCGAGTGGATGGCCCCCGTCGACGGCGACATCGTCGAGCTGATGCAATCGGACGATATCTTTACGCCCGACCACCTCAGCGACGAAGACGTCTGTCGTGCCCCCGACGCAGCCTACCGCTGTCGGGAGCTCACCAAATACGGACTGCTGAAAAAATATGCACCGGGAATGTACGACATTACGGAACTCGGTGAGCAGTATCTCGCCGGCGAGGTCGATCCGAGCGACCTCGAGCCCGACGAGTAAGCGACCGCGCGATCAGGCGTGGTCGACGGCAGCCGGAACGTGTTCTTCGAGAAAGTCGACGACGCCATCGCCACCGATAAATCCCTCCGCACGTCGTGCGATTTCGGTTCCGTCTTCGTACAGCAGTAGCGTCGGCACCGAACTGATCTCGAGTCGCTCGAGAAGCTCGATATCGTCGCCTGGGTTGACCAGTCCGATAGGGATGCCAGTCGCTCGAGCGACGTTGCCTAACACCGGCTCCATCGCCTGACACTTCGAGCAGCCCCTCGTATAACATTCGACGAGTGCGACATCGTGGTCGTCGACGAACGCATCAAGCTCGGCACCGCCCTCGAGATGAGTCGGTTTCGCTGTCATACGACCTGTACTGGCTCCATCCAGAAACCGATATCGCATGAGATTGGTTGTCAGTGGCTAAGTGCAGTAGACTCACTTCTCATCTGCTAACACGGTCAAGAGTGCGAACAACCAGAGATAATCTACTCAACAGAGAATTTGAATTGTCTAATACAAAAATATAGTTTGTAGGGTCCAACTTTAGTAGCTTGCTACCCAAAGAAAGACTGTAGATGGTAGAACAAGCAAATCGAATTGACGAAGCGACGACTGACGTACCTGGCATTGGAGATACGTTCCCCGAACTAACCGTCGAGACAAGCATGGGTGAGCGCTCGCTGCCCGACGACTACGAGGGCAAGTGGCTCGTCCTGTTTAGCCACCCCGGTGACTTTACGCCTGTCTGTACTTCCGAGTTCGTTGCTTTCGAGCAGCGCCGTGAGGAGTTCGAGGAGCTGAACACCGAACTGCTCGGGCTGTCGATCGACCGTGTCCACTCGCACATTAAATGGACGGAGTGGATCGCCGAAAATCTCGACGTCGACATCCAGTTCCCGATCATCGCCGACGATCAGGGCACGATCGCTCAGCAACTCGGCATGCTCCATCCCGGTGCAGGGACGGCAACCGTTCGAACCGTTTTCCTCGTCGGTCCTGAGGGAGCAGTTCGCCTGCGGCTGACCTATCCGATGGAGATCGGCCGTAACATCGACGAAGTCCTCCGCTCGCTGCGCGCGCTCCAGAAGAGCGACGACGATGGCGTCGCTGCCCCCGCAGACTGGCCGAATAACGAGAAGTTCGGTGACCAGGTCCTCCTGTCACCGCCGGGTACCGAATCGGACGTCGAGGATCGAAAAGCAGCTGCTGCTGACGATGATAACCTGAACTACTACGACTGGTGGTTCGTCACCCGCGATCAGTAACAGATTTGCGGCCCCTCTGACCCACGAATGGCAGTCTGCTGGTGACACTCGAACTCTCGTGTCGTCACAAAACAATACCACTCTTTTTCGGGTTCGGTAGTACCGTCGTTCGAGGCGTCACACCAGAACGACCGTGACTGCACTCTCGAGGAATCCAGCGGTGACAAACCGATTAACCAATCTGAGAAAGACAGCCAGACACTACATCCTGACATAGTCTGGCGATCCACTAACCCCAATGAACGGACTGGGTTCTGGTTCACTCGAGTGAATTCACCTGAACCGTGCCAATATCGGGAACGCGAGTCGACCGTCTCATAACTGCTCGACGACGCTGGTTCCGTCAGAGAGCCGGTCTTTCGAGGACTTCGTTTGCGCTGTTTCAGCCGTAATATGTGATGTATTCGGTGGACGGAACACAAGGATAGACAGGTGCTTTAACGCTCAGCCACTAGATACTGTCAATGACCCCTCCCGAAGCCGCCCACGACGATCAGCTGCCAGTCCGTCGAAAATCGACGCTGTTTTGCTGGGGCTGTGACCACGAGAGTCCTGCCGACGGCGACTGGATCCATCGAACGACAGCACACGATGTCGAGTACGTCTGCCCGGTTTGTGAGACAACGATTGCAAACCGTCCGCTGCCCGACGCGCCCACATGCGAACGGCAGACACCATCGGCGGCGTGGCACCGCACACTCCGCACGGCGATGACGGTGTGGCAGGCACACGTCTCCATCGGTGTCTCCAGCGTAACAGCTGCCGCTGCCTGCCAGCCGCTGTACGCGAGACAGTAAGCGACGGTCAGCCACAGCTACTCGAACTGTTTTCTTGAACGTCCGTTCTCAACCGGACACAACAGGCCGATCAGTATGCTCCTGTGTCAGTAGGTTCACGATTATCCAATTCGAGCGCTCGGTTTCCGGCTACTGTCAGTCGTATGTATTCATACACCTTATTCTAACCCACATATGTCTACTTTTTTCTCGCTCTGCGTATATTCGCCCACAACAGTAGAGCTTTAATAGTAGAATCCAATGTCTTACTCGAGCAAAAGATGACAAGCGGAAACCTGACGTCTACAGAAGAAACGGTGCTGGACGAAATCGAAGAGAAAGAGATCGACTTCCTCAGACTGCAGTTTACGGACATTTTGGGAACGGTCAAGAACGTCTCTGTGCCTGCCCGACAGGCAGAGAAGGCGTTTACCGACGGAATCTACTTTGACGGCTCTTCGATCGAGGGCTTCGTTCGTATCCAGGAGTCGGACATGCGACTCGTCCCTGACCCGGACACGTTTGCCGTGCTCCCATGGAGGCAGAGCGAGGAGGGCGCGTCGGCCCGGATGATCTGTGACGTCTACGACACCTCCACGGGCGAACCGTTCGAGGGCGACCCGCGCTACGTGCTCAAGCAGGCACTCGAGCGCGCCGACGAGATGGGTTACGACGTGAACTTCGCGCCCGAGCCGGAGTTCTTCATGTTCGAGGAAGATGAGGACGGTCGGGCGACGACCGAGACCGCCGACTACGGCGGCTACTTCGACCTCGCACCGAAAGACCTCGCAAGCGACGTGCGCCGTGACATCATCTACGGATTAGAGGACATGGGCTTCGAGATCGAAGCCAGCCACCACGAGGTCGCTCGCGGTCAGTACGAGATCAACTTCGAGTACGACGATGCGCTCGCGACGGCCGACAACGTCGGTACGTTCCGTACTGTCGTTCGTGCCATTGCGGCCCAGCACGGCTACCACGCGACGTTCATGCCGAAACCGATCCCGAAGATCAACGGCTCGGGGATGCACACCCACATGTCGCTGATGGACGAAAGCGGTGAGAACGCCTTCCACGATGAGGACGACGAGTTCAACCTCTCGGAGACCGCCCACTCGTTCCTTGCCGGAGTGCTGGAACACGCACCCGCGATCACGGCCGTCGCAAACCCGACGGTCAACAGCTACAAACGCCTTGTCCCTGGCTACGAAGCTCCCGTCTACGTGGCCTGGTCCGACCGCAACCGCTCGGCCCTCGTCCGTAAACCAGCCGCCCGCGTGCCTGCAGCCTCGCGTATCGAACTGCGCTCGCCTGACCCCTCGTGTAACCCATACCTCGCCTTTGCCGTCATGATCCACGCCGGACTCGACGGCATCGAACAGGGTCTCGAGGCTCCCGACCCAGTCCGTGAGAACATCTACGAGTTCGACGAAGCGAAACGTGAGGAGTACGGTATTGAGACGCTGCCGTCGAACCTTGGTGCAGCCGTCGACGCCCTCGAGGAAGACGAGGCGATCTACAGCGCACTTGGCGAGCACATCGCGCCGAAGTTCGTCGAGGCCAAACGCCAGGAGTTCGAGGAGTACCTCATCGACGTCTCCGACTGGGAACTCGACCGCTACCTCGAGACGTTCTAAGGCCCCGTCGCGAACTGCCCAAGACTGTCCCACCTTTTTGACGCTGTGTGAGATCGGTTGAACTACTGTCGAAAGCGATGCAAAGCGGTGTCCCGGGCTCGACCCAGTAACTCACGACTGACAAGTAATGCCACTGATGGTGACGCCTCTCCAGTGTGTTGGTACGCCGCCACCCGACAGTATCCGATCAGTTCGAAACGACGTACTCGTCGCCGTCCTGTTCGACGATTCCGGCACTCGAGAGCGTGTTCAGGACGCTCAAAATCGAGAGTTTTTGCATGGCCAGTGTTGCTCCTAACTCTTCGACTGTCGCGCCATCAGTTGCCTCGAGATAGATGTAGACGAGTTTCGCCTGGGCCGAGTCGAGGGTGTCTGGAACGGGGTCGATCCGTGATGCGGGTCGCCGTTTCTGTGTTTTCAGTGTCATCACCAACATGGACCTCGTTCCTGTATATAAACGCACACGTCGATTGTGTATATATGCCATGGGGGGATCTAGAACTGTCTGTCGGTACCGATTCTCATGACCCTCGAATCCAGACCGTCGGTGGCACGAGTCGCATCGACCAGCGTCGGGACCAAGACCGTCGAGTGTTTGAGGCTCCCCACACGAACGTTGCGTACGAGTCATGACGAGTCAGAATCGGCCTACGCCACCATCGACACTTGAGCAAAACATCGCTGACTCACTCGCGACGCTCGAGGACAGCGACGCCGAACAGCTTCGTGCCGCGGCCAGCTATCTCGAGGCGCTTGCGGCGTGGACGGAGTCACGCGACGACGAGCAGGGTTCGGACGCGACTGCGGACGCCAGCGTCGACGAAGCGGGCGATGCCACTGGCGACGCCGAGTATCCGCCGGACGTCCCGGAGCGAGCGAGTGTCACGGTCAAGGAAATCGCCGGGACGACCTATCACTACTACCAGTGGCGCGACGGCGACCGGATCGAATCGAAAACGGTCCAACGATAGCATCGAGCGCGACTGACTGCTTCCGACCGGTCGTGTTCTGTCAGCAACACTTACATTGGCGTATGGAAAATACTCGAGTATGCTCGCTGCCATTTACGGCCTCTTCTCGCTCGTGCTCGTCCTCGGTGGTGGCATCGTCGTCTACGATTCCCAGTTGTACACCGAGGCACAACGCGCTCGAGCGCCGCGACTCTCGCAGGCGTATCTCGGCTCCGGCGTCCTGCTGGTCCTTGTCGGAGCGATCGGACTCCTGTGGATCTCGAGCGGGCGTTCGGTCTGGGCACTGAACGCTGTCCTGGTTGTTGTCGCTGCGCTCCCATCTCTCGTCCAACATCTGCTCCACCGTCGACTGGATCTCGATCGGAGTCCACTGGAGAACCGGATCAGAAGTGCTACTGGACGGACAACACCGAACTCCGAATAGGCTTTTGAAGCCGCCTCGAGTCGCACTGCGGACGGACAACGCCCCCTCTGGTCGCCGTCGCAGTCGTCTGCGGTGGCACGCTTTCAGTTTGGCCCCACTATAGTAATAACTGAAACTGTTTGCACACCGATCGCACAGCTGTCGTGCCATCGGGTGCGCACTGACTTGCAGTGGCTACTATAGATTTCAAACGCCGACTCACACCGACTCGTAGGGGCCGAGTCGCGTCCCGTCTAACAGGTAGACATCGGCGGACGCCAACCCGGACGGTAGAAACGGCGAAAGAAACGATTGCTCTGAGAGATTCACCCACGTTCCCCCGACGAGATCGTTGAACGCCGGCATGACGATGACTCGAGGCGACGAGTCACTGCCCTGCTCGAGCCATGGAATCCCATCGTACTCGGGCCGGTCGCGAAACGGTGCCGGGTTGAGACGGCCACGAAGCCACGCTCGCTCGATGCGACGTCCGCCGATTTCGTCCTCGAGCCGAACACAGGGATGTTCGTGTCCGAGACAGATCACGTCACACTCGAGGACTGACGGTGCGGGCCACGTATGGCCATGGCAGACACCGACGGCGGCGTCGCCGAGCGCGATGCCGTCGCCGGGAACGACCGTCACGGATTTGGTCTCGAGAGTGGGATCGTCGCCACCGGTGAGCCACGTCTCGATTCGGCCGTCATGGTTGCCTTTGACGACCGTCACGTCCAGTGTCGGCGGCAGCGACTCGAACAGGACCTCGAGTTCACCACGTTCGGCCCCGCCCGGATCGCCGATCGAGTGCATGAGATCTCCGAGCACGATGAGTCGGTCAGGATCGGTCCGTTTGAGCAGCGAGCAGAGTCGTTCCCGGCGTTCTGGGGCGCGACTGGGGATGTCGACACCGCGTTCGTCTCGCAAGCCGGCCTCGTAGCCGGCGTGGTAGTCCGTGATGAGTAGCGCGCGTTCTGTCCCGATGGTCGCCGTCGCGGCTGGCTCGCCGGGAACGGGTTCGACACGGGGCGCGCTGGGACGGGACCGCTTGGACATCGAGAGCCGTTAGATTGCCTTGAGCATCTCGTCGTTTGGCTCGTAACACTCACCGCCCATCAGTGCATCCTGAATGGCGTCTTCGATCTCGGCTTCAGGGACACCGAGCTCTTCGGCGACCGTCTCGACGAGTTCGGTTCGATCAGCGCCCTCACCCGCGTCGAGCTCTTCCATCGTTTCGACGACGTACGACTGGAGATCGACGTCGTCCGCGGGCGTTTCGTCGGGCTCGTCACTCTCGGAGTCGTCAGCGTCGGTTTCGTCGGCGGTGCGCTCTTCGGCGTCGGACTCGTCGCTCACGTCGTCAGTTTCGTCAGCCTCGAGCGCTGCCGACTCGTCCGCAAGATCCTCGGGCTCGGTTTCGGGCTCTGGCACGTCGATGTCGGCTGCACCTGGGTCGTCGACTTCGCTCCCGGTCGTGAACTCGGCGCCGAACTCTGCCTCGAGCTCTTCGCGCTCTGCTTCGTCCATCTCGTACATGCCACTGTCACCGGCGTCGAAATCTTCGAGTTCGTCGTCTCCGCTGCCGTCGTCATCAGTGGTGGCGCTCTCGGCGGTGTCGAGAGCGTCGTCGAGGTCGGTGGATTCGTCGACCGTCGTCGGCTCGTCGTGGCTGTCGTCGACAGCCGTCACGCTGTCGTCGGGCTCGGACGCTTTGGTGTCGTCCGATTCGGCATCGCTGTCGAGAGTCGATTCCGCCGACACGCTCGAGTCGGTTCCGAGGTCGGTGGTGGACGCAGTCTCGGCTCCGTCGTCGGCTGTGGTCTCTCGGTCCATACTCGTTGCCGTCCCGGTGGCTGCGGCGGTGCCAACCGGCTCGCTGTCGACATCAGCAGTGGTGTCAGTACCGGCAGCTGTCGTCGAAGGTGCCTGCTCTGGCTGTGTACCAGTGTCCACGTCGGAAGTCGACTCGATTCCGGCGTCCGAAAGCGCCACGAGCGATTCGAACGTCGCAGACTCGTCGGTAGAGTCACCGGGTGAAAGCGGGAGGCCACTGACCTGATCTCGGTCACCAGCAACGACTTCGACTGCCTCGAGGGCGCAATCGCGCAGGGCTGTGAGATACGACGGCGTCGTTCCGTAGTGGTCCTGTGCAAGCGGGACACCCGCAGCGAGCCCGGATTCGACGCCGGCCTCGCGGAGCGTCTCCGTCAGGACGTCGCCATCGGCCTCGAGTTGGCTGGCCTCGGCGTAGGTGCCGATTCGGTCGAGGGTCTGTTCGGCTGCGTTGATGACCCAGCGGTCGCGGGTGTCGGCGTCGACCGTCGCGATGCTCTCGGGGCGGATTGAGGTGTACACCTGATCCGAATCGTCGGGCTGGAAGGTCCGTGCCTTGCCCGTTACCGCGACGAACGCGGGTGGCTCGAGCTGTTCTAACGCTGCCAGCTCGTCGGGCTGGTACTGGCCGGCGTAGACGACGAACGCGCCAGTCGGATCGACGACGCGGGCACGGACCATCTCGTCGTTAACTGCGGTCACTTCGGTGAGCGTACCGACGACGAACAGTCGGTTGAGTCGTGCTCCGGTCGGTGAGATGACGTAGTTCGGCGCGCGTTCCTCGTCGCTTTCGGCGTAGGACAGCGATGCGTCGTCGTACTCGGCGGCAAAGAGCCGGTAGGCGATTTCACGCCCTGGGATCTCCTCGTCGCCGGTGTCGGATGTGCTCATGAGTGCACCTCCTCGAGGAAGGCACTCGCACGGACGGTCGGATCGTCAGTGCGCTCCTCGAAGGACTCGGCATCGAGATTGGCTCCATACTCGTCAACTGAGAGATGTCCGCGCACGCGATACTCACGACCGACGATGTGTTCACGGATCGTGTCTGCGACGACTTCTTGATCCATTGCCTCGCGGGCCTGTTCGAGTGCATCCTCGAGCGTGCCGTCGTAGACCTGCTCTGTGAGTTCGTCGTCGAGAACGACGGTGACGGCTCCTGTGCCGTCGTCGAGGATCGCTTTGACACGGAGGTCATCGATCCCGTCGACATCGCCGTGGGTTCGACACTGCCCTTTCTGAATGACACGGTAACACTCCGGACAGCGCTGGATCAGCCCGGACCCCTCTCGGACGGCGAGTACGTTGCCAGTAACTTCGACGTCGTAGATCCCGCCAGTGTGGACGGCCGCGCTGATATCCATCGTCGTCGTTTCGACGCCAACGTCGACCGCACGCTCGAGGGCGGTGACAGTCGAAAACTCGGAGACGTTGACTTCGGGAACGCCACGGAACTCCTGGACGTAGGCGTTCTCGATGCGAACGGTGCTTCCCGCTTCGATCTCCGGTGCGGGGTCCCAGTTCGTGAAGGGAAGACGGCCACTTTCGTCGCCGAAGACGCCGCTCAAAATTTCGGTTTCACCGTCTCGGCCGTCGATCGTTCGCCGTTCACAGTCGACGACTGCAACTTCGACGTTCACTGCGCGATCGCCCGTCTGGAGATCGGCGAGTTGGGCGTCGCCACCGGTTTCGTAGGGGACTTCGATCGAGTCCGCTTCGAACGACAGCGAGGTGCTCTCGCCGAGATTGAGTTCGGGTTCGCCATCCCATTCGCGGACGCTTGCGTTGCCCGCGGTGATCGTATCGCCTGCCGAGAGGCCGAAGTCCTCCCAGGCGGTGTAGTCGATCGTGCCAGTCTCGTCGGCCAATCGGCCTTCCACGATGACGTGATCGTCGCCCTGATATCTGATCGATCGCTTCCCCGTCGTTAGCACGACGCCCGTTACGGTGACGTTGCTGTCTTCGGGCGTGATCTCGGCGATCTCCTTACTCGAGGGCGCGCTGCTCCCGCCGCTGCTCCCATCGCCGTATTTCCGGCGAAGGCTCTGTTTGGCTTCGTCGATCGGGACGCTGTACTCCACCAGATTCTGCAGGTCGGCTTTGACCTCCTCTTTGTCAATACCGAGGTCGGAGGCGAGATCCTCAGCATGGTTATCGAGTTCCATCACTCGGTTTTTTGTTCGGAGGCTTAAAAAGCGTTCCCGCAGCGGAGTGAAAGTAAACTGAGCGCTGAGGCCGTACTGGACAGCCAGCAGTAGGTTCATTTCGTTGCCGGCGAACGTGACTGTATGGAACGTGTCGGCGCCGCACTCGGCGGGCTTGCGTTTGTCGTCGCGATTTTCGGTGGTATCGTGCTCATCAGAATCCTCACTCGAGCCCTGTATGCCGCGATCTGGTTCGCCGAAACCGTCGCAACGTTTGCGTTCGCGTTGCTCGTCGGCTATCTCGTCTATCGGATCTTGCTCGGCTCGAGCGACGATCCTCGTCGGATCGGATGAGGGGAGTACACTGAACTGTTCTGCCGTGGAACGAACACTGAGCAGCCGTGACCTCTCTCGTCGACGTCGTCTGGATCGCGTTTCTTGCGGGTGCAGCGACCGGGCTCGGTGCACTGCCAGTGTTCGTGACGGATCGCATCAGCCATCGGTTCTACGACGCTGCAGTGGGGCTCGCTGCCGGCATTATGGTCGGCGCGGCCGTCTTTGCACTCGTGGTTCCGGGCCTCGAGCTTGGCTCGCTGTGGGAGGTCGCTGTCGGCTTACTCCTCGGTGCCGTCTTCTTGCTCGTGGGAAACTGGGCGATTCCACACATCCATCTCGTCGTCGCCGGCGAAGGAGAGGAGACGTATCCGTCCGCGGCTCGGTCCGAAGCAGTCGTCGAAGCCGATATCGAATCCGACACTCCGATCACGACCGACGACAGTGAGGACGACGGTCGACGGGCGCTGCTTGTCGGCAGCGCGGTCACCATCCACAACGTTCCGGAGGGGCTAGCGATCGGTATCGCGTTCGCGGGCGGGCTCGAGGGTGTCGGTACCGCACTCGCGATTGCCATTGCGATTCAGAACGTTCCCGATGGGTTTGCGATGGCGATTCCGGCGAGTCGCACAGGGTTGTCGAACGCGAAAACCGTCCTCTATACGACGCTTTCCGGGGCGTTCCCTGAGCCGATTGCAGCCGCGTTCGGCTTCGCTCTCGTTGCCGTCGTTACCGGCCTCTTCCCCATCGCTGCCGGGTTTGCCGCCGGGACGATGATTGCCGTCGTCTTCCGAGAAATGATCCCCGCCAGCCACGGGCACGGCTACGCCGATATCGCGACGCTGACGTTCGTCGTCGGCTTCGTCGTGATGGTGATCGTCGATGTTGGATTGGCCGTCTGAACTGGACTGCGAACGTACTGAACCGCGAACGTACTGAACCGCGAACGTGTTGGTACACAGGTGAGGCCAGCTGTGGCCGCCGAATATACAGCTATTTCACGCTGTTGTCCTAACCGCACACATGGGATTTCACACGTTCCCGATCGATCGGGCCGACGCCCTCGAGGACCCGTCTCGTTACCGCTTCTGTTCCCGGGAAGAGTTGCTCGAGATGCTCGATCTCGACGATGACGCCGTCGTCGCCGATCTGGGCTCTGGTACTGGCTTTTACACATCTGACGTTGCGCCGTTTGCAGGGACAGTACACGCCGTCGACGTCCAGTCGGAGATGCACGATCTCCACCGAGAGAACGGCATGGAACCGAACGTCGACCCCGTGACGGCCGACGTCTCGTCGCTGCCGTTTGATGATGGCCAACTCGACGCCGCGTTCTCCGTCATGACCCATCACGAGTACGCCACCGAGGAAACGATGGCAGAACTCGCCCGCGTCGTTCGCTCGGGCGGGCGGCTGGTCACAGTCGACTGGTCAGCCGACGGCACCGGCGAGGACGGCCCATCGATGGACGAACGCTTCGGCTGTGAGGACGTGACGGCTCATCTCGAGGACGCTGGATTCACCGTCGAGTCCGTTCGAGATCGCCCCGAGACGCTCGCCATCGTCGCGCGTCGGTAACAACACCGCTGGTCAGCGACCGGGCCAAATGGCACGGACGCCCTCTCGAGGAGGAGCCGGCCAGTACGCGGTGTCTTCTTTAGGGTCCACCACGCAGCCACGTGTATGCACGTCGTCGTCAATGCCGCCATGAGTGCGGACGGCAAACTCTCCTCGCGCCAGCGCGATCAGATCGCGATCAGCGGCGAGGCGGATTTCGCTCGCGTCGATCGACTCCGCGCCGACAGCGACGCCATCGTCGTCGGCGTCGGCACCGTTCTCGCGGACGATCCACACCTGACTGTCAAAGACGAGCAGTTATGCCAACAACGTCTCGAGCGCGGCGAGCCCGAACAGCCGGCTCGAGTCATCGTCGACTCGAACGGGCGGACACCGGACGATGCCGCGATCCTCGACGACGCGGCGACGACGTACGTCTGTCTGAGTGAGACGGCACCGATCGACCGACGCATGGAGCTCGCCGATCACGCGGAACTCGTGACTGCCGGCGATGATCGGGTACATCTCCTGCGGGCGTTCGCGACGCTTCAGGAACAGGGTCTCGAGCAGGTCATGGTCGAAGGCGGCGGCGAACTCATCTTCTCGCTGTTCGAGGCCGGGTTGGTCGACGAACTCCTCGTCTTCGTCGGGCCGAAGGTGATCGGCGGTCGCGACGCGCCGACGCTGGCCGATGGCGACGGGTTCATCGACGAGTTCCCGCTGTTGAGC
Organism: Natronorubrum sp. A-ect3; assembly: GCF_041821125.1. Classification (NCBI taxonomy): domain Archaea; kingdom Methanobacteriati; phylum Methanobacteriota; class Halobacteria; order Halobacteriales; family Natrialbaceae; genus Natronorubrum; species Natronorubrum sp. A-ect3. The sequence goes on along the minus strand of NZ_JBGUBB010000005.1, from coordinate 165,394 downwards.
CTCGAGCGCGTCGAGCGACTCGACGATGGTGTGTTGTTGTGCTGGACGGTCGATAGCTAAGTAGCAACTGAAAATCTAATGCTGGTGGGTGAAACGGCCAGAATATGTGTATTTGTCGTTGCATCATAACTGATGTGTATGGATTGGTCGGGGGGACCCGGGGTCGTCCAGAAAAACCGGGAGAATACACCCCTCTCCCAGTATTCTAATTCTATTTTTTTGCTAATTTAACCTATAATATACTAAAACCCATTTTAAATTCAAAAGATATAAATATTGCACTACGGTAGAAGACCGTAGTACAGACAAGAGAATGCAAGGGAGGATGAATATCCGACCGCTTCCAGTTGCTGTTCTCTAATTCCCAGTGTTCCGAGTTACCAGCAGAGTCGATATTTTATCCCTGGTCTTCGACAGCTGGCTCACTCGTTTCTGTGGTGGTCTCTTTTCCCGCTAATTCCGGACGCCCCCGGGGGTGGGGGCTAGTTTGAATCCATTCTCGTATTTCTGGACATTCCGGGGTATTCTAGACACTACGGTTATTTATACAATGAGTGTTTTATTCCCTATCATGACCGAGTACTTTCAGGACAGATCAGCAATCTTCGAGAGTGAGCGCATCCTGAAAGAAAGCTATACGCCGAACGACCTTCCAGAACGGGAAACACAGCTCAAACGACTAGGATTGGAGGTCCTTTCTCCCGTTCTGAACGATGCGCCACCGCATAACGCGTTTCTGTATGGTAAGCCTGGACAAGGGAAGACGGCGGCCGCACGATTTCTCCTCGAGGAACTGCAGGACGAAGTCGAAGACCGGAGCGAAATTAGCCTGACCACAATCTTTCAGACGTGCAAAGGCCATCATTCCTCGTATCAGGTCGCGTGTGATCTTGTCGAGCAACTAACCGGTGAGAACCCAAATGGCCATCCGAAGCGAATGGTGTTCACGCGGCTGTATGATGCGTTTCAAGAGATCGGTGGAATCGTCGTTATCGTCCTCGACGAGGTCGACAATATTGGCAACAAGGATATGATCCTGTATGAACTGCCACGGGCACGTGACAATGGCCATATAGAGGACATGGATGTCTCCGTGATCGGAATCAGCAACGACATGACGTTCTACGACGAGCTTGACCCCCGCGCCAAGGATTCGCTCTGTGAGGTCGAAATTCACTTCCCACCGTACGATGCCAGTCAGTTACGGAGCATTCTCAACCGTCGATCAGAGAAAGCATTTGTCGATGGTGCCGTCACGCAGGAGGCGATTGCACTGGCGGCGGCGCTCGCTGCTCAAGACTTGGGCTCGGCGCGGCAGGCGATCCGGTATCTGTACAAGGCCGGCGAGTTTGCCGCACTCAACGACGAATCGAACGTCTCTGAAGAGCACGTCCGCGAAGCTGAAGACCACGTTGAGCAGATGAATATCGCACAGAGTATCCGCGACCTGACAATACAGGATCAGTTGGCGCTACTCGCACTCACTTCATTAACGGCTGAGGATGAGACTCCTTCTCCAACACCAGAGGTGTACTCGCGGTACACGGATATCACGTCGCACGTGGATACGAACTCGATTGCAATGCGAAGAGTACGGAGCCATCTTCATGATTTGGATATGATCGGTGTTGTCTCGGGTGCAAAACGAAGTGGCGGGTCACGCGGCGGTCCGAAGTACTACTGGGAAATAAATACGGACCTCGATACTACGGTCAACGTCTTGAGGGAGAACAACCGGTTTGACGATGTTCTTGATCTAATAGATATATCTTAACAGACTTTCCGGACATTCTGGGGTCAACTGGACATAACTGTTCTATCAGTTCGAATTTCGACCACCCGTTCAAGTGATTCAACTGTAGCCGCTCTTTTATATACTTCCACCATGCTTTGTGTCCCCATCGTTCGAGTGAATTCGTTTCAACTCATGGGGTCGGATATGGTGGAATTTATAATATAGTACCAACCGAACCGATTTACACACGTATCGCACAGCCACCGTGCGGTGTGGTGTTCATTGATTTTCAGTGGCTACTGTAACAACTGATACGGTTGGCTGTCAATTAGTGCCGGCGCGACCGCACGCGGTTCGCGGTCGCGCCGGGAAACAGGGACAGCAAACCATGTGAAACGATCCATCACATTTCGTCGTTGCAGTGTGATAGGCGTGCAGTACCGTTCAGCGACGTGCCGTCGTTACTCGAACTCTGGATCTCGATTCTCGACGAACGCCGTCATCCCCTCGCGCTGGTCCGGCGTACCGAACAGACTGGCGAAGGCGCGCTGTTCGTATGTGAGTCCGGCCGCCTGTGGGCCCTCGTGGCGCTGGTTGATCGCCTGCTTGGCCGCGCGCATCGCGACGGCTGGCTTCGCGGCGATCTGTTCGGCGAGTTCGGTGACGGTGTCCTCGAGATCTTCATCAGCGACGACCTCACCGAACAAGCCGGCTTCGGCGGCCGATTCGGCGTCGAGTCGCTCGCCGAGGAAGATCATCCGCCGTGCGGTCTCGTCGCCGACGAGTTCCGGCAGGCGCTGGGTGCCACCCCAGCCGGGAATGATGCCGAGATCGATCTCCGTGTTGCCGATCAGAGCCGACTCACTCGCCACGCGCAGATCACAGGCCATGGCCATCTCACAGCCGCCGCCGAAGGCGTAGCCGTTGACGGCGGCGATCGTCGGCGCGGGGAACGCCTCGAGGGCGTCTGCAACGTCGTGGCCGAGTTCGCCCCACTCCTGGGCTTTCGGTGTCTCGAGGTCCTGCATATACGCGATGTCCGCCCCGGCGATAAACGCATCATCGCCAGCACCGGTCAACACGAGTGCGCGAGCGCCCTCGTCAGCGGCTTCGGTGAGCGCTTCGCCCATCGCCTCGAGCGTTGGGACGTTCAACGCGTTAAGCGCGTCCGGTCGGTCGACGGTCAGTGTTGCAACGGCTCCATCCCAGTCGAGTTGTACGGTTTCCCATGACATACGTCCGGGTTTCTCGGCCACCGTGAAATTCCTTGCCACCGAGGCAGAAACGGAAGTTGGGGCAGCCGTCACATCTTTCCTCCAGCGTCCCCGAAAGCCGATATGGAACGTGCAACGTTCGGCGGCGGCTGTTTCTGGTGTGTCGAAGCGGCGTTCGAGGAACTCGACGGCGTCGAATCCGTCATCTCTGGCTACGCGGGTGGGCATACCGACGATCCAAGCTACAACGCGGTCTGTTCGGGCCGGACTGGCCACGCTGAGGTCGTCCAACTTGAGTACGATCCCGAGACGATCGCGTACGAGGATCTCCTCGAGGTCTTCTTTACGATCCACGATCCGACCACGAAAGACCGCGAAGGACCCGACATCGGCTCCCAGTACCGGTCGGCGATCTATGCCCACAGCGACGACCAACTCGAGACCGCTGAGGCGTTCGCTGCAGAACTCGAGACGGAGGGACTGTACGAGGGGATCGTCACCGAAATCGAGCCACTCGAGACGTTCTACGAGGCAGAGGAGTATCATCAGAACTACTTCGAAAAGAATCCAAACGACGCCTACTGCTCAATGCACGCAGCGCCGAAAGTCGAAAAAGTTCGCGAGAAGTTTTCGGAGAACGTGACACCACGTTCTCACTGAGCGCTTGAGCATCCAACGACTTTCCGTCGGACCCGATTCGACTATCGTAACAACTGAAACTGTTTGCACACTGATCGCACGACAGTTGTGCGATCGGGTACGCACTGACGGTCAGTGGCTACTGTAGCCCTCGATACGGCCGCTTTCTCGTCGCATTTTTGTTCGACCGCGTACGACCACACCGACTCTCGGATCCCGGCCAGTGAACACGTGACTGCACAGTGGCTGTGTGGTCGGTGTGTCCCGTCGATGCTGTTGGAGTGTTGCTTAGAGGCCATGACGGCGTTGCCAACAGGCTGTTACGACGTTGCCAACCTAACAACCGAGTAAAAATCAGCCACTAATCAGTCCGAAAAACAGTTATCGGATTCCTCAAGCGCTATCTGTGGACAAACATCTATCTTAAACTCGGATAGATAGATACTGCCTAATCAAAAAGATTTATTATTGGACGTATACTAACTGTGGTTGAGGTGGTGATGATAACGAAGCACAACACAACGACCCCACCGAACCGATAACCATTTCAGCCTGTGAGATTGTCCCTCTGTGGATCCCGAAAACGGAAACACGATGGGCATGTCAGCCCCAGACCATCATGCGATCCTCAGCTTTTGCTTTCAGCACTGTTCGTTCGACGGCTTCCCAGCACAGCTCGAGTTTGTATACACCGTATTCTGGAACAACGTTTTGAGAAACTGAACGGCGTTCACTCGAAAGCTGTAGGTTGAATACCATTCCTGCCATCGGTGCTCGTGACTATGTCTGTCGGCAAACTCGGTCCCGAAACCGTCGTAACGACGAATCGAGACAGCGAACTGAGTGACGTCACTGAGATGTTGGACAGCGAAAACGTCGGGTCAATCGTCATCACAGAGGACGACGAACCCGTCGGAATGATCACCGACCGTGACGCCGCGCTTGCGATCCATGAACACGATGACGTCGGGTCCGTCTCGGTCGAAGACGTGATGACCGAAAACCCGGCGACGATCCACGAGGAAGAAGACCCGATCGCGGTCTCGAACGCGATCGCCGAACACAACGTTCGCCGGTTCCCGATCGTCGACGACGACGGCGAACTTGTGGGGATCGCAACGCTCGACGATCTCATCGCGACGATCGGTGAAGAACTCGACAACGTCGCCGAGACGATCGAAGCCCAGTCGCCGGAGTACAGTCCCTAGAGGCGCTATTTTCGACACCGACCGACTCGCTTCCTCGCCGCTCGAGAGCCAGAACAACGATGCCGTCCATCTCGCCGGCAATGAAAGGTTCGTCCGTCTGGAACCCGTCGTTCGAATATGACTCGCCAAACGGCCGTCCTCGTCATCGGTGGTGGCGCGACTGGGGCAGGGATCGCGAGAGACCTCAGCCTTCGAGGCGTTGATGTGACGCTCGTCGACCGTGACGGGCTCTCGGCTGGCGCATCGGGTCGCTCGCATGGGCTGCTCCACAGCGGTGCTCGCTACGCTGAGAGCGATCCCGAAGGCGCACTCGAGTGCCTCGAGGAGAACCGAATCCTCCGCGATATCGCAGGGGAGTGTCTCCGGGAGACAAGGGGCTTGTTCGTCCAACTGCGCGAGGACGACCCTGCCGTCTTCGAGGCAAAACGTACGGCGTGCGAAGAGCTTGGGATCCCAATCGAAGTGGTCGACGGCAAGACGGCTCGAGCCGCGGTTCCAGGCCTCACTGACGCCGTCGAGCGAGCCATGTGGGTTCCCGATGGCGTTGTTCTCCCATCTCGACTGGTTGCAGCGAACGCCGCCGATGCTCGCGACCATGGTGCGCGGATCTATCCACACGCACCGGTGACGGAGATGACCGTCGAGAACGGACGAATCGCGTCAGTCTCACTTGGTGGCGACGTCGACGACACCATCGAACCGACGTACGTCGTGAATGCAGCCGGTGCTCACGCCGGAGCAGTCGCCGGGCTGGCAGGTCTCTCAGTCGAGATGCGGCCGACGAGAGGTGTCATGATCTCGGTCGAATACGACGGTCTCGAGCCGGTGCTCAACCGATGTCGCGATCCGGCCGACGGCGATATTATCGTGCCACACGACGACGAGGTCGTCCTCGGAACGACGAGCGTCCCGGTTGACGATCCGGACGAGTACGAACGGAGCGACTGGGAGGTCGAACAGACGGTGACCGAGTGTGCGGCGATGCTTCCGTCGGTCGCCCAGGTCGACCACGTTCGAACGTGGTGGGGTGTCCGACCGCTGTACGAGCCAGAGGAGGCCGCTCAGGGTGGCCGTGGAATCTCTCGCGGATTTCACCGACTCGATCACGCCACTGACGGCGTCGAAAACTTCGTCAGTATCGTCGGCGGCAAGCTGACGACGTACCGAGCGATGGCGGAGGCGACGGCCGATCTCGTCTGTGACCGACTCGGCGTGGATGCGGCGTGTTCCACGACAGAGACACAACTTCTGGGTGCGACGAGGCCGTCGAAACTGGATGCCTTCGTGGACGAATTCGATGGGCAGGGACCGACAGATTCAGATCTCGTTGGCCGGCGTGGAATGTGATCACGAGGGCCAAACGTTATTCGGCCAGCGTCCCTAGCTTGCATGATGAACATCTTGTCACTCGGGCCCTTGCAGGTCGGTGATCCACTGCTGACTGTCGGGGCGATCGCCCTCGTGGTTGTCGCCATCACCGTCTGGCAGTTGGTCGAGATCGTTGACGCCTATAACAAGGGTGCACTGACCGTCTTCGGTGAGTATCGCAAACTGCTCGAGCCAGGGCTCAACATCGTGCCGCCGTTCGTCTCACGGGTCTACACGTTCGACATGCGGACCCAGACGATTGACGTGCCGAGGCAAGAAGCGATCACCCGCGACAACTCGCCGGTGACTGCCGACGCTGTCGTCTACATCAGAGTGATGGACGCCAAACGAGCGTTCCTCGAGGTCGAGGACTACGAACTCGCGGTCTCGAACCTCGCCCAGACCACGCTGCGTGCCGTCATCGGTGACATGGAACTCGATGATACGCTCAGTCGGCGCGAGATGATCAACGAGCGGATTCGGACCGAACTCGACGAGCCCACGGACGAGTGGGGTATCCGCGTCGAAAGCGTCGAGGTTCGCGAGGTGACGCCATCTCAGGGCGTCAAAGGTGCGATGGAGCAACAGACCTCCGCCGAACGCCGACGTCGAGCGATGATTCTCGAGGCACAGGGAGAACGCCGGAGCGCCATCGAGAAAGCAGAAGGAGACAAACAGAGCGCGATCATCCGCGCACAGGGTGAGAAACAGAGCCAAATCCTCGAGGCACAGGGTGATTCGATTTCGACGGTCCTGCGCGCTCGTTCGGCCGAATCGATGGGTGAGCGTGCCATCATCGACAAAGGGATGGATACCCTCGCTGAGATCGGTCACAGCGAGTCGTCGACGTTTATTCTCCCACAGGAACTCTCCTCGATGGTCGGCCGCTACGGCAAGCATCTCTCCGGGAGCGATGTCAAGGCGGATGGCCAGCAACTCGAAAGCCTCGAGTTCGATGCGGAGACGCGCGAACTGATCGGCCTAGATGATATCAGCGAGATCATCGGTGAGATTGAGGATACCGAGATGGATATCGAGGCGATGGAACAGGAAGCGCAGGCGATCAAGGAAGGACAAGATCTCGGGATGGAGTCGTCGTCGACCGACACTGGCGCTGGTGCCGAGTCGGACTCGTAGCGAACTCCCCATCTGGCAATCAAAACTTCCGTGTGGCGTTCGACCAGATCTCGAGTGACTGATCGTCCGAGCGACCGATATCGACACAGAGCTCCTGTTTATCGTCGAAGCTGATCGAAATCTGGTCGAACGTCGACACGTAGCGTGATTTGTGATGGCGGCCCTGTCGAACCCCGACGGTTTCGTTGACCAGTTCGGCCTCGGTCAGCCGGTCGAGTTTGCGATAGGCCGTCGAGAGCGGAAGGTCGGCCTCGTCTGCGATTTTGTGGACGGTCTTTGGCTCCTCGAGTACCGAGATAATCTTCCGGCAGTCGGCATCGTCCAGCACGCTAATGACGCGCTCGAGGTCGGGCGTGTCGCCGGACGATGAGAACTCGAGTGGCATCTGGGTGCCACTACCTTCGCGGTGGAGACTAAAGACGTATTTGGTCCGTCCGATCCGGGTGGTCGGGACACGGATCAATGGGCTACTTACATGTGCAACCGGCCCGACGGCAACCGTATGAGCGACGATCAGCCATCCAAAGCGGGGATCGAAAACACACCTGGGCAGGGACGAACGCCGGAAGCCGAAGTAATCGAACCGTCCGCACCCGAGGAGTTCGGCCTCGTGCAGGTCTGGTGGGGTGATGGCAAAGGGAAGACGACAGCCACGCTCGGGATGGCACTGCGCGCTGCCGGCCACGGCTACCGCGTCCATATGCTTCAGTTTATGAAAGGCGGGGCCTCGAGCGTCGAAGCGGTCCGTGGTGAGTACAACGCGATCGAGGCGCTGCCAGGGCTCAGCTACGAGAATCTCGGCCACTACGGCTGGCACGGCATGGCCGATGGGAGTGACGAAGCGGATCACGAGGTGGAGGCGCGGGCGGGCCTCGAGCGCGCCCACGAACTGCTCGAAGCGGCTACAGACGCCGACCTTGACGCGCCGATCGACCTCGATTCGCCGCCGGAAGATGGGGTGCACATGCTGATCCTCGACGAAGTGCTGTACGCCGCGGACCGTGGACTGCTCAGTGAGGATGACGTCCACGGCCTGATCGACGCCAAGCCTGCGGGGCTCGAACTCGTCCTCTCTGGGAGCCACGCCGAGCCGTCGTATCTCGAGGAACGGGCAGACCTGATCACGAACGTCCGGAAAATGAAACACCCGATCGACGATGGCCAGCGGGCACGTCGCGGGACGGAGTTCTGAATCGGCCTGCCGAACGTGTGGCTAGCACGCTGTGGAGTTCGGTGCTTATCGATCTCAGTATTGTCCACAGCCAGTAACAGCCGACAGTATAATTATCAGCTCCTGTGAACCATCGCCCAGTCAATGGGTGTGATTCAGGTCGATGGGCTGGTGAAGTCCTATGGTGACGTTCGGGCAGTCGATGGATTGAGTTTCGGCGTCGAACGGGGCGAACTGTACGGCTTTCTCGGTCCGAACGGAGCCGGCAAGACAACGACGATTCGTGTTCTGACCGGCCAGATTCGGCCGGACTCTGGAACGGTCCGAATCCTTGGAACAGATCCCGTCGCAGACCCACTCGAGACGCGACGTTGTGTCGGTATCGTCCCCGAGCAGGGATCGCCGCCGAGCTTTCTGACGCCGCGGGAGTATCTCGAGTTCGTCGGCAGCGTTCGCGACCTCGACCCCGACACTGTCGCCGAGCGAACCGATCGCTGGGCGACCCGACTCGGGTTCGAACGCAAACTCGAGACGCTTCACACCGATCTCTCGCGGGGCCAACAGCAGAAGGTGATGCTCACACAGGCGTTCTTACACGAACCCGACGTCGTCGTGATCGACGAGCCGCTGGCGAACCTCGACCCGCTCGTCCAGGAGCAAGTCAAGCAGTTTCTCGTCTCCTATGCGGCCGGCGATAACGCTGTCTTCGTTTCCACACACAATATCGACGTCGCCGAAGAGATCTGCACGCGGGTCGGCATCGTCGCCAACGGCGAGCTTGTGGCCGAGCGCTCGCTTGAGGGACACACTGCGCCACGTTCGACGACCAGTCGTGCATCGACTGCAGATGCCGGCGACGATTCGTTGCTCGAGGTATTTCTCGAGCAGGTCAATGAGACGGACGTCCGCGATGCGCCGTCGCTCGAACAGCTTGGGTCGGACCGATGAGTGGCGCGTCCGCTCGCCAGGGGCCGACGACCTGGCAGCTGTTTGCCGTCCTCTTTCGTGAGGAGTGGCGGCTCCACACGCGTCTGTTCGGCGGTTGGCGATTCGCACTCTTTCCGGCTGTGATCGCCACCCTCGCTGTCGGCGCGACGATTGCGCTCCGTGAGACTGGCACCGCAGACGGGACGATCGTAACCGGACTGCACGTTCTCGCGCTCGGTTTTGGCCTCTACAGCGGGACCGCCGGCTTCGCGGGCTCGGATATGCTCGAGAACGTCTTTGGGAAGCTGTCGCTTGTCCTCTCGACGCCAGCGACGCTGCCGCTGTCTCGGCGTCGGCTGCTGGGGCTGTTCTTGCTCAAAGACGCCCTGTTCTACGCGGTCGCGTTCGTGTTACCGATGGCGGCCAGTAATGCGGTGCTGGTCGGACTCTCGGCACGGACGCCGGTTGCCGTGGGTGCGCTCTGGCTCTCGCTGTCGCTGTCGTTCGTCGCCGGCATGGTCTTGACTGTCGCCCTGATCGCGCTGCGGACTCGCGGCGTGCCGGCGTGGGCACTTGTCGGGACGATCGTTTTCAGTGCTGGCAGTCTGTGGGCGATGGGTGGGACTCGAGCGGCCTGGACCGTCTTCGTCCCGATCACTGGCTCGGTGGCCAGCGCGGGCGGGTTGGTACTCGGAACCGTTCTCATCGGCGCAGCATCGCTGACGCTGTATGATCCCACCTACGGGCGTCCAGCACGCACGGCCGGTGATCGGTTCGCCCAGCTCAGCGACGGACTGTCACTCGAGGCGGCGACGAGTGCTCTCGTCTCGAAGACATTACTCGATCTGGCGCGCTCGTCCGGCGGCGTCTGGAAACCGTTCGTCTCGGCTGGGATCCTGCTCGCGCTCGTCGGCCTCGTCGAGACGATCACCGGTATCGCACCCGCGCCGGGGATTTTCTTCGGTGGCGTCCTCGGGCTGACCGCCTTTACCACGTACAACTGGCTGACCCAGTTCGATTCGCTCGAGGCGTATCTCATCTACCCGGTCTCGATTGCGGATGTGTTCCGGGCGAAGCGGATCGCCTTCGTCCTCGTCGGTGCGCCGACTGTCGCGGTGCCGTATCTGGGGGCAGTCTACTGGTTCGAGGCGACCCTGCTCGACGCCGTTGTCGGCGCGATCCTGCTGGCGGGCTATGCGCTGTACTACTACGGGCTGACCGTCTACATTGCTGGCTTCGATCCTAACGAGTTCCTCTTCGATGCCGTCCGCTTTACGCTCTTTACCGTCGGCGTCGCCGTCGCGCTCGTGCCGACGCTGGTCGCCGGTTTCGTCGTTGTGCCGCCGTCGACGACGGTTGCACTCGCACTCGTCTTTTCCGGGTTCGGGTTCGGTGGGATCGGGTTCGTGCTCTCGAGTCGTGCCGGACCGCGGTGGGATGAGCGGTATCGGAACCGGGACTGAGTCCCACAGCGAAACATGACCTGTCCGATTTCGGCGTTCGGCTCCCTGATTTCTCGCTGGTTCAGGTAGACAAAATCCATGGTACGATCCATCGAAAATATACTAGTGGGTAATAGTGGGCAAAACTTATTCGGTAGTAGAATCTATCCAGTAACATGACGAAAGTGGATGCGCGAGACCTCCAGACCAACGAGACTGACGACCGAGGCCGAATCTACCTCGGGACGGAGTACGCGAACAAGCGTGTAACCGTCGCTGTCGTCGAAGTAGAATCTGACCATCCCGACGAGGACGAACTGGCTGCCGCATATCGCGAGGCTTCTGAAAGTGCGGAAGAGCTTGCAAAAGAGTGGGACGAGGCGTCGGACGGGGCGTGGAGCGGGCTGGATAAATGAGCGAGGGCTCCGAAATTCGTCGCGGCGACGTTGTTATCGTTCGGTTTGATCCTGCTGAAGGGCACGAGATGAAGAAAACTCGCCCCGCAGTAGTCGTCCAGAACGACGTTGGGAACAAAAATGCCAGCACGACTATCGTTGCGCCTGCGACAGGGACGTACAGGGGCTATCCGTTCGAGGTTCTCGTCAAAGCAGCGGAGTCACCGTTCGAGAAAGATTCCTCGATCCGCCTCGACCAGATTCGTGTCGTCTCTATCAAAAAACGGATTCACTCAGTGCTTGGAAGCCTCGACGGGGAGACGATGGAGGCGGTGGACGGGGCGTTGAAACTGAGTCTCGGACTGGACTGACGTATCTGCTGTGATCAGTTTAGAGCGTGCGTGTACTGGTTGGCACTCCTTGGTTTACAGAATGATTATAATTCAGTCTACCTAATCAAACAGTATGTCCGCGCTTCGGTCCGCCCTTTTTGATTGGAACCTGAATCGAGTGGCAAGAGTTGCTGTGAGCGGTATTGCAGTCTTCCTCGCAATTCGACTCACGGATGGGTTACTGGTTGGACTCGGAGTAGCAGTCGCACTGGCTATGGTACTTGATGTTCCGTGGTGGCTGTACGACCGATACGCTCACTCAGACAAGTGATGTATTTGCACGTGTAGTGTCCGCTGGTTCTGGTGATCGGTCTACTGCTCAAACCATTCAACACGAACCAACTGAACAGCAACCGGAAGATTTCCAATCGCTTATTGGGCGTTACACGCGCTTAGAAACTCGATTAGTGCTATCTACTATCCCTTTGTTCGACCTTGTTCAACTCGATCAGCAGTCGGAAGATCGCTTTCACAAGGTTGGCGTCGACGTCGAACTGCTCTGCGTTGTCGCCTGCCCGATCCATGACCTGCTGTTCCTGTGTTTCGTCGGTCGTCGGCAGTCCCTGTTCGTCTTTGACCTGGGCAATCGTGTCCGCGACGTACGTTCGCTGGGCGATCAGTTCGACGATTTCGCGGTCGATCGTTTGAATCTCCTCGCGAAGTTCGTCGAGGCTCATTTCGTCCGGCGTTCGGTTCTCCGTCCCTTCGTTCGTGGCTGTTTCTCGAGTCATTGGATCTGTGTCCCGTCGGTTCGCGTCTGCAGTAATCGTGTCGTTCCGTCGCGTTCGTTCCATCGGTCCTGTACCGTCTCGAGCGTCTCGCGCTCGCCAACGGCGACGTAGCTCGGCCCGGTGCCGGACAGCGAGACGCCGGCGACATCGGGCAAGGCATCGATCATCGGCCCGGTCGAAAAGTCGAGGGCACCGCAAAATGCGAAGCCGTTGACCGTCATCGCCTCGCCGTAGCGCCCATCCAAGGCGAGCTCCGCGACGAGGTCGGCCATCGGTGCGATTCGCTCGCAGGCGGAGACGTCGGCGTCGGCGCTAAATGACTGTTCGGGTGGCGTGTAGACCAGTGCGTGCCAGTCGACTTCTTCGCGGGCGAGCAGTTCGTCGGCCGTGTTGTCGGTGACCGTCACGCCGCCGAGCATGCTCGCGCTGGCATCGTCGAACGCGCCGGTGACGGTGACGCCGGCGTCACGGGCTGCTCGGACACCGAGCCGACAGGCGTCAATTCGGTCGACTGTGTCGGCAACCGCGAGTGCATCGAGCGTCGCCATCACGGTCGCGTTCGCCGCAGCGCTTGAACTCTTCAATCCCGAAGCCATCGGGACGTCGCTGTTCGTCTCCACTCGAGCACCCATAGCTGATTCGTCGACTCCTGCAGCGTCGGCGTAGTCAGCGATCGTGAACTCGGCACAGCGCTCGACGAGTGTCGTATCAGCGTCGGGCTGGCCGGCGATCTCGGCGTCGACCTCACCATCGTCGGTGAGTTCGACTGTGGCTGTCGTCTCGAGATCGATCGCAAACGCCGAGCCGGTTCCGGTTGCAAGCGCGTTGAGAACCGTCCCAGCTGCTGGGGCAACGGCGCGGCCGTCCATACCGGAATCGTCTCAGAGCGCGTATTTACGGCTGACGGTCTCGACGTCGCAAGCCGACGTGGCGATGGAACCGGTCGCTTTTCCCCATCCCGGCCGAATCGGTGGCTAATGAGCGCACGAAACAACGTCGCCCCGAGTACGATCGGTGTCGACTTTGTCGAGGGTGGCATCGTCGTCGAGTATCTCGACGGCCGGGACGTCTTCTATCACGGACCGCCCAAACCTGTCGAAGGTGGTCTCAAGACGCCACCAGGCAAAGAGGTCCACGTCCTCGTCACCGACCCCGACGGCGTCGAAGGCGTGATGACGTACGTCAACGATCGCAACACCCACGACGAGATCCTCGAATCAACCGGCGTCGGTCGCGTAATGCTCGAGGGCGACGACGAAGAGGTCCTGTTCCCCGGCGTGACGGTGTCGACGGCAGCGTACTCGATCCGTGTCGAGGCCGACCTCTCGCTGGTCGATGGTCGGGTGTTCGTCTTCGCTGAAGACGAGATGAGCGAACACGCCTACGAACTCGTCGCAAGCGAGGACAGTTCCGACGACGTCGACCAGCACGACTGAATATCATGCCGCTTCAGAAACCATGGCGCGACCTCGATCGAAGCGCCGTTGCCAGCGCCCCTGATCGGCCGGGCGTCTACGAACTCGGCGATGGGTCGGGAACGGTGCTCGCCGTCGACCACGGTGTCCTCCGCGACGAACTCAAGACGGTCCTCGCCTACGGCGACGGTGATCGCGTTCGCTGGACAGAGACGCACACCCTCGAGCAGGCTCGCGAACTCGCTGCCGAGCATCGCACCCGACTCGAGTGACGGCCTTTCTTGAGACGGCACTCGCGATCAGTCCCGTTGTTATGATAGCTGTGTAACTCGGTTGTACTCGCTGAAACGCATGCTGACATCGTTGTACAGCATTTTTCGAGTGACCTGTGAGACAGGAGTGTGTCGAACAGCGCAAAACAACCAGACGGAACGGTGTTACGGCAGATCGAAGAATGCTGTAACACTCACCGGTCGGGGAGACAATGGCGTACATCCTGTAAAGCCGCTACAGAACGGCCAGAATGCCGGCTTTCGGCATCTGTTACGGCAAAAACCAAGTGAATAAGACCGGGAGGTGGCCATTGGAACTGCTCTTGAGACGGCGCACACTGAGGACGACCGATTTCGACGCCCATTGATGGGACAATTCTCAAGATGACCCGCCCGAAAGGAACAGTGTATGAGCCAGTCGGATTCGGATGGCGTGTCGCTGACGGTCCGCGCCGCCGAAAAACGGGACGCTGGACGGGGTGTCGCACGAATCCCGGAACTGGCACGCCGACAACTCGGCGTGTTGAGCGGCGACACCGTAGTAATCGAGGGTGAACAGGCGACAGTCGCGAAGATGTGGCCAGCGGATCCGTCGGTGCCGGAGAACGTCATTCAGATCGACGGCGACACCCGCGCAAACGCCGAGGCACACGTTGGTGATACGGTTACTGTCCAAACGAAAGATACGTCGACGATCGCCGAAGCGGAGCAGGTGACACTCGTTCCGCCGGCGTCGTTTACCGCCAGCCAGCAAGGTGTTGCCGAACGCAAGGCGGCTAAGACGCTCCGAAATCGTCCGGTGCGGGCCGGTGAACAGATCCGGATCGAAGGGCTCGACCAGAACCCGTTCAAAGTCACCGAGACCAATCCTGACGGGGACGTTCGGATTACGAGTACAACCACGGTTCGAATCGTCGGAACTGGCACGGAGTCGGAACGGAGTGGTTCCTCGAGTGCCAGCCGAGACCGGAAGCAAACGCAGAGCGACAAACCCAGTTCGGCGAGTTCGTCATCCGACGACGCCGAAGCGACGCTCTCACCTGGTGTCACGTATGAGGATATCGGCGGGTTAGACGAGGAACTCGAGCTCGTTCGCGAGATGATCGAGCTCCCACTGTCGGAGCCGGAGCTGTTCCAACGACTCGGCGTCGAGCCGCCATCCGGTGTGTTGCTGTATGGGCCGCCCGGAACGGGCAAAACGCTCATCGCCCGCGCCGTCGCCAACGAGGTCGATGCGCACTTCGAGACGATTTCCGGCCCGGAGATCATGTCGAAATACAAAGGCGAGTCCGAAGGGCGACTCCGTGAAGTGTTCGAGACGGCCGAAGCGAACGCACCGACGATCATCTTCTTCGACGAAATCGACTCGATCGCCGGCACCCGCGACGATGAGGGTGACGCAGAAAACCGGATCGTCGGGCAGCTACTGACCCTGATGGACGGCCTCGACGCTCGTGGCGAGGTGATCGTCATTGGGGCAACCAACCGCGTCGATACGATCGATCCTGCACTCCGCCGTGGCGGCCGATTCGACCGTGAGATCCAGATCGGTGTCCCCGATGTTGCGGGCCGCAAAGAAATCCTCGAGGTCCACACGCGCGGGATGCCACTCGCAGATGACGTCAGTATTGACGCGATTGCTCGCCGAACGCACGGCTTTGTCGGCGCGGATCTCGATGCAGTCGCAAGCGAGGCAGCAATGGCTGCGATCCGTGATCGGCCGACCGACGCCGACGACCGCACGGCGTGGAATCGCGACCCTGCCGTCACGAAAGCCCACTTCGATGCCGCGCTCGCGGCCGTCGAACCCTCCGCGATGCGCGAGTACGTCGCTGAATCGCCGACGACAGACTTTTCGGACGTTGGCGGCCTCGAGGAGGCAAAACAGGTCCTTCGAGAGTCTGTCGAGTGGCCGCTGACCTACGAGCAACTCTTCGAAGAGACGAACACCAGCCCACCCTCTGGTGTCTTGCTCTATGGCCCGCCGGGAACTGGAAAGACGCTGCTTGCACGAGCACTGGCAGGTGAAACCGACGTCAACTTCGTCCGTGTGGACGGCCCGGAGATCGTCGACCGCTACGTCGGCGAGAGCGAGAAGGCGATCCGCGAGGTGTTCGAACGCGCTCGTCAGTCCGCGCCGTCGATCGTTTTCTTCGACGAGATCGACGCGATCACTGCCACTCGCGGGGAGGGCAGCCACGAGGTCACCGAACGCGTCGTCTCGCAACTCTTGACGGAACTCGACGGGATGCGCGAGAACCCGAACCTTGTCGTGCTGGCTGCGACTAACCGCAAGGACCACATCGACCCTGCCCTCCTTCGACCCGGTCGGCTCGATACGCACGTGCTCGTCCCCGAGCCAGACCACGACGCTCGCGAGAAAATCCTCGAGGTCCACACGCGCGGGAAGCCACTCGACGACGATATCGACATCTCGGCGCTGGCGGCGGATCTCGAGGGATACACCGGTGCAGACCTCGAGGCGCTGGTTCGAACCGCCTCGATGAAAGCCATCAGGGAGGTCGCCGACGCGTACGACCCCGAGGAGGCAAACGCCAGGGCTGCGGAGGTCGTCATCGAACGCCGCCACCTCGAAGCGGCACGTCAAAAATAACACTGAATAGGTAGTTACGAGTTCGTATATTGTTTTCGATACGATGTTTCGGAACTGCGTTTCGTCGCTCTAATTGATACCTCGAGCGAACGGGTTTCGGTGGTGTTGGGACTCGTGAGTGCTGTATTCAACGGATTGCGCCCCTCGAGCGTGGGAACAACGCTGTAATGGATTCGAACGAATTTCGTGTGTTTGACGCTCGAAACGGTGTGGAAGTCTGTTTCTCGACTGCTCCAGAGCTGCTTTTTGTGGTTCAACGATCGAGTGGATCCGTTCCGGACCGATGCCAATCTCGGTTCCCTCGGTCCTCGTTTCGCCTTTTGAAAGCTAAACTATCATGTCTGAATACTACTCGAAGACTCGAAACTTCTATCGGTAGCTGTCACGACCGTTGGGCTATTCGTCGGCCGTGAGCACGAAGAACTTCAGATCACCCTGAAAGACGACGGTCTCGTCTTGTGTCGTCATCTCCGTTTCGAAGACGACCAGTCCGACGTCGTCACGACTGTCCAGTGACTTCGTTTCGGCAACTTCGATCTCGAGTGAGACGGTATCGCCGATGTGGACCGGATTGGGAAGGTCCATATAGTTCATGCCGAGGAACGCGTAGGCAGTTCGCTCGAGGATACCGATGCGCATGACCATCCCGATCGCTTGGACGAACGTCATCGGGCCGTGGACGATTCGTTCGCCGAAATCGCGCTCTTTGGCGTGTTCTTTGTTCGTATGCAGCTCGTTCCAGTCGCTGGTCATCGCGGAGTGCATGACGACGTCCGTCTCGGTGATCGTTCGGCCAGGGCTCAGGAACGTCTGTCCTTCCTCGAACTCCTCGAAGCGGTGTGGCTCGTAACTGTATGCCATACCGAATCTGTTCTAGGCCATCGCACATATTCTTTCGCGAGGTCCAGCGTCGCTCGTCAGCGGACGGGCCGAACTGTCACTGCGACGGCTTCCCAAAGAGGAAAATCTATACGAAAGACGTGTGAAGTATGGGACATGGACTTCAGTCTCTCAGCCGAGCAGCGCCAGATTACGGAGATGGTCACGGAGTTCGTCGACGAGGAAATCGTTCCTGTCGCCGACGAAATCGATAAAAAAGACGAGTTCCCCGAGGACATCGTCGACGAACTCGCCGAACTCGGACTGATGGGGATGCCGTTCCCAGAAGAGTACGGCGGGGCTGGACTTGATTACCACACGTATCCGGCAGCCCTCGAGGAGATTTCGCGTGGCTCCGGCGGTCTGGGAACGATCGTCGCCGCCCACATCTCGCTTGCAGGGAACATGCTGTATGAGTTCGGCAGCCACGAACAGAAAAAAGAATATCTCACGCCTGTCGCAGAAGGAACTGACATCGGTGCGTTCGCACTTTCGGAGGCCGGTGCTGGCAGTGACGTGCCAGCGATGGAGACGACAGCCGAGGAAGACGGCGACGGCTACCTGATCAACGGCGGCAAGCTCTGGATTTCGAACGGTTCGGTCGCCGATACGGTAACGGTGTTCGCCAAGACCGATCCTGAGGCGGGCAACAAGGGAATCTCCTCGTTCATCGTTCGTCCCGAGGAGGATGACGGGTTCATCGTCGAAGGGACGGAGGAGAAACTCGGCGACAAGGGCTGTCCAACCGCTGAACTCCGGTTTGACGACCTCTGGATTCCGGAAGACCGGCTCCTTGGCGATGAGGGCGACGGCTTTGTGCAGGCACTGAAGACGCTCAACGGTGGCCGTATCACGATCGCGGCTCGTTCGATCGGGATCGCACAGGCGGCTCTCGACGAAGCAACCAAGTACAGCCAGGACCGCGAGCAGTTCGACCAGCCGATCAGCGAGTTCCAGGCGATCCAGCACAAGTTGGCCGACATGGATACGAAGACGCGGGCTGCCCGCCTGCTCATGCACGACGCCGCTGACAAGAAGATTCGTGGTGAGGACTATATCAAGGAGGCCGCACAGGCGAAACTCTACGCCTCCGAAGTGAGTCGCGAAGTCGCGAACGAAGGAATCCAGATCCACGGCGGCTACGGCTACACCAAGGACTTCCCTGCCGAGCGGTTCTACCGCGACGCTAAACTCAACGAGATCTACGAAGGGACCAGCGAAGTGTTGCGAAACACGATCGCTCAGCATCTGCTGAGCTAACGACGGCGTCAGCTGACCGACAGCAAGACGCGTCTCTTATTTGGACAGACTACGCAACTACCTAGTTGTTTGATACAGTTCGCTCTCGAGTTGCTGGGCCGACCTCTGTGGCTGCTCCAGATAACACGCCTCGAGTCTCCCTCCTCGCCGGTCACCGCTTGGGTGCGTTCTCACGGACGAACTCGATCGTTTCCTCGATCGACGTTCCGGGACCGAAAACGGCTGCAACACCCTCGTCCTTGAGAGTCGCTCGATCTTCATCCGGAATCACCCCACCGGCGAGGACGAGCGTATCCTCTTTTGCGCCGTACGATTCTAACCCGTCCATGATCTTCGGGACGAGCGTGTCGTGGGCTCCGGAGAGAATCGAAATACCGAGGACGTCAACGTCCTCCTGGACCGCTGCCTGAACGATGTCGTCGGGGGCCTTGTGTAGTCCGGAGTAGATGACCTCGAAGCCGGCGTCACGGAACGCTCGAGCGATAACGTGTGCGCCACGGTCGTGTCCATCGAGTCCTACTTTCGCGACCATACACCGGATACTCTGCTGTTCGCTGTCAGTACTCATATTCCTGCGTTTCACTGGGAGAAGTATGATTCTATCGGAATTTGTGGTGTCTCGACTCGACACACGTCGAACTGCGTTGAGCCAGCAAGATGAGGATAAACGTTAATTCAACATGGGTCCTTGTCATCATATGACAATCCGCGAAGCAACTACCGACGACATCGATGCGATTCAGGACGTAGCCCAATCCTCGTGGACTGATGACTATCCCGATATTTTGAGCCGTGAATCTATTGAAGACGGGCTCGACGAATGGTACTCCGACGACCTGATTCGTGACTCGATTATCTGGTCACGGGCGCTCATGTTGGTTGCCGAGCACGACGGCGAGGTCGCCGGCTTCGCCCACGCAACTATCGATTTCGATGAGAACGAAGGCACACTGCTCCGTGTCTACGTTGCACCAGCATTTCGCAATGAAGGTCTCGGCCGGCAGTTGCTCGAGGAGACACGCGATCGGCTGGTCGACCAGGGCGTCGAGCGCATCAAAGCGATGGTACTCGAGGCCAACGAACTGGGCAATGCGTTCTACCGCGGGTTTGGATTTGAGCAGGTCGCGACGGAAGCAGTCAAAATCGGCGGGGATACGCATACAGAGTGCACGTACGTTCTCGAGACCGAAGCGACGACCACCGAGTAGCGCCTGTCGGTTCTGTCGGCTATTCGAAGCGCAGGTTAGACTGGACTGAGCTCTTCCTGGTAGGCGCCGTGGTGGTCTTCGAACACTTGCATGATTTCGCCCATCGTTACGTAGGCTTTGACCGCGTCGATGATGTACGGCATGACGTTTTCCTCGGCGTCGATCGCATCCGAAAGCGCCTCGAGGGTGGCCTCGACTTCCGCGTCGTCACGCTCGTCTTTGACGCGCTCGAGGCGGTTGAGTTGGCGTTCGCGCGTCGTCTCGTCGATCTTGAGGATCTCCGGGGAGGTGTCCTCTTCGATGGTGTACTTATTGACGCCGACGACGACCTCTTCGCCGCGTTCGACGCGCTGTTGGTACTCGTAGCTCGACTCCTGAATTTCGCGCTGGAAGTAGCCCTGATCGATGCCCTCGAGGACGCCGTCACGGACCGAACCATCGCCGATATCTTTGATCTCTTCAATGTAGCCCATGATCTCGGCTTCCATCTCGTTGGTGAGTTTCTCGATGGCGTAGCTCCCACCCATCGGGTCGACGATGTCGGCCGCGCCGGACTCGTCGGCGATGATCTGCTGGGTTCGCAACGCGACACGGACGGCCTTCTCGCTTGGCAGCGCTAGCGCCTCGTCGAAGCTGTTCGTGTGCAGTGACTGCGTGCCACCGAGGACGCCGGCGAGCGCCTGAATCGTAACGCGGGCGATGTTGTTCAGCGGCTGCTGGGCGGTCAGGGACTGCCCGGCGGTCTGTGTGTGGAACTTCAGCCGTTTCGATTCGGGCTTGTCTGCGTCGTACCACTCGTCCATCACGCGGGCGTAGACGCGACGGGACGCGCGGAACTTTGCGATCTCTTCGAAGATGGAGTTGTGTGAGTTGAAGAAAAACGAGAGGAGGGGAGCGAAGTCGTCGACGTCGAGGCCGCGGTCGAGCGTGTCCTCGACGTAGGCGAAGCCGTCGGCGAGCGTGAACGCAGCCTCTTGAGCGGCTGTCGAGCCAGCTTCCCGGATATGATAGCCCGAAATGGAGACGGGGTGGAACTTCGGCGTCTCGTCGACGGCGAACTCGATCGTGTCGGTGACGATCTTCAGCGAGGGGCTCGGTGGAATCACCCATTCTTTCTGGGCGATGAACTCTTTGAGCATATCGTTCTGGAGCGTTCCGCGCACTTTGTCGCGGGGGACGCCCTGCTGGTCGGCCAGCGCGATATACATCGCGTAGATGACTGCCGCAGACGGGTTGATCGTGAACGAGGTGGAGACTTCGTCGATGTCGATCCCATCGAAGAGGATCTCCATATCAGCAAGCGTGTCGACGGCAACACCCTCTTTGCCGACTTCACCCTCACTCATCGGATGATCCGAGTCGATCCCCATCAGCGACGGCATGTCGAACGCCGTCGAGAGACCGGTTTGGCCTTCGTCGATCAGGTAATGAAACCGTTCGTTGGTCTCTTCTGCGGTGCCGAAGCCTGCGAACTGCCGCATCGTCCACGTCCGCCCGCGGTACATCGTTGGGTACGGCCCACGCGTGTACGGCGGCTCGCCGGGAAAGCCGAGATCATCCTCGAAATCGAGGTCCGCGATGTCTTCGGGCGTGTAGAGCCGATCGACCTCGTGATTCGAAATCGTCGCAAACCGGTCTTTTCGTTCGCCATGATGCTCGAGAACAGGGTCGAGTGTCTCGTCCACCCACTGGTCCTGTTGCTCACGGATACCCTCGAGCTCGTTATCGTCGAACATTGGTATGACCATGAGTGCCAAGATTCTAAAGTCTTGTTATCGGTCACCTATTCGAACTGTCATATGCTGCCGTCTGTGATCGGAATGTACAGAAACGACACCAGTTTCGCCTGCAGACACCATGTCTTCCCAAATGATTAAGTGATGTTGAACCGACTGTCAGTCATGCACACGATTTTGCTTCCGGTCGATGAGAGCAAAGAGCGGGCAATGCGAGCGGCTGAAACCGTCCTCGAACTTCCCGGCGGACCGGAAGAGAAAGCGGTCGTCCTGGTGAACATCTCCGAGTCGACCAAACAGCCCTGGCTGCGTGAGTTCGAAACGCAACGCGCTGAGGGAAAGGCGGACCCAGAACTGCCCGAAAGCACGAACGCAGCGTATGAACTCCTCACGGACCACGGGATCGACGTCGAAACCCGATTCGAGCGAGGGAGCGTGACTGACCAGATCCTCGCGGTTGCCGACGAGGTCGACGCCGACAACATCATCATGAGTGGCCGAAAGAAAAGTGCGGCCGGAAAGATGCTATTCGGGAGTGTCACTCAGTCGGTGCTGCTCGAGTCGACACGACCGGTTACCGTGTTATTAGACGAGTCGTGACCGCTTGAGACTACTTGGGCCAGTTTTTATTATCACTTGCACACGACCGTACGGCCTTCGTCGAAATTGACGTTCGAGTCCGGCATCATATTTGTTCAACTGAAGCTCCACCTATACATACACTCGCGATAGCTGGAGAAGGATTTAATCCGTGTCGAATGTGAACTATAAACATGTACACCGCGCTACTCCCCGTCGATGACGACGTCGATCGAGCACGGAGAGCAGCAAGGGCCGTTACGTCGCTTCCAGGGTCGCCCGAGGACATTCATGTCGTCGTTCTCAACGTTTCAGAGCTGAAACAGCAGCCGTGGCTCGTCGAAGCTGAGACGCACCTGACCGACGACAGTGAACTGGATGAATCAGCGGTCCCTGAGAGTGTTGCTGTCGCCCACGACGTGCTCGAGGAGTACGGAGCAACGATCGAAAAACGGTTTGAACACGGTAATCCACCTGACAGGGTCATCGCAGTCGCAGCGGAGATCATGGCGGATGGGATCGTCATGTGCGGGCGCAAACGGAGCGCCGCTGGCAAAGCACTCTTCGGAAGCGTCACACAAAAAGTGATGCTCGAGTCACAGCGTCCAATCCTCCTCATCAGAGACGAGTAGGCGCACGGCTCGAGTACTCAGCGCCGACGAAAACGAGTCTGCGAGTTAGTTATCTTTCCGATACTCGGCCCAGCTGAACACGGCGAGGGTGATCCAGCCGACGGCGATGAGTGCCGTTAGCTGGTTGTCGTTGTGGACCGCAATCGCAGCGGTGCCGACACCGATGAGCAGCCATACCATCGTTCCGAGTTTGGAGCCAAAGAGTTGCATAGAGAGCAGAGTAGGTTACCAGGGCTGGATCCCCCACCAGAGGATCGGGAGCATCAATGCGGCGAGGATGAGCAGCGGCATCGCGCTGGTAAAGCGGTCGACGTCGTCGTCCGGGTAGCCGTGCATCTCGTTGATCAGGTTGCGGTTCGATTCCGGGTCCACGTTCAGCGAATCGACTCGCTCCGCGAGCAGCGAGACGACGACGAACGTGAGAATCGACAGTGGGAACGCGATCATGATCGCGTCGATACCCAACTGTGCTGTCAGTCCCTCAGCGCCAGCCCCAATACCGCCGATAGCGTGTGGCGAGAGCACGACAACGGAACCGAATCCAACGACACTCGAGGCGATTGCCCCGTATCGGTTCACGCGGGCCGACCAGACGCCGAGGACGATCACTGGCGTAATCGCGGCGGCACTGATCGCGAACGCCCAGAGGATACTGACGACGAGGAACGCGGGCGGGCTGAGTGCGAGCAGAGCAACGACCAGTCCGGCCCCAATGACGGCAGCGTAACCGAACTGCGTCTTGCGGTCCTCAGTGACGTCGAGTTCGAAGGCTTCGATGACGTCGTTTGCGACAGCGGCACTGATCGCGAGCATGTGACCGCTGACGGTCGAGAGTCCGCCGGCAATCGCACCGGCAACGACGTATCCGGTGATCGAGTTCCCGCTGAACGCGAAGTTCAGGTAGAAGATCATCTTGTCGAAGTCGGCTTCGGCGACTTCGAATCCTTCCTGACCGAGCCAGTAGACGCCGGCGAACGCAACGGAGTAGATCGTTGCGAACATCAGGCCCGTCACGAGGACGAACCAGAAGACGGTCTTCCGACCGGCTTCAACGCTACGGCTAGTAAAGATCCGCTGGGCGAGGTGTGGCATCCCGATCGGCCCTAGCGCCATCGCCAGGAACATGGCGAAGTACCACCGCGTATCGAACGTCATGTCGAAGAAGTCGGGATTGGTCTGTTGCATCTCCGGCACGAGGTCACCGTAGCCAAGCGGCGGGAAGAACCAGCCCGAGGAGCCGAGTTGGTTCAGGACGACCATCATCGGAATAAAGGCCGCGGTGAGCATGATCCAGAACTGTAGAGCAGAGTTGTACGACACACCCCACATCCCGGCGATCACCACGTACCCGGTAACCAAGGTCGCAATGACGAACAGCGAGAGCGTGTAGTCCCACCCGAACAGAATTTCGGCGACCTGGGCCAGGCCGATGAACTGACCGAGTGCATACATCAGCATGACGAACACGATGAGCAGCGCCATCACGGCGGACATCGTGTTACCGTAGCGATCCTTACAAAACGTCGCTGGAGTGTACGAACCGAGTCGACGCAGTGTCTGTCCGTAGAGGATCACGATCAGTGGGATCGAGAGCAGGAAGTTGGTCCACATTGCCAAGAATGGGATCTGGACCTGCACCATGAGGGCGACGACACCCATGAACGTCGCCAGACTCTCCCAGGTCGCCGAGACCGCAGAGCCGTTGACGAACGGGCCAATCGTCCGTCCAGCGACCATGTAGTCGTCGCTGCCCTGGATGTTGCTCTTCATGTAGTAACTGATCCCGTAGAACACGAGGAACATCACGACGATGATTCCAACCGGGATTACGAGATCAGTGAACGTCTCCTGGAACGGGTATTCGCCAGCCTGTTGTAACGGCTTAATCATCGTCATCACCTGCTTTCGCACTAATATCGTCAGATGCCCCAGCGGGATCTGTAGATGCGTTCAATCGTTCTTTTTCCTCCATAATCGAGGACGTGATGTACTGGTAGTAGATCCAGTACAGGACGAACATTGCAATCGGACCACCAGCCACCAGCCAGAAGTAGTGGAAGGGGAACCCCAACACCATGAGATCGGGAGTCCCGAACATCGTGAACCAGATCCCGGCATGGATGACACCAACGAGTGCTAATGCAGCAGTCAGTGATGCCAGTGCTTCCTTGGTATGTGTCTGCATACACTACTCATCGTCATATCGCAGGTATTAAATTGTTATGAATAATCTGGATCCTTTTCTCCGACTCAGTGCGAATACGACAGCCAAAATGAAGTATTCCTTCTCGAACTACTAAGATAATATATTCTTATAAATGGAAATATATCTGGTGCACGATTTGCGCTTCGGAA
Organism: Natronorubrum sp. A-ect3; assembly: GCF_041821125.1. Classification (NCBI taxonomy): domain Archaea; kingdom Methanobacteriati; phylum Methanobacteriota; class Halobacteria; order Halobacteriales; family Natrialbaceae; genus Natronorubrum; species Natronorubrum sp. A-ect3. The sequence continues at coordinate 140,085 of NZ_JBGUBB010000005.1, read as the reverse complement.
AGCGGGTGCCATCCATGAGCCATGCGTCTCTGGATGGCGCGTGGCGTCGTTACACACCAAGTTCGGTCGCGAACTCATCAAACGTCTCGATGGTCAGGTGCGGTTCGGCAGCAAATGGATCCCAGAGACCAGCTGTTCGATTGATCCAGACTCCCTGCATGCCCGCATGCATCGCCCCCTGGACGTCGAATGTCGGGCCGGCAACGTGCGCGATCGACTCGAGCGGTGTCTCCGTTTGCGCCGCCGCATGTTGATAGATGTCTGCGTCGGGTTTGAACGTCCGAATCTCGTGTGCGCTGATCGTCCCCGAGAGTATTGAGTCGAGAGCTGCCGTTTCGACCATCGACTCGAGCATCGCCGGATTTCCGTTCGACAACACGAAGACCTCGTATCCGGCGTCAGTAACGGCCTCGAGTCCGCACCGGACGTCCTCAAACGGGTCGAGATCGTGGTACGCCGAGAGGATGTCCTCGATTGTCGCAGATGGGAGGTCGACACCATGATCCGCGAGCGAGACTCGAAGCGCATCGCGGTTCATGTCGTAAAACGGCTGGTAGCTGTCGGTGAAGTTGCTCACCATCGTATACATGAGCGAGCGACTTCGCCACTGATCGGAAATGGACTGTGCATGCTCGGCGTCGACAGCTGTCTCGAGCGCCGTTTCAACGGCAGCAGGGTCGACGAGGGTTCCATACGAGTCGACAGTGATCGTTTCAACGGCGGTTGGGTCGAATGACATACTGACTCGATTCGCCCACGCAATAAGAGACTATGGGTGAGTTGCACACGATCTGCATCGAACGCTGAAACCGCGACTCGTTTACTCGAGCGAACGGCTGCCAGCGGCGGCGACCGTCGTCGCATACACTGGGAGCGCTGGAACGACAGTCTCGATCGCACCCTGATTGAACTCCCGGAACAGCGTCTGTAGTTCCTCGATTGCCGGCTCGTCGATTCCGTTCCGCTCGAGCGATTCGGGACCCAGTTGTGGTGTGTAGGGCAGGGAATCGACGTACTCGGTCACCGCTGTTCGGGCATCGACAACAGCCGTCGAAAACCCATCACTCCGAAGAATTGGCTCGAGGTCGTCCCACATCGGGACCAGATATCCCGGCCACTGGGCGAGCGTCCGGTAGATACTCGGCAGTCCGTCCTCGAGTCCGTGAAACGACTGGATCGCTGGAACGACGTCGACCAGCTCGGCCGGCGTCTCGTCGAACGCGACCATCGTCGGTGGCCGGCCCCGCTCAGCATCGAACTCGGCTGGAAGCGGCGCGGTTGCGTCTCGAGTGCGATCGGGTGCAGTACCGATCGGCTCGTCGGAAAGCGCCCGGTCGACGAGTTCGAAGAGGACGGCAAGTCGCGGCGCCACGATGTCGTAGGTGGCGAGTTGTCCCCGAAGCTCACCGTACTCAGCGGGAGTAATCTCGAGTTCGTCACAGCGATAGGTTGGAATCGGTGTCTCGTCGGACACTGCCGAGAGAACAGTGTCTCGATAGCTGACCGAGAGATGCCCGAAACGAGCCGTCTGGAACGCCGGTTTCACCTGTCCCCAGGCATACCGGAGGAACTCGGGGTAGTTCGCAATCGTCGTTCGGAAGATCCAGTTGACGATCGGTGCCCTGAACGTTCGTTTGATGTCATCGTACAGCCCCCGTTTCCATCCGGTCGCATCGATTTCGTACAGTTGCTTGCTCGTGTCCATAGCTGTCTGATGTCACGGGTCATGGTAAATGTGTACATTATCTTCCCTCCCAAACGGAACCAGTCTCACCGTGGTACAGCACGGCATTCCACGGCGTTACTCCCGATTGCTTGTGCACACGGCCGTCCGTCGAGACAGAACATCAGCTGTGCACCAGCAGACAGTAGCAGGTCGCATCAGCACCTCATATTTATACCCACTGCTATCGGCGAGAAATCTGGGAGCAGCAAAACATTAAAGCAGACATAGTATGATTGATCCGGTATGGGTATGAATTACAATGCCATTGTTGAGGAGTTCGAATGGGAGATTCCGGAATCATATACCGTCACGTCGACTGTCGCCGACCATGCAGCGTCGTTCGGTGACCGAGTCGCTGTTCACTTTCTAAACGCGGACGGCTACCGCGAGGAGCGGACCTATAACGACCTTCACGAGGAGATGAACCAGTTTGCGAACGGCCTCGAAGAACTGGGTGTTGAAAAAGGCGACCGCATCATGCATCTGCTCCCGCGCCATCCGGATACGTTTGGCATCCAGCTTGGTGCGCTCGCGACGGGGTCGCTGTTGGTCCCCTGTTCGTCGATGCTACGAGCGAAAGACATCGAGTTCCGTGCAAATGACTGTAACGCGACGACGATCGTTGTCCACGACTCGCTCACTGATATGGTCGAGCCTATCCTCGAGAACACGCCACTCGAGCGCGTCATCGTTCTCGAGGGCGACGAGAGCGACCTCGACGACGAGCAGTGGTCGACGTTCCAGTCGGTAAGCGACGGCCAGTCAGCCGAGTACGACGGTCCTGCCCTCACGTCAGAAGATCCGATGTCGATCAACTACACCAGTGGGACGACCGGCCAGCCAAAGCCCGTCTTGCACAAACACCGCTGGCAGTACTGCTTCAACCAGATTAACGGCCCATACTGGTGGGGTATCGACGAAGAGACCGACCTCGAGGAGGAACTGCTGTGGGCAACGACCGGCACCGGCTGGGCCAAGTGGTTCTGGAGCCCGGTCGGTGTTGGCCTGACCACTGGCGCAACACAGCTCATTTACGACGGTGACTTCGAGCCGGAAACGTTCCTCGAGATTCTCGAGGACGAAGGCGTCACCAAACTCTGTGCAGTCCCGACCCAGTATCGGATGTTCGCAAACGCCGATCTCGATGCCTACGACGTCCAGTTGAACGACACGCTGTCGGCGGGCGAGCCGCTCAACCGCGAGCCGATCGAGCGCATTCAAGATGCCTGGGGTGTCACGCCACGCGACGGCTACGGCCAGACCGAGACGGTCGCACTCGTGACGAACTACCCGGGTATTGACGTCAAGATCGGTAGCATGGGGAAACCGACCCCCGGCGTCGGAGCGACAATCATCGAAGTGGACGACGAAAAAGAAGTCGAGCCTGGCGAGATCGGCGAAATCGCAGTCCCCGTCGACTCACCGGCGATCTTCGACGGCTACTACGAGAAGCCGGAACTCGACGAACAGAAGCTCTCCGGAGAGTACTACCGAACCGGTGACCTTGCCTCCCAGGACGAGGACGGCTACTTCTTCTTCGAAGGCCGCGCCGACGACATCATCATCTCCTCAGGCTACCGGATCGGCCCCTTCGAAGTCGAAGACGCACTCATCAGCCACGACGCCGTCGCCGAAGCTGCCGCCGTGGACAGTCCACACGACGAGCGTGGCAGCGTCGTCAAGACCTACGTGATCCTCGCCGAGGGCTACGAAGGCAGCGACGACCTCAAAGTCGAACTACAGGAGTTCATGAAAGAGGAGACAGCACCCTACAAGTACCCACGCCGGATCGAGTTCGTCGACGAACTTCCCAAGACCTCGAGTGGCAAGATCCGACGCGTCGAACTGCGAGAACAGGAGCAGGAAAAACACAGCTAGACCCACGCCGGTAGGGTCTTTTTTAGCGCTGCCCGGAGTCCCGGTCACGAGACCCGATCACACGAAAATCACGACGGAACCTGTGTCACCGACGCGTCCCGTCAGTCGATCACGTCACCGCGCTCGTGAATACACGCGTGTATCGCATCCGGGAGCGGTGTCGCCTTGAACGTCTCATCAACGAAGACGAACGATACCTCGCCGCCGGCGACGTGTTCATCAGTCGATGGTCGGCTAATGTCGAACGAAACCGTCAGCGAGGTAGTGCCGCTGTCGACGACAGTCGTCTCGAGCAATGCCGTGTCTCCGGCACGGAGCGGTGCGTGAAACGACGCCGACGCCTCGACTGCGGGGAGCAGATACCCATCCTTTCGGTAGGATTCCATCGGATGCTCACCGTCAGTGGCTGGACTGAAGTAGTCGTTCAGGCCCACGATCACGAAATGAAAGAACCGTGGATAGTAGATGAGCCCGCCAGCATCGGTATCGCTCCAGTCGACGGTGATCGGCGTCGTGTGTGACATCGGATTAGTCGTGCGGGTGGAACGTAATCGTCCGCTCGTCCGTCGTCTCGGCCGATTCGACGGCGACAGTGACTTCCTGGCCGATTTCGACGTCGTTTGGGTCGACGTTCTGGAGGATTCCAGTCAGTTTGACTGACCCGAACGTCGCGATCGCCGTAACGTACGGTGCATCGTCTTCGAACTGCGGCGTCGGAACGGCAACAGTCGTGTGCGTGACGAGTTCACCTGTTTCGGGTAGCGTGACTCGTTCGAGTTCGCGGTCACCGCAGTGTGGACAGACACGCCGTGGTGGCACCATCGCATGGCCATTCAAACACTCGTAGTAGTAGCCATCTCCAGCCTCGAGTGCATCGAGGAACGCGTCGTAGCTACCATCCTGTCGGCCCGTCATCGTGTCACCTCCAGTACGTGTACCGCTGCACTGGCAACCGTCCCACCCGCGTTGTGTGCGAGGCCAACGGTGACGTCGTCGTCGACAGCGTCGGCTCGTGGATGGGTTCCATTGAGGAGGTTTCTGACGGCTGCGACCTGCGCTGCGCCGGTTGCACCGACTGGATGCCCCTTCGCTTTGAGTCCACCGGAGAGATTCACTGGGAGGTCGCCATCACGTCCCGTCTCGCCGCGTCGAGCCGCTCCAATAGCTTCTCCGTAGCTGTAGAGCCCAAGCCCCTCGAGAGCGAGCACCTCGGCGATCGTAAAGCAGTCGTGAACCTCGACAAGCCCGACGTCGTCGGGATCGATGCCAGCATCGTCGTAGGCTTCTTCGGCTGCGTCGCGTGTTGCTGGAGCCGTCGCAAGCGACTGGCGATCCTGTAGAGCCATGGTGTCGCCGCCATGGCCCGAGCCCGTGATCGCAACGCCGCTGTCAAGGCCGTGTTCCTCGGCGTAGGATGGCGACAGTAAGACGAGTGCGGCTGCCCCGTCACTGATCGGACAGGCATCGTACAGCGTGAGTGGGGCCGCAATTTCTGGTGACTCGAGGACGTCGTCGACGGTGATCTCCTCTTGGAGGTGTGCGTGATCGTTGACGAGGGCGTTGTCGTGGTTCTTGACGGCGATGTGAGCGAGATCCTCGGGACCGCCGCCGAACTCGTCGAAGTACGCTCGTGCCATCAGCGCGTACGCTGCGGGGAACGTGACGCCGGCTCGGATCTCGAAAAGGTCGTCGGCCGCACGAGCCAACCCGTCGGTCGCCCCGGCGGTTCCCATGTTGCTCATCCGTTCCATCCCACCAGCGACGACGACGTCTGCCTCGCCGGTTCGGACCGCACGAACGGCGTCTCGGATCGCGATCCCACTTGAGGCACACGCACTTTCGACCCGTCTGGAGGGCGCGGTCGTCCCCAGCGCCTCAGCGGCGAGCGGTCCCTGGTGGCCCTGGTTTTCAGCGAGTGTACCGACGAAATTGCCGTAAAACACCTCGTCGATGTCCTCGGGCCCAACTCCAGCGTCGTCGAGTGCTGCAAGCCCAGCTTCCGCAAACATGTCTCGCCCTGTCCGCTCGGGGAACGTTCCGAACGCAGTCATCCCTGTTCCGGCGACGAATGCCTTCGACATTAGCTACCACGCTACTGTTGAGCAGACGGGACTATATGTGTATCGAACGACTCCCGACAGCCGAGATCTATCGAGTCGGCACACTTATAGGTATAGTCGGAACAGACACTGGTGATGGACGTAGAGACAATCGACCGCGTCGGCGTTATCGGCGCGGGGACGATGGGCAGTGGTATCGCACAGGTTGCCGCCACACACGGCTACGACGTCGTGATGCGGGACATCGAACAGGAGTTCGTCGAGAACGGGTTCGAAACGATCGATGACAGTCTCGGCCGACTCGTTTCGAACGAGACGCTCACGGAAGACGAGGCCGCAGACGTTCGTGACCGGATCACCGGGACAACGGACCTCGAGGACCTCGCAGACTGTGACCTCATCGTCGAAGCAGCGCTCGAGGATCTCGACATCAAACGCGACATCTTCGGCGACCTCGACGAGATCGCAGCCGATGACGCCGTCCTCGCGACGAACACGAGTACGCTCTCGATCACGTCGATCGCCAGCGCGACGGAGCGACCGGAGTCGGTCGTCGGACTCCACTTCATGAACCCCGTGCCGGTGATGCCGGGTGTCGAGATCGTCGTCGGCGAGCAGACCGATCCTGAACTCGTCGATGTCGCCCACGAGTTCGCCGAAGACCTCGGGAAGACGACCTGGGAGTCGGACGACAAGCCCGGCTTCGTCACGAATCGCATTCTCATGCCCTGGATCAACGAGGGCATTCGCGCGTTCGACGAAGGCGTTGCGACGAAAGACGACATCGACGCGGGGATGGAACTCGGAACGAACGTGCCGATGGGGCCGCTGACGCTCGCCGATCACATCGGCCTCGATATCTGTCTGCACGCCACCGAAACGCTTCACGAGGAACTCGGCGATCGGTACAAACCAGCCTACCTCCTCAAGCGGAAAGTCGAAGCGGGCGAACTCGGCAAAAAGACGGGTTCTGGATTCTACGAGTACGAATAGAGTCGACTCGAGCGATTCGAAGTAGACATCCCGTCCGCTCTACTGTTTGAGGTGGCGGGCGATGATCTTTTTCTGAATCTCGGAGGTTCCTTCGTAGATCGTCGTGATCTTGGCGTCGCGGTAGTAGCGCTCGACGTCGAAGTCTTTCGTGTAGCCGTAGCCGCCGTGGATCTGGACCGCTTCGTTTGCGACGTCGACTGCTGCCTCGCTGGCGAAGTATTTGGCCATCGCCGCAGCCTTCGCTGCGACGCCGTCCTCGTTCTTGCGCGCGGCATCACGAGTCAGCAGACGGGCTGCCTGCACGTCGGTCTGCATATCGGCGAGTTTCTGGCTGATCGCCTGATGTTCGATGATCGGCTCGCCGAACTGCTCGCGCTCGTTGGCGTACTCGACCGAGTCATCGAGGGCGGCCTGTGCGACGCCGACTGCCTGGCTCGCGATCGCCACACGGCCGCCAGTCAGAATCGAGAACGCGGATTTGAGCCCGCGCCCGACCTCAGTCAGGCGGTTTTCGGCTGGAATGCGGACGTCGTCGAAGATGAGCGTCGTCGTGTCGCTCGCTCGAAGGCCGAGTTTGTCCTCTTTTTTGCCGACCTCGAGGCCCTCAACGTCTTTCGGCACGAGGAACTGCGTGACGGTGTCGGGGTCGTCACGGTCAGTTTTGGCAAAGAGGATGACGACGCCCGCGCGCTCGCCGTTGGTGATCCACTGTTTCTTGCCGTTGATGACGTACTCATCTCCGTCGAGTCGGGCTTCGGTCGACATCTCGGCAGGGTTCGAGCCAGCGTGGGGTTCCGAAAGCGCAAACGCACCGACGGGACGGCCACGGGCCATCTCTGGGAGCCACTCCTCTTTGTGGGCTTCGGAGCCGAACTGACGGATACACGACGTCGCGAGACAGTGCACCGAGAGCGCCGTTGCGACGGCGAGGTGGCCGTAGGCGAGTTCCTCGTTGATGATGCTGTAGGTGAGTTCGTCGACGTCGAGGCCGCCGTACTCCTCGGGCACCGTCATCCCTGTAAAGTCCAGTTCCGAGAGTCCATCCCAGACGTCTTCCGGGAATTTCTGGTTCTCGTCAGCGTCGTGGACGTCGGCGCCGACCTCGTTTTCGACGAAATCCTGTACCGTGTCCTGGATAAGCTGCTGTTCGTGCGTAAGCTCCATACCACGGTATTCGAGAGTGGCCTACTAAAGGGTGCGATCCGTCGACAAATAGATACATAGAAATGGGCGCTCGCACGGAGAGTGATATGTATGACACGTATCCAGTCACGGGAGGCGGCAGTGGATCGTATCGACGACGGCGACACCGTCGGAATCGGGGGCTTCGTGGCCGTCGGTATTCCGGAGTATCTGCTCGAGGCACTCGGCGAACGCTACGCAGAGACTGGCGCGCCCGGCGATCTCACGCTGTATCATCCGGCAGCGGAAGGCGACCGACAGGGGAACGGCATCTCTCATCTCGTCCAAGACGGGATGATCAAGCGGACGATTGCCAGCCACTGGGGCTTTACGCCGGATCTGATGGAACGGATCGTCGAAGAGGACGTTGAGGCGTACAACCTCCCGTTCGGCGCGATGGATCACATGCTTCGGGATACGGCTGCGGGCAAGCCCGGCACGATCACGAACGTCGGGCTCGGAACCTTCGTCGATCCACGCCAAGACGGCGCGAAGGCAAACGACATCACGACCGAAGATCTCATCGACGTCGTCACGCTCGACGGCGAGGAGTATCTGTTCTACCGCTCGGTCCCCATCGACGTCGCGATTATCCGGGGAACGACCGCCGACGAGAACGGCAACATCACGATGGAACGGGAGGCCCTCGAGTCGAACGTGCTGACGATGGCACAGGCAGCCCACAACTCCGGTGGCACCGTGATCGCCCAAGTCGAGCGTGTCACCGAGACGGGCACACTCGATCCGCGATCGGTTGCCGTTCCGGGCGTCCTCGTCGACGCTGTCGTCGAAGCACCAGCCTCACACCACCCACAGACGTACGCCGAGCCGTACAACCCAGCCTACAGCGGCGAGATCAAACCGCCCGCAAGCGACTCGCCAGACGACGCACCCCTGTCGGCACGAAAGATCATCGCCCGACGGGCCGCAATGGAGCTCTCGAGTGATGCCGTCATCAACCTCGGCGTCGGTGTTCCCGAACTCATCCCGGCCGTCGCAGCGGAAGGTGGCATCGACGACGAGATTACTCAGACCGTCGAATCCGGCCCCGTCGGTGGCTCCGCCTCGGGCGGGATCAGCTTCGGAACCGCGACGGGCCACGAGGCACTCGTCGCCTCCACTCAGCAGTTCGACTTCTACGACGGCGGCGGCCTCGACTTCGGCTTCCTTGGGATGGCCCAGGCCGACCCGGCCGGCAACATCAACGTGAGCCGATTCGGCTCGCAACTGCCCGGCTGTGGTGGCTTCATCAACATCACCCAGAACGCCGAAACGGTCGTCTTCTGCGGGACGCTGACGACCAACGGCCTCGAACTCGACGTCGGCGACGGCGAACTCGCGATCGAACGCGAGGGCGACCAGCCGAAGTTCATCGAGTCCGTCGAACAGATCACCTTCAGCGGGGAGTACGCCCGCGAGATCGACCAACCGGTTCGCTACGTCACCGAACGAGCCGTCTTCGACCTTCGTGAAGACGGACTCACGCTCGTCGAAGTTGCACCCGGTATCGACCTCGAGACGGATGTCCTCGATCAACTCGAGTGCACGCCAGCGATCGCAGACGACGTCGCCGAGATGCATCCGGATCTCTTCCGGGCGGAGCCGCTCGATCTGACCGAGTACGTCGACTGATCAGCGCTCCAATCTCGTCCGTTTTTGTGGCCGCTGTGAGCGAACCCAGGGATCAGTATCGTTAACAGCTATTGCGAGAAACCGACTGGCATGGCTTCGTACGAAAACCTCTCTGTCGACCACGACGACGGCGTCGCGACGGTCACGCTCGAGAGCACGGCTGGCCGAAACGCACTCACGCTCGAGATGGCGAACGAACTGGTTTCGGTTGCCACGACACTCGGGGACGATCAAGACACCCGGTGTATCGTGTTGACCCACGAAGGGACCTTCTTCGGTTCCGGGGCAGATCTCTCGCAGCTCTCGGGCGATGCCTCCGACGCACCCCACCTTCGAGAACTGGCCGGTCGCGCCCACGAGGCGATCACGCAGTTCCATCGAGCAAAGACACCTGTCGTCGGCGGGATCAACGGTATCGCCGCCGGGATCGGCTTCAGCCTCGCACTGATGCCGGATCTCGTCGTCCTCGGCGAGGATGCAACGCTGAAGTTCGCCTATCCGGGCATTGGACTGACGGGCGATGGCGGTGCGACCTTCTTCCTGCCACGATTGGTCGGGCTTCGAACGGCCAAAGAGATCGTCCTCCGTGATGAAGCGATCGCTCCCGACGAAGCCGTCGAAATGGGGCTTGCAACAGAGGTCGCACCCGCCGACGAGTTCGACGAGCGACTCGAGGCAATCGCCTCGGGGTTAGCAGCCGGCCCAACGCATGCGCTCGGGACGGCAACGCAGCTGCTGACTGATAGCTACGAGCGCGGCCTCGAGGGGCAGTTGGCCGTGGAAGCCGATGCAATCGCCGACGCATCCAAGACTGAAGATTACGAAATCGGGCTCGAGGCGTTCTTCGGCGATGGCGACCCCGAGTTCGTCGGCCGATAGTAACGAGACGCGACAGACTCAGGAGATTACATCCGAAGAATGATTTATCACGATAAATCTCAAACGTGGTGGTATGCATCTTGGCCTGGTGATCCCACGAACTGGCGCACACGACCCGACCGATCTCGCGATCGATGCGGAACAACAGGGGTATGACTCCGTCTGGATGGGGGAGCTCTGGGGGACGAGCTCCGTCGTCAAGCTCGCTGAAATCGCGGCGCTGACCGACGAGGTCGAGATCGGGACGGCCATCGTAAACGTTTTTTCACGGACACCGGCTGTGCTCGCGATGACAGCAGCGACGCTCGATCAGGTGTCGGATGGCCGCGCGTCGTTCGGCGTCGGAACGAGTACGCCGACGGCTGTCGAAAACATCCACGGGATGACGTTCGAACAGCCAGTTCGTCGCTCTCACGAGACGATCGAGATCATTACAAAGATCCTGCGAGACGACGAGCGAGTCGACTACGACGGCGAACTGCTCAGCGTCACCGGGGTCCCGCCGGTAAACGCCGATGTTCCAGTCTATCACGCGGCGCTCGGCCCGGCCAACCGACGTGTCGTCGGGCGACTCTGTGATGGCTGGATGCCCCACAACATCCCGTTTTCCGAACTCGAGAGCGCCTTCGAGGTCGTCGAGCGAACGGCTCGTGAGTCCGATCGTGATCCGGACGAGATTACGATCGCACCATACGTTCCAGCGGCGGTAAGCGATGACGAGTCTGAAGCCTACGACGCTGTTCGTGGCCATATCGCCTACTACGTCGGCAGTGGCGAAGGCTACCAGAACGCGGTCGCAACCCAGTTCCCTGACCAAGCAGAACGCATCGCCGAGGCGTGGCAAGCGGGCGACAGGGGGGAAGCAACCGGGCTCGTGACGGACGAAATGGTACACGACCTCGGTGTCGCCGGGACGCCAGACGCTGCACGCGAACAGCTCTACGAGTTAACCGCCGAGACCGCGATCGATCGGCCGCTGGTGACGATTCCAGAACAGGCTGCTGACGAGCTAGCCGAGGGGACGATCGAAGCGCTGGCTCCGGTGTCAGACCCGTAATCGACCGCACCAGTCACGAACCAGATCCGGTTCGGTCGGCTACACGTAGTCCAGATTCACCTGCGTCACGTTTGCTGCTCGCTTGACGACGTCTGCAATTTCGTTGCGGCGCGTCTCATCGATTCGACTCTGTGGCCCACAGACACAGATCGATCCACGAACCTGATCGCTCTTGTCGAGGATCGGCGCTGCGATACAGACCATTCCTGCGATGCGTTCGCCTTCGTCGACTGCATACCCCGCTTGGCGAATCGACTCGAGTTGCTCGAACAGGACATCGGAATCAGTGATCGTCTGTGACGTCACTGCAACCAGACCATGTCGATCGATGATCTCATCGACTCGCTCAGCGGGCATATGCGCGAGCATCGCCTTTCCCGGAGCAGTGGCATGGAGCGGCATCCGAGCACCAGGATACGCAAAGAGATTGACTGCGTCGGGTCCTTCCTGAACCGCGAGGATCACTGCCTGGTCGTCTTCCTCGATAAGGAGGGTTGCGTGTTCACCGGTCTCTTCAGCGACGTCCTCGAGTTCGTCACGGACCGCTTTGAAAACCTCTAGCCGGTGTCGATGCCGGTGGCCAACCTCGAGAAATCGCGTCGTCGTCTGATACTCTTTGTCATCCATGGTCACGTATCCCGTCGCGACGAGTGCTTGCAGGTAGTCGTGAACGGTACTGACGGGCATATCGAGCCGGTCAGCGAGTTCCGAGACGCCACCACCGCCATTTTCTGCGAGCTCATCGACGAGCCTGAAGGCCCGTTCGACCGACCGATTGGGTGTCCCAGTCATAGACAGACCTACGTTCGAAGGCTACAGAAAGCTTTCGGCCTGTCCGGATATCCTTTCGAGAAGAGTCTGAAAGTGACATAAACATTTGTGAGATTCTTTCGGGAACTATACACTGGAACAGGAAGAGAGACGGTAAAAGAGTTCAGAAATAATAGCTTTGGCCGGAGTTGTGGTATGTTAACATAGTGCTGTCAGCTGTCGATCGTTCCGGGAGAGTCGAATTCCCTTTAGGTGATTATATTGTAGTAACATCCTCTTATTCAGGGGCAAATGCACTGGTATAGAACTGATCGTCGAATGTGCTGATAATCGCTTCGACAGCAGGCTGCAACTGGCGGTTCGTATCCACAGTGGTTCTGCGGCCGCCCCAACAGAACACACCCGAACAAACTTCCGAAGGAGCCGGAAAATGTTTCAGACGACCCGGTCCCGGACGGCCAATCGAACGACGGCTGTCTGATCGGTAGAAAGCCAGTCAGTTAGCATGACGTCACTGGGAACCGTGATTGACGAGTATCGGCCTGCGATTACAAGCATACTCGTGTAATCAGTTGTGCAGGGCTGAACGTCAGATCGATCCATCGCTAGTCCCTCATACATCGACTGTACGTTCAACGCAATCCAGTCCGGATTCGCCTCCGCAGTACGGGCGTGAAGACAACCAACGATTAGATATCCGTAATCACACCGTGGCCGCCTTCGACTGCCTGTGCGTCCTCTTCTAACAACGCCACGACGAGATACGGAACGTACGACTCGAAGTACTCGACGAGCGTTGCAATTCGTTCAGCATCGATCGCCTCGAGCGAGTCCAGAAGCATGACAGGGACCGTTTCGTAGACGTCGTGAACGAGGTATCCGGCCAGCGCGAATACGAGCCCAGTCACTTCCCGTTCGCTCTCACTCAGGTGGTCGATCGTGTCTTCGTAGGCCGCACCGTCGTCGGTGCTTCGAACGATTTTGAGATCGAACGACGATTTCGAGACTTTCCGGCGTCCCTCACGGACCTCGCGAGTAGTCCGATCGATCCAGATCCGATCGAGATTCTCATACTGGAGTGTCTCGAGGAGGTTTTCCATGTGCTCGTTGAACGCCTCGACCGCATTGGCCTCGATCTGATCGATTCGGGTGCGAAGCGTCGTCAGTTCATCAGTAACGTCCTCTCGGCGGGCCTTGAGTCCCTCACGGTCGTCGAGACGGGCCTCGATTTCTGCGATCTCGGATTCGATCTCGTCGCGCGTGCGCTCTTTGCGCTCGAGTTCGAACTCGAGTTGGTTGACTTCCTTGTGCTGGTCGAGAACGCCGCTGTACTCCTCGGTCTCGAGGTCTTCGATCTCGGCCTCGAGCACATCGATTTCGTCGGCGAGCTCCTCACGCTCTTCGGTCAACGCTTCGATTCGATCGCTTCGACGGTCGATCTCGTTGCTAATCGACTCGAGTCGCCGCTGGGTCTGTTGATACTCAGTGCGGTTTTCGTTGATGCTGGACAGTGTCTCTCGCCGATCGTTGAGATCGGCGCTGATTTCGGATCGCTTCTCGAGTCGCTCCTGGCGTGCGGTTCGGAGCTGTTCGATCGTCGTGTCGATTTGGTCTCGAGCAACTGACGAGCCACAGGTCCAGCACGTGACTGTCTCGGACTCGTCGAGCAACTGATCCGTCAGGGGACCGTCGTCAGTTTCGGTCGTCTCTGCGAGGAACGAATCCGGCTCCTCGAGGAGCTGTTCGTTGAACTGAATGGTGCTCTGTAGCTGAGAGATCTCTTCGGAAAGGTCAGCTTTGTCGGCCTGAAGCGTCTCGATTTCCGCCTCGAGCCGGCTGATTTCCGTCTCGTCACCCGTCGAGAGTGACTCGAGTTTGTCCTCGACCTCGTCTCGCTCTTCTTCGAGCGCTTCGATGCTGGCCCGTTCGGTCTCGATCCGGTCGCGGGTGTGTTCGATTTCCGACCGCGTCTCACGCACGTCATCGAGTCTTGCCTCGAGTTCGGACTGTTCCTCTCGGCGCTCTTCGACGTCGACGTTCGTTTCCTCGAGTTTCTCCTGTGCCGCCTCGAGTTCTGCTTCCAGTGTCTCGATTTCGTCAGTTACGCGTGTCCGCTTTGCCTCGAGGTCAGGGAGGCGCCCCTCGAGGTCGTCGAGTTCTGCGAGCTGGTCGTCGAGGTCGCGCTTTCGCTGCTCGTGTTGTTCGATCTCCGATTGGATGGCAGCGGTGTCGACCGGCCGCATGATCAGTTCGCGGAGATCATCGCCACGAGCGACGGCCTGTCGCGCCTCGTTGGATTCGAGCAGAAACGCGAACAGATCGGCGAGTTCCGGGTCCTCGAGGTATGGCTCACCGTCGGTGACAATGGTCCCGTTTCGACGCTCGAGTGTGCGTCGGTAGGTCTCGTCTCCGAACTCGAGCGTTGCACTCCCTTCTGCGGCGTCGGCTTTCAGGCTGACCTGATTGCTGCCGAGTGCAGCCATAATCGCCTGCAACAGCGAGGTTCGGTTCGTTGCATTTCGACCGGAGAGAACGGTGACTCCCTGCCGAAATGACACCGTCGTTTCGTCGATACCACCAATGTTGTCCACCTCGAGCGTTGCCTCCTCTGGGATGTCTCGTTTCTTCGAGTCCAACTGATGTTCCATATCCCGTTGTTTCAGCTACTGACAGATAGGTATTACCACTCCAGTTCCGGTGACAGAATACCAGATGATTTATGAATCAGTCCCCAACCGATTGCGGGTTCGGTGTGCTACAGTAACACCTGAACCGATGGACACATAGATCGCATAGCCGTTCTTCGATCTGGTGTGCAGTGACGTTCAGTGGCTATTACAGTCACAGGCGCGCTCGTCGAGGAGATCCCTGATGGTGTACTCCTGAAAACACTCCTCACACGTCACCGTGATCGAGACAGTCACGTTGTACTCTCCAATGTCGAGGATTCCGTTTCGTTTGAGTTGGGCAACGGTATCTGCCGTGACGGCGGCGGTTCGATTCTGGAGTGCGCCAAGTTTCTCAGCGCTTCGCTCGAGTCGCTCCTCGTCACTTGGCGTCTCGAGTGACACATCGAGACAGTCCGTCAGATGATTGTAGACCGTCTGGTGGGAGACGAAATCCGACTCGACCTCCTCGATTGGGACACCATCGCGTTCGAGTTCAGTACGGGTCTGCACCTGTGTTCCGCTACTGACGTCGTCATCCGTGAGTAGCCGGTACGTGTTTTCGACTTCGCCTTCTTTGACAGTGATCGCTGCCTCCTCGAGGGCCGCCTCGAGAATGCGCTGGTTGAGATACGCTGCGAGTTCACGGGTACTGTACTGTTCAGCAGCCTCACCGGTCCAGTATGCAGCGAGGTCGTCATCGAGCGTCGACAGTTCATATCTGTCCGCAACCCGTCCGATTTTACATCCACACGAACGGTCCGATTCCGGTTCGTGATCCTGATTGGCCATGGTCATAATAACTGTATCACCTATAAAAAGCACTTCGGGTGGCACGTGGTCGATCAGCTATCGGTTTGCATATTCGCTTCGATATGCCTCTTTTTCTGATTAGTACTACAATTGATCTTTCAGAGACACGTCTCAATCGGGTTTAGAAACGGTTGTAACGACAGAAAGTCAGAGTGATGAATCAGATAGCTACTGGGATTAGGTGCACTATTACGACGGTACGGAGCCTTTCGAGGTTGTTCTATGACAGACAGCCAGAATCAACCGAATGTATTACTCAATTCTGATAGTTCTTCAGTCATATACTTTGAACGGTACATCGGTACTCGACCTTGGCTAGATAACCGACCGACAGACCATCCTCGAGCCGAACGACACATCGTCGTGTTTTCGGTCCCCCACTCGAGGTGAACGAAATCGGTTTACCCACCCCGCGGTTAGACCAGCCAGTGACCGACGAACGTTCCCCGGATGCAGCTGGTGACGATCAACAGCCCGGCGTGACAGCCAACGGCGAGACGACAGTTGATGATGAGGGCAAACAGCAACTGACGCTCGCAGCGTTCCACGACGCGTGCCAGCAGGCGGGACGGCCCGTTCTCACCGCGGCATCCGTCGCGCAAACGCTCGAGATACCCCACGAAGCGGCCAGCGAAGCGCTCGAGGCGCTCGCAGACCACGGCGACGTCGAGCGACTTTCCGTCGAGACGGATCCCGTTGTCTGGTACCCGAGCGAACTCGAGGATCTGACCGACCGAGAACGCGTAGTCGTCTTTCCGAAGCGACGTGAGATTATCGTCGACCGGCCAGATCAGTTCACGCGAGCACAGCTCTCCCAGTTCGCCCACCTCGCAGACGGCAACGGGGACGACGGCTACCGATACGTCGTCCGTCCGGAGGACATCTGGCAGGCCCCTCACGACAGCTTTGCAGCACTCACTCGGACGATGCGACAGGCGCTGGGCCAGCGATCCGACGCGCTCGAGGAATGGGTCGAAAGCCAGTGGGATCGCGCTCACCAGTTCCGGCTGGCGACCCACGAAGACGGCTACACGGTGCTCGAGGCCAAGACACCCGAAGTGATGGGCAACGTCGCCCGGCAGAAACTCGACGAGGAACACGTCCACGCGCCGATCTCCGAGACCGAAGACTGGGTGCGGGAAGGTGCAGAAGCAGCGATCAAGCGCATCCTCTACGAAGCGGGCTATCCGGTCCAGGACCACCGAGATCTCGAGGCCGGTGAGTCGCTCTCGATCGACCTCGAGGTGCGACTGCGGGAGTACCAGCAGACGTGGGTCAATCGATTCGCCGAGGCCGGTGAGGGCGTTTTCGTCGGCCCACCGGGAAGCGGCAAGACGATCGCGGCGATGGGGGCGATGGCCCATGTCGGGGGGGAAACGCTCGTCCTCGTCCCGAGTCGGGATCTCGCGCGCCAGTGGGCCGAGTCGATCGCGGAGTACACCTCCCTCGAGCCCCATCAGATCGGCCAGTATCACGGGGGCCGAAAAGAGGTCCGCCCGGTCACGATCGCGACTTACCAGATCGCCGGCATGGATCGCCACCGATCGCTGTTCGACGACCGCGAGTGGGGGCTGGTCGTCTTCGATGAGTGTCAGCACGTCCCCTCGGACGTCTACCGACGGAGTACACACCTCCAGTCTCGCCATCGGCTCGGCCTCTCTGCCAGCCCGATCCGGGAGGACGACCGCCAGACCGAGATCTTCACGCTCGTCGGCCCACCGATCGGCACCGACTGGGAGGCGCTGTTCGAGGCCGGCTTCGTCGCCGAACCGGAACTCGAGATCCGCTACGTTCCGTGGGGTGACGACGAGCAACGAAACGCCTACGTCTCCGCCGAGGGTCGCGAAAAGTACCGTATCGCTGCGAAAAACCGCGGGAAAATCGACGACGTCCGATATCTGCTCTCGGCCCACCCCGACTCGAAAGCGATCGTCTTCGTCGACTATCTCGAGCAGGGTCGCGACCTCGCGGCTGCACTCGACGTGCCGTTTCTCAGTGGCGAGACACCCCACCACGAGCGACGCCGACTGCTCGAGGAGTTCCGACGAAACGAGCGTGATCTGCTGATCATCTCTCGCGTCGGCGACGAGGGGATCGACCTGCCGACAGCCGACCTGGCGATCATCGCCTCGGGACTGGGCGGCTCGCGACGGCAGGGAACCCAGCGGGCCGGCCGAACGATGCGGCCGGCCGGCGGCGCGCTCGTGTACGTGCTCGCGACCTACGGCACACGCGAAGAGGACTTTGCCCGGAAACAGCTCCAGCACCTCGGTCGCAAGGGAATGACGATCCGCGAGCAGACGGTCGACCGCAGTCGCGAAACCGACAACAGCGACGACGAGTAACGCAACGGGTTACTCCTCGCGGGCCTCGAGCAGTTCCTCGATCAGGCCGTCGGTATCGGCGGCTGCGAGCCGGAAGACCGCATCGTAGAACTCCCGACCAGTCAGATCGCGAACGTCGTGGTCAGTTCGCAACTGGGCGTCGACCAGCGCCTGCGCGTCTTCTAACTCCTCGATCGTCTCGGGACGGACGTACACCGTCTTCTTCTCCGTCGCGTCGAACGGAAACGCGGTGGGGTCGTCGGCGTCGGCCGATTCTCCGTCGGAGCCGTCGTCGGACGACTCGGTGTCGGTCTCCGTCTCGTCGGCGGTTGAATCGTATTCGACCGTCGTTGCATTCGAGTCACTGTCGGCCGATTCGGCGTCGCTCGCCGACTCGCCAGCGGAGTCGTCGGCGTCCTCGTCGACAGCCTCGCTGAGGCCGGCAAACCGATTATCCTCAGGCATCGTCGACACCTCCACGCTCGACGATCGCTGCCAGTTCGTCGAGTCGCTCGAGCATGTCGTTGTCCGGGTCGTACGCCGCAAGCGGGACGCCCTCGCGCCACGCCCGTTTGAACGCAATCCGCTCGCGTAAGCCGGGGCCGGGCGAATCAGGATCATCGAAGTGGTCCGACTGCGCAAACGACGGGAGGAACTCACCGAACTGAGAGTCTTCCAAGTCGCCGATGATGCGCTTTTCTTCATTATCGCCAGCGAGCGAGTTCGGTACGATCGCGAGAATGTCGAGATCGATCTCCTTGCGGATTGGGCCGATCTGCTGGGTGTACATCCGCTCGAAGCCGCTGACACTGGGTTCGCTCATCCGCAACGGGACGATGACGTTCTGGGTCGAAATCAGCGAGGCGTCAGCGAGCGGGCCGAGGTTCGGTGGCGAGTCGACAACGACGTAGTCGTACTCGTCGCCCAACACTGGGTCGACGATTTCGTTTCTGATCCACAGCTCACCGAAGGTCGCACTCCGAATGCTGTTCTCGACGCTATCTAAGTCCTCGTGGGCCGGCAACACGTCGAAGGCGTCGGTCGAGCGGATCACGTCCTCGAGGGTCGTCTCCGAGCCGTCCTCCAAGACGTCGCCGAGGTGGACGTCGCTCGTGTAGGCCTCACTCAGCCCGACACCTTCGGTGGCGTTGCCCTGCTGATCTAAGTCGACGAGCAGGACGTCGTTGTCTCGGTTTGCGAGTCGTTCCGCGAGATTGATCGCGAGGGTCGTTTTGCCGACGCCGCCTTTCTGCAGGGCGACGCTGACGGCGCGTGGGGTCTGTGTTGTCATTTGTAGGAACACCGCAGTCGCCACAGCAACCGCTTTGACAGTGACGCCTGTCCGGAGATTGAGCACCGTGCTTGGACTCGAGACGGTCGACACAGTGTAGACCGTGTACACTGTTCGACTGAATACCGCCAAGACAGGTATGGACCGAACGGTATCGAACGGAAGAGCCGTCTGCACGGTGTACACCGTGCGGGATGTGTGGACAGTCTGAAGCGCGTAAACCGTTCGGACAGCACCGATCTCGAGCAATCACCGAACTGTTCAGACCGGCTCCGATGTGCAAGCGGCGAACAGCGTGTATACGGTGGAAACATTGTACGATGTCCGGTTGAAAGCGGCTCAGTCTGCTGTGGTGGGTAACACGCCTATCATTCAAGTAATCGGACTTAACAGTAGCGGAAGACCGTCTGCACATTTTACACAGTCTACACCGTGTGCTTATCGGGTTGATCTACACCGTGTAAACTTTGTTTTGGAAATAGTGTCTGAACCGCCTCTGGACACATACAACGTAGCTCTGTGTTGAAAAGTTCTGTCGAGGAGGTGTGAAAACCTCAAACGGTGTACAAATTGTAGACTGTCTACAAAGTGTAGACCGTGCAAACTGTAGAGAGCGTTCGGACAGTTCGTCGCCCGGAATCCAGCCACGGTCGGCCCCCGCTCGAGACCAAGTGTCGTCGTAGCTGACTGTGAATGTTTGTGGGACAGTGCACACAGTCTAAAATGTCTACACAGTGTAGCGTGGCAGTCGGATAGGCAACGACGAACAGTTAGTGATGTCCAGACAGTGCCGGCATCTTACACCGTGTACAAAGTGTAGACTGTTTGGTGAGGAACAGCCGAGCGAACATCCCTCATAGATTACACGCATGGAACAACCTCGCGAGGCCAATATTCAAGGGTCAGTGTTCGGAGTATAAGATATATGAACGCGTCGCAGGTGTCGACGGTGATGGGGCGGTGAGCGACCAACGTGAGATTCTTGTTGGCGAGACGGCTGACAGAGAGGAGTTGCATCTGCCGGTCGTGGAACTGCTAACCGGCCGTGGATTCATCACCGGAAAGTCGGGTTCCGGAAAGTCGAACACGGCGTCAGTCATCGCCGAGGAGTTACTCGAGGCCGGCTTCCCGCTGTTGATCGTCGACACCGACGGCGAATACTACGGGCTCAAAGAGGAGTACGAAATGTTACACGCCGGAGCCGATGAGGAGTGTGACATCCAGATCGGACCGGAACACGCCGAACAGATGGCGTCGCTGGCACTCGAGGAGAACGTTCCAGTGATCCTCGACGTCTCAGGCTATCTCGATTCGGACGTTGCGGACGAACTCCTGCGAAAAATCGCCCGTCAGCTATTCATCAAAGAAAAGAAGCTGAAAAAGCCCTTCCTGCTGGTCGTCGAGGAGGTCCACGAGTACATTCCGGAAGGTGGTGGCGTCGGCGAGACGGGGAATCTGCTGATCAAAATCAGCAAGCGCGGGCGCAAACACGGCCTCGGTATCCTCGGCATCAGCCAGCGACCAGCCGACGTCAAGAAGGATTTCATCACGCAGGCGAACTGGCTCGTCTGGCATCGACTGACCTGGGACAACGACACCAAAGTCGTCGGGCGAATCATCGACACCGAGTACTCGGAACTCGTCTCGGAGCTCAACGACGGACAGGCGTTCGTCCAGACTGACTGGACCGAAGTCGACGTTCGAAAGGTCCAGTTCCGTCGCAAGCGGACGTTCGACGCGGGTGCGACACCCGGGCTCGACGACTTCGAGCGGCCCGAACTGAAGTCCGTCTCCGATACGCTCGTTGGCGATCTCCAAGACATCTCGGAGCGAAAGCAACGCGAAGAAGATCGCATCCTCGAACTCGAGAACGAACTCGAGAAAAAGGAAAAACGCATCGAGACGCTCGAGGCCGACCTCGAGTCGGCACGGGACGTCTCGAGTGCGGCCAAGCAGATGGCGGACGCACTCATGGGGCCGAACACCGTCCAGACACAGCTGCCAGAAGACGAGCAGCGTCGGCTTCACGACGAAATTCTCGAGTTGGAAGCCGATCGAGACGAACTCGAGGCCGAACTCGAAGACAGAGATGAGCGGATCGAGACGCTCGAAGCGAAACTCGCGTCGCGAACGGACGCGATGGAGCGGCTGCGCGAGGAAAACGAGCAGCTCCGGGAACGGGTGGCGAATTTCGAGACGGCCCAAGAGGCAGCGACTGAAGCAGCATCGGAGTCGGCGACGGAATCAGAATCGGCGATTATTCAGGCCGGTGGTGACGAACTCGATTTCGGTTACATGTCGGCCAGTGAAACGTCAGAGACGGACACCGAGGATCGATCACCGATCACGACTGCGACAGTTCACGAGGAGTGGTTCGAAGGCGAGTGGATCGACGACCGACTCGAGCGCGCGGCCGAACAGTCACAGTGTACGGTGGCGACGGCACGGAACGCACTCGCCGTGCTGGCTCGAGACGGCGCCCTCGAGTCTGCGGCCATTGCCGAGGAAGTCGCTCGGTCGACGGTTGCAGTCCAGGGGCTCTTGTCGGAGTTACGGACCGAAGGCATCCTTGATCGGCCTACCGAGCGGACGTACACGCTCGATGACGACATCCGGTCGGAACTGGAGACAATGGTGAGCACTGAGTAGGCTGTCACCGGGGCAAGCGATCGCCGACGGCTTCGATCGTCGAGGGATCGATATGCTGGTGGACTGGAAGAACGAGAATTTCTCGAGATAACGTCGTCGCACGGTCGTACTCGGGGTTCTCGAAGACGGTACTCGAGAGTCGCGGCCAGGTGTGAGCACCATCGACGCCACAGCATTCGAGGTCCTCGAGGACCCGTTGTGGAATACTCGTTCGAAGCGGGAAGACCTGTGGACAGATTCCCGCAGGAAGCGAGTCATAGAGGACGTCGACGTCGTCATGGGAGTCGAAGATGCGTTGCCACGCACGGTAGTTCTCGCGACGGGCGTTTCGGATCGCGACGGGGTCTGCACCGTTGACGACGTACGCCGAGAGTTTCGACATCGGGGCTTTCCCCTCCTCGTACCGGACACTCGGTTCCGGAACGGAAGGCGACATCCCTCGATCGTCAATGAGCGCATCAACTGACCGACTGACAGTGGGGCTCATGTTCAACAGTCCAGCAACGGCCGATTTGAGGAGGAATCGACAGTCATCAGCGCCGAACTGCTCGCGAACACCAGCGAACGATGACGGGGCGAGGTGTTCGGCAACGACAGCATCGTTGCAGTAGAGGACCGCACCATCGGGAATCGGCAACAGTTTCCAGAGACTGGTCACTCCAAGATGGCCTCGAGTTCCAAGCAGTGTTCCGTTGTCGACACTGATCGGAGCGTGAGCGTTGTCGTCGATATGGTAGCAGTCGTATTCGTCGACAAGGGACATAAATTCCCCAAGACCGGGCTGTGGAAATCCGAAGTAGTTGACCGACATGATCGCGACCGTGTCGTCATCGAGCCGTCGTTCGATGTCAGCCAGATCCGGCGCGAGGTTCGCTTCGAGACGATAGTATCGGACTGCAAGTCCGAGATCCAAAAACGGCTCGGCGACTGCGTCTGGGAGGTAGGCGGGAACAAGCACGTTCTCACCGGCGTCGACAAGCCCGGAAAGACCATCATACAATGCGGCCTTTCCGGAGCCATACAGCGAAATATCGGTCGAAAAACGCTCGAGAACCGACCTGATATTAGACGGTTGTGGCCCGGATAGCGACCGGATAGAAAGCGATGGATGCTCGCTGATCATCCGTTTCGTTGCAAGTGGCTAACCGTCAGCACATCCTCAATCAGGAGCCGGCACCGCGGTCGATCGAGTGTTCGTTTTGACTGATAGTCCCCTGCAGAACCGGTTCCACCTGTCGACAAACCCACCATAGCCGGGCATAGACGAACACGACCTATAGTGATTGAGACGATACTAACGTCGCGATTACGAACAGGGATTGCTTACACACCAGATTCGGTTACTGACACGATTTGATGTCATGACTGCAGCCTTCGCCTACAAGAGAAAACAGTCGGATAACAAAATCAGGGTAGGGTGTGGGAGTTCAGTATGAGAGATTCGACCGACGAAACTGACCTTCGCCTCCTCGTTGTCGGGCTCGATGCTGGCTGCCGTTCGATTCTCGAGCCACTGTTCGAGGCGGACGAAATTCCAACGCTCCAGCGGCTGTTCGAGACCGGAACCAGCGGGGGCCTCGAGTCACAGATCCCGCCGTGGACGGCAAGCGCCTGGCCGTCGATGTACACCGGAAAGAACCCGGGAAAACACGGCGTCTTTGATTTCCTCTCGTTCGACGGCTACGACTGGGACGTCGTCAACTCGACCCACGTTCGAGAACGGCCAGTCTGGGAGTTGCTGAGCGAACACGGAATCTCGAGTGTCGTCGTCAACGTCCCTGTCACCCATCCACCGCGAGAGTTCGATGGCGCCCTGATTCCCGGCATGACCGCGCCGGAAGATCCAGCCTGTCACCCCGACGGGATCCTCGAGGACGTCAAGATGGCCTGTGGGGAGTATCACGTCTACCCACAGAGCACTGACGCACCTGATCGATCGATCGAGGGCTACGAACAGACGATCGACCGCCGCGGAGAGGCGTTCCGATACCTGTGTCGACGAGTCGATCCCGGCTTTGGCTTTCTGCAGTTCCAGCAAACCGACACCGTGTTCCACGAACGGCCAGGGGACAAGGAGGCGATTGAAGCCGTCTACCGTTCGGTCGACCGGCAGCTGGCAGAAACCATCGAGGCGACCGATCCAGACAACATTCTGATCGTCAGCGACCACGGGATGGGGAAGGTGACCGGAACGGAGTTTCGGGTCAACGAGTTCCTTCGAGAACGGGGCTACCTCGAGACCAAAAGCGGTGGCGAGGGGATGCCGACCTGGTCGAAATCGTGGGAAAACGACCTCCTCGAGGGCGAAGACGCCGGCAAGCACGACGAAAGCGTCCTCGAGCGGGTGATGAACGTGGCCGCGACGTTCGGAGTCACGACCCAACGGGTTGCAAGCACCCTCGAGACGGTTGGCCTGAAAGAGCCGATCGGGAGTCGCGTGCCAAACGACATGATTCGGGCAGCCAGCGAGCAAGTCGACTTTCCGGAATCGAAGGCGTACATCCGTTCGAAAAGCGAACTGGGCGTCCGGATCAACCTCGAGGGACGGGAGCCAAACGGCCAAGTTCCCGATTCCGAGTACGAGACGGTCCGATCGGAGCTCATCGAGCAGCTGTCAGCCGTTCGAACGCCTGACAGTGAGCCCATGTTCGAAGCTGTCGAACCGCGAGAAGCATACTTCGACGGTACACAGATCGACAACGGACCCGACATTCTGACAGTCCCTGCCGCGTTTAATAATGCGATCGTTGCCGATGTCGGTGTCGAACAGTTCGGCGAACCGATGGAGTCGTGGAATCACAAGCAGACCGGCGTCGTCGCGGCCGCAGGAAATGCGTTCGACGAGACGGCCACCATCGAGGGCGCAACGCTGTTCGACGTCGCCCCAACGATCTGTACGCTGTTCGACGTGCCAGTTGACACCGAGATGGACGGGACAACCCTGCCGGTTATCGATGGAGAGACGGAAGCCGCGTATCCAGCGTACGAGGGCGATCAAATCCGTGCAACCGACGATGCAGCGGTTGAAGACAGACTCTCAGATTTGGGGTATCTCTAACAATGGGTGTCGAGATAACCGTACTCGATCCACAGGCCGATGCTGACGAGTGGAACCGCTACGTCGAGCGATCAGACGGCACCAATCCGTTCCATCGAGCGGAAGCACTGCGACTGCAGGCAGAGGACACCGATTCGACGCTTCACTTACTGGCCGGCTTCAAAGGACAGGAAGCTGTTGGTCTCTTTCCCGTCTTCGAGTACACGAAGGGGCCGATCACCGGCGCGTTCTCACCGGCACCGTTCTCGTGGTCGTGTTACCTCGGGCCATCGCTGTTAAACGTCGACAAACTCAAGCAGCGAAAAGCCGATCGACGAACGAAACAGTTTCTCGAGGGAAGCCTCGAGTGGATCGAAGCGGAGATTTCGCCACAGTATACGAAGTTCGTCGCCGCAGAGTTCGACGACATGCGCCCGTTCACCTGGGCAGGGTACAACGTCGAACCCGGCTACACCTACGTCGTCGATCTCGAGGGTGACGAAGAGGCGCTGTTGAAACGGTTCAGCAGCGATGCCCGGAACAACGTTCGGAATGCCGACGAAGATGCCTACGTCATCGAGGAGGGCACCAACGACGACGTCGAACGGATCGTCGAACAGGTCGCAAAACGCTACGAGAATCAGGGGCAGGCGTTCCAGTTGAGTCCGACGTTTGCACGATCAGTCCATGAAGCGTTGCCTGACGGCGCGATTCGACCCTACGTCTGTCGTGTGGACGGCGAGTTTGTCGGCGGCATCTTGGTCGCCGAATCCGAAACAACCCGCTACCGATGGCAAGGCGGTGTCAAACCCGATACCGAGATCGATCTCCCGATCAACGATCTCCTCGACTGGCACGTCATGCGTGACGGGCTCCACAGTGGGATCGAGACATACGATCTCGTCGGTGCCGGCGTCCCGAGCATCAACCGATACAAGGCGAAGTTCAACCCACGTTTGGAGACCCATTACGAGATCACGTCGGGCTCGTTCGGCCTCGACCTACTGGTCGATCGATATCGGAAACTCCGGTAGCCAAAATATCAGTCAACGATTCGATACTTCGACTGCCGGGCATCCTCGAGAGAGACGCGGCTGGTGACCAGTTCCTCGTTTTCGAGTTTACCGAGCCCGTATCTGACCGTCCGAGAGCAGAGCCGTGACTCCGCGGCGATCTCCTCCTGGGTCATCGGACCCTCGTACTCGAGGACTTTGTAGACGAGTTTCGAACTCGGCGGCAAATCGGTCAGTGACGGACTCGAGTCCGGTTCGTCGACTTCGGTGTCGGGTTCGGTTGCACTCATTGGTTACCCCGCCGGGTTGTGGCGTCGGTTCGCACGGGACGGTGTGTGAGCGTGTGGATGAACCCTGTTGCCAGGAGACGTCTCTCAGTCACGGGTTCGATCAACTCGGTCCGTTGACGACGATACGATACTGAATCCATTACCAAGAGAGTCCAACGCTGGTGACTCATATATACGATACAGACAGTTCAGAAATATAGGGGGCCGCTAACGCGGCCACAAGCGGGGTTCGATCGGCCCCACAGCTGTGGGCGAATGGCTTTCTCAACGCCACGAACGACGCCGACCACCGGATTTCGGTCGTTGAAATGGTTCCGACTCCAACTCGAACTCAGTGACATCGCGTGGCGGACTGTGGTCGGGGGCCACCAGATGACGAACAGGCCACGTCCGTCGCCACCCCTTCTGTTCGGGAACGACTGCTCACTGTGATCGCGATGAAAAATCCGGCTGGATACGACACACCGTGGAGGGGGTCACAGAACCGTCAAGACGGAGCGGTAGTCTGTAGCAGCACAGTAGTTGAACACACGGCAACGGAACATGCACTCGAGAATCAGCTATCGGCGCTCTTTGGGGATGAAATCGGACGTCTTCATCTCACGGTACGTTGCACAGTCAGGACAGGCGTGAACGACGTCACGATTGTCCCCGAAGACACGAGCGAACTGCCGAGTGACCTGATTTCCACAGTTGACACAGCGAGGGGCATTCGTTTGCTGGCCGGACGTCATCGGTGTCCACTTCGTATCGGTAGGTTCCGTCGACATCAACAGTCCGTAGCCACAGAACACTATTTACTATAGACAGCATAATCAAGATAAATACGAATTCAACTGGCCATAAATCACAACTCTCAGCGAAAAATGAGAGTTCGGAAAACAGCAGTGTTATCGCACGACACGCCAGTAATACCGTATTTACATACAGTAACAGATCATTTTATTGGCTGTACGCGGGTGTGTACGCAGTGGGTGGGTATCCACAGCGACACACGAGTGGTGAGTTGCGTTCACCGCCCGTCACTGACACGGTTGCCCTTTATATTCTCTCGAGGTGGGTTCTCCGATGGAGAGAGACTGTTTGAAAGACAGCCGACAGGACGTTTCTCTCCAGGATGAAACCGCTTCGCTCGAGTGTGGGTCATGGGTCGACGGGTGACGATACCGTCTGGACTCGTGTCTACGGGGGTGGTCCGGGTCCGCTAGAATCGATGACTCGCGCTCGACAAAACTGAGGAGGCCACAGCGACGCCGCCGTGGCGGGTTCGGCTACTCGACGGTGACGCTTTTCGCGAGATTACGCGGTTTGTCGATCGGCCGATCCAGGAGGTCGGCAGCGTAGTACGAAACCAACTGGAGCTGAACGTTTGCGAGTAGCCCAGCGAGTGCGGGTTCTGTCTCGGGAATCTCGAGGTGGGCGTCGGCGACGTCGACCGCCCGGTGGCCGTCGGGACAGACTGCGACCACCGGTGCACCACGGGTCTGCGCTTCTTCGGCGTTTTTGAGTGTTTTCTCGTCTTCCTCGCCGGTAAAGACAGCGAAGACCG
Source organism: Natronorubrum sp. A-ect3 (assembly GCF_041821125.1). NCBI lineage: Archaea > Methanobacteriati > Methanobacteriota > Halobacteria > Halobacteriales > Natrialbaceae > Natronorubrum > Natronorubrum sp. A-ect3. The sequence continues at coordinate 112,275 of NZ_JBGUBB010000005.1, read as the reverse complement.
GTGTGTCAGGCGTCACAAGCGCCAGTGGCCCGTGTTTGAGCTCGCCCGAGGCAAACCCTTCAGCGTGTTCGTAGGTGATCTCTTTGAACTTCAGGGCACCCTCGAGTGCCACTGAAAAGCCGAGGCCGCGCCCGATAAAGAAGTACGACTGGCTGTCCGCGTACTGCTCGGCGATGAGGTCGGCGCCAGAGTCTACGAGCAGGTCGTCGAGCATATCGGGCATCGTGGCCAGTTCTGGCAGGAGCGAGCCGAGATCTGCCGGCGGCTCACCGTGTTGTTCAGCGGCGATACACTGGCCGAGCAGCGTGAGCATGACCGCTTGCGAGGAGAACGTCTTGGTGGCGGCGACGCCGATTTCCGGACCGGCCCGGATAAACACGGCCTCATCAGCCTCTCGAGCGGCGGTCGACCCGACGACGTTCGTGACCGTCACCGTCGTTGCCCCCTCGGCATTGGCCTGCCGAAGTGCGCTCAGCGTATCTGCCGTCTCACCACTCTGAGTGACCGCAATGACCAGCGTGTCGTCGTCAGTCGGCGGCGCCGAGACGCTGTACTCGTTTGCGAGCAGGGCAGTCGACTGAATTCCGGCCTGATTCAGCGCAAGCGAGCCGTACAGCGCAGCATGATAGGACGTGCCACAGGCAATGAGCTGGACACTCCCAACGTCAGTGAACGTCTCCGGGTCGAGATCCGAGAGTGCAATTCGCTCGTTTTCGGGGTCGATTCGTCCCTCGAGAGCCTGTGTCAGCGCCGTCGGCTGCTCGTGGATCTCTTTCAACATGAAGTGGTCGTACTCGCCTTTCCCGGCCTGCTCGGGGTCCCACTCGATCGTTTCGGGTTCCCGGACGACTGGGTTACCTTCGAGGTCAGTAAACTCGACGCCGTCGTTGTCGACGATGACGACGTCGCCATCTTCGAGATAGACCACGCTGTCAGTGTACTCGAGGAACGCTGGGACGTCACTCGCCAGGAAGTACTCGTCGTCTTCCATGCCGACGACCAGTGGCGACCCCTGTCGTGCGGCGTAGAGGACGTGTTCGCCCGACAGCATCGCTGTGACGGCGTAACTTCCCTCGAGTTCGTCGATCGCACGTCGGAACGCCGACTCGTTGTCCATCCCGTCGTCGAGATAATGCTGGATGAGATGGGGAATGACTTCGGTGTCGGTGTCGCTGGTAAACTCGTGGCCGTGGTCTGCGAGCCGAGATTTGAGTTCGACGTAGTTCTCGATGATCCCGTTGTGGACGACAGCAACGTCTTCCGTGCCGTCCGTATGCGGGTGTGCGTTCGCATCAGTTGGCGGCCCGTGGGTACTCCAGCGAGTATGCCCGATGCCGACTTCACCATCGAGCGGCGTGTCACCGATCGATTTTTTCAGTTCGTCGACTTTTCCCGATCGTTTTTGGATGTCGATACCGGAGCCGTTCTGCACGGCGACACCAGCCGAGTCGTACCCACGATATTCGAGATTTTCGAGACCGGTCAGCAGCGGTTCGAGGGCGTTCCCGTCACCGACTCGACCGATAATTCCACACATCGTAATTCACCCACCGTGAGCGTGTTCAGGGACAGGATCCCTGAACGACGTGGCAGTTTCTGAACGTGACCTCGGACGAGCGCGGACTGGAGATCGAACGGTCGCCCATGACTGTTGGAGTTGTTCCATAGGTAGTTGGTCGTCCGTGGCGACTGTTCGAGATGGCAAACGGTGCACGGACATACTACAGACCTTCCCGTCTGCAGTCATTACTATAGACGGACTACTGGAGGCGGTAGTTAGCGGGTAACAGACCGCCACAAAACGAGATCCGTAGTGATCAGTTCACAGGATAGTACTACATTCGAATTAATTTTTGAAGCATCCGTTCAATTTTTGCAACAATTTCTCCGAGAGATCGTTCAAAAGAAGATTAAAAACGGAGTATGTCAACCGAACGGCCATACAACGAGCGAGTATGTCTATTGGAACAAAAAGTATCACCCACCAAACAGCGAGCCTAATCTGGACCGCATCGGTGTGTCGATCACAGTTGCTGTCTGCGGCGCTCTCTTCACCCTGAGCGGTACAGTCGGAAGAGTCGTAAAGCCACGAATCTGAGAGCGGCGACGCCCATTCTGTTCAATATAGTGACAATAAAGTGTGAGTCGTATTCTCGAGATTTCGTGGGAGTGAACTGTGCGTGACTGGGCTCACCATCCCTGCAGCTGAAGCCACTGGACACAACGGAGCGTCGCCTTCGAACACAGAGACGACGGGCATCCGTCGAGTAAAATGGAATTGTACACGTATCCGCATTCAAGGATCCAAATGAGATATTTTATTACCCACCCGTTCATTTTCCGCGATGATTACGCTGTTCCGAGACGAAACTCACCGAATGCTGCCTAAATTGCCGGAACTGTCGCTCACCCTCTCGGTGGCAGCACGACAGTACAGCTATATTGACTGTCACGAACAGAGTGACTCGATCCACCGATGATCACACCACTCGTCGTCGACGGCCTCGAGGTCCCGCTCGACCAGCCGGTGCTGGTCTTTACAGTTGCCATGGCGGTCTTTCTTATCGGCCCCTTGCTGGCCAAACGGCTCGGCCAACCGGGGATCGTCGGTATCGTCGTCTTCGGTGCGATCATCGGCCCTGGTGCGCTCGAATTCGTCGAACACTCGTCGGCGATCGAACTGCTCGGTGAAGTCGGACTGATCTACCTGCTGTTTACTGTGGGGCTCGAACTCGACATTCAGGGGTTCAAAGAGGCACCGGAGAACGCAGCCCTGTTTGGACTTGCAAGTTTCTTTATTCCGTTTCTCGCGGGGACTGTCGCGACGTACACGATTCTCGGACTCGATATCTGGGCAGCACTGTTGCTTTCGTCGGTGTTTGCCTCGCACACGCTGCTCGCGTATCCGATCGTCAACCGACTTGGCGTGACAAAAAACCGAGCCATCACTGCCGTCTTCGGTGGCATTCTCTTTACTGATACACTTGCGCTGGTCGTTCTCGCAATCGTCACCGGTGCCGTCGAAGGGGAACTCACCATCTGGCTGTTTGCTCAGGTCGGCCTCGCAATCGTCGTCCTGTTCGGCAGCGCCTGGTTTATTCTGCCGCCGATTTCACGGTGGTTCTTCCAGAACTTCAGCGAGGAGAGCTACTTCGAGTTCCTGTTCGTGATGGTCGCGATCTTTGCGGCCGCGAGCCTCGCCGAACTCCTCGACCTTGCCGCGATCCTCGGAGCGTTCGTCGCCGGGCTGGCGCTAAATCAGCTCATTCCACAGGGTGGGACCCTGATGAACCGCGTCGAGTTCGTCGGAAACGCCTTCTTCATCCCATTTTTCCTGTTACACGTCGGGATGCTCGTTGATCCGAGCGTGATCCTCGACGGTCCCGAGACGCTACAGCTTACCGCGCTCATCGTCGTCGTCATGCTCCTGACGAAAGGCAGCGCCGCGTGGCTCGTCGCTCAAATACAGGGGTATACCACCAGTGAGCGAAACGCCATTTTCGGACTCTCAACCGGGCAAGCAGCCGCCGCACTGGCGATTACGCTTATCGGGTTCGAGGAAGGACTGTTCGGCGCAGAAATCCTCAACGCCGTCGTCTTACTACTGCTCGTGACCGCGCTCCTAAGCCCGTGGCTAACCGAACGGGCAGCGACGAAGATCGCACTCGAGCGTGAAACTGGTGAGGGAGACGACAGTACAAAAGACCCCAATATCCTGTTGCCGCTGTCACACAACGCCGAACTCCAGCAACGCCTGCTCGAACTCGCGTTCGTCATCAAAGGTGATCGTGGCTCCGAACCAGTTCACCTGATGACCGTCGTCCAGCCCGACAGCAAGCAGTCGACCGAAACACAGGTCGCGGAAGTCAACAACGAACTCGAGGAGCTCGCTGCGATCGGAAGCGCTGCAGAGGTTCCCATCGAAACCGAGACGCGTGTCAACCACAACGTCGCGTCCGGGATCGTACAGGGGTCGGTCGAGGTCGAAGCCAACCAGATCATCATGGGATGGGACGCAGCCGAGACGTTCCGCCACCGGGTCTTCGGGAGTATCATCGATCAGGTCCTCAAGCGGACCCCTCTTCCCGTGTTAATCTCCCGACTTGGCCATCCGATCAATACGACCAAACGGATCGTCGTGGTCGTCCCGATCGGTGCCGACCATCACGAAGGGTTCTACGAAGCCGTCCACATCGTCAAACGGATCGCTGCCAGTCTGGGTGCGGAGCTGAACGTTATTGTCGTCGAAGGATCGGCCCACCAGTTCGAACAGCTATTCGAACTCGTCGAGGAAGACGCCACAGCCGAGTTCGACGAACTCAGCGACTGGGGGCAGCTTCTGCCGACGCTCGAGGCCGAAACCGGCGACGATGATCTCATCGTCGCAATCGCACCACGACGTGGCGATGTTGGCTGGCACGAGGAACTCGAGGATCTACCGAGACGGCTGGCCGAGATGCCGCCGGAGTCGTTCATCACGATTCACCCACGTCAGGGTGAACCGGAGTACGACCGCCAGTATCTGCGGCTCAAGTGAGACGGCGTTGGGTGCCAGCCCGGATGAGTGACCGTCTCATGCATCGAATCCACAGAGACGGACTGAACCGGCACACCTTTAGGACTCACTAATCAAGGTAACATATGGGTTTTGGTAGCTACGACGAATCCGAACAACAGCAGCAGACGGCCGACGACGACGAAGACGTAGAAGCCGTCAACGTCCACAAAAACGACCACGACGGACAGATGTCCTTCGAATCCGACGCTTCGACCGACGAACTCGTCTCTCAGCTTGGTTCGATGAAAGACGACGACGAAGACGACGACGCGTAACCGGTCAGAAACGGATCACAGCAGTCGGCAGTCTCATCCACCGCGTTACTGGGACAACGCAGTGGAACGGAGGAATTTTGGTTTTTCATTCATCTGTCAGGAAGCGACGGGTCACCAAGTCGCTCTGTGATCCGCGGATCGTTGATCACACCGCTCACGGCAGTTTGACCTCGCAAGGGCGCTGTGTTTCCTTCTCATGGAACATAATATCGTATCAATACTTGTATCAAAGTGCTTTTTTAGAGTAATCTAAATCGAAAGACCGTATGCTGGATACAAATCACAGCAGTCAGTTTGGTGTTAGCACGGCAATCAACGAGAGTCGCCACGAACGCGGGCGCACGCTTGAAGAACTAGTTCTCGACCTTCTCCAGGCAGAGTTTGCAGGTGTTATCCGCTCACACGTCCGAGGTGAAACCTATGGAGGTTGCTAATTCCAACCTCGAGTTCCACGCTGACCGTGTCGATGAAATAACCGACGACGAGTACGTTGCGGTCACTCAGGAGACGTTCATCGGCCACGCTATCGACGAGTTCCGTGACTTCGAGCCTGTCACTGAGGAAACGACTGTCTACTATCTCTACGCCACCGACAACGCGGGTCGCCTCGTCGGCGTCATGTCTCTCCGGGAACTCCTCAACGCTCCGGAGGATGACGTCGTCGAGGATCACATGCAGACTGACCTCGTCACAATCGACGCCGACGCCGATCCGGAGTTTGCTGCCGACGAAATTGCCGAACTAGATTTCCCTGCACTGCCGGTCGTTGACGATGACGACCGTCTCGTTGGTGTCCTCCGAACCGACGACATGATCGATGTCGTCGAGGAGGAAGCCACCGAGGACATTATGAAGAGCGCAGGGTTTTCGTTCGCTGATGTCGAGCAGTCCCGGAGTTCTGCAATCCTCGAGTCGTCAATCCCAAAGATTCTCCGGCTTCGGCTCCCGTGGCTTATCGTTGCACTCGCAGGTGGCTTACTCGCTGGCGGTGTGATCGAGGCCTATGAGGATACACTAGAAGCCGTCGTCGCGCTTGCCTTCTTCGTTCCAGTGATTATGGATATGGGCGGCAACGTCGGTACACAGGCCTCGACGATCTTCGTTCGTGGACTCGCACTCGGTCATATCGACGACCGCAATGCGATGAAATACTTCGCTCGTGAGGGATTGATCGGCCTGCTGATCGGCCTGATCATCGGCGGCATCGGAGCGGGTGCGGCGTACATCTGGCAGATTGACGAGCCGTACGTCTTCGAACTGGCGACCGTCGTCTTCGTCGGCCTCGTCTCGGTCTGTGTCGTCGCATCGGTCGTCGGCTACGTCATCCCGTGGATCATGAACAAGCTCGGGTTTGACCCCGCAGCTGCGTCTGATCCATTGATTACGACAGTCAAGGACGTTACCGCCCTCCTGATTTACTTCGGGCTGGCGGCCGTCCTCCTGTCGGAACTGCTCTGAGAGGAGCTATCGGTTCGTTTGTTGCCTTCGGTTTTAGAGAACGGGGCTTGAAAAGACCCATATGACACAGCACGTTCTTGTCCCTGTCGATGGCTCCAGTCCAGCCCGAAGCGCCGTCGAATACGCAACGGAACAGTTTCCAGACGCACATCTGACGCTGTTGTACGTGATCAATCCAATAGCTGATTACAGTCGTCACCGAGCGTATCCGGGCTACACGCAAGAAGACGAATACAAGAGTGAACGAGAGAAGGGGGAACGCATACTCGAGTCAGTACGGACAGCGATTCCGGACAGTGTTTCTGTTGACACCGAGCTTGAAGCGGGTGATCCGGCTCGAGCGATCCTCCAGTACGCTGATGAGACGGATGTGAACCAGATCGTGATCGGCAGTCATGGCCGGCAGGGACCTGCACGATTCCTGCTCGGCAGTGTCGCTGAGGCAGTTGTTCGACAGTCTGCGGTCCCAGTGACAGTCGTCCGGTCAGACGAGAATCGGAGCCACTGACTGTCACTGTAAAGAGACCAACCGCTCACGAGTCGCCAGTCACCGACTCGAGCCGACCCTCAACACAGCGTCGACGCACAGAGTTCGCCGATTGCACGGCGGAGCCGCTGGGAAACCGCCGACTTCGAGACGCCCAATCGATCCGCCAGTTCGTCCTGTGAAATCCCGCGTGGAACGTCGAAGTATCCCTCCTCGTGAGCGACAGCGAGCAGTTCCTGTTGCTTTTCGGTCAGGGCGACGACGCCGTCGTCGTCGTCGTCCGACAGCCGCAGATGGTCGACCGTCACGGAAATGTCGCGCCCGCGGCAGTAGTCATTGAACGAGACGAGGTCGTCCCGATTCGGGAACTGAAGTTGGACGAGCCAGCCGTCGCGCGAACTCGAGAGGTCGAGCAGTCGGCCACCGGCCGTTGCCGTCTCCGCAATGAACGATACCGCCCGATCGGTCAGCGCGACCCGATAGACGCGCCGGTCAGGGTAGCGGTCGACGAGGATCGGATCGTCGATCGTCGGATCCATCTCGAGGGCTGTCTCGAAGCTATCGAACGAACTCCCATAGACACTACAGAAGACGAGCGTCCGGCCCGTCTCGAGTGTCGTCCAGTATTCGGGTTCGACAGTGACCTCAGGTGCGCGACGCAGAGTCGGTCGCAAGAACAGCGACGAGTGGTCGAGACGGAGTTGGGTAACGATGCCACCATCTGCCTGGGATCGAATTCCCGGCTCTCGGCGGGCTTCCGTACTCTCGATGCTCACAGATTGATCCGCCATCCAGATGGATGACCGCTGTAATATCCTGTTACCGTGAACTCGCTCATTGAACGTCTGATTCGACCGTGGCCATATGGTGGTAGACGCTATACAGGAAACGAACGGGAGCGCACACCGCTATATCTATTCAGCCGTCGTTTGTGCTGACTGTTTTCTGTAGAAAGAAACAACTGGTTAGCAATGGGTTTCAACGCAGGTCGGGACGGTAAGCAGTAACTACCGGGCTCGAACACGGTCACTCACCGCGTTCGGGAGCACGTTCGTCGAACAGCAACTCGAACAGCTTCTGCTGGGCAAGCCGGAGATGGCGACTGAACGTCGGCTGGGAGACACCGAGCGACTCAGCGATCTCTTCGCCAGTGCTCTCGCGGGGCCAGTCGAAAAAACCACCGTAGTACGCCGTCTCGAGGGTCCGGAACTGGCGCTCCGAGAGCCGACTCCGGAGTTCGGCGTCGAACGCACGGGCTGGCTGATCGGATCGATCTCGCTCGCGGCGGGCGAGCAGCTCCGTTCCCGGATGCGTTCGTTCGAGCATCTGGACGAACGATCGGACGTCGACAGTGCTCGAGAGCGCGATCACGAGCCGAGTTCGATCGTCAACTGGCGTTACCGATTGTAACACCCCACCGTGATACGCAAGCGTCTCCGCGACGGACGACTCGTCGAGGACGAGTTCGACCAACGAGTCATCGACACGGTCGCCAATGAACCGGACTGAGTCGACCGCAGCCACCGACTCGACGGCAGTGTCGATCGCTTCCTCACGTATGTCCGGGATCGTACAGAAAACCGTCGATCCACCCGACGATCGGGGGACAACCGCCTGCACGTCGAGTCGCCGCTGCAGTCGATGTGCGATCGTCGACAACGTCTCGGTGTCGTCTCGGAGCACGACCTCGAGTTCGGTGACGCGGTCGGCCAACAGCGCGCGTTTCCGTTCGATCGAAGCGATCGTGGCGCTGGCGACCGCCGCAAGATGCGTACACAGCTGCTGGAGATCCTCGTCAAACGTCGACGGCTGGTCTGCATACAGGGAGAGTGTTCCATAACAGAACTCCTCGGTAACGAGTGGAACGCTCAGAACAGACCGGAACCCCTCTTCGAGCGTCCGTCGTCGCCACGCCTGGTCGATCGGCCCGGACTCGAGTTCGTCGACAACTACCGGCTCGAGCGTTTCGGCTGCGGTCACCGTTGGATGGGCAGGCTCAACGTCACTGTCCATCGGAATCGAGACCGACTCGAGGAACTCGCCGTTCCGGCCGGCCCAGGCGCTCGGCGTGATTCGCTCGGATCCGGTCGCGACATCGCCGACCCAGGCCAGATCGATCGAACCCAGGGGGTCATCGAACTCGAGAGAGACGAGTGCCTCACAGAGTTGCTGTTCGAGTTCGTCGCGGGAGTCGCTGGCGAGAAGCGTTCGTTCGAACGCGTGCAGTTGGCGACAGCGATCGGCAGCAGACTCGAGGCGCTTGAGGGAACCGTGTTGGCGCTGGACCGTCGCCTCTCGCTCGAGTGACTCGAGTGCAGTCGTCGCCGCCCGAGAAACGATCTCGACAGGGGTCTGCTCGAGGGCGTCGAACGCCATCGGGTCGGTACTGGTCGCAAGGAGCAGACCATGGTCGGCGACAAGGATGGCGAGCACCCGATCGGCACGGATACCGGCTCGAGAGAGCACTGGTTCGAGTTCCGACCGGTCGAAGACGATTCCCTCGCCGTTGGTCTCGGTCTCCGTCTCGAGACGCTCGAGCAGGTCGATCCCAGCGCGCTCGATCGGTGGAAGCTCGACAGGTTCGGTGTCGTCTCGAACGGCGACCGCCGCCGGTCTGAGAACAGCCGGTTCGATGAGATACCAGCCGGCGAGGTCAGCCTCGGAACAGGCGACAGTGGCATCGACGGCTGACTCGAACACGGCAGTTCGGCTCTCGGCATCTCGCATGGCTGTGATCGCCTGCTGGAGCGTCGACAGGACAGTGGCTGGCGACCGACGACTGTCACGGACGACACAGAGTGTCTGGTCGCCGGGCAGCGGAGTGACGAACACGTCGACCGGCCGACGGGCAGCGCCGATGACGAGCGATCCCGAAACAGGGTCCATCCATCTGACGACCGGTGACTGTGCTCGCTCGCGTACCGCCGCCGCGAGGTCGTCGTCGAAGACGGTCTCGATCGCACGGCCGACAAGCGGCTCTCCCGCAGCCAGATCGAACAGTGTCGCGTTGGCAAACCGGATCGTCGACCCCTCGAGAACGATGAGTCCGTCCTCGAGCGCATCGACAACTGACTCGAGGAGATCGAACCGCTCCCGATCGACGGCGACGGATTCGGAATCCGGAGACTCGCGTGCGGACACGGTGACACCATCCTCGCTGGGATAGACAGCCACCGCGAGTTGCGTCTCGAGGGGAGGAGGGGTGATCTCGAACTCGACGGTGGTGTTCGTCGTCTTCGCCTCGAGAACGCGTTCGTAGAACTGGCTTCGAACGGAGTCATCGAGGAGATCCCAGACGACGGTTCCCTGCGCTGGGGTCCCCTCCGAGACGAACAACTGGGCCGCAGCTTCGTTGGCGTAGCGAAGCTCCCACTGTGGACCAAGGGTAAAAAACGGCTCCTCGAGTCGATCGAGTGCCGTTCGAACACCGTCAGCCGAGTCGGCCACCGGCACCGCCGAGAGCGTGAGCACGAGCCCTTTGACGAGCGGATCCGCAAATCGGTTGGCCACGGTCAGTTCGTATGCGTGCCACGTCCCGTCGGCGTGGCCGATGCGCACCGAAACGCGTTCGGTCGCCCCGAACGCGGCCGCCGAAACGCGCTCGAGACAGTCGTCGACCAGTTCCTGATCGTCCGGATGGACGAGCTGGGAAAGCGGCGTTCGCTCGAGTTCGTCCGGCGTGTATCCAAGCCGGGACTCGACAGCTACGCTCGCATACTCGATAGCAGCCGTCTCATCGAGCACCCAGACGAGCGCGTCGGATCGCTCGAGAAGCGACTGGCTGTACTGATCGGAACCGCTCTCGAGCCGGAACCGTTCGGCTGCGTTCCGAACCCGTGTCGCGACAAGCGGCCGAGGCGTATCAGACTCGATAACGTCGATCGCACCCGCCTCGAGTGCCTGCTCAAGTTGCGCTTCGTCGACTGGTTCGCTGTCCGCTACGGCGATGATCGGCACCGAACCAGCCCGATCTCGAAGCGCCTCGAGTGTCGACGGATCGGCCTCTGTTGGCTCGAACGGACAGACGACACAGTGGATTTCGAGCTGTCCGAGCCGGTCGACAGCGTTCGAGAGCGTTCGCTCTCTGACAAGTGAGATAGACGCAAGCTGCGAGGAGAGCGCCTCCATCGCTGCGTCGATCGATCGTGAGTCACCGACGACGAGCACTCGAAGCACGTCGCCGACGACGGTCGCGGCTCCGTCGCTCACTGGGTGGCCACCTCCAGCAACGGTCGGGAGCATGGCTGCTCGAGCAGGGACAGCGGCCGCTGGAGGGCCCGCTCAGTCACTGCTCGACTGTTGGATTTCAAGCGACGAACAGCCACGATGACGAGTCGTTTCAGCCCTGACTGGTTAATTATCGATTCCGTATCCTCGAGTAGCACTGGATTACGGTGGGTTCAACCGGCTCATGACGAGTTGGCGAACACACAGGCATCGACCGCCGGCCACAGCTGTGTCCGCCAGCCCTGTTTCGGAAGCGCCACACTCGAGCCGAGCAACGAGATCAGGCCCGATCTCGAACAGTAACGACTGGAACCGGCGCGTTTCGAACGACCTCTTCAGCGACGCTCCCGACGATCAGATGATCGAGCCCGGTGCGGCCATGGGTTCCCATCACGATCATATCGATCGGCTCCGTCTCGGCGACGTCAACGATCTCCTCTTGGGCAACACCGTGGCGAACGATCGTCGTCGACTCGAGTCCGGATCTGGAGACCGCCTGCTCGGCCTCATCAACTGCCTGGGCGGACTCGTCTTCCGGATCAGCGCGCATCTGATCGCGTTTGTCCGAGCTGTGGGGGCCGTCTTCGGAAACCGAGAGGATATGCAGGGTTGCATCGAGCTGAGAAGCGAGTTCGATCGCATGCTCCGTTGCCTGGTCTGCACCTTCGCTCCCGTCGGTTGCGAGTAACAGGTCCTGATACATCGTGTGACTGGATATTCAGTCGAGAGGCGGATACATCCCGGACTTGCCGATGCCGGCTCTTGTGAGTCGTTGACACCCCATCGGTTCCAGCGAACAGGGCTACGGCTGGGTCTGTTTGTGGTGCTCGTGTTGTAACGCCTGTCGCGTCGACGAGCTGAGCTGATCGATCACACCACGTGACTCAGCAACGTCGACCAGCAACTCGGTCAGGTTCACCAGGTCAGTGACGTATGCCTGGCGTCGTCGCTGCCAGCGGGCTGCTGCGCCGTCGTCGGCAAGGATCTCGAGTGCGCGCTCACGAATCGCGGCGTACTCGTCGAACTGCTCGGCAAGCCCAGCGCGCTCGAGTGCCTGAAACTCACCGTACTCGTGATCGTCGGTGCCACGATATCGGAACGCAGGCGTCCCAAGGAGTGCCGCCTCGGTTGCCATCGTCCCCGTATCCGCGACCAGCAACGACGCCTCGGCCATCGCGTCGTGGATCAACGCCGGATGGAGGCTGTACGGACGAGCAGGCAAGTCGCGAAGCTCTATCTCGCCGCCCTCATCCGAGACGAAGACCGTCGCGTGGTCGCTCAGCCGTTGGATCAGATCGCGACGCTGGTGCGGACTGAACCCTTCGAGACCAGCGTCGTGCAGCGCATCGAGCGCGTTGAATCGGACGATAACGTAGGGTTCGTCCGGATCGACGCCGAGGAACTCGCGGACGTTTTCGTCCCGCTCAAACACGTCGGGGTGGAGATACGCACATTCTTTGAATCCATCGAACGTGTAATGATCGTCACCGAGATCGCGGCGGGTGACTGCCGGCGAGAGAATCGTATCTGCAAACGGGCGAGAGACGGTGTGATTGAAATCACCCGGCTCGTCGTCGAGCACGAGCACGACCGGCGTTCGGGTGAGCGTCCCAGCATAGGCGGCGTACGGCCCCCGGCCGAAGATGACGTCCGGATCGAACCGGCGTGCCTCGCGAGCGATGGTGGCAAACTGACCACCGATCTCACGGGCAAACCGGAGTTTCGAGTAGCTCTCAGTCCCGTGGGTGCCGTATATCCGGTACGGCATCCCGAAAAACTCGAGTAAGTCGGTCGTACAGGCGTACTCTCGGGTCAGGACGAGCACGTCGTGGCCCGCGGCCTCGAGCCGGTCGACGGTGTGTCGATACAGATGGACGTGCGCAGGTGTGTTCGCAAAGACGAGGATCCGCATCACGTCAACATAGCTGCCGTCGATGCTTTGTAATCGTATTGCTACGGCCTCTGACGGCTGAAAACCGCGATCTCGAGTGCACTACATGTGCGTGTACGAGAAGAAAACTCACAGCCGATCGGGAACTAACAGACTGTTGTGACAGGTATTCCCGGATTGACTGCGGTGCCAGCGGCGTGCAGCACGGATAACAAAACGGTTCCGTCCCGTCTCTCCGGCAGTTCGAGATGCACGTCCTCACACTCACGACGCACGCCGACGCTCCATTCATGACACAGCAGATGGCCGCGCTCGAGGATCGAGGCGTCTCGTTTTCGACGCTGTCGGTGGCTGGCGAGGTCGACGCCGAGACTGCACGCAGTCCGGCCGATTATCTCCGCACCGTCCCATCGGTCATCAGCGAGGCAGGCAACGGGTACGATCTGATCCACGCCCACTACGGGCTGACGGCACCGATGGCGGTCGCACAGCGCCAGACGCCAGTCGTGTTGTCGCTGTGGGGGTCGGACGTTCACGGTCCCGTCAAACCGATCAGCACCGCGTGTGCGCCGCTGTGTGACGAGGTAATCGTCATGTCCGAAGGGATGCGAACGGAGCTGGGACAGGACTGTCAGGTGATCCCCGACGGCGTCGACCTCGAGCGATTCCAGCCGAAACCGCAGGCTCGAGCCCGCGAAGCCGTCGGCTGGGACGATGTCGGCGACGCCTTCCAGGTGCTCTTTCCGTACCCACCCGAACGGACGGTCAAGAACCACCCACGAGCCGAGCGGATCGTCACTGTGGTCGATAACTTACTCGAGCGACCGGTCGAGCTCCGGACGGTCCACGGCGTCGACCACGACGCAGTATCGGACTACATGAACGCTGCAGACGCGCTGCTGTTGACCTCCGACAGCGAGGGCTCGCCGAACTCGGTGAAAGAAGCGCTCGCCTGTAATCTACCCGTGGTCGCCACCGACGTCGGCGACGTCAGCGAGCGGCTGGCCGGCGTCGAGCCGTCGCGAATCGCAACCAGCGACGAGGAACTGATCGACGGGCTGATCGACGTCCTCCAACGTGAGGAGCGCTCGAACGGCCGCGAGGCTGTCCGCGAGGTCAGTATCGAACGAACCACGGAGCAGTTGCTCGAGGTCTACGAACGGGTTGCGGATGCGGGACGGCCGAAACGAATGACGGCTGCCGTCGACGCAGTCATGCAGCGACATCGCTGACGTGGAATCAGCGTACAGTGTCACGATCATCGGTTGGAACGCGGTGGCGGAGAGACACCACCCGTTCAAACGTTGCTGACGAAAACACGCTTTCGTCTCCTTACCCCACCCCAGACCCCACCGTGTCCAGTGTCTTACGGTCAGACGGTTGCACAACACCCCAGTACGTCCAGTGTCTTTGTACGCAGTAAGGTCGATCCACAACACACGCCACCGTGTCCAATGTCTAGCATCCATCAAATACGCTAACTACGCCGTTTCCGGATTGACTCGGTCACCCCAACCATATCCACTGTCTCATCAAGTGCCTCAAGTAACAGATCGGGATTCGTATCAAGCGAATACTCGTAATATCGTCCGCCGACCTCACCTTTATTCCGCTCTACCCGGCTGGCAATCCCTAACATTGCGAGCTCATTCAGGTGATCTCTCATTCGCCGTGGAACGAGTGAATCAACTGCAGCCCGATCACAGACGATTTTATACCGGTCCTGAATAGCACGTGCACGAGTCGGCGTTTTACCTTCTTCATGTAACATGACTAATGCATACAAAACAAGATGACCTTGTTGGGTGAGGCCAGCAACGCCATCGACAATCCGACTCCGCTCCAGGGCGGCACGTGCCTCATCGACGTGAGCCTCGGTAACTTGATCAGCATCTTGTTCGACAGCGATGTCGCCAGCCTCCATGAGCAAGTCCAGACTCTGGCGAGCGTCGCCAGCATCCCTTGCACCGAATGCTGCGCACTTTGCAATCACTTCTCGGGGAACAACATCCTCATAAAATGCAGTATCAGCACGTTGGCGAAGGATAGTTCGAAGTTCATTGGCGTTGTAGGCAGGGAATTGGAGTTCTTTCTCACAGAGACTGGATTGAACCTTCGAACTTAGACTTTCGCGGAATTTAAAATCATTTGAAATTCCAATGATTCCTACTTTTGCCTCCTTGAGGTTGCCATTCGCTCGCGCTCGTGGAATTTGATACAGAATGGAATCATCCTCAATATGGTCTACTTCGTCGAAAACAATGATGATGGTTCCGCCGATAGAGTCGAGTTCGTCCCAGAGCCATTCGTTCACTTGACGCCGGGGGTACCCAGTCGGTTTCAATCGATTCTCGGAACCACGGAGGTCATTAATCAGTTGAATTGCAACCTGATAACTCGTACTCAAATCTTCACAGTTAGTACGAATAGTCGTGAGATCAACACCGTATTCAACAGCATCTGATTTGAGCTCAGAGAGAAGATAGCGGGTACATGCAGTTTTCCCGACACCGGCTTTGCCATACAAGAATACATTCGCAGGTTGATCTCCGTTGATCACAGGCTGGAGAGCAGCGATATATTGTTGAAGTTCTTCGTCTCGGCCGACGATCTCATCCGGTTGGTAATCCTCTCGAAGAGCATCACGGTGACAGAAGATGTCCGTATCTGGTTGGAACAATCCCATTATGATCGTTATGTTACAATATTCAGCATTTATTATAAAACCATCGCGTCCAGTGTGTCTACTGTCCCCAAAATAACCCTACACCCCCACCCCAGTGTGTCCAGTGTCTACCAGTAGAGCGAGGTAGTCCGCTCTCAACGAACTCCGATCATAGAAAATTTTAATTGGAATGCTACTAGACTAGTCCGAATAGCAGCTATAATTAGTGGTTTGTGTCAACGTTATACCCATCTATCGGCCCACTCTCCAACTACACCTGAAGACACTGGACACACTGGGGTGGGTGTCTGCGGATCGTGCGTAAAACCGCACTGATCGGCTAGTGCTCCGACCGATACCAGTCCATCGTCTCGGGGAGATGGTCCTCGAGTGGCTGGTACTCGTACCCAAGTTCTTCGCTGGCTTTCCTCGAGGAGTAAAACAGCCGCTGGGTCGCAAGCTGGGCCATCTGTCGGTCGAACGGGAACATCCGAACGCCAGCGACAGAGCTCGCGGCTTCGGCAACTGGCCCGGCGGCGTGGATCGCCGTCGCCGGAACGCGGATTCGAGCCGGCGAGCCGTCGGCGGCGTTGGCGATCCGTGAGACGGCCTGGTTGTAGGAGAGGTTCTCGCCGCCGAGGATGTAGTGCTCGCCGTTCGTGCCGTGTTCAGCAGCCGCGAGCAGGCCATCGACGACGTCCGAGACACCGACGATGCTCAGTCCGCCGGGAAGATAGGCAGGCATCGTCGGCTCGAGTCCCATCGACAGCAGTTGGGCGGTAAAGGCCTCGTCACCGGGGCCGAAGATCGACGTTGGGTGAGCGGTGACGGCGTCGCCGTCGGCCTCGGCATACTGGTCGACCAGTTGCTCGGCCTGTGCTTTCGAACGCTGGTAGGCCCCAACAGGGGTCGCAACGTCCGTTTCGTCCGCGACCATCTTCTCATCGGGCGGGCGGCGTGTTCCGGCCGTGCTCGTAAAGACGAGCCGTCCAGCCCCGCGGTCGCGACAGGCCTCGATGACGTTCCGAGTCCCGTCGACGTTGACCCGTTCGACCATCTCGGGGCTGGCGTTCCAGAGGCTGACGCCAGCGAGATGAAAGACTACGTCGACACCGTCGACCAGCGATCGAAGCGTCTCGGCATCGAACAGATCGCCGACGTGCCAGTCGACGCCGTCGAGGTCGCCACGATCAGACGTCGGCCGACTGAGACCGCGAACGTTCCACCCGTCCTCGAGCAAGCGCTCACAGAGCCGCGAGCCGAGAAAGCCCGTCGCGCCGGTGACGGCTGCAGTGTGGCCGGTCATCGGCGTTGCTCCAGTTGTGGTGGGACGGCGTCACCGGCAACCGCCGCGTACAGTCGGTAGGCAGTCGAAACAGCTGGATGGGTGTCATCCGGCGGTGGTAACTCGCCATCAGTGAGCCGGCGTCGGAGTGACGTGAGGTCGACGGATTCACCCGTCACGTTTTCGACGGTGATTGAGGGATCGTCGTCACCGACTGTCTGTCTGCACACCGGATCCGTCTCGGGCGAGCGACCGAACAGTGAGACGCCGAGGGCATCGATCTGGGGTGTCGGTCCCGCAAACAGCGTGTCAGCCGCGACCGGATCGTCGCCGTAGGCGGTCGTCGCATCCAGCAGGGTAAACGCGGGCTCGATGGCCCGTGTTGCGCCAACGGCCGTCTGAGCAGTGTCTGCAACGCTCGTGACGAGTCTCGCAAGCGTTCGCATCCCGCCCGCGACGGAACCGTCACGGGTGGGACGGAGCGTCGGGACGACGATCACAGTGCTCTCGAGGAGTCGCTCCGGGACAGACACCGAGAGCTGCTGGTCTGCAACCGAGACGACGCGGTCCCGTCGGGACTCGTCGGCGAGGTCGACGAGTTCGACACCGAACCGCTCGAGGACGGACGGATAGCCCAGATAGCTGGCAGCGCGATCGAACGCGATGTTGTCGTCGGTCGCCCCGGCGACGGTGATGTCGGCCCCGGTCTGAGCCTGCAACACGGCTGCGGCCGAGCCGACGACGGCGGGGTCGGTAACGATCCCTGTTGACGGATGGAACGGATAGTGGGCGTCGGGGACGAGCGTGATTCGGTCGGTGTCAGAAAGCGAGTCAGCGTACGGCTCGAGGACGGATCGAACCGGCGACTCGAGCGTCGCCAGCCGTCGGTCCATATCGGTCGTCCACCCGCCCCGTCGTTCGGGGAGGTCGACGGTGGCGGCGCGAACGTTCACAGCGTCACCTCCGGCGCCTCGAGCGTGTCGCCCTCGGCCGCTGCAGCCAGTTCGTAGGCGGTCTCGGCGAGTTCGATCGTTCGCCGGCCGTCGGCGCCATCGACCGGTGGCGTCTCGCCCTCACGAACGGCGTCACAGAAGTCAGCCAGCGCGTCGTAATGGGCCTGCAGGTAGAACGTCGGGCCGAAGACGTCCGGCTCACTACCAGTAAAACGGCTCGCAACGTTCGAAAGCGCGGACGTCGCCGCACTCGCATAGAAGTTCTCAGGCAGATGCTCTTGATTGCTTATTGTGCCCGTGATCCCCTCGAGCCGTAATCGCGTATTGACTTCCGGAAGCTGTTCCCACTGGTAGGTCCCACAGTGGAGCGTGATCGTCGTTCCCGTCTCCGGAGCCTGAAGCAACACCGTCGCAGCGTCTTCGGCAGGAATATTCAGACTCTGGCCCATCGTCGCATCCCGAACCTCGAGGTCGCCAAAGAGCCACTCGAGGACGTCGAAACAGTGGACACCGAGTTCGACCAGCGAGCCGCCGCCAGCAGCATCGGGATCAAGCGGCCATTCCGGCGGGGCGTCGTCTGCGGGTGGCCGACCGAGTGGATGGTCGTTGAGCCGCGTAATAGAGGCGTAGGGGACGTGGCCGACAGTGCCATCGTCGTAGTCAGCCTTGACACCCGCCATGTCAGGCTGGTAGCGAAGCGTGTGGTCGACGCCGACGGCGATACCCGCCTCGCGAGCCGTCTCGAGCATCTCGTCGGCTTCGTCAGTCGAGCGGGCAAGCGGTTTCTCGACGAAAACGTCGACACCAGCCTCGGCGGCACGCTCGACAGCGTCAGCGTGGAGAAACGGAGGCAACGCGACCACTGCCGCATCGAGATCCTCTGCATCGAGCAGCGTCGTGTAATCGTCGTACGTTCGGGCCACACCAGCGCGTTCGGCCCGGTCACGATTCGCCGGGAGCGCATCAGCAGCCGCGACGACGTCGACGTCCGGCATCGCAACTGCCGATTTCAGGTGAACCATGCCGATATTCCCGACCCCGAGTACGCCAACGGAGAGCGCACTCGAGTCGGTCCATCGGCCGAGAAGTGTTGGTGGCATCTGCTCCAGAACGGACCGGGAGCGGGCTTTGTTATCGCTTTCATATCCACAAGTGTAGCACGTCCCTTCGTACATTTGCTGTGTGGACTGGTCCCATACGGTCCAACAGACCGAAAGACAGCGTCTGGACACTCCGATCGGTCAAGCAGCGCCCGTGTGCCGAAACCGACGGCATCAGGGGCGAAAATCAGTTCCAGCTCGCTTTCGCCTGCGTGTCGACACGGGTCGGTGTTCCATCGATCCCGCGTGAGTACCGAACCCGTTGTGCCACGTCAGCCATCGTTTCGACCGTCAGGTCAGATTCCGATCGACGACGGTCGAGATACGAGAGGATCGCCCGCATGCGCTGGTCATCCCGTTCGGTCGTCAGGTTGTTCGGATGCAGCCACATGTGGAACGTCTCGTCACTGGTTGCGGCCTCATCGATGCCGCGGCGAGCCAGCGCAACCATCGGATCCGTCCAGATCGACTCCGCAATGCTCCGGGCTGAGCCTTCGAAGCCGAAGAGAAACAGCGACGCTGGCACGTTCACGAGTCCGTATTCATCGATGTAGGGCTCGACCAGCAACGAACGATCACGAACCATCGAGTCGAACACGGCACGGACACCCTCCCGGTTTGGCGTCCAGCCCCGGTATGCGGAGACACCGTACTCCGCGAGGACATCCCGGTGACCAACCTTGTTTCGCGGGTAAATGAACGACTCGAACGAACACCCCCACTCCTCAGCAATCGCCGTACTGCACTCGAGTTCGGCGACAGCCAGTTCCCGATCCGTCTCGGGGTGGCCAAAGAGGACGTGAGAGAACGTATGGCTCGCGAACTCGTGGTCGACATCGGATTCGAGGAGCTCGCTGACGAGGTCGGGACCGAACCGAAGGTCCTCGCGGTCCTGCCACTCGCCGCGTTCGCGTTCGAACCAGCCATCGGGGGCTGGATGCTCGGCATGTCTGCCGTCACAGGAATCGAGCATGAGGTGGCCAACGACGGCCCACGTCGCTGGAATGTCGAACTCCTCGAGCAACTCGAGCATCGCGTTCCAGCCGCGTCGACCAGATTCAACCCGCTCAGTCGGTGGGTCCTCGAGGTCGTGAAACCCCCAGCCAAGCTCAGCATCGAGTGACAGAACGACGCTACCCACGGCGTCCACCACCAGCGGACAGCCATCGCATGTGGCTCATAGATCGATGCTATCCAAGGGACGGTTTTGTTATGGGTTACCTTTCTGTACTGATAGCTTCTGTAACGGCCTATGTAGCCCGACAGTACGACCGACGGAGGCCGTCGTACACTATATCGTGAATTTCGGCAGTAGATCGACTAAATCGACCACTCACCGGCACACAGAGTCATGAAATCTCCCCATAACAAAGCGGTCATCTCGTCATCTGCAGGACAGCAGACGTCGCTGACGTCTCAATAACCAATCATGAGCAGGTCCTCTTCGACAGCCGAGCGAGCATTTGTGCTCGGATTCGACGGCGTACCGTGGAGACTCATCGAACAATGGAGCGAGGAGGGGAAACTCCCGAACTTCGCTCGAATGCGCGACGAGGGCGCATCCGGAACCCTTGAGAGTACCCAACCCGCGACGACGCCACTGGCATGGCCCTCGATCGCGACGGGTGTCTGGCCCGATAAGCATGGCTGTTATGGCTTCCAGAACCTCTCGTCGGGGTACTCCCACGAGATGTACACGAGTCACGATATCAAGCAGCCGGCGCTCTGGGAGCAGGTCACGCCCGCCCACGTCGGGAACGTCCCGATGACGTATCCAGCGCAAGAGATCGACGGCACGATGGTAACGGGGATGATGACGCCATCGACTGAAAAGGAGTACACCCATCCGCCCGAACTCAAGTCCGCAATCGAGTCACAGATACCCAACTACGAGATCAGCCTCGATTACCCCGACTACGCCGATCGTCTCGACGAGTTCGAGCTGGCCGTCGACGACATGCTCGCGAATCGTCGCAAACTCATGCAGCTTCAGATGGACGAAGCCGGCGACGACTGGGGGCTGTTCTTTTTCGTTTACACCGCTCCCGACCGATTCCAGCATCTCATCTGGGACAAAGACCGAATCCTCAACCACTACAAGCAACTCGATGAGATCCTGGGCGAGGTGATGGAGTATACGGATCGTCACGATGCCGACCTCTACGTCGTCTCCGACCATGGATTCGGCCCGATCGAAGAGTTGGTGTACGTCAACCACTATCTCGAGCGGGAGGGGTATCTGTTCAGGGAAGAAGACGATGGCACCCGCGGCGCACTCGCGAGCCTGGGCATCTCGCGGGATCGGATCACGGACGCACTCGATCGAATTGGGATCTCCGAAGAGATGATCGTCTCGACGCTCCCTCGAGCGCTCGTCGATAGCGTCGCCGAACAGATTCCAGGCGATCACGCGCTGTACGACGTCGACTACGATCGCACCGTCGCGTTCGTCCACGGTGCTGGCTGCTGTTATATCAACGATACAGAACGGTTTGACAGTGGTGTCGTCGATCCGAGCCAGATTCCAGCGATCAAAGACGAACTGACTGACCTGTTCGAATCGGTTACCGACGACGACGGCCAGCCGATGCTCGACGTCTTCGACGGCGACGAACTGTTTCCCACTGACGATGGGTCGCCGGATTTGGTCGTCAACGGCCACGGCGTCTACGAGGCACGCAACGCACTCACCGGCGAGCCAACCGGCGACACCGGGACGTACGCTGCAAGCCACCTCAAGGAGGGGATCGTGCTCTGCCGTGGTCCTTCAATCGACGCCAACGCAGTGCTTCGCGGTGCACGCGTCGTCGACATCGCTCCGACCCTGCTCCACGGCATCGGCGAACCGGTCCCGAAAAACGCCGACGGGCGGGTGCTGTTCGACGCTTTCGACGAAGACAGCACGCCTGCAGGAACCAAGGTCAAACGAACCGGCGTGTCGCAGACGGATCACGACGAGGAGGTCGACGACGACTTCACCGACGTCGAAGACCGACTGAAGGGACTCGGCTACATGGAATAAGGGCCAGCTGAAATGGTCTGAAACAGCGCGACAGTGTCCGATCGTCCTGTGGACGTGACTGACGACTCCGATTACGTCGGAGCACATCGCTGTGGCGGCAGTACGGTATTGCTAAACAGGTGGACGGACGCCGACGAAGAGTTGTACGCTTGGGATACTGACAGTCAAAACGATTGTGACCTGTCACACGGTGTCGGTTCGATGCGGTGTGCAGTGACACACAACGAGCGCTTCGACGGCACAGCATCAACCGACGGGTAAGCGGTCTCCTCCAGATGTAACCGTGCCTATAATTAAACATCCAGACGATGTCAGCTTTTCATACGTATGCTGAGCCGCCGAACGTGCTCACCCATCCTGGATGCGCGAAAACGGCGTTCTCGAGCATACGACCACGAGATGACGCCAATGAAACGATACAAGACCCTGTTTGGCATCGCAAGCGCAGCGGTTGGTGTCCTTGCGCTTATCGGCTCCACCGTCTCCTCGTCACCCGCGAACAGCCGTTCCGAACGGTCCGAACCCTCCACGACCGTGTCTATCGAGCGTGATGACGACGTATCAACGGCGAGGACATGGGTTCGGCAGACACGTCGACTCGGTTCAAGACCGAAACGGTATCTCGACCCGATATTCCGCACTCCATGAACAACAGCCCGCGTCTTGATTTTTACAGCAGTGTTCGCTAACACGCATTCGTGAACCGCCTCGAGACCACATCGTTCGAGAGACGGAGTCGCTTGTGATCTCGAGGCACGTGGCCCTGTAGAACCGAGTCCAAGAGAGCAGCGAGGCGGTTACCAGTCCGGCTGCGAAAAATCGGAGCGATCGCGCTGCCCGTAGCAGGGAGACGTTGTTCCAGTATTCACGGACAGCAATTAGCTCGGTTGCAGAATTATCAGTCTGCTACTTTCTATTCGGAGACAGAGTTTCAGTTATACGATTATTTACTAATAGCGTGTCTGTAGCGGGCTTAGACGGTCAAATAGCGCATGGATCGAAGTCACAGTCACAACAACCGTTCGCTCGGACACAGCCGGCAAAGACGCCGCTATACCTCGAGGGCAGCATCCAGCGAGGAACGCGAGAACAAGCCGTACAGGACGCCGACGGATGAGAAACTCACCACCGAAATAGAGGCCGAACGATCGAATGAGGTGGCAAGCTGATGGACGTCCTGTCGGTCGTCGGTGCCAGACCACAGTTCGTCAAGGCTGCTGCCGTCTCCCAGCAGCTCCAAGACGACCACAAAGAGATCATGGTCCACACCGGCCAGCACTACGATGCCGAACTCTCCGAGGTGTTTTTCGACGAACTTGCCCTTCCAGAGCCTGATTTCCATCTCGGAATCGGCTCTGACACCCACGCCCGACAGACCGCGGCAATGATGACCGAGTTAGAACAGATCGTCGACGACGAGTCGCCAGATGTCGTGCTCGTCTACGGGGATACCAACTCAACACTCGCGGGCGCGCTCGTCGCAGCAAAGTCGTCACCGACGCTTGCCCATGTCGAAGCCGGGTTACGATCACACGATTGGTCAATGCCCGAAGAAGTCAATCGACGGATTACTGACCACTGCTCGGACCTCCTCTTTGCGCCAGGTACCCACGCAAAGGACACCCTCGAGCAGGAAGGGATTACCGAGGGTGTGTTCGTCTCGGGGGACGTTATGTACGATACGCTCTTGCAGATTCGAGACGAGGTCTGTGGGACCGAGTTCGACGAATTCACCGTTCCCGACGAGTACGTGCTCGCGACGGTCCACCGCGCCAAGAACACGGACACCCGAGATCGGCTTGCAGCGATCATCGACGCGTTCGAACAGCTCAGCGTTCCGGTCATCTTCCCCGCACATCCGCGGACGGTTGCCGCACTGAACGAGTACGGACTTTGGGAACGAGCAGCAGCCGCAACCCGCATGATCGATCCCGTCAACTACGGGCAGTTCATCAAACTCGTGGAAGGGGCCGCCTGCGTCGCAACGGACTCCGGTGGCGTTCAGAAAGAGGCGTTCTATCTGGATACGCCCTGTGTGACCCTCCGCGAAACGACGGAGTGGATCGAGACGATCGACGCAGGATGGAACACACTCGTTGGCGCAGAGACAGAACAGATCGTCGACGCCGTTCGGGCCGCCGCCGATCCGCCGGCAAAGCCCGACCTCTATGGGAGTGGAAACGCAGCGGTTCGGATCGTGAGTCAGCTCGAACAACAGGTTGACTGCGCTGACTGACCGACACCCTGACGACTCTCGAGGAGGTCAGCGGTTACAACGCCCATAACTAACCCGTCGAAGCGGCTGCCTTCCCCTGATGTGGCCATGGGAGCATGCGATCGTCGGCTATCTCGCCTACTCACTGTTCAGTCGGCTTTATTATCGAGAGCCGCCGACCGCCCTTGCGGCGTTTGCAGCCGTGTTCGCCTCGGTCCTCCCAGATCTCATCGATAAACCGCTCGCTTGGGAGTTCGGCGTGTTCCAGACGGGGTATGCGCTCGGGCATTCGATCTTCTTTGCAGTCCCGCTTGCGATCGTGGTCGGGCTTCTGGCTCGGTCGGTCGGTCGGACACCAGCAGGGGTTGCGTTCGGTCTCGGCTACCTGCTTCACCCCCCATCGGACGTGCTCGATGGCTATCTCCGGGGCGGACAGATAAACATCGAGGTGCTGCTTTGGCCAGTCGAAACGGTCGGATCAAACGACCACAGCCACGGATTTCTCAACGAGTTCACGCGGCTGTTTACTCGGTACCAGCAGGACCTGCTGGCGGGCGAGCTATCGACGTATATGTGGCTCCAACTCGGGCTCGTGATGGTCGCAGCCCTCGTCTGGCTCGCAGACGGTGCCCCCGTTCTGCGAGAGTGTGTGCTGGCCGGCAAACGACTCATCATCGGGACGCTCCCGAGTCGTAATCGGTCTGAACGGCGCTCTGAGCGACGAGAGTAGCGTTCGAGGCGACTCGAGGCACACTGTTCGATGAGCTGAAACGGCCACCAGTCCGCAGTTATGGACATCCAATAAATCCATAATGTCGTCGTTTACTATCGTATTCGTTCCAGTGATACTGAAGATGTAATGAGTGACACGATTCGGATCGATCGGCTCTCAAGAGCTGCCCGACGGAATCCGTCGGAACCGGCCGCGGGGTCGCGGCAACGAGACGTGGTGTCGAACGACCCTGCTGTCGGCGGCGTCGCATTCGATACGACCGGGACCGACCGGTGGGTGAACGAATGAGCAGCGAGGCGGACCGCTCGAGTTGGCACCCTGACTCGAGCCCAGTAATCGACGGCCGTGGACGAAACGTGATGCCGCCATCCGAGGACGAGAGTTCGGAGCTACAGCTCTCACGCGTCGACGCGCTCCCCGGAGACGCCGAATTCGGGCTGTGTCTGACTCACGACGTTGATCGGCCGTACAAGGGACTCCGATCGCTGTACTACGCAACCCAGGAGCGACCCGAGTACCACCTCCGGACGGCGCTCTCCTCGTCGAACCCGTACTGGCAGTTCGGCGAGATCATGCAACTCGAGGCAGAACTGGGCGTCCGCTCCGCGTTTTACTTTCTGAACGAACAGCACTTATTAACCGACCGCCCAGCCAGCGACTGGCTGTCGCCGTCGAACTGGGTACAACACCTCGGTCGATACGATATCACTGCCAATGAAATCGCCAGCATCATCCAAGCACTCGATGCTGGCGGCTGGGAGGTCGGGCTCCACGGCTCCTATCACTCGCCAGACGATCCAGACCGGCTGCGCGAGGAGAAACATGCCCTCGAGAACGTGCTCGGCAGGCCCGTTACCGGTGGTCGACAGCACCACCTTCGGCTCACAGTCCCCGACACGTGGCGCCACCATCGCGAGATCGGTCTCGACTACGACACGAGTCTCGGCTCGACAACAGAGTGTGGCTTCCACGGCAGCTACCGCCCACTCCGACCGTTCGACGACGAATTTCTCGTCTTCCCATTGACGATCATGGACCAGGCGCTTCCGGATCCAGGAACCAGCTTCGAGGAAGCCCGCCGGACCTGTGAACAGTTGCTGACAGAAGCCGCGGAAAACGACGCCGTCATGACCGTTCTCTGGCATCCACGCTATTTCAACGAACAGGAGTTCCCCGGCCACCGCAAACTCTATCGCTGGCTGGTCCACCGAGCCCAGGAGCTCGGTGCATGGGTCGGCTCACCTGGCGCGTTCTGTAACGAACTCGAGTGTGAAAGTGAGCAAGCACCACACGCGCAGACGACAGAACGCTCGGTCGACAGAACACCGGAGACAGTTCACACGGAACGTGTTGGAGGACAACAATGAACACGAATTCACTGGCTGCTGTCGCCGTCGCGTTACTCCTCGTCCTCAGCGGTGTCGGCGGTTTCGTGCAGCTTTCTGGCGCAAATACAGATACGACGGCGAGCACACCAACTGACAGCTACGTCGTCGAGCAGGGCGATTCTTGTTACCCAATTGAACCGCTGTCGACCAACGGCACGGTCGAGTCGTTCTACGACTACCGAAACCACGAAACACATCCAGAGGACGTGGATCGAATGTACAGCTCCTACGGCACCGAACACCTCCAGGAAGACGATACGAGTATTCTCTTCTTGCACGAGGGAACTGACGGGCTGAGCCTCGTCATGGTCCACGATCAGGTCGATGGCGATACCGAGGGCGGCGCCGTCACGTTCGATATCGCTGGCCTGCCATCCGAGGCAGAATGGGTCGTCCAGGACGACCTCTACGACGGTGAAACGAACATGGCAACATGGGATAGCGGCGACGGCTGGGCCTCCGCGTCCTGGATCTGGAGCGAGGCCAGAACCGATGGCGGTGCAATTCAGGGCGGCCTCAACGACGAGTTCGCGGTGACGATTCAGCCAGCGTTCAACGAGGACGCAGAACACTACGACAACGAGGATCTGTACGATCCCGAGTTCCACGGCGACGGTGAGATCGAAGACTGGGAAGTGCTCTCCGGCGATGCTGACGATCCCGACCGCACGGCGCTTCCATCGCTCGAGGAGCCAGTAACGATCCGGACCGGGACGTGTGACACCCCATCGGTCTCGTACGACCGAACTGACGACGGAACGACCGCGAACATCCAGGGTGCGTCGGTCGACGACCGAATCGCGCTGCAGCCGACGGCTGGAACCGATGCTAACGTCACGTTCGAGACGGTCGAACTGACCGGCGTCGAGGACAGTGGGTCGATCACGTTCGAAGACCGACAGCCCGACGGCTTGCCAGACGCACCCGATGATGTCGAATCGCTATCGTATCTGACGATGAGTGGCGAGTCCACACAGGACACTTCGGCGACGATCACGTTCAGCGTTGAAGCAGAGTACCTCGAGCAGCAGGGGCTCAGTCCCGAGGACATCACACTCTACGAGGCCGACGGTGGAGACTGGGTCGAATCCGAGACGGCAGTGACCAGCGAATCGGGGTCGGCATATCAGTTCACCGCTGAGGTGTCTTCGCTCGAGGGGGTAACTGTCACCCAACAACCGGCGTCTGAGTCGGCGATCCCCGGCTTCGAAGCCGGAATCGCCGCTGCGGTGATCGCGCTGCTTGCTGCCCTGTGGGCAGTTCGGGGCCGCGATCGGTAAGCCAGCAGCGTCGTGTCTGGAGACGCAGTTTTTTGTTCGTTGTGAAGTCGGTCTGGAACGCTCGCTCGAGAGACGGGACGACCGACTCAGCGTCGCTCTGAGACGCGATCGGTGGACACTGCGAGGACGTCATCTCAGCGGTTCGTCGCCGTATTCGGGATGGAGACGAGATGAACGCCTCGAGTATCTCGCTCGCGTCGATATCGAGTCAAAACAAAAACCAGTCACCGAACGGGGAGGAACGACCTGTGAGCGAGAAATCGATCGAGAACCGCGGACAGTGCGATGGGTGTGTCAATCGGTTCAGTTGTTACGACAGTTTTGGTGCACCCGAAACCCACTCTGCGGGTGCACCACCCCATCGAGACAGCAGCCCGTCTCAGTCGCCGCCGATACCAACGGATTTCGCGGGTTCGGGCTCCGGTGTCTGTCCGAACTGCTGGAGCGCCTCGAGGTCATCGACGTGGCCTTCGTTGATCGCGACGTCAACGATGACGTCGGTGAGATTGACCTTATCAGCAAGAAGCGCGTTGCGCCGTCGCTGCCACTTCTCGTCGGTATCAGTGGCTTCGAGCAGTGGCATCGCCCGTTCGATGATCGCATCTGCCGACGCGACGTTGTAGATCAGCCCCTGATTCTCGAGTTCGACGAAGTTGCCCATATCGTCGGCGCCGACGAACGAGTTCGATCGGATCGCCGGCGTTCCGAGCAGTGCCGCTTCGGTCACCATCGTCTGCGTGTCGGCAACGAGCAGTTCGGCCTCGGCGAGCGCATCGTGCATCAACGCGGGGTGGAGGTCGAACGATCGGGCCGAAAGCCCTTCGAGGTCGGCGTCACCGCTTTCGTCGGAGACGAGAACCGTCACGTCATCACCGAGGTGGTCGACGAGACGACGGTAGTCGTCGTCCGTGATACCTCGTTTTCCGACGTCGTGTTGTGAGCCAAAGGCATTGAGCCGAAGGATGGCGTAGGGCTCGTCAGTCTCGAGGTCGAGTCGATCTCGAATCGATTGGTCGGACTCGTAGGTCTCCGGATGAAGGTACGCACACTCTTTGAATCCGGTGAACACGTAGTGATTCGCACCCAGGTCCTTCCGGAACGTATTCGGTGTGAGAATGGAGCGAGCAAACGGTGTCGAGATCGTGTGATCGAACGACGCTGGCTCAGAGTCGATCAGCAACACCGTCGGCGTTCGCGTCACTGCACCAGTGTGGGCTGCATAGCCCCCCATTCCAAACACGAGGTCCGGATCGAACCGTCGAGCGTGCGTAATTGCACGGGTGTAGTGGGCTGGCAGCCGACTCAGGAGCGAGCCTTTCGACGTCCCACAGGCGCCATAGACCACGTACGGAAGCTCGTACCACTCGAGCAAGTCGGTCGTGCAGGTGTAATCCCGGGCGAGAACGAGCACCTCGTGGCCACGGTCTCGCAGCCGCTGGATGGCGTGTTTGTACAGGTGGACGTGTGCAGGCGTGTTTGTAAAAAACAGGTAGTTCATGCTGAATAGCACCCTCGCATGAGTGACTCCTTTTCCAGCAGATGGGTTTGTTATCTAGCTCGTACAGAATGTAATGGAGAACCGGATCATGGACAGTCGATCCCTGTCTCGATCGAGACATCGGTAGCGGGTGTATAATAATGTGAATATGTTCTGAGAATGCCATCAATGCAGTCACGAACTTCTCCCGAGCCAGACGGACAGGCCGCGTCGTCCTGGTCTTCTCGAGACGACGACTACTACGTCTCGGTTCTCGATTCGACCCTCGCATACGCCCGTCGTCGGGACTACGCTGGGCCAGATTACGGAGACGGGATGAGCAGTCAGCTCCTGCAGGCGTTGCCGTTCGAAAATCGCGTTCTCAATCTGGTCGTCCAGGAAGTCGTCAAACGCACGCCGGTCGACATCAGGCCACTCCTCCGCGTCGAACACCGGCGAAACTACAAGGGGGTAGCGTTGTTTGCGATGGCGAATCTCAACTATTACGAACTCGCATGTCGCCGGAACGAGCAAGACCAGCTCGCGTTCGATCCGATCGCTGAAGCCGACCGACTTGCCGAGTGGCTCATCGAGGAACAGATAACGGGGTACAGCGGCTTCTGTGGCGGCCATCGACACGAAATTCAGCACTTCCATACGAAAGGGGTTCCAAGCGATCCGGATATCGTCTCGACTGCGTACGCGGTCAAGGCGCTCTTACGAGCCACAGAGCGCGGGCTCGGTGACGAGTACGCTGACATCGCCAGGACGGCGACGTCGTTCCTGGTCGAGGATCTGAACTATCGAGAGGTCGATGAAGGCGCAAAAATCAACTACCACATGAACCATCCAGAGGACTCCTACACCGTCAACGCGGCCGCACTGGGGGCAGGGATGCTCGTCGACCTCTATGAGCATTTCGGTGACGAGGACCTCCGCGAGCGGGCAACGAAGATCCTCGATCATATCGCAGCCAACCAGACCGACATCGGTGGGTGGCCGTACCGACTCCCGGCGTCAGCGTCACACCTCTCGATGGACAGCCACCACAATGGGTTCGTCATCGAGTCGTTCCAGCGGTACCGTGACGTCGTCGACGCAGACCGATACGCGGAGACGCTCGCGGACGCACTCGAGTTCTACCGAACCGACCTGTTCGAACTCGACGGCGCGCCGAACTTCGACGAGGAAAACGCCTATCCGCGCGATATCCACGCCAGCACGCAGGGAATGCTCGTCTTTGTGAACGAAGGCGACCTCGAGTTCGCCGAGCGAATCCTCCGATGGGTGCTTGCGAATCTGCAGGTCAACGAAGGACAGTTCTACTACCGCAAGTATCGCCACCACACGAAGCGAGTGACGTTGATGCGGTGGTGTCAAGGGTGGATGTCGTATGCGCTGTCCGAGTTCCTGCTGGCGGCCGAAGAACGGGCACCATCAGGTGTGGAAACTGAACGCAAACGGGCGTCGCTGCACTCATGAGCCAGCCCGCAACTGAGTCAACAGCAACGGACGAGGCGGATACCCTCGAGCCAGCGCCGGCTGACGACGAAGGGCGTCGCACTCGAGCGACTGCCGATCGGGACCAGCACCAGGGGACACACACCACGGTCGGCTCCAGTCCCGAGGAGATGCGCGTCCTCGTCATCACGGGCCTGGCGCACAAAAACGAGCGCCACTACGGGCCACTCGCGGACGTCGCCGGCGAAACGACGCTCGTCTGTCTCGATCCTGACACCGATATCGACGGCGCAACCGCCGTTCCGGTACCGGACGTCGGCCCACGGATCGTTCGAGTCGTCCTCCTGTTTTTCCTCGCCCTCTACGAGGGGTATCGCAACGAGTACGACGCGGTCGCGTCGATCTCACTCGTTCCCTACGGGATCTACGCGCTGATCCTGAAAGCGCTCTACGGCTATCCGGCCCACCTCGGAATCATCGGCATCGACCTCGACCATCACGCACAGCAGTGGTACGGTGCTGGCCCCCGGTGGGCGTTCAGGCGGTTCGACGCGGTCTCTGTTCCCGGAACTGATCACACCGAGCGCCTCGTCGGCTGTGGTGTCGCACCCACCCGAATCGAAATCTTGACCAACGCGATCGACATCGAGACCTACCGACCGCCCACGGATGACGTCGAGCCTGACTACGAGTTCGTCTGGGTCGGCCGCTTCAGCGAAGAAAAAGACCCGGTACGGTTCGTCCGCGCAGTCGCCGAACTCGACGCAACCGGCCGGGAGTTCCGGGCAGCGATGGTCGGCGACGGAGCGCTCCGAGACGACGTCGTCGAGGAGATCAATCGCTTGGGAGTTGGCGATCGAATCGATCTCGTCGGCTGGGTTGATGATCCACTCGCTTACTACCACCGCGCTACGGCGTTCGTTCTCACCTCGAGTCGCGACGCGTTGCCGCTGGTGATGCTCGAGGCGATGGCGACCGGACTCGCACCCGTGGTGCCGCCGGTCGGGTCGATCCCGGACGTCGTCGTCGACGGCCACAACGGCCTCGTCGTCACCGATCGGGAGCCGACGATGTTCGCGGCCGCGATGGCTCGGTGTCTGGACGCTCCCGACGAGCGCGACGCGCTCGCGGCGAACGCGACCGACGTTCGGTGCTCGTTCTCGCTGGCTCGAGCAGGCGAGGACTGGCGTCGCATTCTGACGACACTCGAGGCGTGACCGGCCCCAGCGGCGCCGACGGCCGGTCGTGAGTGATTCGGTCGCCATCGAGACGCGGTTACAGCCGCCGTTACGCGCGGTAACAACGCGATAACAAAACGAATAGTCACCGCACGATGACCCACATGGAGACTGAACGACTGACGCTCGAGGAGTGGGGCGAGGCGTTACCGCGGTCGGGGTACGAACTGTTTCACGACCCGGACGCACTCGCTGTCCTCGACGCCCACGTCGACGCCGAACTGCGACTTTACGGGACGGCCAAGGGCCAACAGATCGTCGGCCTGTTGCCGGTGTTCGTCGACGAGAGACCGGTCGGCCGAACGGTGTTTTCACCACCGCTCTCGTTCGGCGTCCCCCGACTGGGTCCGATCATCAACCCCAATAGTCCGAAACAGCGCAAGTGGGAACGAATCAACAGCGAGTTAGCCAACGCGGTCGCCGATGACCTCGAGGTCGACAAGCGGTCGACGCTCTTTCGGATGACCTGCCCGCTCGAGTATCCCGACCCCCGGCCGTACGGCTGGAACGAGTTCTCGATAGAGCCCGAGTTTACGTACGTCGTCAACCTCGAGGATTGTGCCGACCTCGATGACGCGATGAGCGGGTTCAGCAAGAGCCTTCGAAACGAGATGCGCCGGTACGACGAGCTCGATCTGACGATCGGCACCGAAGGCATCGACACCGCGCTCCGAATCTACGACGACGTCGTCGACCAGTACGAAGAATACGACGACACCGCCCCGATGTCGCGGCTGTTCCTCCGTGACCTGCTCTCGAGTCTGGACGACGATCGATGGCGCGTGTACGCGGCCCGAACCCCCGATGGGACGTACAAAAGCGGAATCATCACGCTGTTCTCGCCCGACCTGGCCTACTACTGGCAAGGCGGCGTCACCGCCTCCTACGAACACGTCAGCGTCAACAACCTGCTTCATCGCGCTATTTTGGAGGACATCGTCACCGATCCCGACCTCGAGTCGGTGACTGGCTACGATCTCGTCGGGGCGAACACCGAGCGCCTCTGTGAGTACAAAGGGAAGTTCAACGGCGAGTTGCGGCCGTACTATGTCGTCGAGTCGTCGGGGCTCGAGATGACGCTGGCGAAGTCGGCGTATCAGAAAATTTCAGGTTCGTTGAAGTAAGAACCCGCTTCAAAGCCGTCGTCAGTGTCGGAGGCGAGTCGCTTCGGTCGTCCAAGATTCGTCTGCTCACGGACCATCTACTGCTGCTTTTCCGATGACGATGTACCGACGGCGAGTCAGCGCGTTCAGGTCCCAGCTCGTTCACAGCAATGCCGCGACAGTAGCGCTCGAACGGGCTCAACACGATAGCTGACAAATTTATATAACATATCAAAACCGGACATCGATACCGCTCCGTCCACGCCGCGACCGCAAGCCAAAAACAAGCGTCGCTGGTCGGTGTTGTGACCCGATCGTGTCGTTCGCTTACGAACGGTACCGTAGCGCAGTTCGAATGCCTCGAGCAGGCTACTCCATGTAGCCGAGTCCGCGAAGTCGGTCCTCAACGTCGTCGAAATCCTCGGTCTGCTCGGCGTCCGCGTCGTCGACCGCTGACTGGCTAACCGCACGCATAGTTGGCGCGTTGTTAGCGGCGAGACACGCAGTGCTGACCTCGCCGTCGACGGTTTCCGGGATAGGTTCGCCGACACTGTGGAGTATCGTCGGAGCGACGTCCACGACAGACAGGTCCGGGATCGAGTTGAGTTCACGAGACTTGACGCTCGGTCCACGAGCAAAAAAGACCCCCTCGCTCCGGTGACTGGCTGCTTTCGCGCCAGCGGGTTCGAAAACGTCGTTGGCAAGCTTTGTCTTCTCCTCATAGCCGTCCTGTCCGACGGCGACGATATCAGGGGAGTAGGTGTCTGTCGGAAAGAGTTCGTCGCCGTCAGAGACTGTCAGTACTGTCTCTCCCGTCTCTGGATCGGTGACTGCCGAGAAAATCGACATCAGCTCCCGTTTGATCGACGGGACCTCAGCTGGCGACACGATGCCCTCTTCGAACCGCTCTGTGTCGTTGATGTAGACGTGACTTGGTCCGTGTGCGAACGCGACCGTCTCCGAGAAATCGACGTCGTACAGACCGTGATCGCCGGGAACCTGCGTCGCAAAGCGATCGACGAGAGGTTTTGGAAGGGTGTCGACGACGTGCCCATCGTCGATCCCGAGCTTCCGTATTGTCCCCAGAATTGTCGATTTCGTAATTCCAAGTTTGTCGAGTGATCCCCGCGTTGCCGTCCGTTCCGTCTGCGATAGATACCCCTCGTTTTCCAGAACTGCACTGAGATTAACAAACTTCGAGATCGGTCCAAACCCGTGGTCAGAGACGACAAACAAGTTCGCCCCCTTCTGATCTGTATACTCGATGACCTCACCGAGAATGTCGTCAAGTTGTCTGTAATGTTCAAGCATGACGTCATCGTCCCAGATGAGATGCTGGAGTCGGTCAGGTGCAGTGTAGACGAAGAAAAACAGTCGCCAGTCATCGGTCTCCATCAGTCGATTCATCAGCGCCCGGCGAGCGTCGACGAGCGACGTAAGATCGTCCCTGAACCGCGTTTCCTCGCCAGAGTACTGCTGCCAGTTCAGCCCGATTTCGTAGTTGGGAATGTGAGTATCGATTTCCGACGCAAACTCGGGTGGATGCGTCGCCCGGCGGTTGATTTTCGGGGAAATCATTCCCGAAACCATCGTACCGTCGATGCTGCTTGCGGGAAATGTCATCGGGACGTTTCCTACGAGCGACGGCGAAAGCAGGTCCCACAGTGCCGGCTGCGTGCGATCGGCGCTCGTGTTCATCTGCTGGGTGTAGTCCTTGTTCAGTTTCTGAAACCCGTAGATGCCGTGTTTGTCAGGCCAAACGCCAGTGGCAATCGACGGCCAGGCAGTGGGCGTGGTCGGCGGTGTCGTGCTCCGTAGCGGCGTGCCGACCCCCTCGTCGGCGAGCGTCTTGAAATTCGGTAACTCTCCTGCTTCGATCCACCGGTGGATGCGATCCCAGGGAACGCCGTCGATTCCAAGCACGAACGCGCGGTCCGTCTTGGTGTATTGATTCGTGGCAGACATCAATTGCTCCAGTGTCCGACACCTCCTTCCCGCCACGTATTGTTATGCGATTTCTTCCACGGAACAGCTATCACCTATCCGACAATCGGCGGACAATGCGGTTCGAGAAGGGGCCTCGCTCTTGATTTGTTATTCTGTCAGCTCGACAAAAAAGATCAGTAAACACACACATACTCAAATACCAATACGTGGAGGCAGTGATAATGAGTCTCGAGACGCTCACAAAAACCGTCGAGAGTCGAGGGTTCGCATGCGCGGTCGCGCTCACGACGCTAGACCGAAACCGGGTGACAAGAGCCGAACTGTACGATCAGTTCGTCGAAAACGATACACTCATTGAATACGGGCACCCGGAATCGGTCACCGTTTCTGAGCCTGACGGCTACGCCGGCAAGATTCCGGGCATGGATCGGTGGCGAGGACGGTATACGGTCTCCAAACCGTTTGTCGGCGTCGTCCACGATGCCCATCTCGTCGGCTCGCCACCGCTTGCGGTGACTGAGTCTGGGTACGTCGCCGACGCTTCCGTGAGTCCGAACGTACAGACGCTTAATGTCATCAACTCAGTCCGGGAGTCGCCAAAACGGATCGCGACCGGGAACGGCCGGCGAGAAGATATCGACGAAGCAGTCCTACTCCACAATAGCTGGGACGGCGGCTACTTCCACTGGGTCGCAGAAACGCTGACGCGACTCGAAGGCGTCGAGCAGTACACCGCCGAAACGGGTCGAACACCGAAGCTGATCGTCGGTCCCGATCTCAACAGTTATCAGCTAGAGACGCTCGAGTTACTCGGCTACGACAGCGACGATCTGATTCGGTGGGACGCCACGTACTGTCAGGTCGATCGGCTTGTCGTTCCCGCGATGCGACGCGAAATCAACCCACCCAGTCCGTCCCCATTCTCACATCAGTGGCTCCGGGAGTCACTTCGCGAGCAAGCGCTTCGTGCCGTCGACACCAGCCGCTTCTCTGACCGTGTCTATATCAGCCGAAACGACGCGACCAGCCGCCGCGTTCGAAACGAACGAGACGCGTTCAAGCGACTCGAGCACGCTGGCTTCGAACGGTACGAACTCTCATCGATGGCGGTCAAGGAGACCATCGCCCTGTTCGCCCAGGCCGACTGTATCGTGACGCCACACGGAGCCGGGTTGACGGATCTCATCTACGCAGACAATGTCTCGGTTGTCGAACTGATGCCGATCAACCGCGTCAACGGGATCTACTACATGCTCACAAAGCAGGTCGACGGCTGGTACGGCTACATCGGCTGTGAGACGAACGAGAGCGACCTCATCGTCGACGTCGACGATCTCGAGGCGATGGTCGACGCAGCGCTGGCGAGAGATTCGGTCGGGCAACTCTCGTGACATCCACCCACCCGGTGTTGGGTGGGCAGGTCACTCTTGAACGTTGAGAGTTTACGGTTTACTGGACAGTCAGCCAGTGACATGTCACGAAGCCGTTACTCGTACCCTGTAGGAGACTTCGAGTCATCTGATCGGGTAACGACACGACTGTCGGCATGGTCGGCTTACTCCGTGCTTTCGGCGATGAGCCGTGGCGAACACCGAGCCAACCGCCAGTTCTCCTCACACGCTTTTCGAAATGAACGGTGTTGGTCGACGGAATCAGTTATCAGCGTTGTACTCGAGGGTTACGTCGGCTTCGCCGGCAAGCCAGAAATCGGTGATCTCGCCGCTGAACCGGTAGGCGTCGAGACCGTCGTCGACGGTGCCACTGGCAGTGGTCCCTTCGACCTTGTCGCCGTCATCGATCGTCGCCCCGCTGTATTCGGACTGGACAATCTCATCACTGACTGAGAGCGAGTAGTCGGTCGTGCCAGCTGCCTCCGCGCCGTCGATGACAATCGCGTGGGGAAGGTCCGACGTTTCGGCATCGTCGTCGCCGTCCCAGGAGCCGACCCCTTCCAGTTCGCTGAGGTCGAACTCGTGGCCGTTAACCGTCGCAGTCAGGTCAGCGGTCGTGTCGACATCGGTGATGGAACCGGTAATGTAGAAGTCGTCGACGTGTCCGCCGAGGAAACCCTCGACCAGGAAGTCGTCGCCGTCGGTCGTCACGACATCCTGATACGGATCGTCGGGGTTTGTATCCGCGTTCTCGCCGGCTTCGGCGTCGCCGGATCCCAAAATCTCGTACTCCGCGATCTGATCGGGTGTGCCGCCGCGGAGTTCGACGTGATTTGACTCGTTGTCCTCCCAGACGTCCTCGATGTCGACGTCGTCTTCGTCGCTGTCCCAGGAGCCGACCCCTTCCAGTTCGCTGAGGTCGAACTCGTGGCCGTTGACCGTCGCGGTGACGTCCGCGCTGGCATCGACCTCAACGACTGCACCAGTGATGTGGTAGTCGTCGCGGAAGCTCCCGAGGTAGCCTTCGACAACGAACTCGTTGCCATCGGTTGCGGTACTGTCATGATACGGATCGTCAGGGTTCGTATCAGCGTACTCTCCCGACTCGGCGTCGCCATACCCCTCGAGTCGGTATTCGACGGTGCTCCGTCCCGAGGTGCGCTCAAGTACAACGTGGTTGGATTCGTCGTCGTTCCAGACATCCTCGATACTGCTGTCGTCCTCGTCGTCGTCGCCGTTCTCCGGCGAACTCGGGGACGGCGACTGCGATGGCAACGAACCCGATGAACCGGATGCGGCTTCCTCTGCCGACAGTGGCAGTCCCTCGATCTCACTGGGTTCGGTACGGGGTTCACGGTTGGCTGGCGATCCATTGATGTTGCCTGTGCTCGCCCCACCGTGGGAGCCTTCTGTTTCCCAGTACGTGTTCTCCGCGGTGACCGAAGCGTGGTCCGACGCCGACCATGCGCCGTCCCCGAGGACCACATCGCCGAGTCCGCTGCGGTGACTGATGTCGCCGGTCCCGTCGGCGTTGCTCAGGTCGCAGTCAATGAGTTCGGTGTGCTGAAAGAACGCCCAGTAGTTGCGGTAGTTGCGGTGCATCACGCAGTTCTCGAGTTTCGAGCCGTCAGTCCCGAGACGGAACCCAGCAGGGGTACACTGAGACGCGTATGAGTTCCGAATAATCACTCGACCACCGCTACCAGGTGCAGGATGGTCATTCGGGTTCCCTGGACTCGAAGCGTAGACTGCGTTATCACCGAAGTCCTGAAAGTTCGCACCCTCGATAATAATTTCGCCCGAGTGGCTCGGCGGGACGAACATTCCTGTCACAGCACCGCCGCCAGCCGTCCAGTTCGTCCCGTCAGCCCAGTAGAAATTCTCGACTCGTCCGTTGCCAGAGAGGACAATCGGCTCGTCTTTGGCAGTGTCGTCCCACTCGCCACGGATGCCGACGTTTCGGATCGTCCAGTCGTTCCCGGTCGCGTTGATACGGAATTTCGCACCGCGAGCCGAGATATCGATGAGGACGTTGCCCCACGTCTCACCATTCGAAAGGCTCTTCGAGTACGTCTCGTTCGCAGACACAACAATTTCATCATAGTCGTCGGATGCCGCAGCGGTGATCCCGGCAGCGATCGGTAGCGACGCCGTCGCCGCGATTCCTTTGAGATACGACCGACGGTCGACCTGCGAACGCCTGTCATCATCCGCGTCAATAGACTCTCTGTCGAACATTGTATGCTGAGAAAGAGAGTCTATTCGCAAACACTGTCCCGTTAATCAGTGCTTTCTTTATACCAGAACAAACTCATCGAAAGATGTGTAATACAGATAATATATAGAGAGAAACAATACCATCAGTCGGAAAGCACTATACGCGAATCGGTCCGAACGGACGTTTGGAACACTCTCGTACTCAGCGCAGTAGCTTACGTTCGCCAACTGTTCAAGATGTAGTAAATTTCGCCTATTGGTAGAGGAGCGGCCGATAACGGCCAATAGCTCTCACCGGTACCCGAGCTGTTCGAGATGTTCTTTGGTTTCTTCGTCGAGCGAACGTTGCTCCGGCTCAACAGTAACGGAAGCGACTCGTTCGGTCAACTGCCGCGCCTCAGATTTCGAAATTGACGGCGTTCCGTACGTCCGCTCCGACGCGAGGTAGTGTGTGATCGTGTTCAGGAGCTTTCGGGATGTGGATTGGCCGCCGCCGAATGACCCAGTGTATCCCGAAAAGAGCGCGTCGTACATGGCGGTTAGTGGTAACACGAATTTGCTCGTTTCGTTTATTACATACCCACCGTCCGCCGTCCAGATACTCGGCGCATCGTAATTCGGATCAAGCACCGTGTCACGGTACTTCGCGTTCGGACGCATCACACCCTGAGTGTACACCGGACGGTCTGGCTCGAGGGCAGTGAGTAATGATTGGCCGTCGCAGTCGACCACCGGTTTCGAGTCGTCGACGAGTGACTGAATTGTCGGGAAGAGGTCGGTGTGATGGAGGAACGTCTCGCCGTGCTTGTTATCGAGTGAGTCGTGGATGAAGACTGCCGGAACATAAACGACCTCTGGGGCAGCCGGTAGTCCATGGCCGACAAAGCCGCCGTGCTCGCCAAGTAACTCACCGTGATCGGCAAGGTATATTACAAGCGTATTATCGAGCAGCCCGCGCCGTTCGAGAACCTGTAATCGCTGTTCGAATCGATCAGTACTTTTTTCGACCGTTCTCAGATACAGCTCGCGAAGTTGCTCGATGTCCGAGATTTCCGAGAACATCTCTGCGGTCGTGTGGTCCTTATATCCAACGTACGGCGAGTGACCACCGTTATCATGCTCGAGAACGACAAACGGTTCGTCAGCCGTTTCGAGGTCAACCGTGCCAGGATCGTTAAGAATGTCTTGGACTGCTCTTCCTTCCCAGACGACCTCGTTATACCCCGTCGTCACGTCGAGATCGAACAATGTCGGTAACGAGTTAGTGAGTGACTCGTTGAACCACGTCACTCCGTGGTGAGGTGCATCCATCCCAGTTGCGATGCTTGGCATCGCCTGCGGTGTACAAAGGGCTGCCGCAGCCATCTTGAACGATCGCCCTCGATCCGAAACACGTTGAGGAAGCGCGTCATACCGGACCGAGTCAGCGATAAACACGTAGACATTGTCAATTGAATTCGTCTCTAACCCACGAAGCGGAACGTTTCGCTCCATCAGTATCACTCACCAGGGACGACAAACCGACTGGTGGTTAGCCACCCAGCAGGTGTGGTTTCCGGAATCATCTCACCACCGACCTCACCGCCGTTATCAAACGGTTCGTGCAACGCTGGCAGGTATTGGTCCCATCGCTGTCGATCGATCGATCGCGCTGGCAGTCCGGAACGTGAAT
Source organism: Natronorubrum sp. A-ect3 (assembly GCF_041821125.1). Lineage (NCBI taxonomy): Archaea > Methanobacteriati > Methanobacteriota > Halobacteria > Halobacteriales > Natrialbaceae > Natronorubrum > Natronorubrum sp. A-ect3. The sequence continues at coordinate 72,232 of NZ_JBGUBB010000005.1, read as the reverse complement.
GGCCTGTCGGAACAATTGCAGTCATACACTCGTGATACTGGTCCGGACATGCAGGCATAGTTATGGGTCTGGTATAGATTGTTAGCACCCACTTCGAACCAAGTTCCACACAAGTCACCCGTCAATCGGAGTAGCCGTCGGCTGACGTGACCGTCATAACTAGTCCGTCGGCAGTGACTCGGACGTCTCGCCGGCCGTCTCAGACACCGGAATCCACTGCCGGAGTATGTCGAGGGAGATACCGGTTTTCTCCTCAAGGACGTCAACCACTACAACGTCGTCGGGTTCGAGTCCGCCGACCAGTCCAACGACAAGCAACGAAAGTAGGCCGACGAGCACGAGCACTGGACCGAGAGTCAGCAGCGAAATTGAGAACCACGGCTCAAGAACGAACGCGATCGGGAGCAGCACCAGCGGGAGGAACACGTAGCAACGGATTGCCTCATGTGAAAGCGGCGTAATGTCGTAGCGGATCGCGAGGATACCACAAATGACGCCGTGAACCGCAGTGAGCGAAATAGCGGACGCGACTCCAGCACCCATGAACCCGTATTGCGGAATAAGAACGAGGTTGATCAGTACGTTGAGTGTGACGCCGACCCCATTGCCAACCGCGATCCAAGTCGTCGCACCGACAGCCGACAGCGTTTCTCGGTCGCGGCCGGCAGTCGCGCTCAGAAAGAAGCCGATCGCGAGTATCGGTAACACTGTGGCCGCGTCCGCGTACGAAGGGCCGAAGACGAGCGCCATAATGTCGTGTGGGAATATGACGAGGAGGAGAAAAACGGGAAAGGTGAGCACGTACACCCATTTCGTCGACGTTGCGTAGATGTCGTCGACGGCGTCGCGCGCACCGTCGGCGTCGAGCCGCGATGCGATCGGCAGGTACAAAAACCCGAATGCGGAGAGCACAATCGTCAGGCCGGTCGCTATCGGATACGCCGCATCGTACATACCGACCTCGTAGGAACTCCGGAAGTAGCCGAGCATGAGCGTGTCCGTTCGTGCGAGCATCACACCGATGACGGTCGAAATAACCAGTGGCGCGGAAAACGTGACCAGTTCTCGAATGTGCGTCCGATAGCGCCCACGCAACGTCATTAACCGACTAAGCAACAGGTGGGCGACGACGAACGTGATGATTGCAGCGGCGAGATACGCGATTCCCACCGCGACGATTCCGACCCCGGCCAGCAGCAATAGCGCGATTATCGCAGTCCGAAGGAATGGGTCGAGGAAGCTCTGGATGATTGTCTTATAGACTGTGTTTTCGTACCCGCGGATCGCCGCGACAGCAATTCGGAAGCCGACGATGAACGGGAGTGAAATAGCGATACACTGAACGAGGAGGACCGCTGCGTTCGTTTCGAAGAATTGGGCCGCAATCGGTTCCGCGGAGACGAACAATGCGGCGCCGATCAGGACGGAGAGCAAGACCGTCACAACGAGGCCACTTACCCAAACACCCCGCTGGTCCTCGACATCATCATAGCGTGGAATGAACCGTGAGACACCCTGTTCGCAACCCGCGAGCGCGATCATCAACGTGAATGTCAACAACGCAATACCGATGCTTACCTCGCCGTATGCGGACGGCGAGAGCAATCGGCCGATCACAACCCGTTCGGCCAGATTCGCAACCGAGCTGACGATGCCACCGAGCATCACTATCGCCGCACTCGAGAGTAAAGCCGACAGTTCACGTTTTTGATCTTGATCTGCCATTAGTAGGAGTTTGAACCAGTGTCTTGCATCGTGAGACAGTAATTACGGAGTCCGCGTAGCGCAGCGCTCCGTCGCTTGTGATTCCACAGTGATCGGCCAAAACACGATTTCGGAAGGCTTCTGCCTCGGGTGAGTGTCACCATCGATTGACAGATCATAGCTGATCGATCAGTCACGGCGCTCGTCCGGTCGTGCCGATCGGCTAGCGCGTTCGGTTTTGAGTCCATCATATCATCAGAGTATTAATTTTCACTTTGTTGTTAATTGGCTCCAGTTAATCAATGAGCGAATGTCGACTATCTGTCGCCTGAGTTGGTCACGCTCATTCGGCCCCGGCGTTGACGTAGTACAACTCGAAGTCACCGTTCGACTGGATGCGATCGACCCCCTGCTCGGTCGTTGCCGACTGCAGATCCTGTTCGGTGTACCGCAGGCCGTGGTAGGCGTGTTGCTCGCGCTCGTAATCTGCCTTCGTGAGTATCAGATAGCGATCCGAATCGTAGGACGACACCAACCCATCTTCGACCGCCGATTCGGAGGCGCTCTCGTGTGACCGCATACGTTCTTCGTTCCCGTGAATCGCGTCGTCGAATCGGTCAATAGTACCCCGAAGACCGACAAACTCGATGTCGTCACTCTGGTTTGCGAACGCCGTCTCGTAGCCGTTCATCGATGAGTCGGTGACGTGTGGCGACGCGTTGTAGATGTACGGCGAGGGAAAGATTACGAGTAACGAAGCCACCAGCAGAATGGCGAACCCGACCGAAAAGAGTGGTTGGACGCTGCGGCGGGAGAGACGGCGCGAGAGCGACGTGAATCCGATCGTGATCGCGACCGAGCCAAGCACGATGGCAAAGACCATCATCAGCCCAAAGACACGGAAGTATATCTCTGACCCGGAAGCGATAAAGTAGAGGACGAACAGCGCACCGAGCGCGGCAAGACCGGCGGTGAAGTACGCTGTCATCGCTGGCACAGCCTCATACTGCGTCCGGACACCGAGTCCGAACACGGCAACAATCAGACCGGCGACGAGTAACATCATCACCAGACTCGTTCCGAAGAGTTTGAGAAAGATTTCGGCCATGCTCGCGCCAATCGCGCTCAGCGACGCCCCCTGAGACGCGACGGCTGCTCCTGCCTCTCCGGTTCCGAAAATGAAGTCGGCAGCCGAAGTCGTGATGTATGCGACCGTATCGAGGTAGAACCCGACACTGGCAGTCCAGGCCAGAAACACGGCAAGTAAAAATAACGTCTGTCCGTACAGCGGCCGGTGGGATCGAATCGTGCTCGCGACCGTGGATCGACTGCTCTCGGCCGAGGATCGACGAGCGAAAAACTGTACGAGACAGATCGCGATAGCGACAGGCAAGAGATGCGCGACGAGTTGCGGGTGATACACGACCGCTGCAACCGACAAGAGTGCAAGGGTTACCCCAGCGATAGACACCACCGCCTCACTCTGATCCGATTGGAGGTACTTCGTGAGTACGTACACGAAAAGCGCCGAAAACAGCACTGCCTGTGTCATTGGGTGGGGATGGTGATGCGTAGCAATCGTGGTTATCGGAAGTAACAGGAATGCTGAAAAAGTCGCAATAGTAGTTGCTTCTGGTGTTGGTATGATATTTCTTACACATAGTGGGATGAACACGAGAAATATAATTGTCGCAAGCAACGTGACGAACAACATTGCTCGAGAAATCGGAATTCCGATGGCTGCGCTGATAAACGTCCCACTCGTGTGAATGCCAGGATAGGCAAGATCTGTCGGAAGAAGAGATCCGTCGCTGATAGCCGTCGCCCATCCAAGATGAGTCAACGCGTCGTGGTGTCCATAGTACTGGTAGTTCCGGATGAGTGGCAAACCAGTGAAGACGACCATTACAAGTCCACCAAGGGCGAGTGCGATCGAACGACTTCCTCGATGAGCGCTCGAGAAGGGAACGAACGAAACGGCCAACGCGATGGCCAGCGCAACGAGCAGACCAACCCAGACGGCCGAAGGCGTCATCGAGTAAATCGACAGCTCGTATCCAATTGCCGGAGTGGCGTGGGCAACGAGTGCGCTCCCAGCTAGCGCGAGGAATCCGATCGACAGAATCAGTCTTGTGATTATTTCGTCATCCGCGATTGAGTGAGTTGACATTCGAAGCTGCTACAGCGTTTTCTGATAACAGACCTTGTTATTCACTGGTTTCTATACGTAACACAGCCAATACCCGCATCACAGCTTTTGCAGCGTTGATTTCGAAGTTTCTTGTTTCAATTGGCAGTACTGATAGAGACAAGGTTCCGACTCGTAGGAGAGCTATAATAACAGCTGAACCGATGTCCACACAGATCGCATCGCTCACGGGTCACGTCGTTCCCCGCTCGCCAGAGTGCGGTTCTCGCTCCGGTAATCGCTCACGGGTCGTTCCTCCCCGTTCGCTTTCCCGCGGTTCTCACTCACTTCGTTCGTTCCGAACCGCGCACGCTCCGAACCGCGCACGCTCCGAACCGCGCTCCCGTTATGCGATCTGGTGTGCAGTGACGTGCAGTGGCTACTATAATCCAAACGAAGTCGCCACCCGAATGTAGCGCAGTATTGCTCGAGCGCACCTTGCACTCGTGCTGTGACTGTCAGACGCCAGTCAGTGAACAGTCAACCGCAAACAGGTCGCTGTCGTCGTCAGCGACGGACGATGCAAATGGGAAACGTATGCGACTCGAGGATGCAACCGACAGCGCCGTAGATAAGCGATCCTCAAGCAAGATACAATCGGAATGTAATACCCACGCCGATGACAAACGAGACGGCGAGGTGGACCTCTCGGAGAGACAATTCAAACACCCGTGGGGAGGTCAAAATCGTAAAAAGTTCGTACAAGCGGTGGCAGTCCCGCTAACAGAGCTTACTCGTCCTCGAGGTCTTCGCCGATCTCGGTCCAGAAGTAGCCGTGGCGATAGGCGTTGTCGGTGGTTGGTGTCTCGGGAACTTCGTCGTCGTACAGCAACACCGCAATCCGAACGCTTCCGCTTTCAGCGTTCGGTGTAACGTTCTGTTCGTCTGTTTCAGTGACGCCGTCACTGACACTGTGCTCGGTCCGTTGTAACTCCGTCCGCTCGGAAACGTCGCCATCGTTGATCCACTGTTCTTGGATGACGACGGTGTAGTCCTTATCCTGACCTTCCTGGTTCTCGATAGCGGTCGTAAACGACATCGATTCGCCAGGCTCGATATCCGAGGGGTAGCCAGCAGCGACCAGTTCACCCGAATCGTCTTCCGTGAGCAACTGGAGGTCAGTGTACTGTTCGCCCTGCTGTGGGGAGACGAACGCATAGCCGACACTTGTCAGAGCAAGGAGCATACTGACGACGAGGACCACATTGACGGCAGTATGAACAGTCGACCCCGTTCCGAATATCGCCGTCCGGAGGGCACCGAGTGTTCGGCCGAGACGGAACTGGTATCGATCACGGACAGGCACTCGAAATCGTCTGATGGTGGCGATGGCGACACCAGCCAAGACAAAGCTGCTCACGGTGCCGACCACGGTCGAGGTGGTAAACCCCCACGAGAAAAAAGCGATGACAAGTCCGAGCAGCGGAAGAAGTGCGAAACTCAGGCCGAACGCGAGTGCGACGCGTTCGACGTCGGTCACGTCCCACGTCTGTCCGATTAGCGGCGTTGATTCGGTCGTTTCAGTCGGTGACGTGCGGGGAAACAGAACCGAGACCATGGCATACCCGGGTGCGAGAAACAACAGCGGAAAGCCGACTGCGGCTCGCACGACCGGAGATGCGACGTCGACAGCTGTCAGCAGTATAGTTGCAACAGCGACAAATCCAGCAACGCCAACGAGATCGGACGGGATCCGGGCGAAGAGATGTTTGATGTCTAGCCCAACGGCTGCAAACGGCCGAAACGTTCGGTTCAGGATGTCTTTCATTTATTCGTCAGTTATACGGATATCGATCGTTCCGGTCATTGTTACTAGTCGCATAACCGACTATTCAGCCCGGCTACCAGTTCGTCAGTCGACGAACGATCAACCCAGCCAGCGACCAGAACCGGCACGATTCGGTGTAACGGGCGGAGACGCGAGGCCACAGCAGCCAGCGATAGCTCGCTGTTCTGTGGCAGGATTTCGCTTCCGCATCGAACCCAACTCGAGTGGCCAGAACGACAGAAACAGGATGCTTACAAAGTGCTCGTAAAGCGATCCCTCTCGTATGAAACGCCGAGCGACCCACGACAGCACTCGAGCAGCCATCTCCGGGTGGTCGAACAGATGAGCATCGACGTCCGCGTCGCGACAGACGACGACCTGGAGCGATGGAACGGCTACGTCGCGCAGTCGCCACAGGGGACCCTCTGTCACGAACTCGAGGCGCTGCGAGTGCAGGCCGAACACGCAGACGCGAAGATCCACCCACTGATCGGGTTCAAAGGGCAGGAGCCGGTTGGGCTGTTTCCCGTCTTCGAGATTACGAAGCAGTTCGTCACGACGGTGTTTTCCCCGCCCCCACACCTCCGCGTGCCGTATCTCGGGCCGGCGTTTCTGAACATGGGGAAACTGAAACAGCGAAAACGCGAGCGTCGCCGCCAGCGGTTCATGGACGGCTGCTTCGAGTGGATCGAGTCGGAACTGAATCCGAAATACGGCCACATCCGGACAGCGACGGCGTTCGAGGATTCGCGCCCGTTCAAATGGAACGCATACGACGTGACACCGGAGTACACCTACGCTGTCGACCTCACCGTTGGGGAAGAGGACCTCCTGATGTCGTTCAGCAGCGACGCCCGGAGCAACATCCGGAACACCGACGACGACGCCTACGAGGTCACAGTCGGCGGCCCCGAGGAGATTCGACTGATCCACGAGCAGGTGAAACATCGGTACGAGTCCCAGGATATCAGCTTCGGCGTCCCAGTCGAGTTCGTCCTCGAACTTGCCGAGCGATCCGAGAACGGCCACGTGCGTCCGTACACCCTTCGCGTAGACGGCGAATTCGTCGGCGGCATTCTGGCGCTCGAGTACGACGGCACCACGGGTCGATGGATGGGCGGGGTGCGGACCGACGCCGATGTCGACGTGCCGACGAACGACCTGCTCGACTGGGGAATTATGAACGATGGCCTCGAGAACGGCCTCGAGACGTACGACCTCGTCGGGGCCGACACGCGCCGGATCAATCGATACAAAGCGAAGTTCAACCCCGAACTGGAGACGTACTACAGTCTCGAGTACGGCTCGTGGGGGATGCGAACGATCGCGTCGCTGTACGACAGTGTCAAGTAGCTGAATGAAGATCGGCAGCGTCTCATCCAGCGCGGCGCTCGTTTTGTCTCTCTGTGCCAAAGAGGAGACGTGGTAGGGCATGATTTCGCCGCTGCTTTTGAGAGGGAGTCAGCGTTCGGTTCGTCCGCTGTGGCACCAGGCTATCTCCGGTAAACGTAGACGCTGCTGGTAATCTAGGTCATAACGAAAGGTCAGTATCGTGGAGGTGTCGGTGATGAGCGACAAATCTTCCCTTCACACGCTGCTCGTCGGGATCGACGCAGCCTGTGACCGGGTACTCGAGCCGCTGTTCGAAGCTGACGAGATACCGACCCTCGAGTCGATTTACCGAGAGGGGACGAGTGGACCGCTCGAGTCCCAGATCCCACCGTGGACGGCGAGCGCGTGGCCCTCGTTATATACGGGAATGAACCCCGGCAAACATGGGGTCTACGGCTTTCTCTCGTTCGATGGCTACGACTGGGACGTGGTCAACGCGACCGACGTCCACGAGCGAACACTGTGGGAACTGCTCGACCGCCACGAGGTCACGAGCGCGGTCGTCAACGTCCCCGTCACGCATCCGCCACGAGAGTTCGATGGCGCGCTGATTCCAGGCTACACCGCCCCGGAGGACCCCGACTGTCATCCCGCGGGGCTGCTCGAGGACGTCCGGGAGGCGATCGGTGAGTACCGTGTCTACCCTAACGAGGACGCAGCCGACCTCGGGCAGGCGTACACTGACTGCGTGCGCATGCGAGGAGAGGCGTTTCGCTACCTCGCCGATGAGTACGAGCCCGAGTTCGGGTTCGTCGAGTTCCAGGCGACTGATTCGATCTTTCACGAGCGGCCGGACGACGACGCGGCGATTCGATCGATCTACCGCGAGGTCGACCGGCAGTTGGCCGAGATCCTCGAGGCAACGGAGCCGGCAAACGTGATCGTCGCGAGCGATCACGGAATGGGGCCATACGACGGACTGGAGTTCCGCGTCAATGACTACCTCCGTGAAGAAGGCTTCGTGACGACCGCAAGCGGCGGTCGGGGAATGCCAAACTGGGCGACAGTGCGGGACGGAAATCTCAAGGAGGGTGACGACACGACACGCCACGAGGCCGGCGTCGCCGAGCGAGCGATGGCGACCGCTGCCGGGTTTGGGCTGACAAGCCAGCGTATCGGGGCCGCCCTCGAGCGACTCGGGCTCGACGAGTTCGTCGCATCGCACGCCCCAACGGGGATGGTCAACGCGGGAGCAACGCAAGTCGACTTCCCCGATTCGACCGCGTACGTCCGCTCGCGGATCGAACTCGGCGTTCGGATGAACCTCGAGGGCCGCGAGCCAAACGGCGTCGTCCCGCCAGACGCATACGAGGAAGTTCGAACTCGACTCATCGACGCCTTGCGATCGGTTCGAACGCCCGAGGGGGAGCCCGTCTTCGAGGCTGTTCGACCCCGCGAAGAGTACTTCCACGGACCCGAGAGCGAGGATGCCGTCGACATCGTGACCGTCCCGGCCGACTTTGAGCACTTCCTGTCGGCGACGCTACGAGACGAGCAGTTCGGCCCGCCAAGCGAGCCGTGGAACCACAAACTCGAGGGAACGGTCGCGGCTCGAGGCGCGGATATCGAGCCCACAGCGGGCGTCGGGGACGCTCATCTCTTCGATATCGCTCCGACGGTCCTCTCGACGTTCGGGATTCCGTTCGACGAGCGGATGGACGGCACGCCGCTGCCGTGTGTCGACGCAGCCGGCACGGAGCAGTATCCACGGTTCGATGGGACACAGTCGGTCGAAACAGCGGACGACGATGTCGAAAAGCGACTCGCAGATCTCGGCTATCTCGAGTAATGGAGGCGAGGATTGCCCGAATCGGGAGACGATCACTCGGTGACGTGGTTTTGCACTTTTCCCCTGATATTTTTGAGTTCGATCCGGACAGTATCGACCAGCCCCGGGCACGTGTATAGCGGCCCGAGCTCGTCAGTGTGCGTGGGTCCGAATTCCGGATCTTCGAGTCGAGTGCACGCAGTTGCCAGCATGTCAGTGGAATTGTCAAAGAGTCTTTGTCTAACATTCTGCCACGTCCGACAGTCAGTGATGTCGATCGTCTTCTCAACGACAATCTCGCCACCGTCGAGGGTCGAAGTAAGCCGCTGAAGCGTGACACCGGCAGTCCGCTCGTCGTTCGCAAACTCCCAGACACCGGGTGAGCGACCTCGGTACTCCCTGATGTTGCCGTGGTGGTAGCTTAATACACCGTGTGACGGCGCTGATAGGACGTCTCCCTTGATGATACCGAACCCACGGCGAAACAGCAGATCCAACTCTGCCGACTCAATCCGCTCAATCGCTGCCGCCGGAAGCCGGTTACCGATGCCATCAGCAGGCTCCGGTCGAGCGTGGACGATTTCTGCATCGTCGAACCATGCTCGGTCCTCGAGCGGTATTTTTTCTAGATACCAGGGTGTGCTGGCGAGCTGGTGCCAAGCCAGCACGGGTGTCCACGCACCGTACTCCCTCGCGGCGGCGGCGTATCGCTGCCATGGAATCGACGACCCTGCTGTATCGGTGTCGGCCGGACTGTCAGCTGGTGGGAGTATTACCTGTGCTACCGAAACACCGGCGTCTCGTATTGCCGTTTCGACAGCCTCGAGAGCCCACCGTTCCATTGCTGATTCATCTAACAGGATGCCGATAGTGAGTCCGTCGTCAGTCATGCATCGTGGTCGAAGGGATGATCTAACGAGGCGTTCGCTGGTTTCGGTTGACCGACCTCTCGTGTCGGGCACAGGTCGTCTTGCTGTGCCTGTGCCGAATGGTCGCCGTGGGGTGCTCGCTGTTCGTACTCGGACTGGAGATCTTTCATCGTTCGGACGCGAATGTCACCCATCTCCTGTCTTTCGGAGAGCTGTCGAACGAACGATTCGACCTGCGGCCACTGTTTCTCGTTTGAGAAGTCGTACAGGTGACTCCAGTAGTGAACGAACGAATCAGTAGTCGCTGCAGCATCGATCCCTCGTCTGAGGTTGCGTTCGTGGAGCCGCTGTCGGACAAACAGTGGGATCGAACGATACACAGGATGTGGGTCAGACGTTCCCGTCTGCAAGAACGGGGCAGCAAAGGTGATATACTCCGGACTGTACGACTCCAGAACGCCCTGCCTGACGGCTGGTTCTACTGCCGGATGGCTTCCGAAAAGAATGTCGTACAACTTCCCAACAGCTGTCGCGGGGTGATGTTCATCGTGTGCCTTGTAGTGGGGAGTCCGCTTTGTTCGAATCCCGGTGTCAACAAGGACACCCGATGGCGGAGTGCTGTGGCGTGGTGGAACGATTGAACCGGTTTTTCCAAGGCCGTGTTCGTCGTGCACTCGTTGTGCCTGGTTGAGTTCCCACCGAACAATTTCAGGATCAACTTCGTCACACTCTATGTGAGAGTAGGTGTGCGTACAAATCTCGTGATCGGTACGCCGCGAGCGGATGTCGTCGATCAGATCCGGCGCGTAGAACTCGGGGTCCTCCTCGACGGACGTTCCCGGGTCGACATCCCACCAATCTTCATCGTGTGGGCCGTCATGCGTTCCATCACAACTCTCGTGAAGCAGATGCCCAACGATGTTGAACGTGATCGGCACGTCGTATTCATCACACTGATCGAGCAACCGAGAGAGATGTCGCGTTTCCGCCTCTCGGTTCTCACTGAGTTTATCGAATTTATCGAACCGAACCAGCCCCCATCCCAGTTCGATCTCGATACTGATAGTTACTGTTCCGACCATTGTCACGTATTTATCACTGGCCCAGTATCTTCAGTATGAATCGAATTATGAATTAGAAATAAAAGGTTGATTGAGTTTTATCAGGAACAACCGATCGAGTGCGGCGGGTTCGGGTCCAGGAACGTTGCATACCCAGACTGAACTGGATCGTGATGAGCGCGTCGCAGAACAGGTGCCCAGCGGTCCCAGTGCCATTGCTCTCTACGAAAGGGCCCACACCGGTGACAGTGCGGACGGCGGTACTGACGCGACCGCGACACGTCCTGCAGCCGCGCCGATACATCGTTACAGTAGTCCGTGTCACGTCAGCGCTTACGAGTAGCCGGAATGGAACACCGTTACTGCGTTCGGAGAACCGCACTGAGGCCTGCCCGTTGCCGACTCGCTCCGAGTTCGAAACACCCGGTTTCGACATGAACGCCGCTACCGTCGAAGACGCGCTCCACCGTGGTTTCGGGGAATTGATCGATCTCGAGACCGCCGTAGCCGACGGCTGAGGCCCTCAAGAGTTACGTTAGCCACGACATAACATTTCTACCCCATATTGGAGTGACCGTATGGACAACTCCGCCTGGAACGGGAACGAGTCAGTCGTCGTTCCGGGGATCGCCGCACCGAGTACGGTCGCCTGTGTGAGATCGCTCGGCAGACGCGGGATCCGGACAATCGTCGTCTCGAGTGATGAAACAACCCCGGCATTTCAGTCGAAGTACTGTGACGAGGCTGTGCGCGTGCCGTCGCCACACGAGGATCTCGTGGCGTACAAGGAGGCACTGCGCTCGCTTGCCATGCGCCCGGACGTGCGGACGATCATTCCCGTTCGGGAGCCGGACATCTACGTGTTATCGAAGTACAGAGACGAGTTCGCCGAGTACGTGAGCACTCCCTGGCCGACGTTTGAGACGCTCGCACGAGCACAGGATCGGATGCGACTGTTCGATGCAGCCGACACAGCGGGTGTCGCAGCGCCGGAAACGGCTCTGTTCACGACGGAACCCGACCAGGAACGCAAGTGGATCGTCAAACCACGGTATACGATTCTCGGAGACGAGTACGTCGACGAGTACACGCCCGAAACCTGTATTGCACCGCCGTCGACTCAGTATCTCGAGTCAACCCGGGGTGCCACAACGGAAGACATTCACACGGAGATGCACCACGTGCCGCTGGTCCAAGAGTACGTCTCGACGACCGAAGAGTACGGCTTCTTTGCACTGTACGACGAGGGCAATCCACTGGCGACCTTCCAGCACCGACAGCGACGCGGTTACAGCTACGCTGGCGGCCCAAGTTCCTTTCGCGAATCGGTCGACATTCCGGCCCTCGAAGAAGCCGGGCTGGCGCTGCTCGACGAACTCGACTGGCACGGGCTCGCGATGGTCGAGTTTCTGCACGACGAGGAGACGGGTGAGTTCAAACTCATGGAAGTCAACCCACGGTTCTGGTCATCGCTTCCGTTCTCCGTCCAGACCGGCTCGGACTTCCCCTACTACTACTGGTTGTTGGCAAACGGCGAACAGGACCTGATCGACCACGACTACCAGTCGGGAATCGGTGGCCATCTCCTCCGCGGCGAACTGCTGTATCTCCACTCGGTGCTCACAAAAGATATCGACCTCGTCGAGAAGCCATCAATGACGGAGGCAGTAACAGACGTAGCGTGGTCGCTGTACGACCAGCCACGATTTGACTACCTCAGTCGCGACGATCCACGTCCATTCGTTCGCGATCTCTGGAACACGCTCTCGACGCTCCGATAGGCGACCGATTTGTCGGACAACATGGCGCCGAATGTCGATCAGCTACCGCCAACTGAGGGCCCCCCATGTCCGTTTGTTATCATATCCTGGATGACTATCCTCTCGTCATGCTGTATCTGACTGCCTAAATTTCTCACATAGCTACCAATGTTTCGACAAGAAGGCTTATGCCGCAGAGACAGACTTACCGAAGTATGGCACGCGACACACCGGTACAGAACCAGGTTGCCACGTCAGAATCAGAACCGCTCCCAAATCTCGTGACGATCATCGGCCGCGGCGTCCCCTCGAGTTTCGAAATTACCGTCGACGGCGAGATCGAGATGGACGCGCACGATCCGTTCGCCGAGGGAACGGTCGTCTCGGGCAGCGTCGCAGAGGGAGCGATCGACGTCGGTGTACAGCGATTTCGATTCGCTGGCCAGGTGACGAACGTCCGCGTCGTCGACTGGAACGGCGTCGAAGCACCGGACTCCGCGAGCGTCCCGGACGTCCACGTTGATTACGGCGTTCCAGAACGATAGTTCGACCGAGCCGGATAGGGGTGCAGTTTTGCGGTTGAATCACACAGTCAGCGACGACTCGAGCGCGTCTTTCGGCTCGATATCGACGGTGCCGGCTGGTTCATGTGATGTGGTCCACGCCAACAGACGGGACCACGGGGTCAGGACGACGGTTCAGTGGCGACAGCCAGACACTGTCCCGACATGAGTCTGTTACCGGCTGGAGCGAACGCGTCGCAGTCCCGACTTCGCCGTCGTCCAGGCAGGATAGACGGTGTTGTAGACGGGAGCCGGTGCGTTTCTCGCGCCCGCGCGGAGGAGACGGTGTGACAGCGGTGGTTCGGACTCGGAAACCAGATCGTCGAGATCAGCCTGCTCGAACCACTCGAAAAACGCCGCCGCTTCAGTCGAGTTTTGCTCCGTTTCGCGCGCTCGCTCCCGAATGTCCGCCCACATATGACGCTCGTCTTGACCAAGAACCCACTGCCCGTCCTCGAGTGCAGCCTGGATCTCACGGTAGTTGTGGTCTGAAAATGGGTAGCCGTGTGCCGTCGGCTCGAGTCCGGAGAGCGACAGCCCGACAGCAGTTCGGTAACACTTCTCACACTCTCCGCAGTTGCCGTCCATCCGGTCGTTACAGGTCTGGAGTTCGAGCGTTGGCGCCTCATCTCGGATGTAGTCCGCGATGACGTCCAGACGTTCCTGACGAGTGAGTTCGTAGCCGTCGTGGTGACACTGGGTGCCAGCCCACCGGACGTGATTGTCGATATCGGGCCGTGATCCCCACTCGAGGTCGATCCCCTCCCAGTGGGTTGCGGCAACGTAGAGGTCCTCGATACCGCGGGCGTAGGCCATCGGCGCGCAGAGACCAAGCAGCCCGAGGCCATGGCCGACGGAGCTGTACCATGCGCCGTCGACGTAGCGTTTGTAGTGGGCCAGCAACATCGGATGGGCGAGAAAGGAAAGCATGTTCGACTCGAGAAACGCCGTCTCGAGCTCGTGGTCCTCGGCGAACGACGAGACACGCGAGCGGAGATGGTCCCAGTTGTCGTCGTCGGCCGGCTCGGGTGTGATCGTCCATCCACGGATGCTGATGAGCGTCGGCGACTCATCGCGATGGCGGACGTACGAACACGTCGAGTCGACGCCACCGGTAAAAAGCAGTCCGCTCTCGCCGCTCGCCTCGGGATCGATGTCGACCGTCTCTTTTGCATAGAGCGTGCCGCCCTCGAGGAACTCGTGCATCGAGCACAGCGTCGTCTTGACGTCTTCGAGAGCGTTCGCGAACGTTGTATCCACTTCGTCGACGTAGACGTCGGCCCCATTCGCCCACGCGACAGGACAGACCTGTGCGAGGACTGGGATTGCGAGGATACCCTCAGGAACGTCCTCGATGGGGACGTCGTAGTCGGTTCGAAACGGTTCGTTCGTGAAAAACCGCTCGAGGTCGGCGGACGTCCGTACGTCCGACTCGAGGGTCGTGCCGTCGGCGCTGACGTGGTCGATAACGATGGATGACATAGGGATAGGTCGAACTGGATTGCAGTGACGAAACTGCGTGCACCGGTTGCGGTCATCTCGATGGATTACGGACGGGTACAAAAAGCATCAGAACCGTTGATGGTTCGACAATCGAAAATGCAACCCATACACGTCAGTTCACGGCCGATAGGGGTTGCGTACATCGGTTCAGAAGTCGAAACAGACGAAAGACGCCGTCTACGGTGGCTCTGGTGGCAACTGCGGAAACAGAGGCGACCAATGGGCCGGTGAGAACGAACAGGGGGCTGTCTCCCAGCAAAATAAGAGCCGGATAACAAACCGCTGGCTCGAGGACCGTTCCTCAAGACATGCGTATCGACATTGGAACGGAGCGCGATTCCCTCGAGAGCAGATGAAACAGTCGACACTCAACGTGACGTTCGCCGTAGGATTTCTTGCAGCCGCGGTTGGACTCCTTGTGGCACGGGCGAACCCTGCGACGAGCTACGAGCCGTCGATATATACGGGCACACCGACGGCAACGTGGGTCGCCTTCGCCATCGCGTTGGCGATTGCCGTCAGTACAGTACTGATCTGTCGTGGCCGCGAACAGGCGCTCGGGATCGGACTCGGTGCAACGACGGTCACGGGAATCGTCAGTCTCCCGGTGATCAGGAACTACCGCTTTTCCGGGATGGGGGATGCACTCACGCATCTCGGATGGGCACGGGATATAACCAGGGGTGAGTTAGCTCCCCACGAGCTGTTTTATCCCGCCGCTCACTCGATCGGGGCGGTCTTTCACTACGTCGGTGGCGTCCCGATCGAACGCGGATTGCTTTTTACCATGATCATCCTGTTCGTTCCGTTCCTGATTTTCATTCCACTGGTCGTTCGAGAGCTGACCGGAACCAGTCTGGCAATCGGAGCCGGGGCGATCGTTTCCTGGATGATACTACCGATCAACAACATCGCGACGCACATGGGCGTCCATACGAACTCGAACGCCCTCTTTTTGGTTCCCGTTGTCATCTTCGCGGTCCTTGCCTATCTCCGTCGCCGAGCCGCGATCGAGCGGCTGCCGCTTGGCCTCTCACCGTTTAGCCTCCTGCTGATCCTGTCTGGGGTTGGGCTTCTGTTAGTCCACCCACAGCAGATGGTCAACGTCGTCATCCTGATCGGAGCAATCAGCGTCGTGCAGTACGTCGTCCGACGTCGTTACGACGATCATCCGATCCTCGACCATCCAACGATGTACGCACACACGGTCGTCCTTGGGGTCGTCTTTACCCTCTGGGCGGCGAGCAACGAACGATTCAGGGGCGCCCTCGTCGGGCTCGTTACTGGGATCTTCACAGAAGACATCGGTGGGAGCGCAGAGGTCGACCAGCGTGACTCCTCGCTTGCAGAGATCGGCGGCAGTCTCGGCGAACTGTTCGTCACGATGTTTCTCGATCTGGCACTGATCTCGCTGGTCGTCGGATTCTTCATCTTGCTGGTGTGGCTCGGCCGGACCGGTCTCGATCCCGAAACGAAAGCGATAGTCAACTATCTCTCGCTCTCGCTGGTGCCACTGACCGGACTGTTCGCCGTCTACTTTCTTGGGACTCCGGTGATGTCGTTTCGCCAACTCGGCTTTATCGCCGTCATCCTGACGATCCTTGCAGGAGTCGCCATCGCACGTGCTGTCGGCGGGCTCTCGAACTATATTACGAGACCAGGAGGCAACGCCGTCGCAGCAGTTGGGCTCGGTGCCTGTCTCGTGCTGGGACTGATGACCGTGTTCGCCTCACCGATGATCTACGATCCCGGACAACATATTACTGATCAGAAATTCAGCGGCTACGAAACCGGTCTGGCACATGCCGACGATGACATTCCCCACGCGGGAATGGGCTATGACCCCTACCGGTACGACCACGGCCTCAACGGAGTAGAAGCTGACGAGGCACTGAGCGGTGCAACAGTTGCGACCGGCGACGTCGATCCAGAGGAATTCGAAGCTGGCAACTACGATACGGCGTACCACGACAGGGATTACTACTTCATTATGACGCAGTACGATATTACCCGCGAGATTGAAGTCTATCAGGAACTCTATCACAGCGAGGCGTCACTCGAGGCGTTCGAAACCTCCCCAGGGACTAATAAGGTGATTTCGAACGACGAGTTCCGAATGTACGCTGTTGCCGGCCCGGAGTAACACGGGGAAGCCACGTCAGGCCATCATCACGACTTTTGCTCGAGGATGGCCTGATACCGATATATTCTTTTTAGTTTCGCGCACACGCGCGAGACACCGGTTCCAGAACATCCCACTCCGCCGGTCACTGACGACGAAAGAAATCAACACCACGGGACGGTGTCCACGCGACACTCCACGGGGAGCCTGCTGTGGCCTGTCGCCGATCGAAATCGGAGATCAACCAGCAGTCAACAAACAGCGGTCTGTTCTCGAGTTTATTCCACTCATCTACTCACTCTTACCGTCCCAACTCAACACAGGCAACTCCTCCACTGACAGAACGTCGTGACTACGCCCACTCTACAGCTGGTCGGTCACCGACCGACCCACATTCCATTCCCACGTCGGTTTCGGCCAAGTAATAACGGACTTTCGCCATCAGTTTGGCCTCGTGAACCAACGGCGTCGACGTCTCGCTGTCGATCGCGACGATCACGAATCAGGTAGTAGACTGCTTCTCGAGCGTCGTAAGATGATATTTCTGCAGAAAAATTGTCTTACTCGAGCGTCGATTTGCCGGTTAGTCATTCATATATTCGTGGTAGAACAGTCACAATATCTGTTGTATTATACAATGTTAGAAATATATTCTGTAAATTTTATCTACAACGACAAAGAAAAGTTTATGGCTGTAAGGGCAGGTTACGCAAGTGTATGGCGCAGAACCCCCGTACGTCTGAGACGGACACTACGCCGAATGCAAGCCGTAACAGTGGATTAAGCCGCCGCAGCTACGTGCGCTCGCTCGCTGCGGTCGCAACTGCAGCAGCCACTCTCGGCGCAACCGGCACAACCGCCGCTGAGGACGACTACGAGGAGACCGAAGCCACCGGCACGCCTGCCGCAGAAGGCGACTACGAAGAGATCGAAGCCAGTGGCCAGACCATCACCATCGGTGACGGTGAGACCTGGGAGAACAAACTGATCGATATGACGACCGGCCAAGACATCGTCATTACCACCAGCGGCAGTGACTGGACGATCCGAAACATCGGCTTCAAAGGAGAGAACACGTCCGGAACCGGCTCCGCGACGTTCGGTATCTCCGACTCCGGTGGCTCGAGCACGGTCGAGAACGTCTACCTCGGTGACGGCTCCGACGAGCGAAACGGAAGTTCGTCCGGGCACGGGCAAACTGCCTTCTGGGTCAACCCAGACCACGCCGGCCACATCGACTTCGAGAACGTCAACATTCAGGGCTTCGCCGACAACGCGATCTACGCCTCCGCGCCCGGCAACGCCGGCGGTGGCACGATCCACATCGACAGCTGTTTCGCCGCCAACTGTTATGTCTCGCACTTCCGACTCGCAACGGAAGGCAGCAAGGTGACGAACTCGAGCGTGTACGTCGGCAACGAGGGCTATGCGGGCCGTGGCATCTGGGCCTGGTCGCCCGGCACGATCGAAGTCGAAGGCTGCCAGATCGAGATGAACGGCCAGCACACCGCAATCGACGCCGGTGCCAACGGTCAGGGTACAAACGTTGTGGTCCGCGATACCGACTACGACGACGCAGCCGGCATCGCCGAACACGCTGGCTCGACCGTCCAACTCGAGGGCGACACGGGCACCGATCCCGAGGCGTTCATTCCGGACGGAACACCGACCAGCGCCGAAGAGGCAGCGGCCGGCAGCAACTGACGCTGCGAGATTGAAAGCAGATTCCCGCTGACGCATCCTCCACCTGCTGACGAAACTCTATCCCGCTGACGTACCCTCCACCCCGCTGACGTACCCTCCACTTTGCTGATTCGGGCAGGTGTTTTTGACCGATTTCATCGAACTGTTTTTGCTCGGTATTCCCTGACGCTGTAATCAGGAGTCGAAATCGGGTAGTAATAGCGTATTACTACCCAGAGAGCGGGGTATCTCGAGTGCAAAACAGTGGTAAAATTATCTTACTCAGGAAATCGAGATCGGCCCGCGATATATAAAATATCGTGAGGGAAATGCGTTCATTTCTTTATAGAATATACACATAGTATTCAAAGTCTGTAAATTTTAAGTAAAATAGAAGAGAAAGTTTATGGTGGTAGTATCATATTACCCGATTGCATGGCACGCGAATCTTCGGTACTGAACGATAGCGAATCCGCCGACAGCGAGGACCAGTCGGCGGACGAGAGCGGTAATAGTGGATTACTCCACCGGCGGTCGTACATGAAGTTGGCCGGTGCAACGACCGCAGCAGCAGCGGCGTTCGGAGCAAGCGCAAGCGCCGACGAAAACGACTACGACGTCATCCGCGCACGCGGCCAGGTGATCAATATCGGTCGCGGAGAGACGTTCGAGAACAAGCTCATCGACGTATCAACGGGTAACAGTGTCCTGTTGAACGTTACGGGGGCAGACTCAGTGATTCGAAACATCGGGTTCGAAGGCCTCTATCGCGGCGATCAGTTCCTGGTGTCGATCAATGCCGATCGCGGTGACATTCTCTTTGAAAACATCTATATGGGAGATGGGGCGACCAAAGAAGGCTCGAGTTTCGTCCACGGGCCTGGTGCAGTCTTCATGCACCGCGGCAACGACGCAAGCGTGACGTTCCGACACTGCAACGTCCAAGGATTCCCGAACAACGGCTTTTACTGTTCAAACACCGCATCCGGACCGAGCAGTGTCCACTTCGATACCTGCTTTGGAAAGAACAACGGCGTCACGACGTTCCGCTGTGCAAGCGGCAATGACGTGATCGAAAACTGTGTCGCGTACAACGACAACACCGACTACGGCCCCGGCTACGGTGGCTACACCGAGACCAACGGCCGGCCGGTCTGGGTCTGGAACGGCGGCACCGTGACGATTCGGGACTCACACTTCGCCGACGGGCCGTACCCCTACGCACTCGTCGCCGGCGCGAACGGCTCGCCCGGCAGCGTCAACTTCGAGAGCGGTGGCTACCGAGGAGATATTCAGCGTGCGAGCGGGTCGACCGTCTCCGTCGGTGACGGCGTCTCGACCTCGCCGGATCTCTCGGTCCCCGACGGCGTTCCGACCTCGGCAGAGGCAGCTGCGTCGGGAACTGCAAGCGCCGACAGTGGGACAAGCGGGACGGACAGTACCGAGGAAGAAGCCGATGAAGCGGACGACGACCTCCTCGAGAACGTGATCCTCTTCGACGGCGACGACTCGGACGTAACCCGATACGAGTTCGAAGTCGACGGCGATGTCGAGCCATCGAACTACGAGGGCGCGACGATCGACGATGAAGCCGAGATCGAAGACTCGCTTGTAAGCGGCGTCGTCGCAAACTGGAAAGACGCGTTCCGCTTTTCCGGCGACC
This sequence comes from Natronorubrum sp. A-ect3, assembly GCF_041821125.1. Classification (NCBI taxonomy): domain Archaea; kingdom Methanobacteriati; phylum Methanobacteriota; class Halobacteria; order Halobacteriales; family Natrialbaceae; genus Natronorubrum; species Natronorubrum sp. A-ect3. The sequence goes on along the minus strand of NZ_JBGUBB010000005.1, from coordinate 52,188 downwards.
TCGAGGAACTCACCGTCGACGGCCCGGCGACAGTGCTGGTCAACGACGAAGAGATCGATCCGGCAGATTACGGCGACGACCTCCCACACGTCCTCGAGGTCGAGGGCCAGGGGTCGCCGACGAGTTTCGAGATTACGGTCGAAGGAACGATCGAACTCGCTGGCGACGATGATCCCGAAGACGAAGCGACGACGGTTTCGGGTTCGACAGGCCAGAGTACTGTCACCGACGGGAGCCAGATGTTCCGCTTTTCGGGTGCACTGACAGATGTCACGCTCATCGATGGTGAGGCGACAGTCAGCCTCGATGGCGAGGAGATCGATCCAGCCGACTACGGCGACCACGAGGTGCTCCCTCACGCACTCGTTATCGACGGAACGAACGCTGAGGAGCCAAGTACGTACTCCTTCGAGGCCAGTGGTGCCGTTGTTAAGTCGACCTACCGAGACGCCTCGATCGACGACGAGGACGTCGTCGAGGGCCGAGCCGTTCGCGGTGCCGTCAGTAACTGGCTCGATGCCTACTGGTTTGACGGCGATATCGAGAAGTTCACGCTCTGTGGCGACGCAACCGTCGACGTCCAGTACAACGTTCGCGAGCAGTGAGGAACTCGCCGCTGCTCGTACACTGATAACCGGTATCGAAACCCAGTCTTCTCACTTCTCGCGGTGACCCAGTAATCGACGCTCTACGTCTGAGCGATAGAGCAAGCGAGACAGTCAGGTGAGCTGTGCAATCGTCTCACGTGGGTCGATAACGCCGCTTGCTGTGACCAGAACGCCCCAGATAGCGATGCCGATCGCGATTACGCCGAACAACGCCGGAATAGACGAGGCGTACGGGACGAGAAATAGCACTGATAGTCCCATCCCGCAGGCGATAGCCGACGTCAAGACGAGCGATCGACCGATCCGAACGAAATCCAGCGACAGTTCGCTGTGCATGACGTAGACGTTGACCAGCGTGTAGATCCCAAACGTAAGCACTGTCGCAGCAGCTGCGCCAGTGACGCCGTAGATCGGGATCAGAACGATGTTGAGACCGACATTTGCGACCGACGTCGCGCCTTTCGCATACGCCCGTGTTTTCGCCCGGCCGAGATAATCGAGTCCCTGCGTCGTGACACCCGTGATTGCCTGGAAAACAACGTAAACCGAGAGCACTTGCAACACCGGTGCTGCACCCGCATACTCAGTGCCGAAAATAAGCGTAATAGCAGGCTCAGCCACGAGCAAGATCCCCACCGCGGCTGGAATGTACAGCAAGAACATATACTGAAGTGTCGTCTCGTAGATCCGGGCCGCACGATCGAGCGAATCGTTCGCTTTCTCTTCGCCATAGGCCGGCGAAACCGAAAACCCGAGCGAACTAGCCGGGACGAGGACGAACTCGGTGACCTGCTTACTCAAAACGTAGTAACTGACTGCGACCGGATTGATGAAAAACGCAACCAGAATCGTATCGACCTGCCGGTCAAGGATGTTCGCGCTGTGAGAGGCAGTTAGCGGGACGCTGTACTCGAGCATCCGGTTCCGGAGCGATTTGCTCCCACCGCCATCCGCATACTGGGTGTAGAATCGACGGTAAAGCAACACCAGCCCGGCGGCTGTTGCGAGAGCAGCGCCCAGAATGTATCCAAACAGTGCCCCAGCAACACCCAGGCCGAGCGCTGTCAGGCCGACAACGAACAGAACACGTGTGACGTTGTTGATGATCTCGAGGACAGCACTCAAATTCACCCGGTTGAACCCCTGAAACAGCGACATGTGATACGAGTACAGCGACTGAACGATCAGATAGCCGGCGGCCAACCACATCAGCGCCGAGAGTTCAGGAATCTCGAGGACGGTGGCGAGCATGTCACGCGTTGCGATGAGGGCGACAGCGACAACGCCGAGCAAGAGCACTCGGTAGCGAAGCGACGTTCGCACGAGATACGGGATAACAGAGGGCTCGGTCTCCTTTTTTTCGGAAATGTAGCGTGCTGCCGAGCGAGCGAGCCCGAGGTCCGCACCGAGTTGCGCGACGGCAACGATGGAGATAATCGTAAACAACAGCCCGTACTGGTCGTTTGTCAACAGAAAGCGGGCAAGCAACAGCAACAGGAGCCCGTTCGCGATGTTGTTTACGAGCCGAGCACCGAGTGTTGCCTTGAACCCGTCAAGGATACGATCAGTGAGCGACATGCTCGACAACTCGTCCGTCAGCAGTTCGATTTCGGGGCAGTTCGTCGTCGGAGCGCCAGCCGTCGCCGTCGATCAGGCCTCGACAACACGCGCGACTGTCGAGACACCAGGAGAGAGCCAGTGGCGACGTCAACCACCGAATGCGTGGAAAGAGAATCGAAATCACTTGATCGCCGCTACTCTGAACACAGTCATTGTAATCCCTCCCGTACCTTCCGTTTTCCGTGCCATATCAATCGTTGGGCAAGAGATATCGACGAATATCGACTCCCGCAGCCCCAGCAGCAGGTTCGTCAGCCACGAGACTGCGTTTTCGAGGCGAACACCGATACGTGAAGAGTACTGACAGTACGAAATAGATAACAAAATAGTCGTGACACACTAGTTAGAGTATGAAAATCGGGTTCTATCACGACGCTGCAGGGACTCGTCATGCGGGTGGGATTGCGGTGTACACCCAACAGATGGCGGCAGCACTTAGCCGATCGAACGATGTCTACCTCTACACCCAGGAAGGAGACCTGTCACCGCTGTTGACCGAGTCGGACGTGACCGTGATAGAAACACCCTCGTTCAAGGACCACTGGACACAGTCGCTCGATCCGGTGCATCAGCTTGGCCCCCAAAACCGTGTCAAGCTCCTGATGACCCAGTGGGCCATCCGAAACGGCCTCATCGACCATATGAACGAGCACCTCGACATTCTCCTTACTTACCAGTTTCTGGATGACCTCCTCCTCTCGAACGTCGTCGACGTGCCAACCGTCTACACGTTCCATCGTCTCACGGGGTTCGGTCTTGGCGTCACACTTCGAGACAAGCTGTCACAGACAGAGCACCTGCTGGCAAACTCGGACGAAACCGCAAAGCGAGTGACGAACGCACTCGACTCCAGCGTCGAGGGACTCATCTATCCAGGTGTCGACGCGGATCGATTCCAGCCGGGAGTCGAACCCGCAATCTCGAGTGACGATCCGATCATCCTCTTCGTCGGTCGACTCGTCGAATCAAAAGGGATCTACGACCTGCTCGAGGCGGTGTCTCGTCTCGAGGGTGAGCAGGAACTCCACTTCGTTGGTCGTGGTGGCGAGAAAGCGCAGTTGCAACGCCGGGCCCGCGAACTCGGGATGTGGGAGCGAGTGGAACTCCACGGCGAAGTCCCACATCCGGAACTGCCGGCCTACCACGCCGGTGCCGACGTGTTCTGTCTGCCAAGCCACAACGAGAGTTTCGGGATGGCAAACGTCGAAGCGATGGCCTGTGAACTCCCGGTCGTGACGACGGCTCTCGAGGGAGTCAAGACGTATCTGGTCAACGGTGAAAACGGGCTCCTCGCACGGGTCAGCGACCCACAAGATCTGGCCGACAAGCTCACCATGGTCCTCGAGTCGCCCGAGCTCCGAGACACACTCGGCAGGCAGGCCCGCGAGGATATTCAGGCGTTTACCTGGCGCGAGCAGGCGCGACGGCTCGAGCAGTTCTGTTACGACGCAGTAGATCGATCCGAGCCAGCAGAGCCAGCACACCGCGAGCCGGTCGAGATGGAGCTGGATACGGTCTGATACTGCCAGACAACAGTCAGTAACCGCCCGATCGCGTCCCACGGCTCGTTGCCGTCGGCGACGATTGTTCGCGTGCAATCGGTGCGCAAATCGTGTTGTCCGGCAGTATGAACTGCCGGAAGCAACGAGCCACGTGTCGACTATCGAGACGAGTTTGGTTCAAAAACGGCCCCCGCGCCTGAAACAGGAACAGATGCTGGCACGCGAACTGCTCCGGTACTGGATGACGGTCGTCGGGAGCCAGTCGTCCGTTCGGGATCCGTGAATAAAAGTCCTTCTTCCCCCATAATCACCCTATCTGAAACCGCTGGACCAGTCATCGAAGCCAGCGATCGAAGCTGAGGAACGTCTCAGAGCAGTTACTCGATTCGTGATAGTTTGCCGTCGACAGTACGTTCCTGTTGGCGGTTCGTAACGACGTGTGCAGCCGAAAGGAGGAAAAACGCGACGACAACGATACCAGCGACACCGAGCGTCGGGATGGCCGACAGCGGTGGCAGGCCAAGAAAGGCGCCAGTAACAAGCGCTGCACCGACGACACTCAGTGCGGCATACCATCGATCCCACCGATCCTGTCGATGCGTATCCGTATCGAGATACATCATCAACAGATCGGCATTGTCCGCAAGCGAGATCAGCCCTCGATCCTGGTCGTACTCGACGATTCCAGCGTCATCCATCTTCGGAAGATGAGTCTGATAGAGGGCGACATACACCCGCTTGCGCTGATCAGAGCTGAGTGCGGCGACGTCAGTATCGTTCTCCCAGGCGGCGATCTGCTCGGCGAGTTCACCGAGTGTCACTGTTTCCTCGGCCTCGAGCAAGTATGCAAGCACTTCGCGGCGACGTCGGTTCTTCAGGAGTTCGAAAATAACGTCTTTCGAGAGCCGTTGTTCCTCGCCTGAGTCGGCCACTGACGCGATTTCGTCGGGAAGCGAGGTGTCGATCGAAGACATTATTCGTGGCCTCCGGACTCAGGAAGCCCAGTTGCGCCTGTGTCTGGTAAATTATGGAACGCAAAACAGTGGCTATACTGTTTGATCGACGGGAGCGGCATCGTTCTTGATCTGCAGGTCGCAATCACGGTTGACACACCAAGTTGTACACCAATACTGACACTCTTAAGCACAGCCACGTTTCGCACCGGCTGCAAAGCAGGTACGGATCGACTTCTCGGCCTCGAGAGTGTCGGAGCTGACCGCCGAGTCAAGAGCTGTGTGCCGTCGAAAGTCGGGAGGGCAAGTATCAGACGGTTGTGCGTGTGTATCGACTGCGTACGGATGAAACAATCGTGTAGTCGTTGGGGCGTGGAGTGGAGGGGCCGAAACGTGGCCGGAAACCAAACGGGAAGGATACGACACGACACTGGTACGGAACGTTTGCTGCCTCGAACATAAAGACGAACGACAGTTCGATTCAAAAAGCTGAATTTATGGAATGAATGCGTGATTTACGGTGGGCAATCACCGAAACTATGCCCACATTTCATGTGGGTGGATCACATTGCACATGGTAGGGCGAGGACGTCAGGCAGGACGCTTCGCCCACAGCGGACCGATGGGACACGGCTTCGGCACGAATCAGTCGATCGCTTGATCGGGCACAGCGACGCTGAATCGCTGTCTTCCTTCTCTTCGTCGAACGTCACCGACCACACTAGTAAGTCCGGGTTTCTCACGAAACCATGTTATCCCCTTACAATGCCTGCACGGATGCATTTATTACTGATGACGCGGTCCCTCATCGATCATACGGAGAAAGAAGCAGAAAAGACAGAGCCCGGGCTGTGTCCGGACTGTGAGACCGAGACGATCGTACACGACCCGGACCGCGGCGAGCGAGTCTGCAAGGAGTGTGGGCTCGTCTTAACCGAAGATCCGATCGACTACGGCCCGGAGTGGCGGGCGTTTAATGCCCAAGAACACAACGAACTCTCTCGAGTCGGTGCACCGCTCACACAGTCGATGCACGACCGAGGGCTGACGACAACGATCGACTGGCGGAACAAAGACGCCAACGGACACTCGATGTCGGCCGACAAGCATGGCCAGCTCCATCGACTCCGTGTCTGGCAGGAACGGATCAGAACGAAAAACGCAGGCGAACGCAATCTGAAATACGCCCTCTCGGAGATCGACCGGATGGTCAGTGCCTTAGGCGTCCCAAAACCCGTCAAAGAGACTGCAAGCGTAATCTACAGGCAGGCACTCGAGCAAGATCTCATTCGCGGTCGATCGATCGAAGGGGTCGCGACCAGCGCCCTCTATACCGCCTGTCGAAAGGAAGACATTCCACGCAGCCTCGAAGAAGTAACCGCCGTCTCACGGGTCGACCAACGGGAAATCGGACGGACGTATCGATACATCGCCGACGAACTCGACATCAACCTGGAGCCGACGAACCCTCGTCAGTTCGTCCCCCGCTTTTGCTCTGAACTCGACGTCAACAAAGACGTCGAGACGAAAGCCGTCGAGATTATCGACCAAACGACCCAACAGGGACTCCACTCGGGGAAATCCCCAACCGGGTTCGCCGCCGCGGCCATCTACGCCGCTGGACTCCTCTGTGACGAGACGATTCCACAGCGAGCAGTCGCCGACACTGCACAGACGACCGTCGTTACCGTTCGCAATCGATATCGCGAGCAGCTCGAGGCGATCGATCAGACACCGGCCTGATCACGGAGACGTACCCTCAGGATACAGCCGCTCGGTTCTGCTGCGGTCGTATAGTCGCTTGCCGGTGAGAGTAACTGACCAGTAGTCTTTTGTTCTGTCATTGTCTTGTCTTAGAAAGACGACGCCAGCTAATTACGATTGGCAACCGCCAGCTCAGATCACCATGTCCCAGAACCGACCCGGCTCAATCCTCCACGTGACGGCGACTCACTCGAGTTCGTTCGAGACGCGACTCCGTGAAGCCACGCCGTTTGACGTTCGGTCGGTCTCGCCAGCAGCCGATTTCGAGGCGGTGGTTGGTTCTGAAACTGTCGCCCCCGAAACCCGAGACGAAGACGGCGCAAACGAGCCCGTTGCCGTTACCCTCGAGTTCGAGTGTCCGGAGCGGACAACGGCGGTGCTCGAGCGAATCAACGCCGCCGAACCGTCGATTCCGACAATCGTCGTTCCACCGTCAGGGAGTGAGGCGCTTGCCGCGGCTGCAGTGCGAGCGAATGCGGACGACTACGTGCGGCCCGACCGCGAGGAGAATGCTGTCGATCGAGTTATCGAGACGGTCCACTCGAGTCGGGCGGAAGATGCTGTGGAATTGCACACAGACGAATCGACAGCGGGAGCGTCAACAGCAGAAACAGCAGCGGAGACGGCAACAGAAGGAGCGTCGACAGCCGAAAAAACAGCGGACGAATCGACGCACGGAGCAGCCGAAAACGAGTATCACCAAGTGCTCGCGAACGAGCTCCCCGACGAGGCGTTTGTCATCACCGCCGACGGGACCTACGTCGAGGCGAGTGTCCGTCCAGGAGCGGCCGATCTGTACACGGTATCGAGCGATGAGTTGACCGGGAACCAACTTGAGGACGTCTTTGCAGCGGATATGGCGTCGAAGTTACAGACGTGTATCGATCGAACGCTCGCGACCGATGATATCCAGTCGATCGAGTACGGAGTCAAAACGACTGACGGCGATCGACGGTATGAGGCGCGAGTCGTCCCGATCAACGAACGGATCGAGGGGCAACGCGCTGTTGTCTGGCTTGCAAGAGATATCACCGAACGGGTCGAACGAGAGCGCGAACTCCGATCGCGACAAAACCAACTCGAGACACTCAACAAAATCAATGCGGTCGTCGGACAGGTGATCGAGACACTGGTTGAGGCCCACTCCAGAGAGACGATCGAGCACAAAGTCTGTGATCAACTCGTCGACTCCGAGCTGTACTGTGGCTCCTGGATCGCCGAACACACGGGCGAGAGATCGCTTGCGTACCGAACAGGGGCCGGCAGTGCCAAAACGTATCTCGAGTACGTCACCGACTCCACCGTCGATCATGGATGGCTGGCTCGACGAGCCGTCCAGACGGGAACAATCCAGACACAGACAGCGATTCCGGAAACTGAAACCGTCCCCGACCAGCTGCAGGATGGTGCACGGGAAGACGGGGTCAGATCCGCAATCGCCGTCCCAATCAGCCACAACGAGTCGATCTATGGCGTTTTGACTGTCCTTTCAGACCGTGCAGAAGCGTTTAGTGAGGGAGAACGGGCCGGGTTCAGACTGCTCGGCGAGACGATCGGCTTTACGATCATGGCCGTCCGGAACCGCCAACTGCTGTTTGCCGATACCGTCATCGAACTCGAGTTTCGAATCAACGACGGAGACACGTTCTCGTTCGATCTCTCCAGAGAGTACGACTGTACCTGCTCGCTCGAGTGGGCCGGCACGACCTCAGACGGTCACACTGTCCAGTACGTCACCGTCGAGGGGATCGGTTGTGAAACCGTTCTCGAAGCGGCAGCCGCACACGAGTCGATCGAAGAGTGTCGGCGTATTCACGACGGGAACGACAGCTGCACGGTCGAGATGTCCCTCTCGAAATCGGGTGTCCGCGCGCTGGCAAACCACGGGGCAACGATCAGAGAGATTACCGTTGAAAACGGTGTTGGGACCTGCCTGGTAGAAGTGTCACAGAGTGCGGACGTTCGAGAGATCGCGGATGCACTGACCGTTATCTACGATGATACGGAACTCGTCGCTCGGCGGGAAGTCGATCGGCCGGTGCGAACGGCAGCCGAGCGATGCAACCGGATTCTGGATCAGCTCACCGATCGACAGCTGACGACGTTGCGACTCGCCTACTACGGCGGCTTTTTCGAGTGGCCACGTGAGAGTACCGGAGAGGATGTCGCCGAAGCAATGGGCGTCTCACCACCGACGATGCACCAGCATCTGCGAAAAGGGCTCAAAAGCGTTCTTAGCGAGTTTTTCGAAATTACCGAGGAACGATCGTAACGCCGAACGCGTGTGTGTTCACTGTCGATACGAATGGGTTCGCGCGGTGGGCTGCTGGCAGTTGACACAGTGTGAGAGCGACGAGGAACAGAGCACGCCAGCGGCGTTGATCGGGATATGAGTGGTATCGACTCGGGAGCCGTCGTTGTTCTCGCCTCGCACAAGATGTATCACCGATACCGACACTCACGAGATAATAAAAGTACTCTATGTGAACCCAAATGGCGATGCAGAAAACTCGACACCGTTCGAATGAATGGGGACGACGGATTCCAGGGGCCAGCCAACGGGGGATACACAGCCGTGGTAATGGACGTACCCGTCGATTCGCTCTATGAGGGATCGAACGGCCACTACTACACCGACTGTCAGATTGCGAGGCGTCTCCGTACCGAGCAATGGAAGCCATGCATCCGGCAACGTGATCCGGATCGGCGACTGGTGGAAACGGGCGACGGGAACTTGCTGCTTTTGACACCGACCGACACCCTTCCCGAGTGGGCGGAACTCCGGATCGACGACCGCGGCGCTCGTATCGTCGATACGCGGGGCCCACTACCGAAGTAATTACACCGCGCCTAGTTGAGCTGGTAGCCACGGGCGTCGTCCGCTCGCGGCGCACAAAACATGCACAAGGAGACTACCGCATACCAGACAAGCGTGTCTGGGGACCGCTATTGACGACAAACGACGGGAGAGACGATTATTCGTCGTCGTCAACTTCGTCCTCGCCACGGACGAAACCGGCCTGCGTGCCGCCATTCTGTTCGACGCTCCCTGCGTCGGGCCCCTCGATGAGCGACTCGAAATCATCGACGTCGTCGTACTGATCACGATAGACAACTGCTGCTTTTCCCATCGGTGTGATCTCGTACAGACCAGACCGTTCTGCTGGCCCGATTTTGGAAACAAGGCCGTAATCTTCCAAAACAGGCAGCCGAGTGTTGATGTTCTTGCGGCTTTTCCCCGTGTGTGCAGCGAGATTCGTTGCAACGTTTCGTCCCTTGTCCTCAAGTTCTTCGAGAATCAAGAAATCAGTAGGCTGACGTAGTTTCACTATCGTTCACTCTCACTAAGTACTCTATTTCCAGTGGTAACTAATACTTTCGACTTCTTTGTTTGTGTTTTATCCGGAGGATCATCGGAACAGCGCCTCACAATCGAAACAAGATGTCGCACGCAGATCAAATACCAGGAGCCAAATGACAACAATCAGTCAGTTCGGGAGTTCCCGTTCATAGCTGATTACCGTCGAGGGACGACCCGTCGACAGCGTTCAACCGAGTGTCATCCCGTTCGAGAAGGTCAACACCGACTGAACCAAGCCATTCTAACACTGCCGCCACCTCAGCCGGCGCGTCGATTCTACAAGACGCCGCGGATGGCTCATCGCCACCGACTCGAATCCCGATTCCGTCGTGTTCGACGGTCCGGAACGCCGACTCATCGGTTACGTCGTCACCGATATAGATCGGCACCGTCTCGGGAGGCATATCCGCCGCGATCAACGCGACCGCGTTTCCCTTCCCCCAGGGAATCGACGGCCCGATCTCGAAGATCCGTTTCCCGGTCGAAACCTCAAGCGCACCACCTCCAAGCCGGTCAACGATCGCCTGCGTGTGCCGCCGAACGACTGGCCGAGCGCTGGATGGCACGGCTCTGACGTGAACCGTCCCCGTCAGTCGTTTGTTTTCGATTCGACAGTTCGGCACTGGCTCGAGAATCGTCTCAAGGGCCTCACACACGGTCTCGAGTCGTGACACTCGTTTACGAGCAATTGGATGGACAGCGACCGATCCACGGCGGGCGAGTTCGAGGCCGTGATTGCCGGCGTACGTCTTCGGACCCTCGATACGACTGCGAACATCTGCCAACGCGCGGCCGCTGACGATCGCCGTTGACACTGTGGGCTCCGACGCAAGGGTCGCCAACGCAGCCTCGTTCTCCGGGGTCGGTGCAGCCTCGTCCGGATCGTCGACGATCGGAGCAAGCGTGCCATCGAAGTCCAGACAGAGCAGGAGTCGTGATGCCGCTGTGAGTGTCGAGCGGAGTCGTGCCCGCTGCTCGTCGATCGGACGCGGGGTTGTCATCGACATCGATTACATTGACGGCGTCCGTTCGTAGGAATCGCCATCCGGATCGGAGTCTCGAGTTGCCGCATCACGACTAGTCCTGTGTCGGAGATACCGAATCCAGTCGAACTGGGTTTCCATCCACCACTCGAGATCCCGGTCGAAGACCCGGTTTCGAAGTGTGTGCATCCGGCGGTGACGTTCACTGGGTGACAGTGAGACCGCCCGCTCGATCTGGTGGGCAAAGTCAGGGACATCGGTCGGATCAACCGTGAGCGCGTGGGAGCCAAGCGTCTCATGCGCACCAGCGTCCTGACTCAACACCAACGTCCCGTCACTATCGACGCTCGCCGCGACGTACTCCTGTGCGACGAGATTCATGCCGTCGGCGAGAGGACTCACGATCATGAGCTCTGCGCGTCGATACAGCGCACAAAGGTCAGCAGCCGAAATGTAATCTTCAGTGTAAACGATCGGATCCCACGACTGCGTGCCGAATCGCTGATTGATCCGTTCGACTTCACTTCGGACGAGGGTACCGTGTTGCTCATAGGTCTGAATGTCGGTCCGAGAAGGTGTCGCCGTCTGGATGAACGTGAACTCATCGTGCCACGACGGGTTCCACTCGAGGAAGCGTTCAATCGCAGCCAGTCGTTCGGGAATCCCCTTCGTGTAATCGAGTCGGTCAACACCGAGGCCGATCAGGTTCTCGCGTGAGACGTCGTACCGGTCGAACAGCGAGGAGAGCTGCGACGAGGAGACCGACCGTGCATCCCGATCATAGGATTCGGCGTCGACACCCATCGGCGTTGCGACAACGCGAGTTGATTCGCCATCGTACGTGACAGTCTGTCGTTCCCAATCGACAGCAGCGGCCGGGAGAGACCGCTGGACGCACTCGAGAAAGCGTTCGGCGTATCGGTCGACGTGGAAACCGAGCAGGTCGTTTCCGAGCAGCCCCTCGAGAATTCGATCTCCGGCTGGACAGTGCTGGAACGTTGCCAGAGTTGGCCACGGAACGTGCCAGAACTGGGCGACAGTCGTCGAGCGCGGAACTCGATCACGGATCATCCGTGAGGCGAGTGCGAAGTGGTAGTCTTGGAGCCAGACGATCGAATCAGCCGTTGCGTGCTCGCTCACTGCCTCGGCAAAGCGTTCGTTGATCGTCCGGTACCACTCGAAATCATTCGATCGGTCGTTGACGAGATCGACGAAGCCATGACAGAGCGGCCAGAGGACGCGGTTGCTGAACCCGTAGTAGTATGAATCAACTGCCTCTTCCGAGAGGTCGATCCGCTGGAGCGTATAGGACGGGTCGTCCGGTGGGACAGCCACACAGTTGTGCTCATCAGCAACATCGAAGTCAGCGTCGCCATCGCCCCAGGCGATCCAGGTTCCCGAAGCCTGCTGGAGAACTGGATCGAGCCCCGCAGTCAGCCCGCCAGTCGGTTCATCGACCGTGATGCGGGCGTCGGTCGGCTCGGGGACGGCACCGTCGGTCCGTGTCGACACGTCCGACGGTTGGGTCACACGATCGCCATCAGCCGCGGTTGGCACCGCTTCGTATTCGTGTCGATAGGGCTGACGATTCGAGACGACGATCAAAGAGTCAAGACCAGTCACTCCGTTAGATTGTGAGTCGTCAGTCCTCTGGCCGTTCCCATCGGCTCGTATCTGTCGATTGCTCGGAGCCGTCAACGACAACCGCTCGTCGGTAACTCGCATTCGCTGCTATTGGACAGCCTCGTTCCGGGTTGATTCGTGGCTTGCACCCGCATGGGAGTCTAATAGTGGTCCGATACTGGCCGAAATCGATTGACCGTCCCACCAGCGAGAGTATCCGATCGACAAGACGAAAAGACGGCGACGGACTGGAGAGAGCCAGAACAGTTAGATATGAGATATGATCGCCAGCCAGGTAGTGGAGGACACCAGATTTCCGGTGAAAAACCCGGTGTGAGCGGCCAGCATGGTTGCTCTCGGACAGCGACACCCATATGGCAGATGTATTATGTATCGTTAGTCTCGACAAGGACTTTTCGGACGACATCTGGATCCTCGAGCAGTTGATGTTCAGTGTAACTTCCCTCCGCACTTCCACCACTCTGGCGAGACTGTTCGATAATGTCGAGAAATGCGTGTTCTTTCAACAGATCACGAACCCGACGCAACGAAAGCGTGTCGGAGCCTTCCTGACGACAGATTTCCTCGTAGACATCGAAAATTCGAGTTGTCCGGAACCCGTCCTCATCGGCGGTGTTGAGCGCGAGAACGGCAAGCGCCTGCAACACGTACCTCGAGTGCGGCGTCGATCCCCGAATGAGTTCTCGGAACCGATCAGTCTCAGCTCGTTCCCTGGCCTGTACGACATACTCCTCACGGACGGTCTCGTTGCCAGTTGATTGGGCGATCTCGCCAGCGTACCGCAGGATGTCGATCGCTTTCCGCGCATCACCGTGTTCCCGCGCGGCAAGCGCCGCAGCACGCGGGATGACCGACGGATCGAGAACGCCATCTTTGAACGCATCGCTTCGAGCCTGCATGATCTCTCGAAGCTGGTTTGCATCGTACGGCGGGAAGACGAACTCGCGTTCACAGAGACTTGACTTGACGCGTTCGTCCATCCGATCTTTGTACTTGATCTTGTTGCTGATCCCAATCACGCCGATTTTACACGACTCGAGTTTGCCAGCTTCGCCCGCACGCGAGAGTTGCATGAGGATGTCGTCGTCGTCGAGCTTGTCGACCTCGTCTAAAATAATGAGAACAACCTCGAACTGGGTGTCCAGTACTCGCCAAAGGCGCTTATAATATGTCGATGTACTGAGTCCTTTGTCAGGTATCTTGACGTCGGTGACCGCTGAGTCGTTCAACGAGTGGGCGATCGTCTGGACCGCCTGCGTCTCCGTGCTATCCTGGGCACAGTCAACGTAAGCGAACTTGGCCGTGACACCCTCTTCCTTTGCGACACGGACAAGTCGTTCGGAGATATGCTTGGCACAGAGTGATTTTCCAGTGCCGGTTTTGCCATAAATAAGGAGATTGCTCGGACTCTGGCCGAAAATTGCGGGATTAACCGCGTTGGCGAGTTCCGCGATCTCGTCATCTCGGCCGACAATTCGACCCTCCTCGGGGAGGTGATTGATCTCGAGCAACTCTTTGTTCTCGAAGATCGGATCGTCACGGGTAAAGAGGTCATCGCCGGAACTCGACATAGATTGTAGACACCACGTTTCCGGTGAAACGTCTTTACTGTTTGGACTCGACGTCGGAAAATCGGTGAGCGTCCTGAATTTCGCTGACAGAGCGGTTCTCGAGCAGGTGGGTGAAAACCAGGATTTCGGAGCGAAAAACGGAGCACACACACACCACGTTTCCGGTGAAACGGGGAAAAGGGGGGTGAGGGGTTCCAGTTGAAACGGGGGTTAGACTGTTTTGGGGGCTTCGAAGCTGACCAGACAGATACCTACCCACCCATCATCAAAACCTGCTCTCACCTACAAAACAAGAGGTAGAGAACTTGAAGCGATCGAATAGGCTATTATACGATCGAACAGTCAAGAGAACGATCGACAATCGGAAAACGTGTGACGAGTTTTCCAGAGCAAGATACGTGACGCCTGATTGATATTCTGCCGTCTCGAAGAAGCGTTTGAGTTAGATTTCCGGTGAATTTGCGGGTATTGACTTTTCGTCAATACTTTTTCTAACTTAGGACTTACTGGACTATTTTAGCTATTGGTACTTATACCTAACTATCTAGCTAGTGCAAGTAGAGAGTTTCAGAGCAGGAAATCCGAGACCTCTACCCCATGGCAATTAGATTCGGTCATGGCTAACCCCTCCATCTTGAGTCACCAGTTCTATACACACATCTGAATATAGACATCACTAACTCACATATGTTCAATAGCGGACTGAATAATGCTTGATGTGCGTTATCCTTCCAACAAACAGCGATCCCTCCCCGTAGCGGTGACCTCCCCCACCTCTTTAGAGCGTTTCACCGGAAACGTGGTGTGTGCGCGCGGCATGTTCTGGACAACACCCATTGGTCGTTCCCCGTTTCACCGGAAACCCGGTGTGCGCGCGCATCCAGTTGAAGTCATTCCTACCCGTTCCCTGTTTCACCGGAAACCCGGTGTGTGAGTGCACGCAGTATCTGGCGGGTCGTCGCGGTGTCTACTGGTTGACCACTCGCTGGTGTCTCAACCCAACCAGCAGCTGTGTCCAGTTCACCGGAAACCCGGTGTGTCCCTTTCTGTTCTCAGATCGACTCGAGCCGCTGTCGTAAACGAACCACGAAAATGAAAAGTCATTCAAAAATGAACTTATCCAAACAAACACAGTCACATCTGGTTGTATTTCACCGGAAACCCGGTGTGTGTTTGTTGGAGTCGCCGGATCCTGGGACGGATGTTCTTTGGAGACTCCAGTCTCGTATCTGGTTCGATACTCGTCGGTTACGACTCGACATTCGAATCAGAAGTCGCGCTCGCCAGTAATGGTGGTGTTTGGTCGCCAAGAGGTAACGTTTGACCGACAAGAGGTGATGTTCGATCGTCAGTAGTAGTAGAGTTCGAGTTCGTGCCCACAGTTTCGACACGCCGCTTCGGTCCCTTGCAGTCGGTGGGAGTGACTCTCTTCGTCGATCCCTGGTCCCGGTGGGACGGATGCGTTGATTGCTGTATCACACTCCGGGCACCCGATACGCATCTCTGAGTGGTCTGATTGAGACATGCCCTGATTGTATTCGACACACTCCGATAGTTATCCCAGTCGTACGATCAGTTTTGGACCGATTTCGGTGAGTTGTGTCTCTGTTTCTGTGTGTTCACACGATGTCGGTCACGTCCTCGAACCCGAAAAATTCCGTTTCGTAACCGTCGTATCGTGAGATCTGTGGTGGGGTGTCGACGGACACCGTTAGCGGTTCATCCTCGAGGACGTTCGTGCCATCTCGTTCGATCGTTACGTTCAGCGACGCAAGCGGGAAGATAATATCGTTGTACGGGGTCAGGGTGTCCGCCTCGACCGCCAATGAAACCATCCGCTGGGAGAGCACCGGCTAGGGGGAGCGCTGTTCGCCCGTCGAATCACTATCGTGAAGCATCTCGAGTTGGCCGTTCACCGGAAAGACGGTGTCCGTTTCGACGAGGGGTGACTCGACCAAGTGGACTGTTCTTCGAAGCCGAGTCGCTCGAGACAGCCAGCAATCCCAACACTGCCGGCCACGGCTGTTCCACGCAGGAAGCCCCGACGATTCAGTCTACCCGATCATTGAAGCGACCAACAAAACGACCACGGTAGCGACTAACAGATCGAGATGCTGTTTTCCATGAACAAACCAACGAGGCTTTGCTTGCTCGTTCCAAGTTTCCACGTATGAACAGGCGTTCGTACATTGGAGCGCTAGGTGCAGCCGGAGCTGCCGGCCTGTCGGGCTGTCTTGGTGATAGCTTCGGTAACCCCCTCTCGTCTGGCGACAGTGACACGGTCTTAGATCCGCCAGAACAAGCCCGCGGTGATCCGAGCTATCCGATTCATGGCGAAGAGTTCTCGTCGTTTTCGATCCCCGACCCGATCGCAGAGACGACTGTCTCGCTCGACGATTTCGTCGGTGAGCGCCCGTTCGTGATGACGTATTTCTTTACGTCCTGTCCTGACGGTGCCTGTCCCGCCCTGCTCTTGCGGCTGCGGCGGCTACAGGAAGACGCCGTCGAGCACGGCTATTCCGACGATGTCGGATTGCTCGCCTTTACATTTGATCCGGAACGTGATACGCCGGATCTTCTCCGAGAGTACGCCACCGAACGGAGTATCGACTACGAGGCCGACAACTGGCATTTCCTTCGGCCTGACACCTACGATGAGGCCGAGACGTTGGCGAGCGATACCTTCGGATTAGCACTCAGACGAGTCGACGAGGACGACGACCACGACCTTGATCACGATGACGACCACGATCACGGCGAGTACACCTTTGGTCACAACAATCTGATTACACTCGTCAACGAGAACGGCATCGTCGAACGCGCGTACGACGGTGCAGTCCAATCCGACCGTGCAGTTAGTCCCGAGACGGTCGTCGAAGAGATGCGGATGATCATCGGGGTGGAATAAGAATGCGCCGTCGAGATGTTCTCGCCGGACTCGGCAGTGTTGGTGTTGTCACCGGCGCTGGTGCGGTTGCGGTGTATGGGCTTCCGTCCACCGAGTCGCTGCTTGATGAGGACGCCGACGGCGACGCGTATGACCCACTCGAGATCGAAACAGTCGACGCCCGTGGAAGCGATGCCGGGACGATGCTCGTGCCTGATCCCGATCAGGTGACGTTCGTGGATTTCTTCGGGACGTGGTGTGCTCCGTGTATCGAACAGATGCCGGCACTCGCTGAAGCAAACGAACGAATTGGTGATGACGTGGTGTTTTGTTCTATCACTAACGAAAACGTCGGCGAAGACGGCGCACTCACCGAGGCAGAACTCGTCGAGTGGTGGGAGGAAAACGACGGCAACTGGACGCTCGCTCTCGATCCAGCAGCCGAACTCACGGCTCGCTATCTTCAGGGTGGATTCCCAACGGCTGTCGTGCTTGATACCTCGGGACGAGTCCAGTGGGGTGACTCCGGTGTCAAGACCGCAGACGAACTGGTCGGTGGAATCGAACAGGTGCTCGAGGCCGAGGAGTAATCATGATTGATGCAGCACTCCTCCCGACAATCGCGTTTGCGCTGACGGCGGGTGTCGCAACGTTCTTTTCGCCCTGTGCATACCCGCTCTTGCCGGGATATGTCGGGTTCTACGTGAGCCAGACCGAAGGAGAGGAGGCATCGCTTTCCGGCGCGCTCAGCCGTGGGCTCGTCGCGGGTGTCGGTGTACTTGTGACCTTTGTGCTCTTGTTGGGTGCAGCGTTCTGGATCGGCCACTCGACGCTGTCGAACATCACCTTGTTTGAGCCGATCGTCGGCGCACTCTTGGTCGTCTTCGGCGTGTTGATCGTTCTCGACCGTGCCCCCTCGTTGTCGTTTGCACTCCCCAAACGCCGTTCGGGTGTGCTCGGCTTCGGTATCTTCGGTGCCGGCTACGCCCTGGCAGCGGCGGGCTGTGTTGCACCGTTGTTTGTCGGCGTGATCGCTCGAGGACTGTCCCTGCCGCCGCTGTCAGCGGCGATCGTTATCGGCACCTACGTCGGGAGCGTCGTGTTGCTGATGGTTTCGCTGACCGTCGCGACGGGGATGGGACTGGTCGCAAGTGCCGGCCGGCTGGCCGCACACAGCGGGACTCTCAAACGTATTGCAGGCGGGGTCATGATAGTTGCTGGCCTCGGACAGCTCTATCTTGCGATCGTCATTCTCGACGTCATCTGAGCACGATCGGTCGCCCCCATCTCGTTTTGCCCACAGTCCCACGCGCCTGTCACATCACACGCCACGGGGACGGATCGAACCGCCGGCCCGCGCTTTCGTTTGCAAGGTGACCGCTTGTTTTCCTCCTCGTCGTACCGTCAACTCATGGACTCGAAACGACCCGACGTCCGACTCGACGACTCGGCGGACGAGAATGGGTTCGTGACCAAACGTGATGACCCGGACGACGAGTCACGTTCTATCCTCGAGGCGATTCGCTCGTCTCTCTGGCAAAAGTGAGTCCACTGGCTGGCTTGACCTGACTCTACTTCTCGAGCAGTCCCAGTTCGGTGGCCACGAGGTCGGCGATCTGGTCGGCGACATCGGGATCGACGGCGGCGACCTCGTCGCCATCGTGAAGCTGCTCGTTGTGTCTGTCGACTGCGTCGGCCACGTCGGCCAGTGGCACACGCGAGGTCGTTTCACATTCAGTACAGACGATCGGCACTTGGGGATCGTCCGATTCGTTGGTGACTGTCATTGGTAGGCTCTCTCGAGTGGATTGTCAAAGTCTCACTGGTTGGACTCGCTGCAACGCTCCAGGCGGGGCAGGCGACGTTGGGTTCGTCCGAAACGCAAAGCGGATTCGAGAGCATGAACGACGAACGCTCTCGAATGGGGAACTGTGACAGCCCCCTCGAGGTGGGTTCCGATGAGAAACAGCCAGTGGGGGGTCGCTGTTAGTGCGTAAAGCGGCGAGAACCGACAAGCGCGATGAGTGCAAGCGCGACAATCGCGGTGGTGACGCCGAAGCCAGGAAGCTCGTCGTCGGCTCCGCCATCGTCATCGTCGTCCGTCTCGCCTGTGGTCGCCGAGTCGTTGTCATCGGCGTCACTCGCGTCCGAACCGTCGGCTATGGGTTCACCATCGGCACCAGTCACTTCGCTATCGAGTTGGAGGACAGCAACGGCTTGCCCGTGTGAGCCGTCTTCGTGGTATGTCCAGCCGCCACCGGCGTCTTCGTACGACTCGGCATCTTCGATCGGATCGACATCGGTATCCCACGTGTCGTGTGCCTGTTGGATGTAGCCGACAACCTCGATTTTGTCGGCGTGCTCGCCCTCGATCTGCGCTTCGCCGTACTCGACGGTTTCGTCCTCGGGGAGGCCGTGCCACTCGATGCAGTGTGAGTCCATGTAGCCGTTGCCCTGTGGAAGGTCGTCGGTCGTCCCGAACTGGTCGGCGTCGAGTTCCCGTTCGTAGTGGTCGGTGAGCGGATAGTCGACGGTCATCGGGTCAGTCTCGGCGTGCCAGGATAGCGACTCACCGGTCGGGACCGTCACGGTCGTGTTCGGAACGGTCTCGCCGACGATTGGCTCACCCGCTTCGTTCAGCAGCGTGACACAGAGTTTCCCGGATGCATCTCCGAGGTACGGCGTTCGGTACTCGTCGCGTGGGTTAACATAACTGACCCAGTTGCCGTCACTCGCTTCGTAGTACACGTCGTCCGGTCCAGGTGCGTCCTCGACGTACGCTTCTTCAGAGACGTTAGCGCTCCCGGTGTCCGAATCGGGAAGCGTTGCAGCCGGGTTCGTTGCTGAATCACCGCTTGCACCGCCAATCGCGGCGACCCCGACAAACCCGATACAGAGCAAAATGAAGAGGCCAGTTGCGACGAGTGTGCGTGATCGGGACATGATTATCGACCTGCCCCGATGTGAGTTCCGTTTGCCCGTCCAGCTCGCACGTGCTGGCGCTCATGGACGCAACTCGGTTGCCGTCCCACGGACGTTCGCTGACGCACTCGTGGTCGTTTTCGTGTCATCAGTTGTGAACGTCACATGTTTAATTGTAAATATGAACGTGCTAACGGCGAGTAAACAAGGTATTACAGACAGTAGGCAGTCGTTTCGACACGCTATGCGACCCCGAGCGCGCTTTCGGATCGTGGTCAGTCGAGATCGACCGTGGTCTCCACTAGTGTCTCCAACTCGAAGTCGTTGAGTGGGTGTGGTTCATTTTTAACTGTCTCGACGACGAACTGTGAACTCGTCCGAACGACTTCGTTGATGCTCTCGTAGTCGCTGATCAGACGGTGAACCATTTCCCGATCCGCGAGGTGTGCGATCACGACAAAGTCAGTCTCTCCCATCGTGAAATAAACCTGATTGACCCCTTCGATCTCGGCGAGTTTCTCACCAACCTGCGTGTGGTACTGTTCGTCGTACTCTGCGATGACCTCCGTAATAACGGTTATCTCGAGACCGAGCTTCTCGAGGTCGACATCGAACAAGTCGTCAAGCACGATCCCCTCCTCTTTGAGCTTCGTGATCCGATAGTGGACCGTCGACTTCGGGATATCGGTGTGCGCCGCGATTTCGTCTGGGCTTCCCGTTTTGAGTGTCGCGATCGCCTGTAGAATACGAATGCTGCGCTCGTCCATATCTCGCGTGAAGCAACGGCTGAATAAACACCATTCGAACGAACGGCCCTTCTTCGGACGACAATCAACTGACGTAGAATATTTCGTTGGCAGTACGCACGATCCATTACGACATGTCAACGCCGGTCTCGACTCCGAACGGACTGTACAGCCCGTCACTCGTGAACACCAGCTGTGCGGTCGCCGTGAGCGAAACTGGGTTTCGGGGGTCGAATGCTCTTCCGTGAGCCGCATTGATCAGTCTCTCCGGTTCTACAACCCTGTTTTTATATGAATCTCATCCAACAACACATGAGAAGTTAGACTTATTTGCCAATGGTTCCCAATACGCTATATTGTGTTCGAAAGGGTGTTGATCGCGAACCGCGACGAAATCGCCGTTCGAATCATCCAGGCATGTACGGAACTCGGTATCGAAGCAGTGGCAGTCTACAGCGATGCGGACGAAGACGCCAAACACGTTCGGCTGGCCGACGACGCCTACCATATCGGCAGCTCGAAAGCAAAAGAGAGCTATCTCAACCAGGACGCGCTCCTCGAGGCTGCGCGTGCGGCCGACGTTGATGCGATTCATCCGGGGTACGGCTTTCTTGCAGAGAGCGAATCGTTCGCTGCCAACGTCGAAAACAGCGCGTTCGAGTGGATCGGTCCACCGAGTGACGTGATGGCCAACTTCGGCGAGAAGACCAAAGCTCGACAGATTATGGAGGCAGCGGATGTGCCGATCGTTCCAGGGACGACAGAGCCGGTGTCGTCGCCAGCCGAGGTCGAGGCGTTCGGCGAGGAACACGGGTATCCAATCGCGATCAAAGCCGACGGCGGCGGCGGCGGTCGCGGCCTCAAGATCGCCACCGACCCCTCGGAGATCGAGTCGAAACTACAGGAGGCGATTCGTGAGGGAGAGGCATACTTCGACAACCCCAGCGTCTATCTCGAGCGATTCCTCGAGGATCCACGGCACATCGAAGTGCAGATTATCGGTGATAAACACGGGAATATCAGACATCTCGGTGAGCGCGATTGCAGCATCCAGCGTCGTCAGCAGAAACTCCTCGAGGAGTCGCCGTCGCCGGTGTTAGACGAAGACACCCGCGAGGAACTCTGTGCAGCTGCGTGTCGGGGTGCTGCCTCGGCGGACTACGTCAACGCCGGGACGGTCGAGTTCCTCTATGAGAACGGTGAGTTCTACTTCATCGAGGTCAACGCTCGGATTCAGGTCGAACACACGGTCACTGAACAGCTCACTGGGATCGATCTGGTCAAATGGCAACTTCGCGTCGCTGCCGGCGAGGAACTCAGCTTCTCCCAGGACGAGATCGATCCCCGTGGCGCGGCCATCGAGTTCCGGATCAACGCTGAAGATCCCGACAACGACTTCATTCCGCTGCCTGGCACGTTGTCGACCTACCGGCCGGCCCGCGGAATCGGGGTCCGTGTCGATGACGGTGTCGATGAGGGCGATTCGATCGCCCCCTTCTACGACTCGATGTTCGCGAAACTGGTCGTCACCGGTCAGGACAGAGCCGAAGCGATTGCCCGCGGTAAGCGTGCTCTCGAGGAGACCACCATCGAGGGCGTGCCGACGACGATCCCGTTCCACAAGATGCTACTCGAGGATGAGGGGTTTCTCGCAAACGAACACACGACGACGTACGTCGAAAAGGACTTGCTCGCCGAGTAAGTCGTCGACCCACATCCGTTTGCAGGCTGTACAGAAACCGTCACCGTCGCTTGCGCTACGGTGTCGATGCTGTTAGACGAGCTCGGGCAGCGAGACGAGATCGATATCGTTCTCCTCGACACGGTCGTGAATGGCCTCGAGCACTGCGACGGCGTTCGGATTGTCGCCGTGGATACAGATGCTGTCTGCCGGAATCGATATCTCCTCACCGTTTGCCGCCTCGACGACGCCCTCGGTAGCGATCGAGACGAACCGATCAGCAACGAGTTCGGGATCGCGGTCCTCGAGCGTCTTTTCGACGATCAGGGAGCGATCGGCTCGGTAGTCCAGATCGACGTAGCCCTCGAAGACGGCTCGGAGGCCATCGACGTCCTGTGCGACCTCGTAGATGTTCATATCTGTGGCAAGATAGATGAGGTCGTCGTCGACCTCGAGCATGCCCTCCATGACCGCACGGGCGTGGTCGGGACTTTCTGAGAGCATCGAGTACATCGCTCCGTGCGGTTTGACGTGCTGGACGGTCGCCCCGTGGCGGCGTGCAAACGCCGTCAGCGCACCGAGCTGGTAGACGACATAATCCCGTACCTCCTCCGGGCTGGCATCGATCTTCCGGCGTCCGAACCCCATTTTGTCCGGCAGGCCAGGATGAACGCCGATCCCAACGTCGTGTTCGGCGGCCAACTCGACCGTCTCGCGCATGACGTGGGGATCTCCCGCGTGATAGCCGCCGGCGATGTTCGCGGACGTGATGTAGGGCATGACGGTCTCGTCGTTTCCCATCTGCCAGTTGCCGAAGCTCTCGCCCATATCGCAGTTGATATCGATCGTTGCCATGGGTGTAATTCTATCACAATCGCGCATATATCTTCCGTCGGGCTGTCTAACGAAGTGCTGAATATTTACCTATCATTCATCTATCCAGCAACGATTCGGCTTCCATTCGAATCGTCGGCTCCCTGTTCGAGCGAGAGACAGTCCTGTCGCGTCATCGACTGCCCCCACTTCGAGTCTCGGATGAATAGATCACTGATTTGTCGCTCCGCGACTGCTCTCTACGTATGGCAGACGACCAACTCGAGTACAACCCAATCGGCGTGATCCACACACCGTTCGAGTCGCCCGAAGGGATGCCGATCCAACCGGCCGGCGCGGATGCGACAGGCACTGTCGAACTTGCGCCGCGGTACGCGGCGGGATTGCAGGATCTAGCGGAATTTTCTCACTGCATCTTGCTGTATCATTTCCATGCGTCCGACGACGACGTCTCGTTGACGGTCGAGCCATTTCTGGATGAGACTGAACGAGGACTCTTTGCGACCCGTGCGCCACAACGACCGAATCCGATCGGCCTCTCGGTCGTCGAAATCGACACCGTCGCCGATCGGGAGATAACTGTCAACGGCGTTGACGTCGTGGACGGAACACCGCTGTTGGACATCAAACCGTTTGTCCCCCAGTTCGACGCCCCGGATGATGTCGACGCGGGCTGGCTCGAGACGTCCCAGTCGGCAGTTCGCTCAAAACGAGCTGACGATCGATTCTGCTGATAGCGACGCGCTGTCTCCGGCTACCGGTTTTCGACCGTTGACTTCTCGCTCGAGGCCGTCACTCGATCGTGACGAGCTCTTGGTCGGCTTCGATCTCGGCTTCGTCGTCGACCAGGAACTCGCTGATCGTCCCTGCGGTGTCGGCTTCGATGTCGTGAAAGTTTTTCATCACTTCGACGAGACCGATCGTCTCGCCTTCCTCGACGGTGTCTCCCGCTTCGGCAAACGGCGGGTCCTCGGGATCTGGACGGCGATAGAAAACGCCCGGCATCGGTGAGTTGACTGTTGTTTTATCGGACATAGTGTGTGTTGTGTGTTGAACTCGGTCTGGATTAGCTTCTTTGCTTCGGCTTTCGTTCGGATTCGTGTCGGACTGTTGGCTGTCAGTCCGCCGATTCGATTTCGGCTCGAATCGTCTCGAGGCGTTCGTCGCGTTCGTTGCGGGCAGCGAGTGCTTCGTCGACATCGACATCCTCGAAGTACACCGACTTGTGCGTCTGTCGCTGTGCGAGCAGTCCACGGTCGGCGCTGATGACGGTGCCGACGGTCGCGTACCCCCCGCCCGTGACTGCATCTTGCAAGAGAACGATCGGTTTCTGGGGCATCTGGATCGAGCCAATTGGGTAGCCGAGGTCGACGACGTTCGATGGATCGGTTCCGGCACCGAACGGCTGTTCGCGCTCTTTGAACTCCATCTCCGGTCCCTCGAGTCTGTAGCCGATCCGGTCGGCTTCCGGTGAGACCGTCCACTCGGCCTCACAGAGTGTCTCCTTGCTCTCCTCGGTCAGCCGGTAGCCGGTGAGACCGAGGACGACACGGACGGTGTCTTCGTCAGCATACGCCGGAATGTACTCGTCGTCGAGTTGCGTCCCGACCAGTTCTGTCGCGGTGTCGTCGGCGTCGCCGATCGGCAGTTCGTCTCCCTCCTCGAGCCCGCGTCCTTCGTGACCGCCGATCCCGACGAGGGTGTACGTCGAGCGACTGCCCATCACTTCTGGGACGTCGACGCCACCGGCGACGGCGAGATACGCACGTGCGCCTTCGGTGGCAAACGCTAACTCGAGTTCGTCACCGGCGTCGACGGCGACGGTCTCCCACGTTCCGATCGACTCGCCGTTGAGACTCGGCGACATGTCGGCACCGGTGATGGCGATGACAGCATCTTCGTCGAACGTCGCCGTGATCCCTTGGTAGGTCATCTCGATCGTCGCGGCGTCGGCGTCGTTGCCGACGAGATAGTTTGCGATCGTGTGGGCGTACTTGTCCATCGCTCCCGATGGCGGCATGCCGATGTGGTAGTGGCCAAAACGCCCGCGGTCCTGTACCGTACTCGCGATCCCGCCCTCCTGAATGGTGATCATGCGATTTCCTCCGTGAGTTGTTCGTTGTACTCGAGTGGCGATTCGAAGAACTCCTCAGTCGAGAAGTTCACGCGCTCGTAGGTGTACTCGTACGTTCCGGCCTCGACTTCCTCGCGGATCGCGTCGTACTCCTCGCGATCGATCCGTCTGTAGTTCAGGATGTCGCCGGGGTTTGGCAACACCATCGAGTCGCTGAAGTCGGCCAACTGCTGGTCGACGTCGAGCACTTCGACAGGGGTCCGACCGTACAGCTGATACCCTCCAGCACCCTGTACTGGGTAGATAACGGAGAATGCACCACCGAAGCCGACCGCACGGCTTGGCGTGTCGGTCCGTGGCTCGACGTATTTGGGGACCTCGAGTTGCTGGTCTCGTGGCACCATCTGGAAACACCACGGCAGCCCCGGGACGAACCCGACCATCGTGACCATATGCGGTGCCGAGACGAACGCATCGAGGAACGCTTCGACGTCGTCAAACCCGTTGAGTTGGGCCGAGTACTCGAGGTCGGTCCCGTCCGGATCCTGATGCCGGTCACGGAACTCCATGAGCGTCTCGTGGGTCCATGGATCCTCAAACAGGACAGGGATGTCGATGACGCGGGTGTCCCACTCGTAGTTCTCGATGTCCAGTTCCGATTCGATCGCTTTGAGTTCCGCGATTACGTCGTCCGGATGGATGACGCCGGGATCGATGCGAAGCATGTAGGAGGCGTTGGCCGGACAGTTCTCGATGATCCCGTCAATATCTCGCTCGGCGACCTGTTGGGTAATCGCCATCGCCTTAAAATTTGCAGTAAAACTCATTTCCTCCGCGAGCTCGACGAATACGTGGTCATCAGCCCCGTACTCGTATCGTGGCTCGGGAAGTTCCTGTGGTGTAATCTCGCTTGCCATGCTGTACGATGACAATTCAGAGTACACGCATGAATAGATATTGGTCCGCAGATAACATTCGTGCCAGATTTCGAACCGAATTCAACCAGTCGGTGATCAAAGAAATTACATGCAATATCTACACGTCGTGTAACAAACGGTGTCGTCTGCCTGACTCGAGGCCGCTGTCGACGTCCTCGAGTGTTCGTCGTCCGCCCTTTCGAGTGGCTGTTTCTCAACCCCGGTCGGTCACTGCCGACTCGAGTCCCCCCAACGCACTTCCCGGCCGACGTGGGAGACCACGTAATGGGAGTTCGAACAGCTCTTGACAGCGGAGCAGTACCGGCGTTCAGGACGGAGTCTGCGGCCGGGCGCTCGTTGGGCGGTCGCCTCGGGAGATATCTGTTGATCGCGGTCGGCGTCGTCCTCGTCGCCTACATCGTCGCTCGAGTGCGTGGCTCAAGCGATGACGCCATCGACGAGATGCGAGACCGAGCCACGGATGCGGTCCCGGACGACCCAACCCAGGCTGCGACCGAGACACTGGATCGGGCCGACGAGGTCGCGACGATTCCGATCGGGGAATCCGAGAGCGACGACCCCGAATCCGACGCCGAGTCGCCACCAGAGACGGCCGACGATGACGACGATGTGATCGACGACGCGGAGACGAACGCCGAGTACACTGACGGCGAGCGCTCGGCCGACGAAATCGCCGAGCGTGCCGAATCAGACGTTCAGGAGGAACCGGCGGAACCGGGCGAGATGGCAGTCGACGAGGACGTCGCGGAGGAACTCGTCGACGAAGTCGATACCGACTCGCCGTCCGAAACCGACGCCGAGAGCGACAGCACCGACGACGAGGAGTGAGGTCGACAGCACCGACGACGCCGCGCCGCATCGATTGCAGCCGTTGCTCTCTTGCCTTCAGCTGCTCGAGTTGCACAGAACGTGGTGCTTATCCGCCGCTCGTCCCTAACGCGTTTCGATGACTGACGGGGATGTCGCGGCGTTTACGCACCTCGGATCGACGGTTCGTGGGGCGCTCTCTGAACGCGGCTTCTCGAGGCCGACGCCACCACAACAACTGGCGATTCCGCCGCTGTCGGCCGGCCAGCATACGCTCGTGATCGCGCCGACTGGAAGTGGCAAGACCGAGACAGCGATGTTGCCGGTCTTCGATCACCTGCTCGAGGACCCACCCGAGGGATTCGGCGCGCTCTACGTTACTCCGCTGCGGGCGCTCAACCGCGACATGCGCGAACGCCTCGAGTGGTGGGGCGAGTACCTCGACCTCGCGGTCGACGTCCGTCACGGCGATACGACCCAATACCAGCGCGGGAAGCAAGCGGAGAACCCACCGGACGTGCTGGTGACGACGCCCGAAACCCTCCAGGCGATGCTCACCGGGGAACGCCTGCGGGAGGCCCTACAGGACGTCTCCCACGTCGTGATCGACGAAGTCCACGAACTCGCGGCGTCGAAACGCGGCGCCCAACTCGCTGTTGGCCTCGAGCGCTTGCAGGATCTGGCGGGCCCGATCCAGCGCATCGGCCTCTCGGCGACGGTCGGCGATCCGGCCGACGTCGGCCAGTTCCTTACTGGGGGTCGACCCTGTGAGATCCGGGAGATCGACGTCGGCAGCAACATCGACGTCACCGTCCGCGAACCCGAGATCACCGACGAAGACGAACGGCTGGCAGGCGAGTTGATGACCGAACCCGATACGGCCAGCCACGTTCGATTGATCCGGACCCTCGTCGCGGAACACGAATCGACACTGATTTTCGTCAACACGCGTCAGACAGCGGAGGCGCTGGGCTCGAGATTCACTGAACTTGACCTGCCGATCGGCGTCCATCACGGCTCGCTCTCGAAGGAGGCCCGAATCGATGTCGAAGACCGGTTCAAAGCCGGCGATCTCGAGGGCCTGCTCTGTACGTCCTCGATGGAACTGGGGATTGACGTCGGCCGCGTCGACCACGTGATTCAGTATCAGAGTCCCCGCCAGGTGACCCGACTCCTCCAGCGAATCGGGCGTGCAGGCCACCGCCAAGACGCGGTCTCGAGTGGGACCATCGTCACGACCCGGCCCGACGACACGCTCGAGGCGATTGCGATCGCCCGCCGGGCTCGAGATGGCGAGGTCGAACCGGCGGCGATTCACGAGGGGAGTCTCGATGTGGTCGCAAACCAGATTCCGGGGTTCGTCCAGAGCCGCGGCTCGACACCACTCCGCGAGGCCTACGAGACGGTTACGCGCGCGTACCCGTTCCGCGACCTTCCCGAAGAAACGTTCCGCGAGGTCGTCTCGGAACTGCATCGCAACCGAATCGTCTGGTTCGACGAACGCGAAGACTCTCTTGGGGCCACAGGCGGCACCTGGCAGTACGTCTACGCCAATCTCTCGATGATCCCCGACGAGGAGTCCTACGAGGTCCACGACATCGCCTCGAGCACCCAGATCGGGACGTTAGACGAGCGGTTCGTGGTCAACTTCGCCCAGCCCGGCGAGGTGTTCATCCAGCGCGGCGAGATGTGGCGCATCGCCGAAATCGACGACGAGGAGTGTCGCGTGAAAGTCAGTCCGATCGAGGACCCAGCTGGGGAGGTGCCGTCCTGGACCGGCCAGGAGATCCCCGTTCCTGCGGCCGTCGCCGGCGAAGTCGGTGAGATCCGCGCGGTGGCCGAGCCACAGCTGTCGGCTGGCGCTGACGCTGGCGCCGTCTCGAGAGCACTCGCCAATCGATACCCGGCCGACGAGTACACGCTCACCGAAGCCTGCGGACAACTCGAGCGCCAGGTCGAAGCCGAGGCACCGATGCCGACGGCGGAGCGACTCGTCCTCGAGCGTCAGGGCCGAACCATCGTCCTGAACGCGCCGTTTGGACACATGATAAACGAGACGCTCGGTCGCGTGCTCTCCTCACTGCTCGGCCAGCAGGCCGGTTCGTCCGTGGGTCTCGAGACGGACCCCTACCGGATCGAACTCGAGGTGCCGACCTCGGTCGCGACCAGCGACGTGCTGGCCGTTCTCGAAGACACCGATCCCGACCACGTCGAGGCGATCATCCAACTCGGACTCAAGCGCTCGGATGCGCTTGCGTTCCGTCTCGCACAGGTGTCGGCCAAATTCGGCGCGCTCAAACGCTGGCAGAACGCCGGCTCCGGGCGACTGTCGAACGAACGGCTGCTGGCAGCGCTCGAGGACACGCCCATGCACGAGGAGGCGGTCCGTGAGGTGTTTCATGAGGATCTCGATGTCGACCGAGCGAGTGACGTTCTCGAGCGACTCCAGTCGGGCGAACTGGAACTCGTCACTCATCGGGGCCGAACGCCGGTCGGTCAGGGTGGTCGATCCAGCGGCAAAGAGCTTCTGGCACCCGAAAACGCGGACGCAAGCGTGATCAAGACGGTCAAAGAGCGGCTGCAAAACGACCGAATCATTCTGCTCTGTACCCACTGCACCGAGTGGCAGGCGAAAACGAAGGTCAGACGCGTCGCTGACCAGCCCGAGTGCCCCGACTGTGGCTCCACTCGGATCGCATCGCTGAACCCGTGGGCCGATGAGGTCGTCCAGGCGGTCCGCGCCGAGGAAAAAGACGACGAACAGGTGTCGATGACCGAACGCGCGTATCGGAGCGCGAGCCTCGTTCAGAGCCACGGCAGACAGGCCGTAATCGCGATGGCTGCCCGCGGTGTTGGCCCACACAACGCTGCTCGGATCATCAACAAGCTCCGAGAGGATGAAGCCGAGTTCTATCGCGACATCCTCTCGAAAGAACGCGAGTATGCCCGCACCCAATCGTTCTGGGATTGAGACGGCTGCGACGGTCAGACTGCCAGACAACGGTCAGCAACCGGCCGACCGCGTCTCACGGCTCGTTGCCCCCGGCAACGATCGTTCGCGTGCGATCGGTGCGTGAATCGTGTTGTCCGGCAGTATCATAACTAACCGACGGTATCACTGCTGAACGAGAATGTTTTTCCGGCGAACCCAGTCCTTATGATGGCGACAAGCCAATCATGCCCAATGGACTTCGGTCCGCCTCCCTCTGCCGGAAATACGGACCGCAGCGATGGGTCGAGCCTCTCCGACCACGAGAGGGATTCGCTCCTCACAGCGGCGGGTATCGCCAGCGTTTGGATGCACGCGAACGGCACGGTCATCGACGCCAATGACGCCTTCGTGTCGTTGACCGGGTACAGCCGCCCGGAGCTGCGTGGAACCGCGTTTTCGACGCTCGTCGAGGACGATCTCCCGTCGCTCGAGTCACTCGTTGCCGACGACGCGGCGAGCCCGGTCTCAACGACAGTTTCGATTCGAACCAGTGTGGAGACGAGACGTTCCGTCGAGATCCATCTCGAGCGCGTCGGGACTGACGGCGACGAGTCACGGATCGTCGGCCTCGTCAACCGTCGAGCAACGCCGACGGAATCCGTCTCGTCGTCCGAGTTCACGTACGGGCGGACGTTTCAGGCGCTCGCCGAGGCGCTCCCCGATGGGATCATCGTTCTGGATACGAACAGCGACATCCAGTATGCCAATCCCGCCGTCGAACGCATCCTCGGCTATCCGCCCGACGAACTGGTCGGCTCCAACAAGGTCACGATTATCCCGCCACGGCTTCGACAGGCCCACATCGACGCGTTACAGCAGTATCTCGAGACCGGCGAGCGAAAAATAAACTGGACGTACGTCGAACTGCCGGGCCAACACAAGGCGGGCCACGAGGTCCCACTCGGTGTGTCGCTCAACGAATTCTGGTACGATGACGACCGCTACTTCGTGGGACTGTTCCGTAATATCTCGCCGCGAAAGGAGGCCGAACGAACGCTCAAGGCGAAGGTCGTCCAACTCGACTCGATCGCCTATCTGGGCCGACACGCCCTCGAGACCAGAGATACGGACGCCCTCCTCGAGAACGCGACTGAACTGGTCGCTGCGGCACTGGATATCAAGTGCTGTGTCATCTACGACGCCGAGACGAATAGCACCGACGACGCGTTTCGGGTTCGCTCACACGTTGGCTGTGACGACGCCATCCTCGAGACTGAAATCCAGCGCTCGAGTACTGACTCGCTGCCCGACGCCACGCTTGCCGCACGTGAACCGATCGTCGTCGAATCGTTCGAGACCGATTCTCGGGTTCCCGATTCGACTGCACTGATCGCCCACGGCATCAGGAGTGGCATCGGCGTTCCGATCGGACCGACGACCGACTCGCCGGGTGTCCTCGCCGTCTACGACACCACCGAACGGGAGTTCGCCGGCCACGACGTCGACTTCCTCGAGAGCGCTGCGACGATCATCGCGACGGCGATCGAACGCCAGGCGTACGAGCGCCGACTCAACGACACGGTCGCCGAACTCGAGGTCTCGAACGAGCGGTTAGAGCAGTTCGCCTACGCGGCCTCCCACGACATGCAGGAACCGCTGCGGATGGTGTCGAGTTATCTCCAGCTCCTCGAGCGTCGGTACGCCGACGAACTCGATTCCGACGGCGAAGAGTTCATCGAGTTCGCCGTCGACGGCGCTGAACGGATGCGTGACATGATCGACGGACTCCTCGAGTACTCTCGGATCGACTCGAAAGGCGCGCCGCTCGAACCCGTCGACCTCGATGCGATACTCGCGGATGTTCTGACTGACCTGCAACTGATGATCGACCAGCACGACGCTGAGATTACGGCAGCGTCGTTGCCCGAGGTACAGGGTGACGCCGGCCAGCTCCGGCAGTTGTTCCAGAACCTCCTGTCGAACGCGATCGAGTACAGCGGCGACGACAAACCGCGGGTCCACATTGATGCCGAGCGAACCGATTCGGTGTGGACAGTTTCGGTCCGTGACGAGGGAATCGGTATCGATCCCGAGGACACCACGCAAATCTTTCAGGTGTTCCAGCGACTCCACAGCCGCGCGGAGTACGATGGGACGGGAATCGGCCTCGCACTCTGTCAGCGGATCGTCGAGCGCCATGGCGGCGAGATCTGGGTCGACTCCGAACCTGGCGACGGATCGACGTTCTCGTTTACACTCCAACCCACAGAGGATCACCAACGGGCCAACTGAATCGAACCGACGCTGACGTGTCCATCGTAACGGCCATACGAACCGATCGCGTCTATTGAGACATGAACTTCGCGCCGGGGGCCTGGAAGTATGCCATTTTGCCCCTGCTCGTTGCGCCGTTTGCACTCGTCTTTAGCGTAACGGCGAGCCTTCTTGCACTCGTAGCCAGTGCTGGGACGCTTGCGTTCTTTCGCGATCCCGAGCGAACACCGCCGCCGACTGGTGTGATCTCACCCGCCGACGGGACCGTCTCCGTGCTCCGCGAGGAAGGCGACCGCGTTCGACTGGGCGTCTTCATGAACGTCTGGCACGTTCACGTCATCCGCGCGCCGTTCGACGCCACGGTGACCGACGTCGAGCACGTTTCGGGTGCAAACCGCCCCGCTTTCTCAAAAGAGTCAGACCGCAACGAACGGGTTCACGTCCGCTTCGAGACGACGTCGCCGAATCTACCTGCGCCTGCAGAGCCAGCCCCGGACACGACCCAGAATCGGGATGAACCCACGAGCGATGCCGAAGTCACCTTTATTGCCGGAGCGTTCGCCCGACGCATCCACCCCTACACCGAACGCGGCGACGACGTCGACCGCGGTGACCGACTCGGTCACATCGCATTTGGCAGTCGTGTCGACCTGCTTTTTCCACCCACAGTGGACCTCGAGGACGTCGCTGTCGATGTCGGCGATTCGATGACTGCTGGCGAGACGGTCGTCCTCGAGTCAGCAGCCGACTCAGGGGGCACCTTCGTGCTGGAGCGATGAGTTGGGCACAAGACCCCACACCGTTTTAATCACGACACAGCGGTTTTCGACGTCGATACTTTCGTTGTTTCTGTGTAGTTGGAAGATCGGTGGCGAGAACATCAGCACACAGTGTAGACCGTTTACACCGTGTACACTGTGTGGACGGTCCGACTGCTCGTGACGTACTACTCGTGCGAAAACACACGGATCTGGCCAGTCTGGTGCTGGTCGCAGCTGTTACGCGCTGCCAAACTGAATCGCTCCGCTCGTTACAGGTCGGCTGGGCTCGCAGCGGCCACTCGTGTGGCGAACTGGGTTACAGTTCGCCCTGCTCTTTGAGGTCCTCGATGATGTCGTCGACGAACGCTTCGGGATCGTCGTAGGGGAAGTCGCCACCGGAGGTTTTCGTGTTCAGTTCCATTGCCGTGACCGAGAAGTCGCCAGACTCGAATTTCGTCCCGGGCCCGTTCGGCAGTGCTGGAACGAGATCCATCGGACTCGAGATTGGGTAGTCGGCTCCTTCGAACGCGTCGATCATCTGCTCGCGGATTTCATCTACGTCTGCCATTGCGCACTCTACTTGCGTATGATAAATAATAAATTTGTAGGTAGTTGCAACGGCCCGTTCTGCCCGACTGATACGCAATCTCTGCAGGCTATAGGGTGTATAGAGCGTTTTGAGGGGTCTAGTTCCTGCTGGACCCACTCGCGACGGCCGGATGCGTCCATAGACTGATTTCCCACGCACAACTGTCTACTAGCAAACAATTCTTCGAAACAATAATGAGTCAGTAGCGAACAGTATTCGGTATGGCGAAAGATACCGTCAGATATCCCGACGAGGTCGTCGAAGAGATCGATTCCCTCGTCGACGACGGTATGTTCGAGAGCAAATCCGAGTTCTACCGCTTCTCCGCAGAGTACGTTCTGACGCTGATCACCGACGATCATACTGTCGAGACGTTCAACTTCGACGAGATCAAATCCGAACTTGATATTACTCAGGAAGATCACGCAAAGGCACTGGGAACTGACGGCGGAACCTTCTTCCTCGATGCCGTGATCACGATTCGAAAACACGGGCTTCGTGGCGACTTCGAGGCCGCAGAACGTTTCATCGACACACATTACGAGCCAACCGACCAGGAGTGTATCATCCTCGAGGAACTGCTCGGAACCTACCGCGGTCAGTCCGCGTAGGCCATCTCAGGCGGCTGACTGCTACTGCCCGTCTTTTTTCGCATCCGCAGCGAACGGCTCGCCGAGCGCCTCGAGATCGATATGCTCGCGAACCAGCGTTGCAGCGCGGTCGTACGGCGTCGTGCCGGCCTCTGGCTGCGATTCCCTCTCGCCTTCGAGTTCGCTCTTCGGCGGCCAGTCTTTCCCTGCGTCTGCAGCGACAGCCTCGAGAAATGCTGTCCGAACCGACTCGTTGTCGAACAGGCCGTGGAGATACGTTCCGAGGACCCGTCCGTGGGCCGCACTCGACTCGCCGAGTGGCCGATCAACGTCCTCGAGCGTCCGCGTTCGACCGGCGTGGATCTCATAGCCCGAAGCGGGGCCGTCCGCGCCCGCAAGCGACGGTGTCGCGCCGTCGACAGGCACCGTCGTCTGCTCGACGTGTTTGGTACCCTCGAATCGCGTCTCGACGGGCAACAGCCCAAGTCCGTTGACGACGTCATCGTCACCCGTTCCCTCGAGGGCGGCGTTGGTGATCCGCTCGCCCAGTAGCTGATAGCCGCCACAGATGCCGACGATCGGGCCGTCGAAGTCGGCGAGTGCCTCGCCGAACCCGATCTCGTGGAGGGCCAAGAGGTCGTCGACGGTGTTTTTCGTTCCTGGAAGCACGACTGCGTCCGCGTCGAGATCCGCGAGCGGATCGTCTGGCGATCGCGTGTCGCTGCTCGTCGGGCCGGTTTCGACTGGTATGAACACGACTGAGACGCCGGGTTCCGCCGCGAGCGCCTCGAGATCTGTCGCGTTCGAGATTCGTGGCAGTCGGGGAACGGCGATCGTTATCCGGCGGTCATCGGCGACGCCGTCATCGTCACCCAACACGCCACGTTCGGTCGTTGACGGCAGCCCGACGCTGTCCTCTTCGGGGAGGCCGGGATCATCGTAGGGGAGCACGCCCAGAACTGGGACGCCGGTTTTCGATTCGATCTCTTCGATTCCTGGCTCGAGCAGCGTCGGGTCGCCCCGGAACTTCGTAATGATTGCACCTGTGATGCGATCGCGCAGTGAGTCGGGCAACAGTTCGATGGTGCCGTAGAGACTGGCGAAGGCCCCGCCGCGTTCGATATCGACCAGCAGGAGGATCTCGGCATCGGCAAACTGGGCAGTCTCGACGTTCGCGAGATCTCGGTCGTGGAGGTTGATCTCGGCGATGCTGCCGGCTCCTTCGGCGATGATGACGTCGTGGTCGGTCGCGAGTCGCTGGTAGGAGTCTTCGGCGGCAGCGCGTGCCTCGTCCCAGTACTCATCGTAGTACGTGCCTGCAGGGACGTGCTCGTGGGCTCGCCCCTGGACGATAAGCTGACTCTCCCCATCGCCGCGGGGTTTGAGAAGGACTGGGTTGCAGTCCGTCGTTGGCGTCATGCGGGCTGCTCGCGCTTGGACGAACTGTGAGACGCCGATTTCGCCCC
The DNA here is from genome assembly GCF_041821125.1 of Natronorubrum sp. A-ect3. Lineage (NCBI taxonomy): Archaea > Methanobacteriati > Methanobacteriota > Halobacteria > Halobacteriales > Natrialbaceae > Natronorubrum > Natronorubrum sp. A-ect3. Next base: position 16,681 of record NZ_JBGUBB010000005.1, on the reverse strand, counting down.
ACTGGTCAGCGCTCGAGACAGCACGTACGCGGTCGCTGTTCTCGGCCTCGGAGTGGACGACGACGCGAGCGTTGTTACTCATGTTCTGTGCTTTGAACGGGGCAACCGAGACACCCCGATCGACGAGCAGCCGACAGAGGCCAGCGGCAATCGTCGATTTTCCGACGTGGCTTGCAGTCCCTGCGACGAGAAGGGTTCGTGTCATCCGCGTGGGGACTACTCACGCGGCCCACAGTATCGTCCTATCGATTCGGTTGTGTTACCGTCCCAACTGAATCGATGGGCACACTCACTGTGAAACCGTCGTGTGAGCAGGTGTGCAGACTTTCAGTGGCGACTATACAGCTACTCGTCGTCGTAGGCTGGCTCAGGCGGCTGTCCATCCTCGAACTCGAGTCGTTCACCCGGATGCGGCTCGATATGACTCAGAATTTCGTGGGGGACGTAGCCAATGTTGTATCCGGCCTCGTTGTGGAGGACGACGCCGTGTTCGTACTCACGAAAATCGAAGCAGTTGATCTCTTCGTAGGCGTTTCCGGGTTTGTAGACAACCTTCATAGATGCCTGTGCAACGCATCGACTGGTTTCGACACGCCTTGCAAATGAAAGTCGCTTTCAGGTCTGTACTCGTTCCGGAGTGGTGAGCACGCTCGAGCACCGATGAGCATGTCGTTTCTCCTTAGTCTCGGCTGATACGATGCCACCGTGCTTTCGTTCGGCAAGGGAGGGCTCGTCAGGACCGGGAAACTCGTCTCGTCCGAGATCCGACTGTTGCGGGATGTTTTTGCCGGCCGTCATCAAAGAACGGGCCATGTACGACACGATTTTGGTTCCGACTGACGGCCGACCGAACACCGAGCGAGCGATCGAAGAGGCGATCGAACTCGCACGCGTTCACGGTGCTTCCATCCACGCGCTGTACGTTATCAACTCCGCCGAAATCGCACCCGGAATGGCGTTCGAAGACCTCGAGCCGATCGGCGAGCGAGCCGTTGAGTACGTTGCAACCCAGGCAGCGGAGGCCGGAATCGACGACGTTCAAACGGCAGTCGTCCACGGACTCCGCCATCAAGCGATTCTCGATTACGCTGCCGACCACGATGTCGACCTGATCGTCATGGGCCGACACCGTGGTATCGAGCGATTCTTCCGAAAGAGCGTCTCCGAACAGGTCTCGAGAAAGGCACAGACCTCCGTTCTCGTCGCCGAGTAGTCGGACTCGTCGCTACACCGGTATTGCGGCGACGACAGACCGACCAGTCGATCACAACTCGGGACCAGGAACGACGACGACCGGCAGTGGGGCTGCCTCGAGCACGGCGTGTGCGGTCGATCCGACCGCTGCCGACTCGTTGGGGATGCCATCGACGGATGCGATGACCAGTTCGTCGGCATCGGCCGCGGCTGCGGTCTCGAGGAGAACTTCGGCGGGATCGCCATCGTCCTCGCGAATCGCTGTGTTGAGTTCGCCAACGGTCGCGAGCCGAACGGGGGCAACGTTTAGCGCCTCTTGGGCATCTCGTCGTGCCGTCGCGTCGCTGGGTGGCGTGACGGCGACGACCGTCACGGTATCTGCCGCGGTCGCTCGCTCGTCGAGGTAGTCACAGATCGCTGCCGTCGTGTGGACAGATGCCGTGCCGGCGAGATAGTGCATACCTGGTTCTCGAACGGCAGTCCAAAGAAGCTGTGGGCAGTTCGACTGACTGTGCCTCTCGGACGCCCGCCCTCGATATGACAGCCGATACGGCCCGTCTCAGGACGTGGATTTTCCAGGTCAGAAAACGCGCTTGTGACTCTATTAGGTGACAGCGGAAAACAGTGGCTGGGGACACTCGTCCCGACTCGGCACGGCGTGACCCGCCCAGTTGGATCATCCCCACCGATCATCGCTGGACACATCCCACTCGACGGACGACCGCATCCTCCCACCTCCGCGGTCGGTCCGTCAGGGTTCCGCTATCCAGCAACCCCCGCAACTCCGCTTCGGCCCACACCGACTCGAGTGTCGCCCTGTACACGGTCCTCGAGAGTCGAATTGCTTCTCCACGCGTTAACGACCGTAATCAGTTTCACACACCATGCAGGTGCGTGGCTCCCTAATGCTGTCCGTACAGCGAGTACATGATCGCGACGAGCCCAGCTAACCGGCTCACGTTTTCGAGAAACGCCGTTACGACCTGTTCCGCGCCGACGAGCGTCGTGACTGCCACGTTGATCAGGAACGGACAGAGCGTCAACAAGAGCAATCCGACGGCGAGATAGAGCATCGATGACGCGTCGTTGCGCCGATAGCCTCGGTAAGCCTGATAGGCGATGATCGTCCCGATTAGTGCAACCAGAAAGAGACTCGCAACCGTCAGCAGTTCAAACAGGGGTGCCTCGTCGAGCCGGACGACGTTCTGGCTCATCGCATCCCCTCCCACAGCCGGGTGAATTTGTCGGCGACGTCCTCATCACGATACGTCAACTCGAGGGTAAACGAGCCGTCCTCGAGAGATAACTCGAGTTGATCGAGGTTCGCGCTGTAGACGCTGAAGTGGTTGCCGTCTGGTGCGAGTTCCGTCTCTTCGGTGACGAGGTGACACTCCTCGAGGCGCTCGAGGCGCCGGTAGATCGTCGGCAGGGACGCATCACACCGCTCGCTCAGGGTACTGGCAGACATTGGTTCGATGCTCGTATTGGTGAGGATTTCGCGTGCGTATTCGTCGTCGAGGACGGCAAGCACAGTTGATAGATCAGTATCCTCACTCACTGTTAGCTCATCGTTCCGGCATGGCTATCAAAAACGGTCCGGTTTTTCTGAACGAGAAAATCCCGTTCCGTCCGTCGATCTGAGCTGGCAGCGTGTGGAACCGAACACCTCCTCGGTGACTGCGTCGTGTCTGTCCGGTGTCCCAGGACAGGGTCTGCAGTATCATATCGCATAATAGGATTTATCAATGGGGTTGCACAGTGGCGAAACTGTCTTCCTGGGTCGCGTCTCTGTTCCCTCAATGCGTTTCGAGCCAGTGAAACAGTCGCTCGAGCAGCCGTGTCTCTGCTTCCCTCGAGAACCGGTGGCCCTCCGATGCGAACGTCTCGAGGAGGACGTCCGTCTCGAACTGTGCAGCTGCGTCGAAGCTGTGAGCGACATCGACGACGGCGTCGTCGCTGCCGTGAAAAATTGCGATCGGGATGTCGAGGTCGATGGTCGCGAAGCTGTAGGTGTCGAAATCATCGAAAAAGCGTCCATCGATTCGGTCACCGGTATCGAACTGACACTCGCCATCGCGTTCGACGGCTTGCCGATACGCATCAAACACCCGGTTATAGGTCACCGGTGCCCGCGTCACGACCGCGCTGACGCGACTGTCCTGGGCGGCGGCGTGAAACGCGACCTTGCCGCCGAAACTCGAGCCAAAGAGTACGTACGATGCGGGATCGAACTGATCGACGACGGCACGCAGATCAGCGAGTTTTGCGCTGAGTGTCTGGTCGACGAACTGTCCATCGGACTCGCCACAGCCGCGAAAATCGAACCGAACGGCGTTGTATCCTTCGTCGACGGCTCGCCGACACCGATGTTCGTAGCTCCCGGTCTTGTCGCTGAGAAAGCCGTGACAGAAGACGATCCAGTCGTCTCCGGGTGCCTCGTGGTGGACGGCAGCGACAGCCCCACCATCGACCACCGGAATTCGGTGCTGTGTTTCGGTCATTGGTTTCATCCACGGTGGTTGCTGTCGTAACCGTTGTGTCTGTCGGCTACATGGCCGTCGCTGGCACATCATTTACGCACGTGTTCCTCGAGGACGATACTGTATGGCCCAGACGACCTACAGGTGTCACTGTGGCGCGCTTCTGGAATTCAAACAGGATCTCGAGAAAGAGCCCGGGCTCACGACACGGAGCTGGAAGTGCAAGGACTGTGGGATACCCGTCCCCAGCCAGTACGCCGAGAAGATCAGCCACCAGCATCCATCCTGATCGCGCGGTGGGGTCTCATTCCCGAACTCGTCTCCGATGACCGGACGGCGTCGCGGTCGAAAAGAGTACTTGTGATTACTCGTCTAATCTAAAGTACCCCCTATTTTCGGCTGAAGTGGCGAACGATGCGTTCTCGAGGGCTGTATCTGGTATCTCCGTCCTCACTGCCAACAATATATCGTATGATGATATACAAACTTTCTGCTGACAAGGAAAACGGAGTTCCACGACGCATCACCACCGAGCCGACAGGGAGGCTGTCAAACTCCATCACCCGCGATTTGGAGTTCCAGTTTCTTTCCAGACCCCCAGTTCCGAAACACAGATTTAGGGTGCTGGGCTAGTACCGTATGAGTAGATGATTCACGGCGTCGATACCGGACCGAACGGCAGGGTGATCGAACCGTGACCGACTCCGAGACAGATGTCGCCGTCGTCGACGCGGTCGATGCGTACCTCCAGCGGAAAGCCGTTGGCGACCCTGACGGGAGAGGGGCCGGCACGTACGCCTCCAACGCCGAATCGATCCTGCGACGCTGGGCTGACTGGCTCGAGGCCGAACACAACGTCCACTCACTGTTCGTTCTTGACGTCGAGCATATGCACGCCTACGCCACTGAGTTACGCACTCGAGTCGACCGCGGCGAGTACACGGCCTCGACTGCTGGCACCTACTACGCGGTTGTCCGCGCGTTTCTCTCGTGGTGTGTTCGTGGCGGCATTCTCGAGTCGAATCCGGCCGCGACCGACGACGCCACGGCCACGCTGCCGACCGCTGACGATCGACCGGGCCGCGAGTACTGGACGGCGACCCAGCGCCGTCGACTCGAGCGCTACCTTCGAGAACGCACACTTGCGGCATCGACGGCACCCGACAACCACGACGAGCGGTGTAATCGCTTGCGCGAGTACGCGATGGTCTCGTTGCTCGCCCACTCGAGCGTGCGGGGCTCCGAACTGTTTAGCGTCCCCGACGACGAGCGCCGCACCGGGGCGACGTGGGAGGACGTCGACTTCTATACGGGCACGATTCGCGTGCTGGGAAAATCCCAGCGACTCGAGGATGTGCCACTGCCCGGCCCGGCTCGGACGCCACTACGACGGTATCGGGTCGTCTTCGATCCGCCGGCCAACGACTGGCCGCTGTTTCCGACCCGGCATGCACCGTCGATCGCTCGCCGAGTCAAAAACGTGCTGGCAGAGCGTGGCTACGATGACGAGGAGATCGACGCGCTGTGTGCGGATGCGACGGCGAGCGAGCTCGCCCGCGAACACGCGATTTCGCCACCGGCGATCACCACCGAAGGCGCTCGGTCGGTGCTCAAACGGCTCTGTAAGGACGCGAACGTCGATGTCGACGGCAACTACCTGACGCCACGCGGTGTCCGAGGGGATCACGACGGCGACAGCTACCGGCGCGAAGCCACAGCGTCGAAACCTGCCTTACGCACATCTGCACTCGAGCAGACGATCGCGGTTCCGGAAACGTACCCACCGATCGTCGACGTCGACTCGAGCGAGCACGACGAACATTCGGAGAGTCGCTGACACTGCCGGGTGTCTCAAGTCACGGATCGCTGACTGTTCGGATTGTCACGGCGTGGTACTGATTTTAGTAGATCGTCTGGCTACCGGCCGCTAATTGATTTTCACCATCATCGACCGGACGACCGATTCGAGTGTCGGTCGAGTCTCGCCTCGAGAACGCGAAACGGCGTTAGGTAATCAGCAGCCAGAGGACGACCGTCAACAGGATCGTCAACAGGAGGACGGTGGTGCCGATCCCGGTTCGAAGGTGGATCGTCGATGGACGACCGCCGTCTGCGGCGCGGCGTTCCTCGACGTCGACCATCGGGAGTCGGCGGGCAGCGGCATCGACAGCCAGCGCGGGATTGTTCCCGATCCAGTAACAGCTCGTGACGAAGTTAACGACAGCAGCGTCGACGGTGGCGTACGTCCACGTCGTGACGCGCATCGTCCCGCGTCCGAGATGGTACATCGCGGGGTTGACGATCAGTGCCGGGTCGGAGTAGTCGAGTTTCGAGAGCGGCTTGCGGATGATCTTGAAGCCGACTGCGGAGATGGCGATGAGGATCGCTGCATCCTGCAGGTGGCCCATGCTGTACGGCGTGAGCGTTTGCTCAGCACCACCGGGGCCAATGAACCCTGTCCCATCAATCAGCGGCAGCAGATCGGTGAAGACCGGCCAACCGACCGCTGGCAGTCCGAGGACGACACACGCGCCGCCGACCGAGAGCATCGCCGTCGTCTGTCCCGGCTTCGAATCGCGGACCTCGCGATCGCTCTCACCGTGGAAGAAGACGTAGTAGCCGAGTTTGATAAAGGAGAGGAACGTGCCGATGGCACCGATGAACAGCAACCAGTACAGTGCCTGGTACTCCGAGCCACCGTAGTAGCTCGGATCGGCAGCGTCGAGCACCATCCCCTTGCTGATGAAGCCGCTGAAGCCGGGTACGGCGGTAATCGAGAGCGCGCCGATGAAGAACGCAATCGCGGTCAGCGGCATCTCACGCCAGAGGCCGCCGAGTTTGTAGAGGTCGTTCTCTTGAGTTCGGTAGATGACGACCCCGACGGCCATGAACAGCAGGCTCTTGTAGAGGACGTTGTTGAACAGGTGTCCCATTGCGCCGGCGGCACCGATTGCGGTCCCGATCCCGATCCCGGCGACCATGTACCCAAGCTGAGCCTGGATGTGATAGGACAACAGCGCACGCATGTCGTGCTGGAGCAGGGCGAAGACGACGCCGTAGACGGCCATCAGGCCGCCCATGTACGCGAGGTAGATGTTCCCCTCCGGAACGGCCCGCAGGAGAATGTATGCGCTCGTTTTCGTCGTAAAGGCGGCGAGGAACACCGACGCCGCGAAGTGTGGTCGCGGGTAGGTGTCGGGCAGCCAGGTGTGGAAGCCGACGAACGCGACGTTGACACCGATCCCAAGCACTGCAAGCAAGAGCGGAAGCCCGTCGGCGATCCCGCCAGCCAGTAAGGCGTCGGCGTAGTTGACGCCCTCGCCGTAGGCGAAGGTTCCGACCTGCGCGTAGTGGGCGATCACCGCGAACAACATCAGACTGCCACCGATCCCGTGAGCGAGCGCGTACCGGTAGCCCGCACGGACCGCGTCGCCGCCGTATTGCCAGACGAGCAGCGTGCTCGTCAGCGCCATGATCTCCCACATGAACACGAGGACGAGCCAGTCACCAGCGAAGGCCGCACCGACCGCGCTGGCGACGTAAGCGAGTGCGAACGCAGCCATCGTCTTCGACGCCTCACTCGAGTAGGCGTAGATAACGGCGAAGGTGCCGAGGAACCCGAGTGCGACTCCCATCATTCGGGTGAAGTCGTCGATGTAGAACGGCTGTATCTCCGCGAATCCGAGGAACGTCCCCGTCAGATGTGCACCCTCTGGAGCGAACAGTGCGACTGCGACCACGGACGCAAGACTGAGCGCACCGAGCGCAAAGCCAAGGATCCGTGGCAAGACGAGCACGAGCAGGGCCGCTGCAAAGACAATCAGCGGCGGGTAGGCCATCGTCAACATGTCGATTTCGGTCATTCGTCGATCACCTCGAGTGCCTCAGCAAGCGAGAGGCCACGCAACTCATCGAACGATTCGACCCCGAAGACGCCTTCGACGATGTACGTCGCCAGATCGAGGAAGACGGCGTAGTCGGGGACCACTCCGAGCGTAACTGCGCCGGTCGCGATAATGCTGATCGGGACGAGCATGAGCCACGTGCTCTCGCTGAGCGGGGTGTGACGAGCCCAGCCACCGGCTGGTGGGCCGCCGTGGTGGTGGTCGTCGTGGTCGTCATGCGCGTCGTCGTGGCCACCGTGATCGTGGTGGTCATCGTCCGCAGCGTCGTCGGAGACTGTGTGGTCGCTTGGATACTTGTCGACAGCATACTCGTACGCTTCGTCATCGTCCAGCTCCGCCGGCGTTCCAGCGCCTTTGGATTCGCTTTCGTCGTCATCGCCAGCGGGCTGTGGGTGTCCGGATTCAGGCTTCTCGCCACCGTCGGTTGCGTACTCCTCGTCTGCGAAGTACGACTCGCGTTTGCCGCCCGGTGGGAACTCGAGGACAGGTTTGGCGTCGTGTCGGTCCTCGCTCTCGAAGAAGGCCGTGTAGACGACCGGCCAGAGGTAGGCGATGTTGAGGATTCCCGAGACGATCAGTGCGGCCGCGAAGATCCAGTAGCCGCCGCCGACGCTTCCCGATCCGATCAGCATGTAGAACTTGCTGACGAAGCCGGCGACAAGCGGCATCCCGGCCATGCCGGCCGCACCGATAGCGAAGGCGGACATCGTCAGCGGCATCCGTTTGCCGATGCCGGCCATCTCGCTGACGTAGTCAGTGTGGGTTTCGACGTGGACGGCCCCCGCACAGAAGAACAGGGTGAGCTTCCCGAACGCGTGGGCGGGGATGTGGAACAGCGCCCCGAGGATCGCGTACGGATGGAGCAGCGACAGCCCCAGTACGATGTAGGAGAGCTGTGCCGTCGTCGAGAACGCGAGTCGACGCTTGAGATGGTCTTTGCGCATCGCGATGATACTCGCTGCAGTGAGCGTAAACGCCGCGAGTATCGCCACCGGAATATTCAGCCCGACCTCACCGATCGCAGGCACGTTCAGCGGCAGGTCGTGGATAAGTCCCGGCCCGAACACCTCGAGGATCACTCGAGCGACGCCGAACGCGCCGGATTTGACGACTGCGACCGCATGGAGCAGTCCGGAGACGGGTGTCGGCGCGACCATCGCGTCGGCCAGCCAGGAGTGAAGCGGCATCACGGCGGCTTTGACGCCGAAGCCAGCGATCAGGAGGTAGAACGCAGCTTGGGCGATAGCCGGGTCTGCGGCAGCGGCTTCGGCCAGCATCTCGATACCGCCGGATTCGAACGCCAGATGGGCGTTCCCGGCAGGATCTGCGCTACTGGTGAGCCAGTAGACCAACACGGTTCCGGCGAGCAGGAAGACCCCGCCACCGAAGAACGTGTAGGTGAGGTATTTCCGACCCGCGATGCGGGCTTCGTTGTCTTCGTTGTGAGCGACCAGCGGGTAGGTGACGAGGCTCAACAGTTCGTAGAAGATGAAGATCGTCACCAGGTTCCCGGAGAAAGCGATCCCGATCGCCGTCGAGAGGCTCGCTGCGAACGCCGCGAAGAACCGGGTCTGGGCGTGTTCGTCCAGCCCGCGCATGTAGCCGGCGGCGTAGAACGAGGTAAAGATCCAGAGGAAACTCGCGAGCATCGCAAACAGCATGCCGAGCGGATCGGCACGCAGGACGAAGTCGATCCCGGCGAGGAACTCGACACCGAGTGACTCGCTGAGACTCCAGTAGTAGGTCGTCCCGTCCATGACGCCCGGGAGCATACTCGCGACGATCCCGAACTTCGTCAGTGCGGCGACGACCGACCAGCCCTCGCGGACGTTCGGATAACGATACGACGCGATGATCAGACACATCGCGACCGCCGATACGAGGACGGCGGCCAACGGCAGTATGGACGCTTCAGTCATTTAGTTGAACACCTCCGAAGTAAACGGCTCGAGCCACTCGAAGAAGGCACCACCCGTAAAGCCGAGCCCGATGGCGACGATGGCTGTCGCGATGAGGATGCCGAGCATACCGATCGAGACGGCTCCGGCCCTGCCACCGTCGGTTGCAACCCCTGCTGGGTGTGGCGAGTCGACGCCAGTTGCCGGCGTGAAATACATCTTCTCGAGCAGCCGCGCCGAATACGCCAGCGTCAGCATGGTGCTGAGGAAGATGACGAGCGCGATGGGCCACAGCTCGGCTTCGACCGCGCCGACGGCGATATACCACTTGCCGATGAAGCCAGCCGACGGCGGGATGCCGATCAGTGCGATCAGCAAGAGCGCGATCGAGCCGGCCGCAAACGGCCTGTTGCTGGCGAGTCCAGCGTACTCATCGACGGTTCGGGCACCGTAGCCGACGGCGACGACGCCAGCCCCGATGAAGAGACCGGCTTTGATGACGCCGTGGCCGATCAGGTGGATGACCGCGCCGACGAACGCCGTCTGTGTGACGAGGCCGTAGGCAACGACGATGAGGCCGAACTGCGAGACCGAGGAGTACGCGAACATGCGTTTGACGTCGCGCTGGATCACGGCGAGTGTGCTCCCGGCGAGAACGCTCACAGCGCCGACCGTGACGACGATCTCGGTCAGATACGGTGTCGCGGTGAGGAACTCGGGTCCGAAGACGTTGTACATGATTCGACCGAGTGCGTACGCGGAGACGGTCGAGACGAGGGCGGCAATCATTGGGGTGACGCCGTCAGGAGCGTGCTGGTAAGCGTCGGGCTGCCAGCTGTGCAAGGGCCACTGGGCCACCTTCAGCGCGAAGCCAACGAAGATGAACGCAAAGGCCGCACGGAGCAGCGTCAGATCGCTCCCGCCGTTGTCGGCGATCTGTGGAATCACCTCACCGAGGACTTCCATGTTCAGTGCGCCGGTCGCCATGAACAGGAAGCCGACACCGATCAGGTACATCGAGGCCCCGAGCGTGCCGAGGATGAGATATTTCAGGGCGGCGACTGCGGATTCGGGACCGTCGCCGCTGGCGATCATGGCGTATGTTGCCAGCCCAACGATCTCGAGGAAGACGAACATGTTGAACACGTCGCCAGTCATCGAGAGGCCGAGCAGGCCACCGACGAGCAGCAGGTAGCCGGTGTAGAACGTGTTTCCGCGCGGACCGCCGGTGCGGGTGTATGCGAGGACGGCCGCAGCAGTGACCGTGACGAGAAGGGCGATCAGCACGGAGAACTCGTCGGCGACGAGTTCGATGCCGATCCCCTGTGGTTCGCCCCAGCCGCCGAGGACGTGGACGACGCGGCCGGTTTCGTAGACGGCGGCGGCGAGATAGGCCGTCGCCGCAAACAGCGCCGTCGTCGTGATCGCAGCCACGGACCAGCCGGTTCGGTCGAACCGGAGACCGAGTGCGATCGGCACGGTCGCAAGCAGGATCGGCGCGGCGATCAGCAGGGCCGGCAGCAGTTCGGCGAGTCTACTCATCGGCACGCACCTCCCGAAGGGTATCCTCGCGGAGGGTTCCATACTCCGCGTAGATGCGGACGATCAGTGCCAATCCGACGGCAGTCAGCGCGATCCCGACGACAATCGCGGTCAGCACGATCACGTGTGGGAGCGGACTCGCCATCGCGAGCTCGCCCGGGTTTGGGTCGGCTGGCACGATCGGTGCGCTTCCGCCTTCGACGTAGGCGACCGCGACGAAAAACAGGAAGATCGCGGTCTGGAAGAGGTTGACACCGATCAGCTTCTTGACGAGGTTCTCGCTTGCGATCATCATATACATCCCGATGCCCATCACGACGAACATCAGCGCGTAGGCGTAGCGGGTCGTCAGAACGTCGACTGCAGCTTCAATCATCGTCTCTCACCTCCGTCTCGAGGCCGTCGTTTTCACGACGTTCGGGCGTAAAGCCCGCGGCGGTCGCGAAAAAGAGCGTGATGACGATGCCGGCGACGATCAGTGCGACGCCACCGACTTCGATCGCTTCCATCCCCCAGTAGTGGGCGATGCCGAAGGCCTCGGTGAACTGGTCGTACTCGAGGAAGTTGCCCCCGAGTGCGATGGTCGCGAGACCGGTGGCGATGAAGATGGTGACGCCGCCGGTCACGAGACCGACAATAAAGGAGTTTTTCAGCCACCGACGGGTGGGTTCGATCCCGAACGCGAAAGCGAGCATGAGGACGGTGACGCCGATAATGGCACCACCCTGGAAGCTCCCACCAGGTGTGTCAGCGCCGTGGAGACTCATGAACATCCCGTAGGTGAGGATAAACGGTGCGATGATCTTGACCGAGGTCATGATCACCTGGCTTTCGGTGTAGGTATCGTCGTAGGATTCTGCACGAGACATTATGTGAACACCTCCCGTTTCAAGACGAGGAGAACGGCGAGCCCGGCCGCGAAGACGACGACGGCCTCACCGAAGGTGTCGAACCCACGGTAGGAGGCAAGCACCGCACTCACGGCGTTCTGGGCACCGGTATCAGCGTACGTTTCCTGCAGGTAGTACAGCGAGGGCGTCTGCTCGAGCACCCCGCCACCCCAGACCGGCGCGTCTTCGACACCGACGGCGTACATATCCGGCAGTAGCGTCATCAAGACGAGCACGAACGCGCCGACGGCGACGATCGCCGGCACGTTGATCTTCTCGAACAGCCGGTCGGTCGGTGGTCGGGTCGTCCGCGCGATCGTCAACAGGAGCAGGATCGTCGTCACGCCAGCGCCAATCGCGGCTTCGGTCATCGCGACGTCGGGCGCAAGCAGGTACGTATAGAGGATCGCCATGCCGAGGCTGTAGGCGCCGAAGACGACGATCACCGAGAGGACGTCCCGAAACAGGGCCGTCGCGAGCGCGGTGAGCAGGATGAACAGGGCCAGCGTCAGTGCGAACGGGCTCATTTCGACTCACCCTCTTCTGTGTCGTCGGCAGTCAGTGGATCGATCCCGCTCTCTGCGGCGGAACGAGCGATCGCGTGTGCTGCCGTCGGGTTCGTGATGAACACGAAAAACAGCAACAGGACGGTGTACACCGCCGAGTGCTGCCAGCCGAGCGCGATCGCGACGGCTGCAAGTGCGAGTCCAGCACCGAGCGTGTCCGCCTGCGATGCGGTGTGGGCTCGGGCGTAGACGTCGGGCAGTCGAAGCACGCCCACCGCCGAGACGAACGTAAAGAACAGTCCGAATGCGACGAGCACAACGATCGCCCAGAAGCGAAGCGATTCGATCATAGCACACCACCTCGCTCAACGGTGAACTTCGAGATGGCGATCGCCATCAGGAAGTTCAGCAGGGCGTAGATCAGCGCGATATCGAGGAACCACGGCTCGTCGAGTCCCGCCGCGAGCAGCGCGAGAATCACGACCGTGTTCGTCCCGAGAACGTTCACCGCGAGCAGTCGATCCTGGGTCGTTGGCCCCGCGACTGCACGATAAAACATCATGATCGCGAGGACAACGAACAGCGCGGCCGCCCCGAGGAAGATCTCCTCGATGGTCACACCACTTGGAATCACTGGTCGTCACCTCGGATAATCTCTGTATCACCGCGCTCGCGCGGCGTCGGGATCGCTGCCGATTCGCGTCCGTAGAAGACGAACCTGATGGCCCGCTCGAGGTCGCCATCGAACAGCCCCTCACGTGCGGACGGAATCAGGGTATGGACGAGCAGCCGCTGGTCGTCGGCCCGGACGACGAGCGTGCCCGGCGTGAGCGTGATGCTGTTTGCCAGCGCGAGCAGCGGAAGCCCGCTTCTGACGCGGGCGTTGACCCGTGTCATCGTCGGTTCGATGGGCATCGATGGCCGCAGGATGACGAGCGAGATCGCGAGGTTGGATTTGACGATCTCCCAGAGGAGATACGGCACGTAGAACGCAAACCGAATCGTCCGGATCGGCGACTGGACACGGTCCAGCGGGAACGTGAACGTGATCTGTGCAAGCGACACCGAAACGATCCCGGCAACCGCGGCTCCTGTCACGAGGTCGAACCAGTACGTTGGATCACCGAGCACGAGATAGAAGCCATAGGAGATCCAGAACATCGCGAACAGCCGATCGAAGCGTTCGGTTCCGTCACCGACCAACCGCTCGTGGCGAGCCGGTCGCTCGACTGGCGCTTCGTCGTAGGCGAGTCCGACGCGCTCGAGTTCGCGCTCGATCGATTGCAGCATCTGGGCCGTCGCTCCGGGCTGGTACTCCGGATCGAGAACGACCTGATCGATCCCGTGTTCGTCTGCGTAATCGTTGAACGTATCGGCGAAGTCTCGAGGACCAAAGAGGTACTCGTCTGTTCCGAGCAGTGCTGTCTCGATCGTTACTGGCCTACTGCCCGCATCTTCCTGCGCCCAGCTTCTGGCCTTCGAGAGCAGTTCTGATGCTGCTTCGGTGTGTTGTTGACTCTCTGGCAAGTCAGCCTCGTGGGGTAAGGCCACCACGAGATGGATGTCGAGTTCGTCGCTGTTCTCGAGGCCAGACTGAACCGCATACCCGACCGTTTGTCGGACGGTCACCGTGTCCGACAGCGGTACGAGTAGTCGTTCAGCCGCCACGGCGAACCCCCCTTCTTGGTGACCGTCGTTGGACATTCATGGACTCGTTGATAGTCGACTCAAGCGTTACCCGTAGGAAAACAATTTCGTTATCCTGCAGTTGGCCCAGTCGTTCATCATACACCCATTAGACGATCGTATCTGTTCAAATCTGTCGGCTAATTCCGATAGTGTGTGGGTGAACGTTGTATTTCATCGGATTTGCGGGGGTAAGTGACTCGAGGACCGGCCCCGAAGCAGTTCACCGTGTTTGTCACGTGCGTGCGATGTGTGTCTCATCTCATAGCGCTCATCGCGCAAAATCACGATCTCGAAATCGTGGTATCACACCAACTGCACCGATTTTCACGTCCATCTATAGTAACAACTGCAACTATTTACACACTGATCGCATCGCTCACGGGTCGTCCCTCCCCGTTCACTTTCCGCGGTTCTCACTCACTTCGTTCGCTCCGAACCACGCACGTTCCGAACCGCGCACGCTCCGAACCACGCTCCCGTCGTGCGATCAGGTGTGCATTGACTTGCAGTGGCTACTATAGCCGCTTTGCAGTCTGGTGTGCACGACGGTCAGAAGCGACCACTGCTTCCAATACGTGTGTTCGCTACCGACCACAAGCCTTACAATATTAGTTTCAGTAGAGAAATTCAACTTTCATGCCGATGACCGAACCCGTCTCGATCCGAATCGATGTCCCCGCGAGTCGAGTGCAGCCGAAATGAAACGCCGAACTGACCAGCAACGGGAGCGACTCGAGGCGCAGGTGTTCGTCTGCACGACCGACCGCGATGGTGAGTACGCTTGCTGTGCCGATGCCGGCGGAAAAGAAACCGTCGAGGCAATCAAATCCTGGCTCCGCGACCGCAACGCCTTCTGGTCGCCGATTTCGGTGACAGAGACCCAGTGTCTGGGGCTCTGTAGTGAGGGTGGCACTGCGCTTGCGATTCAGCCACGCAACGAGTGGTACTCCGACGTCCAACCAGAAGACGTACCCGACCTTCTCGAGTCCGAGTTCGGTCCGAATGCCGACCGTGTCGGCGACGCGTACGAGCAGCGAGCGCCCGAGTGAGACGCTCGAGGACACAGGCGGACTCGTAGCGAGCACGTCCCGACGCGAGACACCGCCTGCGACACAACGTTTTTCTCTCGACCTGACGACACCTACCCGATGGCCAGACTCCTGCGCGATGCGGTTGCACTCACTGAGAGCCAACAGCTCGTTCGCTCGAGTATCAGCGACATCTGTTCGGATTTCGACCACGAGTACTGGCGGCGACGAGCTGCCGACGGCGAATACCCCCACGAGTTCGTCGATGCGCTCGCAGACCACGGCTGGATGGGGATTCTCGTCCCCGAACAGTACGGCGGGGCCGGAATGGGGACTCAAGAAACCGTCGTCATGATGGAGGAGATCGCCGCTAACGGCGGCGGCTTCAGCGCCGCACAGGCCGTCCACGGCGGCGTCTACAACTCCGTGCCGATCGTCGAATACGCGAGCGAGGAACTCAAAGCGGATCTGCTTCCCCACGTCGCCAACGGCGAGCGCTCGATCCAGGCGTTCGGGCTGACCGAACCGAACGCGGGCTCGAACTCGACGGCGATCGAGACGCGGGCGGAGAAAAGCGAGGCACGTCGCGCCGCGGAACGAAACGGTGCAACCGCGGCGGAAGACGGCGGCGAGTACGTTATCAACGGGCAGAAGATCTGGACCTCCCGCGTCGATGTCTCGGATTACGTCGTCGTCGTTGCGCGGACGACACCGCGGGACGAGGTCGAGAAACGAACCCACGGGATCTCGATGTTTCTCGTCGACCTCGAGGACGCCCACGAGCAGGGCGCCCTCGAGATGGAGTCGATCCCCAAATCAGCCAGCGAGTTCGTCCACTCGTTCGAACTCTGGTTCGACGACTTGCGCGTGCCCGCGAAGAACCTTATTGGTGTCGAGGGCGAGGGCTTCTACCAGGTACTCGATGGATTGAACGAGGAACGACTCGTCATCGCTGCCGAGTGTATCGGCCTGGGACGGCTGGCACTCGAGCGCGCAGTCGAGTACGCCAACGACCGGGAGGTCTTCGACCGCGCCATCGGCTCGAATCAGGCGATCCAGCACCCGCTGGCGGAGGCCTACGCTCGCCTACAGGCGGCAAAACAGCTGACCTACAACGCCGCGGATCGCGCCGCCTCGGACGAGGATGTCGATCTGGGCGCGTATGCGAACGCAGCAAAGTTCCTCGCCGCGGATGCGGCCTACGAGGCGGCCGATGCAGCGGTCCAGACTCACGGCGGGTTCGGCGTCGCAAGGGAGTACGACGTCGAACGCTACTTTCGAGAAGCACGCCTGACGCGGCTGGTACCGATCACCCAGGAACTGGCGCTGAACTATCTCGGCGAGAACGTGCTTGGACTCCCGCGATCGTACTGACGACGTACCAACTGCTGTCACCAGAACCACCCCACGAATCATGTCCGATACAGACGAAACCAGCGATACAGACGCTACTGACGACGAATCAACCGAAAAGCGACTCGTCTCCGGCTGGCACGGCCGCTACTACGAGGATTTCGAGGTTGGCGACATCTACAAACATCCGTTCGGG
>NZ_JBGUBB010000004.1:0-220793 GCF_041821125.1 Natronorubrum sp. A-ect3 | reverse complement strand
CGTCACGTGGACGACGAGTATGGCCACACCGCCCGGCGTCCGCGAGCCGAACACGCTCGCGATCGTCGAGTTCGACGTAGAAGGGACGACGGTGCGTGCGATCGGGCAGGCGACGACCGACGACATCGAGACCGGCGACAAAGTTGAACCGGTCCACGTCGAGGAACTCCGCGAACCCGGAGCTGGCATCCGAGAACCCGAGAGTCAAGACTGGGATGGCTATCGCTTCGAGCCGAGTGACACGTGACGGAGGTGAACGACGACACCATCTCCTCGGTCACCGCGGACCAACTCGCTTCGTGAGCCCCGCCCCGTCGACTCACTCGAGTCCTCTTCGAGGGGACAGATTTACCTTGACTGGGTGGCTTCTCAGTAGCAATGGACTCGGCTCCCCCAGAAATCCTCGCAGAACTGCTCCCGCTTGTCGTCTATACGATTCTCGGCGGTGCGTTGACGGCAGGCGGTCTCGCTGTCGAGTACGCGAGTCTCCAGCACTTCGGTTCGGGCGAGGCGATGGTTGGCATCTGGCTCGCCGCGATTGGCATGGTCATGCTCTATGCAGGACTCTACGGAATCGGCTACCAGAAGGTCCTCGCGTCGGTTCGCTCGAGCTAACTCGAGTTGGCTCGGCGGGACGCTTCGTACACGAGTTTGACCAACAACGCGAGAACGCCGCCGTAGTAGGTGACTGTCCCCGTAAGCCACGTGAGTGTGACCAGCCCGTCATAGAGGAATTGCATCGGCGCTGGATAGCCGCCCCAGCCCGTTGCACTCGTGGTACGCAACCACCAGCCAACCAAGGCGATTGTAATGAGTTTCAGAACCTCCTGATCGAACAGGACAGCAATGGCGTCACGTGCATCCATACGTCGGCCGTTTCGAGTCCCTCCCCATAGACACACCGACCGATCGATGGCGACCGATCGTCCCGGCGTCCCCGCAGTCGGACCTCTGATATCGATTCCTCTTTACTGTCCCAGCCAGTTACGTCACGTATGAGCAGGTTCGGCGAGGTCGACGACCAGTACGATCCCCACGCCCTAGAGCAGCGGGTGTTCGACTACTGGGACGACGTCGACGCCTACGAGCAGACGGTCGAGCATCGCTCCGACGGTGAATCGTTCTTCTTCGTCGACGGCCCGCCGTACACGTCGGGATCGGCGCACATGGGGACGACCTGGAACAAGTCCCTGAAAGACGTCTACATCCGCTTCCTGCGCATGCAGGGGTACGATGTCACCGACCGGCCGGGCTATGACATGCACGGACTCCCGATCGAGACCAAAGTCGAGGAGAAACTCGGCTTCGAGAATAAAAAAGACATCGAGGAGTTCGGCGAGGAGAACTTCATTCAGGAGTGTAAGGACTACGCCGACGAGCAACTCGAGGGTCTCCAGTCCGATTTCAAATCCTTCGGTGTCTGGATGGATTGGGATAATCCGTACCGAACGGTCAGCCCCGAGTACATGGAAGCCGCCTGGTGGGGCTTCTCGAAGGCCGCCAACCGCGGTCTCGTCGAGAAGGGCCACCGCTCGATCTCGCAGTGTCCACGCTGTGAGACCGCAATCGCGAACAACGAAGTCGAGTACGAGGACGTCGAGGACCCGTCGATCTATGTCAAATTCGACCTCGAGGACCGAGACGGCTCGATCGTCATCTGGACGACGACGCCGTGGACGATTCCGGCAAACACGTTCGTCGCCGTCGACGAGGAGGGCGACTACGTTGGCGTGCGGGCCGAAAAAGACGGTAAAGAGGAACTGCTGTACGTCGCCGAGGCCAAATACGAGGAGGTCCTCAAAGAGGGGCGCTACGAGGAGTACGAGATCGTCGAAGAGCTGACTGGCGAGGACCTGCTCGGCTGGACGTACGAGCACCCGCTCGCCGAAGAGGTGCCCGATCACGTCGACGGCGACGGCGTGTTCGAAGTGTATACCGGCGAGTACGTCGACACCCACGGCAACGGTACCGGACTTGTTCACTCCGCGCCCGGCCACGGTGAAGAGGACTTCGAGCGCGGGACCGAGCTCGGCTTGCCGATCTTCTGTCCCGTCGGCGGCGACGGCGCCTACACCGACGAAGCCGGCAAGTACGAAGGCCAGTTCGTCAAGGAGGCCGACGACGAGATCATGGCCGACCTCGAGGACAACGACGCGCTACTCGCGTCGGGGACGGTCGACCACAGCTACGGCCACTGCTGGCGATGCGATACAGGCATTCTCCAGATCGTCACCGAGCAGTGGTTCATCACGATCACGGATGTCAAAGACGAACTCCTCGAGAACATCGAGGACAGCGAGTGGTACCCACAGTGGGCTCGCGACAACCGCTTCCGTGACTTCGTCGAGGAGGCACCGGACTGGAACGTCTCCCGACAGCGCTACTGGGGCATTCCGCTGCCGGTTTGGACGCCCGAGGACCGAGATGACGACGAAGACATGATCGTCATCGCGACGCGCGAGGAACTCGCCGAACGGGTCGATCAGGATGTCGATCCCGAGGCCGTCGACCTCCACAAGGACACGGTCGACGACCTGACGATCACCGAAGACGGGACCACCTACACCCGCGTTCCCGACGTCTTCGACGTCTGGCTCGACTCCTCGGTGGCGTCGTGGGGTACGCTTGACTTCCCATCCGATGACAGTCGATTCGACGAACTCTGGCCCGCCGACTTCATCCTCGAGGCCCACGACCAGACCCGCGGCTGGTTCTGGTCCCAGCTCGGGATGGGTACCGCCGCAATGGGCGAGGTGCCATACGACAAAGTCCTGATGCACGGCCACGCACTGGACGAAGATGGCCGTAAGATGTCCAAATCCGTCGGCAACGTCGTCGAGCCCGACACGGCGATCGAGCGCCACGGCTCCGACGCGATGCGGATGTTCCTCCTGTCTGCGAACCCACAGGGCGACGACATGCGCTTCTCGTGGGACGAGATGGGCACGATGGAGAACCACCTCCGGACGCTGTGGAACGTCTTCCGCTTCCCGCTGCCGTACATGCGCTTAGACGGCTTCGATCCGTCCGAGACTGACCTCGAGGGAGTCGACGACGACCTCGAACTGGTCGATGAGTGGGTTCTCGCCCGGCTGCAGGCCACCAAGGCCGAGATGACCGAGCACTTAGAGGAGTTCCGACAGGACCGCGCACTCGAGGCCCTCCTCGAGTTCGTCGTCGAGGACGTCTCCCGATTCTACGTGCAGGCCGTCCGCGAACGGATGTGGGAAGAAGAGGACAGTGGCTCCAAAATGGCCGCATACGCGACGATCTACCGGGTGCTCCGGGAGAGCGTCACCCTGCTTGCCCCGTTCGCGCCGTTTGTCAGCGAGGAGATCTACGGTACGCTCGCCGGCAAAGGCGACCACGACACCGTCCACATGGAAGACTGGCCGGCCGTCGAGGAGTACTGGGTCGACGAACAGCTCGAGGAAGACGTTGCCCTGCTGCGAGCGATCGAAGAAGCCGGCGCGAACGCGCGCCAACAGGCCGGTCGCAAGCTGCGCTGGCCCGTCCCGCGGGTCGTCGTCGCGGCTGACGACCAGCGCGTCGTCGAAGCTGTCGAGCGACACACGACGCTGCTCGAAGAGCGACTCAACGCCCGCGAGATCGAACTCGTCTCGCCTGACAGTCAGTGGGGCGAACTCGACTACAGCGCCGAAGCCGACATGAGTAAGCTCGGCCCGGCCTTCGGTGGCCGTGCCGGCGAGGTCATGAACGCACTCAACGAGGCCCGTATCGAGGAGACGACCCTCGAGGCACTCGAGGACGCCGTTGAGGACGTGCTCGAAGACGGCGAGTCGATCACTGAAGAGATGGTGTCGTTCGTCACCGAGACACCTGACGGTGTCGCCGGGACCACGTTCGGCCTCAACAATGACGACCGCGGCGTCGTCTACGTCGACGCCTCGCTGACCGAGGACATCGAAAGCGAGGGCTACGCCCGTGAGGTCATCCGCCGCGTCCAGGAGATGCGCAAGGACCTCGACCTCGACGTCGAAGAACGGATCGCACTGGATCTCGCAATCGACGACGACCGCGTCGCCGACCTCGTCGCTGAGCGCGAATCCCTCATCCGCGAGGAGGTTCGTGCCGACGAACTGGGCGACCTCGAGGTCGACGACGGTGCCCGCAAGGAGTGGGATGTCGAGGGTGTGGCGATGGAGATCGCACTCGAGCCGCTGGCAGCTGCGGAAGCGTCGGACTAAACGCGCCGAGCGGAGCGGGGCGACTTTTTTGCTCTCTTGTGAGCGAAGCGAAGCAAGGTCAGCGAGAGCGTGCTCTCGCCAGACAGATTTTTGGAGGAGCGGTGAGCGCTAGCGAACCCGACGAAAAAAAGGTGGATGCCGAGGTCGCACTCGAGCCGCTGGCAGCTGCGGAAGCGTCGGACGAAGCCAACGTTCGCGTGTCTCCAAACGGAGATAACTCGAACCGAGATGGGGCTCGAGAGGAGCCGTCCAGCGTCGTTCATCGAGCATGTTCGAATCGGAAACTCTCGATTCGAGAGACGCTCCGAGACGACGGCGATGTGTCGACCAGCTGTGCGTGGCAGTCGACTCGAGATGAGCGTCGCGCTACCGGGTGTTTTCGAGAGGTATACCAGAACACAGGCAGTGGCCCCACTGGCGAACCCGTCTCGAATCAGCTCGGCTCGAGCAAAACGGTTAAGCCGAATCGGACTATCCCGATATGTATGGGACTACTCGATCGCCTCCTTGGACGCGATGCTGACGAGACGGATGATGACTGTTGCTGTGGTGTCGAAATCGAAGAGATCGACTCGAGCGACGAGGACTGATCGACAATGACCGATCAGCACGGACTCGATGCGGACGGACCGAGCGAATCGGCAAGCGGGACGATCAACCGAATGAGCGGTGGTGCTTGCTGTGAAGGGGCATTTCCCGCAAACCGCACGGCAAGCGACGAGCTGATCGACGACGAACTGCACGTTTTCAAGGCGCTCGCGAACGAAAAGCGACTCCGGATCATCGAGGCACTTCGGGATGGCGAGCTGTGTGCCTGCGAACTCGAGACGGTCCTCGATGCACCACAGTCGACCGTCGGCACTCACCTCTCACAGCTCCGCGAGGCTGGTATCGTACGCACCCGCAAAGAGGGGAAATGGACCTACTATCGAATCGCAGATACGGCGAGTCTCCAGCTGCTCGACCTCGCCGCCGCACTGGGTGAGTACGAACGGTGATTCCTGCCGGCTACGAGGCGGCGCTGATCGAGTCCGCCGAGTACTTCGTCCATCTGGCGCTCGTGCTCGCCCCGCTGTTCGTCGGGGCGTCGTTTCTCGTCGGCCTCGCACAGGAGTATCTGCCACCGGAGCGAGTCGAGGCGATGCTTCGGTCTCGAGACCACGGGAGCGGAAACGTCCTCGCTGCTGGACTCGGCGCAGTGACGCCGTTCTGTTCGTGTTCGACGATCCCGATTCTCGCGGGCTTGCTCGGTGCCGGTGCGCCGATCGGCCTCGCGTTCTCGTTTCTGCTCGCCTCGCCGATCGTCAACTGGATCGCCGTCATCCTGCTGTTCGGACTCTTTGGGGCCAGTGTGACCGTCGCCTACGTCGTGATGGCGCTGTCCGCAGCGATCGTCGGTGGCATCGTCATCGGCACGCTCAACCTCGAGAACTACGTCAAAGACGTTCGCATCACTGCTGGCGGACGCGAGATCACGACCGATGGGGGAGCGACAACTGGCGGCGCGAGCTGTGCGTGTAGCGGCTCACCATCTCGATCACATCGAGAGCGGGTTTCCGCGGCCGGTCGCGGGGCGCTGTCGTTTTTCTGGGATACGCTTCCCTACATCATCATCGGGATCACGATCGGGGCGCTCATCCACGGCGCGGTCCCGGAGGCGTTTCTCCAGCGGATCGCCGGCCCGTCGAACCCACTCGCGACGCCGATGGCCGCACTGGCTGGCGCACCGATCTACGTGAGCATTAGCGGCATGTTGCCGATCGCTCACTCGCTGGCCGAACAGGGGATTCCGATCGGGACGGTGATCGCCTTCGTCATCGGCGGCGCTGGAATCAGCATTCCGAACCTGATCCTGTTGAACAAGCTCTTCGAACGGCGACTGCTTGCCGTCTATGCGGGCACCGTCGTGACCACCGGGGTCGCCGTCGGCGTGCTGTTCAACACGGTGCTGGCTGGACTGCTCTGACGACGGCGCGTTTCGGTTCGTGGTGCAAGATTTTCTGAAAATAGTCACGTCGTAACAGTCATGGTTGCTGACTCGACAGAGCAGGGTAGTGATCACTCGAGTCGCCGTCTGTCTTGTCGTCGTGGTGTTGCTCGGGGCGATTCCAGCGGGTGTCGCCGGTGGATCGGCGACAGCACCGACGCCCGAGACAAGCGCCACACAACACACACTCGACGCCGGAATCAATAGTGGCGAATCGGCAGCCACGCCCACCGTGAACCGTGACGCGACGCGGCTGGCCAGCACGAGCGACGTCCTCGAGCGGACGACGACGCTCCGACAGCTCCCGGCACAACCAGGGACGTTCGAGACGGCGATGACGTTCGACGTGCCGGAGCCCATGACCGGCCTGGAGATCGACCTCGAGTCGGAAGCCGAGGTGCACACTGCTGCGGGTTTCGAGGCGACCGATCGAGGAACGTACCGGTGGGATGAGACAACCGAGTCGCCGACGGTGCGGTTTACGATGCCGGCGAACCGAACGGGGATGGTCGACGGCCACACGAGCCAGCCCGTCGCTGAGACAGCGGTGACGGCACCGACGATCGACGGAGAGCGCGGCTACAGCTTCCTCGAGACCGGCGAGTGGGGCGTCGTCCGGGTTCCCACCGTGGGCCTCTCCTATCGAACGGCGACCAGCGACCCGATCGGTATCGAGGAAACAGTTACCGTCGACGGCCCCGGCGCAGCCGGCACGGAACTGGCCGTCTTTGGGGAGGTGACCGAACACGAACGGACCGTCGACGGAGAACGGATCAGGCTGGTCGTGCTCGAGGCCGCCGACCTTCGAGAGCGACCGACCGAGATCCTTGACAGCCTCGAGGCCGCAAGCGGGCGTCTCGACGTGGGCTCGAGCACCACCGAGGCCGTCATCGTCGCCGTGCCGACCGACGTTGACTGGGGGTCACGAGGGTTGCAGTACGGCCCCAGTGACGCGTGGGTCGTCGCCGACGCGCCGCTTGCGGAGGCAACCAACGTCTGGCTCCACGAATACGTCCATATCCGACAGCGGTTTGCCAACCCCGGTGTCGGCACGGCAAGCGACAGCGAGTGGCTCATCGAGGCCCAAGCGGAGTACTACGCGGGCCTGCTCGCGTACGAACAGGAGTTGATCCCGTTTCGCGAGTTCAGTCGGTTACTCGAACGCGGCACGGCGTCGCCGGCCGCTGATGCCGTACTCACGGAGCCATCGACCTGGGGAGACAGTAACGCGAACTACCGCAAGGGAGCGCTGGTGTACGGTGATCTCGATCGACAGCTGCGACTCGCAACCGATGGCGACCGCAGTCTCGACGACGTCTTCCGGTCGCTGAACGCCAAGGATGGACAGGTACGCGAAGCCGACGTGCTCGAGGCCCTCGAGCGAGCCGGCAATGCGGCGATTCGGGAGCGTGCCGAACGATACACCCGAACCACAGAGACGCCGGAGCCGTGGACTCGATTCGAGCACCGTGACGCGTTCGACCAGCCACGGGCGACCATCGAGTACGGACTCGGCACAGACCCGATCAGCGTCGACGATCACTCCTGGGAGCGCTGGGATCGCACGGATATCGACGGCATCGATGACCGATGGCGTCCCGACAGCGGGACCGATCGCGGCGTGCTCGCAGTGCCGGCCGGCGAGCGCGTCACCGTTCCGGTCGCGGCCAGCAACGTCGGCGAGCGGGCCGGTACCGCTGATGTGGTTCTGCAAGCCGGCGGTGAGATCGTCGCCGAGAGCCAACACCACCTCGAAAGCGGCGAGCACGCGAGCGAGACGCTGTCGTGGACCCCGACAGATCCCGGCATCTACGACGTTCTGGTCGGAGACGATCGACTGACGGTGGTCGTTCGCTCGACGACGAGTCTGACCGTGACCGACCTACGGGTGAGTCCGGAGCGTATCGACCCCGGCGAGTCGGTGACGGCGACGGCGACGGTCACGGCCGGCGACGACCGGCCGGCCGCGGGCACACTCGAGTTCCAAACCGCCGCGGAGACCGTCAGCGGACAGCCGATCGCCCTCGCACCCGGCGAGACCGGCACTGTCGAGGTCGACCTCCAGTTCAACGAGGATGGGCGCTACGAGATCGTCGCTGGCGGGCAGTCGACGACGGTCACCGTCGGTGGCGTGCTCGGGAGCATCGAGTCGATGCCCGGCTTCGGCGGGATCGCCGGCATCGTCGCGCTCGCAGTGGCACTCGCCGTTGTGCTGGTCGGTCGACGACGATAACGGATCGAGCACCCACGGCAGCACATCGAGCCGTCCGTCACTGGCAGTGCACTCGTTAGACGCGTTCCACCCGAAACACACACGTCTGGTCACCGTCAGCAGTACACGACGTTTCGGTGACTGTCGCGTCCGTCTCGAGTGCATCGGCCATCCCCTCGAGAACGCCCTGTGCCACCCCGCAGTAACACGGCTCCCGGTGGGTTCGGTAGGTCACACGAACGCAGTCTGGCGACTCGCGGGTTCCCGAAACGGCTGGCACCGCGTTCGCGTTCGTCGTTGTGTCGACGCTCTCAACGATCGACTCGAGACGCTCGAGGACGGCGAACAGGTCCCCATCATCGCGAACGTGCGCGGCGAACGTCGACAGGAGTTCGGGAGCGAGCGTTCGACCGAAATCACGTTCGATCTGCCGGCGGTCCTGGACAGCCAGCGACGAGAGCGTCTCGAGGATGGCCTCGATTTCGGCGTCGTCGTACGACGAGACAGGGAGATACAACGTCGGCTCGATGCCAGCTCGGTCGACGATCGAGGCCCATGTCTCCTCATCGGTCTTTGCGATGACGTACTCCTCGAGTGTTTTGTGGATGATTCCGTGCATCAGGTCTCACTCCCTCCGGTTGCCTCTGCAGGCGACGGCCGGCTGCTCGAGTCAACCAACAGGCAGCCATCGGCCCGGGCCGAATAGTCTCTCCGTGAGAATGTAACGAGGAGTGACTTAACAGTTACACCCACCCGAACGCTGCCGCGTCGCGGTCGCTCAGAGGTGTTCGGCGATCGACGGCGCGACCGAGACACCACTCACCGGCCGTTCGATCGTATCCGTGCCGTAGATCGCCTCGACACCGGCTCGAGAGAGTTTCGTCACTGCGTTATCGGCGAGCAGCGGGTGGACGCAGGTGAGGAACACGCGGCCAACGCCACGCTCGTGCAGGACGGCGACGGACTCGCTCATCGTCGACCCAGTCGCGATGATGTCGTCCGCAACGACGACGTCGCGGCCGGCCACGTCGACATCGCTCGGGGTGATCTCGACGTCGGTGCCGGAGTGGCGTTTCTTCTCGAAGTAGTCCGTCTCGCCGTCACCGTAGGCGTCACGAACCGTCTCGGCGAGTTCGATCGCGCCCGCGTCGGGCGAGAGGAAGACTGGATCCTCGAGGTCGTCGGGAAGCGGTTCGGCGAGTCGGCCGGCAGCGTCGATAGCGGTCGCCGTCGGCTCGAAGAACTCACACACTGCTTCTTCGTGAGGCGTGACGGTCAGCACGCGATCCGCGCCAGTCGAGATGGCACGGGCAACCGCACGGGCGGAGATCGGGTGGCCCGCCTCGAACGCCTTGTCCTGGCGGCCGTAGCCCATGTACGGCAAGACGGTGACAACCTCTTCGGCACCGGCTTCGCGGACGGCATCCTGCAACTGGAGCAGTTCGATGTGGGCGTCACTCGAGACGGTCGAGGCGACGACGATCGCGCGGTCGTCGTCGAAGTCGGGCGCAGCAGCGAGCAGTTCGCCGTCGGGAAACCGATTGTACTCGGCAGTGGCGAGCGAGACGTCGAGTTCACGGGCAAGCGCAGCGGCAAGCGTCTGCGAGTCAGCACCGCTGACGATCGTGGTCATACTCGAGTGGACTGGACGAAGCATAAAACCCGTTTTCGTTCTCGCGTACACCGTGAGTGACTCGCAGTGTCGTGGTGGTGGCTCGAGCGATTACGACTCGGCGTCGTCGATATCGGCGTCGCCGTCGCCACAGGGGCCACCGCTAGTATCACTCAGGAACGTCAGTGTCCCCTCTCGGCCGATTCGAACGTAGAGATTGAGACAGTCGGGGTCGTTCCATCTGGCGGGCGTAATCTCGACGGGCTCGCCCTGATCGAGGCGGGCGACCACGCGAAACTGACCCGGCTCAGTCGGCCAGTTCCGATCGAGGGTCACGTCCTCGTTTGCCTCGAGGGTCTCGGTCGACCAGGCTTCGATCTCGCGATCGAACTCGACGAGGACGTCAACCGTGTGTGCGGTCTCGCCCGAGTTGTCGACGATGACATCGCCGAGCACGGTGCCCTCGACGCTGGTCGAACTGTCCGTTTCGCTCGGTTGAGAGTCGGCCTCGTCACCGGTATCCGGTTCGTCGGCCTCGGTGGAGTCGTCTGGGTCGTCGTCGCTGCCGGAACAGCCGGCGACGGCGCCGGTCAGGGCAGTCCCGGTGACGGCGAGGAGTTTGCGGCGTGGAAGTTCGTTCATGTTCGGAGCGAACGAATTCAGGATAGTTAAACAGTCCGGCAGAGACGACAGTATCAATCAATAGCCAGATCGGGACTGTGCCGGCCAGTTATCGCAGGACGGCGAGTCCTGTCACGTCTCCGACGCCAAGTGTTCGCGAGCGCCACGGACCGTTGGCGTCCGTCGGCGTCGCCGAGAGGAAGGTTCCCCGTTCGGTGACGGCGTACCACGTCTCGCCGTACCCGACGCCGACGATGGATGACCCCGAACGGTCGTACTCCTGCCAGTCGTCCTCGCCGTAGGCATAGACCGTCTCCCCGGAGACGGCGTGGGCCCGTGCGAGTCGGCCCCGATCGCTTCGGGGGTCCGCGGCGACGACCTCGAACGATCCCTCGAGGACCTGCATCCAGCCATTGCCGAGCTTGTAGAGGCCGTCGCCGGTGGCGGCAAGCGGGACGCCGGCCGCAGAGACATCCCGGACGGCCGTGAGCCCGGCGTGGTCGAGCGTGTCGTCGTGAACGCGGTAGACACCGTCATCGGTGCCGATGAGGTCGCCGTCGATGGCACAAACCGTGTCGATACCGGCGGCCTCAATCGACTCCCAGTCGCCGTCGTCGGCGGGAGCGTCTCCTGCCAGTCGGGCAATCTCGCCGTCGGGACTGGCCGCGAGCAATCCTGCGTCGTCGAGGCCGACAGCGACTGCGGGACCGAAGCCGGTTTCGATGAGAGCTGGATCGTCAGCTGCGGACTCGTCGCCCTCGGCTGGGGGCACCAAGAGCCGGACGTCCTCGTCGGTTGCGACCGCAACGATCCCGTCGGCCGCTGCAACATCGTGTGCGGTACAGCGGTCACAGAGGCCAAACTCGCCGACAGTGTCGTCGGCGACGCGGACACGGACGACACCGATCGAACTCGAGACGTAGGCCTCGGTGGCTCCCTCGCGATCGCCGTAGACGCGTTTCTCTTCGATCGAGTGCATACGTAGACGTCGAGTCCCCACCCCGAAAGCGTTCTGTCTGCTCCGGAATCCCTTTGAGGTGGCCCCGCGGACTAGCGACTAATGCAAGTGTTCGGATCGAGCGGGACACGGGGCGTCGCCAACGAGGAGCTGACACCCGCGTTCGTCCTGCGCGTCGCGAAAGCGGCGGGGACGGCCTGGGGGGCCGATCGGGTTGCCATCGCGCGCGATACGCGATACACTGGACGGATGCTCGCCGATGCGGCCGCAAGCGGACTGGCGAGCACCGGAACCGATGTCGATCGGATCGGGATCGTTCCGACACCGGGGGCACAGTCGTACGCCGAACGGGAAGGCGTCCCCGTCATTATGATCACGGCGTCGCACAACCCGCCACAGTACAACGGGATCAAACTCGTCGGCAGCGACGGGATCGAACTCGTCGTTTCGGAACTCGAGGAGATCGAAGACGTGTTGCTGGGAGAGAGGTTCACGGTCGCCCCGTGGGACGAGACCGGCCGCTCTCGAACGATCGACGGCGTCACAGAGACGTACGTCGACGAGCTGCTTTCGGCAGCCGACCGAGAAACGATCGCCGACGCCGACCTGACGGTCGCACTCGATCCCGGACACGGTGCCGGCGCGCTCACCAGCCCCGAGTTCTTCCGGACACTCGGCTGTCGTGTCGTCACCGTCAACGGCCAGCCCGACGGCAAGTTCCCCGGCCGGAATCCCGAACCCGTCCCCGACAACCTCGAGAATCTCGGCCAACTGGTCCGGGCGACCGACGCCGACGTCGGCATCGCCCACGACGGCGACGCCGACCGCGCCATCTTCTTCGACGAAACCGGTGCGTACGTCAACGGTGACGCGACGCTGGCTGCCCTCGCCGCCGCCGAACTCGAGGCCGGCGACACGACGGTCTCAGCAGTTAACGTCTCCCAGCGGCTGGTCGACGTCGTCACCGAAGCCGGAGCCGAACTCGAGTTGACACCCATCGGCTCGACGAACATCATCACCCGGATCGAAGAACTCGAGGCGAAAGGCGAGCACGTGCCGATCGCCGGCGAAGGCAACGGCGGGATCTTTTTCCCGTCGTTCCGGCTCACTCGAGACGGTGCGTTCACCGCAGCCCAGTTTCTCGAACTCGTCGCCGAACAACCGGTCAGCGAGATCGTCGCCCCCTACGACGGCTACGCGAACGTCAGACACAACCTCGAGTACGAATCGACGGCCGAACGCGACGCGATGTTGGACGCCGCCGCAAACCACGCCCAGTCGTCCGACGCCGACCTCAATACGCGCGATGGGTACCGACTCGACCACGGCGACGCGTGGGTGCTTGCCCGCCCCTCCGGCACCGAACCACTCGTCCGAATCTACGCCGAAGCCCGCGACACCGAGCGCGCACGCGAACTGGCCGACGGGCTGTACGAGACGCTGTCCGAGGCGAAAGCTGACGCCTAACTAGGATGCTCTCGAGGGCAGATTTACCCTACCCACGTCTCAGCCAAGCATTGGACTGACGAGTACGAGCGCGATTGCACCCGCTGTGAGCACGCTCGCAGCGACCATCGCCACGGTCGCGACTCGGTCAGGGTCGTCGAGTGACAGTCTCGAGCCGATGCCTTCGACGGTCGTCGAGAGCAGTTTGGCACCGTCGAGTGGATAGCAGGGAATGCAGTTGAACACGCCCAGCAACAGGTTGAGCCACCACGTCCAGAACAGGACGTTCGCGGCGAGGAAGACGCCGCCACCGAAGATCGACAGCGGCCCAGTAACGGTGTAGAAGTTCGCGACCGAGCCGACGAAGCCACCGAAGTTGGCCGTCGAGAGTCCGCCGATCAATCCGGCAAACGGGAGTGTAAACACCGCCAGCGCCCGCTCGAGTGCGGACGAGCCCAGCCCATCCGCCGCGGGCTGGCCCTGCAGGATGGCGAGGTGTTGCTCGCTCGGGTGTGGATCGACGCCGAGATCAGTCACTGTCACGCCGCTCGTTCCCGCGACTGGCGTGATGCCGAGGATCGCCTCGCCATCGTGGTCGCCGAGCGTGATGGCAGCCGTCTCGCGCTCACCGTTGGTAACGATCTCGACCGGGACCGTTTCGCCGGGCGTCGCGTCTGCAAGCTCCTCGAGCAGTGCTTCGGCGTCGACGACCCGTTCGCCATCGAGATGAGTGATGGTGAGCGCGTCGGCGTCGGTGACACCGGCTGCTGCGAGCGGCCCGTCGGGGTCGATCTCGGCGACGGCAACGCCAGCGACGATCGTCGTCGCGCCCTCGTCGGTCTCGAGGGTGGCGACCGTCTCGTTTTCGAGGGCGTCGGCGAACTCGCGTTCGGTGTCGACCGGCGTGTCGTTGACCGCCGTGATCGTGTCACCGGGCTCGAGGATGTGTGTGTCGTCGCTCCCGTCGAGACGTTCCGGATCTCCCTCGAGCGTGCTCGTGACAACGACGGAGCGCTCGAGTGGTACCGTCTCGGTGTCGTCCCGATCCCCTTCGACGGCGAGGGTGACGCGCTGGGTAGTCGCATCGAGCGCCTCACGCAGTTCGTCGCCATCCGCGATCGGGTCGCCGTCGACGGCCGTGATCACGTCACCGCGCTCGAGGCCCGCCTCGTCGGCTGGCGTTGCGGGATACACACCGGAGACGGCGAGACCGGGAACGGCAGCGATCGACGTCGAGACGAGTGCCAGCAAGATGACGACAGCGAGCAGTGCCACCACGAGGTTGTTCGTGATCCCGGCAGCGTAGATCCGGGCGCGGCTGGCCGTCGAGGCGGCGCGCTCGTCCGATTCGTTGAGGCCGACGAACGCGCCGAACGGAACGATCGCGAGGAAGATCACGCCCGCCGACTCGACGCCGACGTCCTCGATGCGACCGAGCAAGCCATGGCCGAACTCGTGGACGAACAGCCCGACGAACAGCCCGACGACGATCTCTGGAGCCGCAGCCAGCGGCAGGAAGTCGTTGACACCCGGGATCGCCAGCGCGTTTCGTGGCTGGTTGACGTCGCTTGCGCTCTCAGTTGTCAGTGCGGCGTAGGCCGCAAACAAGACGAGAGCGAACGTACAGACGAGCAACAGCACCGAAACGGCCACACCACCGGTGGTCACCGCCTGCCAGAGCCGACGCGAACGACCACGTGCCAGCGAATCGAGCCGCTCGAGGCCGTTTCGCGTCTCGAAGGTGACCAGCGGTCCGAAGACACTGATCCACGGCGGCAGCGAGCCACGAGCTCGAAGCCCCATTGCGATCGCCGTATAGATCACGAGCCCGAGAGAAATCCAGAGGGCAGTCGTCAGCATGCCAAACACTGTTCGCAGGTCTGATTATTGTGGCTTCGCCGATACGCCACAGCGAGGGCGGCCCCTGAAAGACAGCGGTCAGTCTCAGTGTCGTGTCTCCGACCGTCGCCGTTCCAGTCAGCAGTCGACCGTGGGCTGTCGATCCAGAAATCTCCGGTTCGATGTGAGAGTAGCCGCCGTCGAAACCTCGCTTCGTTCATCTTCGTGTGCTCGTGATCGGAACGAAATCGTATCAAGCGTGCGGTTGGCAGAGAGAGCGCTCGAGGACAGAGATTACCTCTATTGAAATCCTCGGTTAGTGAGAGGGTTCAGGAGCCATGCCGAATAGAAGGCGCGAGTCTTGCACGACAACTCAATTTGTTCGAAGTAGCTGAGAGCGGTCAATACTAGCTGTACACCGGCCACAACAAGTAACAACCTATATACAACCCATCAAAAGCCGGTGAAAAGTGGAGCAAATTTATGTGACAGGGAAAATGAATGAATGAATGACGACGCACCCGAGACGTCCCTAATCATTGTATCACGACTGGCCAAACGTCGGGTCGGGAAGTGAAGAGCATAATACAAAGATGTACGAGGAATACCGGAAAATTCTCCAGAACGAGAGCACGCGTCGGTTCTTCGTTGAGTTGCTCGTGGTGATGATAGTAATCGTCACCTTCTTGCAGTTCGTCGTCGAGCCGTTTTTGCTCTCCCGGTTTCCGTCAATTTTCCCCTCACCCTGGTCCCCGAGTGGGCCGCCGCAGGGGTGGGTACAGGATACCCGTGTCGGGTGGTTCAAGTTGGTTCTCGGTGCGCTAATGCTCGGTCCGTACATGTACTACCGGATCTATCTTACCGACCTCGGTGAGGACATGCTGGCGGTCTTCCACGAGAAGCGTTGATCGTCCGAGGACGTGTCGGGTTCCGATTATGTTTCCCCGTACGCTGATGCGGACCCGTAAGCGCCTCTGTTCAGAGCGGACGATAGTTACTCAGACCGGATCGTCAACCTCGAGTGCGTCCTCAAGAGCCTCGCGTTCGTCCCGCAACGCCTCGAGTTCGTCCGCGATCTGGCCGTCAGCAAGCCGCTCGCGTTCGTCGGGGGTGAGCTGGACGACAGCCTGCGCGGCGGTCTGCAGCCGATCGTAGTCGAACTCGGGGTCGGTCGTGAGCCGACGGAGGGATCGCAGCTGGGCGACGACGTCCTCGTCGGCGACACGAGCGACGAACGGACGGATCTCGCGTATCTTTCGCCGAAGCACCCCCGCTTCGCCCGGCGGCCACGAAATCGTCAGTGGCTCGGCATCGATCCCGTCGAGATACGTCTGCTGGGTCGCGACTCGGCGTTTGAGTTCGTCCGCGCTCTCGACGTAATGGGAGAGTTTTGAATGTGAGTAGTTCGCATACTCGAGCAGCTCCGGAATGGTGTACTCACCGGCAGGGTCGTCCTGAACGTAGTCAGCCAGCTCAGTCGGGGGCTGCTCGTAGGGGACAAACGGATACCAGCGGCTGCGCTCGACCAGCGAGAACACCTCGCGGGCCGACGCCTCGAGTCGAAACTCCTCGAACGCCGTCTCGATCGCGTCGTTGTACGCCTCAATCGGTTCGCGAAGCGCCTCGACGGGCGCGTCGAGGTCGGCGGTTGCGAGTTCGAGCAGGCGCTCGCGGTCAGCGATCTCGTCGTCGAGTTCCCGGCGCCGTTTGGCCGCCGCCGTCCGCGCATTGGCGACTGCTTCGCGGGCTGTCTCGCGCTCGTCGAGTAACTCGGCATACTGAGCCGCCGGCTCCAGGGCGTCGTGGGCGCGTTCGAAATCCGACTCGCTGAGCCGGCGTTTATCGATCGCCTCGAGCGCGTCGTCGAACGCCTCACGCCCCTTCAGATCGTCGGGAAGGTTCGTGACCAGCGAGTCGAACTTCCCCTCGAGTTCGACGTAGGCCTTGAAGTTCTCCCGGCCGGTTCCCGTCGCTCGGTCGACGTAGCTCTCGAGTAACTCCGTCGCGTTCCGGTATGCCTCGGCTGCGTCGGTCACCGCTCCACCACCGTGGGCTTCGACCCGGCTTTCGGCCTGTTCGAAGCGCTCTCGAGCCCGTTCGAGGGTCTCGAGTGGTGTCTGGTCGTCCGCAGTGGCGTCCGCATCGGGGTGGTGAACGCGTTCGCTCATCCGAGATCAGTCGTCGTAGATCGCGTCGGGGTCGAACACCTTCTTGCCGACGTTTTCCCCGTCGATCGTCCGGTAGAAACACGACTGGTGGCCGGTGTGACACGCCCCGCCTTCCTGGTCGACCAGATAGAGCAGCGTGTCGGCGTCACAGTCGACCCGAACCTCCGCAACGTCCTGTGTGTGCCCGCTCGTGGCACCTTTCTCCCAGAGTTCGTCTCGGCTACGGGAGTAGTAGTGGGCGACACCTGTCTCGCGCGTGCGCTCGAGTGCCTCCGGCGAGACGTAGGCGAGCATGAGCACCTCACCGGACGCTGCGTCCTGTGCAACGGCGGGGACGAGCCCGTCCTCGCCGAAGTCGACTGCAATCTCGTCGGTCATAGCTGGGTGGATGACCGTCAGGGCGATAGGTCTTTTGCCGAGAGGGTCACCTCGACAACGACGAACCGTCACCCATCGGCCCAATCACGAGTAGCGCCAACATTTATGCCGCGTGGAGTGGGCAGGAGACCGTGATGGCCGACTATACGAAAACCAACTATCACGACGTCGACGATCAGAACGGGATGCACTTCCTGCGTGACGAGCTGAACTGCGAGCATATGGGCGTGACCGTCGTGGAGTGTGAGCCCGGCTGGGAGGGTAAAGAACACGACCACGAGGAGGAAGGCCACGAAGAAGTGTACCTGCTGATGGAAGGCGAAGCGACGGTCACCGTCGACGACGAATCGATCGACATGGCCGAAGGTGACGCGATCCGAATTCCGCCGGACGCGACACACCAGATCCACAACGGCGACACCGAAAGTCGGTTCGTGCTGATGGGAGCACCGTAGAAGCGCCCGCCGTCGCAGACGGACTCCTGCAGTCAGTGTCAGTGTACCCGCGACGCGTTCGTTCTCACCGGCCAACAACTCGTCTCAGGGCCGATGGAACTCGATGCCGTCGGCCGTCGCGACCGCGAGGGTCACGCCTCGAGCCAGACGGCCACCCGTTCTGACGTGGTGTTCGGGGAGCAACGGCATCGCTACTGGCCGGTAGGCGTTTTCCCGCATTGCAGCGATACCGGCGTAGCGGCCGACCTCCCGATCCCGGTCGAAGACGTGGATGCGCTTGTCCGCGCCGCGGCCGTACCGGTAGGGGAACGCGTCCGGTTCGGGGCCGGGGCAGGTCAGTTCGGTGGCCGCGAGGACGGCGAGGACCGAGCCATCGGCCTCGAGCAACAGTCGTGGCTCGTCGGTCCCCGTCCTGTCGCGGTCGTCATCGGCTGTGGTCGTCGACGAATCTTCTCGCCACTGTGGCTCCGCGTCGGTTCGGACGCAGGCATACCGCCCGTCGGTCAGCGCGATCCGATCCGGGATCGAGTAGAACTGACGGCAGCCATCGACACGGCCACGGAGCAAGAACGGGTCACCGAGGATCGTGTGTGCGGCCTCGAGTCCCCACTCGTCGACGACGAGCACCGGCGCCCGACCGGCGTGGGCGGCATCCGCCACGCTGCTGGCGAGGGTCAACGGCGTGACGTCTCGGAGGCGCTCGACCGACAGCGGTACGTCGGGACCGTCTGCTGGGTGGTCGCCACCAGTCGCCACGACCGGCCCATCGGCCTCGGTCGGATCTGGACAGCGGTAGCCCCGGTCACGGAGTGCCGCAACGACGGCCGCGAGCCGCGAGGGTTCGTGGGATGTCATCATTACCCCTACGACGCCGAGCGATAAGAGCGTCTAGCCACCACAGGCCACACCCGTTTGGCACCAGCGCCATACCGTCTGCCGCCGTCTCCCAGCCATGGATCGACAGGAACTCCAACGGGCATGGGACGCCGTCGCCGACGACTACGCCAGAACCCGCCGCGCCGACGGCGAGGACGCCGCCCTGATCGCCGACCTCCTCGAGACACTGCCCGAAGCCGCGACCGTCCTCGACGTCGGCTGTGGCGATGGGATGCGAACGCTTGCAAACCTCGCGGGCGTCGATCGAATCGGGCTCGACCTCTCGAGTCGCCAACTCGAGCTGGCAGCCGGAAACGTCCCCGAAGCCCACCTGATCCAGGGTGAGATGACGAGGCTCCCGCTGGCCGCGAACGCCGTCGACGCGATCACGGCGTATCATGCCGTCTTCCACGTCCCACAAACCGAGCATCCGGCCGTCTACGACGAGTTCGCCCGCGTCCTCCGTCCGGGCGGGCGACTCCTCGCGACAGTCGGCTCGAGTCCGTACGAGACGGTCCAACGCGACTGGCTCGGGAGCGGCCAGTCGATGTTCTTCAGCACCCCCGGTCGGCGTCGGACCCGGAGCGCGCTCGAGGCGGCAGGCTTTGCAATCATCTGGGAGCGAGTCGTCGACGATCCGCTGGGGAGTTCGGTGCCGTTCGTGATGGCCGAGTATCGGGGACAGTGAACTGGGGCAAGGGGCTCCGATCAACTGCCACGGGCGCAATGATCCGTGGCTTGCCAGCGCAACTGATGGAGGCGATCTAGCGGTGAGTGGCTTCCTGGACCTCGCCTCCCGTGTCCCCCCGCATCTGCAGCTGTTTCATCTCCCACTCCAGATAGTCTCGGAGGCCTTCCTCGAGAGGCCTGTGAGTGATTCCCAGTTCCTCGGTCGCCTTGCTGGTATCGACCGGCCATCGGCCGCCGGCGAAAAACCGGAGCCCCTCGGATTCGAATCCGTCCGGCGGCGTAATAACCCGCTCTACTGCCCCCATTACGCTGGCGAACCCTGCGAATACCTTCGGGGAGACGGCTCGAGGGGCCGGAACGCCTGTTATCGCTTCTGCACACTCGAGGACGTCGACAGCGTCTCGAGGCGCCCCCGAAATGATGTACGTTTCCCCGGGGGCTCCTTGTCCCATCGCACGGAGGTGTCCGTCAGCGATATCTCCGACGTGGTCCCAGGGGACGTAGTGGCCGCGCGGAATCATCGGCAGCTCGCCCTGAAGGTAGCTCCGAAACAGGCCTCGAATCGATCCGTGTGACTTGTCTCCCGGGCCGTAGACGATGCCCGGTTGGACGATGACGAGTGGCAGTCCATCGTCGATCATGGGTTTGGCGACTTCGTAATGGGCCTCCCATTTCGTCCGGTAATACACGGCCGATTCCGGGCACTCCGGCGCAATCGTTTCGTCGATATACGCAAGCGATCGAAGTGGATACACGCCGAGCGTGCTGGTGTAGACGCCTTTCGGGACATCCAGTTCTGCCATCAACTCGAGAACGTTCCGGGTCCCCTCTACGTTGATCCGTTCGGCGTTTTCGGCCTCGCGAGGGCCCGGACCGAGATAGAACCATGCGGCAAGGTGAAACACGCCGTCCACACCTGTCATCGCCTCCCGCATACTCTCTTTCTCGGTGACGTCGCCTTCGACCACCGTGACCGTCTCCGGCAGGTGACTTGCGTTCGAGCGCGAACGGGTCAGCGCAACGACATCGTGACCAGTTGCGAGAAGTTCCTTTACAACGTGCGATCCGATCAATCCAGTTGAGCCAGTGACAAAATACTCCATTAGACGGTGTACGCCGCCAAGCGCTATATAGGTGCCTCGAACCGCTGAGCAGCCGATTTCCAGTGGATTTCACAGAATGAACGTGTCGCGAAATTTCATGTCCCGATCTACCGCGTGACCGCCTCCACATAGTGGCGTGATCGGACGCTCTCTCTTCAGCAGGCAATGCTTGTCAGTTATTGTAGATTTCAGCAGAGCCGGACAGGGTTATCTATCAAGCGAGCGAACGAGACGGACGAGCGTGTTCTTACAGCACGCGGCTGTCGGAGCCGTCGATCCGGTGACCGCCGCATTCATCCTCGCAGCGCTTCTTCTGGCCGGCGTTGTCACCGGCATCGCCGGCTTCGGCTTTGCCCTCGTCGGGACGATGGCGCTGGCGACCGTCGTCGACCCCTCGCTGGCCGTCGTGCTGATGATCGTCCCGATTCTCGCGACGAACGTCTCGCTGTTAGGCGAACTCGACGCCGACGCCGTCCGCTCGTGTAGCCGGCGCTTCTGGCCCTACGTGCTGGCGACCCTCGTCGGCACGCTCGTCGGTATGGCCGCACTCGAGTCGATCCCGGCCGATCCGCTGACGATCACACTCGGGTTCGTGACGCTTGCGTACGTCGGGGCGACACAGCGGGCGGTTTCGATCCCCGGACGTGCCGCGCTCGAGGATCGCTGTTTCGTCGAACGGCGGGGGATGATGGTCGGCCTCGGCACCATCTCGGGGGTCGTCTTCGGCGCGACGAACGTCGGCGTGCAGGTCGTCGCCTACATCCGAAGTCGTGACCTCGAGGCCGGGCTGTTCGTCGGCGTCCTCGCACTCGTGTTCGTCGGTATCAACGCCGTTCGAGTGGGTGCCGCGGTGGTTTTCGGCCTGTATCCATCGCTGGCGGTTGGCGTGCTTTCGGTGGCGCTTGCGATTCCGGCTCTCGCTGGTGTCCTCGCTGGCCGGCGCGTCCGACCGCAGCTCTCAGAACGAATCCAGCGACAGGGCGTGCTCGCGCTCCTCGCACTCATCGGCGGTCGACTCGTCCTCGGCGGGTTGGGAATCGCCTGAACGACCAGCGGTCGGCGACGATCCAACAGCCGTGTCGCAGTTCCGTGGGCGTCAACTGGTCCGGGTGCCAAAGAAGTGCGATCGGCACAACAACTGTGGCGAGCCAGTCCGTAGGGTGACACATGCTCCGTCGGCTTCGGGAAAACGGCCCCATCATCCTCGTTCCGCTCGCGTGGACGTTCGTCACCGCCGTCCACCTCGATCTCGCAAGCGAGCACGCCCTGTTTGTCGCCCATCTGGTGATGGCGGTGATCATCGTCGTCTTCACCGCCCTCTCGTGGTCGGCGATGGATCGCGGCGTCTTGCTTGCGTGGCGGCGCGTGCTGCTCGCCGGCCTCGTCGTCACCTTGGCCGGGGGTGTCGGCTTTCTGGTCCCGGCCGTGGCGACGCCACTCTTTGCGGTCAGTCTCGCTGGCTGGATGCTCATCCCGGCAGCGGGGCTTGCCTACACGAGCCAACACGTCGCCGAGGCGCCGCGGCGCTACCTCCTTGGGGCTGTTCTGAGTGTCCTCGGCTTGCTCGTCTACGCCAGCGCCTCGCTAGCCGGGAGCGATACCGGCGTGCTGGCCGCGGGACTCAGCCTGGTGAACATCGGGCAGACGATTGGCATCGCGACCGCGGTCTTCCAGTACTGAACACAGTCCCGACGGTAACCCGCGGACGCACACAGGACCAGTTTCAGAAAAACGGCAAAAACGAGCCGAACGAGCCGCTCAGTTCTGACCGTTCAGCGTGATGTAGTTGATCCCGATGATCCGGTCGTCGCCCTCGAGTTCCGCCTTCGCTTCCTCGGGGACCTCGCTGTCGACGTTGTAGACAGTCAGCGCCTCGCCGCCGATCGTCTCGCGGGCGTTGAACATGCCAGCGATGTTGACGCCGTGTTTGCCCATAACGGAGCCGATGAGACCGATGACGCCGGGTTCGTCGGTGTTTCGCGTGACGACCATCTTGCCGTGGGGGATGGCGTCGACACGGTAGCCGTCGACACGGACGATCCGTGGGTCGTCGCCGGCAAAGAGGGTGCCGTCGACGGAGACTTCGTCGTCGCCGTTGCTGACGGTCACCGAGATCAGGCTCTGGAAGTCCTCGGCCTGTCGGGTCTTCGATTCGGTGACGTCGACGCCGCGGTCCTCGGCGATCTGTGGCGCGTTGACAGCGTTGACTTGCCACTCGAGCGGTTCGAAGACGCCCTTCAGCGCGCTTGCGGTGACGAACTCGACGTCTTCGTCTGCGATCTCGCCCTCGTAGGAAATCTCGATAGACTCGACACGGCCGTCGAGCAGTTGGGCAGCGACCTTGCCACCGGTTTCGGCGATGTCGATATACGGCTCGAGGCGCGGGAAGGCGCTCTCGTCGATCGACGGTGCGTTGAGCGCGTTGGCGACCGGTTCGCCCGCGATTGCGGCGTTGATCTGCTCGGCCGTCGAGGTCGCGACGTTCTCCTGTGCGGCTTCCGTCGACGCGCCGAGGTGGGGCGTGACGATGACGTCGTCGTGCTCGAGCAGCGGCGAGTCAGCCGACAGCGGTTCCTCGGCGAAGACGTCCAGCGCGGCGCCAGCGAGGGTGCCGTCTTCGACTTTCGCGGCGAGGGCGTCTTCCTGAATAATGCCACCGCGGCCGACGTTGACGATGTAGCCGTCCTCGAGAAGGTCGAGTTCGTCCGCGCCGATCATGCCCTCGGTTTCGGGGGTCAGCGGCGTGTGGATGGTCAGGAAGTCGGCAGCCTCGAGACAGTCCTCGAAGTCGACGAGTTCAGCACCGAGGCGGTTGGCGCGCTCCTCGGAGATGTAAGGGTCGAAGGCGACGATGTCCATCCCCAGCGAGTCGAGTTTCTTGGCGACCTCTTGGCCGACGCGGCCGAGGCCGACGACGCCGAGCGTCTTGCTGTCGAGTTCGGTGCCGAGATACTCGCTTTTGGCCCACTCGCCGTTTTTCAGGCGGATGTGTGCCTGTGGGATCGAGCGTGCGGTCGCAAACGTCATCGCGACGGTGTGTTCGGCTGCCGCACGAACGTTGCCTTCGGGCGCGTTGGCAACGATAACACCCTCGTCCGTTGCGGCTTCGATGTCGATGTTGTCGACGCCGATGCCCGCTCGACCGACGATAACGAGTTCTTCGGCTGCCTCGAGTACTTCGTCGGTGACCTCGGTTCCCGAGCGAACGATCAGCCCGTGAGCGTCCGAGACTGCCTCGAGAAGGTCCTCGCCCTCGAGTTCATAGCCCGTCTCGACCTCGTGGCCGGCGTCTCTGAGTACGTCAAGACCCGCATCCGCGATGGGATCCGTGACCAGTACTTTCATGCGCGAGACAATCGTGCGGAGCAGGTAAACCCTTCCGTTGTCGTGCTTGGGTGGCAAAATATACCACCTCGATTCAGCCGAACATGATCGTTTATCGATGCACTCTCTTCGGGTGCAGTGGCCCGGAACGGTGGTTGATCCCGGAAATTCGAGATGGAGTATCAACTAATTTTCATTCGTCGTTGGAACAGGCCCGCTCCCACGGCGTCCACGGGACGACCCACAGCGCCTCGAGTGTCAAAAACGGTGATCAACACGGCAGGAAGAACAGGAGTTCGACGACGGCGACGAGTTCAGTCACTGCCTCACTGACAGTCTATAGTAACACCTGAAACGAGGTACACACTGATCGCACAGAGCTGTCGTGGGATCAGGTGTGCAGTGACGTGCAGTGACTACTATAGCAACCGCCATCGACACTGCTCAGTATCGTTCCGTCCTGCTTGCGTCGGAGAAGTAATCAACGTTCGACAACCAGCCTCGAGCACGCTCCGTTCAGTAGAGCTTACGCCTCCGTGTCGGCGTACAGATAGACGGCACACACTGCGAGCACGGCCTCAGCGGCTTTGGTGATGACCGCGATCGGGTTGAGATTACCCTCCATGTAGAACGCCTCAACGCCCCAGCCCTGGACCGGAAAGAGTGCGAGGATGGTGATGATCGAGTACGCGGCCGCGACGAGAAACAGCGAGCGCTGCCAGTATGGCGTCAGATACAGGATCGTGCCGCCGATGAACCCGAGTCCGTTGAGGACAAACAGGGCAGCGAGCACCTCGCTGAACTGAATCGCATTCATCGTAGCCAGCAGGTGTAACACACCCGTCACGAGTGCCATAACGATGGCAACGTATCCGATCGGGTTCGACGGGCGAACGAATCGTTGGTTCGCCTCAGTTGTGGGATTTGCGCACATAACTATGGCGTTTGCAGGGTCGAAGAAAAGTAGTCTGGTAAGAACGTCGAAAACGAGGGGAGTCGACCGAGACGGCGTGAGAGTAGTGAACGCCCGGTCGGTCAGAGCGTAATCAACACCGCACCGACGACTACCAGCGTCGCCCCGACGATGACGCCTTTCGTTACGCGCTCGAGGTCGCGCAAGAGGACGGCCGCAAACAGCAGCGTGAACAGCGGCGCGGTCGCGACCAGCGGATCGACGATGGCGATCCGCCCTTCCTCGAGCCCCAGCGCAGCCATCAGCGAAAGCATCGCAACAGTCGTCAGAAGACCGCTGCCGGCGAAATACGTGTATGACGCACGTGGACGCTCGAGGACGTCACGCCCACCGACGGCGGCCACGTAGGCGAGCAGCGCGATCAAGCCGGCCGTCTCGTTTATCGCGACGGCCTCGAGCGCCGAAATCGGCGTCTCGAGCATCCCGTACCGCCGAGAGACGTTCGCGACGGCGAAGGTGGCCGCAGCGGCGATCGGCCACAACAGATCGCGGGGCTGCCAGCCCGCGAGGTCGCCACCTTTCGAGGCCGTCAACACGGCAAGCCCAGCGACGAGGATGACGATGCCGACGCCAGTCACTGGCCCCAGTGGCTCGCCGAGAAACGCGAGGGCGATCAGCGTCGCAAACAGCGGCCGCGTGCTGAGAATCGTACTGTTGAGACTCGCGCCCACTTTGTCGACGCCGACGAAGATCGTGATTCGCCCGAGTGCAGTGCCGATAACGCCCGCAAAGACGAACACAGCGAGGACCTCGAGCGTGAGTCCCGAAAACGCCGACCGGCCGTAGAGGACAGCGATGAGCAGCCAGTAGATTGCCGAGTCGACGACCACGACGACCAGCGACGCCTGCACGGAGCCACCACCCGCGGCCATCCCTCGCTTGTCGAAAATCGGCGTAAATCCCCAGAAAATTGCTGGAATCAGGGCGAGGACCAGCACCTCGAGCGTGGCGCTCGCCATCACAGCACCTCCGAGTCCGACGAGACTGCCATCGACGACACTGGGGTCGGCTGAGGGGTCAACGTTGTGGTATACAGCCGACAGATGCAGCCAGCGCGGACATCAGACAGTATTTACCACTCGGTTAACTATGCGTTACCGACACTGATGGTCTCTCCGTCCGTCGGCACGTGGCCGCTTGCTGACACCGTTCCGGCGTCGCTCGAGCCGACGGGTTACGGAGCACTACTCGTCTGGACGGCGACGCGCCCGGCCCTGTTCGGGACTGGATTCGGGAGCATCGATCGATCCTGGCTGCTGGTCGCGCTCATCCTGATCGGGTCGGTCCTGCTGGCACGGTTCATCCAGTGGGGGAGCCGTCGGTATCTGGACGGCGAGACCGCCGAGACGACGTTTGGTCGCGCGGCGTTCGCCGAACTTCACACCCCGCTTGCGATCTCGACCGCCCTGCTCGGGGTGTATCTCAGCCTGGTCGTGCTCGATCTCCTCGAGTCGACGACGCTGATCGTCGGCGGGATCGCCACGGTGTTGGTTATCCTCTGGGCTCGAGCGTCGATCCGGATCGGTCGCCGCTGGATCGAAGTGCTTCAGGAAGGCCAGACCGGGTACGAGTTCGCGCCGATGTTCGGGAACCTCTGGACGATCACCGTTGTCGGCGGTGCTGTCCTGTTGTTGCTCTCGATCTGGAATCTCGATCTCACCCCCTTTCTCGCCTCGGCCGGCATTCTCGGGATCGTCCTCGGCTTTGCCGCTCAGGATGCGATCGGCAACCTGATCGGCGGCGTCGCGCTGTACTTCGACAACACGTACAAAGTCGGCGACGTGATCCGAGTCGAAGACGACATGCGCGGGACGGTCACCGACGTCGGCATTCGGAGTACGACCGTTCTGACCGAGGATAACCTGCTTGTAACGGTGCCAAACGCGATCCTGAACTCCTCACAGGTGGTCAACGAAAGCGCACCACAGCGCCACATGCGACTTCGGGTGCCGATCACGGCCGCCTACGGGACTGACTACGAGACGGTCGAGAAACTCGTGCTTGAGGTCTGTGAGGAGTGTCAGTTCGTCCGCGACACCCCGAAGCCGAAAGTAATCTTCGCGGAGTTCGGCGACTCCGCGCTTGGCTTCGAGCTCCGGGTCTATATCAACCATCCACTGGTCGAAAAACGCGCGCTCGACAGCATCAATCGAGGCGTCTACGACGCCTTCGATGAGGCCGGTATCACGATCCCGTTCCCACAGCGGGAACTCAGCTTTCTCGAGCAGCCATCGGACACCAGCCACGAGTTCGACGAACGACTGGCTGCGGACGAGCCGGCACCCGATCGCGACTGATCGCCTGTCGGCGGGAGTCGCAGACGGCCTCTCGGGATCGATCCCGGAATCGGCCGTCTATCACGATCTGAACCGACACCGAGCCTTATTTTAATTGGTCACGTAGGAACTGTCGATGTACGACCGCATTCTCCTTCCGACGGACGCCGAAAAGGGAGCCGAACTGGCAACCGAACACGCGATCGCCGTCGCAGAGTCGACCGGTGCCGAGCTCCACCTGCTGTACGTCGTCGACAGTGACGTCTACAGCTCCTACACCGGCGACGAGTACGTCCACGAGTTCGAGGGCCTCGAGGCCGCCCTCGAGCAAGAAGGCGAGGAAGCCCTCGAGTCGGCCACCAAGGCAGCACGGGAGGCCGGCCTCGAGCCGACGACGGCCGTCCGACACGGCACGCCACACGAGGAGATTCTCGCGCATGCTGAGGACGAAGACGTCGACCTC
Source organism: Natronorubrum sp. A-ect3 (assembly GCF_041821125.1). Lineage (NCBI taxonomy): Archaea > Methanobacteriati > Methanobacteriota > Halobacteria > Halobacteriales > Natrialbaceae > Natronorubrum > Natronorubrum sp. A-ect3. Next base: position 193,204 of record NZ_JBGUBB010000004.1, on the reverse strand, counting down.
CTCATACTGGGGTCGAAAGCCCGCTCGGGCGAGTACCGCCGGCTACTGGGCAGCGTCACCGACCGCGTCGCACGACTTGCCTCACGACCAGTGACGATCGTGAAGACGCCGGTCGAAGACGGGGAGTGAACAATCGATCGAGGACGACACACAGTGGTTGGGAAGCCGACACTCGTCGAGACGGAAACCTGAACTGGTTTATCCGGGGCGCTACAAGCAGCGCCCGATGACAGTCGTCGCTTTCGACTTCGACGGGACGCTTTCAGACTCCGAGATGACCGTGCTGCTCGGCGATCGCTGCGGTGTCGCCGACGAGATGGCCGAAATCACTGAGCAATCGATGAACGATGAGATCGATTACGCCGAGAGCCTTCGCAAGCGGGCCGCCCTCCTCGAGGGGCTGCCAGCCGAAGATGCGCAGGCTGCCTACGACCAGGTCGAACTCCGTGAAGGTGCAGCCGACCTGATCGAGGAGCTAAACGAGGCTGGCGTGACGACCGCAATCCTCACCGGTGGCTTCGAACGCGGCGTCGCGGCCGCTCTCGAGCGCGAGGGAGCCGCCGTCGATCACATCGTCTCCAACCGACTGCCGATGAACGACGACGAAACCGAACTGACCGGCGACGTCGAGGGACCGCTCATCGAGGGCACCAAAGACGACGCGCTCGAGAGTCTCGCCGAGGACGTCGGTGCCGACATGGCAGACACCGTCGCCGTCGGTGACGGCGCAAACGATCTCCCGATGTTGAACGTCGCCGGCCTCGCGATCGGCTTCGTCCCCAAACCAGCGGTCGAACCCCACTGTGATGTCGTCGTCACCTCGATGGACGAGGCCCGAACGGAGCTGCTCGAGGCCGACGTCCTGCCAGCCGCCGACCAGTAACGGCTCGTTTCCCAGTTCGGACGAACGTCTTCTCTCGGCGAAAATCGGGCTCGAGAGCCGTTTTTGATACCGAGAGACCTATTAACTCGAGGTCGAGTAAGTGGTTGTATGATGTGGCAAGACCTCGTGTTCATGCTCGGCAGTGGCCTTTCGATCGTCTTTCTCGCGCCGACGCTTCGTGACGCCAGTGCGCGCGTGCCGCTCGGGACGAGTCTTCCCTCGATGGGGATCGGGTTCGTCTACGCGATAACGTTCGCGACGCTCGGCATGACCTTTTCCGCTGTTGGCGCGTTCGCAGCCGGAATGATGTGGTCGCTGATCGCCCTGATCCGGTCGCCGGGCGGCCTCGGCCTTTCACTGCGACTGTTCCGGGTTGAAAGTGTCTCCCTGTTTATCGCCGATCTGCGACGCTGGCTCGCCAGTTTCCGCTCGTCGTCGCCTGTCGAACAGTACGTCACCGCTGACGTCGCATACGACCAGCAACACGGCTATCCACACACGACGGAAACACCTGCAGACTGAGTTCTATCGGGCGTTTTCGACGGCAAAACTGCATCGGACCGGTCGGCAACACGAGACGGGTGGACTCACGGCCGGCCAGAGCCACACCAGTTGGCCGCCAGCGACCCAGACGGAAGCCACGTGGGTCCGCGCTGTACCGCTGTGCGGTGAGTTGCTAGCCGCCATCACGAAACGCGGCGGTGGACAATCCGTACAAACCGAACCGTCGCTGGCTGGTTCGGCAGTTCGTGATCGATGACGTTAGCGGTCGGTGGCTTTCGTCATCAGCGTCTCGAGGGCGTCCTGACGCTGGGTCAACACGCCACCGATAGCCGCGAGGACGGCAGGAACGACGAGTCCAGCAAGGAGAATCGCGCTCATGGTCGCCGGACCGAACGTAATCTCGCCCGTGACCTCACCCGAATCGTTTAGGAATGACTCAGCCTCGAGTGCACCGACACTGTCGAAGACGCTGCTGACGAGTGCCGGATCACTGTAGGTGGTCGTCATCAGGAACGCGGCAAGCACCGCAAACACCAGATACACTGGAACGACCGTCACGCTGGCTTTCACTGCCCCAACAGCGTCGTCGGCGTCGACGTACGTGGCGATCGCATATCCGGCCCCGACCACCAGACCGGCAGTGAGCAGGAACAGCGCCGTGTCGATCAGAAAGAACGGTGGGGACGCGGCCGCAGCGGCGTGGTTCGGCGCATCGCCGAGCGTCGCGGATTCGCCCTCCGCTTCGAATCCAGTCCCGAACGCAGCGAGGTAGCTCCAGCCAGCGGCTTCCCAGGAGGCAACCAGCTCCGTGACGACCAGCGACCCATCATCGGTGTACGTCGCTGGCGTCGTCTGTGCGGTTGAAACAATCGTCGCGAAGAGGTGTGCGAAATACGAGAGAACGACCGCAATCGCACCGAATACAGCACCCTGCTTGAACGGCAGATCGGCGTCCTGTCCGCCCGCCACACGCTGTGTCGGCTGTTCACTTGTCTGTTCGTCGTCGTCGTACTCGAGTTGGCTATTATCTGCCATCAGTGATACATCAAACGAATAGATATTATATATTTCTATATATTCTGTTGAGCTGTACTTTTCACTGAATTATCGTGTGATAGAAGCATGAATCGTCATTATCAGTATCGATAACAAAGCCGATCGTGTCGGTAAGCTATTCAGAAAAGAGGCTGGTGTGGACCGGGGCGAACGACGACTCGGGCTCGAGGTCGGGTTCGGGTGCCGTATCAGTAATCGTCCGCCCGGCGAGGCCGTCCTCGAGCAGTTCGTCCAGCGGCGGCCCGACTTTTTCGGGTTCGACGAGAAACGCGTCGTGGCCGTGGTCGGATTCGACGACGTGGTGGGCGACGTCGACGTCCGCCTTGCGGCAGGCTTCGGCCAGCGATTCTGACTGCTCGACGGTGAAATGCCAGTCGCCGGTAAACGAGATCAGCAGCAGTTCGCCCTCGAACGCAGCCAGTGCGTCAGCATCGGACTCATACCCCGCCGAGAGATCGAAGTCGTCCATCGCACGGGTCATGTAGAGATAGCTGTTCGCGTCGAAGCGTTCGGTGAACTTGTCGGCCTGATAATCGAGGTAGGACTCGACCTCCCGGTAGGGGAAAAAGGCGGCCGCTGGGTCCGGCGGCTTCTCTCGAACCGTCTCTCGGCCTGCGGAGCGGCGGCCGAACTTCCGGCCCATCGAGGCCTTCGAGAGATACATGATGTGGCCGATCTGGCGCGCTCGAGCGAGTCCGTCTTCGGGTTCGGGACCGTCGTAGTAGTGACCGCCGTTCCAGTTGGGGTCGCTGGTGATCGCCCGGCGAGCGACCGTATCGAGCGCGAGACACTGCGGGTCGAGTCGGGCGGCGGTGGCGACGGCGCCCGCCCGGTCGACGTCGTCGGGGAAGCGTCGCAGCCAATCGAGGACGTTCATGCCGCCGACGCTGCCGCCGATGACGGCGTGGAGTCGGCCGACGCCGAGTTCATCGAGCAGCCGGCGCTGGGAGCGCGTCCAGTCGCCGACGGTGACGGGCGGGAAGTCGGTGCCGTAGGGCTCACCGGTTTCGGGGTTTTCGCTTGCTGGTCCCGTCGTGCCATAACACGAGCCCGGCGCGTTCGCACAGACGACGTAATACTCGGTGGTGTCGATCGCTTTTCCGGGGCCGACGACGTCGCCCCACCAGGCCCGCGCTTGGCCGGCGGTGTCACCGCCAGCGTCGGGGCGACGGGCGACGTGGGGGCTGCCGGTCAGCGCGTGACAGACCAACACCGCGTTATCGCCGGTGAACTCACCGTAAGTCTCGTAGGCGACCTCGAGATTGGGGATCGACTCACCGGAACAGAACTGGAACTCGCCGAGGGTTGCGGTGTCTCTGGTTGTCATGGATATCAGTCCTCGCTCGTCGTGATGGTCGCGGCTCGTGTCGCCGTCTCGATCGCCTGCTCGAGGTCGGCCAGGATGTCTTCAGGGTCTTCGATCCCGACGGACATCCGGACCAGATCATCCGTCACGCCCGCTTCTTCGCGCTCGTCAGGTGTCAACTGTCCGTGGGTCGTACTCGCGGGGTGGATGACGAGCGTCTTCGCATCGCCGATGTTCGCGAGGAACGAGGCGATCTCGACGCTCTCACAGAAGACCTTGCCCGCCTGGTACCCTGCCTCGAGGCCGAACGCGACCATGCCGCCGAAGTCGTTGAGATAGTTCGTGGCATTGTCGTGGGTCGGATGGTCCTCGAGGCCTGGGTGGGTAACCCAGGCGACATCCTCGTGGTCGTCGAGATACTCGGCGACGATGGCGGCGTTCTCGCAGTGTTTTTCAACCCGGAGGGGAAGCGACTCGAGGCCCTGGAGGGTCTGCCAGGCGTCGAACGGTGACTGCTGGTTACCCAGACTGCGCAGCGACCGGAATCGAGCCGTCGCGGCGAAGGGGGCCTCGGGGAAATCCCGCGAGAAGTCGACGTCGTGGTAGGCGTGGTTCTGGCCAGCAATCTCGTCGTAGCCGTGTTCGCCCCACGGGAACGAGCCGCCGTCGACGAGGACGCCGCCGACCGTCGTGCCCGAGCCGTGGAGCCATTTCGTCGTCGACTCCCAGACGACGTCCGCACCGTGTTCGAGCGGTCGACAGAGCGCTGGGGTCGCGAAGGTGTTGTCGACAACGAGAGGGACGCCGTTGTCGTGGGCGATTTCGGCGACGCGCTCGAAGTCGGGGGTGACCAGCGAAGGGTTGCCGATCGTCTCGACGTGGACGAAGGCGGTGTTTTCGTCGATCGCCGCCTCGTAGGCGTCGTACTCGAGGGTGGGGACGAACTGTGTCTCGATGTTCCGGCGGCTTGCCGTCTTCGAGAAGTAGGCGGTCGTCCCGCCGTAGGTGTCCGTCGAACAGACGACGTTGTCGCCCGCCTGTGCGAGGATGAGAACCGCAGAATCGAGAGCCGCCATGCCGCTGCCCGTCGCAACTGCACCAGCCCCGCCCTCGAGCGAGGCGAGTCGATCCTCGAGGACCGTGACGGTCGGGTTGGCGATCCGAGAGTAGATGTAGCCGTCGTCCTCCAAGGCGTAGCGTTCAGCGGCGGTGTCGGCGTCGTCGAAGACGTAGGATGTCGTCTGGTAGATCGGCGGTGCCATCGCCCCCGTCTCCGGGTCGGGGGACTGTCCGGCGTGGACGCTTCGTGTCCCGAGACCGCGCTCGGGACAGCCTGTGTTCGTCCCGTCGCTCGCGTCGTCGCTCATGTTTAGTATGCATACTTCTACAGACTCATATGCGTCGCAGTAACGGCAAAAACCGTAGTCGATTCGGTCGCATTCACATACCGCTCGGGTCCGTACGGGTGTGCCGCCGGCGTGAGACGCTCGTGGCTGAACAGGGGCAGCAAGTAGCTTATTGATGCTCGAGTCCCTCGAGCAGCGTTCGAACAGCGGTCGACTCGGATTCGGCGTTCACCGCCTGTGGGTAGACCGCGACACAGACCACGAAGTCGTCACCGTTGGCGACGGCTTCGCTCACCCGAATGGTGACGTCGATCGTGGTTTCGACTGGAACCAGTCGGGCGCGTCCGCGATAGCGAGCGAGCGTCGTCTCGCTGCCAAGCACCGAGACGGGTTCCTCATCGACGTACTGGACGTCCTCGAGTTCGTCGTAGCGGTCCTGGATCAGAGCGACAAGTTCGTCCGTCGAGTACTCGCCGACGGGGTTGAGTGTGCGGCCGAATACGGAGATCTGTGGTGTGGCGAGCACGGAGACGACCGCGGTCTGGACACGTCCGAGGCCGAGTGCGTCAAGCGCGAGCGCGCGGTCGTACTCGGCGTTCCAGTTTTGAACCGAGATCGTCCGCTCGATTCCGAACCGGCCGATGGTTCGCTCGATGCGCAGCTCCTCGACCGTGTGTTCGCCGTAGCCGGTTTCGGCGAGGGCCGCCGGAGAGATGGTGGCCGGAGACGCGGCAAGCGAGTCTCGAGCGACATCGGTACAGCCCGCGAGGAGTCCGATCCCGGCCGTCACCCCTGCCGTAAGGACGTGTCTGCGCGTGAGTGCCATCGACAGAAACAGGGGACCGAGAGGCGAAAGGATATCGATTCGGGCCAGATTCGATTGGCGTCATAATTAAAAAGTGGACACACCCCTCGCCGAGCTGTCGTGCAGTGCAGTGTGCATGACGGCAGTGGCGACGAGAGATCGGAGAGATCGACCCAAGCAGCGCTTTCGAGACGGACGGGTTGATAGTCCTCGGGTGGCAACGTATCGGTCGTGCACTCGAGTGACCGTGATCGGGTCGTGCTCGCGGCCGTCGTTTTCGCGGTGTTGTTCTCACAGCTGTTGCTCTATCCTGGTGTTGCAACGCTCGTGGAGACGCTTGGGGCCGACGCGACGGCATCGCCGTTTGCGTCGACGGCACTCGATGCGAGCATGTGGTTTCTCGTCGCCGAGTTCGCCGCCTACATCGCCTTCGTCGGCGTCTGGGGGCTCGCAAGCGACGTGACAGGGCGGCGGACGCCGTTTATCGTCGCCGGCGCACTCGCTGGAGCCGTCGGCTACGCCATGCTCGCTGTCGTCCCCGCAGTGGGGTCGATTTCGTTCGAGGGCGTCCTCCTCTTGCGGGTCGTGCAGGGCGCGATGACCGTCGGCGCGTTCTCGCTGACGATGACCATGTTAATGGATTTAGAGGGTGGTCACGGCCGAAACATGGGTGCTGCAGGGATCGCAATCGGGCTCGGAGCAGCCCTCGGCGCCCCCATCGGCGGCCAACTCACCGAACTCGATCCGCTCGCGCCGCTGGTCGGTGCCGCCGTCTTGCTCGTCGGCGTTGGCATGCTCGTCTCGCAGGTCGACGACCGCACGCCGAACAGTCGCCGGAGCGCTCGAGCGCTCCTCGAGGGCGTGCGGCGACGGCCAACGCTGTCGATACCCTACGCCTTCGGCTTCGTCGACCGGATGACGGCTGGCTTTTTCGCCCTCGTTGGGACACTGTACTTCCAGGAGACGTTCGGGCTTGGGCCTGCCACGACAGGGCTGTTGCTGGCGTGTTTTTTCGCCCCGTTTGCCCTACTACAGTATCCCATGGGCGCGCTTTCGGACCGCATCGGTCGAACGATCCCGATCGTCGTCGGGTCGGTGTGTTACGGCCTCGGCATTCTCGCCGTCGGCGCTGCGCCGACGGTCACCACGGCTGCGGTTGCGATGGTCGCCGTCGGCGTTCTCGGGGCACTCGTCTCACCAGCGACGATGGCACTCGTCACCGACATCGCCGATAAAAACGAACGCGGCGTTGCGATGGCCGGCTTCAACATCGCCGGCAGCCTGGGCTTTCTTGGTGGCTTTCTCGTCGGCGGCACCATCGCCGGCAGCTACGGCTACGATCTCGCGTTTCTCACCGTCGGGAGCCTCGAAATCATGATCGCCCTGATTGCCGTCCCAGCGTTTCTCCGGCTCTCGATTGGCCGTCGTGGACGGCATCCAAGCGACGATCACGGAGAGATCTGATCGCTGTCTTGTAGATTCCAACTAGCTTCTCGGTGAGAACTACCAGTAATTGATATGGTATGGAAACGCATGACAGCGTCGCGGTGGAGGGTATCAATTTTTATGTACTCAACCCTTATCTGTCGGTGATGGCACGAGACAACCCAATTTCGCGGCGGACAGCGTTGAAGCTCACGGGCGCGGCAGCGGCAACCGCACTCGTCGCCGGTTGTTCCGACGACGACGACAACGGGAATGGTGACGAGGAAGAGGAAACCTTCGAGATGGAGCCGGGCGAGAGAATCGTCCTTTACGGCGACACGGCTGGCTGGGAAGGCGAAGAACCGTCGGAGATCGACGGCGTCCAGAACCCAACGCTCGTCCTCGAAGAGGGTGAAGAGTACGAGATCGGCTGGGAAGAAGGCGACGGTCAGTCCCACAACATCGAGATCCGAGACGCAGACGACCAGGTCGTCGACGACCTCGCAACCGACGAGACAAACGACACCGAACCCGACGACCAGTTCCTCGAGTTCGAAGCCAGCGAGGAGATGGTCGACTACGTCTGTCTGCCTCACTCCACCGCAATGCGTGGTTCGATCGAGGTCGAGGCAGCCGACAACGGCGACGACGAAAACGGCGACGACGAATAACGACCCGGTAGCGTTTTCATAGCGGCTTATCGAACCGATCGACCACCGACGCTGGTGTCGCTCGGCTCTTCTTTCTTTATCAAAACCGTTCCACTCGAGTCCATACCGTGTCGCCACTGACTCGAGTCAGTGGCATCGAACGATAGCAAAACCGTGTGTCGTTACTGAATATGGCCTTCGCGTCGGAGCTGATCGGCTTCGCTTTTTTCGTAGCGCCAGGTGATGTCTGCTTTCTCGTCCTGCCAGTCCCACGGCTCAACGAGAACGACGTCGTCTTCGCGAATCCAGATGCGCTTTTGCATCTTCCCAGGAATACGTGCAGTGCGCTCTTGTCCGTCTGCACAGCGTACTTTTACACGGTTCGCCCCGAGCATGTTAGTGACGGTCGCAAAGACCTCATCGTCCTCAGGCATCCGGAGGTTCTTCCGACCGCCCTCACCGTCGTCACTCATGGCCCATAGTTCACATTCGATCGGTTTAACCCTTTATCGATTCAGTTGACAGTCCATCGGGCAGCATCGGCCTCGAGGCCGAAAAACCAGGCCGTTTATTTCCCTTGGCTGGCCAGCCCTTCGTATGCTGAAAAATCTCGGTCCGCAGGGTATCGCCGGCCTGTTGATTCTTCTCGCCGGCATCGCACTCATCGCCTATCAAAACCTCGTGATCGCCGCCGGTATCGCACTCGTCCTCGCCGGCCTTGGCATCATCGTCAAGGCGCTGGTTTCGGGCATGCTCCAGAGTTTCGGGATGTTCTGACAGACAGCGAAAGATGTTGTCGCTTCGTTCCCTCAAGGCCGCGGTCGCCGTCTTCGGTCTCGTCGCGATCGGCTGCTTCGGGCACGCGCTGTTCGGCGACGAACTCGAGATCGAAGCGGTTCCACAGATGCTGTCGCCGAGGGGGTCGCCGAAGAGACTCCGAGCCGGCCCGCGAGCCCAGCTCACGCCTGGTTGTCGCCCGCTCGATGCTCGCTGATGAGTTGATCGACCATCGCCGCCTTGCGGTCTCGTTTGCGTTCTTCCGCACGTTCGTGCCAGTCGTCGATGACGGCCTCGACATCGTCCTCACGGGCAACAGCGAGTTCGTCGACTTCCTGCATCGCAACGTCGTCAGCGGGACCGACTGGAATGTCGGCGTCGAAGAGGATCTCGTCGGCGATCTCTGAGAGCCCGCCCTGTTTCAGGACGACTCGCGGCTCGAAGTCAGCGAGCAGTTCGGCCGTCGAACGGCCAGCCCCGCTTGCATCCCGCAGGAAGACGATATCGCCAGCCGCGATGCCGTACTGTTCGTTGGCCTCCCGGATCGCGCCTTTCGTAAACTTCTCCGCGACTTTAACCGGCACCAGCCCCTCTTTTTCGGCCGAGACGTCGCTGAAGTTCGAGTGATCGAGTTTCCAGAGCGCTTTCATCCGGTCGACTTTCCGCTCGAGGTCGTCGACCGCCTCACGGGCCGCGTCGCGTTCGCGCTCTAAGCGGTTGGCCTTTCGCTCGAGTCGGGAGACCTCCCGGTCCTTTCGCACCTTCGTTCGCTCCTCACGTCGGGCGACGCTGAGTTCGGTCTCAAGGTCGTCGATACGATCCTCGCGGTCCTCCAGGCGACCCTCGAGGGTCCCGACGTGTGATTGGAGGCGCTCGACCTGTCGCTCGAGGTCCTTGATTCGACGTTCTTCGGGCGTCAGCTCACGCGGTTCGTGTTCAGTCGACTCCGACTCTGGCTCTTCGTCGTCGTCTAACTCCCTGAGCACGGCTTCGACGCTTTCCTCGCCAGCGACGACACGGGCGGTTACCTCGCCACGGTCGAGCCCCGGCGGGAGTTTGGTGGCGATACGTTCGAACTGGTCTTCGTGGGCGTCGAAGGCATACAGCGCCGCAGCCATCGCGTCGCGCTGGTGGTCGTCATCGTAGGGATCGTGACGCGTGCGGTGTTGTTTCTCGTCGATCGGCAGATCGCTCGTCGGCGTCCAGCCCGCCGCATCGAAGCTCCGGCGGAACTTCTCGACCGTCTCGGGGATCGGCGTCACGTCCGCTGCAACGATGATCGGACGGCCCCGCTCGACGATCCACTCGATCACGTCGGCGGTGTCGCTGGTCCGCGAACTCCAGACATCGAGCACCTCACCCTCGAGAGAGACGATCGCGGCCGCGGTCGTCGTGCCGGGATCGATGCCGACGATGACGTGATCCCGGCGTTTGGCGAGCGGACGGAACTCGATGCCATCGCGGCGCTCGCGTTCGATCTCGACGCGGACGTCACCCGACCGGTTGCGCGAGACGGGGATGTCGCTGGGGCGGGCGGAGACGGTGAAGACGGCGTTTGCGTAGCCGCCGTAGGCTTCCCGGATCTCCCTCTCGTACTCGAGGTTTTCGTTCTCGAGTTCGGACTCGACCTCTCGTGTCCGCTTCCGAACCGAGCCGTGGATGCGCCGCGTGTAACGGTCCTCGCTCCAGCCGCCGCTACCGGTCGAGCGGCCCCTCGAGACCTTGACCTCGGTCGTATCCGTAAACGCAGAGACTTCGTGGCCGACGTTGTGGGCGGCCAGCCGGGCGGCGGCTTCGGCCTCCTGCATCGGCTGTTTGCCGTAGGGGATTCCGTGGCGTTTCGCGACTCGAGAGAGTGGTTCGGGCTGTTCGGCACCCGTTACCTGCACGAGCATCGTCTCGGAAGGCAGCGAGCCGAGGAAGTGAATTAGCTGGTCCTTGTCGGCCGCCAGCTCGTACATATTGTCCGTCGCGATGATCGCCGGCTCCTCGTCGTCGATCAGCCGCCGGAGTTTGCGGTGAGTGACGACATCTCGTGTGACATCGTCGCCGTCATAGACTACGAGCGCGTACGACGGCGCATCGCCCCGCACGTCACCGCTTTGGATATCGACCCCGAAGACGACTGCATCGAGGGCACTCGTTCGCGTACTCACAGGCGGCCCTAGGGGCGAGTAGCGTATAAATCCGACGCGGGCTCAGAGCGCTGCTGAGAATAAATTCCAGTACCACGCCTGCCAGAGCAAGATGGCGAGTGCTGCCACCAGAATGGTCAGATAGATGAGTCCGTACCGGTTCGTCGACCCCGCCTCGAGGTCGCGGGCAACGTAGACCCGTTGCCACTCGAGGCCGACCACGGTGGCCGCGACTGCCGTACCGACGGCCAGGACGGTGAGCAATCCAAACGTCACCCGTTGCCAAAGCGAGAAGCCGTAGACCCAGGAGGCCATCTCGAACGGCGGGTTCAGTACGACGCCACCGATGAACGCCGCCAGAAGACCAACGCATCCTAGGATTGCGAGTCGAGGTCGGTTCAGATACCCGCCCATTGCACCCCAGCCGCGGTGTCGATAGGCGTTGATCGGCCAGACCACGATCGTCGAGAGGAGCGTGAGGATCACTGCGCCGGCAAGCCCGACCTGGAAATTGGCCGTCTCATACCACGAGAGGCGTTCGAACGGTGCTGCTGGTGCGTTCATGTAGAGATAGCCGTCTTCGATTGCCATGCTCGTCTGTCCGACGCTCGCATCGTCGTCGGTTTTGGGCTCGAAGACGCCCGGTTCGACTTCGACCCATCGCGTCTCCGCACCCGTCGGCATCGTTAGTTCGAGAACGCCGTCGTCGGTCACAGAGACCGTCACTGTCCCCTGGGCCAGCCCCAGGAATTTTTCGTGTGTCGTCTGGAACGTCGTCATCCGATACTCTCCAGCATACTCGTCTGCTCGATCAGCTGTCGTCGGATTCGGTTCGAGCGAACTCTCGGCCGGTGCGAACCGCTCGTCAATGAATCCGTCGAGAACGTCGTCGAAAGGAGCCATCGTATTGAAGCTCACAAAGAGCCCGGCGTCGTGTTCGGGGAACAAGACGAACGCCGTATGGAAGTGTTCGGTTCCCCCGGTGTGCATGACGAGTTGCTCGCCACGGTACTCGCTGAGCATGTACCCGTACCCCACCCCGTGGACACCCGGATGATTCGTCGCCTGCTGTTCGAACAGTTCCTCGACTGATTCGGCCTCGAGGAGCTGGACATCTTCTCCGTCGTGTTCGACTGCCCCCTCTTGGAGTTTCGCGAGCGCAAACGTGCCCATGTCGGGTGCGGTGGCGCTTACCGAGCCGGCTGGCGGAATCCCAAGGATCGCTGGATCACGCGTCTCGAACCCGTCATCGACCGGGACGTGGCCCTCCGAGAGCGTTCGGTCTTCGGGAACGGGTTGGACGAACGTGGCGCTGTCCATCCCCAACGGATCGAAAATCTCGTTCTCGATGTGGGACTCGAACGGTTCGCCGTATGCTTCCTGAACGACGAGGCCGGCAAGGGCGGTACCATGGTTCGAATAGGAGATCGTCTCACCGGGCTCCCAGATCTGTGGCGGCATCTCCGACTCGAGTTTTCCTTCCCAGTCGTCGATTTCCCCGTGATCTTGGACGAAGAGTCCTTTGAAGCGGTCATCGTACCCTCCAGCGTGCGTTGCGAGGTGTGCAAGCGTTACCTCGTCGTCGCCCTCGAACTCGTACGCATCGAGATACGTCCCGACTGGCTCATCGAGGTCGAGCGTGCCATCTTCGACGCCTTGCATCACTGCGGTCCAGACCAGCAGTTTCGAGACTGAGCCGATCATAAAGGCGGTTTCGTTTGGATCGACAGCGTCGCCCGTCTCGTAGTCGGCATACCCATAGCCCTCGGCGTAGACGAGTTCGTCTCCCTCCACGTACGCGACCGTTGCCCCAGCCACGTCGTGTTCGGTCATCGCCGCTTCGATCAACGTATCGATATCCGCTGGCTCGAGCGGTTCCCCGGCAGAACCGGCATGTGTCTCGGGGCTTACTCGATCATCGGCAGCGGCCACGGGACCCATCGCAACCGGACCCACCGTGGCGAGTACTAGCAAACAGCAGATCGTTAGAACGGCAGTGTGTTTCACGAGAGACGTTTCATTTGATGTTACTTAAATCACAATTGTCGATCTTTTTCTCCGCTCAGGAGTGATCAGTGGGCGACTGACTCCTCGGGATTGCACACCGATAGTAGCCACTGAACGTCAATGTACCCTGACCGCACGACGGCTGTGCGGTCAGGTGTCCATCGTTTCAGTTGTTACGATATTCGCGATGTAGCAGCGAGCAGTGTGTAAGTCCTCGAGGGCCACCGGTGGGCTTCGGCTAGACTCCAGCGCCACCGACGAGGGTATCGGGACACCTCGAAGAGGCAGACGATCCGCGACGAATCACTCGTGGGTCGGACAGGTGTTGATTCCGAGCAGCGCGTTGACGGTACAACGACGTGTGACGACGCTCACGAGCAACCCGACGCCCACGACCAGGGCGGCGAAGCTGAAAGGACGCTTTCGTCCGGTTCGGGCTGCGACGGCGAGCAACAGCCCGCCGACGAGGAATCGAAGCGTGCGGTCCAGACCGCCGACGTTCTTCTCGAGCATACGTGTCTACTGGGCCGGAACCGAGTTCACTGTCATGGTTTTCTTCCCTCGCCAATTATTAGTTCCAAAGTGCGCTGGGAACGTCCATGTCCTCGAGTGCCGACGCAGACGGACGACTGTCCGTCAGGCCCGGTGGACCGGGCCATCGGTACAACAGCCCGTCTCAGAGGTCAGCGACGTCTTCGATGGCGTCGGTCAGTTCTTTGATCGACTCGAGGTCGTGTTCGCCCATGTGACCGATACGGAACGTTTTCTCGCCGAGTTGGGAGCCGTAGCCGTTCGAAAAGGCCATGTCGTACTCCTCGTTGACGGTCTCGATGGTCTCGGCGACGTCGATCCCCTGCGTGTTCTCGATACAGGCCACGGTCTGTGATTCGTAGCCCTCCTCGGGGAACATCGCGAAGTGTTCGTCGGCCCACTCGCGGACGTATTCGGCCATCTCGCGGTGGCGCTCGCTTCGTGTCTCGTGGCCCTCCTCGAGCATGTACTTCATCTGCTTGCGGTAGGCGAGCATGATCGGAATCGCCGGCGTCGAGTGGGTCTGCCCTTTGCGCTCGTAGTAGTCGATCGTGCGCTGGAAGCCGCCGTACCACGAGGCGGAGCCTTTCTCGAGTTCGCGCTCGTAGGCGTCGTCGCTGACGACACAGATCGCCAGCCCCGGCGGCATGGCGAAGGCCTTCTGGCTCGAGGCGAAGATGACGTCGATGTTGTGTTCGTCGATGTCGACGTAGTCGCCGCCAAGCGAAGAGACGGCGTCGACGACGAAGTAGGTGTCCGGATACTCAGCGACGACATCACCGATCTCCTCGATGGGGTTGCGGACGCCCGTCGAACTCTCGTTCATCACGGTCGCGACCACGTCGTAGTCGGTATCGCTGTCCTCGAGTTCCGCGCGGATGTCCTCGGGCTTGATGGCCTGGCCCCACTCGTACTCGAGGCGGTCGACGTTCTTGCCCAGACGCTCGGCGACGTTGGCGTGGCGCTCGCTGAAGCTACCACAGGTCGGGACGAGGATGTTCTCGTCGACGAGGTTGAGCGTCGACGCCTCCCAGAACTCCGTTCCCGAGCCCGTGAGGATGACGACCTCGTTGTCGGTGCCGAGGAACTCCTTCGTGTCCTCGACGATAGTCGTATAGAGGTCGGTCATCTGGTCCATGCGGTGGCCGAACATCGGCTCGCACATCGCCTCGATAACGTCCTCGCGTACCTCGGTCGGACCCGGAATATACAGCGTCTTGTTTGGATAGTCGTCTTTGTATTCGCGTTTTTCGGTCACGGAAACCACCTGATACGGTCTACTGAGTCGTGGGGTGGTATGGTACTTTTGATACCGCAGCGAAACTGCGTCGGGTGGCCGGCAAGCAACGCGACGACGGGGGAACTGTCCGTGCGTCGGCCACGAGACCGCGAGCGCACGCTAAACGCCGAGCCGGCTGACAGCCCAACACATTTGACCGCCCCGAATGTCGGACGACTATGCCGGGGGTATACAGATGCGATTCCTGCACGGCTCACTTCAGGGCGTCACGAAAGCAGTGTGGGGTCTGTGGCACGAGCGGTATCGAGACGGATCGTGAGACGTGCCCGAGTTGTGGCACGAGCTTCGATGAGTCACCGTTTCAGCAGTGTCCACGATGTGGCTCGGCCAGCATCGAACGCGTCGCCAGAGACTGATGGAACGGTCATCCCGACCCAGTCGTGACAAACCTGACCTGGACCGTCGTCTCGTCGGACGTATGCTGATTGATCCGCTCGTCGAGTTGCTCGATCACGGCAGAATCGTACGTCTCTGGCGGCCCGCCAACCTCGATGATGACGACATCAACCTGCTCGGTTGCATCGAGCGAGGACCCAAACGGCGCTCCATCTTCGTGGACCTCGACCGAGAGCTCGAGGAGTGTTAACGCGTCGTGCTCGGCCAGCACGTCTTCCGCTTCCTGAGACGCCGTCTCTTCGAACGCCGAAACCTGATAGGACGTGTACGTTATCCCAGCCAGAAACAGCGAGAGAACGGCGATGACAACGACGAAGATGCCGATCTGTTTGAGTAGCTTGCGTTGTGCGATCGACGTCTCGAACCAGTTTTCCGGACGATAGCCAATATACCAGAGCGTCAGGAGTCCGGCGAGATTGACCCCAAGGAGGTTCACCAGGACGAGTACTGTCGAACCCAGCGCCGCAACGGGGAGCCCCCACGCGAGCGCGATCCCGGCGGCAGCCATCGGAGGAACCAGCGCTGCAGCGATCATCACACCGACGATCGCCACCGAAAAGCCGGTTGCGAGGCTGAGGATGCCTGCGGCGCCGGCCCCGAGTGCCACAGGCAACAAGAGCAGCTCCGGCGCGATACGCTCCGCAACTTCGTCGATTTCGGTAATCTCGGCTCCGGGTGGTACGAGAAACAGTGTCTGGAACAGCCATGCGAAGATCGCCGCAGCGACAATGCCTCCAGCAACGCCCGCGAACTGATAACGCATCCCCGTAAAGAACACCTCTCGGTCGTTGACGACGGTACCGATGGACGCGCTCAAGGCGGGCCCGATCAGCGGGGCGATCACCATCGAGCCAACGACGACAGCCGGCGAGTCTAACAGGAGCCCAACGGTTGCGACGACGGCGCTGATCAGCGTCATCGTAAAGAACACGCTGAACGTCGGCGTCAGTTCGTTTGCCTGGGTGAGCAGTTCCTGTCTGGAGATCTGTTCTTCTTCGACGCTCTCGGTCGCATACGCTTCTTGAAGCTCGTCAAACCTCGTCGATACAACCGCCTCAGCGTCCATGACGACGGTATAGGACTCCTGATCGACGCCCACATTCTGGAGCGAATCGAGAATCGGCTCGACGGCGTTCGTCGGGAGCGGAAAGTAGACGACTGTGTCGTACTCTCGGCTACTGGTTTCGTCAGTAACGACGTAGTCGACTCCCTCCTCATCGAGCAACTCGAGGACAGTCTCCCGTTTGCCGATCGGTACTGTGACCTGAATGTGGCGCACTGTCACAGGGTCGTGTCCGGAAGCGAAAATACCTGGGTCTGAAACTGCGTGTGTCGGAGAGTTGACCCGCACAGTCGCCGGTTCGCTTCGAACACGACGCGCCCAGTTCGTTCAGTTTGCCGGGCCTGTTCAGTCGTCTGGATACGGAATCTCGAGTTTCTGCCCGTCCTCGGGGACGAACACCTCGCCGTCGAAGACCGCTCGAGCCTGTGTGAGATGGTCATCGGTGTGGCCCGCATACCGCGAGGAAAGATGCATCAAAGCGAGCCGATCCACGCCGGCTCTGTTTGCAATCTCAGCCGCCTGTCGTGCCGTGGAGTGGGCTGTCGTCGCAGCGCGATCAGCGCGATCATCAGCGAAGGTCGCGTCGTGGATCAGCAAGTCGGGTTCGTCGGCGACTTCGATCGTCGCCGTCGTCGGTCGCGTATCACCGGTGTAGACGAGCGAGCGCCCGGTCCGGGGCTCGCCAACGACCTGTTCGGGGTCGACAACGGTCCCGTCCTCGAGTTCGACCGACTCGCCCGCGTGGAGTTTCGAGAACTTCGGCCCGACAGGGACACCGAGTTCCTCGGCGTGTTCGCGGTCGAATCGGCCCTTGCGGTCGTCTTCGACGAGTGCGTAGCCAACCGATCGGGTGTCGTGGTCGGTCCCGAAGACGCGGACCTCGTACTCGTCGGCCCGGGAGGCGACGTCGCCGTCGCCGACCTCGTTGATTCGCACTGGAAACGAGGGGCGGTTGCCGAGGGCGTTGACCAGGCTATTGATCTGGCGGCGCGTGCCGTGGGGCGTGTGGATCGAAAGCGGCTCCTCGCGGTCGTTGAACGCCATCGTCTGGAGGAGCCCCGGAATGCCGAGCACGTGGTCGCCATGAAGATGCGTGACAAACAGGTGTGAGATTGAAAAGCCAGTCCCGAAGCGCATCATCTGGCGCTGGGTTCCCTCACCGGCATCGAACAACAGTTGGTCGCCCTCTCGAGCGACGAAGAGACTGCTCGGGTTTCGCTCAGTCGTCGGAATCGCCCCAGCCGTCCCCAGAAACGTCACGCATAATGACATCGCTCCATGCTCCGTGTGCCGTGACTAAACGCCCTTCGGATGGCCGGCGTCGTGTGGCTCGCCTGTCCGTGCAGGCGGTCGTCGGTGCCGTGGTCGGCAGGCGACCGGACGACCGCCAGAGACGCTATCGCGTTAGTTCGTGTTGATACCAAGCGCCGAGTACAGCCCGCACATGCTGGTGGCGGCGGTCCCAAGCAAGACGAGCGCGATCACACCGAGAATGAGTGAGTACACCATCGCCGTGGAGATGACGCCACCCAAAATCGCCAATGAGATCAGGCCACAGACTGCGCCGAGGGCGAAGCGCACGAGTCGATCCGTTTCGCCGACGTTCTGATTCATAAATGACTAGCGTCCATCACGAGTAAAGAGCATTGTGGTACTATTGACGAACGGTGTCGGCTGCCGTGGCTGTCGCCGCCAGAACCGTTCACGAAGCACCATCAGCTATAGTAGCCACTGCACGTCAATGCACACCTGATCGCACGACGGCTGTGCGATCAGTGTATAAATCGTTGCAGTTGTTACTATAGTGCGGTCTTCGTTCGCTCTACGGGCAGGTCTCCGCTCCCGCAGGATGCGCTGCCCGGGACGAGTCTGTGGCCATCGCTCCGGGTTCGTTCGAAAAAATGGAGTCAACGTGGTCGGGTACGTCGCTCGAGGGGCGACTACTGCTTACCGGGAGCGTCAGGACGGGATGGCCGTCGATCCTGTCCGGGGACGTCGGGACGGGACCGCCGTTTTCCCTGACCAGGTCGTTCTCGAGCACCTGGATCGAGGTCATCCTCGAGTGCGGCAGCGACACCGTAGGCGATTTCTTCGTAATAGGCGCGACGAGTCGTGTAGCTCTGGGAGATGAAGATCCCGTCGTCGCCTAAGCGATTGACCAGCATCGAGTCGGCGGTGCCATCGTCGGATAGCTCCGCCTTGAGGACACGGCTCGGCATCGCCTCGTTGATCGAGTCACGGACTGCTTCCCGGAGCGACTTGTCGGCATTCCCGCCGACGAGAACACCCCGCTCACAGACCCCACCGAAGTCGACAGCGACGTCGAAGTCGGTGTCGGCGATCCGTCCGAGTTCGGGGTACGATGCTGGATCGATTTCAGTTGATGGGACGTACCAGCGCTGGAACGCGCCACCTGCAGGGGTCGGCCCCCAGCCGAGCGCTCGCCAACTCGTCGCTGACGTGAGTTCGGCAGTGTACGCCGCTTGTTCGTCGGTCCACGGCTGCATGCCCCCGCCGTGGGGAGCGATCATGACGAGCGAGCTGTCACGCTCGTCGAGTTGCTCGACGAGTTCACCGTCTCGACGTGCCTCTTTGGCCGAGCGGTCGGGGGCCGGAACGGTCGTCGAAATCGCTGCTTCGAACTCGTCGCCGAGCGAGTGGTCGGTTTGCGGTCCGGGACAGCTGTTCCGGTCGCTCGGAAACGGCCGACCGTCGGAGAGGTCGAGCCTGGATTTCCCGCTGTCGGGCATTCGAAGCGTTTCTTCGGACGCTTCCGGCCGATCTTCGGTGACCGTGTACGCCGCAAACTCGTTGTCCGTTCGGGTGAGCCGGACCTGCTGGCCGACCGAGATGCCCTGTGCGTCGAGCAGTCGCGGATCGGCCGAAATCGCCGTCGGCTCGAGCACGAGGTCGTCCTGATTGTCGGCGAGTCCGGAAATCAGGCCGGTCTCATACGTTTCGTCGCTGGCGTAGCTCGAGGCGGCCTCGTAGGAGCCGACGCCGAGCCCGAGCAATGCGGGCGAGGCAAGCGCTGCCCCGAGGAACGTCCGTCGGGATGTAATAGAGCGGTGCTGCTCGTTCGTGTCGTTGTCTGTAGGTTCGTTTGTCATTGGTTTGGAGCAATTGGTTGGCGTTCTGTTGTGTTCGTGTCGCGTCGTTCAGAGCTGTCTGTGGATTGGGTAGACAGGTGCGTCGAATCGATCTGGCTGCTGTCGTCCGTTCCCCCGCAACGGTGGCGCTGTGTGACTGCCTCGTTTCGTCGCTGAATTTCGTCGTCGAGATCACGCATGAACCCCGCGACTGTGTTCCCCATGACGAGAACTGGCCAGCCGTCGGCAATCGCGTCATCGAGGACGTCGCCTGCGTCTTCTCGATCATCATCGTGGACGATGACCGGGAAGTCAGTCTTCTCAGCGAACAGTTCTGCGTGGCCGCCTGCAACGCGTGCTTGCTCGATCGCGCCCTGATCGGCAAGCGCCTCGAGATAGTCGCGAAACGAGGCAGTTCGGGCACGGCGATCACGACGCAGGTAGACGAACGGCTGGATCAGCTCGCCGTCGTCGACGAGCGATTGCCTGACGAGTTCCGTGCTTTCGACGTCGTTGACGTCAGCGGCATTGAACGCGTTCCCTCCTGGGAGTGCCTTCCAGTCGATACGGAACTCATCGAGCATGTCGTCGATCGCACGCTCCGACAGCGGCGGCTCGTCGATTGCGTCGAGAACCTCGTTGACGCCATACACCGTCTCCGCACCAGGCAGATCGCTGTGTTTGTCCGGGACAGTAACGTGAGAGATCGTCGCGCCAACCGTCTCGAGCTCGCGCTCGAGGTACGCCTGCAGGCGCGGATCCTGCTCACCGCTGACGACGTGGGTCCCCTCGGGGGTTGCCCGGGCGAACGCCCGAGCGATGTCGGCACGGCTGCCACCGAGGGTATCGCGGTGATCCTGGCGGACGTTCGTGACGACGAGGACGTCCGGCTTGCCGAACGCCTCGTTCATCATCCGGGTCGTGTAGTCCGTGATGCCCTGATTCTCGAGAATCAGCGCGTCCGCAGGTGTGTACTTGCGGAGTTCGCGGACGTTCTCGTAGAGCGTGACACGCTCACCGCGACTGATATCGTTTTCCTCGCCGTCGTACAGCGACAGCGGGTGATTACCAGTGATCTTCGCGTAGGCATCGTATCCGCGGGACCGAAGGGTGTGATACAGCCGTTCGGTCGTCCCGGATTTCCCACGGGTCCCCGAGACGACGATACGGACGTCGATCTCCTCCAACCGCTGGCGGTGTCTAACGCCGCGGTTGAACGGTTCAGCGAGTCGCTTTGCGATCTGTGTGAGTGGTTTCGTCACTGGTGGTGTGAAGCTGGAATATGACATGGTCGAAGCGTCAGGTGTGTTTGTGGGAGGTAATGCGTCTCCGTTCGGCCGCGCTGGGCCGGAGCCGCTCGAGTCGGAACGCAGTGATCGCGCCCGCAGTGACTGCAGCGGCCGCGAGGACGAACTCGAGAAGACCTGGATCGGCGAGTAGCCCGGCCTGTGCCGGGGATATCAGCACTCGCAACCCACCGAGGAAGCCGACGAACGCACCCGCAGAGAGTGCGAGCGACGTCCATCGATGTTCCGGCGGCATCCGGTGAAGGTTGTACGCACCGATGCCGATCAGAATCGCTGTAAAGAACAGGTGCAGTCCCGTCGTCACTGGCGCGACAATCGCAATCGGGATGGCACCGCTGACTGCGATTGCCAGTCCGATCGCGAGCAACACCCGTCCGTACAGGAGCGTCCGACGGTGGATCTGGGTGATCAACCAGTAGACGACTGCGAGCCCGGCGACGTACAGCGGGAGCACCGCAGCCGACTGAAGCGAGAACAGCGCCAGCAACGGCAGCGCGATGATGCCGTTGAGTCTGATCCCCCAGCGGAAGTAGACGCCCTCGGAGACGAACAACCCGATGAGGATGACACCGAGGATCAACGAGAACGACGCATCGAGGGTGAACGCAGATCCGCCAACCGTTGCCTGCTGGAGCGTGGCGATATCGGAACCATCACCGTACAACACTGGTGGTGTGAGCTGTCCAAGGTATGGGGCCAGGCTGAGGGAAACGAGCCCGACACCGAGTCCAGTCAAGCCAATCAGTGTCGCAACGCTCAACAACACGTCGTCACGGCGTCGATCCGACTCGAGTTGATGATAGTTGTAGGCGGCGACTCCTGGCAGAATACTCGCGACGAACGCGACTTCTGACAACATGAGTCCAGGAACGCCGGCCAGTGAGAGTCCACCGAAGACACCGAGTGGAACGGTCATACTGATCCCCATGCTGGCCAGCAGGAGCTGGCGTCCGAACAGGAACGTTCGGCGCTGGAGGATCGTCAAACCATAGTAGGAGGCAACGATGCCGAGTATAAACGCCGGGATCGCGATGAAGTCGTACAGTGCATACACTGCAAACAACGGAACGACGAGGACTCCGGATAACCGAAGGCCGTGCCGCTGTACGATGCCAATCCCAATCAACAACCCAAGTACCGTAAGCGTCGCAGCGACGATCATCGGTTATCGACGTACGTCGTCGTTCGGTTGCATCCATCTCGTCTGCCCCTCTCATCCAGTACGCATACTGTCTGTAGTGGTGCTGTCCGTCGGCGGTCCAACGACCGATACCGCGGGACGCGGTCATCGTCGCTGGTCGTTCGGGGGCAATTACTCGATGCCGGTGAACTCATAGATACAAGTGCTTGCCACCAATAAATAAACCTTTTCTAGACTAGTTTTTATATTTCCACCATATGTTTAAACATGTTTTTATATAATTACTATTAGATCAGCGCGAATATAACAACAGATAACGGATATTGATCTGCTCGAGAGGCAGAGTATCACAGAGAGCAACTGTGTCCGAGTATATTTCAATCACTCCGCAACCGTATATTTGTATAAATAGTTATATTCACGCTCAGTGTGTAGGTAACTATTGTCGTGAATGATGTTTCCACGCAACCGGTACCAAAAACGAGTGGCAATTCCCGCGCCCGAGAGAGGAGTCGCCGACAAGCAATCGAGAACCGTCAGTCACAGACTGGCAGCCGGTTTGCAAACCGGTTCGGCAGCCGCCTCGACCTGAACGGGGATCGTGGCCTCATGACGTTCATAAGCCCATGCTGAATCGACAGCAGTAGCGAATCACCTCGACGTTTTACATCGCTGCACCGCTAAACGGCTAGCAACGCCATTTGACTCCCACTCGGTGTCTCTCCGTGGCTAGCAACACCATCATACAATGAGTTCGAGATTGACGTTCGGAACCATCAAACGCGTCGGCGCGATCTTGATCGCAATCACGATCGTACTCGCCGCGGGGATCATCGTCGGGCAAGCTCCAGCCATTTTCGGTGTCGAGGAAGATCCCGAGGCATCGATCTCCTTCGAGGACCAGCAAGGCGACGGCGACTCCGTTGTCATCGATGAGGTCACGCTCTCGGATGGCGGGTTCGTCGTTATCACCGACGGCGGCGATGAGCCACTCGCGGTCTCAGAGTATCTCGGTTCGGGCAGCCACGAGAACGTGACGGTGGAAGCTGACGAGGCCGAGCTCGTCGGCCGCCTGACCGCGACGGTCCATCAAGATACCACCAACGACGAAACCTACGCATACGAGGAGAGCGACGGCGCAGACGATCGACCGTATCTCGAAGACGGATTCCCGGTTGCAGACACCGCGACAGTGCTGACGGTCGAAGACGACGACGCGCTCACCGACTCGTTCGTCGTTGACGAGATCAGCGCGCCCGCAGCAGCGACCACGAACGAGACGATCGAAGTCGCCGCTGAAATCACTAACCCAACGGAGTTAGAAAATCAGGAAAATGTCGTGTTCCGACTCGATGGGGCTGTTCTCGAGCAACAGGCAGTGACCCTCGAGGGTGGTGAAACTCGCGAAGTCAGCTTCGAAGTCGACACGACCGGGACCCCACCTGGCGAACGGATCCTCGGTATCTACACCGACGGCGACGGCGTGCTCGAGCCGATCGACCTCGAGCTACACACCGACCCGTACGTCGAGGTCGTCGATGCAAGCGACGAGAACGTCACGGTCGACATGGCAACACCAGAAGACGGCTTCGTCGCTATCGAGGACGAGGACGGCGCCGTGATCGAACGAGCGACGACCTCGACGCTGGCGAACACACCGACGTCAGCATCGAGTTCGATGAGAACGTCACGGTCGACGACGACGCGGAACTCACGGCCGTCGTCTACGACGGCGATCCAGACGACCTCGACGCTGCAACAGTGCTTGAGCACGAGGACGAGCCCGTTGAAACGACGTTTACGATCGCAGACGCGGCTGACGAGGAAGAAGACACCGACACCTAACCCACTGGGCGACGACCAACACTGCCAGACAACAGTCAGTACCCGTCCGATCGCGTCTCACAGCTCGTCGCGTTTGACGACGACCGCTCGCGTGCGATCGGTACGTGATATCCAGCAGTATAATCGACCGATTCTTACCCACCCCAGCCCTACCATCTGGCGATGGACGCGCCGCTGTGGACCGACACCCACGCCCCCACGCTGGCCGAGTTGCCACAGGACGATGCTCGTGAGTATCTCGAGCAAGCCGTCGACGAGCCGATCAACCTCCTGCTACAGGGCCCACCCGGAAGCGGGAAGACGGCGGCGGCGCGCGCACTCGCTCGGGAGGCACACGCTGACCCGGACAACGACTTGATCGAGATCAACGTCGCTGACTTCTTCGGACGCACGAAAACAGAGATCAAAAACGATCCCCGCTTCGCCCAGTTCCTCGTCGGCCGCTCGTCGATGAGCAAACGGGATATGATCAATCACGTCCTCAAAGAATCCGCAAGCTACGCTTCCGTCTCCGGCGAGTACAAAACGATCCTGCTCGATAACGCCGAAGACGTTCGCGAGGACTTCCAGCAGGCGCTCCGGCGGATCATGGAACAACACCACCGGACGACGCAGTTTATCATCGCCACCCGCCAGCCCACCAAGCTCATCCCGCCGATCCGCTCGCGATGTTTCCCCGTCTCCCTGCGCGCTCCCTCGAGCGAAGAGACCGTCACCGTCTTAGAACGGATCGTCGAAGCCGAAGGCGTTGCATACGAGCCCGATGGCCTCGAGTTCGTCGCGGGCTACGCCGGCGGGAATCTCCGGCAGGCGGTGCTGGCCGCCCAGACAACCGTCGAAAACGAGGGTGAGTTGACGATGCAGGCGGCCTACGAGACGATCGGCGAAGTCGGCCTCGAGGACGAGGTCGAGGCGATGGTCGACGATGCCGAAGCCGGGGCGTTCACGGACGCCAGAAAAGCCCTAGACGACCTGCTCGTCGACGAGGGATTAGACGGCGAGGAAGTCCTCGATGCGATCCTCGAGGTGGCTCGCAAACGATATCAGGGCGACAAGCTGGCTCGCATGCACCGCCTCGCAGCTGATGTCGAGTTTGAGATGCACGAGGGCTCGAGCGACCGGATTCACGTCTCGCATCTGTTGGCGGAGCTGGGCCGGGACGCCTGAGAGGCGGTCGATCGGTGACGACTCGCTTGCGGAGCTACAACTCGAGTAGGTGTTTTCTTGATGCTCTCCTGTGAAGAGGTGGCTATGCCAACTATCCTGGAAACACATATCCAGAATCGATTCCGTGTCCAGCCGAATCACGCGAACAACAACGACACGCTCCACGGTGGCAACCTTATGAAGTGGTTAGACGAGGTCGGCGCGATGTCGGCGATGCGCTTTGCCGGCGAGACCTGTGTCACCGCCCGCGTCAACGAACTTGACTTCGAGCGCCCGATCGGGATCGGCGATACGGCATTAGTTGAGGCGTTCGTCTACGACGCCGGGCGAACGAGCGTCCACGTCGGCCTTCGAGCCTGGCGTGAAGAGCCCAGAAGCGGTGAAATGGAACGTACGACCGAGTCATCGTTTACCTTTGTCGCGATTAACGAAGACGGCTCCGCGGTCCCGGTTCCGGAGCTCACTGTCGAGTCCGACCGGGGACGAGAGCTGCAAGCGCGGATGCTCGAAGTCGAAGACAGCTCATGAACGCGCGGTCAGTCTCGAGTCACTGATCCCTCATCAGCGTCGGGGTCCCCGTCGGCCGCTGGCTCGGGTGGCTCCTCGAGTTTCCGCAGTCGGGCTTTCATGATTCGGGTGTTCTCGACGGTTTCAACGGTGATGCGGACGCCGTCGTAGGTGATCTCCTCGCCTTCCTCGACGAGCCGTCCCGCACGGTTGAAGATGAAGCCGGCGATGGTCTCGAACTCCTGCCCTTCGGGGAGATCGATATCGAGCGCCTCGTTGACGTCTTCGATGTTGACTTCGCCACGGACGATAACGGTCCGCTCGTCGAGTTGCTCGACCGGTTCTTCCTCGCCGGTTTTCAGGATCTCGCCGACGATCTCCTCGATCATGTCCTCGACGGTCACCAGCCCTTCGGTCGTCCCGAACTCGTCGATGACGATCGCCATATGCATCCGATTTTCGCGCATCTCGGTCAGCAGTTCGTCGACGTTTTTCGACTCGGGGACGTGCAGCGTCGGCTGGATGAGATCCTCGAGGCACAGGTCTTCGGCCTCAGTTTCGCCATAGTTGAGATCACGCACGAGATCTCGGATGTGGACAACCCCCTGAACGTTGTCGAGGCTCCCCTCGTAGACCGGCACGCGGGCGTGGCCGCTCTGGATACAGGTCTCGATCGCTTCGTCGATCCCGGCGTCTTTGGGGACCGCCGTCATGTCCAGTCGGGGGGTCATCACCTCCTTGACGATCGTGTTGTTAAACCGAAAGATGCGTGTGAGCATCTCGTGTTCCTCCTCTTCCAAGACGCCCTCGCGCTCGCCGGATTCGATCATCTCCTGGATCTCATCGCGGGTAACGTAGGGGGATTCGATCGCCCCTGTCGAGCCAGTGAGTTTGTTGACCTGCCGGGTGAGGTAATCAAAGAGGACGATCAGCGGGTAGAGCAGATACTCCGTGGCTTTCAGCGGTTTCGAGATTCGAACTGCCCACGACTCGGTGTTCTCGACCGCGTACGACTTGGGTACGCTCTCACCGAAAAGGAGCACGAGCGCGGTGATCCCGAACGTCGCCAGCAACACCCCGACCAGTCCGCCGAAATGGAGCGACAGGATCGCCGTCGCGATCGAGGACATCGCGATGTTGACGATGTTGTTGCCGACCAGAATCGTCACCAGCAGTCTGTGGGGATCGTCTTTGAGCGATTTTACCAGCTCTGCCCCCGCCACACCGTCCTCAACCATTCCCTCGAGGCGGTGTTTCGGCAGATTAAACATCGCGATCTCCGAAGAGGAGAAGAATCCGGAGAGACCAATAAGAACCGCCACCGCGATCGCACCGAAAACCGTCACTGTCGACCGATCGAACTCGAGGCCCACGACTGGAACCTCGTAGACGGCAACCACGACCTCGAGGAGCGGAGATAACGCCATTGATATCGTGCCTTGTAGCCGAATCGGTTAACAGTTTACCATTATCCCTCGAACTCGCCGACGACGACACGCTTACCCGCCTGTTTGCCCAATGAATGGTATGGGAGCACTCGACAGCGCAGCCAGCGACGCGCCGATCACATTCTACCGACTGCAGGCCTGTCCGTACTGCGAACGTGTGACCCGGCTGCTCGAGGCGTACGACCTCGACTACACGTCTCGGTTCGTCGAACCACTCCACTCAGATCGAGACGTCGTCAAACGCGTCGCTGGCGTCCGCACCGTGCCCGTCATCGTCGATGCGCGGACTGGTGTGACGATGGCCGAAAGTGGGAATATCGTCGACTATCTCGAGACGACCTACGGCGAGGGAACGGCCATCGCCGAGACAGTGGCCGTTGCCAACGGCGGTGATGAGTAATGCCGGAGTTCGAGGCCGTCGATCTCGGCCCCACCGACCATCCAACGGCCGGAGACGAGGCGCCCGAGTTCACTCGGCCACTGGTCACCGACGAGTTCTGGCAGGATCAAACGCTCTCTGAACTCGTCGCCAACGGACGGACGATTCTCGTGTTCACGCCGATGATCGGCTCGTTCGTCGGCAAGTACGTCTGGGACGAACTCACCGAACGGGGGTGGGCCGACTGCGACGAGCAGGTCGTCGGCGTGACGGCGTCGACACCGTATGCGATTTCGAGGTTCATCGACGAGAACGACGCCCCGTTCACGCTCTTTGCAGATCCCGCCAACGGGGTCGCCGACGACTACGGCATCGCCCACGCGCTCGACGGGATGACCGGAATCAGCGAGCCTCGCGTGGCGTTCTTCGCGGTCGGCGAAGACTGCACTGTCGAGGCCGCGTGGGTCGCAACCGAGTGGCCCGAGTTCCCCGATTACGACGCCCTCGAGGAGCGTCTCGGCCTCATATAACTGTCTCGAGCGGTCGCGATACGCTTTTGTCGGTGACCGGCCGATCTGTACCAAATGAATGCTCTCGAGCGTGCAGCAGCCGCGATCAACGACGGGAAACTCGTTGTCTACCCCACGGAGACGGTCTATGGGCTCGGGGCAGATGCGCTCGATCCCGACGCAGTCGACGCCGTCTTCGAGGTGAAAGGACGGGACCGATCAAAGCCGATCTCGTTTGCCGTGCCCTCGGTGCCGTCGGCACTGAGATACGTCCGCGCGACCGACCGCGAACGCCAGTTCATGGCCCGGTTCCTCCCCGGACCGGTAACGGTACTCTGTCGTCGTCGAGAGTCCATTCCAGCTGAACTTACGGCCGGCCGTGACCGAGTCGGCGTTCGAGTGCCGGATCACGACCTCGCGCTCGCGCTCTGTGAACGCGCCGGCACCCCGATCACCGCGACGAGTGCGAACGTCAGCGGACAGGGGAGCGTTCGCACACCCGAGGCCCTCGATCCGGCAATTCGCGAAGCCGCCAGCGTGGTTCTCGAGGCGGGCGAAACCCGGGGTACCGAAAGCACCGTCGTCGATCTCTCGACGGCGACGATCCACCGCCGCGGAGCGATGGCCGACGAAATCGAGGCATGGCTCGAGCGCCGGTGTTAGAACCCAAGCAACGACCGGAGCGTCCGTGTTCGAACGCCACACTCGCTGGCGAACTCACAGGCGTCACATTTCGAACGGTTGCTGGTCCGCGCCGGTGGCCCATCGAGTTCCCGAACCGTCCGGAGCGCTCGCCGGTACCGTGCTTTCCGGCGTGTCGTCAGGTCGACCGACCGAACAACGCCGTAAGCAGGATACTCGAGCCAGACACGCTCGACCGATTGCTGGTGTTCCCAGGCGATCGCTTTCGCGGCCGCGACGGCATAGACTGACTGTGGCTCCCAGACACCCTGTTCGGGTGGCTTCCCAGCCGAAATCAGGGCTGGCTCGAGGGGGTCTGTGAGGACCTTGTGGACGATGCCACGACAGCGGCGTCCAGTTGCGAGGACGTTCCGATCGCGAGGGGTACAGAGTCGTTCCCAGTGGCCACCGTCGGTGAGGCGCTGGCGAGTCGTCTCGAGTTGCTCGCGATACCGGACGGCGCTGACGGCGATCGGTTCGGACTCGAGTGCGCTGGCTGGTGTCCCGAGTAACGCCTCATAGCGCGTCGCAAGGTCGCGAATCGCCTCGACTTCCGGCGGTGGCTCGCGGTCGGCGTCGCGTGTTCGCTGGTAGTAACACTTTCGCGGACAGTACGCGGCCGTCCGGAGGTCGCTAAACGAGATCTGGGCTCGAGACACGGGCCGTCTGGCCGCCCGATTAGATAAAAACTCTCGTGTCCGACGGCAGCCGGTGTCTCCAGAAAGCGCCAACGACTGTCTCGAGTGGGCCAGCGGTGCACGCAGCCGGTTTCGAAAATCAGCGAGCTAGAACTCGACGTCCGTTTCCATGCCCTCGGTGGCGTCCTCAAGGCCGTCCTCGCGGACGTCGGTCGCCATTCGCTCGGAGAGGTCGGCATCCGCGAGAATGCTGTCGAACTCGTCGCGGTAGCGGTCGTTTGCCGCTCGCGATTCGTCCTGGGCCATGGCGACACGCCGATAGCGTCGAATTTTGGCTTCGCTGACGTTGTACTCGTCGGCAAGCGTGGCATTGTCTTCCTCGCGGTCACGGATTGCCGCGAGGTCGACCTCGTCGGCATCTGCCTCGTCGATGAGGTGGAGTGAGAGCCGTGCCTCGAAAATTTCGTCGGCGTCGACACCGATGTCGGCGGCGATTTCGTCGTCGCTTTCGTCCTCGTAGAAGGCTTTGGCGACCGTAATGAGGTCGTCGTCCGACAACGGCGTCTCGAACTCGTATCGGTCTCGCATCTGTGCGACGATGTTCTCGAGACGTTCCGCGGTCGTTCGCTCGTCTCGCTCGAGCGAGCCGCGGGTGTCTTCCTGTGATTCAGTGACCGTTTCCTCGCCGTCGGTGACGTCAGTGAAGATATCGCGGAGTTGCTCAGTTTTTTCGTTCATGGGTGGACACTCCCGGTGGGTGGCTATTTAAGCCTGTTGCCAGATAGCGTGGGGGGTAGCGAACCAGACATTGAAAACAATTATAAACTTGAAACTATAGACAGGTTTTCGCAAGAAGGCGTAGTGATTGGCTACCGAAGGGTGTGACAAGAACTAAGTCACATCCCACCACGTCATTGTATATGAACATCATAGCACAGACAGAGGTGGGGAGAGAAACCTACCTGGGGATCGGAAGCACCGGCTATGCGGTGTTCTATCTCCTCGTCGCAATCACACTTGCCGTCTTCGCCTACGGTATCTACCGGCGGTTCAGTCGGTACACCGACGGTGATGACGACCCGTTCGCACGACTCGACGAGTTGCCGTCTCGAATCGTCAGCGCAGCCAAGATCGTCCTCTCGAACGAGAAGCAGTTCAACCGGGATCTCTACGGCGGTCTAATGCACTCGTTTATTCTCTGGGGATTCCTGACCCTGCTGATCGCGACGACGATCATCGCCGTCGAACAGTACGGCACGGAACTGCTCTTCGGCATCGCGTTCTGGCAGGGCGACTTCTATCTCGCCTACCAGTTCATGGTCGACGCGATGGGACTGCTGTTTGTCGTCGGGATCGGGATGGCGATCTATCGTCGCTACTGGGTCCGAAATAAGCGTCTCTGGGGCCGTCACACCTCCAGCGAAGACGACATCTTCATCTGGACGCTGTTCGGCCTCGGTGTTGGTGGCTTCCTCCTCGAGGGGCTTCGCATCTACATCACGGGGATGCCCGAACACGAAGTGGTCAGCTTCGTCGGCTACGGGCTGGCGTTGCTGTTCGGTGCGGTTGGCCTGCCGACGACGGAGGCCGCGCTGAGTGCGAACTACACGGCGACGGAGAATCTCGCGTTCAACGCCGAGACGCTCCACTGGCTCTCCTGGTGGTCGCACTCGCTGCTCGCGCTGTTCTTTATTGCGTGGATCCCCTACGCCAAGCCGTTCCACATGCTCTCTTCGTTTGCGAACGTCGTCGTTCGCGACGAGAAAGCCGGCGCTCGGCTGCCGAACGTCCCCGCCGATCTGGACGCGACCAACGCCGAATCCATCGACGATTTCACCTGGAAGGAACTGCTCGATCAGGACGCCTGTACCAAGTGTGGCCGCTGTTCGTCGGTCTGTCCGGCCAAGGCCTCCGACCGGCCGCTTGATCCACGTGACGTCATCCTCGACCTGAAAAAGTACCGCGAAGAGCTCGACGCCGGCGGCGAGGAACAGCCGATCATCGCCGACGGCGGCACGAGCGTCATCAATACGGAGACGATGGAGTCCTGTATGGCCTGTATGGCCTGTATGGACGCCTGTCCCGTCGAGATCGAACACCTCCAGTCGTTTACCCGACTCAACCGTCAGGCGACCGACCAGGGAGATATCTCGAGTTCGATGCAGGACGTCTTCCAGAACGTCATGCAAAACGGCAACACGTTCGGGGACTCGCCGCGTAACCGTGGCGACTGGACCGACGACCTCGAGTTCGACGTGGCCGACGCCCGCGAAGAGACGGTCGACTACCTCTGGTACGTCGGCGACTTCCCGAGCTACGACGAGCGCAACAAGCAGGTCGCCCGCTCGCTGGCGACGATTCTCAAGGAAGCTGATGTCAGCTTCGGGATCCTCTTCGACGACGAGAAGTACGACGGCAACGACATCCGCCGTGTCGGCGAAGAGTTCCTCTACGTCGAACTCGCTGGCCACCACGTTGAGACGTGGGACGACTGTGAGTTCGACACGATCGTCTGTACCGATCCTCACTCCTACAACACGTTCAAAAACGAGTATCCGGAGGTCGACTTCGAGGAGTTCGCCGACGACCCGATGATGCCCTTCGAGTACGAGGAGTTCTGGAACGACGACGGCGAGATCGAGGTCTACCACTGGACCCAAGCGGTCGAAGAGCTCGTCGCCGACGGCAACCTCGAACTCACCGGGACTGAACTCGACTACACCGTCACCTACCACGATCCGTGTCACCTTGGCCGATACAACGACGAGTACGAGGCCCCGCGTGAGCTGATCAAAGCGACGGGCTGTACGCTCGATGAGATGCCCCGCAACCGCGCCAACGCCTTCTGCTGTGGCGGTGGTGGTGGTGGCCTCTGGATGGACTTCGAAGAGGAACCGAAGCCGAGCGAGGAACGCATCCGGGAGGCACTCGAGGACACCGACGCCGGCCCCGACGTCGAGAAGTTCGTCGTCGCCTGTCCGATGTGCATGACGATGTACGAAGACGGTCGTAAAACGGGCGGCTACGAGGACGAGATCGAGATCGTTGACGTCGCCGAACTCATCATCGAAGCGATCGGCAAAGCCGACGAGGCAAGCGTCGAAGTTGCAGCCGACTGAGACGGTCTGACTCGGGTTTCACTGCCGCTGTTGCTCGTTTTGTCGACTCGGTTCGAGAACACCTCACCCAGCGTCGACGTCACAGAACCGCCGCCGGCTGCGACTCAGGAAAAAGTGCCCGCTAGTCGGACGAACCAACGGACGGGGACTGCACATCCGACTCGGCGGCCACATCGGCTGTATTCACTTCGCGAACGAACTCGAGGAAGTTCTCGAAGACGAGTTTCGCCTCGCAAGCTTGTTGGTAGTTATCCTGGGTAATCTCCTCGAGGACGGAGTCGCGGCGCTCGTCGGAGAGCTCTTTGCGGTGGACGAGTTCGCGGGCCGTCTTCGGGTCGTATTCGGGATGGAACTGGACACCAAAGACGCGATCCTTTCGGAAGCCGTGGTTGGAGTACTGGTTCGTCGCGAGCGGCTCTGCACCGGGGGGAAGCTGTGAGACTTCGTCGGAGTGGCTCGTGAAGGCCGTGAACGACTCGTCGATGCCGTCGAACAGCCGCGACTCGCCGAAGTGTTCGATCTCGCTGTACCCGACCTCGTAAACACCCATATCCTCGACGGTGCCGCCGAGAACGTCCGCAAGCAGCTGGTGTCCCCAACAGACGCCGAGAAACGGTATATCGCGCTCGATTGCGTCACCGACCCATTCTTTCGTGGCCTGAATCCACGCTTCATCCCAGTACACCGACGATCGAGAGCCGGTGACGACGGCTCCATCGTACTCGAAGCCGTGTGGCACCTCGCCCTCGGTTGCGTTGAACTCCGACAGCGAGGCGTCGAGTTCGCGCCGGAAGTTCCGTGTTGTGTTCTGATCCTGATGAGCTGCGTTCAGGACAGCGATACGGAGCTGACTCATTGCTCTGTACTGGCAACTCAGGATGGATAGGCTTTCTGCCACGAGCCGACGTTGCCGCAACCACGAACAGCACAATGAGTCCGTCCTCGAGTCGACTCTCGAATTCGAGACAATAGTAATAACACGACAGACGGACTTTCGTCCGTCGGGTCCGGCGCGACGAGCGTCACACCGGGCATTCGGGATAAGAGCCCGTCTCAGTCAGCACTGGACGTGAGCGGACTGCAGGTGGGACACGTCTGTGGATCCTCACAGTCGAGCGTCGCGGGGTCCTCGGCTTCGGGCGGCGCAGTTGTGGCGTGTTCGTGGTCCATCGGTCTCTGTCCCGCGGCGTAGGTGCTCGTTCCGGGCTGGGTGTTGGTTATCGAGTAGAGCCCATCTCTCGACCGGGTATCAGCATAGATGCCGTGCTGGACCGGTTCTTCCGTGCGGTTCGACAGTGTGTCGAACAACGCTCTAACGTACTCTGATAGCCCAGTCATTTGTGTTCATAGTACGATTGAGTCTCTATTCAACTAAATGCTTCGGTCGCATGTCGGCCCAGTCGACTGTCTGCGCCCATCTATCGTGACAGAACCCTCCTCGATGGCCGTACGCCCAAATCTATCCACACAGAGACGTCAGCCGCTGTGCAGCCCTGGTTGAACGACCTCAAAAATGAGAGCGCGAAATGACGGTCGAATACTCGAATTCGAGACGGTATCACGTGCGTGTAGCCGTCGATCTCTCATCGGAGATAGCGTCCAGCGGCTGCGAGCGGAACTTTGGGGCGTGGACTCGAGAACACAGCGCTGGCACATCGCCTCGAGTCGTCTCCAAACGCACAGGTTCGGTTCAGTTTCGGAACGCTTGAGAGCCACTGTTTAAAATAGCAGTCGTGGCCCGCGCCCGACTCCTCGCATCCCTCTGTGGACTCGTCTTTCTCGTCAACCTCGCCAGAATCATCTTCGCGCCGCTTTTGGACGTCTTCATCAGCGAGTTCGCGATCGGTGAGGGGACCGCTGGCCTCATCGTGACCCTCGCCTGGATCGGGAGCGCCTCGCTGCGGCTTCCGACCGGCTGGTTGCTCACGAAAGTCCCGCGCCATCAGGTCGTACTCAGCTCCGGCGTGATCCTCGCGGTGTCGTCCGCGTTCGCTGCGACCGCGACAACCGTGCCACACCTCATGGCTGGGGCCTTCTTTATGGGAATCGCCTCGGGTGTCTACTTCGTCTCAGCGAACCCGCTGTTGAGCGAGCTGTACCCATCCCGGATCGGACAGGTCATGGGCATCCACGGGGCGGCTAACCAGATCGCCGCGGTGATCGCTGCCCCGTTCGTCGTGCTCACGTTGGTCATCGACTGGCGACTCTCGCTGTGGGCGATCGCCGTCGGAGCAGCAGTGGTGACGGCCTACACGTGGTTTGCCGCGCGAGGAACCGAGATGCCGGCGGCGGGTGCGGACGACCGCGATTTCGTCGCCGGCGCGCTGTCGGAGTGGCGGCTCATCGTGACCGCACTGGTGATCGTCGGCGCGGCGTCGTTCGTCTGGCAGGGGCTGTTCAACTTCTATGAGCTGTACATGCAATCGAAAGGGCTCTCGGACCGAATGGCGGGGACGATGCTCACGATCGTCTTCGCCGCCGGCGTCCCCGCGTTCTATTTCGGCGGCGACCTGGCCGATCGACTCCCGCACGTTCCGTACCTGCTCGGCATCGTCGGGGCGTTCTCCGCGAGCATGTTCGCGTTGACGATGGTCGACGGCCTGCTTCCGTTGCTCGTCCTCACCAGCATCATCGGATTCGTCATCCATACCCTGTTTCCCGCGACGGATACGTACCTGCTCGACACGCTCCCGGACTCGACACGAGGCAGCGCCTACGCCGTCTTTAGCTCGAGTTGGATGCTCATGCAGGCGCTTGGCTCGTGGGTCGTCGGACTGCTCATCGAGTCCGGGCTGACGTACGATGCGGTGTTCGGCGGCGCTGCTGCCCTCCTCGGCGCGTCAGTCGTCGTCCTCGTCGTCCTCGAGCGAACGAACCGGCTTCCGAGCTGACGGACCGACTACTCGTCCGTCGCCACCCATCCCACGAGTCGGTCGTTGACCGTCCGCGAGCGCTCGATGAAGCAGAGATGGCCCGCCCCCTCGAGTTCGGTGTACTCCCCGCGGGGCAAGCCACGCGCGAGAGCCTGCCCGGCCGCAGGGTCGACCAGTTGGTCCTCGCTGCCGTGGATCACCCGTGTCGGCTGGGTTACCTCGACCAGCCAGTCGTTGGCGTCGAAGCCCTCGAGTGCGTCGATCTGTGCCTCCCAGCCCTCTCGGTCGGCATCGCCATCGGCACGCCAGTCGACGATTCCATCGAGCACGTCGGGTTGGGCCTCGAGAAAGGCATCCGAGAGCCCGGCCGAAAGCGATTCCCGCAGCGCTTCGTGGTCATCCGGCGGGGCGAACAGTGGTTCGAGGGCGTAGTCGTCGCCGCTTTTTGCGGTGCCAAAAAGCGTCAGCGTCTCGACGCGGCTGGAGTCTCGAGCAGCACAAAGCGCGACCGCCCCACCGAGGCCACAGCCGACGAGGTGGGCTTTTCGGATCTCACAGTCGGCCAGCACCGTTTCGAGGTCGTCGACGAGCGTCTCGAGTGAGTATGGGCCGGGCGGCGCGTCAGAGCGGCCCGTCCCGCGCAGGTCCCAGACGACGACCTCGGTGGGGCCAGCGAGGGCGGCGTGTTGCCAGCCCCACGACCAGCCGCCAAGACCGGCTTCGGAGACGAAAACGACAGGATCACCCTCACCATCGCGGTCGTAGTACAACGAGACGGATCCGTTCGAGGCTATCGGCATACAGAGACTGGATGGGCCGAGCAAGGCGACCGTTTCGGTTCGGGACGACGCCTCGGGGACGGCTCGAGAGCGCCAGCAACCGAGGTCAGTTCGTCAGAAACACGCTCGCTGCAGTCGCGATCGTCTCACCGGCCGTCAACACGTCGTCCCACTCGATCGACTCCTCGGGGAAATGTGCCTGCTGGATGTCACCGGGACCGAACACCACTGTCGGGATCCCTGCGTGCACGTAGTGACGGCTGTCGGCACCGTAGGTCGCCCCTCGAGGCTCGGTCGCTGTCAACCCGACCGACGCCATCGCGTCCTGGACCGCCCGAACGATCGGCTCGTCCGCATCGATCTCGGCGGGTTCAAACTGAATCGAAAACCGCTCGAAGTCGGGCGAGTTCGAGTCGAAAAACGGATCGTCTGCAACGAGCGTTGACAGTCGCTGCTCGAACTCTCGTTCGACCTCGTCGACCGTCTCGCCCGGCGCAACGCCGATTCGAAGCTCCGCCGTGAGCTCGTCCGGGACCGACGACGCCCAGTTCCCGGCCTCAACGCGGCCGACACAAACGGGCCACGGGATCGGGAACTCCTCGTACAACGGATGCGTGACCCGCTCGCCGCGTTCGGCCTCGAGATCGTCGAACGCGCGACGGATCCGCTCGAACGGCGGCAGGACCGACTGGCCGTGCCAGCGCGTCGCCGCGTGTGCCGACCGCCCCTCGAGACGGAGACGCTTCATCAGACTTCCTTCGGTTGCGATCACCGGCCGACACTGGGTCGGTTCGGCGACGATCGCCGCATCTCGCGAGAAGGGATACGGGTTCTCGAGCGCCGCGGCCGCCGCGCCGATGCCGCCTTCCTCCTCACCGACCACGCTCTCGACGACGAGCCGGCCGTCGATGGCAGGCTCCGCCGACGCGAGGTGTCGTGCCGCGAACACACACGCTGCTAGTCCGCACTTCATATCGGTCGCGCCACGAGCGGTCAGCGTCTCGCCTGTCTCGCCATCGCCATCGGTCCAGCGCGGCTCGAACGGGTCTGCGTCCCAGCCGTTGCCGGCCGGAACGACGTCGACGTGTCCGTTCAACACGAGCGTCTGCCCCGCATCGGGGTTGCCAAACTCGAGGACACCACCCACGTTCGGTCGGGCTGCCGTCTCGATGGCGGTTGGATCGTCGGGGAACGAGGGGTGGTTCGCGAGGACCTCGGGATCTGCCTCCCACTGGTAGGTCTCGAACCCCCACTCCTCGAGGGTATCGGCGAGCCAGCGCTGGGCGGCCTGCTCGTTCCCGGCGGTCGTCTCGAACCGACACAGTTCGTCGGCGAACGACCGTAGCGCGTCGTTCCAGGTCGTCGAAAACTCCATACGCGACTCTGGGGAGGGGACGGCAAAATACCAGCGGGAGTCGGTTCGTGTTCGAGTTGCACTCGGATGTGGCCAGTCGGAAACGTATAGACTCGAATGCGAACGAACAGGAGAATCGATCGTCCGAAGAAACGAAGACAAGAGGAGACGAGTGCGCTATCTGTGGTGTCGTCTCATGCCGACTGTCTGTTCTCGAGCCATCGTTTCACGTACGGTCCGAAGACGAGGAGGACGATCAGGACACTCAGCACGAACGACAGCCAGCGGCCGTACTCGAACGGATTGATGAAGATCATGTACGAGCCGTCCGAGATCTGGAGAGCGGTGTAGAGGTTCCCTTCGGCGATGTCACCGAGGACGACCCCGAGGACGAACGCGATCACCGAGTAGTTGTACCGGACCATGTAGAAGCCGATCACCCCGAACAGGATGATCGTCAGTACGTCGACCGGGTTCCCGCGCAATGCGTACGTCCCCAGGAACGAAAGCACGACGACCATCGGAATGATGTAGTTCGTGTCGATCTTCGTCAGGTAGCTGAGCCGGGTGACCATCGACAGGCCAACGATGAGGATAACGACGTTTCCGACGAGCAACGCCAACAACAGCGTGTACGTCAGCTGAAGCTCGCCGGAGGCATCGAACATGTTTGGACCCGGTCGAAGGCCGTGCATGAGCAAGCCGCCGATCAGGACGGCAGTCGAGGAACTCCCTGGAATGCCGAACGAGATCGCGGGAACGAGCGAGCCGGCCACGGTTCCGTTGTTGGACGCTTCCGAGGCGATCACACCGACCTCGTTGCCGGAGCCGAACGAGTCGGGATCGTTCGAGGAGCGGACTGCCTCCGTGTACGCAACGAAGTTCGACACGGTTGCACCCGCACCGGGAATCGCACCGACGATCATTCCGATGTTCGCGGATTTGAAGACCGTCATCGGGTGTTTGAGCGTCGACACGACCCCCTCTTTGATTCCTGCCTTATCGATTTTGACATCACCGTCGGCGATGCCACCTTTCTGTCCGGCGAGTTTCATCATCTCAGCGATCGCGAACAGCCCGATGAGCACCGCGACGAAGTCGATGCCGTCGTAGAGGTACAGCGATTCAGCGTACCGGCGATCGAGTGAGATCGGTTGGGCGACGCCGACCGTCGTGACCAGCAGCCCCGCGACGCCTGCAAGCAGTCCTTTCGCGGCCGATCCTTTCGTGACGACAGTGATCATCGCCAACCCAAGGATCGCAACGAGGAAGCGTTCAGGGGTCCCAACCGCGAGGACCATCTGAATCAAGCCCGGCGAGAACAGGATCAACGCCGTGATGGTAAACAGTCCAGCGATGGCCGAGGCAGTAGCCGAAATCGCCAGCGCTGTGGCTGCTCGCCCTTGCTTTGACATCGGGTAGCCGTCGAACATCGTCGCTGCCGACGAGGAAACCCCCGGCGTGTTGATCAACACCGCAGCGATCGAGCCGCCGTACATCGAGCCGCTGTAGACCCCTACGAGCAGGATGATCGCACTCGAGGCCTCCATCGGAAGCGTCAACGGCAGGATGATCGCCATCCCGAGCGGCGGTCCGAGACCGGGGAGTCCGCCAACGATGATCCCGATAATGATGCCTGCGAGCAGCCAGATCATCGTCTCGAGGGTTAGTAGCGTTTCAACCGCACCAACGAACGATTCCAACGTCATACGATCACACCCCACTGGAGCACGGCAACGGCGTGTGCCAGTCCGTCGGTCGCGTGTGGCAACACGGTGTTACCTGGCGATGAGAGCGCGAGCAAATCGATTGGCGTCGGCGGCTGCCAACCGGTGAGCCACCCTCTGGCAACGTCCCGCTCGACGAAGTCATAGAAGAGCAAGGCGATGACGAAGCTACCGACGGTCATCGCGACTGCTCTGATCGTGTCCATCCGAACCCAGAGTGTCCAGAGCGCGACGAAGATCGGTGTCGCATACAGCATCCCGATCGAAAACGTCAGCAGCATGTATACCACACAGAGCGCTCCGGTGACGACGGGTCCTCGTGGATCATCAATGTCGTAGACGTACATCGCAGCCGATCCGTTCTCGTCTTCGGTCTCCGACTCGGTGTCGGCTTCCGGACTGTCCTCGTCTGTCTGCGGGGGCTTGTCGACGTCGTCGCCACCCATCACCTGGACGGGCTCCGCGACGAACGACTCGACGGCAGCGCCGAACCGTTCGCGGAAGACGACAGCTGCGCCCAAGAGGACGAGGCCCGGAATCAGGTATCCAAGTCCGTCTCCGGTGTCGAGGAACGCGCTCCCGCCGACGTAGACGAGGTAGCCTCCCAAGAGGACACCGAACACTGGACCGGCGACGGTGAGATAGTTGCGGACAAGCAAGAGCACCGAGAACACGACCGTTGCACCGGCCATGATTCGGGGGAACGTCTGTGCTGACGGCGCGAACTCAGATGCGCCCTGATACATGTATACGCCGACAACGAGGAACAACAGAAGCAATACGTGTTCCATCGTCGGTCGCTCGCCCAACACTCTCTCACCGCCATCTGCCAGGGTTGTGAGGGCGGGAGCAACGCGGTGACGGACTGTGTCGATCAGCGTGTGTTCCTGATCCATGATAGCTTTCGGTCGACGGCTCCGAGTTCGAAGACGGCGCGTTCGATGCCGGCCACCCGTATTCCCTGCAGCGTCGCGGGTCGGCGCGTACGAATACAAGTTGCAGTACTGCGTTCAGTGTGTAACATTTCTGGTAGTGAGTCTGTCTGAGTCCTGATTCATATCCCCATCACTTTATGTAAACGAAGAGGGCGTAGAGAGTGAGTTGTGTGTTGTCGAGAGGGTTACTCGTCTTCCTCGGCCTCCTCAGCCATGGCCTGGAATTCGTCGAAGCCACCGATCGCTTCATCGACGTTTGCTTCGATCGTGTCAACGCTGCCGATGTACTGGTCTGCAGCGTCATCCATATCGCCGTACTCGACGATGTTGCCGGTCTCTTCCATCCACTCCTGTGTCTCCTCGTGTTCACACGCGTACTGAATCGCCTCCGAGATCTCCTGTCGCGCGTCTTCAGGCGTCTCCGGTGGAGCGACCTGCACCTGGTAGAACTCGGTGAGCCAGGCCAGGCTGTCACCGTAATTCGTGATTGAATCGATACCCGGGAACGTATCGGTGAGGTCAATGTCCATGAGATTGACAACAGCAGACGCCTCACCCGACTCCTCGGCCGAGACTGCAGACGTATTCGTCGCGAACCCGGCACCGACCTCGTCGGAGATAACGGCCTCCTGCACCGGCCCACCGCCGTCGTACGGAACGGCATTGTCGTAGTTAAGGTCGTACTCGTCTCTGAGAAGCAGCGTTGCCAGATGACTGTCGCTGCCAGCACCCTGGTAGCCAAAGCCAGTGATGTCGCCGTCTTCGTACGCGTCACGGAGACCGTCGAAGCTCTCGATTTCGTACTCGTCGTTCACGATGAGCGTGTACCCGAAAATACCGGAGTAAGCGATTGGCTCGAAATCATCGGGATGCCAGTCATCGATTCCCGACGCCCGCCAGGTGAAACTCCAGCCGGCAGGGTTCACCGTCCCGAACACGCTTCCATCGTTTTCCTGACCGTGAAGCCATTCGCTGCCGATCATGCTGCCGGCTCCTTCACGGTTTTCAATCTCGATTGAGCCGTCAAGTTCCTCCTCTGCAAGCGGTTGCATCTGGCGGGCGTACGTGTCAGTTCCGCCGCCTTCTCCCCACGGGATCATCCAGGTTCGCGTGTCACCATCGCCGCCAAGACAGCCAGCGAGGCCGGTCATTCCAACTGCACTCGCAACACCAACGGATTTAACGAAAGTTCGTCTGTCCATGCCAATTGGCCACAAGAATCAGGAACTGATAACCTTTTCGCCAGATATCGTTCATGAGAATCGTTAATTTAGAATAGGATTAGGGTTCCCAAGATCATATTTTGTTCGCACAACATCATCTTTCCTTTTGTTTCTGGTCAGTGGTGGCCCACAAATGAGTTATTATCTCTGTTACGGGCAGACGAATATGTATATCCCTGAGAAGCTCCATCACCCAGCATGGACACGCAGACCGCAAAAACACGAGTTGAACAAACTATCGCCGCGAGCGAGCGTGAGCTGCTCGAAACCCTCGAACGCCTCGTCGCCGCGAAATCGATCACCGGAAACGAATACTGTGGACAGGCAGTGATGCTCGAGGAGTTCGACAGGCTCGGACTCGAGGTCGACACATGGGAGCCGAGTGTCGACGCACTCGAGGACCACCCCGGCTTTTTCCGGACGTCGTCGTACGACGAACACGGATACGAGGGACGGGAGAACGCGGTGGCGACAGTCCCCGGAGCAGGCGACGGACCGACGCTCGCGCTCTCAGGGCACATCGACGTCGTTCCCGCGGACCCCGAATCAGCGTGGGAGTCCGATCCGTGGACACTCCGTCGCGACGGCGACGAGATTTACGGCCGTGGCGTCTCGGACATGAAAGGCGGACTTGCCGCAATACTGCTCGCCGTCGACGTACTCGCCGAGGAGGGTATCGACCTCGCAGGCGACCTCTACGTTCAGAGTACGATCGAAGAGG
This sequence comes from Natronorubrum sp. A-ect3, assembly GCF_041821125.1. Classification (NCBI taxonomy): domain Archaea; kingdom Methanobacteriati; phylum Methanobacteriota; class Halobacteria; order Halobacteriales; family Natrialbaceae; genus Natronorubrum; species Natronorubrum sp. A-ect3. Next base: position 151,578 of record NZ_JBGUBB010000004.1, on the reverse strand, counting down.
AAGCTGGTGGTGTCGGTGGCCTTCTCTCGGTCCTCGAGCGAGGGTACGTTCCGGATGCCGCGATTGTTCCCGAGCCGTTTGGCCTTCCGAACGTCGGCATCGCCAGCGCTGGCGTGATGTTCTTCGACGTGACAGTTCCGGGGAAGAAAGCCCATGCAGCCTGGGGACACCAGGGTGTCAGCGCCTTCGACAAGGCAAGCCACATCGCGTCGGCGTTGAACGAGCTCAACGACCAGCGACAAGCGACCATCGACTTCCCACCTGCCTACGGGGCCGATCCCTCGCTCGAGGGTCACGTGACGAACATCAATATCGGCGTCGTCGAGGGTGGCGACTGGCCAGCGTCGGTTCCAGCCGAGATGCTCATGAAGGGACGCGTCGGTTGGCCACCGGGCGAGAGCCGTGCCGACGTTCGCGACGCAATCGAAAGCGCGATCGAGAACGCAGCCAGCGAAGACGAATGGCTTGCCGAGAACCCGCCGACCATCGAGTGGACCGGCTGGAACGCCGCTCCGCACGAAGTCCCTCGAGATGCCGAGATCGTCGAGATCGTCACCCAAAACGCCGAGTCGATCATCGGCGAGGACGGAACGTTCGTCGGCGGCAACGCCGCACTCGACGAACGGTTCTACAAGCGATACTACGACGTCCCCGTCGTCACGGCGGGGCCGTACGGCCCGAACCTCCACGGCGTCGACGAGTACACGACGGTCACATCACTGCTCGAGACCGCACAGACGCTCGCAACGTCGGCGATCGACTACTGCGGAATCGCAGAGTGAACGCAGGCGAGTGTCGACCCCCGAGCCCGAGGCTCACCAGGGGGTGGTCACGAGCAAAAACCGTTTTTTCACGATTCGGCCGAGAACGCAGAGCGAAGCGAGTTTATGCGTCTTGGACCTGCCGCAACACGTCCGGCGCGTCCTCGAGTGCGTCGTCGAGATCGTCGACGTTCGGGCCGCCACCCTGTGCGAAGTCCGGTGGACCGCCACCGCCGCCGCCGACGCGACCGGCGAGTTCGCCGACGACTTCACCGGCGTTGACACCCGAATCGTCCGGGACGGCGACGACGAACTGGGCACCGCTTTCACCGCTGCCGAGGACAGCGATTTTGCCGTCCTCGACGAGTGCGTTCGCGGTCGCGCGCAGCTCACCCATGTCGGCGTCGATTCGGTCGATGACGGCAGTCGTCTCACCGACGTCGACTTCCTCGCCACCGCCACCGCCACCGGCGCGAGCCGCAGCGAGCTGTTCTTTCAGGTCCTCGATCTCCTTGCCGCGCCCTTTCCACTCCTCGAAGAAGCGTTCGGCCGTGTCGGGCACGTCCGCCGGTGCAACGTCGAGGATGTCTGCAGCCTCATAGAGTGCGTCTTCGGTGCGCTGGCTGGACTCGATCGCGGCGTCGCCGGCAGCGAACGTGATTCGCTCGACACCGTCCTGAACGCGTTCGGTGTTCAACACTTTGATCGCGCCGATGTCGCCAGTGCGGGCGACGTGGGTGCCACCGCAGGCCTGGACGTCTTCATCGACGTGAATCAGTCGGATCTGTTCGCCCGGCGGGATCCCTCCTTGATAGAGGTCGAAGCCGTGTTCGGACTCTGCATCGTGGCGGTCGGGCCACTCCTGTGTCACGGCGGTGTTGTCCATCACGATATCGTTGGCGAGTGACTCGATCTGCTTGACGTCCTCGCGGCTGATGCGGTCGTAGTGGCGCATATCGATCCGGGAGGCGTCGACGCCTTTCTGGGCGCCTGCCTGCCGAATGTGCTCGCCGAGGACCTGTCGAGCCGCGTGGATGACGATGTGTGTCGCCGTGTGGTGGCGCATGAGTTGTCGCCGGCGGGTGCCGTCGACCTGTCCGTTGACGAACCCGCCTTTACCGGGGTTCTCGTCCGTTCGGTGGAGGATGACGCCGTCTTCGATCTGGACGTCTTCGACTTCGACGGTCGTGTCGTCCGTCGAGAGCGTCCCTCGGTCTGCGGGCTGGCCACCGCCCTCGGGGTAGAACATGGTCTGGTCCAGCACGACGTCGTAGCCCTCCTCGCGCTCGAAGACGTCGAGGACGACAGCTTCGAACTGCGTTCGCTGTTGGTCGTCGTAGTACAGTTTCTCCGTCTCGGGAAGATCCGCGAAGCGTTCGTCTTCGCTTTCCACAGCCGTCTCAGCGGTCTCAGGCGTCTCGTGGCGCTTTGCGACGAGACTGTAGAAGTCGTCTGGCACGTCGACGTCGGCTCCCGCATCCGCGGCGATCTCTTCGACCATATCGGGCTGGAGGCCATGCGAGTCGTAGAGTTCGATCAGTTCCTCGACCGGGATCGGCTCACCCTTCTCGGCGTACTCCTCGGCCATCGTCTCGACCCGGCGACCGCCGCGCTCGAGTGTCTCGCGATACTTTTCGACCTCGGTGCGGACGATGTCACGAATCGTATCACGGTTTTCGTACTCGAGGCGCTCGGCCTGCATGTCGACGAGTTCGTCGAGCGGTGCGTCGACACCGACAGTGTCACAGAGCCGTTTGGTTCGGCGAAGCACCATTCGGGTGAGATAGCCCGTCCCGACGTTCGAGGGGACGATGCCGTCGCCGAGCATGTAGGCGAGGGTCCGACAGTGATCTGCGATCGCATAAATGTCCTCGAGCGGCTCCATCAGCGCCTCGAGTTCGCCGGCGTCAACATCGAGTTGGGCGGCAATCTCGCCGCGGGCGGTCTCCATGTCTTCGGCTTCGTCGATATCCATGTGGCCCGCCAGCTTGGCGGTGCGATGGATCAGCTGTTCTTCGTCGGCGGTGTGCTCGAGCTCTGCGTTGTCTTTGAGGAACTCGATCATATCGGGGTAGACCGCCTCGTAAACCGTCGGCGTCCCCTGGGAGACCCACGTCCAGCGCTCTAACCCGTAGCCCGTGTCGACAATGTAGGTGTCCATCGGGCTGTAACGGTTCCCGTCTTTCATCTCGTACTCGCCGTCGGGGTCTTGCTCCATCGACATGAAGACGAGCGTCGCGAGTTCGACGCCGCGGAAGATGACTTCCATCGCGGGTCCGGCGTTGCCGCCACCGACCCATGGATCTTCGATGTAGATAATCTCGTCCAGATCGACGCCCAGCGACTCGAAGAAGCCATCACAGAGTTCGACGGTCTTGTCCTTCCAGTAGACTTCGCCTTCGTAGGCGTACTCGTCAGGCGCGTCCTCGCGCGTGTTGAACGCATGATGGGCCATCATCTCGAAGGCCATCGTGTGTCGTCCCGTCTTCCCGACGTTGTCGATGTCCTGCATCCGGATACAGGGCTGGCTGATCGTCAACGGGTTCGCCGGCGGCGGCGTCTCCCCGCTGGTCACGAGTGGCTGGAAGTCGTAGATCGACGCCTGCGTCAGCAGCACGTCGTCACGCCAGCGGTTCGCCGCGACCGGGTAGGGGTCGATTCGCTCGTGGCCGTGGTCCTCGAAGAACGAGAGAAACGCCTCACGCATCTCCTCGAGGCTGTGCTCGCTGTCGAAACCGGGGTTCTCGATGAAGCCATACTCTTCACAGGGGGGCTCACCGCAGGTTTCCCGGTCGTGATCGCGAGTCCAGAAATGCGCACCACAGCTCGGACACTCCTTGCGCTCGAAACCTTCCTCCTCGAAGTACTCGAGGCGGTATTCGTCCGCCAGTTCGCTCATTACACGTGTGTTCGCTAGCCAGCGCCTAAAACAGTTCCGCAACGTTTATTTCGAAATGTGTAGGTGATCTGTGCCGGACAGCGAGTCGCTGTGCGAGCCGATTTCGTCCGCGCCGATCCGACAGGTGACTGTGTTGATAGGAGATTGTATCTGGATTCGGTGTATCTTTATCAAGGTGGAGATTCCGTACCAGAACAGACGAACCACCTGCTGCCATGACCCACACATCGCGGCCACAGACAGTGCTCTACCTTGCGGGGAGCGAAGCGACAGCCCGCGACGGAGCCACTGCACTCGAGGCCGTCCCGTCGGGCCGGGAGCGGACGGTCTACCCACTGTCGACGGCGTCGGCCGGAAGGCCGAGTACGTGGGTGGTCGACGTCGACTGCGTCGTCTTCGCCGAAACCCCGACGACGGCCTCTGGGGCCAGCTTACTCGAGGTGAGCGAAGCCTGCGAGGAGACGCCGCTGGTGCTCTTTACCGACGCCGCCTACGCGCCGAGGACGGCACATGCCACCGAGGGCGTCGACGGCTACGTCCGAAAGGGGACCGAAGACGCCATCTCACATCTCGCAGACGAGATCGAGTGGGTCTGTCAGGACGCGGCCGACTCGGAACCCAGCGATGCGTTTCGGGCCGCTTTCGAGGCCCTTCCCGAGCCGGCGCTGCAATACGAACGTGTCGACGATCGCCTCCTCGTGCGTGCAGTCTCCGACAGCTTCGTCGACGTCTTCGCCATCGATCGCGAGACGCTCGTCGACAGCCCAATCGATGGCGACGAGGGAGTCGTCCCGCCCGGAGTCGCGGGACAACGCGCAGTCCTGTCCGAGGTCGCCCGCTCGGCCGAGTGCCGACAGTTCACCAGCCGCCACGACACTGCAACTGGCGTTCGTACGTTCCAACTGACCGTCGTCCCCTGCCCGCTCGAGGCGACCGACCGTCGGTCAGACGGACTCGTCATCTACAGCGACGTCACCGGAAAAACACAGCAGGCACGAACACTGGCTGCCACTCAGTCGCGGCTCGAAACGGTCGCTGACGGGCTCGAGGATGACGTCCAGACGCTGTTGCACATCGCCGGCAGCTATCTCGAAGCTGCCGACCGAACCGGCACTCGAGCGCAGTTCGCGGCGGTCGAGAAGGCACAGACCCGGCTTCGGGAGCGCGTCGACGAGCTGGCCTCGATCGCCCGTCGAGACGAGGACGTCGGCGAACTCGAGCCCGTCGCCGTCCACGACATCGCACGGCGGGCCTGGGCTTCTGTCGCGACCGGCGACGCCCGACTCGTCACCCCCGAGGCCACCGATCGAATCCTCGAGGCGGACAAGCGACGCCTCCAAGAGCTGTTCGAACAGCTCTTTCGGACGGTCCTCGAACACGAACGAGACGGTGAGACACAGCACAGAGCCGTCGTCGTCCGCAGCACCGACGACGGGTTCGCCATCAGCAGCCACGACACGAGCTGTGTGCCCGCAGTCGGCGATGGGGGCCTCGAGACGGTTCCGATCCCCGAATCGCTGGCCACAGCAGACGGGACCGGGATCGACAGCGGCCCGGTCGAACGCATCGCCGACGCGTATGGCTGGACGGTTGCCAGTACCAGCGACGAAAAGGGGACAACAGTCGTGGTCTCCGGCGTCGACGACGCCGAACTCACGTAACAACTCCGTCAGCAGCTGGCTCGAGCCTACTCGTTTTCGAGTGCCAGCGACGCCAGCATCGCCTCGAGCTGTAGCCGTTCGTTCGCGCCCTCGGAGATCCGGTAATCGACTTCGCCGAGTCGCTCGAGCAGCCGCACAGTCGCTTGTTCGGGAATATCGAACTCCCAGGCCGAGCGGTGGAGTTGGTCGATAACGTCGCCCCCAGCGAGGCCACGCTCCATCAGGAGGTCCTCCAAGGCGGCGCGGGCGGCGGTGAAGTCGCCGTCGATGGCGTGGTCGACCATCGCCTCGACCTCTTCGGGGCGGGCCGTCGATGTAATCGCGAAAACGGTCTCTTCGTCGACGACGTCGCCCATGACGGCAGCGGCCTGCAGTCCGTTGATCGCCTTTCGCATGTCGCCGTCGCCCGCATACACCAGCGCATCGACGCCGTCGTCAGTCACGTCGATCCCTTCGATCGCGGCGATCTCGCGAATCTGGGCCTCGAGGGCGTCCGCCGAGAGTTCGGTAAACCGGAAGACGGCACAGCGTGACTGGATCGGGTCGATGATCTGACTCGAGTAGTTACACGAGAGAATAAAGCGCGTGTTGTTGGAGAACTGCTCCATCGTCCGGCGCAGCGCGGACTGGGCGTCGCTGGTGAGTGCGTCAGCCTCGTCGAGAAAGATGATACGGTGGTCGTAGCCACCGAAACTCGAGCGCGCGAAGTCCTTGATCCGGTCGCGGACGACGTCGATCCCCCGCTGGTCGGAGGCGTTCAACTCGAGGAAGTTCTCGCGCCAGTCATCGTCGTAGACTTCGCGGGCGATAGCTTGCGCTGCAGTGGTGTTGTGCATGACCGTCGGCACGTCACCCGCGACGTAATTTCGCGTTCCAGGCACCGTGAGGTCGTACACGCGTCGCTCGTCTTGTATCTGCTCGACAGCCGTCACGCGGTCGAAGTACAGTGTCCCGCGAGCAAGTCGATCCAAGTCGACCAGTTGCTCGATGACTGCCATCGAACACATCTCGTCGGCCACGTCGAGGAGCCGATCGGCGACGGTCTCGAACCGGGGCAGGGACGCGAGATCGTGATCGTCGTTCTCGACGAGTTGGCGAACGTCCCTGCCGAGCAGTTCCGTTCCCTCGGCGATCCGGTTGTCCGAGACACCGAGTGCGTCGATCGCTTCTCGGAGCGATTGCTGTACAGCGGCGGTTTCCGGTGTTTCGACGCGCGACTCGAGGGTGACGAGCAACTCGCCCGCACGGCTCGCAGTTGGGGACCGTCGCCCGTCCGCGTACTCGAGCAACCGGTCCGTCCGAATTCCCGTCGTGGATTCGACTTCTTTTCGCGCTTCAAGCGGTTCCAGCGCGTCTCGGCGATCGACCCACTCCGTCGGGACGGCGCTTACGGATCGGATGTCGGACCGGACCCGCTCGATCACTCGTTTGACCTGCTGTGCCGCCTCAAGCCGGTCAGACGCTGCCTCGAGAACGCGGTCGATATCCTCGAGCGCGGATTCGCGGCCGGGGGTGTCGGGATTCAGCGTTTCGGTCACCAGCGGCTCTTTTGGCAGCGCGAGCGTCCGACACAAGTCATCGATGGCAGCCTGTGCGGGCATCGTGTCGTGATTCGGATTCCCGGCCCCTCCAGTCGCGTCGGCGAGCCGTTCGCGTTTGTAATCGATACTGAATCCGATGGCGTCTTCAAATCGCGAGAGCGCCGAGACACCTGAGAGATACAGTGCATGATACTGACGTTTCGGCCCGGAGCCGTTCGTTGCCGTCTTCTCGAGACGCTTCCGTCTCGTCGGAACACCGAACGAGGCGAGCAGGTACGAACAGAGCGTAATCAGTGATTCGTCTTTCTGTGACAGTTCGATCGTTCCCTGCTCTGCGACGGACGCTTCGGAATCGAAGACGGCCCGCAGGAACGCCGCTCGAACGTCGTCTGGAGCGTGAACGAGCGTCGAACCGATGGCCGATGTCGACGAGTCGCCGAAGACGTCGAAACAGGACTCGAGGAAGTGATGCAGTGACTTCGTCCGAAGTTCGACGTAGGGGACGCCTTGTTGCACACCCCGGGTCGTCTCAACGTCGAACAGTTCCCGTGCGGTCCGTTCGAACGCCTCACGAAGCGCGTCGTCCGTGTTGTAGAACTTGATCCGGCCGTTCTCGATTCGGGCTTCGCTAATCGCGAGTCCGAGGAAGCGTGCGAGGTCCGGCGTGAGGCCCCACGGCGGCGTAATCGGACTGGATCGATTGTTGTACGAGGTGACGTATTGCACGGATTTGACGTGATCCCGAAGCTCCGACTCCGCGACGTCAAGCGATCGGAGATACGACAGCGAGCAGGTCGTCGACGACTCCTCGAGATCGATCGAAATTCCTCGTGCGTAGTTCCCCGCCGTGTTCCGAGAGGTGTCGTACTCGGAAGCGATCTCGTCGATCGTATAGCCGCGGCGGAGATAGCCAAGCACTGTTTTCTTCTGCCCAACGTAGTTCTCCTCGGCTGGAATGTCGTGGCGCTGGGCGAACGATTCAGAGACCGTCACGAACGTCCGGTCGCCATCCATCGACGCAACCCAGTCGAGCGATGTGGACGAATCAGCGGCGGCGATCGGCGTTTCCAACGGGCGAACGATACGTTCGTCGCCGGACAGGGTTCCGGCCGCTCGCCACTCGAGTCCCGTCTTGTCGGCCACGAGGAGTTTGTGTTCGGGCGTGACCGTGAACTCGTTTCCGTCTCGCGTCTCGATCGAGACGAGGTCAGTCGCCTCCTTCGAGAAAACGTGTGAAGGAGCGACGTATTCGAACGAGCCGTCGGTGTCGTAGGTCAGAATTTCGAGATTGTCATCCGGTGTCTCGAATCCGTCGACATCGCCGACTACGGTCGAGATCGGAGCAACGCCGTCATTCGTCAATACGGGTGTCTCTCCAGTAACACATTTTCCGGTTCCGGCCGGCCCCGCAAACATGAGGTGCGGCAGGTCGTCCTGCTCGACGTAGCGTTGTAGTCGCGGGACGATATTCTCGTGGCCCTTGATTTCGTCGAGCCGTTCCGGCCGATACTTCTCGATCCAGACTTCGGTCTTGCCGGGAGTCGGCTCCGCCGCCTCGGCGTCGGCCTCGCTCATACCGCTCGAAAGGGGTGGCCGGCAGATAAAACGACCGAACGCCGCCGTTGCCCTCGAGACAGGTGTGCGGTGCGATCATACGGTATAGTATAGAAGCCACTGAAAGTCAATGCATATCAGATCGCATGACGGCTATGCGATCTGTGTGTGAATCGTTTCAGTCGTTACTACAGATTTGAATCGGGCCGTGACGATCACGGGCCTGAGACCGTTTTCCTCGCCGAAATCACTGTTGTACGTTTTTATCGTCAGCGACCCAACAATAGCGCATGAGCAGGAATCGGTTCTCGCAAGCGGTCGTCATCGTCGCCGTGGTCGCTCTCGTCCTCGTCGGGACGATCCCAGCCCCAGTCGTCGCCCAGTCAGACGCCCAAACCGGTGGCACAGTCGTCGTTGAGGAAGGCGAGACAGTCGATGAACTCGAGGCGTTCGGTGGAACGGTCATCGTCGAAGGCACGGTCACTGGTGACGTCAACGCGGTCGCCGGCGAGGTGCGGATCGAGGGCGATGTCGGCGGCAACGTCGAAGCCGCCGCGGGAAGCGTCACGATCGACGGCACGGTCGACGGCAACGTCGAGACCGCGGCCGGGAGCTTCACGCTGGCCGAAGACGCCACCGTCGGTGGCAACGTCGCCATCGGTGCCGGAACCGCCGTCATAGATGGAACGATCGAGGGCAGTGCAGAGATCGGTGCCGAGACGATCACACTCGGAGAGAACGCGGCGATTGCGGGCGATCTGCGCTATGGCGGCACCCTCGAGGGGAACACCGACGCCGTCGCCGGCGAGATCGAACAGGATCCCTCGATCGGCGTCGATCTCACGCCGACGATCCAGCCGATCGCGTCGTGGCTGTTCTCGCTGTACGTGCTCGCGTTGAACCTGCTGCTTGGCGCTGCGTTGCTTGCCCTGTTCCCGCGGTTTTCCGACCGCGTCGCGGGACGAGTCGCAAGCGCGCCCATCAAGTCCGGGCTGACTGGACTCGGTGTCCTCGTGGCCGTCCCGATACTGCTGATCGCACTGGCGATCACGGTCGTCGGCATTCCGTTCGCGATCGTCGGCGCGTTCGGGTTCGCGCTCATGATCTGGATCGGGGTCATCTACGGCCGCTACGCCGTCGCCGCGTGGCTGCTCTCGGCGGTCGGCGTCGGCAACCGCTGGCTCGCACTCGTCGTCGGACTGGTCGGCGGCGCGGCCCTCGCCCAGCTGCCGTACGTCGGCGACCTGCTCAATCTGCTCATTTTCCTGCTCGGACTCGGCGCGCTCACGTACGGGCTGTATAGCCACCGACGGGCGGGCCGAGACGAGCCACGTGGAGTCACTGCAGAGGGGCCAGCGTCCGACTAACTCATCGAGTCCCATCCGTTTGGCGCGCTCGAGCGACGCGCTCAAGTCTGTGCCCTCGTAACGGCGCGTATGCACGTCACCGTCGACGTCAAAGGCGAGACCACCCACGAGTTCGATCTCGAGGCGGTCCCTACTACGGAGGCCACGACCGGGGAGCCGACCTACGCGGATCTACTTCGTGAGATCGATCTCAGCCCACACGAGGTGAGCGTGCTCGTCGACGGCCGTCCGGTGCCGGAAGATCAGCCAGTCGACAGCGAGCACGTGACGGTGTTGCGGCTGATCAAAGGTGGGTCATGGAACAGGTGCGACCATTGAAAGCCAGAGCGTTTTGATGGGGCGTCCCGCAGTAAGAAACATGACCGGTGTTGTCGATGACATAGTGCTCTCGAACGTCGGCCCAGGGCCGGACCCGCTCGCGCTCGCCGATCTCACAGTGCCGGTTGCGCCCGCGGACCCAACGACAACCGACGCCGTCGAGCCGGCCCACGACGCACTCGTCCTGTTGCTCCACCGCGATCACCACGCCGGCCAGTGTCGACGACAGGTTCGGGCCGTCGCCGACCGCTACGACGAGTTCCGTGAGCGGGGCTGTCAGATCGTCTCAGTCGTTCCCGAACCCCGCAGCCGAGTTCAGGAGTGGCAAGACCGATACGAACTCCCGTTTCCCCTCTGTGCAGACCCGGACACAACGGTCGGCGACCACTTCGAGCAACCGATTCGGCTCGGCACGCTCGGCGAGCAGTTCGACCTCGTCGGCCGGATGCCCACCGCGATCGTCTTCGATGTTCCCCGTGTCAACGAACTCGAGGTCGTCGCCACCTATCGCGGCCGAACGACGATGGATCGCCCCGAAATCGACGCGTTGTTAGCCACGGTCGAGCAACGGACGTGACGAATGGACGGCCACGTGCGGGCGGCGACCGCTGACGACACCCTCGAGGTCCGGCGCATCCTCGATGCCGCCATGCTCGAGCCCGGAAATGTCGAGGGCCGGATCGACGCCGGTGACGTCCTCGTCGCGGGCGACCAGCGCGGCGGAAGCAGCGGCGGTCGCGAGCGAATCCTTGGAACGGTCGTTCTCGAGTCCCTCGAGGACGACCCCGGCGCCCACATTGCGGCCATCGGCGTTCGCCGTCGCCACCGCGGTCGCGGGATCGGCCGGACGCTGATCGAGCATGCACTCGAGCGACGGGGTCGACTCACGGCACGCTTCGACACGGGCGTTCGACCGTTCTACGACGCGCTCGGGTTCTCGGTCGAGCCGATCGACGACCGCCGGTATCGGGGCGTCGTCTCCGCGCTCGAGTGAGCCGAACGGCAATGCAGGCGTGTTCCAGCGGAAGTTTATACGGAAGAACGTGGTACGTCGCGTCGCATGCCACTCGGACAGCTACTCCGCGGTGACCCATCGAAGAACTCGAAACTCTATCTCGCGATCGGCGGCCTCTCGCTCGTCAAGGCGATTGCGATTCGCAAAGACAGAGAGCGGTTCCGTCGGGAACTGCTCGACGCCGGGCTGTTCATCGGCGTCGGACTCGCGTTACGACAGTACAGCCAGCTCAAAGCGGAGAAACAGGCAGAGCTCGAACAACAGGTGCCCGACTGGGCAGTCAACATCGCGACCTCCGAACCGGCAAAACAGCGGGTTCGAACCATGGCCCAGCAGCGTCTGAGCAGCCAGCCCGAACCGGAGCCAACGCTTCGAGAGCGCGCTCGCGCGATGCTCTCGATGTAGGCCGATCAGGACGACAGCGGCTCGAGCTCGGCCGTGAAGTGGCGAATCTCCGGCATTTCGGGCTCGGAGACGAGCTCGAGGCCGGGAATCGATTCGGACTCCTCGAGGACGGCCACAGCGGTCTCGACGACGTGCTCGAGATGCTCCGTGTGGTAGGTGCGACGCGGAATTGCAAGCCGAACCAGCTCCGGTCGGTCGGTATCGGGGAACGCGAAGCTCCCGAGTTCGACCCCACGGACGCCGCCCTCCTGGTAGAGTGCACAGACCATCGCCTGCCCCGGAAACGCCTCGGGCGGAAGATGAGAGAGGGCCGTCCCCGCGTCGAGGTAGACCGCGTGGCCGCCGGCCGGGGTGTAGATCGGCACGCCGGCGTCCTCGAGCATTGTGGCGAGGCGACGGACTTGCTCGATGCGATCCGTGACGTAGGCCTCCTCGACGGCTTCGCTGAGGCCGGCGGCCATCGCGGCGACGTCACGACCCGCCATCCCGCCGTAGGTGGGAAACCCTTCATAGAGGATCGCACGCTGCTTGCACTGTTCGAAGAGCGCGTCGTCGTCGGTCGCGACGAACCCGCCGGCGTTGACCAGCCCGTCCTTTTTGCCGCTCATCACGAGCGCGTCGGCGTAGCCGAGTTGCTCGCGGGCGATGTCGTCGATCTCGGTATCGGCGAACTCGGCTTCGCGCCGGGCGACGAAGGCGGCGTTTTCGGCGAACCGACAGGCATCGATGACGAACGTCGCGTCGATCTCATCCGCGAACGCCGCGACGTCGCGTGTGTTCTCGACGCAGACCGGCTGGCCCGCCGCCGAGTTGTTCGTAACGGTCTGGATCACAACCGAAACGCGCTCAGCGCCGACGTCGTCGACGACCGCCCGGGCAGCCTCGAGCGAGAAATTTCCCTTGAACGGCTCGTCGGCCGTCGGATCGTGTGCCGACTCGACCGGACAGTCGACCGGCTCAGCACCCTGATTGGCGACATGGGCGCGGGTCGTATCGAAGTGGGTGTTGTTGAGCACGACGTCGCCATCCGAAAGCAGGCTGCCGTAGAGGACGTTCTCGGCCCCACGGCCCTGGTGGGTCGGGACGACGTTCGAAAACCCCATCACCGCTTCGACGGCTGCTTCGAGGTCATCGAAACTTCGCGAGCCAGCATACGACTCGTCGCCTCGAACGAGTGCTGCCCACTGCGCGTCGCTCATCGCCCCAGTGCCGCTGTCGGTCAAGAGATCGATGAAGACCTCCTCGGCGGCGAGATTGAAGACGTTGTAGCCGGCGTCCTCGAGCGCCTGTTCGCGTCGCGTTCGGGAGGGGAGATGGATCCGTTCGACGACCTTCGATTTGTAGGCGACCATACGCGCTTCACGCGACCGCGCGTGTTCAGTCTAGCTGGAAGGTCGTGTCTGCTGGTGTCTCAGGGTGTTCGCTCTCGGACGAATCAGCGCATCGATGGGCGAAAGCGGTATCGGAGCGGTCGGCGGAGCTACCGGCCGTCGGCGCTAGCGCTGTTGAAGCGCTCGTTGGCGACCCGCGTCGGCGTCGGCTCGGGTCCGACGAGGGTCAGGTCGGCCGTGGTGTCGGTATTGGGACCCGTCTGCGCCGACGGGTCCGGTTCAGCGTCGGTCGCCGCAGCCGTGGCTGTGGCCGTAAGCGCACGGAGGTCGGCCGCCGTCTCATCGATCACGTCGCCGTCGTCGCGAACCGTCACAGCCGCATCGCCGATGAACTCGAACTCGAGGTCGTCGTCGGCCTGCGCGGTCGATTCGTCGGTGTCATCGCTCGAACTCGGGTCGCCGCCATCGGCCGCGGCGACCGGCTGTGGCTCCGGATCGACGTCCTGCAGGGTGGCGAACAGGTCGGCCGCCGTCGTGTCGTCGGCATCGAGGTGCTCGTCGCGTGTTGGGTCGTGGGCACCGTCGGCTGCGGCGAGTTCATCGGGCGAATCGATGCCGAACGCGGCCAGAACTGCGTCAGGGTCGGGGTCGACCTCCGGGAAGGCGTCCGTTGGCTCCGTGCTCATGGCCTCGAGTGGCTCACGCCCGGCCTTCGTTACGACCCTGTTACCGAACGTTCACGAGTTGCTACCAGTTTCTACGCGCCGCCTTCGATCAGTAGACGACACGCTCGAGGAGTGGTCGAGAACGGCAGGACCACCGGTCGGTGGTTAGAAGAGGTCCTGAGTCAGCTCGAGGGTATCCTCACGGTCGTCCCATTCGACGAACAGCGCGACGCTGGTCGCGCTCGTGATGATATCCTGGAGGTGGATTCGGGCGTCGGCGATCGGGTTGACGATCTCGCTGATGATCCCCGGCTGGTTGGGGAGTTCGCCGCCAGTGACGCGGATGACCGCGATCGGTGAGTCGACGGTGACACTCGAGAGTTCGTCGCGAGCGATGACCTCACGGTGGAGGATGTTCTCGGCACGTTCGGCCTCGTCTTCGTCGATGTAGAACGTGACCGTGTCCATCCCGCTGGCGACAGCGTCGATGTTGATTTCGTTTTCCGAAAGCGACTCCGAGAGATGGTGGAAGACGCCGGGCTGGTTACGGATCGCACGACCAGCGACGGTCAGGCAGGCAAGGGGCTTTTCGCGCAGGTCGACGAGGTTCTTGAACTCGCCTTCGATGCTCGTCCCACCGGAGAGCAGGTCACCGTGCTGATAGTGGACGACGCGGACGTCGAGGCCGCCGTCTTTGTACGACAGCGCGGAGGGGGCGACGACTTCGGCCCCGCGGAACGAGAGGTTCCGCAGCTCGTCGACGGAGATCTCGCCGACGTTGCGAGCGCCTTCGACGACGTTCGGGTCGCCGGTCATGACGCCTTCGACGTCGGTGACGATGACGACCTCGTCGGCGTCCATGTACTTGCCCATCATGACCGCCGTAGTGTCGCTGCCACCACGGCCTAGCGTCGTGATCGAGCCATCCGTTCCTTCCGCGAGGAAGCCGGTGAGCACCGGCACCGTGTTCTCGAGGTCATCGGCGACCTCGAGGGCGCGTCGCTGGGTCTCTTCGACGTCGACCTCGCCGAACTCGTCGGTGATGACGGGCCAGCCGTCTTTGCCGGGCTCGAGGAACGTCGCGTTGATGCCACGAGCCGACAGGGCGGCCTTGAGCATCCGGACGGACGTTCGCTCGCCCATACTGACGATCTGGGCACGGTCGGCGTCGCCCGTCTCGAAGGTGATCTCGTCTAAGAGATCGTCCGTGGTCGATCCCATCGCACTGGCGACGACAGCGATCTCGTGGCCGTCCTCGACGGCGGCTGCGATCGAATCTGCAGCACGATTGATTCGGTCACCGCTGCCGAGACTCGTGCCGCCGAATTTGGCTACAACGCGCATACTGCCACCTCATCTGCCGCTCGAATGACGATAACTTCGCACATATGCCACACCGTTACCAGAGCGAGCAGATAACTGTGTCCCATCTGGTGCGCTTTTATCAGGCCCTCGACGCGCAGGCGGGATTTATGTTCATGCATAGCATTACCACACGACGATGAACGTACGGGACGCTCTCGAGGCAGACGCAGACGCGCTCGCGTCGATCGCTGACTCGCCGACCGACGTGATGCGGAATCTCGTCCACGATCGGACGGTGCGCGTCGCCGAAGACGGGACACACGATCCGAACGCGGATATCGATGGCCCACAGTACAACGGCTCTGATCCCGAGGATCTACTGGGTTTCATTAGCTTTGATGCCAAAGCAGACACGGTTCACGTAACCCAACTCGACGGGACCAATGAGGCGTGCGAGCGGCTCCTCGCCGAGCCAGTTCGGTTCGCCGAACGCGAATCGATGGCCGTCGAGGTGTTGGTCTCACCGGAGACGGAACCAGTCGAGGACGCCGCCAAAGAACTCGGCTTCGAGCGGCATGGTCGTGGGCCGCAGTTTGATGGCTCACCGACGGTCCGATTCCGGCTCGAGCCATAGTCGTCACAGCCATCGTCGGCACGTGTGGTGAGACAGACCGTTGTCAGTCAGTGCTGGCACGACCGCGAGCCGTCCTGCGGTCGCGCCGGAACATCGGGACAGCAGTCCGTATGAGACAATCGGCGACTCCAGATCTGATCCGCGGTCGGTAGCCACTGCCGTGCAAAAACATTATAGTCTTCGCATCGAGTGTTGATACACTGGCACGTGCGGGTCGCAGACACACAGCGAATCTGGGAACGAGTTCGGTGCTTGAGGGTATGTCAAACACGTATATCACTGCTGAAAAGCATCTTCCGAACGGTGAGGGGGCGGAGACAGTGCTGCAGATACGCGATGCTGAGACGAAAGAGATCTTTCACTCCCGGGCGCGCGTTTCGAAAGATCCGGCACAGCTCGAGCAGCCGGAGCCGCTCTCGGTTGTCAAAGGGCCCCACGAAACCACGACAGAACAGTGGTATATCGAGTTCGTCGACGAAACGAGAGATATCGAAGACCGACTCGAGGAACTGCTCGAGGACCAACAGGAGCGATCGAACGTCATCAATACGAGATCGAGCGATCTGAACGTCCTGTTGCAGTATCTCGTCGACGCTGGGGAGTACGACTCGACAGCAGATGCGGCTCGAGCGCTCCTGTATGCCGGCCTCGCCGACGAGCATCCGTCGGTGCTCGAGACGTACGTCGAGGTCAAACGCGAACACGAAACCGACCCGCTTCGAGAGGCACTCGAGGGTCACTGAATGGCTGTTGAATCGTTTCGGGCGTTTCTCGACGTCCTCGAGGATGAAGACGCGCTCACGCGGATCACTGACGAGGTGTCCTGGGATCTCGAGGCGAGCGCGATCACGATGCTGGCAAACGAGACGGACGACAAGATCCCGGTCTTCGAGTCGGTCCAGTCTCGGTGTGGTGAGACTGCTGCGCGGCTCGTCGGCGATCCCTACCGCGGCCCCCAGCACCGACCCTGGGAGTGGTTCGCTCGGGCGTTCGACCTCCCGGTCGACTCCGGCCCAGCCTACTACGAGGGGATGATCGATCGGCTCTCCGAGCCGGTCGAACCGCAGGTCGTCTCCGACGCCGAGGCCCCCTGCAAGGAGGTCGTCCGGACGGGAGCGGATGCGAGCTTGCTCGAGTTTCCCTGGCCGTACATTCATCAGGGCGACGGCGGCCGATACGCGACACTCGCGACGGTCGTCGCGCCCGATCCCGACAGCGAGTGGGGAAGCTGGTCGCGCCACCGGGCGATGATTCACGACGACTCACAGGCGAGCCTGCTCTTTTTGGCAGGTGAACAGGTGCCGAACCGCTACTACTTCGAGTACGAACGCAACGATGAGCCGATGCCCATCGCGCTGACGATCGGTGCCGGACCGGCCATCGAGTCTACCGCCGAGGTGTGGATCCCGGTGGGGCGAAGCGAGGTCTCGTTCGCTGGTGGGCTCCAGCAGTCGCCGGTCGGCCTCGTTGACTGTGAGACGAACGATCTCTCCGTCCCCGCATCGGCCGAGATCGTCATCGAGGGGCGTGTGATGCCGGAGGAACGTCTCGACGAGGGCCCCTTCGGCGACTACTTCGGCTATATGAACGGCCCCCGTCGTTCGATGCCCGTACTCGAGGTCGACGCCATTACCCACCGCAAACAGCCGTACGTCCCCTTCTGTGTCGAAGGCAGCGGTGTCGGCTACGGGGAGAACTCCACGAGTACGTTCGCCCTCGCGGCGGGTGGACCGGACGCCACGCTGGGGTTGCGGGTTGCCGGCTTCGACGTCGAGTTGGCCGTTCCATGGCCGTTTACCTCTCAGACGGTCTGGGTCATCGCGACCGAGCGGCCGTACCCCGGCTCGCTACACGAACTCGCGAACTTCATCTTTACAACCTGGGGCATGCTGCACATCGATTTCTTCGTCTTCGTCGACAGCGACGTCAACCCGCTTTCGCCCCGTGCAGTGATCGAGGCGATCGCTCTCCACGCCGATCCTGCCACGGACTTTCATCAGTTCGGTGTCGAGCGCATGCCGAAAGTGCCGCTCAACATCTACCAGACGCCCGACGAAAAGGGGAGCGCAAGCGTCGGAACGTCGAAGACTAAGACGGCAAAAGCGTACATCGATGCCCGCGCCGACGGCGACCGGCTGCCCCAGTCGATCGGCGACCGAGCTGCCCGCGAGCAGGCCCGCGACCTGCTCGCTCGAGCCGGCATTCCCGAATCGGCGTTCGAACCTCCTCACACGATCGAGCCGGACCAATGACGGCGTTTCGAACCCACCTCGAGTTCCTGCGAAAGACCGACGACTGCTGCTCGCTCGAGCGCCCTGATTCGCCGTCGCCACAGGTCATCGCCAGCGAGGCGCTCCGGGCTGATGGACCAGCAGTGCGGTTGACAGCGGCCGACGACCGCGTCAACCTCGTCAGCGGGGTCTACGGCGGGATCGACCAGCTGAGTCGCCAGGAGCGATACCCCTGGACCCGACTCGGAATCGGCCTTGGCGTCGACCGAGACCCCGAGTACGTCGATGTCCTCGAGACGATTGCCGGACTCGGCGAGCGGATCGACAAACGCGACGTCACGTACGTCGAACGCGCGGCGACCGCCACCGATCGAACGGTGCGGGAACTCGGCTTTCCGACGCCGCCAGGAGAGACCTGGCCGCATATGACACTCGGCCTGCTGTCGGTCGGAACTGACGAGGGTACATACTGGGCGCCACTTCATGGGACGGTTATCGATAGTAATACCATTCGCGCCCGCGTGCCCGATGCGATAACCGATCGGTTCGCTCGTGGCGAGGCAGTGACCGTGGCACTGGGTGTCCCCTCCGAAGCGCTTGCATCGACGACGCTCCTGACGGTGACCGACCGGCTCGGAGAGCCGATCGAGGACCGACGCGTCGGCTCGACAGTGCCAGTGATCCCGACCGCCGGCGGGGTCGTCCCGAGTTCGACTGAGGTCGTTCTCGAGGCCAAAATCGCCGACAAACAGCCGGATACGCGGTCGGAAAAGCGAGCGTTCTGGGAGCAACTCGTCGATGGGTCGACGTTGACACTCGACGTCACCAGCGTGTTCACCCGCGAGAACGCTATCGTTCCGTTTACGCCACTTGGCGTGCCACTCGCCGACGACCTGCAACTCGTCGGGCTCGCACTGGCAGCACAGCTCTACGATCGAGTCAACAACTACTGGGGCGTCTCGCCCGTCGAGTGGCTCTTGCTCCCGGCGGCGGGCCGGCTCGGCATCTGCGTCATCTCGACGGAGATCCTGTACGCTGGCTTCGAGTGGCAGCTGTCGAACTTCCTGTTTTTCTTTTCAGACTGTTTCGATACGGTCGTGCTCGTCGACGAGGACACCAGCCCGCGCGACCTCGGGCAGGTCTTCGGCGATATCTGGGTGAAAGCTCATCCCGCTCGAGACTGGCTGTTCAGCGAACCCAACGCCCCAGTTGCCCGGCTGCCAACCTACAGCCGGGACGACACCGGTGCTCGCCTCTACATCGACGCGACGTGGGACCCACGCTGGGAAGAGGCGTATATCGCGCCGCGGGTCTCGGTGACCGAGTCGTACCCGCCCACGCTTCGGGCAGCCATTCAGGGCTCGTGGGGCGAGTTCGGGTTCGACGCCGACCTCGACGACGTGCTGTAGCGAGGCGCTCGCACACGAGGTCGCCCATATCGCGAACCGCGACCTCCCGGTCGTCACCGCCGTCGCCGCGATCGTCGCGGTCGGCGACCGGCTGCTCGAGCGCGAACGGTGGCTGCGGCGCGTGCTCTGGGCCACCCTGTGGCTGGCGATCATCACCGGCATTGGGATCATCGTCCTCGGGCTGGGCTATCTCGTCTTGAGCGCCGTCGCGCGGGGCCTACTCGGCGTGAACGCGATCGCGCTCGGTCTGTTCTCGAAGGGTCGCGAGTACGCTGCCGATCGTGGTGCGGTCCAACTCACCGGAAACCCAGCCGCGCTGGCCGCTTCCCTCGAGACGCTCGAGGGCGTACGCCCGGCGCGAGACGCCCGGGTCGACGCCAGCGCGACGCTCGGCATCGTCGCCCAACCGCTGGCACTCGAGGCGCGTGAGGACGACGAGGACGAGCACTGGGTCGACCGATGGGCCCCGAAACTCACACCCGAGTTCACGGATCCGGATGTCGTGGATCGGGCCGTACTCTACGTTGGCCGGTGGCTTCGCGAGTGGATCATCACACCGGTGTCGACACGCGTTCGTCGCCTGCTCGCGTGGCGGCCGCAGACCCATCCGGCGACCGAGGCCCGGACCGAGCGGTTGCGAACGCTCGAGCGACGGCGACGGAACTGAGACGGACGGTCTGACTGTCGTTTTCTGGCGGTGTGGACGTCGCTCGATTGATTCCACCAACTGCCACGTCTCGAGGAACTCGAGTCGCGCATTCGCTGACGACCCCTCCAAATCGACTTGAATGGTGTTTTCGAAACTGTTTACGCAAGCCGGCGTCGGGTTTTGGACCGCGACGGACGGAACCATTCGTTTCTATTTTACTCATGGATGTTGAAAACATCCGGTGCAGTTATTACTGAGAATGGGACCAGCAGTGGTGTATGCCATCGAGCCACAATCTTCCGGATTACGAGCAGGTTCGCGAGGAATTTAGCTGGGACGACCTCTACAATGCGGCTGACTGGGACGCACCGGGTGAACTGAACATCGCCCACGAGGTCTGTGATCGACACGCCGAGAACAAGGAGAAAGTCGCCCTCTATCAGGTGGGCGAGGACGGTGAGTTGACGACGCTGACGTTCTGGGAGTTGGCCAACCAGACGAGTCAGTTCGCGAACGTCCTCGAGGATCTCGGTATCGACCAGGGCGATCGGGTCTTCTCCTACATGCCCCGAATCCCCGAACACTACGTCGCGCTGGTGGGGACGCTCAAACGCGGGGCCGTCTTCGGCGGCATCAACGAGCGCTTCGGCCCCGACGGCATCTCCTATCGGCTGGACGACTGTGATGCGAAAGCGATCGTCACCACCGCCGACAACCGCGACACCGTCGAAGCGGCCCTCGAGGACGCCCCGTCGGTCGAACACGTCATCATCGTCAGCGACGACGGGACGGGCATTCGACGCGGCGACGTCAGCTACTACAGCGAGATGGAGACGGCGAGTCGCGAGTACGAGCCGGCGGCGACGGGCGGCGAGGACGACGCCTTGCTCTACTACACCAGCGGCACAACGGGGCTGGCGAAAGGTGTCCGACACAAACACCGGTGGGTTACCGGTGTCGCCGCCACCCAGAAGTACGCTGTCGACCTCCAGGAGGGCGACTGCTACTGGTCGACGGGCGATCTGGGCTGGCTGACCGGCCCGATCAACACGCTCGGGGCCTGGTTCTGGGGCACTGCCCTGTTCACCTACGAGGGCGAGTTCGACCCCGAAACGTGGGCCGATTTGCTCGATGAATTCCCCATCACGGTGTTGTTCTCGGTGCCGACGGCCTACCGGATGCTGCGCGAACACGAGGAGGTCCTCGAGGACGTCACGCTTGATCTGCGACACGCGCTGTCGATCGGCGAACCACTCTCGGCGGGCGTCGTCGAATGGGGCGAGGAGACGCTTGGGGTGACGATCCACGACACCTACGGCCAGACCGAGACGGGCAACATGATTATCAACAACTATCCGACGATGGAGCTCCGGCCGGGCTCGATGGGCAAGCCGCTGCCCGGGGTCGAGGCCGATATCGTCGATCCGGAGACGGGCGAAGTCCTCGAGGCCGGCGAAACGGGCGAGATTGCCCAACGCGGGGACTACCCCTGCTTCTTCGCGGAGTACTGGCAGAAACCAGAGAAGACCGCGGAGTGTTTCATCGATGGTCCCGACGGCGAGTGGTATCTCTCGGGCGACCTCGCCCACAAAGACGAGGACGGCTACCTCTGGTTCGAGGGTCGGGCTGACGACGTCATCCTCTCGTCGGGCTACCGGATCGGCCCCTTCGAGGTCGAGAGTTCACTCGGCGAACACGAGGCCGTCGCCGAGTCCGCCGTCGTGCCCAAACCCCACCGCGAGCGGGGCAACATCGTGAAAGCCTACATCGTGCCAAGCGAGGGGACGACGACCTCCGACGACCTCAAAGAGGAGATCAAAGCCCACGTGCGAGACGAGCTCTCGGCCCACGAGTACCCCCGTGAGATCGAGTTCCGCGAGGAACTGCCAAAGACGGTCACCGGGAAGATCCGCCGGACGGAGCTCCAAGACGAGGTCGAAGAGGAAGTCGAGGCGGCCTGATCAGATCCGAACGCCTCGAGTAGAGCGATCGAACGACGCGAGAGCAGCAATCCGGGATGTCCCGGACGATACGATACGAATCCACCGATGAACTTCGAAGACACACACGAACGGTCGATGATCCGCCAGACAGCGGCGGAGATCGCCGAGCAGTATGGACCGGAACACTGGCGCGAGAAAGAAGAAAACGGCGAGTTCTCCACGGAATTCTGGAACGAACTCGGCGAGGCCGGCTTCCACGGTCTCCTCGTCCCCGAGGAGTACGACGGCGCTGGCATGGGAATGCAGGAGATGGGGTTGGCCATGGAAACCCTCTGTGCAGAGGGCTGTGGCATGGCTGGCACGTGGTATCTCGTGTTGACCGCCGGGATGGCCGCCGTCGGCATCCGCGAAAACGGCACCGAGGCACAGAAAGAACGCTACCTGCCCGACATCGCAACCGGCGCGCGTAACTTCTCGATCGGGATCACCGAGCCCGAGGCGGGGACGAACACGCTCAACGTGGCCACTCGAGCCGAAAAGGATGGCGACGAGTACGTGCTCAACGGGAAGAAGGCGTGGATCACGTTCGCGGATCGAGCCGACAACATGATCCTCGTCACGCGGACGACCCCTCGAGAGGACGTCGACCGCGGCACCGACGGGATCAGCCTCTTCGTCGTCGATATGGACGACCCGAACATCGACGTCTCCCCAATTCCCAAACACGCGATGAACTACTCGAAGTCGTGTGAGGTCTTCCTCGAGAACGTCCGCGTGCCCGAGGAGAACCTGCTGGGCGAGGAAGACGACGGCTGGTGGGTGCTGGTCGACATGCTGAACCCCGAGCGCATCGGCTTTGCGGCCGCCGGCACCGGGATCGGCAAACTCGCCTCGAACGCAGCGATCCAGTACGCCAACGACCGCGAGATCTTCGGCGCACCGATCGGCACCCATCAGGCCGTCTCGTTCCCGATCACGGAAGCCTACGCGAAGATGGAGACGGCCGCACTCATGCGCGAGAAGGCCGCCTGGCTCTACGATCAGGGCGAGGAGTGTGGCTACGAGACCAACGTCGCGAAGGCGACGGCCGTCGACGCCGGCATCGAGGCAGTCAAACACTCGATGCAGGCCTTTGGCGGCTGGGGGTACGCCACGGAGTACGACGTCGAACGCTGGTGGCGCGAGATCAACCTCACGCGACTCGCACCCGTCTCCCAGCAGATGGCGTACAACCACATCGGCCAACAGCTCGGCTTCCCCAAATCCTACTGACCATGTTTGAGAAACTACTGGTCGCGAACCGCGGCGAAATCGCCGTCCGCGTCATGAGCGCCTGTGAAGAACTCGACATTGCAACGGTCGCCGTCTACAGCGACGCCGACCGCGACGCCGGCCACGTCGACTACGCCGACGAAGCGTACAACGTCGGCCCCGCGCCGGCGAGCGAGTCGTATCTCGACGGCGAGACGATCATCGAGGTCGCCAACCGGGCGGGAGCCGACGCGATCCACCCCGGCTACGGCTTCCTCGCGGAAAACGCCGCGTTCGCAAGCCAGGTCGAGGACGCCGAAGGGATCACCTGGGTCGGTCCCTCGAGCGACGCCATGACGGCCTTAGGCGAGAAGACCAACGCTCGCCGGATCATGCAGGCAGCCGACGTCCCGGTCGTGCCGGGGACGACCGACTCCGTCGAGTCGGCCGCCGAGGTGCGCGAGCTGGGCGCAGACTTTGGCTACCCGATCGCCATCAAGGCCGAAGGCGGTGGTGGCGGCCGCGGCATGAAGATCGTCCACGGCGACGACGAGGTCGAAGACGCCTTCGAGAGCGCCAAACGCGAAGGCGAGGCCTACTTCGACAACGACTCGGTCTACGTCGAGAAGTTCCTCGAGGCCCCGAAACACGTCGAGGTCCAGATTCTCGCGGACGAACACGACACGGCGCTGCATCTCGGTGAACGAGACTGCTCGCTTCAGCGTCGCCATCAGAAGGTGATCGAGGAAGCGCCGAGCCCGGCCCTCGATTCGGGGCTTCGCGAGGCGATCGGCGACGCGGCCCGCCGGGGCGTCCGCGAGGCCGACTACACGAACGCGGGCACGGTGGAGTTCCTTGTCGAAGATGGGGAGTTCTACTTCATGGAGGTCAACACCCGGATTCAGGTTGAACACACCGTCAGCGAGGAGGTAACTGGCATCGACATCGTCCGCGAACAGCTCCGCATCGCAGCCGGCGAGGAACTCCCCTACACGCAAGACGACATCGAGATCGATGGCCACGCGATGGAGTTCCGGATCAACGCCGAAAACCCCGCGAACGGGTTCGCGCCGACGCCGGGCACGTTGTCTACCTACGACCCGCCGGGTGGCCTCGGCGTCCGGATCGACGACGCGATCGAAAAGGGCGACGTGATCGCCGGCGACTACGACTCGATGATCGCGAAGCTGATCGTTCGCGCGCCGACTCGAGAGCGCTGTCTCGAGCGCTCCCGACGAGCACTCACCCACTTCGACGTCGGCGTCGAGACGACGATTCCGTTCCACCGGCTGATGCTCGATGACGAGACGTTCCGCGCGGGCGCACACACGACGAACTATCTTGACGAGACGGTCAGCGACGATGACCTCGCAGCCGCCGTCGAACGCTGGAGTACGGCCGTCGACGACGACGGCGCGACCGGCAGCGACTCGACGAACGACCTTGTCGTCGAGGTCGAGGGACAGCGGTTCGACGTCGCCGTCACTGGGGACATCCCGCGGGCAGCCAGCAGTAACGGCGGGGCCGACGCGGGCGGCTCCGCAACGGGATCGACGGCCTCGAGCACCGGCAGTGCCGGTGGACAGGTCACCACGAGCGACGCAGTGACAGCCGAGATGCAGGGCACCGTGCTCTCCGTGAACGTCTCCCCCGGCGAACGAGTCGCACAGGGTGAGGTCGTCTGCGTCCTCGAGGCGATGAAGATGGAAAACGACGTGGTGGCACCGGCCGCCGGCACCGTCGCGGACGTTGCCGTGACGGACGGTGACACAGTTGATATGGGCGACCCACTGGTCGTCTTAGAGTAACGATGGAACTGAGAATCAACACGACGGCAACCGAGCAGGAAGCACAGGCGATCGCGAAGGCACTCGCCTCGCACTTCGGCGAGGACGTCGAGCTGTACGCCCAACGGGGTGACGACCTCCTTGCGAGTGCCTCGCCCAAGGCGAGCGCAGGCGACGCGACGACCGGCGAAACGGCGACCGGCGACGGCGGCAGTGCGGAGCCGCTTGGCCCGACCGCCCGCGAGGAGACGCTGCAAGCCGAGATCGACGACATCCTCGAGGGCGGCCCCGAGAAGTACCGCGAGCGCCTCTCCGACCAGGGGAAGCTGTTCGTCCGCGACCGGCTCGATCTCTGGTTCGGCGAGGACGGCCTCTCGTTCGAAGACGGCAAGTTCGCCAACTTCGACGCGTGGCATCCGAGCGGCCAGGACAGCGACCCCGAGTCGGACGATCGACTGCCCGCGGACGGGCTGATCACCGGCGCTGCCGAGTTCGAGGGTCGAGATCTGCATTTCATGGCCAACGACTTCACCGTCAAGGCGGGGTCGATGGCCGAGAAAGGCGTCGAGAAGTTCCTCCGGATGCAACAGCGGGCGCTGAAAACCGGTCGGCCGGTGCTGTACCTGATGGACTCCTCGGGCGGCCGGATCGACCAGCAAAGCGGGTTCTTCGCGAACCGTGAAGGGATCGGGAAATACTACTACAACCACTCGATGCTGTCGGGCCGCGTGCCACAGATCTGCGTGCTCTACGGCCCCTGTATCGCCGGAGCCGCCTACACACCGGTATTTGCCGACTTCACCGTCATGGTTCGAGACGTCTCGGCGATGGCGATCGCCTCCCCGCGGATGGTCGAGATGGTCACCGGCGAGGAGATCGACCTGCAGGATCTCGGTGGTCCGGACGTCCACGCCCGGCATTCGGGCAGCGCGGACCTGATCGCCGAAGACGAGGAACACGCCCGCGAACTCGTCGCGAAACTCATCGGCTACCTGCCGGACAACGCAGACGAGGAGCCACCGCAGACCGAGGGGACGGCTCCCGCACGGGCCCCCGAGGGGATCGATTCAGTCGTCCCACAGGAACCGAACCGTGGCTACGACATGAACGACGTCATCGAGCGCGTCGTCGACGCCGGCTCGACACTCGAGCTCCGGCCGGAGTACGGCCCGGAGATCATCACGTCCTTCGCTCGTATCGACGGCCGGCCGATCGGGATCGTCGCCAACCAGCCAAACCACCGCGCTGGTGCGATCTTCCCCGACGCCGCCGAAAAGGCCGCGGGGTTCATCTGGACCTGCGACGCCTACGATATCCCGCTGTTGTACCTGTGTGACACGCCCGGCTTCATGGCCGGCTCACAGGTCGAGAAAGACGGCATCTTAGAGCAGGGCAAGAAGATGATCTACGCGACGTCCTCGGCGACGGTGCCCAAACAGTCCGTCGTCGTCCGCAAAGCCTACGGCGCGGGGATCTACGCCATGTCGGGGCCGGCCTACGATCCGGAAGGCGTGATCGGCCTGCCGAGCGGCGAGATCGCCATTATGGGCCCCGAAGCGGCGATCAACGCCGTCTACGCGAACAAGCTGGCCGCGATCGACGACCCGGACGAACGCGCCGAAAAAGAGCAGCAACTGCGAGAGGAGTACCGCGAGGATATCAACGTCCACCGGATGGCCAGCGAGGTCGTCATCGACGAGATCGTGGCGCCGAGTTCGCTTCGGGAGGAACTCGAGGCCCGCTTTGCGTTCTACGAGACCGTCGAGAAAGACCTGCCGGACAAGAAACACGGGACGATCCTCTAAGCACGAACTACAAGAACAATCATATAACAGACATATTTATGACTGGACTGTACTACGAGGAGTTCGACGTTGGGGAAACGATCGCCCACGAGCGCCGACGGACGATCAGCGAGAGCGACAACCAGCGGTTCTGTGATATGACGATGAACCAGCAGCCGTTGCATCTCGACGCGGCGTTTGCGTCCGAGACGGCGTTCGGCGAACGGCTGGTCAACGGCCTCTACACGATGTCGCTCGCGGTCGGTATCACGATTCCCGAGACGACTGACGGCACCATCGTCGCCAACCTCTCGTATGACGACGTCGAGCATCCGGAACCGGTCTTTCACGGCGACACGATCCGCGCACAGTCAACGGTGACGGAGAAACGAGAAACCAGCGACGGCGAACGGGGCATCGTCACCATGCACGTCGAGGTGTTCAAAGTCAACGACCCGGAGGAGCCGCTGGTCTGTGAGTTCGACCGTACCATCCTTTCGATAAAACGAGCCAATGATGAACCGTAACCAACAGCACCAACCGATTCGATGGCAGCCTCCGGCCACCGCTTGGCCGTTGGCGACCACACTGCGGTGGCCGTCGGTGCGATACCCGACGGGCACCCCACCAAGGACTCGAGAGTCCAAGCCACCACCCGCGCGGGCAGCGGCGATCGACGGTCGGCAAGGGGACTCGCTGAGGCGGATTTCAGACACACGGACAGCCACACAGGGCAGTACAATGAACGACGTAAATAACACGCAGCTGAGGGGAAACGGAGTATGAGAGAATCACGACTATCACGCCGAACGTATCTGAAAGGGGCAGCGGCACTGTCGGGCGTCAGCATGACAGCCGGCTGTGCGCTCTTAGACGAGGATCTGGGACAGGAGACCATCGAAGGCATTCCGGACGAACCGTTCCGGATCGCACAGATCCTGTTCGAATCCGGACCGGCCGCGTTCTACGGCGAACAGGCGATGAACGCGACCGATATGCTCGTCGACCAGATCAACGAGGAGGGTGGCCTCCTCGGCGAGCGCGAGATCGAAATCGTCGACAGACTCGACGAAGGTGCTGGTCTGGACTCGCTCATCAGCGAAGTGCAGGCGATCGCTCAAGAGGGAGAGGTCGACATGCTCTTTAGCATCATCTCGAGTGCGCACGTGCTTGGGGTTGCACCGGCGGCAAACGATCAGCAGATGCCGTTTCTGGTGACGATGCCCGGGACGTACCAGCTGTTCGAGGAGAACCCGGAGATGGACCACGTCGTCCGCACAGCCGGCTCGAACGCTGCGGGCGCGATCGGGGCCGTCCGGATGGCCGAGCAGATGGACGACGTTGAGACGGTCGTGACGATCGATCCCGACTACGCCTGGGGCCACGACCATCAGGAGATGTTCGAGACGGCTCTTGGGAACGTCAGGCCGGATATCGACGTCGTCGAATCGCGCTACCCCGATCTGGGTGAGACCGACTACAGCGCCCACGTGAGCGCGATCGCCAGCGAGGAGCCAGATCTCCTGTTCTCGAGTCTATGGGGCGGAGATACGGCGACATTCGTCTCGCAGGGCGTCGACGGCGGGCTGTTCGACCAGATCGGTGAAGCGCTGCTCATCGGGGACACCGGAGCACCGTTGCTTCGCTCTCTCGGCGGCGATATGCCAGAGAATGTCTGGCTTGGTGGGCGGGCTGGCTACCAACCCACCTACCGTTACGACGAGGATGAGGATCATCAGCAGTTCGTCGACGACTACTATGACCGGTACGGTGAGTACCCAGGCTGGGGAGCTTACCACGACTGGGCCGGCCTGAAGACGCTCCAGGAGGGCGTCGAACGAGCCGTCTCGATCATCGGCGACTGGCCGACCGGCGAACAGCTCATGGCGTCGATGAACGACATCTCAGTCGAGATGCCACACGGTCAACACACGATGCGTGGCCCTCAGGCGGCCGCGCCTGCCGTCTTCGGGCGGCCAACGGAGGACCACGACTTCCCCGTTGACCACCCGCTGACGACCGATTTCGAGTTCATCGCCGCGACGGAAGTGAACCCGCCCACAGATGTCCCAACGATGGAGTGGGTTGAGGAAATCGAGCCGCTCTAATGGAGGACGACCAATGATACCAGAAACACTCCTAGGACAGCCGTTCGTGCTGGGACATACGTTCAACGGGCTCTACTTCGCAGCCCTGTTGTTTTTCGCCTCGGTCGGGTTGACGCTCGTGTTCGGCATTCTCAACCTGCTGAACATGGCCCACGCCGCGTTCTACGGGCTGGGGGCGTACGTCGCCGTCTGGACGCTCAACAACATCGGCGACATCACGACGACGATGGCCGCGCTACTGTTCGTGCTCGTCTTCGTGATCCCGATCGTGGTGTTCGTGTTAGCTGCAGCCCTCGACAAGACGGTGTTCGCACCGCTGTACGAGATCGAGCCGGTGTATCAGCTCCTGGCCACGTTCGGTGTGATCCTCATGCTCGATGATATCATCAAGTATCTCTGGGGGGCGACACCGATCAGCGTCGACGCCGCAACTAATCCATCACGACAGTTGGGAACGGTCGACGTTCTCGGGGCATCGATCTCGACCTACCGATCGTTCGTCATCCTGGTCGCTGTTCTCTGTGCCGTCGGACTCTACCTGATGTTCGTCAAAACGAAGATCGGGAAGATCTCCCAGGCGATGTCCGAGGACTACGAGATGGTCCAGATGCTCGGGATCAACGTCACCCGAGTTCGCGTGCTCATCTTCAGCCTCTCGATCGCAATCGCCGCCCTCGGTGGGGCCCTGTTCGTGCCGTTTGCCGTGGCCACGCCAGCCGTGACACTCGAGTACGTGTTGCTCTCGTTCGCCGTCATCGTCATCGGCGGACTCGGGAGCCTCAAGGGTGTCGTCGTCGCCTCGCTCATCATCGGGATGGTGCGAAGCTTCGGTATTGCGTACGTCCCAGCGATCGAGTTGGCGATCGTCTTCGCGTTAATGGTGGTCGTCATCATCGTCAGACCAGAGGGGCTGTTCGGCGATGAGGGGGTGGTCGAATGAGCACCCGCTTGCCGACGTTCCAGAACGTCGAACTGGCAGAGACACTCCAGGACTGGCGGCTCCTCTCGGGTATCATCCTGTTTGTCGTGCTTGCTCTGTACCCGGCTCTGACGGGGAACGCCTACCACACGCGACTGCTGACGTGGATCATGTGTTTTGCCATCGCAGCAATCGGCTTCAACATCGTCCTCGGCTACACAGGGCTGTTGTCGTTCGGTCACGCGGCGTTTTTCGGCACCGGAATGTACACCGTCGTGCTCATGATGGGGCGAGTCGGGATCAACGATCTCGTGTTGTTGATGCTGCTTGCAATGCTCACGTCCGGGATTGTCGGTGCCATCATCGGCGCACTGACCGTCAAAACACACGAGATCTACTTCGCACTGTTGACGTTGGCACTGGCACAGCTCCTGTATATCCTTGCCATCCGGGACATCGGCGGTCTCACACGCGGGACGGATGGGATCGGTCTCAGCCGCCCCGACTTCTTCGGGATCCCGATCAGTGAGCTCCCAGCACAGATCTACCTGATGGGGTTTTACTACCACTTCGTGTTAGTGTTCCTGACCGCGACCATCATCCTGCTCTGGTTCATCCTTCGGTCGCCGTTCGGGCTCACGCTGAAGATGATCCGTGAAAACGAGATGCGAGCGGAGATGACAGGCGTTCCAGTCCTTCGATACCGCGTCTACTCGATGGTCCTGTCGGCGATGATCGTCGGTCTCGGTGGCGCACTGTACGCCGTCCTGATCGGCCACATCACCCCGGAGTATCTCGACTGGACGATGTCGGGCGAGATCGTCTTCATGGCACTGCTCGGTGGCATCGGCACCTTCCTCGGTCCGGTTGTCGGTGCCGGTGGCTTCATCGTGCTCCAAGAGTTGGCGCTGTCGTACACCGAGTACTGGCACTTTACGATGGGGCTCGTGCTGTTCGTCGTCGTCCTGACGCTGCGCGAGAAAGGCATCTGGGGCGGTGCCAAGATGCTCGTAGAGCGACTCAACGACCGGCGAGGTGAACAATGAGTACAGAGCCAATCCTCAGAACGGAAAACGTTCGCAAAGACTTCGGGAGTATCGTCGCCGTCGATGGCGTTAGCGTCGATTTTTACGACGACGAGATCGTCGGCATCATCGGCCCAAACGGAGCCGGCAAGACCACGTTCACGAACCTCATCTCAGGTGCGCTGCCACTGACTGACGGCACCATCATCTTCGACGGTGAGGACATTTCCGGCCTGCAGAAGTACAAGCGAGTCCGCAGAGGACTCGTCCGTTCGTTTCAGATCCCACAGATATACGACGAGATGACGGTGTTCGAGAACATGCAGGCGAGCGTACTCTCGCGAAAACAGGAGAACAACCGCCTGTTCATGCCAACCATCCGAGATAGCGCCTCCGTCAGCGAGACGGAACGGCTTCTCGAGTTGTTCAACCTCGAGGCCCACGCCGACGATCACACCGAGCATCTCCCACACGGGGTTCGAAAGGTACTCGACGTGGCGATGTCGTTCGCACTCGAGCCGGAGATCATGATTCTCGATGAGCCGACAAGCGGCGTCGGCTCACGTGAGAAAAACGCCGTCATGGAGACGATCACCGAGGCAGCGGTCGAACAGAACATCGGCCTGATATTCATCGAACACGACATGGAACTCATTCGTGATTACTCCGATCGGATCATCGCCCTCCACGAGGGGCGCGTGCTCGCCGACGACGATGTCGCAGCCGTAATGGAGTCAGAAGAGGTCAACCAGTTCATCCTCGAGGGGGGTGTTTGAGATGAGCCAAGAGCCACTGCTCGAGATCGAAGACATCACGGTGACACTCGACAAGGCGACCGTCCTCGAGGACGTCTCGATCCGGATCGAGCCGGGCGAGACGGTCGCGCTGATCGGCCGTAACGGAGCCGGCAAGACGACGACGTTCCGGACGGTGATGGGACAGACGTCGATTCAGAACGGCTCGATCCGTGTACGGGGCACCGATCTGACGGACCAGCCCTCGCGGACGCGGATTCAACACGGGATCGGGTTCGCCCCGGAGGATCGACGGCTGTTTACGACGCTTACCGTCGAGGACAACATCCAGATGTCAACCTGGGGCAGCAGTTCGATCAGCGACGAGGAGTTTCAGACGCGTCGCGACCAGATTCTCGACATCTTCCCGGAGATGGAAGAGTTCTTAGATCGGCCTGCCGGTCAGCTCAGCGGCGGCGAACAGAAGATGGTCACGGTCGGCCGGGCGCTCGCTTCGGACCCGGATATCGTGTTGCTCGACGAACCGTTCGAAGGGCTTGCGCCGTCGGTACGAGAGCGCTTCCGTGAGGGTGTCGAGCGTATCAAAGACCTCGGTATCGCGATCGTCGTCGCAGAGTCGAACGTCCGCCATGCGGGAGAGATCGCCGACCGCGGATACGTGATCGAACGCGGTGAGATCGTCACCAGTATCGACGAGGGCGAACCGATCGTCGACAACACAGAGATCAAGCGCATCTTCGAAGGCAGCTAGCATGGAGGGGCCAATCGAAGGGGAGACACACACGTTCGAACGAACGTTCACGACCGACGATGTCGAACGGTTCGCAGCGCTGTCGGGCGACAGACAGGATCAGCATACAGAACCCGACAAGGACGGGCGACTGCTGGTCCACGGTCTGCTGACCGCGACGCTGCCGACGAAAATCGGCGGGGATCTCGAGGTCCTCGCAACGGAGATGACGTTCCAGTTCCGCCAGCCGGTCTACACTGGCGAGCAGATCACCTGTCTGTGGACGTTCGACACCGTCGACGAACAGGGCGACCGCTACGCCGTCACCGTCGATGTCGAGTGTACGAACAGCAATGGGGAGTCCGTTCTCACCGGCGATATCGAGGGCCTCATCTGGAAGACATCCTGATACTGCCAGACAGCAGTCAGTGCCCGCCCGATCACGTCTCACGGCTTGTCGCCGAAGGCGACGATCGTTCGCGTACGACCGGTGCGTGAATGGTGTTTTCTGGCATATAAGCGGGCGACAGCGCTATCGAACGATCAGAGTGCAGACTCGAGTCCGCCTTCGACGTCGAGTCCGAGGTAGTCCGCAGCCGTCCGATAGAAGAGGTCTCGAGTCGTCTCTCGAGGGAGGTCACGAGCCAGCAACCCGGCCCGTTCGTTGCGGTAGGGGTAGGGGATGTTCGGGAAGTCCGAGCCGTACATGATGGAGTCCGAGAGCTCGATAAGGGTGTCGTCCGAGATCGTCGAGGGATCGAATCCCATGGTCTCCTCGGCCGAGGTCGACATCGCGAACGTCGTATCGAGGTAGACGGTCTCGTGCTCGCGGGCGAACGCGAGAAACCGGTCGACCTCGTAGGTGCCCATATGCGCACAGCAGACTCGCACATCCGGGTAGGAGTCGATCAGTTCGGCAAAAGCGTCGGCACCGACGAACTCGGTGCCCTCGAACATCGGTGCCGTCCCGCCGTGATAAGTGATCGGCCGATCGTGCGCTGCCGCGACCTCGAGCGCTGGTTCGAGTCGTGCGTCTGCGGGGCGACACTCTTGGACAGGACAGTGAATTTTTAGGCCTCGAGCGCCCGCGTCGAACGCGTCTCTGGCGATTTCGCTGACAGCCTCGTCATCAGGGTGAACCGTCGCGAACGGAAGCATCATGTCGGAGTCGGCGGCGTGCTCGAGCAGCCAGTCGTTCAACCCGCGGGCGATGCCAGCCTTGTGTGCATACGGGAGGGCGACGTAGGCCTCGACGCCCGCCGCACGGAGGACAGTCTCGATACCCGGACGCGTCGTCGGACTCGAGAACTCCCAGCCGGCCTCGTCACTGAGCGACCGACGAATCGCAGCGGCGAGGCGCTGGGGAAACAGGTGCGTGTGGGCATCGATCGCCGGGGTGAAAGCGGCCGATTGCTCCTCGGATGGCGTCTGTGACTCGGAGGGTGACATGGGAAACAACAGCGGTCGTGTGTACCATGCTCACGAGGCTGTTAGATAGGTGTACTGCAACCGGCGAGACATGAACGGAGTCAGACGCTCGAGTCTAGGTCAGTGTGGATTCGAACGGTTTAGCTGAACTTCTGGACGGTCACATCGAGCGTATCGAGATCGACGATCGGGGCGTAGCCGGCGTCAGGATCGATGTTGACGCTTTTCTGGAAGTCGGTCTGGGACTGCCAGCAGCCGGAGTTGATGGCGAGGACGTTGTGGTACTTGCCGAAGCCGAGTTTGTGGACGTGGCCGGTGTGGAAGATGTCAGGAACGTCTTCCATGATGAGATAATCCTGCTCTTCGGGTGCCAGTCGGGTGTGGCCCCCGAACTGAGGAGCGACGTGGCGCTTTTTGAGCAGTTGGTACATCGCCTTGTGTGGCTCCTCGTAGCTCGCTTTCTCCTCGGGGAGTTCGGCGATGACCTCGTCCAAACTGACGCCGTGGTACATCAACACGGAGACGCCCTCGAGCGTCACTGTCGAGGGGTTGCTCACGATTCGTGGATCGTGGGCCGACATGATCGCTCGAAGATCCTCGTTGAATCCGGGCTGGGGCTCTGCGAGACGGACAGCGTCGTGGTTGCCCGGGATCATGACGATCTCGATGTCGCCGGGCACCTGCTTGAGATACTCGTTGAACACCTCGTACTGCTCGTAGATGTCGATAATGTCGAGTTCTTCGTCCTGATCGGGATAGATCCCGACGCCCTCGACCATGTCGCCCGCGATCAACAGATACTCGACGTGTTGGGCCTGTTTCGTGTGCAGCCAGTCGGTAAACCGGTTCCAGGCGTCGTGCATGAACTCCTGGCTGCCGACGTGGACG
Source organism: Natronorubrum sp. A-ect3 (assembly GCF_041821125.1). Lineage (NCBI taxonomy): Archaea > Methanobacteriati > Methanobacteriota > Halobacteria > Halobacteriales > Natrialbaceae > Natronorubrum > Natronorubrum sp. A-ect3. The sequence goes on along the minus strand of NZ_JBGUBB010000004.1, from coordinate 117,215 downwards.
TCGCTGATCAGCGCCGCCTGCACGTGGCGGTCGGCCGTCGATGGCTCGTGCGTTCGCGGGATGTCGGGAAAGTACATCGAGTCGACGAACGCGATCCCAGAGTCATCAGCGAGCGTCCCTTCCATCGCTAACACCTCATCGCAGAGCAACTCGCCGACCAGATCGGCGTACTCTCGGTCTTTCATCACCAGCCACGGGAACGTTCCCGTCGCGTCCTCGAGTTCGACCAGCCAGTGGCCGCTCGCGGTCGATCGAATATCGTTGACCAACCCAACCATCCCGACCTCACCGCCACCGGGCATGTTCTGTATCGCCGTTGCCGGCCGGTGGTTGATCCGCCCTCGTAGTTTCGAGCCGAGTCGCTCGAGACGGTCTCGAAAGACGGAGACGAAGTCGCTGTACTCGCCGGTCCCCGTGCTTTCGCCGGTCATATCACCGATAATCTCGAGCGATCGGAGATCGGGGTTGGCCGACCGTCCGGCGTCCGAAGACCCCCCCGTTTCGACTGGAGTCGCACCATCCGTGGCTGCCGGATTCGGTGCCGACGTTCCAGTCGAAACGGAGGGGTCGTCAGCGTCGTGTCCGGGCGACGGTTCCCGGCCGCCAGCCGTCGAGTTCGCATCCGAGCCAGTCGCCGCAAGCGCTGCTTGGACGTGTTCGGTTCGAACCACTAGGGTATCATCAGACACCGCCTCCATAACGCGCTCGAGGGCTGCGTGCGGATCGTCTGCCGACGAGAGCTGTGTAACCGCCTCGCGTTCGGCATTGTACCCACGGCTTGTGAGTTCGCTGACGATCCGGGCTGACGCCTCGAGTGGCACACCTCTCGCATTCGTGAGCGAAAAGAAAAGGATACCGCAATACGGCGATCGGTGGCCGAGCCGACAGCGCACTCGTGGACAGTTTCAGTTCTGGTGGTGCGAACAGAAGGTTGATTGTGAGCCCCAGCAAAACGGGTGACGATGAGCGGCCCTAGCCCCGGTGGCCCACCTGACGATTCTGGAGATTCCACAGACGACTCTGGTGGTCGGTCCACCGACGATCGTACTCGACAGGACGACCGCGATCGTGACCGGCAGGACCGACCCAATACTGACGACTGGACACCACCGGAGGCGTCATCCGAACCGCCCGAGAAAGCCGCCGGCACCGACAGCGTAACGATCGAAGACGACGGCGTCGTCCGCTGGCTTCTGAAATCCGAAAACGAGAGCGTCGTCCTCGCTCGAGACGTTGCAAGCAGCGTCGCCATCGTCGCAGTCATCGGCTTGCTTCTCTTTGGCCTCAGCGGAGTTTGGCCGCCACTGGTCGCCGTCGAAAGCGGCAGTATGGAGCCGAACATGCACCGGGGCGATCTCATCTTCGTCGTTGATGATGATCGATACGCCGGCGATTATCCCGTCGAAGGCACCGGCGTCGTCCCCCTCGAGCATGGCGAAGCAAGCGGGCACGAGAAGTTCGGTGAGGCTGGCGACGTCATCGTCTTCCGACCAAACGGCGACCCGGGCGAGACACCGGTGATACACCGTGCTCACTTCTGGGTCGAAGAGGGCGAGAACTGGGTCGAAACCAAAGCCGACGAGGATATCATCGGCGATACGACCTGCGCTGACATCCAAACCTGTCCCGCAAATCACGACGGGTTCATCACGAAAGGCGATGCGAACAGCGGCTACGACCAGCATCAGGGTGGTGCCCAAACAGACGTTGTCAGAACTGAGTGGGTCACTGGAAAAGCGATGTTCCGCGTCCCGTGGCTCGGCCACGTTCGGCTGACGTTCGACGCGATTCTGGGCGGGATGCTCGCCCCGACTCCGGTCATCGGGAGCGCGTCGGCAACAGCCATCGGTTCCAGTGCAACCGCGGCCCAGGCTAGCGTCGCCGGTGTGACCGGAGTGGCCGGAGCCACCGCCAGCGTCGCCGTCGCTATCGGTCGACGGCGGAGCTAAATCGCCAGTCCGCAGTTGAATGTCGCCAGCCTGTCGTTGGATTTTGACGGTGGGATGATTGCCGGTGAAGCGATCCTCGAGTCGAAACGACGGCGTTGACTATAGTAGCCACTGGAAAGCAATGCACACCCGATTGCAGGACGACATTGCGATCGATGTGTAAAGCAGGACGACATCGTGGTGGATGTGCAAATCGTTTCAGTAGCGGATATAGCGACCGCTCATGTCCAGCCACCCGTCACTCGCAACAACTACTCGCTGGTCACGCTGGTCGCAGCGACTACGCTCCGGTCGTAATCTCGAGTCGAAGCGAATCCCCGTCCCGAACGGCATGCTCGGTCGGATCGACCTGCTCGTCGTCGACGAAAAATGTGAGTTCAGTGTCGTCCTCGCGGCCGTCGTACTCCGTGTCGTCGATAGTGACGGCGTGTTCGCCATCGGCTTCTTCGTAGGCAAACTCCGGAAGCAGATCGATCCCCTCGGCGAACGTGATCCGCTCTCCGCTCTCGGGGTAGTCGTTGTACCAGTGGTCGTCCATCTCGTGGAGGTGGAAGTTCATTGAGTAGTCATCGGCGTGTTCTGACTGGAAGCGATCCGCCGAGAGGTCGAACTCGTCGCCGTCGATCACGATCTCGATGTCGCCGCGCTCGTACTCGTGGTCGGGGCCGTCGTCGGAGAGACAGCCAGCCATCGAGACGAGTCCTGCCGTGCTAGCGAGTACTGCCCGTCGGTTCATATCGAGTCGAAACAACTCGAGGACTATCAGCCCGTCGGCTTAGATCCGGAAAATCGGTGGTACAGCTCTCGAATCGGTGGTTCAGTTCTCGAATCGCGCCTGAACGAACGGCTGGACGTCGTCGATACTGCTCAATCGAGAATCCGAGAGCAAAACGGCCTCCGTCTCTTCGAGTGGGACCGAGAGGCTGATCTCTTTCGTCCGGCCGTATCTGCCCTTCGAGACGACGACAGCGTTGACGATGCCGAGCATGTCGAGTTCGCTAATGAGATCTGTCACTCGTCGCTGGGTCAGGACGTCGGCATCGATCTCCTCACAGAGACGTTTGTAGATATTGAACACCTCGCCCGTGTTGATGCTATGTACGCCGTTTTTCTCGAGGAGGATGATCGCAAAGAGGACGAGCTTGCTCTGTGTCGGCAGTGTGCGGACGACCTCAACGACGCGATCGAGTTCGATCTTGTCCTGAGCCTGCCGGACGTGTTCTTCGACGATCGTCTCCGTCTGAGAGCGTTCGGCCAGTTCTCCTGCGGTTCGAAGCAGGTCCAACGCGCGACGCGCGTCGCCGTGTTCCTGGGCAGCGAACGCTGCACACAGAGGGATCACGTCGTCCGACAGCGCACTCTCCTTGAACGCGACCTCCGACCGATGCTCGAGGATATCCCGGAGCTGGTTGGCGTCGTAGGGTGGAAAGACGATCTCCTCTTCGCCCAGCGAGGACTTGACACGCGGATCGAGAAAGTCAGTGAACTTCAGATCGTTCGAGATGCCGATGATCGACACGCGAGAGTTCTTGAGTTCGGAGTTCATCCGTGAGAGATTGTAGAGCGTGTCGTCGCCGCTTTTCTCGACGAGTTTGTCAATCTCGTCTAACATGATGACGACGACGCGCTCGTCGTAATCGACGGCATCGAAAAAGACGCTGTAGACGCGGTCGGTCGGCCACCCGGTCATCGGCACCTCCTCGAATGAGTCCTTGTCTTCCTCGAGGTGTTCGATGCGCGCGTCGATCTCGCTGCGATCGGTAAACGGTGTCGACTCGAGGGGGTGGGTCGATGTGGGTTCGCCAGTCGCGTTGGCTGCAGGCTCGTCTGTGGTACTGGATACGGACGGAGCGTCGGTGTCGTTTCGAGTCGAACCAGCAGTGGTGTCAGACGAGGTGGCTGCTCCATGTTCGTCGACGGCGTCGAGTAGGGCCTCGAGTTCTTCGATCCGGTCGTCGATCCGGGCCTTGTTTTTTTCGATGAACTTGTTTGCCAGCTGTGCGAGCACGCGATACTGCGTGTCGGTGACCTCACAGTTGATGTACTCGACATCACACGGAACGCTGTACTTCTGAGAGGTGCTCTCGAGTTCCTTGCTGACGAACTTCGCACTCGCCGTCTTCCCCGTTCCGGTCTTGCCGTAGATCAGGATGTTCGACGGCGTTTCACCACGCAGTGCGGCGACGAGAATCGTCGCCATCTTGTTGATCTGGTCGCTTCGGTGCGGGAGTTCGTGTGGCGTATAGGATGGCCGAAGGACTTCCTTGTTCTCAAAGATCGGTTCGCCACTGAGTAAGTCGTCGAACAGTCCCTGACTCGACTCCTCACCGCCGAGATCAGTTCCCTCGAGGTTCGAAAATCCGCGTGTCTCGTCGATATCGGCTTGCTCGGACCCCGTCGGCTCTGAATCATCGTCTGACATCCGTCGTATACATACCCCCTCATTTCGAGTGGAATCTCGGATCCGAAGACAGGAATACCGGAACGGGGATGGCCCAGCGAGGCCGACCTCCGCTGTTGCGTTCCTGGCTCGAGTCCAGTTGATGCAAACGAAACAGAGGAAAAGCACGGTATTAAATTCTTCCCTTCAATCAGTGGCTACCAGCGAACCGAGAGTTATTCGGCCGTCTACCGGCCATAACAGGCCAGTTCAGCGGTAGTAGATATCTATTCTAAATGACAGGTGCTCGAGACACGTCCGTTTCGGGTCCGCTGGGTCAAGCGCAACTCGGGGTCGTGAGCTTTGGTAGAGCACCCGACTCCGAGAGAAAGCTACATTTCAAGGAGCTATCACGAGTGGCTGTCCAAGCTGTGCGTAACTGTGGCAGCATTGCTCCTGTGTATAAGAGAGATTATGAGAGGGTCGCGAGAGTAGTATGCAGATAGCACGAGAATGAATGTGGATTAAGGAGATAATGACAAGAGATGCTAACAGTAGCCACGATCAGTCCAGAAAGCGGCCCAACCCCCCACCCCTTCGTTTCAGGTGGAACCTTCCGAGAGAGGGGGTGGGGGAGGGGGAGTCTCTATAACGAGAAGTTTTATGTAGATGGGTGAGAAACACGGTCCGTAGCACTAGCAAAACAAGAATTTTACTAGGTAGAGTTGTTTTGGTTACTAGGAACTCCTAGAATGGCCTCTCTTAGCAGCTCGAGTTACTAGAACCTCCACTCTTGTTGAATACGGACAGCTAAGCCCTTTTCCGCCGCGATATCGCCGGTTTTGGCTGATTTTCACCCCGCAGTGAGCCCGATACACCCCAGTGGGGGGCCACCGTTTCGGCAGTCTCCAGTCGAAACGAAGGGGTGGGGGTTGGCTCAACGAAGGATAGAACTGCCACCATACATCATGACACCAGACACCGACTAACACGTCTATTAATATCACTAGTATCCTCGGTGCTGACAACTCATACTTATTGAACAGTCTACACGTCTGACGTAGGCTTAAGTGAGTCCAGTTTGTAGTACGCGCAGATGCACCCCGCGGTGCTGGAGGGCCCCACAGATGGGACTGTTCACAGAACTTAAAGATAGTATCTCTCGGGTTACGGACCGCCTGTTTGCGGAAGAGGAACCCAAACGAATCGGTATCTACGGTCCACCGAACGCCGGAAAAACAACGCTTGCCAATCGAATCGCTCGAGACTGGACTGGTGACGCCATCGGTGCGGAGAGCCACGTTCCACACGAAACACGTCGCGCGCGAAGAAAAGAGGACGTCGAGATCGAACGAAATGGAAAATCGGTGACAATTGATATCGTCGACACGCCCGGTGTGACGACCAAAGTCGACTACGAGGAGTTCACCGATGAAATGGATAAAGACGACGCGATTCGCCGTTCTCGCGAAGCCACCGAAGGCGTCGCGGAAGCGATGCACTGGCTTCGTGAGGACGTCGATGGCGTCATCTACGTCCTCGACAGCGCGGAGGATCCGATCACGCAGGTCAACACGATGTTGATCGGTATTATCGAATCCCGTGATCTTCCGGTGTTGATCTTCGCGAACAAGATTGACCTCGATGACTCGAGTGTCAAGCGGATCGAGGACGCCTTCCCACAGCACAAGACAGTGCCGCTGTCGGCCAAAGAAGGCGAGAACATGGACGAAGTCTACGAGAACATCGCGGAGTACTTCGGGTGAGAATCAATGCCAAAAGCAACCAACACCGATGACCCGGACGCGTCCGACGGTGTCCAGATCGACCTGATTAGTGGCGAACGTATGGATGGAATGGCGACCATGGAGAAGATCCGGATGATTCTCGATGGCGTCCACGATGGGAACATCGTCATCTTGGAGGAGGGCCTGTCTCCGGACGAAGAGAGCCGACTCATCGAGGTGACGATGGCTGAGATCAGTCCTGACGAGTTCAACGGTATCGAGATCGAGACGTATCCGAAATCGGAGGCGCGCAGTTCCTCGCTGCTTGGCCGCATCATGGGCGGCGACGAGTCAGCGGCGAAGCTGACCGTCATCGGTCCAGCTAATCAGATCGAAACGCTCCACAAGGACGAAACGCTGATCAGCGCACTCGTGTCTCGAGACTAATGCCACACGAATGTACGAACTGCGGCCGAACGTTCCCTGACGGATCCAAAGAGATGCTGTCAGGGTGTCCGAACTGTGGTGGGAACAAGTTTCAGTTCGCACCCGCTGGGACGACGAGTGGGCCGACCGAGTCGGCGCCGTCGAAATCAGCCGCTTCGAACGGTGAAAACGCCGTAGATACTTCCGGGACAGGCAACTCCTCCGGAACTGTCAAACGCGCCGCAGAGACTGTTCGTGGGTGGGTTTCGTCAGAGTCGGAGCAGTCGGTCGACCACGGTGTGACAGATCACAATCTGTCAGCTACGCCGACTGAGCCCAGTGAGCAGGCACACTCCGACGAACGAAGCCGTTCGGCCGACAAAACTCCGCACGAGCAGCCTGACGGTACCTGGCCTGGACAGGAGAATCCAGTCGAAACCGACCAGCCCGCCGAGACAGCGGAGTTCAGCGAGTGGCCAGAGACGGCCCGTCGACCCGAGAACCGATCGACAGCACCGAACGGTGAGTCTGGCCACACCCAGCGTGAGCGCGCCACCTTCGAGCCCGCATCTCCCGTCGATGCGTCGTCTGATCCGTCGAACACGAACGTCGGTCACTCGACACACGAAGAGAGCGAAGACACGGCCCAGGCCGACGCCCGAAGCGAGGTGGTTTCGTCGGCCGATCTGCCCACCGACACCGCTCAGCATGAGCCGGCTGCAACGACTGGCGAGCCGACGCCGTCGACTGATCCAGCCGGTGACGTGGAATCACAGCCACCGGAGCATGGCCGGGTTGTCAGCGAACCGTCGGGCGACCAGCCATCCATCGAAGAGCTTCGGGCGGAGCTCAACGAGCAGTTCGAGAGCATCAAGATCGTCAGCCCCGGCCAGTACGAACTCAACTTGATGGAGCTGTACAACCGCGAGGAATACATTATTTCGCTGCAAGAGGATGGCCGCTACATCATCGACGTTCCTGACTCGTGGCATGCCGATGACGGCGCATAACGGCTCTTAATTCTGCGTCAGTGACACCCCTCTGTTTCGACTGTAACCCTCTATTACACCATCTTCCGTGTGTGTTTGTGGCCAAATCCGGCTCCAGATGAACTGGTGGTGTGTCTGTCGATCACATAAACTGGTGAAACGATTTTCTATCGCGACTCGTCAAGGGCTCCCCGTCCCGTGTTTTCTCGAGACCGTTTCGGTCGAGAAAGATGGATTTAAGCGACGTGACTGAGTGGGGTTCTGTATGAGCACACCAACCAAGGTCGTCCTCACGACGATCGCTGCATCGGCACTGCTGTCGCTGCTGGTCATCTCGCAGATGGTCCTCGTCTGATGTTCGACGGCCGCGAGCTCTCGAGTCCGGTCGAGGCAGTTCGGGACGTCTACGCGCCCGACGTGCAGGTACTCGACTGTGAACGTGATTTCGAGACGCTGCCGCCTGCACAGGCGGAGGATCTTGGCCTCCTCGTCGACTCGCTCGAGCCCGCGAGCTATCCGACAGCGTGGCTGCCCGACGACGCACCAACCCTGCTTGCTCGCTACGCGAGTTCGGACCTGACGATCGGGATGCCTGGCGATGGCAGTGTTGTCTGGACGCGCCAGACCGATCCGCCACTCGTCATCGTCAAACCTCGTGTTGAGGGGTCGCCAGACGCCTTCGTCGACTTTCTGCTTGCCGAGGCGTTCGTTGAACTCGATCTCGAGGTGCCCGAACAGTTCCTCGGCTTTTTCAAGGCCGACTACCGCGAACTCGATCGAGCGGTCGCGCTCGGCCCGAGTAGCACGTATCAGGTGGCGGCAGCGCTGTACGATGGCTGGGTCGGCCTCCAGACACGGGACGTCTTTGCGGGCTGGCACGATGATCATCCCGAACTCGCTGCGGCCTGGCAGGACGCCGGAACTCGACTCGAGGATCGCGTTTCGGGGCTGCCGCGTGCGGTTGCCCGCGGCGAGACGGAGTTTGCGGACGCGACAGAGCTTGCGTGTGCAGCGATCAAACACGCAATCGAGTTGCCAGCGCCGTTTGCGGCGCTTGACACCGACGCCTACCGGGATCATGGTCCCGAGTACGCGATCAAGTGGGCTGAGAAAACGTTTGAATCGCTCGCTGACTAACGGCCAGACGAGTTATTTACACCGTCTGTGACCACCGCGGGTACCGGTTCGCTGTGACTGAAATCCACGCAGCGATCAGTGCAGAGTGTGGCCGTGGCCACGCCCCTCTATTTCGCGTCGACCGTCGTTTCGGGGCGTATTTTTTGGGTCGAACGGCAGCTCGCATGTGCTACGCAGTGCGTGGCACGATTTGTCTCGAGTGGATGAGCCGAACCCAGTCGTCGCTGTGCGATTGCAGTTTGGGACCGAACCAAGAGGTTGACAGCGAGTCGCGACGCCGGTCAGAACTCGGCGTCGATGCTGCCGTCTGCGTCCAGATCGATGATACCGTCGAAGCGAGTGCGGAACTCGTCGACGAGTGATTCGTCGTGCGGTTCTTCGGAGACGTGGAAGAGCCCGACAGCGTCGTGTTTCTCGAGCAGGTTCAGGATGCGTTCGACGGCGTCGAGCGCTTCGTCGTCGCCGGCGTAGTAGGCGAGTTCGGTGACGGAGTCGAAGCTGAGCCGGAGTTTGCCGTCGTGGGCCTCGAGGAAGCCATCGATGTGTTCGACGATGCCGTCGACGTCGTCGGGGGCGGCGACGTAGTGGACGGTGTCACTCGTTCGTCGAGAGTAGCCTCGTTCGATGCTCAGCGTGTCGAGAATTTCGGCGCATTCTTCGTCGACGTCGTAGTACTCGAGTTTCTGTCTGACTTCGCGGGCAGTTGTTCGGGTGGAGACGACGAGGAAGTGGTCGGTATCGGTTTTGAGGAAATCAGTGTCGATACGGTCGGTTTCGCCGGTGCTTGGATGCAACAACAGAACGCCTGTCCCGCCAGGTACTGTGTCCGGTGTGCCGTCGATCTCGAGCGAGTACTCCATTATTGGCGTGAACAACTTTCGGGATTGACTTAAGATTGCGGGTGTGGCTCTTGCTGGTGGTGCACACTCGCGTCGTCTGTTTCAAGTGGGAACCAGGCGAACCCGTGATCGGCCGCGAGTTCGACGGTCACCGGCGCGTTGAGCTCGAGGCGATCGGAGTGGTTGTGCATCGCCTCGACGACCTCACCGCTCTCGAGTTCGACCCGATAGAGGACGGTTGGGCCAAGATACCGGCGATAGATGACCTGACCATCGGCGTCACTGGCCGCCGCTGGGCGAGCCAGGAGGTCATCAGGGCGGACCAGAACGTCGATTTCGGTTCGGTCGTATTCGACTGAGAGGCCGTGGATTCGGTCCCGACCGATCGGGCCGAGCGTGGTTCGGACGCGGTCGCCGTCGACGTCGCCGGACAGAAAGCTCGCGTGACCGAGGAACTCGGCGACGAATCGAGATTTCGGCCGCTGGAACACCGCTTCAGGAGTGTCGACCTGCTGGAGTCGGCCATCGCTCATGACGGCGACCCGATCAGAGATCGACAACGCTTCTTCCTGGTCGTGGGTGACGGAGATGGTCGTAACACCCGCCTCCTTGACGATTCGCCGTACTTCCTCGCGCATCTCGACGCGGAGATCGACATCGAGGTTCGAGAACGGCTCGTCGAGCAAGAGGACGTCGGGTTCGGGTGCAAGCGAGCGGGCGAGTGCGACGCGCTGTTGTTGCCCCCCAGAGAGGGTCTCCGGGTAGGCCTCCTCTTTGTCGGCCAGTCCGACGAGCTCGAGTAACTCAGTGACGCGGTTGTCCGTGCTGTCGTCGTCTAACTCCTGGAGGCCGAAGGCGACGTTTTCGCCGACGGTCATGTGGGGAAAGAGTGCGAAATCCTGGAAGACGACGCCGACGTCCCGGTTTTCGGGCGGGGCAAACGTTCCACTCTCGGGGTCGGCGACGCGGTTGCCGTCGAGGTCGAGCCGCCCCTCGTCGGGGCGCTCGAGACCCGCGATCAGGCGAAGGGTCGTCGTCTTCCCACAGCCGGAGGGGCCGAGGAAGGTCAGAAACTCCCCGTCCCGGACCGAAAGGGAGAGTTCGGAGACTGCTGTTTCCGCGCCGAAGCGTTTCGTGACGCCGGCGACCTCGAGGATGGTCTGACTCGAGGTCTTCGTTCTCGCGGCGGTCTGTTCGTCGGTCGTCGGTTCCCCGTGCTTTGAGAGTTGGTTATCAGTTGACATCGTTGTCCTCCTGTCGTAGCAAGACGAGCATCGAGAGCCCCGAGATGAGAACGAGGATGAGCGCCGGGAGTGCGGCGTAGCGGTAGTGGGCGGTTCCGTGGGCGCTCCAGATGAGCGTTACCAGGGTCTCCATCCCGATCGGCTGAAGCATTAGGGTCGCAGGAAGTTCCTTCATCGTGGTCAGGAAGACAAGGACGCCGCCGGCGACGACCCCTGGCGCGATCAGTGGCAAGGTAACCCGACGGAAAGTCTCGATCTGACCCGCGTTGAGTGTCCGTGCGGCCTCCGGGAGCTTTTTGTCGACCTGGAGGACGGACGTGCGCGTGGTGCCGACGGCCTGTGGGAGAAAGCGGACAACGTAGGCGAACACCAGCAGTGGCACGGTCCGGTAGACCCACGAGGCGTAGTTCGCGCCGAAGAACACGAGTGCGAGCCCGATGACGATCCCCGGGACCGCGAAACCGACGTAGGTCCCCCGCTCGAAGAGCCGGGCAAGCGTCGAGTCAGAGCGCGCCGAGAGGTAGCCGACGGGAAGCGCGAGGATACACGCGATCAGTGCCGCCAGCGCGGCGAGGTAGACGGAATTGATCGCATAGCCCCACTCGAAGGCGTACGACGGCGCGTCACCGCCCGTCCCGCGAACAACCCACATTCCGAAGATCGCGACCGGAACGACCAGTGTCACGATACCGAGCGTTGCGACGCCACCCATCGCGGGCCACTTCCACTTGCCAAGCCGGATCCGTGCGCCACTTGCTCCGCCGCCGCTCGCGTCCTCGTCTCTGCCGACTTTCGCTTCGATCAGCAACACGACGGCGGTTACGGCGAGCAACTGCAAGGACAGCAAGGCCGCATACTCCACGTTGAACGCGCCGAACTCCCAGTAGATCGCGCTCGTGAAGACGGTGACCTGCATGAACGCCGGCGTCCCGAAGTCCGAAATCGCATAGAGGGCGACAAGCAGCGAGCCCGCGGCGATCGCCGGGCGGATCTGTGGCAGGGTCACCCGGCGGAAGGCTTCGAGGCGGTCGGCGTTCAGTGTCCGGGCGGCGTCGACCAGTGACGAGTCCATCGAGAGCAGTGCCGCCCGCGTCGTCAAGAAGACGTAGGGATACGTATAGAGGGTAATCACGAGCACTGCACCGGGAAGGTTCTGAACGTCCGGGAGGCCGAGACTGAACACGGAACTCAACTCGCCGCGGGGCCCGAACGCGGAGACGAACGCGAACGCCCCGATGTAACTCGGGATCACGAGCGGCAAGGCGGCGACGATCGTCCACAGCCGTCGATAGGGAAGGTCCGTCCGCGTCGTCAGGACTGCTAGTGGAACTCCGATGAGAATCGAGAGCACCGTTACCCCGGCCATCAGGCCGAGGCTCGTCCCCAGAATCTCGGCGGTTCGAGTCGAGAACACGAGGGACACGGCCCGTCCCGGATCGACCTGTAACGCTCGCAGGACGATCCAGATAAGCGGCGAGGCGACGGCGACGGCGATCAGTCCACTGAAGACGAGTAAGGCGGCTGAGGACTGGTCTTCGTTCACACTCGCTAGGTTTTCGAGGCGATTCGATCCCACGGTAGACATCCAATAGGTGATCCCGGAGGGATTTAGGCTTTCCTAAAACAGTGGTCCCGGTCGATCGTGGTGACAACAGCGGTTCCGTCCCCGACAACTGCGGTGTTGTCCGAGCTCAGAGCATCCCCTCTTCACGCAGGAGGTCGTTGACGTGTTCGGTGTCCCCGAGCTTGTTCAGGTCGAACTCGAGGGGGTCGATCTCCTCGAGAGTCGGCAGGTCGCCGACGTACTCGACGCCCTCGAGGACGGGGTACTCGCCGTTCGTTTCGACGAAGAACTCCTGGCCTTCCCTCGCGAGGAGGTGGCGGGTAAACTCCGCGGCGAGGTTCGGCGTCTGTGCGCCCTCGAGGATCGCGACCCCGGAGACGTTGAACAGACAGCCGGGGTCGTTTCGGGTGAAAGCGACGTCGATCGGTGCGTCAGGATCGTTCTCGAGGATGCGTCCGGCGTAGTACTGGTTACCGAGGGCGATCTCCTGTTCACCGTCCGCGACGGCCTCGGCCTGTTCCGTTCCCCCGTTGTACAGCGTCGCTTTCTGGTCGTCGACCATTGCCCTGACCCACTCACGAGTGCGATCTTCGCCTTCTTCTTCGATCATCGCGACGATGAACGAACGGAAGGTCCCGGAGTTCGGACGCGTCGAGATGACGTCTCTGAACTGCTCGTCTTCCGCGTACGCGAAGATGTCGTTGGGAAGCTCGTCGCCATTGAAGTGGTTCGTATTGTACTGGACGGCACGAACGCGACCGGAGGCACCCGTCCACTGGCCGTCGGTGTCGCGGTAGTTGTCCTCGACGGCGTCGACGATGTCGTCGGGGAGGTCGCGTGCGAGCTCGTTGTCTTTCACCTGTGCGAGTTCACCCGAGGACTGCGTGTAGAAGAGATCGGCCGGGCTGTTTTCCCCTTCCTCGAGGAGACTCGCCAGCTGGTCGCCCTCGTCGTCGTAGTCGATGCTGATCTCGAAGTCGTCGTACTCGTCTTCGATCCGCCCGAAAAGCGGGTTGATCTGGTCTGAGGTTCGCGCCGAGTAGATCACCAGCTCGCCCTCGAGGTCGCCGAGATCGTCCCAGGAGACGGCACTGGCTTCGACGGGCGACCCCTGTGGTCCGTAGTCGTCGAAGGGGTCCTCTCTCGCTCCGCCGAGACAGCCCGCAAGCCCCGTAACCGCAGCCACGGAGACAACCGTGGTGGCGATAAAGCGTCGGCGGCCGATCGCCGAACTCGTCCCCGATGTCGTGTCGTCGTGTTCTGGCATATCTAGTTTTAGGCCGACCTAAAACATAAATACCTTCCGAAATTACACGGTACAGTAGATGAAGGGCGAAGGAAGCAGGAGCTGGTTGGTCGATGAAACCCGGATGCCCACGGGTTTTCGGCTGACCTAAACCCTCCGAGACGTGTCTTTTTAGGCTATCCTAAAGAATGTGTCGGTGGTTGACTTGCCGAGGGTCGAACCCGTTTAGTCACGCGCGGACGAATCGCTCGATATGAGCGTTCGCGAGGAGTTCGACGACTGGGCTACGGAAGGACGTGACAAGGGAATGGAAGCGCGCCACTGGCACACTGCCAAACACGCGCTCGCGCGGATGCCGGTCGAAGCCGGCGACGTCGTCCTCGATATGGGCTGTGGCAGCGGCTACGCCGGCCGTGCCCTGCGGGATACCTACGATGCGAGTGCGGTCTACGGGCTCGATGGCTCCCCCGAGATGACCCGAAACGCCGCCGACTACACCGACGATCCGCAGGTCGGTTACGTCGTCGGCGATTTCGGTTCGCTCCCGTTCGCCGACGACTCGATCGACCACGTCTGGTCGATGGAGGCCTTTTACTACGCTGCGGACCCGCATCAAACCCTCGAGGAGATTGCCCGAGTTCTCCGGCCTGGTGGAACGTTCTACTGTGCGGTCAACTACTACGAAGAGAATATCTACTCCCACGAGTGGCAAGCAAACATCTCGATCGAGATGACTCGCTGGGATCGCGATCAGTACCGAGAAGCGTTTCGCGACGCCGGCCTCTACGTTGCCGAACAGGACCACGTTCCGGATCGTGAGATCACGATCCCCGATGCGGATGCGTTCCCGACCGACGACTGGGATGCTCGCGAGGCGATGGTCGAACGTTACCGCGAACTCGGCACGCTGCTTACTGTCGGCGTCGCCCCCTAATTTCGACTCGACACCCCGCCGACTGGCAACCCCTTTCTTTCGACTCGAGCCACGCCTCCCTCGGTGGGTTTTCAAGCTGAGACTCGAGTGGAAGCCACCCTCTACTCGAATCGCTCGCCGGCCGGAATCGTTATCTCGAGCCAGTTTTCTTCCGGTGGGAGTGGGCAGTCGAACGTCTCGCTGTAGGCACAGAACGGCGAGTACGCCAGGTTGAAATCGACGACGAGTTCGTCGCCATCTGCGGGGTCCTGATCCGGCGACAGTTCCATGTAGCGGCCGCCCTGGTAGCTCTGCTGGCCGGTCGTCTTATCGCGGAACGGGATAAACAGCGGTTCCTCGTTCGGACTCTCGAGTTGGTACGCCGCGAGTTCGTAGGTGCCGTCCTCGAGGGCCTCGTCCTCGCGCTCTAAGTCGAACTCGAGGGTCGCCACGCGCAGATAGCGCATCTCTCGGCCCGCGCTCGTCTCCATCAACACGACGTCGGGGTCGTCGTGGGCCTCGACGGTCGCGGTCACGCGGTACTCCGGGTCCGGCGTGAAGTACTCGAGGCCGTCGAACGCGTCGCGTTCCTCGGGTGGGATCGGCGACTGCGGGTGCTCGGCGAAGAAGTCGTCTTTCTCGTCGCGTTTCGACTCGAGTTCGTCGCGCCAGCGCTCGACATCGACGTCGCTGTCAGTGTCAGTGGAATCGCTCATACTGGACCTACCGTCGCAGCAGGGGAATGCGTTGTGTTTCGCTCGAGCCGATTTCGCACTCGGGGATGCGTGTCAGTGCTAGTGGCTGCGTCTCAGTCCGGTGTCGACGGCAGGACTGGCGTCAGTCCTCGATCGTCAACACGCCGTTGTGGACCGAGACGTCGCTGGCTTCCGGCGGCAGTTCGAACTCGAACTGCTCGTCGTCGGTGACGATAATCGCTATCGAGCCGACGATATCGACGGCGATATCGGAAGCCGAGGTTCCGAAGTCGACCGCGATGACGCTGCCGTCTTCGTACTCGAGGGTTCGAACGACTGCGCCGCCGTCATCGACGTTCCGGAGGGATTTGGGGACTTTCATAGCTATACTAGGGGCTCACCGAATTAAAGTGACACCCCTACACACGCTCCCGGTGGTACCGACGGTCGGTTGCCGAATTTGACCCAGCTGCGAGACCAAGTCGACACCGACGAAGGTTTATAACCGATGACGCGGCCAACACACTCCGTCAACGCTATGCAGGACCGACGATGAGTACGGGAGACATGACGGACTGGCGCTCGATCTTCGGCCACGCCGAGCCCTACGACGAGCAGGTCGACGGCATCGAGACAACGATCGACACCGCTCGAGACGACGGCTACACCGTCGTCGAGGGGGCCTGTGGCACCGGCAAGACGATGATCGCGCTCACGGCGGGGATCGACCTCGTGCGCGATCCCGAGACCGACTACGAGCGGGTGTTCGTGCTCACGAGCGTCAAACAGCAACTGCGCCAGTTCGAAGCCGACCTCGAGACGATCAACGAGAACCTGCCCGACGACTGGACTCCGGTTTCGGGGCTCACCCTCGTTGGCAAGGCCGACGTCTGTCCGTACAACCGCGAAGGGGCGGGTGGGATCGACGACGGCAACGTCTACGACCGCTGTGAGACGCTGCGGGATCGAACTCGTGATCTCTCCGGCGAGGGAGGCGAGACGACCGCTGCAAGCCTCGCCGCAAGCGCACGCCAACAACAGACCGGCCTCGCTGACAGCGGCCGCTCCGGTCCGAGCGGGCGGTTTCTCGAGACTGCCGGCGAGACGGCTGCCTACCCCCCGGAGATGCCGACCTACTCGGACGGCGGCCCCGTCGGTGCCGAAACAGAGTACTGCCCATTTTATGCCCAGTATCTCGAGGATCTCCCCGAGGAAGGCAGTGACGGCGACGCGAGCGAGGCGATTCCCTACGATTTCACCGAGGCCGGCATGATCACGCCCGAGGATCTCGTCGCACGCTCAGTAGCTCATGGCAGCTGTCCGCACTCGATCATGGGGGCCGTCCTCGGCCACGCCGAGGTCGTGCTCGGGAACTACTATCACGCGTTCGACCCGCGGACGACTGGCTCGTTTACCGGCGCGTTGCTCGATGACTCGACGTTCGTCGTCTGTGACGAGGCGCATATGCTTGAGCCGCGCGTGCGCGATCTCGTCAGTGACGGCGTCGCCGACACGACGCTGCGCGACGCCGAGACCGAACTCTCGAGAGTTATCCAACCGATAACGTTCGAACGCGAAGGTCGACATGCCGAGGGTGGCTCGAAGACGGCCGACGCCGACCTCGTGCGCGCGGAACTGGACGACAGCGACGTCTCCTTCGAGGAACTCAACCGTACCCTCGAGTTCATCCGCGACCTCCGGGAGGAACTCGATCGTCGAGTGACGGCGTATCTCGAACGAAATCACAGAGGGTGGCGGTCAAATCTCCACGAGCTTTCCGATACAGAAATTCCGCTTCGCGATCCAGCCGAGCCGGCAGAAGACGAACTCACCGCGTGGGCGCGCGAGGCAGGCCACAGCGACGCCGAGTGGGTCCGCGCCGAATCCGTCGGAGCCGTCGTCGAACGGATTTTGAACGAGGCTGAAGAAGAAGACCGAACCCGTGCTGCGCCCGCGGTGGGTCGCATCCTCGGGGAGTGGTACCGACGAGACCATACCGACTACTTCCGCGAGATCGAACTCGAGCGCACGTGGGACGAAACCGAGCCAGCCGACTCCTGGCGCCGGGCTTACAGCGCCCGACTCGCTCTGCACAACTGCGTGCCAAGCGACGCGATCGGTGACCGGCTTGGATCCTTTGGCGGCGGAATTCTCATGAGTGCAACGCTGGAGCCGATGGACGCGTTCACCGAAGTGACGGGTCTCGACTATCTCGCTCGCGAGGAAGACAGACCCGTCGTCGAGCGACGCTACGGGTTACACTTCCCCGCGGAAAACCGCGAGAGCTTCGCGGTGTCCGTCCCGAAATTTACCTACGATAACCGCGGGAGACCGGGTGAGGAAAACCCAACCAGAGCGGCGTACACCGATGCGATTTCGAGAATCGGCCGCCTGCCGGGCAACGTCCTCGTCGGAATGCCAAGCTACGCCGAGGCCGAGTGGATCGCCGGTCAACTCGAGGCTCGCCTCGAGAAACCGGTGTTGCTCGACGCTGCAAGCGACGATGAGACGACCCAATCGCTCAAACACGAGTTCTTCGCGGGCGAGGGGAAGACTCTCGTTACGAGTCTTCGCGGCACCCTGACTGAGGGCGTCGACTACAGCGGCGACCGGCTCTCCGCGGCTGTTATCTGTGGTGTGCCGATCGTCAACACCTCGAGTCCACGAACCAAAGCTGTGCGACGAGCCTACGACGACGCGTTCGGGGACGGCTTTACGTATGCGCTAACGATCCCCGCCGTCAGGAAGGCTCGACAGGCGATCGGTCGCGTTATCCGCTCGCCCGAGGACATCGGTGTTCGTGTCTTGCTGGACGAACGGTACGCTCGCGAGAGCTGGGATTCCGTGCAGTCGTATCTGCCCGACGACGGCGAGTTCCAGACGGTGAGTCCCGATATGCTCGAGTTCGGCCTCGAGCGGTTCCGATCTCGACTCGAGTCGGGGTCGTAGTCAGCTCTCGAGGCGTCTGCTCGTCGTTGTCGTCGTCTGGCCGAGTGGCTGTTGGCGCTGTCTCAGTCGGAGCGGCGCAACGTCACTGTCGTCGTTGTCGTCGTCTTGGCATACAGCGAGTACAACAAGATCATGAATCCTCCAGCGGTGAACGAACTCTGGATCGTCACGCCGAGTGCGACGCTTCCCCCGAAGAGGTGGGCGATTGCACCGCCCAGCGAGCCGACGACGATAAAACTGAAGCCGATGGCGACTGCGCGTAACGCCCCTGATCCAGTTCGCCGAAAGGCTCGGTAAGCGAGCAGTGCAACGGCGCCACCAGTGAGCAGTGTTGCGGTGTTTGCGACCGCGATGAGGAGGCTGTATTCGTTCATGGATCGTCTGACTCGACGGCGTGTCCAGATTGTGGACGACCGGCGCTCGCTCGAGCACCAGCGTTGTTATCGAGCAGTCGGCTACTCTCCCACTTTAGTAACGCTGTCTGTTCTCAGTTTGAGGGAATTCGTGACGGAAGGCAGAGTCGTTGGGCTCGAGCGCTGGCAACCCACCCATGCCGATCAGTCACGTCGCATCGGTCCGTTCTGCCTCGAATCGATCTGTCCAGCCTGTGAGCCACTCGTCGATCTGCCCGCGAAGTTCGGTGTAGCTCGTTGCAACCGACGCTGGTGGTTCGCGCGCCGCTTCTTCGAACAGTGGTCGGGGGCCGACGTCGTCGACGGCCGGAAACTGGACGTTCCGTCGGGCGAGTTCGAGCTGGGCCTCATCAGTGAGGAGGAACTCGAGAAACGCGTAGGCGAGATCGGGCTCCATCGTCGCGTCGAAAATCCCCATCCCTTCGGGAACTGCATACCCTTGCTCGTTCAGGAACGCGACCTGGTGGCGCTCGGGGTCGCGCTCTTCGACCGCCGCAAAGACGGGATCGGTCGAGTAAGAGACCACCATCGGTCGATGCTCGTCCAGATAGGCGTTGTAGTAGGCGTCGCTCCAGGAGTCACGTATCTCGACGCCGTTTGCCACGAGCTCTTCCCAGTACTCGAGGGCGTTTTCCACTCCCATCGCGTCGATCGTCCACAGCAAGAACGCCTGGCCTGGCATGGAGTGGGTGGGATGTTGGGCTAACAGCGTCTCTGCGTACGCTGGCTCGAGCAAGTCGTCGAACGTTTCGGGTGCGTCAACGACGGTCTCGTCGTAGACGAGGCTGACGTATCCCGTGTCGTAGGTGAGTGCGCGGCTGTGTGGATCGCCCCACTCGAGTTCATCGCGGAGACGCTCGCTCCTGTCGATCCGATCGAGATTGAGCTCACGGAGCAACGCACCCTCTCCAGGGCTGTCGTCGATCCGCGCGAGATCGCCGACGGTGAATCCGAGGAGGACGTCGACATCGATCTCAGCACCGTACTCGCCGCGTCGAACGTAGTGTTCGACACCCTTCTCCGGAACGATCCACTCGAGGTCGGCATCGGGATACGTTTCTAAAAACGCCTCCTCGAGCCACGGACCGGCCGGATTCGGTCCCGTGACCATCGATCGGTAGGTGGCGATTCGGAGCGTGCCATCGTACTCTGGCTCATCAGGCTCTGGGTCGCCGTTTTCGGGGCCGTTCGGTGGCTCATCATCGCCGTTTCTGGTGAGACAGCCAGCGAGGCTAGCCACTGCGCCGACGCCTGCTGTTCCAATTGTCCGAACGGCCGTCCGGCGGTCCATTCACCGGATGTATGCAGTCGAGACATAAGGCTCGTTCCCAACCTTCTGTTGCACAGAAAGGTTTTATCGCAGCAGTGTGAGCCATGGGTGTGACAGCGAATCCGAACGCGACTGCAGACCGGACTCGCCGATACGTGCTCGGGGGGATCGTCGTGCTACTCGGGCTCGTAACTGGCGCAATCTTGCTCGAGGTACTCGGCACGATCCTGTTCGCGCTGACGGTCGCCTACGTTCTGTTGCCAGTGCAGGGCTGGCTGGTCAGACGCGGCTTCTCGGAGTGGACCGCGGCGGCTGCCGCAACGCTGATCGGCTTTGCCAGCGCCGTCGCCGTTTTCTCGCCGATTCTCGTCACGCTGTACTTCCGCGTCGATCAGGTGATGTCCATCATCGAGGATCTCCCTCGATCGGTTCCGATCACGGCGTTCGACATGACGTACACGGTCGACATCGCCGAAATTCAGGCACCCGCACTCGACGCGCTGAGCAGTATTGCAGTCTCGTTTGCCTCGGCGCTGCCGGTGCTTGCGATCAAATTCGCACTCTTTGTTATCCTGCTGTTTGCACTCTTGCTCAAGGGTGATGCGGCTGGGCGGGCCGCGATCGCGCCGATCCCACACGAGTATCGCGACGTCGTCTACGCGCTCGCCAAACGCGCCCGCGAGACGCTGTATGCGATCTATGTCCTCCAGCTTGCGACGTCGGTCGCGACGCTGATCATCGGCTACCCGCTGTTCTGGTTGCTCGGCTACGAAGCGGCCTTTACGCTCGCGATCGTTGCGGCGATCTTGCAGTTCGTGCCGATCATCGGTCCAAGCCTGCTGATTCTCCCGATTTCGATCTATCACGTCGCTGTCGGCGAGCTCGCTGCGGCCGTTCTCGTCGGCGTCCTCGGAATTGGGCTCGTCGCCTGGTTCCCCGACGTCGGCGTCCGGCCACGACTTGCCCGTCGCTCCGCCGGCCTGCCTGGAAGTCTCTACTTCGTCGGCTTCACCGGCGGCCTGTTCACACTCGGCGCGATCGGGATCGTCGTCGGCCCGCTGATTGTCGCCGTCTTCGTTGAGGCAGTTGATCTCCTCTCGGACGAGGTCAACGGCGAGGCCACGTTCAGTGACCTTGTTGAGGCCGAACCCGAGGAGCCGCCAGAGGAACACGCCGGAACCGAGACCACGATGACGAAACCCGAAGAGTCCGGTTCACGTCCGGCTGACGACTGAGTCGGGTCGCTGTCCCCCATCATTTTTCGCCATCCCGCTCGTTTATGTCGTATGTCAACCACAAAAACGCTCATTAACGCCGTCATCGGTGCCGTCGTTGGGATCGTCCTCTCGTTTATCCCACTCTCGACTGTCATCGGGGGCGTCGTTGCGGGCTTTCTCGAGGGGCCAGACGTTCGCGAGGGAGCGATCGTCGGCGCGCTCGCAGGTGCGATCACGTTTCTGCCGTTTGCCGGCCTTGCAATTATCGGGCTCAGCGCCCTCGGGTTCGGAATGGGGATCGCTGCAGCTCCGATCGAAGGGTTCGCCGTTGTGGCGCTTGCAATCCTCGTGTTCGTCTCAGTCCTGTTCGTTTATACGGTCGGATTGTCGCTGTTTGGTGGCTATCTTGGCGCATATCTCGCTCGAGAGTATCCAGACCAGCACGTCCGAACGCGACGGGCGATCGGCTTCTCGCCATCGACGGGTCGATCGGGATCGATCGAGCCGACGCAACCGCCAAGACCGCGGTCAGACCGACCCGAGGACCACGACCGCGAGATGGATCGATTTGACACGGATGCAGACGACTCGAGTCGTGACCGCGATACCGGGCGAGACCAACGGTAATGTCCCCTCTCCGTCGCGGATCGTCAGCTCACTCGTATCTGAGTGCGTCGATCGGGTCCGTTCGTGCCGCTTTCCAGGCCGGGTACAGCCCCGAGGCGATCCCGACGAGAATCCCGACGGCGATCGCCAGCGCGACGTACTCGTATGGGTAGACCAGCGGCAGGTCGATGTACCACACGCCCAGATAGCCGGCGACAAGACCAAGCACCGTCCCAAAGACTGCTCCGATCACGCCGAGAATCACCGCTTCGGCCAGGAACAGCCCTAGTATTTCTCGGTTCTGGGCGCCGATCGCTTTCATAATCCCGATCTCGCGGGTTCGTTCGGTCACGGAGACGAGCATGATGTTGGCAATGCCGATCGAACCCACCACAAGCGAGATTGCTGCGATTCCGACGATGAAGTTCTGTAACAGGTCGAGGACGTCCTGAAGCTGCTGGAGGAGATCTGCGCTCGTCTGCAGCGTTATCTCGAGGTCATCACCCAGCAGTTCGCCCGCGTCCGACTCGTCGCTCTCGAGATACGCGATCGCGCTCTCCTGGGCGCGATCGACCGCCGCCTCGTCGGCTGATTCGGCTTCGACGACGATCGCAAGGAACAGTGCGTCCTCACCCATCGGGGTGTCTGCCCCGTCTTCGTCACCGATCCCACCCGGGAGCGCACCGGCAGCGTCTTCGGTGTAGTACGGATCCGTCGGCACGTAGACACGCGGCGACGGCTCGAACCCTTCGAACGGGCTCAACCCCTCGGAGGTGTCGGTGATTCCGACGACAGTGACGGTCGTCTGTTGGCCACCCTGTAAGGCGATGGTAAGCTCGTCGCCGACGCTGACGTCCTCCTCGAACTGTCCGGCGACAGCCGGGTTGATGACCGCCTCGCGTTCGCCCTGCTCGAACTGGCGGCCCTCCTCAAGCGTATCCTCCCTGATATACGGCGGGCCGGCCGCGACCAAGGCGTCACTTTGGGGTGATATCTCCCCCTCGTAGACGAGCGCTTGCGTCGATAACGGCATATAGCCGTAGGCCGCCTCGATATCGTCGTCAGCGTCCAGTGTCTCGAGATCGTTCTGACTGAACACGGGCTGAGCGCCGGCGAGTGGGCCGCCTTCGGTATCAGGATCGGCAGCCCAGCCGTAGCTGTTGCGCTGATCGTCGGGGCTGATGTCGCCGATAATGCCTGCCTGCAGGCTCGCCCCCAGCGTAACGAACGTGATCACGGCCGCGATACCGATGATGATCCCGAGTGTCGTCAGCGACGACCGAAGTTTGTGCCCGCGGATCGAACGCCACGAAAGCCGCAGGCTCTCGAGTGGCCGCATCAGGAACTCGCCTCGCTCCCGGCGTGACTCGAGGCTCCGCTACCCGTGTCCTCGAGGTCCTCGATACGCTCTATTTTCCCATCAAGGAGGTGCACGATCCGTTCGGCACGTTCGGCGACGTGACGTTCGTGGGTGACGACGACCATCGTCGTCCCGGCCTCGTGAAACTCCGCAAAGAGGTCGAGGATGTCGGCTTCGGTCTCCGTATCCAGGTTTCCAGAAGGTTCGTCAGCAAGCACGATCGCGGGATCGTTGACCAGCGCGCGAGCGAGCGCCACCCGCTGGCGCTGACCGCCCGACAGCTCGTTTGGCAGGTGGTCTGCTCGATCGGCGAGGCCGACTCGCTCGAGCAACTCCCGGGCCCGGTCGCGTCGCTCGGCGCGATCGACGTCCTGAAACAGCTGCGGGAGCGCGACGTTTTCGAGGGCGGTCAGCCTGGGCATGAGATTGAACGTCTGGAAGACGAAGCCGACCGTCGTCCCACGAAGCGTGGTTCGTTCCCGGCTGTCGAGTGCAGCGACGTCCTGTCCGTCGACGACGACAGTGCCATCCGTCGGCGTGTCGAGACAGCCCACGAGATTCATCAGTGTCGATTTCCCTGACCCGCTCGGACCCATGATCGCCGTATACGACCCGCGTGGAATCTCGAGGCTGACGCCGTCCAACGCGTGGACCGGCTCGCCGAGCTGGTAGATCTTGCGAACGTTCTCGAGGGAGACTGCTGTCCCGGTTCCGGGCTCTCCCTCGGTTGCGGGTGTTGCCATACTGACTCGTATACAGCCGCGACGAAAAAACCTCGAGCCAAACAGGAGTAATATCGTTTCTGATAATTTTCGATCGGACACACTCCGTGTGGCTGTGGACGGCCACGATATTGCAACGTTTTTCCCGTCGCCGTGCGCCGTACAACGCATGAAGACGGAGGGCGGATCAAACACAGCGAAGCGACGCGCTGGTGAACGCGCAGCCGAAGCCGTCGAAGACGGGTTCGTCGTCGGGCTTGGAACCGGCTCGACGGCCGCCTACGCGATCGACGCGATCGGACGGGCCGTCGACGACGGCCTCGAGGTACAGGGAATCTCGACCTCGTTTCAGTCCCGCCGGCGGGCGCTCGAGGCAGGAATTCCGTTGACGACACTCGACGCAGTCGACGGCGTCGATCTCGCGATCGACGGTGCGGATCAGGTCGCCGACGACCCGGACGCGAGCGGCTACGGCGCGCTGATCAAAGGCGGCGGCGCTGCACACACCCGCGAGAAACTCGTCGACTCGGCGGCCGACCGATTTATCGTCGTCGCCGACCCCTCGAAACTCGAGTCGGTGCTCGAGCGGTCGGTCCCGGTCGAAGTCATTCCCGACGCCCACACCGTCGCCGCCGACCGAATCCGCGACCTCGGCGGCGAGCCGACGCTTCGCGACGCCGAACACAAAGACGGGCCGGTCGTCACGGACAACGGGAACCTCGTTGTTGACTGTGCGTTCGGCCCGATCGAGAAGCCGGAGACGCTTGCAACGCAGCTCTCGCGGCTTCCGGGGGTCGTCGAACACGGCCTGTTCGTCGGGCTAGCCGACGAGACCTACGTCGGGGCGGCCGACGGCGTCGACGTGCGGGAGTACTGACCGCTACTGTTCTGGTGGCGACTGCGCTGTGCGGGGCTCATCTTCCCGCGTGGCCCCACGGTCAGCGAACACGCCGGCGGCCACGTCGAGTGTCCCGAGGAGCCGCGTTGCCGGTATTGCCTACGATTTCGTCTCGAGTGCCTCGGGGTTCTCGTAGGTGACCTCGAGCAGTCCGAACCCGGTCGCCACTGCTCGCATCATGTACGCTGCTCGATCACGTCTTCGCTGT
This sequence comes from Natronorubrum sp. A-ect3, assembly GCF_041821125.1. NCBI lineage: Archaea > Methanobacteriati > Methanobacteriota > Halobacteria > Halobacteriales > Natrialbaceae > Natronorubrum > Natronorubrum sp. A-ect3. The sequence goes on along the minus strand of NZ_JBGUBB010000004.1, from coordinate 92,463 downwards.
CGTCGGGTTCGGTGCCCGACGCCGAGAGCGCGACAACGAACAGATACAACACGCCGAGCAGGCGGGCCGTGGGTTTCACCACCGGTTTCAACTTGAGGTCGTCGGCGTTCGCGTAGACCAGCTGCTGGCTGTAGTCGATGATCGGCTGCGGGAGGACGACGAGTACGACGCCGGCGATCCCAAGCAGCCAGCTGGCGGGTGTCCAGCCCGACTCCCGTCGAGCGAGTAGCCAGACGAACAGGGCACCCTCGAGTCGGGCTCCCCAGAGCGCCCACGGTCTGAGCTCTGCCTCCTCGGCGTTCTCGAGGCCGATTCGCTCGCAGGCGTTGATCACTGGCTGTGGTTTCGCGATCTCGGCGATTCCGAACGCGATCAGTAACGTTCGTAACGGGTGGAACATATCCGTCGTACACTAGCATGGGTGAAAAAACGCCAGTCGGTCTCGGCTGAGACAGCGCCACTCGACACGCGTCGATGGACACCTTTTCAACCTCCTCATGCTATTTTCCACTGGAGACGATTCGATGCCCGAGACATCCGACAGAAAAGACGATCATATCCGAATTATCGAAGAAGAGGACGTCGAAACCTCGGGAACGGGGTTCGCCGATATCGAGCTCGTTCACGATGCGCTTCCGGAGATCCATCGCGACGAGATAGACACATCGACGACGCTGTTCGGCCACGAGCTGGCGGCCCCAATCGTCATCGAAAGCATGACCGGCGGCCACCCGAACACGACGAAAATCAACCGCAATCTCGCTGAAGCCGCCCAGCAGATGAACGTCGCCATGGGTGTCGGCAGCCAGCGTGCCGGCATCGAACTCGACGATGAGGCGCTGCTCGAGTCTTACACAGTCGTCCGAGACGTCGCTCCCGACGCCTTCCTCTATGGCAACGTCGGCGCGGCACAGTTGCTCGAGTACGACGTCGACGACGTCGAACAAGCCGTCGAGATGATCGACGCCGACGCGATGGCGATCCATCTGAACTTCTTACAGGAAGCCGTCCAGCCCGAAGGCGACGTCGACGCCCGTGGCTGTCTGGCCGAAATCGAGCAGATCGCATCCGACCTCTCAGTCCCCATCGTCGTCAAAGAGACTGGAAACGGTATCTCTCGGGAGACGGCGACGCGACTCGCCGACGCCGGCGTCGATGCGATCGACGTCGCCGGACAGGGCGGCACGACGTGGTCCGGCATCGAGTCCTACCGGGCGGCCGCCGTCGGCGCTGACCGACAGGAAGCGATCGGACAGCTCTTTCGCGCCTGGGGCGTCCCAACGGCGGTGAGCACACACGAGGCCGCTTCGATCCACGACTGTGTCATCGCCAGCGGCGGTGTCCGGTCGGGACTGGATATCGCCAAGGCGATCGCGCTCGGTGCCCGCGCTGGCGGCCTCGCAAAGCCGTTCCTCCGGCCTGCGGGGCAGGGAACCGAGGCTGTTGTCGACTTGCTCGAGACGCTCGAACTCGAACTCCGAACGGCGATGTTCGTCACCGGCTCGGCCTCGGTCGAGGAGCTACAGTCGGCCGACCACGTCGTCCTCGGGCGAACGAAAGAGTACCTCGACGGTCGACAGCAGTAACTCCCTCATACGGATCGCTATCAGTCAGTTCGACGCGACCACGACCAGTCCTGCGGTACACCGGTACAGCAGTCCGCATCACTCCGTTTTCGACGACAGCCGAGCCAACGGCTCTCTACCGTAGCGTCAATAAAAAATACTCGAGTGGCGAGCCTTACAGGTCGCGGGGCTGGACCGTCTTCCGGTCGTTTGCTTCTGCACGTCGTGCAGCGTCCTCGAGAAGCTCGTCGACTTCCTCGTCGAGTGCTTCGTAGAAGTCCGAAGCGACGTTCTTGTCATCGAGCGCTTCCTTTACGGCGGCTTTGACGATAAGATCTGCCATACGATGTACGGGTTCCTCTTTCCCCAATATAAATGCTCTGGTTACTTTCGGGAATACGGTGTCTGCAGCGGTTGACCCGCCTGTTTCGACGGCACCAACCACCGGAAAGTATATGTTTGATGAGCTACCGACCTCGATTTGACCGTTGTCGGCGGGAAGAATCCCGCTCGCGCGCGGTGTCGGATCCGTGCGTACTTCGCCTCTCGGCCGTCTGTGTTTGTCTCTCGCAACGTCGTCGCCGTAATCGCCACTATCGACTGGGTTTCTCACCTCTTGACAGTCACCCTCATCGATACGACGGTGATCGGTCACCATCTCGAGCGGTCACGGATACGGCTGAAACGGGAGTACATCGCTTTCGACGAGACACCAGTCGTGTCGCGTTCTCGATGCCGGCACTGGATTCGGTACCCTATACCGGTAGTATTGATCGATTGTCGAACCAGTGACAGTTATAACCGAAACTCGTGTGCCGATTCCAGAAAATATTATGTGCAGATCAAAAAGCCAAACTCTGTTTGGAGAAGCTTATTTACCTATTCACCGGGTAGGTTGTGGTACCGGCTTCGGCCGGTGTGACCACTGTCCAATGCCCAAGTGTGACCACTGCGGCGCGCACGTCTCCGAGCGCTTTGCGCGTGTGTTTGCCGACCAGAACGGCGAAATCCGCGCGTGTGTTAGTTGCTCGGCCAATGCTGGGATCGCAGAAGCCGCGAAAGAACGCGCTCGCGGCGCTTGATCCCTCCCGAGAACCGAACCCAATCACCACGTGCCCCCACTGCGTGTTGCTTTTCCCGCCTCGGTATGATCGTCCTGCGCCCCTCACAACTGTCCCTGTGACGGATCGCTGAATCGGTGGACCGAAATCTGTCTCCGCCGTACGTCCGCCAGGACATGTCTGATCATGCCGTGTACGTACTCGAGTGTGCCGATGGCTCGCTCTATACCGGGTATACGACCGACCTCGAGCGACGGGTTGGCGAACACAACGCTGGTGAGGGCGCAAAGTACACCCGTGGTCGAACACCCGTTGAACTCCGTTACGCTGAGCGATTCGACTCGAAATCGGCCGCGATGTCTCGCGAGTATGAGATCAAGCAACTCACACGCCAGCAAAAAGAGCGACTCATTGGCCTCGAATGAGGTCGTTGAGGATGAACCCATTAGCGTAGTGATGGGTGCAAAAAGCAGATACTCCTCGACCACGTTTTTTTGGTACCATATGGATATCGACATCGTCGACGATCTCAAACAGCCGGCGTACACCGGTGAGAACCGATGTGAACCGTGTACGATACTGAACCTCCTTATCGCCGGCGCGGTCGGCTCGCTCATCGCACGCAAGTCCAGACTCGGCGGACTGCTCGCGGTCGGGTTCTCTATCGCCCTCATCTATCTGCGCGGCTATCTCGTCCCCGGAACACCGACACTGACGAAACGGTATCTGCCGCCCGGAGTCCTGCGCTGGTTCGGCAAGGACCCAGAGCCTGACCTCGCCAGCGGCTTCAGTGCTGGGGAACCTGGCTCGGCACACAGCGCCGAGCGCTCGGAACCAGCCGACAGTGACCCGGCACCTACCGAGACCGAAGAGTCCGCTGGCGAGGCGGGTACCGCCACATCAGCGACCAACACCACCGACTCGGACGTCGCTACTGCAGAGACGCCTGCTGCAGACGCCGAACCAGTCGTCACCGACCCCGAGACGTACTTTCTCGAGCACGAGATCCTTGAGCCGTGTGCCGACAAAGACGACCTCTGTCTCACCGAGTCGTTCGAGGAGTCGTGGTTCGAGCAGATCGAAGCCCTGACCGACTCGGGACTCGACGCTGCAGCCCCCATCGACGCGTTCGGATTCGACGCTGATCCCGAGGCGTTCGACCTCGAGCGCCACGACGACGCTTATCTCCTCCGTTCCGAGCAGGGAGTGGCCGGCCGCTGGCCATCCCGCGCTGCGTTGCTCGCTGACGTCGCCGCCAGCCGTGCTCTCGAGACGTGGACACCCGTCTGGGACGACCACGACCCCGAGACGAAAGGTCGGATCTGTAACAGCCTCCGGATGTTCCTCGAGACGTGTCCGACCGGCGGCACGGTCAGCATGGGCGAGGACGTCGTCGAATCCTGCTGCAGTGCACACGATGTGGTCGCCGTGACCTGCGATGAGACGGGCGAGCGGCTTTTCGAACAACGGCTCGACACCGTCGACGTCTGAGACGAGTGCCCAGCCGTCCGAACAGCCCACTCGTGTCAGCTGCCGTGTGACAACGTCGCCTTTTTCGCCGGTGGCATAGACGAACGTGTATGGAGACGATCAGCTTCGGTACTGATGGCTGGCGGGCGACGCTCGAGGAGTTTACGACGCCGCGGGTTCGGATGGTCGGACAGGCCGTCGCGACGTATCTACAGGATGAGGGACTCGAGGGAACAGTCGTCGTCGGCTACGATGCGCGTGAGACCTCGCGTGGCTTTGCCGAAGAACTGGCCCGGACGTTGTGTGCCAACGGCTTCGATGTCATTATGCCAGCGCGCGACCGACCGACGCCGCTGGTCGCCCATGCCATCGTCGAGCGTGAACTCGTGGGCGGGTTTGCGATCACGGCCTCACATAATCCGCCGGAGTACAACGGCGTGAAGTTCATTCCCGCTGATGGCGCGCCGGCGTTGCCCGAAGTGACAGACGCCATCGCGGATCGCCTCGCCGAACCCGAGGCGCTCCCCGAAGCCCAACACGGCACCGTCCGGGAGGTCGACCTGACGACGCCACACGCTGACGCCGCCCTCGAGTTGGTCGAGGAGATCACCGGCAGTGCCAACCTCTCGGACGCGGGGCTGACCGTCGCCTACGACGCCATGCACGGCAGCGGCCGTGGGACGACCGACGCCATCCTCGAGCGCGCTGGCGTCTCTCTCGAATGCCTGCGCTGTGAGCGCGATCCGACATTCGGCGGTGGGGCACCCGAACCCGCGCCTGAAAACCTCGAGGCGCTGATCGACCTCATCACCGCCGACGAGACCGCACCGACGCTCGGGATCGCAAACGACGGCGACGCAGATCGTCTCGCCATCGTCACGCCCGAACGGGGTTATCTCGACGAGAACCTGTTTTTCGCTGCGCTCTATGACTACCTGCTCGAAGACGATTCGGGAGCGGTCGTCCGAACCGTCTCGACGACGTTCTTGATCGACCGTATCGCCGACGCCCACGGCGAGTCAGTTCACGAAGTCCCCGTTGGCTTCAAATGGGTCGCACAAGCGATGGCCAACGGCGACGTCCTCGTTGGCGGCGAGGAATCCGGCGGCTTCACCGTCCGCGGCCACGTCCGCGAGAAAGACGGCGTCCTCATGGCAGTGCTCGCGGCCGCGATGCACGCCGAAGAACCCATCGACGAGCGCGTGGATCGACTGCTCGACGAGTACGGGACCGTCGTCCAGGACAAGATCAGCGTCGCCTGTCCCGACCACGAGAAGGCGCGCGTCCTCTCTGATCTCGAGGACGAAATCCCCGAAACCGTCGCCGGAACCGATGTCGAGGGCGTCAACACCGCCGACGGCTTCAAACTCCAGCTCGCCGACGGCTCGTGGCTGTTGATCCGTCCCAGCGGGACCGAGCCCGTGTTACGGGTCTACGCGGAAGCTGCAGACGAAGAACGCGTCGGAGCGTTGCTCGAGGCTGGCGAGGCGTTGCTCGAGCCGCTGGTGTAACGGTCGAGCCACGGCAGTGTGCTGACGTTGTCGAGACGGCGGGACTCGAGTGTGTGCTGCGGGTTGCGTGCTCCGGGCTCCTCTTTACCACTGTTGGCCCGTAGGCTAGAGCCATGAGCGAACACTCCCGCGAGGACGCCGCCTACACGGAACTGACTCCTGACTCGTGGCATCAAAACGACGAGGGCAACTACTACATCGACTGTCCGGAGTGTGGCTCCGCGGCGACGCTCATGAATGTCGTCGCACACGGTCGCTGTAACGGCTATCTCGACCAACGAGAATCTGAGACCAAACTCGACGAGGAAGCGTTCGACTGTACGGCGAAACTCTGGTTCGAACTCGGTTATACGTCCGATCCTGAGCCAGAGGCGACGGACTCGAATGCCGAGCAATCCGACGAGAGCGTCACGACGGGTGAGGGGGTTCCGGCAGAAGGCTCACCGCCGGGGACGGACGGCACAGTCAGCGATACGTAGGAGCGAGCGGTTGTCCGTTTCTTGTGCTGTGTCAGTCGACGCGTTCGGCCGGGACGCCGACGACCGTCGCACCCGGTTCGACATCTCGAGTAACGACCGATCCGGCGCCAACGGCGGCGTCTTCTCCGATCGTAATATCGCCGAGCAGCGTCGCGTTCGTCCCGATCGTGACACCGGATTCGACGGTTGGATGCCGTTTGATGGGTTCGTTTGCGTCGCCCCCGAGCGTGATACCGTGGTACATGTGCACGTCGTCGCCGATTTCGGCCGTTTCACCGATAACGACACCCATCCCGTGATCGATTGTTACCCGGCGACCGATCGTCGCGCCGGGATGGATCTCGACGCCCGTGAGCACGCGTACGATGTGTGCCAACAGCCGCGCGACGAGTCGAAAGCCCCGGTTCCAGAGCCAGTGGATTCCCCTGTGGGCCCAGACGGCGTGTAAGCCGGGATACGCGAGGATGACCTCGAGACAGCCCGTCGCGGCGGGGTCGCGCTCGCACATCGTTCGGGCGTCTTCACGGATACGTCTGAACATGTCAGTGACTTTCTGAAACGGCGCTGGCGCGATACTGGTCTGCTCGTCCCGCCGACCGAGTCGGTGCTCGACAACACCGGGCCACAGCGTGACGCGGGCGTTTGCTGTCGGTACACGCGGTGTGGCCGGTGGATACCATACCCGAATCTAGCGGCGCAGGCCGTGTAAAAAGATTCGTTTTCTACGTCTCATCGCCAGCGCTCACTTTCCACGAGCCAGTCGCCGGCCGATTCGGTCCGGCAGCCCCGCGTCCGCGACGGCGTCCTGAACCGCCTCGAGATCATATTTGACACGAGAGGTATCGACAGTCATCGCCTCGAGATCGACCACCGCGTAGCCCGCCCGTGGATCGCCATCCCGTGGCTGGCCGACGCTACCCGGGTTGACGACGATTCCCTCGGCGTACTGTTTGACGCCCTGCACGTGGGTGTGACCCAGCACCAGCACGTCTTCCTCGTCGAGCAGCCGTGGCGAGAACTCAGACGGCCGAGTGTAGCGCGTGTACCGCATCGGATCGTCCGGATGGCCGTGGACGACCTTCACCCGGTCGTTACATGCGAGGCGTTCGGTCGGCAGCGACTCGAGCCACGCGAGCTGGTCGTCGTCGAGTTGTTCGCTGGCGTGTTCGACGCCCGCTCGAGCCATCCGGTTGAAGCCGCTTGCGTCCCCTTCGACGACTGCGGCGTCGTGGTTGCCCATCACCGTCGGCACGTCCCGCTCGCGGAGTTCGTCGACGCACGCTGCTGGCCACGGGTTGTAGCCGACGACATCGCCAGCACACAGTAGTTTGTCGACAGCGGCCATCTCCTCGAGGACGGCCTCGAGGGCGACTCGGTTGCCGTGGATATCGGAAACGAGTCCGACTCGCATGCTCAAAGGTAACACGCTCGAACGGTTTGTACGTTCGCCGCGGACCAGTCGCGAGTCACAACAGTCGCATCCGCACTCCAAAAATCGTCGTTGAAACGGACGTCAGTTGCCGTTCTCGAGTGCCGTCTCGAAGCCGTCGTCGGTGCGGGCGATACCAGCCGCACAGACAGCGTGTTCAAACTCGCAGTCGAACGCCTCACTCGCGGCGGCCTCGGCGCTGTCGGCCTCGAACTCGAACGACTCGGGAGCGTTCGTCTCGTAGGTCGCGACCAGCGTCGGTTCCTCGACGGTCTCGACGAGCAGCGCGTCCTTGCGAACCGTGCCGATCAGAGCCTCGCCGTCGTCGCCGATCGTCGCCGCGATTCGTGGCGTGTTGTAGTCGTCTTTCTCGTAATCCAGCGCCAGCAGGCTCTCGGCGAGCGCGTCGCGGGCGGGGTAGCCCAGCTCGAGTTTCTCCGCGATTGGATCAACGTGCGAGCCGTTACCGAACGCGGCCGTCTCGCCCGTGGGGGTGTCGACGACGCGCAGGCAGTTGTAGGAGACGTAGGGGTTGTCCGTCCCCGGCGCGTCGTCGGTGGGACCGACAGTGAGCGCGTCCTCTCGAGCGGTGAGCTTGCGGTTCGGGAACGAGCGTGATGAGACGCGGTAGGCGCCGACATCGGGGCCGACGACGACGAATCGTCCAACGTACATACGCGAATGTGTACAGGCACGACGAAAATGTGTGTCGATTTGTGCATCATCGTCGCTATTCTGATATTGCCCGGGACTGACCGTCAGCGAACGCGCGGTGGCTGCACCCGATGTGCAGAACAAGACCATGCATGTCTCGACGTTCAGCATGTGACCGAAGACGAGACATCGATGGCTGTCGGAAAGATGATCTCTTTGGGTACTCCAGAGATCGAATCAAGCCTGAGATCGAGAACTGCATGTGCGAACTGCCATCGAAAGGAACACGACAACCCACCGCACGACTGATCGCCATTCGTTCGCAATCACAGTCGAGTTCGTAACACTCTAATATAGATACCTCCTACGAGTAGGTACGTCGTCGGAAACGAAGCCGACGAAAACATATCAGTCCATTGGGGTAGTGGCCAATCCTGAAGCCTTCTGGGGGCTTCGACCCTGGTTCGAATCCAGGATGGACTACTTCTTCCGAACTTTCAACTCGAGAATAATCCTCTCCCCGTCTTCGCTTTTCCAGTGGAAACGAGGGGGTCTCTCGACCGGCGTGGATCACAGAAAATAGACTGCGCACTCGAGTCGAACCAATCAGCAAACACTCGACAAGCAGTGAGTCACTAACAGTGAACTCGCGCTCGAGAACACCTCGCTTTCGTCGTTGCTACCGCTCGTAGACACCCTCGCGCTCGAGGTCACCCCGTTTCTGCAATACCTGGGGTGTCCGACACATCCCCGGTGCACCGGTCACCTGTGGGACGGTACAGTTGTTACAGCTTTCACAGAGCACGCGAGTCTCGTCCGGGGCGTCCTCGAGCAGTCGCGCGCCGAGGCGGGGTTCGGCGTAGAACGGACGGGCCAGTCCGACCATCTCGCAGGCTGGCTCGTCGCTGTCGTCGCCGCCCAGTAGTCGATCCATCTGGCCGCGTTCGCGAATCCCGCCCTCGGCGAGCACTGGGATCGAGACCTGTTCGCGGACCCGTCGACAGAACGCTTCGTTCCACGCCGGGTCGAAATCGTACTGTAGCGACTGGATTCGGTTTGCGGCGGCGACGAGTTTCCTGCGCGCTGTCCCACCGAACGCCGCGTCGTACGCGTCGTGTAACCCCTCGTTTTCCCAGGCCCGTTCAGGATACGCTCCGCGAACGATGCTCATATCCCAGACGACTGATGTCTGGACGGGGACAACCGCGTCGTAGCCGATTGCCTCGAGTCGTCGGGCGATTTCGACGCCGTCCTCGAGCGAGAGCTTTCGCCGGACGACGGGTGCGGGCGGTGCGGGCGTTTCTGCCGGCACTTTGGTGAGCAGCGGTATGTCTCCGGTCCGCTCGCGGATCTCGTCGTGAACAACTGCGAGGAACTCGAGTCGGGCCTCGGGTGAGCCGCCGAACTCGTCGGTCCGGCGGTTGTAGAAGGGAGACAGGAACTGCTGGACGATGCCCATGTTCGCGCCCGCGAGGTGGATGCCGTCGTAGCCCGCGTCAGCGGCGTACGCTGCTGATCGGCCGAAATCGGCCGCGAGCTCGTACACTTCGTCGGTCGAGAGGACGTGTGGGTCGTACGAGAGAAAGCCGAGTCGATCGAGCAGCTGCAACTGCCATGGCGGCTCGGAGACAGCGAGTTGCTCGAGCTCCGGATGGTCTTTGCGGTGTTCGGCATGCCAGGTCTCCATGCTTCGGAGGCCGCCGTGCTCGAGTTGGACGACGATCCGGCTGCCGTGGTCGTGAATCCGGTCGGTCAGCCGCGACAGTCGCTCGACGAACGCAGGGTCGTGGACGCGGGTCATCCCCGGGGCGGCACAGCCGCCATCGCCGCGGACGATCGTCGCCCCCTGACAGATGAGGCCGACGCCCGACTCGGCGGCGGGTTCGAGGTCGTCGATCAGCGTGTCGACGGCGTCGGGACCGTTGCCAGCACACTCGAGCAGCGGCGCGCGATAAAGCCGGTTTGGGATCGTGACGCCGCCGATCTCGATTGAGTCCTCGAGAGTGGCCATGCAGGCCGTATCACGGGACCGTACAAGAGCGTGCCGTCGACTGCCAGCCAGTAGTTCCGTAGGCCTTTCCGTTCGCCCATTGTGCAAGCGTCTATGGCCCCGATACGACGGCTCGTACTCGACGTGTTGAAACCACACGACCCAAACGTTGTCACCTTCACGACGCAACTCGGCGATCTCGATGGGATCGACGCGGCCACCGCGACGGTCGTCGAAGTCGATGAGAACGTCAAGACCCTACGCGTTACCCTCGAGGGCGACGATCTCGACCTCGAGGCAGTCCGTGCTGAAATCGAGGACCTGAGCGCGTCGGTTCACTCGGTCGATCAGGTCGCGTGTGGCTCGCGAACGGTCGATGATCCGTGGTTCGGTAGCTGACGATGGCTGGCCGACGTGCCCGACTCCGTCGCGTCCTCGGCAAAGAAGACGTCCGGTCGATCTCTCGGCGGTACTTCATCGCCAACGGCTTCGACGGCACACTCACGAGCATCGGCGTCGTCGTCGGCGCGTATCTCTCTGGGATCGATGACGGAGTCACCGCGATCATGATCGGCCTCGGTGCGGCTGTTGGCCTCGGAACCTCGGGTGTCTGGAGCGTCTGGGAGATCGAGCGCGCGGAGGCACTGGCTGAACAGGAACGACTCGAGCGGGCGATGCTCACCGAACTCGAGGACACACGTGTCCAGCGCGACCATCGGGCTGCCCAGATCGTCCACGCTATCGCCAGCGCAACCGGACCGATTCTCGCTATCGTCGTGACCCTCTCGCCGCTGGCGCTCGAGGGCGTCGTCTTCACGATGTTACAAGCCGTTCTGGCGTCGATCTGTGTCGGTATCGCGATCCTAGCAACGTTCGGCGTCTATCTCGCCTCAATCTCGAAACAGCGGTGGTACGTCGCCGCGGCTCGGATGGGGCTGGCAGGGATCGTCGTCGCCGCGATCAACCTCATCCTGCCGGGGTAGTGCGGGCTCGGAAGAACTGCGGCTTAAGGTGGGAGGACGACCGCACGACCCTCGATCTCGTTGTGCTCGAGGCGTTCGGCGACCGTGTTGATCTCGCCGAGGTCGTGGCGTTCGGTACGGAGTTCGACGTCGCCGCGGTCGACAAGGGCGACGAGTTCCTGGAGTTCGGCGTACTTGCCGACCAGCGTGCCACGGAAGGCGAACTCGCCGTTGACCAGCGCCTGGCTGGGTTCGTGGATGTGGCCGCCGTAGCCGACGATGTGGTGGTCGCCGCCGGCGGCGACGATCTCGGGTGCCAGCGCGGTCGTCTCGTCTCTGCCGACGAAGTCGATCACCTGCTGAGCGCCCTCGTCGTCGGTTAGATCCGCGATGACGTCGGCGAGGTCCTCATCGGCGGAGTTGACGGTGTGGCGCGCGCCGAGGTCTGTGGCCAAATCGAGCGCGTCGTCTTTGATGTCGGCGGCAACGATATCCGCGGCGCTCATCGCGTCCAGACACTGCAGGCCGATATGGCCGAGGCCGCCGACGCCGATGACGACACAGGTGTCGCCGGGGTTCAGTTCGCGGACGGCCTTCTTTGTGGCGTGATAGGCCGTAATTCCCGCATCGGCGTGGGGAGCGATCTCAGTTGGGTCGACGCCGTCGGGCAGCGGAATGACTGCACGCTCGTTGGTCTGGAGATATTCGGCGAAGCCGCCGTCGGTGGTGAGACCGTTGAACGCACTGTTCTCGCAGTACATATCCTCGCCAAGCCGGCAGGGCCGACAGATGCCACAGGTCTGGACCGGATGACAGATGACTGGATCACCTTCTTCGACCAGCGTTACTTCGTCGCCAGTTTCGGCGACGATGCCGGCGTTCTCATGACCGAGCGTTATCGGCAGGTCCTGTGGCGCGTACTCTTGCCACATTCCCTCAATGATATGGTTGTCTGTCTGACACCACCCTGCGCCTTTGACCTCGATCAGTACGCCATCGGACCGCTCGAGGGTGGGTCGGTCGATGTCGTCGATCGAGAGTGCGTTGCTCATGTCGTCCGTGTACTCGTGGAGACGGGCTGCTTGCATGCTACCAAGTCACAGTTCAACACACGAGGAGAAAACGTTCTCCCAAAGCGTCGCTCCGTGTGAATCTATAGCTGCTGAGACAGTAGGTTCGCCTCTATCTGTACACAGTACACAGAAATTATAACTCATGAAACTCTGAAAAAGACTGATGACTTGTGGTACCAATAATCATGGTACAATGTACCGCTATAACGGCGAAGAGATCTTCGTCATCGACGGTCACGTGCACCTGTGGGACGCGACGGAGGACAACATCACACACCAGGGTGGGGAAGAGTTCATCCAGTGTTTCTACGACTACCACACGACGTTCACGCCCGAGGACCGCCAGTGGGACATCTCCGAGTACCGGAAATACGGCGCTGATCGGATGGTCGAGGACCTGTTCGCCAATGCTGCCACGGATATGGCGATCTTCCAGCCGACGTATCTCACGGACTTCTACACGGAGGGGTTCAATACCACCGAACAGAACGCCGAACTCGCGACTGAACATCCCGAGCGGTTCATCCTCAACGGGACGTTCGATCCGCGCGACGGCGAGGACGGACTCGAGTACCTCGAGAAACTCCACGACGAGTACGAGATTCCCGGTGTCAAACTCTACACCGCCGAGTGGCGCGGCGAGTCGAAGGGCTGGCGACTCGACGACGAGGAGGCGTTCAAGTTCTTGGAGAAGTGCCAAGAGCTCGGTATCGAGAACATCCATGCCCACAAGGGGCCGACGATCCGTCCCCTCAATCGTGACGCGTTCGACGTGAAAGATGTCGACGACGCGGCCTCGTCGTTCCCGGAACTCAACTTCATCGTTGAACACGTCGGCTTACCTCGACTCGATGATTTCTGCTGGATCGCCGCCCAGGAGACGAACGTCTATGGTGGGCTCGCGGTCGCCGCACCGTTCGCCCAGAACCGACCGGGCAAGTTCTCCGAAATCATGTCCGAACTCCTCTGGTGGCTCGGTGAGGATCGACTCCTCTTCGGGTCGGATTATGCGCTGTGGAACCCCGACTGGCTCGTGAAGGAAGTTCTCGAGGCCGAACTCACCCAGGAACACCGCGCAGAGTACGGCGTCGAGTGGGATCTCGAGACGAAAAAGAAGGTGATGGGCGAGAACGCTGCCGAACTCTACGACATCGATATCGAGGCGAAACGCCGGGCGTTCCAGGACGACGAGATCAGCCAGCAGTTCGGGCTCGAGGACCACTACGCGAGCGAAGAGCCCGCCGCGGCGGACGACTAATGAGCGCCCAGACGTCCGACGGCCCGACTCGAGCGGCCGTTCGCGACCGACTGGACCGCGTGACTGATCCGGAACTCGACCGGTCGATCGTCGACCTCGAGTACATCGATTCGATCGAGATCGACGGCGGCCGCGTCAGCGTCACGTTCACACTGCCGACGGCGTGGTGTTCGCCGGCGTTTGCCTGGATGATGGCAGTCGACGCTCGCGACGAGGTCGAGTCACTGTCAGCGGTCGAGACGGCTCAGATCACGCTCGCAGAACACATGCACGAGACGGAGATCAATCGTGGCGTCAACGAACGGCTGTCGTTCGCCGACGCGTTTCCCGATGCCGACGGCGACGTCGAGGCCGTCCGTCGGGAACTCGACGAGAAGGCACGGGTCGCACGGCAGTACGACGCGGTCGAGACACTGCTCGAGGCCGGACTCGACGCCGAGACGATCGTCGACCTCCGACTTCGAGACCTCGAGGCGGCCGACCTCGGGCCCAACACGGCTCAACCGGACCGTCCCGAGACAGTGACCGACGACGACACGGTCGCCATCTATGCCGCTGATCGCTCGTTTGCCGTTTCAGTTCCCGCGACACCGCTCGAGCGCTATCTCGAGAAAGCCCGTGAGACGTCTCTCGTGACGGACCCTGACGACCGCCTGTTCCGAACGCCCGAGGGTGAGCCGATCGATTCCGAGTCGTTCGAGCTCGTCCACCAGCGCGGGCGACTCGCACAGGTCAACATGTCGAGTCAGGGTGGGATCTGTGACGGGCTTCGAGAAGCGAGGGAGAGTCGGCTCGAGAAGACTGCTGACGACTGATACCGTTCGTTGTAACGATTTATCGGTGGGACTGCAGGACGGATACCGGTCCCACCGGAACTGACGTACAGCAGACAGTATGACGACGGGAGTCGACGCCGACTATTTGTCGACTTCGAGCAAGACGACTCGTTCGCGGACCAGCGCGGCCAGCGACGCGTCGGTCGCCTCGCGTTCGGCGTCGGTGATCTCGAAGAACGCACACAGCGTCGCCTCATCTCGTGGCTCGAGTGTTGGCTCGGTTCTGACGACGGCATCCAGTTCACCGAGTGTCTCGAGAGCAGCCGCCGCTTTGCCCTCCCGAACCCCCCCGTTTCCGGTCGAACTGCCGTCGACCAGGATCACGGCACGATGCCTGCCTTCGCCGACACCCATCTCGAGGGCGTCGTCGATCTGTCGGCGGCCGGCGGCGTACAGCAGGATTTCGACCGCCCGATCTCGGGCGATGTTCTCGCCGCGGGCGATGGCGCGGTCGGCCAGTTCCACGGCGTGCTCGAGGTGAGCTCGGCCAGCGACGTAGCTGGCGTCGAACGCCTGAATCGTCACGTCGTGGCGCTCACCGATCTCGCCGAGTTGGCTGACGAACGCGTCGATATCGTCGATCTCGAGTACGCATTCGAGGAGTTCCATTAGAAATCACCCAGACTCGACTGACTGTTGTCGGTGTCGGTTCTGTTCGATGCCGGTTCGGTGTCGCGACTCGAGTCGGCCCCCTCGCCACCGTTGGCCGACGTCGTTGGCTCGATGCCTTCCATCGAGGGGTCTTCCCGGCCGGCGTTCTCGAGGATGGTTTCGGCCGTCTTCGCCCCCTTGAGCGCGTTCAGCACGACCCCTTTGTCCGCGCTCCGGAGATCGGCCGGCTCCTCGATGCCGACCTCGTACAGCCGGCGGGCGCGTTTGCGGCCGACGCCGCCGACCGAGACGAGTTCGAGCAGTTCCTCACCAACACCGTGTTCAACGCGCGCGCGAGCCTCGCGGACGGCGACGGTCCACTCGCTATCGATTTCGCGTGCCAGTGATTCAGCCGCTCCGAGCAGCCACTCGGCGGTGTCGACTTTTCCCCGGAGGTCGCCGGGCCCGATCTTGTACCGTTCAGTGAGTTGTTCCTCGTCGTCCTCGCTGGCCCAGTCTGCGAGCAGCTTGCCCGTCTTGAGCGCGGCCAGCCAGTCCTCGAAACGGTCGTCTTCGTACTCGCTTGGCGCGTCACCCAGCAGTTCGGCCTCGCGTTCGTAGAACAGTTCGCCGAACGTGTCGTCTTCGCCCGACCGGAGGTAGAGTTCGTACATGTCGGGCGTCCGCGAGACGAGTTGGTACAGCCCGAGTGCGGTCGGGCGCTCGTCGGCGTCTTCGAGGCCGTGGACGATCTCGGCGGCGCTCATCGGATCGAGATACAGTCGGGAGACGGTGTGGCCGAGGCTGGTCGCCTCGAGCCGTTCGTCAGTCTGTGCAGACTGCTGTGCAGCGAGGTCGGCCGCGGAGGTGAACGCGCCGGCGTCGTCGTCGGTCGTCTTCTCGGTCCCGCCCTCGCGTTCGATGAAGTCGTTTGACTCGAGATACTGCAAGACTGTCTCAGTCACCTGCTCGAGTCGGCCTGCCTCGGTCGACTGACTCGCATAGAGGGTCGCCTCGAGGAACTCGAGGAGTTCCTCGCGCGTGCGGGCGAAGCCGGAAGCGATGGTCGCGAGCACGTGGGTTCGCAGGGCTGGCTCGGCGGCGAGTTTCGAGCGGACGGCCTCGGGGTCGGCCCAGATGTAGCGGTCGAACAGCTCCTGACTGTCCTCGTGGCTTTTCGCAAGCAAGACGGCCTCGCCGTAGGGGTCGAGCCCCGGCCGGCCCGCCCGCCCCATCATCTGGTGGACCTCGAGGACGTCGAGCGGGGCCATCCCGCCGGCGCTGGGATCGAATCGCCGCCAGTCGCGGACGATGACGCGCCGGGCGGGCGTGTTGACGCCGGCGGCGAGCGTCGGCGTCGCCGAGATGACCTTCAACAATCGGTCGCGGAAGGCGTCCTCGACGAGGGTTCGCTGGGTGCTCGAGAGGCCAGCGTGGTGAAACGCAGCGCCCTGTTCGACGCAGTCGGCCAGATCCGTGCTCGTCTCGGTGTCGCTGTCCTCGCGGATCTTCTCGGCCAACTCAGTCAGTTCGGCGCGCTCGTCGTCGGTGAGCTCACGAGTCGAGACCTGCCCCAGCCGACGCGCCGCGGCTTCGGCGTTACGCCGGGAGTTGACGAAGACGAGCGAGGAGCCGCCTTCCTCGAGGATGTCCCGGACCAGCGCAGCCTCTTGTTTTTCGCTTCCCTCTACGGGGACTTCACGTGTCGTCCCATCGTCGAAATTGAGGGCGTTGCCGTAGTGGACACCCATCTGCAGGTCGATCGGTCGCCAGTCGGTGTCGACGAGCGCGGCATCGAGCCAATCGGCGATCTCGTCGGCGTTGCCGACCGTTGCCGAAAGCGCGACGACCTGCATCCCGGGGTTGAGTCGCCGGAGTTTGGCGAGCGTGACCTCGAGGGTTGGCCCCCGATTGCGGTCGTCGATGAGGTGGACCTCGTCGCTGACGACGCAGGTGAGATCCGAGAGCCAGTCAGCGCCGTTTCGAACGAGCGAGTCGACTTTCTCGCTGGTCGCGACGATGATGTCTTTCGTGGCGAGCCACTCGCTGGTCGATTCGTAGTTGCCAGTCGTGACGCCGACGGTGACGCCGAACTCCTCGTAGGCCTCGAACTCGGCCTTTTTTTCGCTGGCGAGCGCTCGCAGGGGGACGATGTAGAGTGCTTTCCCACCGCGTTCGATCGCCGACAGCATCGACAGGGCAGCGATCATCGTCTTCCCGCTGGCGGTTGGGACGGCGGCGACGAGGCTGTCACCGTCGGTCGCGCCGGCCTCGACCGCTTCGGCCTGTGGCGGGTAGAGCTCCTCGATGCCGTCGCGCTGGAAGTGGTCGATGGCACCGGGTGGGAGCCCCGACAGCTCCTCGAGATTCATTATCCGCCTTTGGCGCGTCCCCCGGTTTAAAGTATCGTCTCGAGAAGCGCGCTCCCTGCACCCGCCCGCCGATAGACCGATAGGGGTCGCGACTGAACACGGCCGTATGGCTCCCGATCACGTCCTCGTCCCCACGCTCGGCCGGCCACGAGAGGACGAGGCGCTTGCCTATGCTCTTGAGACGTTCCCCGACGTAGACGTGACGCTGCTGGCCGTCGTGACACCGCTCGACGCCCCGTTGAGCGAGGGTGGGGTGCTCGAGCGAGATGAGGATCGTCTCGAGCAGACACGCCAGCGCGCGACTGCACTGCTCGAGGCGGTCGCTGGCGACGCGGCGCGCAAACGGGTTCAAATCGACGTCCTCGAGGGACGGCCCGGCACAGTCATCCCCCAGTACGCGAGCGACGAGGATGTCGATCACGTGGTTATGCACGGACACGGAACGACGACAGCCGGATTCATCCGGCGGTTTCTCGGCCGCAACGTCGCCACGACTGTCGTCGATCGCACCGACGAGCCGGTGACGGTTCTCGAATGAGTCGCCGCGTCAGCCGCCGATAACCGCTTCGAACAGCTGATAGACGCCGTAGCCGACGACGATCGAACTGCCGAGGGTCAACAGCCAGAACGTGATCGTGAAGCCGATTTTACGCCGCGAGACGCCCGCCGAGCCGGCTGCCAGTCCGCCGCCGATGACTCCCGAGAGGATGATGTTGTTCAGCGAAATGGGAATCCCGAGCGCGATCGCCAGTTGGGCGATAATGAAGCCGGGAACGAGCGCCGCGATCGAGCGCCGAACGCCGAGTTGGGCGTACTCTCGAGAGGTCGCCTGCAACAGCCGCGGTGCGCCCATCCACGCGCCGGCGAGGATGCCGGCCGCACCCAGCGCGAGCAGCGTGATGCCCGGCAGACCGAGTTCGATCCGGAAGAGGTTCTCGAGCGGGCCGGTTGCCAGCCCGACCTGCGAGCCACCGGAGGAGAAGGCGACGATGCCGCCGAGGACGAGCAGGAACGACCGAATACCGCCGTCGACATCGACGAGGACGCGTTTTCGAACCCAGTAGAAGGCGAGCGCACCGAGTGCGATCGTCACGAGCACGGTCCCGAGGTCCGCGCCTGCGACGAGCGTTGGGCCACCACCGAGCTGGCGGGAGACGAAACTCGCGAGACTGCCCTGGTCGGCCGTCGGATCGGGGATGACGCCGAGGCGGATGTTTGCGACGATCGCACCGACGATGCCCGCCAGTAGCGGCACGCCGACCGATTCGGGGATGTCGTCGCGGCGCAGGGTGACTGCAGTCGCATACGCCAGCCCACCCGACATGAACGGCACGAGCAGCCAGAACGTGCCGAGTCGCTGGTAGGTCGCCATCGCCGGATCACCGCCCAGTGAGAGGCCGACACCGACCATCGCACCAGTTGTCGCGAACGCCGCGGGGATCGGATACCGCGTATAAATGCCGATTGCCATGAACGTCGCCGCAGTGAGCAGTCCCGCGGTGGCCGCAAGCGGCGTGATCGTCACGCCGTCGATGAGGTCAGCACCGACCGTCTCGGAGATACTGCCACCCTGCATGAGCGCCCCCGCAGCCGCAAGCAGGCCGATGACGAACGCGGCCTGCATCGTTGAGATCGCGTTTGCGCCGATCGCGGGCGCAAACGGCGGCGAGTTGCTGTTTGCACCAAGCACCCACGCCATAAACAGACAGGTGACGATAGCAGCCCCGACGAGTACTACGAACGACAGTGCGACCATTCCGTCCACTACTGTTGAGCCACCGCCGGCAAAAGCGTTCCTTTGGGAACACCAGTTGACGGCACTTTCGGCCGATCGTCATAGGGTGTCGCACTCTGCATCGATGCGCTACTCCACCGAGCAGTATCCTGTATGACGCCGCCCACTCCTACTCGAGGATCGCGTCGAGGCCGGCAACGACGCCGTCGGCGACGGCCATCCACTGGGTCTGTCGAACGTCAGTCGGCTGCTCAAGTTGGATCGTCTGCCCGATTGGGGCAACCTCGTTGAGAATGTTGCTCGGTGCAGCGCCGCCGTAGTCGGTCGCGTCAGCGCTCGCCAGCACGACCTCGGTTCCATCGACACGGTCGTCAATCGCGTCAGCGACGAGCTGTCTGTCCGACTCGCTGGCGGTGCCGCCGATGAAGATGTTCTCGTCTGCGTAGCCATGAAACGCAACTGCCCAGTCGGCGGGCTCGTCGGACAGTCCCTCGAGCAACGGGAACGAGCCACGGTCGAGTTCGGTCGATGGGACGTGCCAGCGGTCGAACGAACCGCCGCCATCGTTGAATCCGGAACAGATCCATCCAACGTCGTCACGCTGTTCGGCGACACGCTCGGCCTGAAAATCAGTTCCGTACTCGATGAACCCCCCGTGGGGCGCGATCGCGAACACGTCAGTCTCCTGGTCTTCCTCACCGACGACGTACTCGACGTACTCGTTGTTGTACTGACCGGCTCGGCGCGTGTCGTACTCCGGATGGACTGCCTGTCCACCGACGGTCGCCGTCGACGAGTCGCTCGCACCGATCCGATCGAGTCCACTCCGGGCCAGCCGAACGGCCGCCCCCTCGTGTGTCGAAACAATCGTATAGATCGCGTCGGGAAACCCATCGCCCTCACTCTCACCGGCACTGATTCGGACCTGTTGTCCGAGCTCGAGTTCGGTGTCGTCGGTCGTCCCACAGGGGACAGAGCAGTACTTGCTCGAGTCCGATCGGGTGCTCCAGTCAGCGGTCGTTTCCTCGAGTGTAATTTCCCAACTCGGCATCATGTTACAGTCCCCATCGTCGTCGATCGGCTGCCACGCGGTCGTCTCGTCGTCCGTCCCGGAGACAATCGTGCTGTGTTGGAGTCCGGTCGCTGCCAGACCCACACCCGCTATACCGCCACTCAACCCGATCACTCGGCGTCGGCTCAGATGGCGTGGTGGTCCTGGGCACTGACTCTGATTATCCTTCATTCCAACAAGAACAATTTTGTTTGTGCTGTTTAAATCTAACCTAGTCAGTATTGATATTTACCTCACGGCGGGGAACTTCGTCTCTCTCAAACTTCCCGTCAGGGCTTTATTGACGACCGCCGAACGACCGCACATGAAGATCGAATACGACGAGGATACGTGTATTGGGATGTTTCAGTGTGTCGCCGAGTGGGAGGGGTTCGAGAAGGACAAAACGAAAGGGAAAGCAATCCTGAACGACTCGGAAGAGGCCGAGGACGGCGTTTTCGTCCGTGAGGTGCCTGAGGACGCGGAACTCGACGCGAAGTTCGCCGCTCGAACGTGTCCCGTCGACGCGATCAAAATCTACGACGACGACGGCGAGCAGTTGATTCCCTGACGCTTCTACCGCAGTAACGCAGCATCGACCAGTTCCGCCTCCGCAGATCGCAGCAGCGTCGACGCCGCACTTTCGGAACACTCGAGTGCCTCGGCTACCGTCGCCAGGGCACCACTCCGTGGCACCTCGTAGTACCCTACGTCGCGGGCAACCTCGAGTGCCTCGAACTGTCTGGCCGTGAGCCGGCCGGCCAGCGTTTCCGAGCGTCGCTGGTGTTCGCTCACGCGCGTGACCTCGATGTCGACCTCATTGGGGGCGCGCTCGAGCAGTCGCGACATGGCCTCAGGTTCTCCGAGGACGGTGATGTGGACGTTCTCTCGTCCGGTGTAGACCATCGGTGGGACGATTACCAGCCCGGGTACGTCAAACGTTCCCAGCAGGGTGGCGTCGGCGGCCCGCAGGTCCATCTCGACGTAGCCGTAGAACGTGTCCTCGTCGACGGGTGTGATGTCGTATCGGTGAACGGACTCGAGATTCTCGGCTAGATCCCCGAGCGCGCTGGGGTCGCCGACGACCAGAGAGAGAAAGCGGACGGTTTCGGATTGCCGGTCGACTTCCCAGGAGAGTACCTCCTCGCGCTGGAACGACTCGAGCGGCTCTTCGGGCGCCGGCAGTTGCATCGACGGTGGGAGTTGGAGAGTGAGGTCTGCCGACTGCATACGTGTCGTTCGACGGCTATACCTAAAGACGTTCAGTGCTTCGGGAGAGCACCCACACTCATTCGCTCCGAACGAACGTGTATGAACGAGAGACGTCCGACAGCGGACGACCGAGAACCGACGATCGACGCGGAGGGGGAAACTGGATCGACGCGAGCAGCGGTCGGAACGCCGCCGCCGGGTCCGCGCGGACGTCCCGTGATCGACAGCACTCTCGGGTTCGCTCGCGATCCACTCGCGTTTCTCTCCTCGATTCGCGAGTACGGCGATGTCGCCCACTACGAGGCGTTCGGCCGCGAGTTCGTGGTCATCTCGGACCCCGGCCTCGTTGAGACGGTACTCGTCGCCCGCGACGACGAGTTCTGGCGCGGTGAGTTCGAACACGAGTTCAGCGAGGTTCTCGACGTGGAGGGGCTGTTCTTCGCGGAGGGTGAACGCTGGCGAAACCAGCGTCTGCTCCTCCAGAACGCGTTTACGCTGGCACGAATCCAGTCCTACGCCGACGACATGGTCGACGAAACCGTACGCCTCGTCGAGGACTGGTCGGACGGCGAGGTCGTCGATGTCCGAGAGGCCATGTCGACCCTGACGTTGCGGGCACTGACGCGATCGCTGTTCGATCTGGAGTGTGTGGAGCCACGCTCCTCGGAACCCAATCGCGGGTCACACCCGCGACCGTTCGGTGGCGACCGTGCCGACTGCGTGCAGCGCTGGGTTCAGGCCATGGGCGCGTACAGCGACAGCGAATTCTTCGGCATCCGTGCCGTGCTCCCGACGTGGCTTCCGAGCCGGGCCGAGCGCGAGTACCGGCGTGCGACGGCCGACGTGGAGGCCCTCATCGAGGAGATGGTCGCCGAGCGTCGCCGCTCCGACGCAGCGGGTGACGACCTGCTGTCGCTGCTCGCGACCGGCGAGTACCCCGACGGCTCGAGGCCGACGGCCGAGGAGATCACCGACCAGTTACAGCTGTTCCTGCTGGCCGGCCACGAGACGACGGCGACCGCGCTGACTTACGCCTGCTGGCTGCTCGCCGCCGCCGACGTTGAGGACGTCCGGTCGCGACTCGAGCAGGAAGTCACGACCGTCTGCGGTGACCGTGACCCAACGTTTGCAGACCTGCCCGACTTGGCAGTCACCGAGGCCGTCGGCCGGGAGGCGATGCGGCTCTATCCGCCGCTGCCGTTCCTGCAGCGCGAGCCCCACGAGACAACAACACTTGCCGGCTACCGGATCGGGCCAGCGACGACGGTCCAGTTGAATATGTACGGCATCCATCGCGACGAGCGATGGTGGTCCGAGCCCGACGCGTTCCGGCCGGATCGATGGCTGTCGAACGACGAGGACGGCCGATCCGTAGTCGCTGACCGCGACGACCGGCCCGAGTACGCCTACTTCCCCTTCGGTGGCGGTTCGCGCCACTGCATCGGGATGCGATTCGCAATGACCGAACTACAGCTGTCGCTGGCGACGATGGTTCGACGCGTCGACCTCGAGCGAGTGACGGAGTCGATCGACCCCACGCCGAGGGTGTCGCTTGACCCCGGTCCGGTCGAGATGCGAGTTCGTCGACGATAGCCCTGCAGCTCTCGAGCGAGGGACGAAAAAACGAAAGACGTGGCGTTGATCGCTTACGCGATTTTGTCGTACTGGTCGGAGAGCTTCTCTGCGGCCTCGCCGAGCTGGTTGCGTTCGAACTCGGTGAGGTCCCACTCGACGACCTCCTCGACGCCGTTCGAGCCCAGCTTGACGGGGACGCCGAAGGCGGTATCCTCGTGGCCGTACTCGCCGTCGAGGACGATACTGCCGGGGAGTACTTCGCCCGTA
Organism: Natronorubrum sp. A-ect3; assembly: GCF_041821125.1. Lineage (NCBI taxonomy): Archaea > Methanobacteriati > Methanobacteriota > Halobacteria > Halobacteriales > Natrialbaceae > Natronorubrum > Natronorubrum sp. A-ect3. The sequence continues at coordinate 69,372 of NZ_JBGUBB010000004.1, read as the reverse complement.
TCTCGCAGAATGGCCTCGACCATGTGGCCGACACCGGTCGCCGGGCCCCACTCCGTTGCGCCTTTCTTCTCGATGACGTTCATCGCGGAGGCCTGGAGTTCCTCGAGCAGTTCGTCTTTTATTTCGTCGGTGAACTCGAGGTCCCGGCCGTCGACGCGGACCTTCGAGAAGACGGGGACCTGGGCGTCGCCGTGTTCGCCGAGGATGGTCGCCTCGACGTTCTGGACGGGTGCATCGTAGCGCTGGGAGATGACGTACCGGAAACGCGCGGAGTCGAGTCGGCCACCGAAACCGATTACTTTCTCACGTGCTCGATCGCCCGCCTCGTAGAGGTGGCGATTGAGCAGGTCGACGGGGTTCGACGTCGTCACCGTCACGAAGTCGTCGTTGTACTCGGCCAGCGAGGAGCCGATATCCTCCATGATCGGGGCGTTGTCGCCAGCCAGATCGATTCGGGTCTGGCCCGGCTGGCGTGGGATGCCAGCCGTGATGACGACGACGTCCGACCCCTCGGTCGCCTCGTAGCCACCTTGCCGGATCGTCGTGTTCGAGTCGTAGGCCGCGCCGTGGTTGGCGTCTGCAGCCTGCCCGATCGTCGTGTCTTCCTGGTCCGGAATGTCGACGAAGACGAGTTCATCCGCGATGTCCCGAAGCGCGATGTTGTAGCCCGCAGCGGCTCCGACCGTTCCAGCCGCGCCGACCACGCTAACTTTCGTCATACCACGTAAACCTCACCCGTCCTCCGCGTTAAATCCGTCGGAATGACACTCGTTCGCACGACTTGACGATGCCGTTTTCGACAGCTGCCGAACCACCGGCTATCGCATCCGGCGTCCTCGAGAACGTCTCGCCGGCTCGAGACCGAACCGATCATGATCGTTGCCTGCGGGCACTCGACCATGCGTGTCAGCGTTATCGGCGGCGGCGAGATCACCGATGAGCAGGCAGCCCGCGCCGAGGCTGTCGGCCGCGAACTCGCGACTCGAGGCCATACGGTCGTCTGTGGCGGTCGTGGCGGGACGATGGAAGCCGTCTGTCGCGGAGCCAAAACGAAAGGCGGCACGACGATCGGCATCCTGCCCAGCGAGCGCCGCGAGCAGGCAAACGAGTACGTCGACATCCCCATCGCGACCGGGCTGGGCCACGCCCGAAATGCGCTCGTCCCGCTGAACGGCGACGCGGTCATCGCGCTCGCCGGCGGCGTCGGGACGCTCTCGGAGTTGGGTTTCGCCGGAATCTACGACCGGCCCGTCGTCGGCCTCGAGACTCACGACGTTCCGGCTCTCGAGGACGTCCTCGAGAGCGTTACAACGCCCGAGGCAGCCGTCGACGCCGTCGAGGCCGCCGTTGGAGAGCCATGATCTTTTTGACACTTCGCCCGAAACAGGTCTCGCGTGCACCGCAGAGCCCTCCTCCGCAGCGGAAGCGTCGTCGCCCTCGGCGTCACCGCCGGCTGTCTCGACACCGTCGACCGAATGACGTGGTCCAGCGGCGTCGGCTCTCTCCATCGTCCCGGTGAAATCAGACTCGGCGATCGCGATCCAGCCGACGGCGTCGGTGTCGGCGCGATCTACCGGGACGCGGACGCGACTGACGAGGTCTCCGCTACGGCCGACCTGCCGGCGGCCAAGGCGATCACCGACACCGACTGGGAGCGAAACGTCCTGCTGGTCGTCCAGCTCGGCCGGCCGGCCGACACGGCGGCGTCGATCGGCTTCGGTCCGGGTGGGCCGGAGCGATCGGGGCTGCGCGGGCTGTCCGCCGACGCCGACAGACTCGAGTACACCTTTGTTCAGGGGTTCGAACGGCCCCGCGCGTTCGTCCCTCGTTCCGCGACGATCACCCTCTCCGGCCCGGATGGACGGACACTCGGGCACATCGATGCCTGAGTTCCTCCAACACACCGTCGATTTGATCGGCCCGCGATCGCCTCCTGTCGTCCTCGCTTGACCACTGTCGACTTCGCAGCTTTTTCGACGTTCCACAGCGTCTAGATGGGTATGAGCGACTTCGATAAGGAAGCCGAGCGCGAGAAACTTCGGGAGAAGTACGAACGCGACAAACAGGAGCGGCAGGCGACCCAGCGGATGAGCGACCTACTGCTCAAGGGCGCGACGATGACGAACTCCCACTGTGGCACCTGTGGCGATCCACTCTTCCAGCAGGACGACACCACCTTCTGTCCGAGCTGTCACGGCAACCCCGACGCCGTTCGGGGAACCGACCTCGAGGCCCAGCCGGCCGAGGAGACCGACGACCAACCGGCGGCCACGGAACTGCCTGCCCACAGCGAAGACCGCGAACCGACAGCTGAGTCCGGTGTCGCGGATGACGAAGCAGCTGCTAGCGACCGCAATGGCGACGACCAGCCACAACGACCCGCCGAGACGACGGCGAACGAACGCCACACTCGAGCGACTGACTCGTCCTCAAATGCCGACGCGACGACCGACGCCGCGGGCCGAGCCGAGGACCCATCGCCCGCCGAGACCCAGCCACAGGCTGACTCGCCGGACCGGAACACTGCAACGCCCGCGACGGGTGACATGCGATCCGCACGCCGCCCGCCAGCCACCTCCCCGTCTGCCAGCGACGACCTCGAGGCCGCCCACGCCTCGCTCGTGCAGGCCTTAGAGAAGTTCGCGGCCGAGGCGGCCGCCACCGACGACCCTCGATACGCCAAAGAGTGCCTCGAGGCTGCTCGCGAGGCAAGCGAGACGCTCGAGACGCTCCGGTGAACGTCTCGAGACTCCATCGCCGACTCAGCCGGTGTAGTCGCTCCCAATAACCTCTCGCATCCGTTCGGCTGTTACGTTTCCGACGCCGTCGGCGGCCTGTAGCTCGTCTTCGCTGGCGATCATCACCGCCTCGACGGTTCCGAACTCCTCGAGCAGCGACCGGGCCGTGACGGGGCCGATTTCGGCAATCGAGGAGACGACGTACTCCTGTTGTTCGCCGATCGTCTTGGACTGTTTCTCGCCGTGGACCGACACCTCGCGGTTGGCCGTCTCCTGTTCTCGGCCTGCGATCACGGCGAGCAGTTCTTTCGTCTCGTCTTCGCCCTCGGTCCGGAGCACGCTCGCACCGAAATCGACGGCGAGACTCGAGAGCGCGCCCCGAATCGCGTTCGGGTGGATGTCTCGCTGTTCGTAGAGGCCATCTCCCTCGACGACCACGATCGGTCGCGAGTAGTGTCTGGCCATCGCGCCGACCTGCTCGAAGACCGATCGGTCGCCGTCGACCAACGAGTCGACGAAGTCGGCGACGGATTTGCGCTCGACGACGACCCGATCCGACAGGACGTAGTCGCCCACGTCGAGCGTCTCGAGGCGGATCTCGATCTGTTCTCGCTTTGAGAGCTCGCGTGCGATAGTGGCGTCCATCTCGCGCTGGTCGGCGACGATCTCGATCAGGTCGCCCTCGGCGTGGGGCTCGTGGGTCTCGACTGCCTTGCCGTCGTCATCGTCGTCGTTCTCGCCCGCTGTTTCTCCCGCGAAATCCGTCAGTCCGGGCTGTGTCCCAACCCCTTCGGTTCCACTGGAACAGTCGCCGACTGCGTCGGGGTTGCCCCCGTTACCAGCTACTTTCACTTCGCTCTCGCCGTCGAAGTCCGTCAGCGCCTGCTGGGAGTCGTCGAGTTCTTTCTCGAGGTCGTCAGCGACCCCTTTCAGGTCGCGCAGTTCGGACTCCATCTCCTTTTCGCGACGCTGGGAGATCCAGAAGTAGGCCTCATCGCGGGTGTCCTCGGCCATGAGCACGACGACGCGGCCCTCGGACTGGCGGCCCGTTCGTCCCTTGCGCTGGATCGACCGGATCGCCGTCGGGACGGGTTCATAAAAGAGGACGAGATCGACCTCGGGGACATCGAGTCCCTCCTCGGCGACCGACGTCGAGACTAGCACTTCGAACTCCCCTGCACGGAAGTCATCGAGCACCGCCTGTTGTTGCTTCTGGGTCATTCCATCGGACCCCTCGCGGTCGCCTTGCCCGACGAACCGCTTGGCGTCGAAGCTCTCGCTCAAAAACTCCGTCAGCGCTTCTGCAGTGTCGCGAGACTCCGTGAAGATGATGACGCGTTCGCCGCCCTCGAGCCCCAGCGTCTCGGCCAGCAGCATTCGCGTCTTGCGGTATTTGGGATGCAGTTGGTCGAACGACTCCGCTTTCCGCATCGCCTCACGGACGCGCGGGTCGGAGACCATCCGTTGGCTGGCCTTCGACGCGCCCGATGAGCGGGCCTGATTGCGCTGGCGGTCGAAGTACCGACAGACTGCCTCGACGCTCTGGGTTTCGACGAGCGTGACTGCCTGGCGGAGCTTCATCACCTCCGCGTGGATGGACATCCCTTTGAACCCCTTCGACTGGTCGTTGTTGATCAGCCCCTGGAGTTCCGCGCGCATCCGGTTCAGATCCTTCTGCGACTGATCTGGTTGGGTCGAACTCGCGACACCCAACTCTTTGAGCTTTTCGAGGCGGTCTTTGATCACGTCGTTCAGTGTATCCCGGATCTCGAGGACCTCATCGGGGAGGTCGATGCGCTCCCACTCGACGTCGGTGTTGTGGGTAAACTTCGAGACGTCGGCGTCGTCTTCAGTCATCACCTCGACCTCCTGGATGCCGAGGTTTTCACAGACCTCGAGGATGGCTTCCTCGTCGCCGCCGGGCGAGGCACTCATGCCCGTCACAAGCGGCTGAGTGGCGTCTCCGTGATAGCGTTCGGCGATGTAGTTGTAGGCGTAGTCGCCGGTTGCGCGGTGGCACTCGTCGAAGGTGATGTGAGAGACGTCGGCCAGCGAGATCCGGCTGCCGACGAGGTCGTTTTCGATCACTTGTGGAGTGGCCATCACGACCGTTGCATCGGTCCACAGTTCGGCGCGGTCATCCGGGCTGACGTCGCCGGTGAAGACGACGATCTCCTCGTTGGGGATCTGGAGTGCTTCGCGATAAAAGTCGGCGTGTTGCTGGACGAGCGGTTTCGTCGGCGCGAGCATCAGCGACGTTCCACCCACTTCGTCGAGTCTGCGGGCGGTAACGAGCAGACTGACGGTGGTTTTGCCGAGCCCGGTGGGGAGACAAACGAGCGTGTGGTCGTTCGCCGCGGTGCCGGCGAGTTTCAGCTGGTAGAGTCGACGCTCGAGGAAGTTCGGCTCGAGGAGCGGATGCTCGATCGAGGGCGGTTCCTCGTCCTGTGCTGCCATTGCCAGTGGTTCACCGTCGTCGTGAATAAGGGTTCTCGTACCGCGGTGAAAGTGAAACTGTGCTAGCCCATGGTGTCGGATTCGACCGGTGCTGTCGATTACGGCGGCGGCGCGAGCACTGTCGGCTCGGTGTCGTCACAGCCGTGTCGGTATAGTTCCGTATACGTTCGCTCTCGGTTCGACGGGTCGTCGACCGTCTCGTGTGTGATCTCCTCACTGACTAGATACATGTTGATGGCGACGAGTTCTTCGCCGTGCTCGTCGGCCCACTGTGCACAGAGATGGTCGGCCAGCAAGACCGGAACGTCGTTGTGGAATCCGCCGCGGCGAACGCTGTTCATGTAGAAGCGCTCTCGATACGTGTCGTACTGGTTCTGTAACTCGTCGTGGGGTCGCTCGTAAGTCACCGGCCGCTCGTTGTAGGCATCGACGAGTTCGCCGTCTTCGGTTTCGGCTGGGAAGACGTAGTAGCGATCCGTCGTCCGTGGATCGGGTCCGGCGAAGACGCCCCAGCCCATCGGTTGGTCGATCCCGATACTCGAGGCGACCAGCTCGACCTGTGTCACCCCAGTTCGCTCGTCCATCGTCTCCTCGATTGCGCTGTCGACCCGTTCTTCCATCGAGCGCTCACTGTCGCTATCGAGTGCGATCGGGGCCAAACTGAACAGCAAGAGCCCCATTACGAACAGGATGGTGACGACGATGATCCCGAGGCCGGCAGTGTGTGCGTATGCTCGAACGCTTCTCACACGCTCGCCGCCCAGCCGATAGGTCGGGAATCGCGCTGCATACACGCCGAGGCTCGACACTCGAGTGGCCAGCCACCTGTCGAGCCCGACTCGTCTCGTCACTGTGTTCGCATCTGTCCAGAACTGCCCCTGTAAGAACAGCAAGACGCCAGCGAGTGCAACGTACGGAAACGCACCGATTCGAACCGTGAGCGCGAAGGCCAGATGGCCGCCGACGAACAGTCCGACCAGCAGCATCCGTGGTCGCCCACGCAAGGCGAGCAGAAGCCACGAGCCGACGAGCATGTAGAACCAGAGGAGGCCACCGTACTCGAGCAGCGTCGGAAACCCGCGGACGATATCGCCGAGTAGGAACGTCATCTCGTCGAGACCAAACACCAGCGGGGCTGCGTCGCCGCCGGTCCAGACGGCGGACTGGGATTTGATCAGCCCGTTCGAGAAGTACATGAAGACCATCTGCCCCAGAATCAGTGCAGAGGCGACGTTTGCGACGTATGGCCGAGGGTTGTGGCCAGCATGGACGGCGTCGACGGACCAGCGCTCGCCAAGCGGGAGGAAGATCGCCCAGAACAGCAGGAGTCGAAACAGCGTGTCGGCGTAGCTCAACACGAACGGGTTGTGGTGATCCAGCGAGACGACGAACAGAAACGAGAGCACGGTCGCCACTCGTGTCTTGTAGCCGACGATCAACTGGAGCGCGATCAGCCCCTGGAGGATGAATAGGGCCGCGATGACCGTCGAACTTGTCGTCAGATGGTAGACTGAGAGTGCATACTCTGCAGTAAACTCCCGTGCAAGCGAGCGCGGAACGACGCCGTCGTCGGTATAAAAGTACGAGAAGTTCCGCGCACGGAGAAACAGATCAGCGACGATGAGCACGCCGACGAGGACCCGAAAGACAGCCAGCGTTCGGGTGTCGATTCGAACACGCCGTTCGAGAGCGCGTCGGAACCGATGGCCCGACTCGAGGAGGGGAGACTGTGCGGAGGGACGCATCTATTCACGTGACGTTGAGCGAACAGTATAGCTGTTCCTGTCGCCGGCAGTAATCCTTTCTCCACTCGAATCGTCCGTTCCAGTATGGCCACCGACTTCGCTCGCTTGCCAGGAGCACTTCCAGACCGCGATGCGCTCGTTCGAGCCGCGGTGTTCGTCGTGGCCGTCAACGTGATCGGCGGGCTCCCCGGCATCCTTTCGTCGCCCGACAGCGCGTGGTTTCGGAGCCTCGAGAAGCCGTGGTTTTACCCACCCGAGATCGCGTTTCCGGTCGTCTGGACGGCGCTCTTTACACTGCTCGGCATCGCGCTGTGGCTGGTCTGGCGCAGCGACGCCCCCGGTCGCCGCCTCGCACTCGGGCTGTTCGCGGTCCAGATGCTGTTCAACGTCGTATGGACGCCCGCGTTCTTCACGCTCGAGGCACTGGGTGGTGCGTTCGGGATCATCGTCGTCCTCTGGCTGGGAATCGTCGCCACGATCGCCGCTTTCGCCCGCGTCGATCGCCGTGGGGCGGCGCTGCTCGTGCCGTATCTGGCGTGGGTGACGTTCGCTGCAGTGCTCAATTACGAACTCTGGCGGCTGAACGGCTAACGTCTTACAAGAACTCGAGCGCGAGCCAGGCCAGCACCCCGGCATAAATGGGGATCGTCAGGTTGTCATCGACGATGTAGTCCCCGATACGGAGCTTGATGCCGTCGGCGACGGTCGCGCCGACCGCTGCCGCGACGACGGCCAGCGGTGTCTCGTAGAGAAACGGCGCGGCGATGATCGCTGAGACGACGAACATCGTGACCAGCACTTTCGGGCCTTTGATGAACTGGAGGCTGTCGTCGGAGACGGCCCCACTGATCGGGTCGCCGAGTGCGAGCATCAACATCGCCGGCAGCGCGATTTCGGGCGGAAAGACAAGGACGGCAACCGTCATACTGAGCATGTAGTAGCCGTAGCCGGCGAACTGGTCCTGTTCGTACTCTCGAGTGAGTTTGTCGTACAGCACCCACTCGAGGCCGACGCGAAGCCGGAGGAACTCGAGGCCGATCACGCCCAGCGAGAGGACGACCATCAGGACACCGAACCGCGCCCACGTCAGTCCGAAATCGAAGTAGTTCGCGAGGAGATAGAGTGCGACCAGTCCCGAGCCACTCGCATGGACCAATCGTCGTTTCAGTTCGTCGGCCATCACGGGAAGCCTCGAAAGAAGATCCCTTGAGTCCGTCGGTTCGCCGATATCCCCTCGGCTGTCCGTTGGCGAGTTGGTGTCAGTTGATGGCGCCAGATTTAATGAACAGTTTCAGCCGACAGTGTCGGTGGTCAACCGCCGCTCCTGTTCGGCCCAGTCACTCCTCGAGCGGTTCGACGACGATGCTGCCGTGGCTCGAGGCGGTCACGTGACAGCCTTCATACTCAAACGTCACCTCGATATCCGTCTCTCGAGTCGAGATCAGGAGGTTGGTGAGTGCTTCAGGGTTGATCGTCTCGAACAGCGGCGGCATGGACACCGGATCGCAGTTCGTGACGGTGCCCACAGCCTCGACGATCGTGACGACAAGCGTCTTGGGATCACCGTCGAACCGTGCGTGGAACGTCCCTGTCGTGGGATCGTAGCCGACGGAATCTTCGCCAAATGGGTGCGTTGTGCTGGAATCAGAGTGGGTCGTGTCAGTCATTGGCTTGAATACAAGAGACGTTGTACTAAGAGGGAACGCTGACCAGTCAGCGTGCATCCGCGCCGGACTTCTCGAAGAGGTGTCGGAAGACGGTTCGCTGGGCTTTGCGAAGGTGCTGGTTGAGAGTCTGGCGCGTGACGCCGAACCGGTCTGCAAGTTCGTCGCCGGTGCTGGTCCGCGGTGTGTCGAAGTAGCCGCCGAAGTAGGCCGAATCGAGCACCGCGAGCTGTCGATCGGTGAGCGCGTCGGCAACGACATCGTACAGGAGGTGTGGCGAGTAGACGAGTTCCTCGGACACCAGTTCGACTTCGGGGTGGAACTCCCGAATCCCGTCTGCGGCCAGCCGTGGATCGACGTCACCCGGCAGCTCGCCGAGGAATCTGACCTCCTTTGGCGTGATGATGACGGCGCGGGCGCGGCCGCCAAGGGTTGGAAACACGTGGGACACCGTCGTCGACTCGGCGTGAGCTTCGATGCGGCTGTAGCCATCGATCGAACTGAGCAACCGCGCGTCGAGATAGTGGGGCACCTCTTCGACGGCGGTGACGAAGTCACTCGCGGAGAGATCATCCGTTCCCATGTACTGGACGGTCGTCCCGTCCGGCAGCGGGACGACGGAATCGACCTCGATCCGCGTTTCGTCGCCGTTGACGCGGAGGGTGGGCGGGACCGCCGACCGATTCGTACAGAACTCGAGCAGGCGCACGTGATTGCTGGTCAGCCGCTCTTCGCGCTGTTTCAATGCAGTCACGTCCTCGAACGAGACGACGACGTACTCGACCGTACCCTCGTTGTCCAGGATGGGTGACGAACTGCTCGAAAGCCATCGCTCGGAGCCGTCCGGTAGCTCGATCCAGTGCTCGAACCCATACTCGGGCTCCCTGGTTTCAAAGACACGCATGACGGGGTTTTCGTCCACGGAGATGGGTGTTCCGTCGTCCCGGAAGAGATTCCAGTCGGCGATATTGCATGCGCCGCTGGTAAGCACGTCACACGTGAGGCCAAGCGTCTGCGCTGCCCGCCTGTTCCCGAAGGAGATCGTTCCCGTCGTGTCGACGACGACGGTACTGATCGGACTCACGTCGAACATGCGCCGCGCGAGGTCTTCGGGCGGTGCGTGTGCGAGCGTCGCATTCCGTCGATCGGTCGCTCTGTCGTCACGCTCACTTGATTGCGGTTCCGTCATCGTTTCACTGTTCGTTGGAACTGTTGACGGTCCCCTCGAGCCGATCGTTGTTCATACAGCCGATAAGCCGCCACCAGATAAATGTGTTACACAGGTTATGAACTGGAACGGTCGCGGCTGCTCGAGGGGCACGCCGCCGACGTGGCTCGTCACGTCTTCCCCGCCTACCGACGACGCGGCTCCGGGAAGATACTTTCCGGAAGATAGGCGGAAACGGCCCAGTTCGGGGCGTTGACGACCTCGTTGAGCTTCAGATCGACGGCCACAGAACACAGCATGTAGGCCTCGGCTCGGGTGAGGCCGCGCTCGTCGTGGAGGTGATCGATCATGTGCCGGATGGCCATCCGGCTTGCATCCATGAGGTCGTCTGCAATGCCCGTTGTTCCGTACATCGGTTCGTCTCGGCCAGTCGAAGTGAACGGCCCCGTAGTTTCGAACTGCGGTCCGTCGATCGATCGGCCCGATTGCACGTCGAACCGGCAGGTGACAGTGAGTGGTGCTTCGATGCCGGTGCCACAGACCTCGCCGTCGCCCTGTGCAGCGTGGCCGTCGCCGATACTGAACAGCCCACCATCAACTTCAATGGGGAGGTAGAGTGTCGATTCCGCCGTGAGCTGTTTGATATCCATGTTCCCACCGACCGATCGGGGTGGGAACGTGCTGTGTGCACCGTTTTCGGCGGGCGCAACGCCGATCACACCGGGGAACGGGTCGATCGGAATCTCGATCCCATTGACAAAGTGGGCGACATCATCCTCGAGGTCCCAGACGTGTAGTGCCGGCTCCGGGAACTCGTCGGCCAGCAGGCCGAGTTCCATCTCCCCCGGGAGCACCAGTGTGCATCCCCAGCCCTCGTGGTCGATCTCGAGGAGGTCGACCTGGAGCACGTCGCCCGGCTGTGCGCCCTCGATCGCGATCGGCCCGGTCAGCGGGTGGACGGGATCGATGTCGAGCGTGGCGAGGTCCGCGACCGTCGAATCGGGACCGAGTTGCCCGTTCGTGGCGTCTCGGCACTCGAACCGAACCACATCGCCTGGTTCGACCGTACACACCGGCTCGAGTTCGTTATCCCACGCGCTGTGCACAGCGTCGTCGGCGCGTACCCGGTGATCTACCGCGTTGGTCTCGCTGGCCATTTGAACGCACGCTACGTGGCCAGCAAATAAAACAATCGCCCCGAAACCGCACCGGTGTCGGTCGTGCTGGCGTTACAGATCCTCGAACTCGAGGTCGCCGTCGCGGATCGCCGCCAGCGTCTCCGCGAGTTCGTCGACAGGAAGGCGCGTCTGGTCGGTCGAGTCCCGTTCGCGGACCGTGACGGTCGTCTCGTCGGCCTCGACGGTTTCGTAGTCGACCGTCACACAGAACGGCGTGCCGACCTCGTCCTGCCGACGGTAGCGTCGGCCGATGTTACCCGAATCGTCATAGGTAACTGAGAGGCCGGCCTCGCGCAGGTCGTCGACGATGTCGTCGGCCTGGGACTCGAGTTCTGCGTCGTTCTGGAGCGGAAAGACGCCGACGAACGTCGGGGCAACTTCGGGCTCGAGCTCGAGGTACGTTCGCTCTTCGCCGTCGACCTCGTCCTCCTGATAGGCGTGGTGGAGGACGGTGTAGACGAGTCGATCCACACCGAAGGAGGGTTCGACGACGTGTGGGATGATGTGCTCGCCGGATTCGGTCTGTGCTTCGACCGCGAAGCCAGTTTTCTCGACGGGGATCTCGTGGGTCTCACCCTCGAGTTCGAACGCGACCGTCTCGTCCTCGAACGCCGCTCGGTCGCGGCCCGCAAGGGACTCGAGTTCTTCCACGACGGCCCCTGCGTCGCCGCCGAACTCGGGGCCGAGGTAGCTCATGTCGGGGTCGACGGTGGCGCGCTCGACCGTCTTCGGTTCGTCGTACTGCTTGAAGACGGTAAAGCGGTCGCCGGAGTGTTCGCTGTGTTTCGAGAGGTCGTAGTCGCCACGGTAGGCGAAGCCGGCCATCTCGATCCAGTTGCCGTCGATTTCGCTCTCGGCGTCCCAGCAGTCGCTCGCGTAGTGGGCGCGTTCACCCGAGAGATGCTGGCGAAAGCGGAACCGATCCATGTCGACGCCGACGGCGTCGTACCACGGTTTGGCGACGCCGAGGAAGTAGGCGACCCACGGGCTGGCGATCACGTCGTTGTCGACGGCCTCGCCGATCGTCGTCTCGATCTCGTCGCCGTCTTCGTCGTTCTGTTCGGTTGCCGGGTAGAGTGTCACCTCGACGTCTTCGACCGCTGAGAGGTCGGGTTCGTCTTCTTCTGGGTCGATAAAGTACTCGAGTTCGGCCTGGGTGAACTCACGGGTACGGATGATCGACCGCCGTGGGCTGATCTCGTTGCGGTAGGCTCGGCCAATCTGGGTGACGCCGAAGGGGAGCTGGTTGCGGGCGTACTCTTTGAGCCGGGGGAACTCGACGAAGATACCCTGTGCCGTCTCGGGACGCAGATAGCCCGGCTGGGAGTCACCGGGGCCGATGTTGGTCGCGAACATGAGGTTGAAGTTCTCGACGGCGACATCAGCGAGGCCAGCACCGCATTCGGGACAGGCGAGTTCGTACTCGGCGATGACCTCCTCGACCTCGGGAATGGGGAGGCTCTCTGCGTCCTCGTATTTCGTGTTGTCCTCGACGAGGTGGTCCGCGCGGCTGCTCGTCCCACACTCGGGACACTCGATCAGCATGTCGTCGAAGCCATCGAGGTGGCCCGAGGCTTCGAAGACGGGTTCGGGCATGATCGTCGGCGCGTCGATCTCCATGTTGCCTTCAGCGAGTGCAAAGCGGTCACGCCAGGCGTCTTCGACGTTGCCCTTTAGCGCTGCACCCTGTGGCCCGAACGTATAGAAGCCGCCGACGCTGCCGTAGGAGCCCGACGACTGGAAGAAGTAGCCGCGGCGTTTGGCCAGTTCGACGAGCTTCTCGCTTGTGTGGTCGGCTGTCGATTCGTCTGCATCCGCCTGTTGGTGTTCACTCATACAAAGCCTCCAGCAGATCGATGTCTCGGACGATGCCGACGAGCTGTTCGCCGGTGAGCATCGGGATCTGTTCGATGTCGTTGCTGATCATGCGCTGTGCGGCCTCCTGAACGGACGTCTGAGCCGAGACCGTCACCACGTCGTCGGTCATGAAGTCGCTGACGGGGCCGGTCGGAAGCTCGATGTCCCGCGTCGGGAGATAGCGGCTGCCGACGGCTTTGATGCCTTCCCAGGACCACTCCGAGTCCTGATCCGGGAAGTTGTCGCCCGTCGACTCTTCGCCTTCGACGATGCGGGCAACGTCGATGATATCGACCTCAGTGAGGACGCCGCTCATCCGTCCGTCGTCGGACAGCGCGATGGTGTAGGGCACGTTCGCGTAGTAGAGTTCGCGCTCGGCGACCGGCAGCGGTGCGCCTTCGTAGGTCGTGTTCACGTTCTCGCTCGCGTAGTCATCGAGGACTCCATCAGTCTCCTGGTCGCCCGCCGCGATTGCGTGAATCACGTCCGTCACCGTCACGATCCCCTCGAACTCGCCGTCGACGACTGGCACGCGCCGCGCCCCTTTTTCGACCATCGTCCGCGCGACGTCCTCGAGCGACGTCTCGGCCGTCGTCGTCGGCACGTCGTCCATGAGCATGACGAGTTGGTCCTCGTCAGGCTGTTCGATCAGTGCGTCTCGAGAGACGAGTCCTCGGTACTCCAGGCCGTCGTCGGTCGGTTTAATGACCGGAACGGAGGAGAACGACTGCTCTTGGAGATACTCGAGGACGTCCGAGCGAGTGCCCGGCAGTTCGACGGTAACCACGTCCTCGCGCGGCGTCATCGCGTCGGCTACGTTCATGTCCTCAGGGTACGGCCAAAATAAGTATAAACCCAATGTTTCGTGCGCCCACGACGGCCGTCCGCCAATCAGTTGTTTCAACGGACAGTTGTCCGGAGCCGATGATCGTTAGAGTAACAACTGAAACGACTCACACACTGGTCGAACAGCTGCCGTGCGATCAGCTGTGGAGTAATTTCCAGTGGCTACTATACTGCAGTCTTCTCACGGTGGCTCCACGATGTGCGCCACTCATTTCAGTTCGGCGTATAATCCGATGAGTTTATGTATGGGTGGGTGTCACTAACATACATGGTGGCAGAACCCCACACCGTGACGTCCGACACTGTTGTCGGTTCGATCGACTCGAGTGACTCGAGTGCGGAATACGTCATCGCAGACATCTCGGCCGACGGGGCGTGGCTTTCGATGCAGGCGGATGACGCGCCGACGCTTCCAGCGTGGCGATAAGTGGGGTGTACTCAGAGAGTAGCGACTGATTTTTGCAGGGCCAGCCGATCAGCAGCGGCCAATTCCGAGCCGGGAGAATGTGAACGCCTCCGGCGGGACACGCGGCGCTTGCCGTGCTCGAGTTGTGCGTCCGGGCGGCGATTCGTGACTATCTCCGTGTCGTGACCGTCGCCTCGAGCGCGGGTGGGGCGATATCCCAGCGGTCCGCAGTGACGCCGTCGACGCCGAGTTCGTCGAGGGTGCGGACGTCGTCGACCGTCCGTGCGGCTTTCCAGGCGATGACGTTCAGATCGTGTTCGCGCGCGTTGTGAACAATGTCTGTCTCGACACAGAGGTCGTAGTGGGGAAAGACGTGCGTGCAGTCGTACTCGAGGGCTCGCGAGAGGTTGGCCCCGGGCTCCTCGCCGAAGAGTAGCCCGTTCGGGACGTCGAGACAGGCTGCCTCGATTTCCGCGATCGCCTCGGGGAGAAACGACGAGACGCGGACGTCCGCGCCGGCCGCCATCGCCAACTGCAACGTATCCGCCGCGATCTCTCGCTCTTTCAGTTCGAGCTGGACGGTGACGTCGTCCGGCACGGCCCGCAACACCGCCTCGAGGCGCGGAATCGACTCATCCGACTCGAGGACGGTGAGCTCACGAAGCTCGGACCACGGCGTCTCCGCGACTCGCCGGTCGTCGTCGGCGACGCGGGCTAAGGTTTCGTCGTGTACGACGACCAGTTCACCCGATCCACAGCGCCGTACGTCCACCTCGACGGCGGGCAGTCGGCGGGCGGCTTCGCGGATTGCGAGGAGTGTGTTCTCCGGAACCTGCGCTGCACAGCCACGATGGCCGATAATCTCCATCTACCGAGACCGCGGGAGCCAGAACCCATCAATATTTTCTTTTCCACGTGCTATAGCAGTCAATTGTACAGAATCTACTGTTATTCGTACTGTTCTGTGCACCGACAATCGGTAGCGAGTCCCCGTCGGGAGAGCCCTCACGCAATCCGTCAATCAGGCACACTGGATCCGCTCGGACGCAAGCCACGCTCGAGCCTGCTCGAGGTCGGCTGGACGGTTGACCTCGACGTGACGAGTGTCCGGGATCAACAGCGGCTGTGTTGGCGTCTGTGGGTAAACACAGGGGTACCACTCCTCGAGTCGGTCGCGGAGGATATCCATCGCCGCCGACCGGTGCTCGCGGCTCACGATGCCGAAGCCGGCGTGCTGATGGCCCTCGATGAGTCCGTACGCCGCCACACGTCCCGACTCGTCCCAGCGGATCGCGGTTGCTTCGTGCTGGAGACCGGGAATACAGCCGACGAGATTGAGCCGGCCTCTGAGCGCGTCGAACTGTTCGGCCAACCGCTCGAGTTCGCGTTCGTCGACGAGGATGTCGCCGTTGAGGACTAACACGTCGTCGTCGATCCGTCTGAGTGCAAGGAGCAACGATGCGGCGTTCTCGTACCGGTCCCAGTCCTCGAGGACGATTGGATCGTCGGGATCGTATCTGTCTAGGACGGTGTCGTGGCGATAGCCGAGGACGATGCTCGTGCCGTCGACGTGTGGCTCGAGCAGTCTGCGCTGGCGGTCGTACAGCGTCCGTCCGTCGAACTCGAGGAAGGCTTTCGGGACGTCGTCGGTGTGATGGCCCATCCGTTTCCCCTCGCCTGCGGCCAAGATCACGCCGCGCATCGCATCACCTCCTCGGCGGCGCGTTCGCCCGCTCGGCCGTCCATCGGGATGCCGAGGTCTGCGAGCCACGCCTCGCGTCGGCGCGTGACGGCCTCGGGTTCGCCGTCGTGATAGAGGTCGTCGACGAGTTCGACCTCGAGTGTGTCCGTCGTCGCGCCGATCCGTGGCACCTCGCGGTCCGGGGCGTCGATGTCGGTCAACTGGATCAGCGGCCGGCCCGTGTGAAGCCACTCGGCGATCGATCCCGAATAGTCTGAGATGAGTACGTCCGAGCGGCGCATGCTCTCGGCGGGCGTCGCGGCCGTATCGAAGACGACGTTCGAAAGCTCCGCAATCCGGTCGCGACAGGATTGCGTAACGGCCAGTCCCGGCCCCTCACGTCTGTCGGTCGGGTGCGGCCGAAAGAGCAGTTCGTACTCGGTGTCGGCGAAACATTCGAGGACCGAGCGAGCCGTGTTTGCGTACGCGCCCTGTCCGATCATGTAGTTGGTTGGTGCGTACAGCACCCGCCGTTCGCGAGGCGGCGGTGAATCGACCAGCACGTCGGCTTCCGGAATGCCGACGACGGCGACGCGCACGTCCGGCGGGGCAGCCTCCCGGTATGCCCGTGCCCACCGCTCGCCGGGTGCGAGCGCGGCGCTGACGTGCGACAACATGGTCGTGGCCGTCACGGCTCTCTCGCCGCGACCGATCGACGCGCCGTGGCGGATGTGGACGAGCGGGTACTCCTCGTAGAACGTGAAGCGTTCGATGCCGAACCGATGGTTGTAGACGACGACGTCGGGGTCGATCGCCCGGACGTTCTCGTCGACCGCGTCGGGGTCGTCTACCGCGATTTCGTCGATGCGGTCGCTACAGCCGCGGGCATCCGCTCGGACCGGGATGTACGCCGACTCGACGTCGACGTGGCGGTCGATCGCCTCGAACGTCTTTCGCATGAACGGTCGATCGATCGCGTACAGTATTGTTGCCATCGTGTGAGTCCTCGCTTGCGCCTTGGATCCTCGAGTGGCAGTCGTCTACCGTCCTCGGGACATCACTGACAGGGTGGCAGGTCGAAACCATCGACGCCAGACAGGCGACCGTCGCGACAGTTGATCGATGAAATCCGGCGATCGCACTCGACACCGGCTGCCGTTCGACCACGAAGCGCCGCTCTCCCGACATGCCGACGAACACCGTGGCGGGTCGGGTGGTCGGCCGCTGAGACCAGCCTCGTGTCGTCTTCGATTAAACGATGCTCCGGACTAGCCCGACGAGCATTATAATAGTTGCAGCTTGCAGGGGGTAGAGGACGTGACTGTCCACTAAAAATGTGTTTCTCTGGTTGAACTACACACAAACACGCCAGTTCTCGGGCGCTCGGTCGGCGTCAAACGCGATCGTGTTAGCCACGTCTCGAGCGCGACGATGTCGTCAGTACGGCATCCGGACCCACTGCACTGTACAGTCCGACGGGTCTTCGATACCGGTACTTGAGGGCTGCGTGGCTCCCGCGTCGCCAGTGGTGCGTAGAAATCGCCAGCCGAGGGCTGGCATTGGAGCCCCCTCTCCGTTTGGAAATGAAACAACGGGTAGGGGTAGTAGAGATCGGTGACGTTGGGATGATCTCTTCGACGGGGCGATGTGATGATGTCTCAGAGTCGGACGCCGTCGGCAACGACAGTCGTCCGCCCCCGCCAGATAGACTCCGTACCTATCACTGGTTAACTATACAGCCGATAACCCGTTTCACTCGAGTCAACTAACAGTCACACCGCCGTTTTTGTGGCATCTACTGTCGGATTTGGCCTCGCTTGGTCGTCTGACTCGCTCACAAAAACGTCGTTACGACGGTGTAGGTGGCAGAAAAAAGCAGAAACCAGAAAATCGATCTGACGAGGATTTTGCTGTAGCTGTCTTTGATCGGTGCGCTCTCGTGAAACCGTTGTTCAGTACGCAACAGCGCTCGAATCAGCCCGCCGCTCGGTTTTGAATCACTCATCTGTCGTCCGCCTATTAGTCGCTATGGGGTCGTAACCACTGCGAAGTTCCGCGCTGCTTAGCGGAGACGCGCCGGCTCACGGCGCGACGCGAAAGCTATGTCAATCGCAATCGAGTGGCATGTCTGTCGCGGGTAACCTTCTTACAGTGGGCCGACACACACTCTCGTATGAGTACGATCTTCACTCAGATTGTCGAGGGAGAGATCCCCGCACGGGTCGTGTACGAAGACGAGACGACGATTGCGTTCCTCGATGCTAACCCACTGGCACCGGGACACACGCTGGTCATCCCGAAAGAGGAGTACGAGCGAGTGAACGACGTCCCTGACGACGTCGCCACCGACCTCTATGCGACCATCCACCAGCTGATCCCCGCTGTCGAGGAGAGCGTCGACGCCGACGCCTCGACCGTCGCGTTCAACAACGGCGAGGCGGCCGGACAGGAAGTGCCACACGTCCACTGCCACATCGTCCCCCGCTTCGAAGGTGACGGCGCTGGCCCCATTCACAGCATTTTCAGCGACGCCGGCTCGTTCAACGTCGACGACCTGGATCAGATCACCGAGGACCTCTCGGACGACGAACTCGACGAGATCGCGGCAGATATCGAGTCTCGAGCCTGATCGTCAGTACTCGAGTCGGCCGCTTGACCAGCCGTCGTGACGTTTTTCATCGTTGCGCGTGAGTCTCGCGTATGATCGCCGACCTCGTCGCGCAGATTCGAGCGGTTCCCATCGCTGCCGTCCTCGAACTCGGGAGCGTGCTCGTCTGTGTGCTACTGTTCCTCGGGACGCTCGTGTTGCTCTCGAGTGGCCCACCGACCGGTCGGGGCGACCTGTGGCTCGCGCTCATCGGCCTCGGGACAGCGTTCGTCGTCTTCTGGACGGTGCTGGTGCCGCTGTATGAACGGACGCTGTAGCACTCAGATGAACGTCCCGACGAGCAGGTCGCCATAGACCAGCGCGACTGCCAGTCCGACAAACACGGGGACGAGAAACGGTGTCCCCGGCGAGATCCAGACGGTGTCTTTCGTGCTCAGTACCTCGAGACCCTCCCGAAGCTCTTCGGGCGTGGTGCCGTAGGCTGTCCCTTCGATATCTGCGAGGAACGCCTCGGCTCCCCACGGATCGTCGGTGGCGGCCGTCAGATCAGAGTTGTCAGCCTCGAGTGTCGCCCCACCATCGCTACGAACGGTGGCGGTGACGGCCCCGTCGGTTGGCGGATTCGGCTCGGCTGGCAGGGTTGCGGGATCACGATACCGATCAGGGTGGGTGCGAACGTCGGCCAGCGAGAGGCCCCGCCAGCGCAGATACATCCGCAGGGCGTCGAGGTCGAGCCCGCCTCGAGAACGGCCCTCGGGCGTCTCGAGGAGTCGGCCGTGCGTTTCGGGTACATCGTCCCACGAGATGGGCCAGCCGATGACCATTACGGACGTGATGCGGCCAGCAGCAGCGTTGCGAACCGCGAGGACGATTGGGATCGTCATTCCGACGATGACGGCGTTCGTCAGGATCGTAAACGAGAACGTTCCGATTGGCGTGGTCGTCATCGGCAGGGTCCACGAGCCGACCGTATACTGTGGGAAGGTCGGAAACAGGAGCGCGAGTACGAGCAACGCCTTCGCGTCGGCCCCGCCGAACCCCCCGAACCACCAGAACAGGTACGCAATGGGCACGACGAAGCCGAGGCTCACCGCCGTCGGGATCAGAAACTCGTGACTCCAGACGAAGCCGCCCGTGTGCCAGGCGAGTCGGCCGTCCCAGATGAGCGCGACGAGCCCCAGTATCGCAAGTGGAATCCAGACGCCACTCGAGACCCGTCTGGTCTTGATATCTCGAACCGCAACCCAGGCGAAGACGGGGACGGCAACGAGCCGCAACAGATCCGGCATCGTCGCCGACACGCCAGCGAGTGTCACAGCCGTCTCTCTCGAGCGCGACGGTGTTATTGTTTCGACCTCGACGGCGGCCTGTCTCGAGCGCGTCGCCACCGTTCACGGAACTCGAGGAGTGCTGTGGCTACCTGACGGCTGCAATAAAAAATGTGATCTGGATTGCGTCGTTTAAATGACGCGGTTCTGCAGGTAGTCGAGGTGCTTTGCGTTGTAAACGATCTGCACTTCATCGGTCTCTGCGGAACCGATGCAGGTCAGACGGACGTTTTTATCCTCGACTTCCTCGTCCGAGAGGATCTGCTGCATGTCCATCTCGATCTCGCCTTCGTAGACGATCGCGGCACAGTTCGCACAGGCACCTGCACGGCAGGAGAACGGCCAGTCGTAGCCCTGGGCCTCGGCGGCCTCCAGGATGTACTCGCCTTCGGCGACTTCGAGGCTGTCGTAGTCCTCGGTGTCGAGGCCAGCGTCAGCAGCCTTCTCGAAGAGGTCGTCGTCGTCCATTTCCCAGCCCTGGTCGTCCAGTACTTCGTAGTTGAGGTATTCTACCGTGGGCATCACCCTCTGGTTCGAGTCCCGTACTGGTATAGCTTGCTGTTCGATCCTAAATTGACTTTGAGTCAGAATGTAGCTACTCGAGGGAAAGAACGTCACTGTTTGTTGACTAATACGCTATGAAACAGTAGGAAAGTACTGAAATTAGAACAAACATGCGGATCTGCGGTCTTATTTGTCGCTTCTGTGGCTTCCCCAGTCCGCCGTCGCCGGCAGCCGCGCGTGGATCGCTCGAGACAGCCGGCTGCGATCTTCACGCCCGGTTGGTTAGGCTCAGTCGTGGCAACGTCCGTGAACAAGAGTCAAACGCGTCGGAACGATCACCAGACGTTCAAAAGCCAAAGATCGGGATGAACCGGAAGGTGAGAAAGGCACCGACGGTCGAGAGGACCGGCACGACGTTTTGCATCAGGATCACGCGGGCCGTCGTCGAGGGATTGAAAAGATCGGAGGCACTGGGAATGTCTTCAGGTTTTTCTTCGCCGATCTCGGGTGAGGATTCTCCTTCTTGTTCGGCGGTTAACGCGCCGACTGAGACGTGGGTCTCTTCGCCGGCTTTGACGTCAGAGAGCGTGGTCGTCCGGGTTGCCCGCCCCCAGCCGAGACCGACGATGCTCATCGTTGCGATGACGACGAAACTAGCGGGGATGCCGATCGATGAGAGACCGATGACGATCCCCGAGCTGATGATGGCGACGACGATCGCCGCAGTCAGCGGCAGGTTCGTGATGTCGTTGCCGAGCGTGTCGAGTGTCCGCCGAGCGATCGTGAAACAGCCGATCGTGACGGCAGCCGATCCGATCAAGATCAGCGGGATCATGTCGACGTCACCGGTGCCGTAGATCGGCGCGATCGCGTTTGCGATGTTGCTCGTTCCCGAGGAAAACGCCATCAGACAGCCAATTCCGACGACGATCAGCGCACCCGTGATCTCCCGCCGGTCTGCATCTTTTTCGAACTGCAGGCGGGGCACGACGCCCGAGCGGTCGACGCTGACCATCGGGTTCCCGCCGTCGGCGTTACTTTCGATGGCGACCCACGCGTTGATTCGCGGGTAGAAGTACCGGCCGATCATGCCGGCGACCCAGAAGCCGATGATCGGCGCGACGATCCACCAGACGACGATCTGTCCGAGCACGGCGAAGTTGAGTTCGCCGGTCGCGAGGCCGAGGGCGGCGATTGCCCCGACGGCCGTCATCGACGTCGAGGCGGGAACGCCAGCGTAGTTGCCGACGAACAGCGCGCCGCCGATGAAAAAGAGGACGGCGACGTTCGAACGCATCGTGAAGATGTCAGTGTCGGTGACGAGTTCACGACCGAGTGTGTCGACGACCTGTGGGCCGATCGTGATCGCCCCGAGAAAGAAAAAGACCGACATGAGTGCGGCTGCCATCAGCTTCGTGATCACGTTCGCGCCGACCGCGGGCCCGAATGCAGGGCCGGTCGTCGCGCCGCCGATGTTGTAGCCGACGAAGATTGCGACCAGAATCCCAACGATAAGCAGTACTTCCGTCACGGTTTAGAGTCACGTGGTCCGATCCTAAAAACGCGCCTATTCATACGCAGAACTGCTGAATGCCCGACTTAAACGGGCGTGACGGTAGTTCGGCCACGTTTGGATAGCGCATCCGGGCACCCTCGAGGCCGCGCCCGTGTCCACAGCGGGCCACTGATGATCGCTTTCCCAAAGGATTTCACTGATTCACACCATATTTCCTACTATCATGTTGGTACGCGTGCCACCGATTCAGTCGGAAAGGCGACCGTGGAACGGGCGGAATCCGCTTCGGTCCCAGCACACACTGCTCGAGTCGAGAACGGGTGAGACTCGACGATGAGGCCGGCACGCATCGACGCAGTTATCGATCTCGCGTACGGAGCGTTGATTCTCCTTTCGATTATCCTGATCGCGACGCTCGATATCCAGATCGGGTTGACGTTCGGACTGGGTGTCTTTGCCTCGTACGTGCTCCACGTCGTCTGGAAAATGGCTCGGTTCGATCCCGACTGGATGACAACGACGGTCCAGGAAACGGTCGAACAGTCGGTCGAGCAGACGGTCGGCGATACCGTCGAGAAACAGGTCGAAGAGACGGTAGACAGGACCGTTGGTGAGCGGGTCGAACAGACAGTGAGCGACACTGTCGAAGAGACGGTAGATAAGACGGTGGGCGAGCGAGTCGAACAGACGGTGAGCGACACTGTCGAGGAGACGGTGGACAAGACGGTGGGCGAGCGGGTCGAACAGACAGTGAGCGACACTGTCGAAGAGACGGTGGACAAGACGGTGGGTGAGCGGGTCGAACAGACAGTGAGCGACACTGTCGAAGAGACGGTAGACAAGACGGTGGGTGAGACGGTCGAGCAGACAGTCGAAGAAACAGTAGGTGAGACAGTCGAGCAGACAGTCGAAGAAACAGTGGACAAGACCATCGGTGAAACAGTCGAAGAGACGGTCGGCGAACAACTCGAGCAAGTCCAGGCACAGGTCGAGTCAGCCGACGACGACCGGACCGAGGAGTAGCCGGCTCCGGATCGGTCAGCGAACGACGACGACCGGCGTCGGTGATTGGTGGACGACCTGTTTGGCGACGTTGCCGACATAAAGGCGGTCTGCAATGGTACCGCTGTGACTACCGACGACGACCGTGTCGTAGTCGTCTGCTCGGTTGATGATCGACCGGACCGGATGACCGAGTTCGATGGCGGTCTCGAGGTCGGCATCCCCGTCGGCGTCGGCGACGAGTTCGCGGGCACGGGCGAACGTTGGTTCTGCGAGGTTCTGTGCTGCCTCCTCGAGGTTGTCTGCGAGGGCAAGTCCCGACGCCTCACCCCACATCGGAGACGGTTCGCCGACGACATGCAAGACGGTTATCTCGGCGTTTGGATAGGCCTCAAGAGCGTACTCGAGGGCGTGTTCGCTCATCTCGGAGCCGTCCATCGGAACGAGAACGCGTGAGATCATACATGGCCTACGACGACGGCGAAAATAAGCGCGGGGGAGATTATCCGACGAACGGAACCGCGACGAAGAAGCCGTAGGCAAGCAGCGTCGACATCGACGGCCCGATGACCCACATCGAGATGTACTTCATGACGGCTCGCGGGTTGAACAGATCGCCGGCGTCGAGGACCTCCGCTGGTTCTTTTTCGCCGATCGGTGTGACGGGGGCATCCGGTTCTGCTGTCAGAGCACCTGTCGCGAGCTCTTTATCCGATTCGCCGCGGATGGCCTCTTGGGCCGTGACAGGGCGGGTTGCTCGCCCCCAGCCGAGGCCGACGATCGTCATCACCGACGACATGACGAGGCTGATTGGAATGCCAGCCCACGAGAGCAGAGTCGTAATCGTCGAGGCGGTGATCATGACGATCAGCGCCGCCAGCAGCGGGATATCGCTGAGTTCGCCGCCGACGGACTCCATCGTCCGTCGGGCGATGGTAAAGCCACCGAGGCCGATCGCGATGGTCGCTACGATGATCGCCGGATTCGGCTCGAGGGCGCCACTGCTGACCAGTGGGGCGACAGCGTTGGGAACGTTGCTCGCGCCGGCGCTGAAGGCCATGTAACAGCCGATGATGAAGACGACGATTGTCCCACCGAGTTCCTGATAGGTCGTGTTCGGTCCAAGAACCGGCTTCGGTACTGATCCGCTCCGATCGAGCGATAGGAGCGCCCCCTCGGAGGCTTTGATCTCGAACCGTCGGTTGAGTTCGGGGTAGACGTAGCGGCCGATCGTCGCGCCGACCCAGAACCCGATGATCGGCGTCACGATCCACCACGAGACGATCCAGCCGATCGTCTCGAAGTTGAGCGTTCCCGTCGCCAGCCCTAATCCGGCAATCGCCCCGACGGTCGTCATCGATGTCGGGACGGGGACGCCGAAGACGTTCGCGATGAGAATTCCCAGTCCAATAAAAAAGAGGACAGCGACGCCCGCTCCGAGCGAAATATCGATCGTGATGATCCCCTCACTCAGGGTGTCCATCACGTTTCGACCAACGGTCCAGCCGCCGAGAAAGACGAAAAACGTCATCAGCGCAGCCGCCGTCGTTTTCCGAAGCAGACCGGCACCCACGGCCGGTCCCCACGCGATCCCGGTCGATGACCCACCGATATTAAACCCAACAAAAATCGACGCAACGACGCCAACGAGGAGAATAGTCTCGACCATTACTGAACGGTATGAGTGTCTTCGTAAAATAAGTACTGGAACTCTTTGATACGTTACCTGTATTATGTTTATATTTTATAGAACAATCGGGTAGGTGGTTAGCGTTTTTGCTTGTGTACGGGCAAGCTTTTGTCGATAATCCTATACCCCCCAGAAGAACGCGATGCCGAGCACAGTGACGACCGAGAGAATCAACTGCAGAGGTGCGCCGACACGGAAGTAGTCCGTGAACTGGTAGCCACCCGGACCGTAGACGAACAGGTTCGTCTGGTAGCCGATCGGTCCCAGAAACGAGGTGCTCGCGGCGAACATGACCGCGAAGACGAACGCGAGCGGATTTGCACCGATCCCCGCCGCTGCGGCCGCTGCGACCGGAATCAGTAACACGACGCTCGCGTTGTTGCTGATCAGTTCCGTGATCAGTCCCGTTACGATGTAGAACACCCACAACACGACGAGCGTCGGGAGGAACCCGGCCGTCGAAACGACCAGAAACGCGAGGTAGGCTGCCGCCCCGGACTGTTCCAGTGCAATCCCGAGCGGGATCACACCCGCTAACAGGAAAATGATGTCCCACTCGACGGCATCGTACAACTCGTTCGGCTCGAGGACGCCACTGACGACCATCGCAACGACACCGGCAAGCGCCGAGAGCAAGATCGGATAGATATCCAGTGCGGCGACCGCGACGACGCCGATCATGATGGCGACGGCGATTGGCGCTTTATCGGCCCGATACTCGGGCAGCGATGGCTCGCGGGCGACGATCACATCGTCGCGCCGCGAGAGTCGATCGAGCGTGTCCGGCGGGGCCTGAACGAGGAGGGTGTCGCCGACGTCGAGTCGTTTGCCGACGATGCGGTCGCTGACGAGCGACCCGTGGTGGCGCAGTCCGAGGACAGCGGCGTTGAACTCCTCGCGAAACGATTCAGGATCGAGTCGCTCGCCGACCAGTCGAGAGTCGAGCGAGACGACCAGTTCCGTGATGATCCCCGCCTCGTTGTCGGTCGATAGCTCCGCATCGGACTGGGGGTTGCCGACCAGTTCGACGCCCGTGGCGTCTTCGAGCATCGAAATCGCGTCTCGGTCGGTACGGACGACGAGTACATCACCCTCGCGTAGTCGTGTCTCCTGGCGTGGGGCGACCGAGCGATCCTCATCGTGGACGACCTGTACGACGTCGATTTCGGGGCCGAGGCGTTCGGTTACAGTTCCGACTCTCGAGTCGACGTGCGGTGACCCTGGGACGACGGCGATTTCGACGATGTAGTCACCGACGTCGTAGGCCTCGACGTAGTCCGCCCGTGCCGGGACCCGCTCGGGCAGGAGGTAGTGGCCGACGAAGATCAGATACAGTGCACCGACGATGACGACGATCACGCCCAGTTGCGTGAACTCGAACATCGAAAACCGGTGGAGCTCGGGGTAGTCAGCGCCGAGTCGAGCGCTGATGTCGCTCGCGAGGATGTTCGTCGAGGTCCCGATGAGGGTGAGCATGCCACCGACCTGTGAGGCATAGGACAGCGGGATCAACAGCTTCGACGGCGACGTGTTCCCGCGGTTGGCGACGTCAGTGACGACCGGCACCAGCAACGCGACGACAGGCGTGTTGTTCAGAAAGCCGGAGACGGGACTCGTCGCGACGACGGTGGCAAACAGCTGTCTGCGAATGCTGTCGCCTGCATACGCGGCCATCCGTCGGCCAAGTTCCTGTACGAGCCCCGTTCGGGCGATGCCGCCGCTCAAAATCAACATCGCGAGCACCGTGATCGTCGCGTCGTTGGCGAACCCGGAGATCCCAGTGCTCGGATCGATCCCCGTCCAGGGCTCTAAGACGACCAGAATCACGATCAACAGGATCGCAGTGACGTCGATCGGCAGTCGCTCGGTGACGAACATCACGAGCGCAAATGCAACGACGCCAAAGACGACGAGCATCTCGGTCGTCAGCGCTGGCTGTGTCACCGGCTGCTGGGCGAGCGCCAGACTTCCTCCCATTCACTCTCATCCGAGTCCACAGTACCGAAACATGTAACAATTCTGCACGGAACTCGAACAGTGTTGGGCCGATGGTTGTTGCGCGAAACCGTCGCCTTTACTCGAGTCCGACGCGCGCACATGAGTATGAGCACCAACACACACGACGGGTTCGAGGTAATCCCCGCAGTCGACGTCCAGGATGGCGAAGTCGTCCAACTCGTCCAGGGCGAACGCGGCACCGAGAAGACCTACGGCGATCCGGTCGAGGCCGCACAGCGATGGATCGACGCTGGTGCGTCGTCGCTCCATCTCGTCGACCTCGACGGGGCGTTCGAGGGCGAACGGCAGAATGCGGACGCCATCGACGCCGTCCTCGAGACCGTCGACGTCCCCACCCAACTCGGCGGCGGTATTCGGACCGCCGAAGGCGCAATCGACCTCCTCGAGCGCGGCCTCGACCGCGTTATCCTCGGGACGGCAGCCGTCGAGAACCCCGACATCGTCGCCGAAATCAGCGAAACCCACCCCGACAGCGTCGTCGTCAGCCTCGACGCGAAAGACGGCGAGGTCGTCGTCGAGGGCTGGACCGAAGGCGCGGGCATCACGCCAATCGAGGCCGCCGAGCGCTACGAGGATCTGGGTGCGGCCGCGATTCTGTTTACGAACGTCGACGTCGAGGGGCAACTCGAGGGCGTCGCAACGGAACCGGTTCGAGAGTTAGTCGAGGCGACCGACATCCCAGTCGTTGCGAGTGGTGGCGTCGCGACCCTCGAGGACGTTCGGGCGCTCGCAGAGACCGGCGCGGCGGCGGTGGTCGTCGGCAGTGCACTGTACGAGGGGAACTTCACGCTCGAGGATGCACAGGCGGCCGTCGACGAGTAATCGCCATCGGAGAGACGGTTTCTTCGGTCAGTGCGAGCTGTGACACCCGTGCCCAGTAGAGGCGGTCTATCGTATTAGTCAGAAAACGCGAATGATGAGCGTCGTGGATGACTGCTCGACTCGCAGATCCGAAATTCGCACACGGTCTGTACGAAGCATTTCCCGAAGCTCATCCGTAAGGGAGTAGGATGGTTTAATGAGAATTTCAAGCTCCGTACAGAATCCATCTTCGTGTTCAGAAACCAGCGCCATCTGATTGCAGTCTTCCACACAGCGCTTCACGTTCTGCACGCGAGTGCGATGCCATTTGTGATCCGTGAAAAATTGTTTCAACACGCTCATACTATTACCATCCGCCATATATGTTAAAAATCTTGGTTTTCGAATTTGATATTTAATTCATTTCCACACGTTCTTCTCAGACAATGTGTTCGGTTTCAACTGTCTCTCTGAAGCATGAGACCATGCAACGATCTGCTGATAAAAAACAAAGCCGAGTCGTCGTCACGCGATCGGACGACCGCGCGACCGACGTGTGATTCGCGTTCGAACCGACTGCGTCAGAACGCGTCCTCGAGCGGCGGGACGACCTGCTTTTTCCGGGACATGACGCCGGGCAGGAAGGCTTCGCGATCTTCGACGGTGGTGTCGAGGGCCGCTTCGACGGTGTCGGTGTGGTCGCCGGCGATCAGGGCGGTGGATTCCTCCTCGAGGAGGTCCGTGACGAGCAAGACGAGGAGGTCGTACTCGCGCTCGGCGACGACTTCATCCATCGCCTCGAGGACGGCATCGCGCTGCTCGAGCACCGGAGCCGGTTCGACGGTTTCGATCTGACCAATACCGACATCGTAGCTGCCGAACTCGAACTCCTTGAAGTCGCCAAGCACCATCTCTCGGGGCTCTTTCTCGCCGAGTTTGCTCTTCTGTTTGAGCAGTTCTTTGCCGTACTCCTCGTAGTCGACGCCAGCAATCTCTGCGAGGCGTTCGGCGACGACTTCGTCGGTCTCAGTGGTCGTCGGCGAGCGGAGGACGACGGTGTCGCTCAGCAGGCCGCTGAGCAGCAGACCAGCGGTCTGCTCGTCGATCTCGACGTCGGCCTCGTCGTAGAGGCCCGTAAGGATCGTCGCGGTCGAGCCGACTGGCTCGTTCCGGAAGCGAATCGGGTTGCTTGTTTCGACGTCACCGATTCGGTGGTGGTCGATGATCTCGACGACGTCTGCCTCTCGTGCGCCCTCGACGGTCTGGCTGTGTTCGTTGTGGTCGACGAGGATCAGCTGTTCGTCCGTGGCGTCTTCGAGCAGCGTCGGCTCCTTGACGTCCCAGCGCTCGAGGACGAACTGCGTTTCTGGGTTCAGTTCGCCGGCTCGCGCGGCGACGACGTCCTCGCCCTGTGCCTGTTTTAACCGCGCACATGCGAGCGCGGAGATGATCGTGTCCGTGTCCGGCTGCTGGTGACCGATGACGTACGTGGTCTGTGACATGGTCGCTATCTCGGGCTACAGTTTTAAAAAGTGAGGTCTTTTCGCTCGCTCACTGAAACCGGATTTTCGCCCTCGAGCCGAGCTGTGCGTGTGTTTTTCACACTCATGATTTCCAGAACGCTGGTGTCAACAGGACGAGGACGGGAATGATCTCGATGCGGCCGACCCACATCATGACGATCATGACGGCGCGTGTGGTGGTGGGGAAGCCGGCGTAGTTGTCCATCGGGCCGGCCATTCCAAACGCGGGGCCGATGTTGAGAAAGATCGACGCGGAGGCACCGAGCGCTTCGAACTCCGTGACGGCCGTGCTTGTTCGAGCGGCGTCGACGACGACGAAGATCGTCAACAGGAAGAAGATGATGATCGCCAGCAAGACGTAGGCGTAGATATCCCGGACCGTCTCCTCATCGACCACAGTATCGCCGAGACGAAGTGGCCGAACTGCTTCCGGATGGATCGAGGTAAAGAGGTTGCGCCGGAACGCCTTGAACGTCACCAGCCAGCGCAGCGACTTGATCGAACAGGTCGTCGAGCCTGCCATCCCGCCGATGAACATGCTGAGAAACAGCATGTGCGTTGCACCGGACGACCAGAGCGCGAAATCCGTCGAAGCGTAACCTGTTGTCGTCACCAGCGAGACGACGTTGAACAGCGCGTGTCTGATCGTCGGCTCGAAGTTTTTTCCGATCTCCGGATCGAACCAGAGAATCGCCGCGACAATCGCGCCAAAGCTTGCGAGGACACTGATATAGAATCGGAACTCTTCGGACTCGAAGGGATGGCGATACTCTCCCTGGGTGACATAATAGAGCAGGACGAAGTTGGTCGCGCCGAGGATCATAAACGGAATGATGGCCCACTGGACGATCGGTGTGAACGCACCAGCGCTCAGGGGTTCCGGCGAGAAGCCTGCAGTCGCAACACTTGTCAGCGCGTGCGAGACGGCGTTAAAGAGATTCATATTGGGGGCCAGCCCAAGCAGATGGAGGGCGTAGAAGGTGGCGGCGGCGAGCACTGTCAAGCCGACGTACAGTCCCCAGATGAGTCGAGCCGTCTCGTCGAGGTGCGGCCGGAGTTTGCGGACGTTTCTGGTCTGGGTTTCGGTCTCCATCAGCTGTGCACCACCGACCATCAGATTCGAGAGCAGACCAATCGCAACGATCAGGATACCCAGGCCGCCGAGCCACTGGATCAGCTGTCGCCAGAGCAAGATCGAACGCGACTGGTTGTCGAAATCCCAGCCGCTCATCACTGTCGCACCGGTCGTCGTGAGGCCACTCATACTCTCGAAGAGGGCGTTAACGAGGCCACCGACGGGTGCCGCAAACGCAGAGCTTGGATCGGATCCCAGGCCAGTAAGATAGAACGGAATCGCGCCGATAACGGCGACGCCGAGCCACGTCAGCGCAACCATCAAAAACGCCTCTCGCTGCTCGAGGTCTTGCTCGTCGCTTAGTCGCTCGAGGGCGACGCCGACCGCGACCGTGGCCACGACTGCAGCCACGAACGGAAACGGGCTGTCACCGTCGAGTATCGCCAAGATGAGTGGCACTGCAAGCGGGACGGCGAGCCACTTCAGGACCGTCCCAGTGAGGCTACAACTCGAACGCCAGTCGACGCGTATTGTCATCGCGTATCTGCCTCTGTGACTGGAGGGGCATTAATCGGTTCGAAAGCCAGAGGGTCAAAATAGTCGATCAACGACTGTCGATCGTCCCCGGTCGTGCCGTCACTCCCCGTAGTCGTGACCGATGTAGAGCGCGAAGACGTTGAGTGCAAGCAGCATGAGAAAGGTGAAAGTTACCTGTGGATCGCCAAGCCCTCGTGTGAGAAGCGGTAGGTAGACAAACGGAAGGGCGATTGCAACCCAAAAGGAGACGAACTGCAGTGGCCTTTTGAGCGAGCGGACGGCGCTGTGAGAGCGCCGCTCCTCGTTTCGGTCTGCCTCGGGGCTAGACGGTGTGACCGATTCGTTCGAAAGCGGGGTGTGATTAGACATCGATTCAGGTCTCCTCTTCGTACACAAGACACTCTCCCCACACGTCATATAAGGGGCCGAACATTAGCTCCGTTTCGGTCCGTTTTAGACCCGCGTTTGCTCTCGAGACGATCTTTCGAAACGGCTCGAGAGACGGTTAAAAATTTTATACACGATTTTCAGACAGTATTTCCATATTGAACTACTAACTCAACCACAGGTCAGTTGGCGGACGATGCGGTCGCGTTGTGCCCACAGTCGGTGTCGTGTCGGCGAGCGCAATCGCCTTGTACCGGCGGCGACATCGATTCGACATGAGCGAACGAGTCGCGACTGTCACGCGCGAGACGGGCGAGACGTCGATCGAGTGTACGGTCGCAATCGACGGCAACGGCAATGCCGACGTCGATACTGGGATCGGCTTTTTCGATCACATGTTGACGGCGTTTGCCAAACATGGACTGTTCGACCTCGCCGTCGACTGTGATGGGGATCTCGAGATCGACGACCACCACACGGTCGAAGACGTCGCTATCGTCCTCGGGGAGGCACTCGACGACGCACTCGGCGACCGGGCGGGCATCGTCCGCTATGCCGATCGGCAGGTGCCACTGGACGAAGCCGTCGCCAGCGCGGTCGTCGACGTCAGCGGACGGCCTCGATTCTACTTCGACGGCGAGTTCTCACAGGAACAGATCGGCGAGTTCACGAGCGATATGGCCCGTCACTTCGTCGAGTCGCTGGCGATGCACGCCGGGCTGACGGTTCACCTCGAGGTCACCGGTGAGAACGCCCACCACGAGGTCGAGGCGCTGTTCAAAACGCTTGCCCGGACGCTCGACGACGCGACCCAGGTCGACGAGCGACGGACGGATACGCCGAGTACGAAAGGCACCCTGTAGTTCGCGTGTCGAGTTTCGTGGTCGCGTTACTCTTGGATCAGTGGCTGCTCGGTGTCGGCTTCTTCAGAACGGTCTTTCCTGTCACTCAGAAGCCGCCCAGTGCCGTTGTGGGCCGCGACGTCACCGTTCTCG
This sequence comes from Natronorubrum sp. A-ect3, assembly GCF_041821125.1. Taxonomy (NCBI): domain Archaea; kingdom Methanobacteriati; phylum Methanobacteriota; class Halobacteria; order Halobacteriales; family Natrialbaceae; genus Natronorubrum; species Natronorubrum sp. A-ect3. The sequence continues at coordinate 37,647 of NZ_JBGUBB010000004.1, read as the reverse complement.
AGGGACGGATGCACTGATTCGATCGTCGTCGGAGCGACTTTTTCCGTGACCTCGAACTCCCTGACCGGTGAGAGAACGCCCCAGGCTGCCCCAATGGCGTGGAGGACGACCGCAATCGGTGTTGCAAGGGCGAATGCTGGCCACAGAAGCGGCCGCATCTGGTACGCCCAGAGCCCACAGCACATGTAGGCGACGAGCACCACGCCGAGCAGTGTCGACAACGAACCGAGCACGGACGGGAGGGCTACTGTGCCGGGCATGAACAGGCTCACGAGCAGCGCTAGCGGAATCGCTGGCGAGCAGGCCCAGGCAAACACCCGGGTGAAATACAACGGCCGATAGGACAGCGGGAGGAGGCCGTCGTCTCGTAGTGAGCCGGAAATCCAGCGGCGTCGCTGTCTGAACATCGTTTTCAGTGACGGTGGTGCCTGATTCCGAAAGCGCGTGTCGACGACCCGAAACGTCACGTCGTGCTCACGGGCAGCCCGCCACACGAAGTTGGTGTCCTCCGTGATCGTCTCGACATCCCAGCCGAGTTGGTCTTCGAGGCTGGACCGGATGGCCACGCCGCCGCCCCATGCGTAGAGTGGATACCGGAGACGGTGAAAGCCGAACTGCTCGAACTGGTAGCCAACACGAAACACCTCACAGCACCAGGCGAGCCACGAGCCGGTGTAGATCGGCTGCTCGGTGAACTGCACGATGTCCGCATCGGGCATCCCGGTGAAGTCGGTTACTAGCGTGTCCTCGTCGAGATAACAGACGTACTCGCGCTCACAGGAAAGCGTTCGACTGGCCCACTCGAGTGCACGGCCCTTGTTCGTCGCCGCGCACTCGAACGAGTCCGGGACGACGTGGACCGTCGCGCCGGCGATCTGCATCGGTTTTTCGGCGATGACGTGCACGTCATCGACTGCGTCGGGTACTGTATCGACGGTTCCCTGGACGACCGGTTCAGCGTCGACCGTGAGGATTCGCACCTGCACGTCCTCGAGTCCCCACTCGAATTCGCCGTCGCTTCGCCAATCTCGCGACAACACGACGACCTCGAACAGCCACCAGAGCGCCGATAGCCCGTACATCACGAGCACAACACCGAGCGCTGCGGCGAAGAGCATCCATCCCACGTCTAGTGAAACCGATCCGAACACTCATGGATAATAGAATAACTAAAATGAATATATTTCGCTCCTGTTGTCCGGACACAGCGACGCGACGACCCTTACGGCCGTTGCAGTTGGCCGCGTTCTTCGACGAACTCGCCGTTCTCGAGCGCATACTCGATGATCGCGTCGACCTCGTGGGACTCGAGGTCGTAGGCCCCGGCGGCCAGTCCCTCGACGGCGCTGCGGGCCATCGGGAACTCTCGGTTCTGAAGCAGTCGGATGACCTTGCCGTAGCCCGCCGGCGGCCGCTGTTTCTGACTCACCGACTCCTCAGCTGTGTCGTCGTTCGAGTCGTCCGCAGCTGTTGGCTCCGCTGGATCGCTTGTCTCCTCGCCGTCGCGTGTGCCTGCGGAGTCGAACGTGATCCCGCTCTCGAGTGCCGGCGTGGCGTGTGTGCCCGCGTCGTCGGCGTTGTCGTTCGATGACGTCGACGTCTGGCTCTCGCTCTCGTTCGAGTCGGCTGTGGTGGTGGCACGTTCTTCGACTGTAGTGGCTTCACGGGCAGCACCGACAGCTGACTCTGGAGTCATCGATCGCGCCGCGTGATCGTCGGTCCGCTCCGGTGGTGTTTTGGCCGATTCACCGGCACTGTCGGCATCGAGACGTGCGAGCAGTGGCTCGAGGAGATCCTCGAGGCGGGCTTTACAGTCGGGACAGAGCACGATACGGCGCTGTTCGGTGTCGCTCGGCTCGAGTTCGGGCGGGATGACCTCGAAGGTGCCGACGGCGTCGGCGCCACAGAAATCACAGGTCTGGAGTGCGCGCATGGACGCCGCTACTGTTCGGACGGTCAAAAATCGTCCGTCAGACGGACTGTTGACGATACTGTCGCATCGACAGTGACCGACCAGCGCCGAGACGAACGGCGGGACCGATCACCGATCATTATAGGGTAGCCCGCATATGTTCGACAACGAATGTTTGACGAGATCATGGAGAAGTTCGAGGGGTCGCCGAGCCAGCAGGCGGTTATTCGGCTCCTGTTGGAGCGTGGGTTCTCGGTCAACGATGACGGCCGTGTCGTTTCCGGCGGGATCGAAATCCCGAACACGGGAATCGCCCGCGAGATCGGTGTCGACCGCCGGGTCGTCGACTCGACGACCGACGTCATCCTCGAGGACCCCGAACTGCGGCGGATTTTCCAGAACATCTCACAGGTGCCGAGCCTGATGGACCTCGCACCAGTGCTCGACCTGACGGTTCTTTCGATCGCGGTCGACAACGCCGAGCAGGTTGGTATCGTCGCAACGATCACCGGCACGCTCGCGGAGCACGAGATCTCGATCCGCCAGACGATCAGCGAGGACCCGGAGTTTACCGACGAGCCACGGCTCTACCTGATCACGGATCAGGAACTCTCTGGCGAGGCGATCACCGCGATTCGCAACCTCGAGTTCGTCCGGAAAATCGAAATTCAGTAGCTACGCGCCGTCGGCATCGACGCCGTCTGCAAACTCGTCGAGGACCGCCGCGAGTGCGCTCGTGAGCTCTTCGAATCGCTCCATCGACATGGGATCGGTCGTCACCCAGACGCCGTGGGGCCCACGAATCACCCGCGAGAGGTAGCCGTTTTCGAACATCCGAATCGTGGCCTGATACTCGCCGAGTTGGGTGTTGCGATACGCCGACTGGCCGTGAAAGCCGAGTCGTTCATGATCGGCAAAGCCGACGAGGTCGGCCGTTCGATCGAGATCCGATCTGAGATACACTTGCTCGACGTCGTCTTCAGTAAAGTAGGTAATACTGCGAAGTTCGTCACCGACGGCTGTCCGGCAGACGCTGTATAACTCCTCGGCGAGTGTTGGGTCGATAGCCTCGTCTTCCATAGGAGGTGCTACCACAGTCCATGTGAATAACGTACTGGTCGCCGTATTTTTAGCCGCCGTTGCTCGAATCGACACCCACACCGTTTCGCTCGAGTCGGAGGGACCGATGGGCTCTTTTCACCGGCGAACGCAGTGCCAGCATGGGCATTCGACGCCGCTGGATGGGACGTCACGCACGCGCTGTGTGGGGTGAGAAACGGTGAGTCGAACCTACCAGACCGTCGCGGAGCCGGCGACGGCCGAGTTCGTCGTCCAGGGCTCTGAGTTCATCGGTCATATCCGGCCCGTCGACTCCGTCGCGGCAGCCGAGGCGTTCATCGACGCCGTCAGTGAGGAGTACGCCGACGCGACCCACAACGTCCCCGCCTATCGGGTTCGGACCGGCGACGAGAGCGATCCCGACAGTCAGTTTCTTCGGGAGTACTCGAGCGACGATGGGGAACCCTCCGGCTCGGCGGGCAAGCCAGCGTTGAACGTCCTCACCCAGCAGGACATCGAGAACGTTGCTGTCGTCGTGACACGCTACTACGGCGGGACGAACCTCGGCGTCGGCGGTCTCGTCCGGGCCTACTCCCGGTCGGTCAAAGACGCCGTCGAGGCAGCGGGCGTCGTCACCGAACGGCCCCACGAGCGCGTCTCGATCACCGTCGCGTACGACGACTCGGGGACGGTGCGTGGCATCGTCGAAAGCGAGGGCTACGAGTTCGAAGCCGACTATCAGGAAGACGTCTCCTTCGACGTGCGGGTGCCCCTCGAGGAAGCCGACGCGTTTCGAGATCGGCTCCGCAGTGCGACGAGCGGGCGTGTTGCGCTCGAGTGATCGTCTGGCGGCTTCGAACAGGGTGACTACCAGGCGTTTTGTGCTGCCAGCTGTTGGTCAACTGCCTCGAGGACAGCGTCGGGCTCCTCGAGTTCGTCGCGGTTGAATCGAACGCTACGCAGCCCACAATCGAAGACGAGGCCGCCGTTGTGCATGCGGACGTGATCGATGTCGCGCCAGTGAACGAGCGTTCGCGTGTACGGTCGCTGTTTGACGATTCCGGCGTCGTAGAGCTGCAGCTCGGTTCGATCACCACTCGGTCCGAATCGCCATCGTCCCTCGACGAGACAGCTGCCGACCCAGAGGCTGCCAAGACTGACCCACAAGAGCGCTTGCAGCCAGTTTTCGACGATGGCGTTTCCGCCTGCGAGAACCACGTACAGAAAGACGAGGACGCCATCCAGTTTGACGGAGCCTGGTGGTAGCCACCGCCACGTGTCGATGGGATCGTCACCAACAACGGTCTCGACGTACCGGTCTCCAGCCAGCTTCGAGAGAGCGTAGCCTGTCGCGAACACGACGACTGCTGACGGGAAAGCGACGACATCGACGTATGGCTCGAGCGAGAGGACCCACGTGCTACCGCCAACGACACCAAGCGGCACTGCTGGAACGGTGAGTGCGAGTTGGCGAGTGACCGTGCGACCGAGACGGGCCGGCAGCTCGTGATCGACTCGTGCGAGCATGAGACCGCCGAGACAGCCACTGATGAAGCCGATTGCAGACGTTGCAGCGAGAACGATCAGTGACGATCCGACCAGCGCGATCGCTGTCGTCACGAATCCTGCGAGGAGCGTCCCGCCGTAGATGGCGGTTGCGAGCTGAAACGCCGTGTCTGGCGTGTCACTCCCGCGGAGACCTGCATCGAACGACGTGAGTGCAGTTCGGACAGCCACTACCTACCCGTCTCTATGCTCGAATAATAATAGTTCCCCGGACGCGGCCGCTCAGGCCTCACCCGGTGTCGGGGCGGTCACGGCGGACTCATCGCGCTCGCTCTCACCGCTTTCTTTCTTTCCGCGTGAACGGTTGTGGTTGGTCAGACCGGCAAGCATCACCAGCCCGATCCCTCGCAGCGAGACGGTTACCTCAAACGTCGTCAACGAAGGCGCCACACCGACGAGTGTGAGTAGCCCTTCGGCGACGAGCAATGGAAGCTCCGGCACCATCAGCAACACCGATGCAACCGAGTAGAGTGCTCGCCCGACCGAGGAAACCGACGCGTACTGGTAGCCAATGATCGTCACGCCGAGTGCGTAGACACCGAGGAACATCCCGACCACGGGGATCAGCACATCGGGGACGAAGAAGCCGACGTCAGCGACGTCAGCCCAGCCGATGACGTTCCACCCGTCCGACCCCTGTCGAAGGAGGAGAATTCCGGGCGAGAAGACGAACGCGAACGGCACCAGGATCTTGTTCAGCGAGAGCAAGAACGCGATCGTCGCAGTCTTGAGCTCGTCAGCTTTGGCGACGCCGGCCCCGGCGAAGGCGGCGACAGCGACTGGTGGCGTCACGTCTGCCATCAGCCCGAAGTAGAGGATAAAGAGGTGGCCGGCGAGGATCGCGATGCCGACATCTGAGATCGGCGTCTCGAGCATCGCGACCAGGATAATGTACATCGCGGTTGTCGGCATCCCCATCCCGAAGATGATCGAGGCGAAGCCGGTCAGGACGAGCAGGATCAGGATCGACCCGCCACTGACGATGTCGATGAGTGCCGCGAGGTTCGGCCCGAGCCCGGAGACGCTGATCACACCGGGGACGACACCCGCAGCGGCGACGGCGACGACGACGGTCGTCGCGGTTCGCGCACCGGAGTCCATCGATTTGCCGACGAACGTCAGATACTGGTAGGCGCGACTCGAGGCCAGTTCGGGTCGGCCAACTGCTGTCGCGCTCCGGGTGGCGGCCGTGTCGACGTCGTCGGCGAAATCGAGCAGCGGCGCGTCACCACGTGGCTGTGCGAGCAAGAACGCGATGCTGACGAAGATAACAATCGCGCCGAGATCCGAGACTGCTGCGGTTGCCGCTGCCGTGATCGGGATCGGGTCGGCGGCTGCCCCGGTGCCAGCGAGCGTTTGGACGGCACTGACGAGACCGCTGCCAGTGGTTGCGTAAGCTGCGGCCTGCCCCAGATAGAGCGCTGCAATCGTCCCGAGCAACGGCAGTCGCGTCCGTTCGTTGTAGGCGGCGACGACAGCGAGTAAGGCGACGACTGCAACGATGGTGTACCAGCCGGCTCGGTTGATCGAGAACCGAGCGATCACGAGGAAGTACAACAGCAACACGATCGGAAGCAGATAGAACCACCCGGTCCGAAGCTCTTCGATCGGATCTGGCAACTCTGCTTTCGAGAGGCCACCGATACCGCCCCGGACCGCCTCGAAGTGGACCATCACCCACATGCCGAAGAAGAAGGCGAGCGCAGGCAGCGCCGCGGCGACGATGACATCCGCAAACGGCGTGCCCGTGAACTCGACGATGAGGAACGCGGCAGCCCCCATCACTGGCGGGAGCATCTGGCCGCCGGAGGATGACGACGACTCAACAGCACCCGAGAACTCGGGGGAGTAGCCCGCCCGTTTCATCAGCGGGATCGTGAACGCGCCCGTCGTAACCGTGTTCGCGATCGACGACCCGGAGAGCATCCCCATGAAGCCACTCGAGACGACGCTCGCTTTGGCCGGCCCACCGCGTTTCGTCCCGGTCAGCGAGTACGCGAGATCGATGAACCACTTGCCAGCGCCGCTCATCTCGAGGAACGCTCCGAAGAGGATGAAAATAAAGATAAAGCGAACGCTGACGGTGACGGGTGTGCTCATGATCCCGGCTTCGGTGGTGTACCAGAGGTTGTAGACGATGTTCCCCCAGCTTTCGGCCGGGATCGACATCGCCCCGATCGCCGAATCGCTCGGGACCAGATATCCCCAGCGAGCGTAGACGATGAACAGCGACACAAGCGACATAAGCAACAGCCCGAGCGTTCGCCGAGTTGCCTCGAGCACCAGCAAGATCCCGAGGATCCCGAGCAGGAAGCCGTACGAGACCTCATCGAGCGGGATGCCAAGTGCGGCAATTCCCATGACGAGCGGCTCGAGGGTCGGATACACCTCGTGAATCGGACGCACGCCCTGAATGCCAAAGAGGGCCATCTGCTGGATCTCGCTGTACTCCCGAGCGGTGTAGATGGCGGGAAGCAACGAGAGCGCGATCAGCACGACGTCTAACGGTGTCACCTGTGCCAGATTGCGGTCGACAGCCGCCCAGCGAACGCCGTCACCGAGTCGCTCGACGAGCCGGGTCAGGCCGCTTTCGGGACCGAACCGCTTGCGTGCGGCGGGCTCGATCGCCCCGAACTGGCTGGCGACGAAGCCTTCGCCCCGGCTTGCCGGAAACAGGAGAAACGCAAGCACCAGCGCAAACGTCACGTGAATCGTGTTGACCTGCAGCTGCTGGAGCGAACCGAGCCAGCCGAAGCTGTAGCTGCGGGCGGCGATCCACAGCTGGAACGTCGAAAACGTGATCGCAATCAGTGTGACGAGTGCGGCCGCTGCGCCGCGGTGGCTTCGGCTCCGTTCGATCGTCTCTAATAGGTCATCTTGTTCTTCGTCCGAATGTGCCTCTGTATCGCGGTTATCTACGCTCATAGCTCAATCAGTGAATCAGTTGTGCGGATCGATCGTCGAACGGTAGTTGTAGGGGTACCTGGTCAGTGAGTCGCTGTTCGGTCACTGTAATGACGACCGATCCGTCAGTCAGCGCGACCAGATCATGTCGCTCCTCACCGACGACGAGTTCGTGACCGGGGACTGGTCGCGGCGCGACGACGACCTCCTCGTAGGACTCGTTCAACGGGAGTACGAATCCGTCATCCGTTTTTTCGATCCCTCCCGCTGTTGGCAGTCCTGCACCGTGTGAGTGAAACACCATCCGATCCAGTTCCAGCGTCGTTCCGTCGACAACGTAGATATCTTCGATCGGCGTCTTCTCGACGCTGTGTGTGTACGCGAGTGTCAGTTCCGTCCCCTCCTCAACTGGGGTCTCGAGCAGTTGCTCCCCGGTGTCGGCGTCGGTAACGACAAGCGTCCGCTCCGATGGGACCGCAGCCACGACGGCTGCTGTTGCTAGCAGAACGGCGAGAACGACAACGGCAATATACCGGTGAGTCGGTTGGTGCACGACTGAAAGCCGTCGGCTGTCGCGAGCCGAAGATTAGTTGAAGTACGCTGCAGCGCCGGCGTGGAGGTCGATCGGCATCCCGTCCTGGGCCGTCTCGAGGTCGATGAAGTCGGCCTTCTGGGAGACGCTATCGAGGTTCTCGAAGATCGCTTCCGTCACTGCCTCGACGACGGCGTCGTCGACACCGTCGTGCGTGGCGATCATCGCCTGCACCGAGACCGTCTCGACGTCCTCGTCGACGCCGTCGTAGGTGTCTGCGGGGATCGTGTCCTCGGCGAACCACTCGGCGTCGCCCATGACTGCCTCGCGCGTGTCGCCGCTGACCTCGACCAGCGAGATATCGTTGCTCGTCGCGAGGTTCTCGACGGAGCCGGCTGGCCAGCCAGCAACGACGAACGCCGCGTCGACGTCACCGTCACTGATCTGGTCCGTTGCGGTGTCGAAGTCGGTGTTCTGCTCGTCGAAGTCGTCTTCGTCGATGCCGGCGCTCTCGAGAATCTGCAGGGCGTTGACCTGCGTGCCACTGCCGGCGTCGCCGGTGTTGACCGTCTGCCCCTCGAGGTCTTCGATCGTTTCGATACCCGAGTCGGCCTGCGTGATGACGTGAATCGTCTCGGGGTACAGCGACGCGACCCCACGAAGGTTCGTCATCTCGGCGTCTTCGAGCTCTTCGATGCCGGTGCCGGTGTAGGCGAAGTGGGCAATGTCGTTTTGAATCAGCGCGAAGTCGGCCTCCTCGCGGTGGAGGCTGCCGACGTTTGCGGTGCTCGCGCCGGTCGACTGGACCTGGAGCGTGTACTCCGTCTCCCCGTCGACGATTGATTTGAAGTCCCCGGACAGTGGGTAGTAGGTTCCGCCCTGACCGCCAGCGTGCCACGACAGCTCGTTGCCGTTATCATCGCCGTCGCCACCGAGACAGCCAGCGAGTCCAGCCAGTCCAGCAGCGCCGCTCAGTGCGATGAAATTGCGTCTCTTGATATGTCCAACCATACCCGCTTTTTATTCATAGTATGTTAATAGCTGCTTCGATCTCCCTTATCAATGTGAACAAGTCACTGATTTCATCTGAGATATGCTTACTACAGCATAGATTATCGATGTCTCTGCTCAAACGCGTCTTGATAACTACCTGCAAACAACTCTGTGTCCATTGCTGGACCGTTTCCGGTGGACCTGCAGACATCAGACCGCTCGAGTACGGGTGCGAGAGTCGGGTTCGACCGGAAACAAGGGGGTTGTCTGCGTATCGCACAACGTGATGCGTGTCCGCTCGCTCGTCCGTGGAAACGCACTCGGTGGCGTCGGTCGCGTACGACGGACTTCGCTCGGAACCGTGCTGCTCGGGCGGCTACCGGAATCGAGATCGAATGGTTAGAGCGCTCGTTTCTGCCGCTCTGTCAGCCCCGTCACAGTGCAATAGCCGAAACCGTCGAGTTCAGGTCGTTCGGAACGCTCGGTCGCCGGCGTCGCCCAGCCCAGGGACGATGAAGCCGTTGTCGTCGAGTCGGTCGTCGATCGAGACCGTCAACAGGTCGGCCTCGGGATGTTCCTCGCCGACACGGAGCAGGCCTTCGGGTGCCGACACCGCAGAGAGGACGATCAGGTTCTCGGGTTCGGGCGAGTTCTCGATGACGTGCTCGAGGACGGTACACATCGTACTCCCTGTCGCAAGCATCGGATCAGCGATGATGACGGTGTCGTCCTCGGTGATATCCGGTAGTTTCACGTAGTCGACGGTAATCGGGAACGAGCCGTCCTCGTCACGGCCCGCCTCCTCGTCGCGGCTCGCGCTAATGACGCCCTGTCGGGCGCGGGGGAACGCCTTCAGCAGGCCTTCGACAAAGGGCGTCGCCGCGCGCAGGACGTTGATGATCACGACGTCGTCGAGACCACGAACGCGCTCGCCCATCGTCGGCTCGAGTGGGGTTTCGATCTCGACGTACTCGGTTTCCATCCGGCCGTCGATGATCTCGTAGCCACTGATGCGCCCGAGCTTTACCAGCCCTTTCCGGAAGCTGACCTGCTCGGTTTCGACGTCCCGAAGCCGCGAGAGCGTGTCTTTTGCCAGTGCGTGGGTGATGAGATGTGCGTTGTCCCGGTCTTCGATCGGCATATCTGTACGGGCTTGCGCCGGATAGTTCACCTTATCGATCAGCGTCGACTGTGTGAACGGCTTGCCATCGGGACTCGACACCCCACCCGTCGCCGACGTCTTGCAGTTAGGGATGCTCGTCGGAGTTCATCGGTTTCTGATGAAGAACTGAAATACACCGCCGAAGGCCGGCTCTCAGAATCTCCGGTTGACGACGGCAACCCTAACTGCAGTCGTCCGACGGCGAAGAAGTTTATATTGGGCCACGCCTATGACTCGCCCAGCCGAATGGAAGAGAGCATCTCAGGATTCAAAGTTCGCGGTGACTGGGGCGACGTCGTCGAACACGGCGAACGAATCACGCGCGCGCTCCGAGACGCGGGCGTCCACGATCCAGCACACGATTACGGTGCGAGCCTGACTCGCGCGTTCAATGACTGGGAGGAGTGGCGGCCGAAAGCCCACGAAACCCTCGAGTCGGACGTCAGCGAGAAGACGGCCGACCAAGCAAGTGTCGAGGAGGGAAAAGGCGAAAAGGCCGGTAAAGGGCCCGACGAGGACATCAAGACCGCCGGCGAGAAACTCTCGGAGTCGTACGAGCAACTCGAGGAGGACGATCCGGGGGCCGCGGTGGACAACTGGAAGGAGTCGATCGACTACGTCGCGCGGGCGGCTGACTCCGCCGGACGCAAGGCCTTGCGCCGGGTCGAGGACACTGTCTATCAGAACGTGATGACCCAGCTTGCACCGTACTACTTCGACAACGAACTGATCAGTGCGAACATTCAGCAGTCGGCTCGCGGCGCCGACAACGGTGAGCAGTTCGTCTTCGAGGTCAACGTCAACGATGACGTCCTCAAAGACGATGTTTCCGATCGACTCGCCGAAATGGACGAGGAGATCGACCGCTGGCACGTCGAAGTCGAGAAAGACACCGACGCGGCCGAAGCGATCGAGGGTGCCGAACCGCCGCCGAAACCCGACGACAACTCGAAATCGACGACGAACTGAGTGACAGCCCACGCCCACACTGCGAGTGTGGTGTGGAGACTGATCGCCCCCGGTCGCGGCTCGTGACCTCTCGTCGAGTGGTCGGTACCTGACACGACAGCCGAAGGTCGGCACACACTTGTAGGGCTAGCTGGAAAGGCGGAATAGATGGTCGAGCTCGTGACGATCGGGACGTTTCTGGTGGCTGCAGTGGCCAGTCTGTTCATGGCCTGGGCGATCGGTGCTGGCTCGAGCGGGTCGACTCCGTTTGCACCGGCTGTTGGTGCGAACGCGATATCGGTGATGCGGGCTGGATTTCTCGTTGGTATTCTCGGCTTTGCTGGGGCCGTTTTGCAGGGTGCAAACGTCTCCGAGGCGGTCGGTGCCGACCTGATCGGCGGCGTGACGCTGTCGCCGATGGCGGCGACGATCGCCCTGATTATCGCAGCCGGCCTGGTCGCGATCGGCGTCTTCGCGGGGTATCCGATCGCGACTGCCTTTACCGTTACCGGAGCGGTGATCGGCGTTGGGCTCGCGATGGGCGGCGATCCAGCATGGGCGAAATACCGGGAGATCGCCACCCTCTGGATTCTGACGCCGTTCGTCGGCGGCGGACTCGCCTACGGGATCGCCCGCCTGCTGCGGAGTAAACCGATCGCCGAAGAGTATCTCATCATGATGCTCGCAGCGCTGATCGGCATCGTCGTCGCCAACATCGAGTTCGCAATCCTCGGCTCGGGGGCTGGCGGCGGGGCGTCGATCGCCGAGGCCTCGAGTGGCTGGATTCCCGGCCCCGATATCGCTGGTGTCGCCGCAGTGACGGTCGTCATCGCGGCGCTCTGGGCGGGGGCGACTGGGTTCGACTTGCGAGGCGATATCGAACGCGGTGAACGCCACTTCCTGCTCGTCCTCGGCGGACTGGTCGCGTTCTCCGCGGGTGGGAGTCAGGTTGGACTGGCAGTTGGCCCGCTGATCCCGCTGTCGGGTGACGTTGGGCTGCCACTCCTTGCCCTGCTCGTCGGTGGCGGCTTCGGGCTCCTGCTGGGGTCGTGGACCGGCGCGCCGCGGATGATCAAGGCGATCTCACAGGACTACTCCTCGCTTGGACCACGCCGGTCGATCGCCGCACTTATTCCCTCGTTTATGATCGCACAGACGGCAGTGCTGTACGGCATTCCGGTTTCGTTTAACGAAATTATCGTCAGTGCGATCATCGGCAGCGGGTACGCTGCAGCCGGCGCTGGTGGTGGCGTCAGCGCCCGTAAGATGGGGTATACTGTCCTCGCATGGGTCGCGTCGCTCGTCGGCTCGGTTGTCATTTCCTACGTCGGCTACATCGCGATTTTCGCCGTCCTGGGATAGACCCTCCTCGAGTGCCTACAGCTGGTTTGTGGGTCTGTTCGACATCGAACAGGCTTTACACCACGCGTCGTGAGTCAATCTATGGACGAGGACGCCGCGAATTCACCCGACACCGAGATGATCCAGTGGCGACGCGACGCGTCGACGTCCCGGACCGTTCGTCTCCTGTGGTCGCTCGGCGTCGGCACGTTCTTCGCTGCAATCGGAATCATCGTCTTCTGGCGCCTGTTTGATATCGCGGGCCAGGTCGGCACGCTCGCCGAGGCAACTGTCGCTGCCTTCTTCGCTGCAGTCATCGTGACCGCGTTCGCATTCGCCGTGACCAGCAACACCGAACAACGAGTCGCGGCTCTCTCCCGCCGACTCCCGGTCGACTTGCCTACGGGGCGAGGCCTCGAGCGCGGCGCTGACGCTGTCATCGGAACCGTCGTGATGATGATCGTCATCGGGTCGCTGATGATCGCCGGCCGGATCGTCTCCCAACGGGAACTGTTGGAGGTTGGTGCCGGCCCGTTTACCGGACTGGCCGCGCTGACGATCCCGCTTGCACTCGTCGCGCTCGTTCTCGCCTCGTTTCTCCGATCCGTCGGCGCACTCGACCGCGAGGAACGAACGATCTATCTCTACGATCCGGACCAGGCGATCGATCTCGAGGTCATCAACGCAATCTCGACGCGCCAGCTGGGCGATGCAACGATTCTGACACTCGAGTACGCCCAGCCGGATGGCCAGTACGTCGCCGGCCCGCGCCGGATCGTCGTTCCGCCAGCCGTTGCACAGGAACTACAGTCACTCGTCGACGAGACCACTGTCTGAGACCTAGCAGAAGCGTTTCGTCGGCGTTGAAACCATCCGCCAGTAACTTCTCTTGGTGAACTCGATCATGTCGCGAGTTCGCCTGTAAAAACAGTCGCTCGTGTTACCGCCGCCGCGGCGACTCGAGTTCGATCTCGGCTGCCTCGAGCAGCTCCTCGACCTCGTCGCGTTTCTCCTGGTGGTCTGCGAGGAACTCCCGCATTAGCTGCGCCGCTTGCTCCTTGCAGTCGCCACAGAGTCGTTCGCCGCCGACACACTCGTCGTAGACGCGCTTGGCGAACTCGTCGTCGTCGCCGGCGAGTAGGTAGGCGTACAGTTCGTAGACGGGACACTCGTCGGCTTTCCCGCCTTTTTCGCGCTGTTCTTCGGCCGTCTCACGACCGCCCGTCGTCGCCGATTTCACCTTGTTGTAGCCGTCCTCGGGGTCGTCGAGCAGGGAAATGTGGCTCGCCGGAATCGACGAAGACATTTTGCCGCCGGTCAGCCCGGTCATGAATCGGTGGTAGATCGACGACGGTGGTCGGAAGCCGTAGCCGCCGGTGTCGACTTCGACCTGTCGGGCGAGTTCTTCGGCCTCGTCGCGGTCGATCTCGAATGCGTCGACGTGGTTCTCGTAGACGCGTTTTTCGCCCTCGATGGCGTCGATGAGCGCGTCGAACGCCTTCTCGGTCGCTCGGCGGTCGGAAAACCGCGTCCGTGGCCGAATCGGCTCCATCCCGGCCTCGTTCAGCTTCGTCAGCACCGAACTCAGGATGTCCGCAGGGACGCCGAGTTCCGACAGCGGCGCCTCCTCGAGCGCCTCGGCGACGTGCACACAGCGCAGCGTGTCGTCGTCGAACTCGGCCGGGTCGAGTCGTTCGTAGAACTCCGCAACGAGGTCGCGTTCGACGGGACCGAGTTCGAAGCTGGCGTAGGCCTCCGAGACCTTGAAAAACCGCATCCGTTCGGCGAGGTCGCGAGCCAGCCGGACGTGGGGATCTTGGTCCGGGCCGACGGGGATGACGGTCGGCTTTGGCTCCTCGAGTTGTGGGTAGAGAATGTCGGCCATCTGGGTAACGACCGACTGCATGTGCGAGACGTCTGTCTCGCCGTCGAAGCCGTAGATCGCCTGTAGCTCCGAGAAGTTGGCCTCGGCGCCGAGGTCGAAGGCGAGGTCTTGCACCTCGCGGTGTGCCGACTGTCGGTAGAGTTCACCTGCTTCGGGGTCGAAGCCGAGTGCCAACAGCGAGAGGAGATAGTTGCGCGCGTGCTCGTCGATCTCGTCCCAACTCATCCCGCGGGCGGAGTTGGCCTCTAAGTCGGCGATCAGCGCGTAGGCGTCGGCGCCCTGCTGTTGATGCCAGATAATTTCGTCGAAGACGAGTTTGTGGCCGATGTGGGGGTCGCCCGTCGGCATAAAGCCCGAGAGGACCGCTGCGGGCTCGTCGTTCTGGAGCGCCCGTGCGACGGGACGATAATCTCGATGGCCGAAGATCACACCCCGGCGCATCAGGTAGTGGGGGTTCGGCACCTCCTCGAGCACCTCGTCGAACTCTTCGATGCCGAACTCCTCGAACAGTTTGCGGTAGTCGGAGACGCTCGAAGAGCCCCAGGGGTCGAGCGCGACATCATCTGCACCTGCGGCCCCGCCGTCGGGCAACGGTTCCCCTTGCGCTGACTCCTCGAGTGGATCGTCTCCGGTCATTACTGACTGCCTTGGCGCGCCAGCGCGCAAAAGGCTTCGGCTTCGTTGTGGTGGCCCGACTCGGAATTATAGTTGCAGTTGTTACTATAGCAGTCTCCCGCTCGACTGAACGCTCCGTTATCGTAACTGTTCGTGCAGACGAAATCGAGATAGTACGCACATAAGAATATCATCGTCCAGTGACAGGGTGCGTATGGTCGAACGTACCAGACGATCGATGCTGGCCATCGGGGCAACAGCGCTGACGGGCGGGGTACTCACCACGGTTGGGACGAGCAGTGCCGACGAGCAGTGTCCCTGTCCACCGGCACCGATGGATGCGAACGGCTGGTCGTCCCATCGGGGGACGCCAGCGAATACCGCACACGTCGAGACTGACGCGTTCCCACAACTGGAGACGATCGCCTGGGAGTACGAACGAACCGGTTCGCTCGCCGCCGTCGACGACTGGGTCTACGTGCGGACCGACGACGGCGAGGTCCACGCACTCGACGCGGTTGACGGCAACCGCGAGTGGAAACACACCGAACTCGACGCCACGGGGACCCCTGCAGTCGCCGACGGAGCGGTGTACGTCGCCGGGGATCAGTTGACCGCACTCGACGGCGCCACCGGCGACGTGCTGTGGGAGATGCCGTTCGATGAGAGCGAGCCAGTAGCGAGTCCGACGGTTGCAGACGAGATGGTTTACGTCGTCGCCGGCGGATCGCTCTACGCGGTCGACGCCACCGATGGATCGATCAGCTGGCAGCACGACACCATTGAACTCGGCGTCTACGACGAGACCGAAGACGACGCCACAGCGGTCCGTTCGTTTGCGGCGGACCCCGTCTCCGTCGCTAATGGCGCCGTTTACGCCCCCACCTCGCCGTCGGGATTCGTCGCCCTTGATGCCGCCTCGGGCGACACGTTGTGGACGACGGATCTGCAAACGGGTGGCAATCTCGTTCTCCCGACAGCAGATGGCGTCTACGTGGACCGCTTCGAAGCGGGCCACATGGCCGGCGAGGCGTATCAGACGGCATACGAAGATGAACCGGAGGACGTTGGCCCCTCGAGGCTCCAGGAGTCTGCGAATCCGTTCACGGAATCTAATGCCTTCGCAACATCGGGTGCGGTGCGGATCGTCATCACTGAAGATGGACGACACCTCAAGGCGTGGGACAACGAGCGCGACGAGTTCCGGTGGACGTACGAGTATCTCTCCGAACTCCAACTCTTTCAGTGGCCAGCAATCGCTGGTGACACAGCCATCGTCTCCTACCATCCACCCTCGATGTCTGACGACGAGCAAGCGGCGGTCATCGACGGGTCCGGAACCGAATCATCGGCTCTCGAAGTGTTCGGAGCAGAACCGGCGATCATCGGGGTCGATCTGACCGACGGCTCTAAGCGATGGGCGATCCCCTACACGGATCTCGAGGGCTTCGACATCGCCGGTGATGAGTTCCCATACGTCGTTAGTGAAGACGCCCTCTATATCAACGCCGAGAGACTCATCGCCGTTCGATCGTCCGACGCTGTCGCCGACGGAGAGACTGATTCCGATGCGAGCACCGCTGATGAATCACAAGACGGCGAGACGGAAGCTGAAACCGCCGACGAAACGTCGGTAGACGAACGCGATAGCGAAGCCGACCGTGACAGCGACGAAACGGACACAAACCTCGGAACGGACGATCCCGAAAATAGCTCCGAAACGGAAGCTGCCAACGAGAGTGAATCGACCGAGATCACAAACGAGAATGAATCGACCGGGACTGCGAACCAGAGCGAGTCAGCCGGCACCCCAGATGAAAACGATAGCGTCCCCGGCTTCACCACCGGCGCTGGACTCGTCGGTGGCGGACTCACGCTCGAGTGGCTCCGCCGTCGAGCGACGACCGACGAGTCGACGGAGTGAATCGAGCCGTCTCTCACGCAGACGTCTGTCAGGTGAGCCGGCAGTCTCAGTCGACCATCGCCCGCAATCCGTCAACTCGAGCCGATTCGACGCCAGCCAGCACGACCGCTGCGAAGACGGTCTCACCGTCGGATCGTGGCGCATCGCCGCCCAGTACGCCGTTACCACCGACAGTTGCTTCGAGTTCCCGTCGGCCGTCGGCGATCGCCTGTCGGTTGAGCCAGGCCGGCGGCCCGCCGACGATCAGTAGCCCGCGCTCGGCCGTTTCGGGCTCACACTCGAGGGAGAGCTTCCCGCGAACTCCCTTTCGGACGACGGTTTCGACGGCACTGACGGCCTCGCTCGTCTCGACGTCTCGCTCGGTCGGCAGGAGGCCAAGCCCGAACCGCGAACTGGTCGTCTCGACCGTCTGCTCGCCGTAGCCGAGGCTGACGATGGCCGACTCGCTGCCGAGAGTTCGGTCGATGTCGCTCGCGTCAACGACGTTCTGGGCGACGACGCCGTCCGTGTCACCGCCGGCGAAGATGGCTGCAACTCGAGTCGCTAGCTCGCGGTTACACCGATCGCGTGCGTCAGCGATCGTCTCGCCGGGGCGAAGCCACGCCTCGTTGTCGAACAGCACGATTGCACTCGCGAGTCCGTCGAGGGCCTCGAGCGTCCGAAGCGCGTGTGACGCCGCGGCTGGCCGCGGTGGCTCGTCGGTTCCAGCTCTCGTCGTCACTCCCGAATGTGGCCCACGGTCGGCCGCTCCGGCGTCGGGATCGAACTCCTGATCGGCCGGTAGCGTTGCGAGGACGTACACCGGCGCGTCAACGGTCCGCTGGAGCGCGGCGACAAGTGCGGGTGCTGTCGGGCCGCCGGTCGTGCCGCCGAGGCCAACCGTGACGAGAATCGCATCCGCCGCCGTCGACCCGCTTCGTTCGCGTACCGCGAGGAGATCGTCGACGACCGCTTGGCCAGCCTCGAAGCCCGGCTCGAGATCACTGTCGAGCCCATTCGACCCTTCGAGGGCGGTTCCCTGGCCGTACTGGGCACGGTGTGATTCCGGAATCACGGTTCCCTGAAGGGTCGACTCGTCCGTATCGAAGGCGAAGACATCAGTGAGAAATGCGTGGTCCGCGGGCGCTGCGGCCCGAATCGCGTCGGCGAGCCGACAGCCCGCGCCGCCGAGTCCGACTACCTCGAGTTGCATACTGGCATGCTCGTCCGTCGAGACTTATATAATTCTGTTCACGAGAACATGGTACGAAGCCGACTCGAACCGAGTTTCAGGGTGTCAGTCGCTCGATCGACCACCAGTCAATCGCGCCGTCGTCGACGAGAGCGAACACCATCGTCTTGCGCACGCCGTGGGCCAGGCGCACGTCGAGGGCGAGGTCTCGTGGCTCGAAAACGTGATCGGCGGGATGGACCCGGATCAGCAACTCGGAGTGGCCGAGATTCTCGACGGACTCGACGTCGGCGTACGTTCGGAAGTCCGCGCCGAACTTGTAGCCCGTCTTCGGGACGACGTCGCGCTCGCGCAGGGCAGTGTAGACCGCCAGCCGGCGGACGAACCGCTCGCCTTCGACCTCTCGGCCCCGTTTTCGGACCGTCTCCGGCTCGAGGTCGATCACGCCGCGTTCGGCGAGCGACGCCGCCTCGAGCAGCGAACACTGGAGCGTCGGCTCGTCGTACTCCCGGCCCTCGAGTGGCTGGCCGTAGAAGCCGCGTTCGTAGAGTTCGAGTGGTGGCTCCCAGACGACGACCCGGTCCTCGAGTAAGTCGGCGTCACAGCCCTCGGGTAGTGCCGCCGTCGACGAACCCGAAGGATCGCGCTCCGAGACCTCGAAGTAGGTAATCTCGCTCTCTTCGTCGACGATTGCGAGCACGCCAGCCTCGAGTTCAGTCGACGGCACGTCGGTTCGCTCGCCGAGCACGCGCAGGGCGTACTCGATCTCGCCGTCGCCGGGGCCTTTCCCGCGTGGGAACACCGCGAAATCCACCTCCCCGTCCGGCGGGTCGACCCACGGCTCGCGGGCCGGCGAGAGATAGAAGCCGCGCTCTCGCAGATCGGCGTAGACGAGGAATCTGACGCCGAACTTTGCGCCGGGTTCGCGGGCCATAAACGACCGGAACTCGAGTCGCTCGCCCGACTCGGTGACGACCGCGCCGAGGTCGCCCCGATAGAGCAGGTGGGCCGCCTCGACGGGTGCCAGTGCGATCTCGTTGCCCTCGAGTGGATAGCCATACCCCCGCGAATCGTGATAGCGCTGGCGTGCGTCCCCGCCCACGCGGATGACGCCCGCCGCTTCGTCGAACCGCCCCTCGAGTGTCATACCCGGGCGTTGGCCGGCCGTGACTAAGTGGCTGCGGATCGATTCCCAGTCGGTTTGGGACTCGCGGATTTCTGGATCAGCTGTATGGGTCGTCAGTCGTCTGCCGCGGACTCGGCCTCGAGTGTCCCCTCGAGCGCTCGCTCGCAGGTCGCATCGAGACAGCGGGTGCCGCTTTTCGTTTCGAAGGTGGGGAGCCCACAGCCGCAGTCGCCGGTGACGATGCCGGCAGGGATCGCGAACCCGGTATCGCACTCGGGGTAGTGCTCGCAGCCCGCGATGAGCCCGCCACGCCGGAGGATTCGCAGGTCGCCGTCACAGCCCGGCTCCGGGCAGTCCCACTCGCGGTCGAACGCTTCGCGGACCGCGTCGTCGAGTGACTCACAGCTCCGATCGATGCAGACGTCGAATGCGAGGCCGCGCTCGACGCGCATCCGCGGCAGCCCGCAGTCACAGTCACACTGTTCGTCACGGATCGTTGCGTCGGCAGGGATACCGTAGCGGTTCCCGCAGTCGATACAGTGGACGTCACCCGAGCGGATGAGCGTGCCACCACACTCCGGGCACTCGCCGACGGGCGTGCCCGCTGCCGACGCCGGGTAGTGGGCGAAGCCGTCCTGGTCGTGGGCGGCGATCCGCAGCGTCTGGGTGTCCTTTTTGGCGACGAGGGTGAAATCGTTCGCACGATCGCTCGAGACGCTGTCGGCTCGAGTCAGCCACGCCACGGGTTGGTAGCCGTCGATATCGTGGACGAGAACGGTGTTGTCGGGCTTGACGATCGTCGTTACCCGACCGCGATACTCCGTGCGGTCGGCGCCGTCGGTAATAACGGTACAGTCACCCGCGAGCACGCGGATCGCGTCGTCGATCATAGCTCGTTTGGGCGCGCTTTCGTATGTAAACCCGCGGCTGCTCGAGGACGTGCCGACCGGGAGCTCAGTCGAGACAGACGTACGTTCGCGTCGCCCCGACACCCTCGAGGGGTCGGACGGACTCAGTGATCGTCGCGAGAATCTCTTGGGTGTTTTCGCCTGCGAACTCGACCATGACGTCGAAATCGCCGGCGATGACGTGCGCTTCGACGACGCCGTCGGTATCCCGCAGGGTCTGACAGACGCCTTCGGCGGTTCCAGTTGCCGTGTCGATCGTCGCATACGCGTGGACCATCTCATTGCGTTACGGTACCAATGGGCAAAAACGGACGTGCGATCGCGGCCGCTGTTCAGTTCTCGTCCGACGTCGCGACGGTTTCACGCTCGCTATCGTCCCGGTCGTCGACCTGCTCCTCTCCGGGGGGCGTAGTCGATTCAGCGGGTGTCCGGTCATCGGTCGTCGATCGATCGACGTCCTCGCCAGCAACCGAGCGAGCGATCGCTGCAGTCTCTGGCCCGCCGTGTTCGCCGGCGCGGTCTCTGAGCGCACGGATCGCCTCGACGTCGACGTCCTGTTCCTCGAGTACGTCTTCGGAGAGTTCAGCTGTAGCCGTCTCAGCTGCGGTAGCCTGTCGTTCGACGGTCTGCATCTCGGCGACGGTTGTCGCGACTTCCGCCTGATAGCGGCCCTCACTGAGGTCACCGGCGTTGCGGGACTCGTTCAACTCCGTGAGTCGGTCCTCGAGTTCCGTCTGGCGCGTTTCGCTCGCTTCGAACTGTTCGGCGACGACGGCCGCTTTCGCTTCGGGAGACGTTGCGTTCGCGACTTTGGCTTCGAAGGTCCGTTCCGAGACGTCGCCGTTGACTTCGGCGTTCTGGACACCGACAACGGCGGCGAACCGCTCGCCGGGGGCGATCGATTCGTTCCCCGCGTCGGATTCGGATTGGACACTACTACTCGGGACAGCACTCGCCGCAGCGAGTGGAACCGCGATCGTCGCGGCGACGAGTATCACGGCCAGCGTGATCGACGTGGTTTGATTCATTGGTGGATGTTGTATTCGTTTCGTGATATATCCTCGAGACGATGGCTCCGGTTCAACGACCGTTAACGCGATTCAACGCCGTTTTCGATCCGCCTTTGTCTGTTGATTTCGTCGGTTTGACCCGGCCGTTGGCGCTCGTCCGGTTGAATCCGTTGCAGACCGGTATTGTGGCTGTCATTCCATGGTCTCCGCCGTCACTTCGTCGTCCGCGTCGGGCAGCGAGAGCACGTTCTCGCGGCCAAGGCGGAACGACTCGAGGTCACCCTCCTCGCGCAGTCCGCTGACGACCTTGCTGGTTTTCGCGTCGGTCCAGCCGAGTTCCTCGACGACCGTTTGCTGTTTCATCCGCCCGCCGTTGTCCCTGACGAGTCGGAGGACCTGTTCTTCGTTGCTGAGTAGTTCCATTTCGGCGGGTTCGGTCCCACTCGAGGCCGCCGACTCGTCGGTCGTACTCGAGGCCGTCGTGGTCGCGGTCTCCGCGCTGGCTGCGGGGGCAGCTCCCGACTCAGTGCCCGAATTCTCGTCTCCGCCGGCCGGCCGATCCGCCGTCGGATCGCGGGTTCGGTACCACCAGACACCGACGGCGCCGAGCCCGAGTGCGACGACCGCGGCACCCGCGATTATCGTCGCGTTCGGGCCGCTTCCAGCAGTGATGACGACCTGCGGCTCTCCGGCGATGAAGTCGGTCTCGCCGCCGCGCCAGATCACTGCGTGCTCGCGTTCCTCATCTGGGTCGGGCGTGGCCGACTGCAGTTCGTAGTCCTCCGGCCACGCGACCAACAACCGCGTCCCGTCGTCGATGTAGATGCCCTCAATGGCGTCGCCCGCGTGGATCTCGTCGCCATCGACGGCGCCGAACCCGTGCCAGTGGAACGTGTATCTGACGACGCCGTACTCACGTGCGAACGACTGGCGCTCGGTGGTCACGCTGTACCCCTCGGCGGACATCTCACGACCCGTGGTGTCGCTCGCCGCGACGACCGTCTCGTCCATCCGGTCGGCGAACGACTGCGTGTGGCTGTCGGGGTCGTTCTGAATGTCCTCTTCGAGCGATTCGAACGCCGTCGTGCTCTCCTCGTCGTCCAGCCGAACCCAGAACTCGAGGGTCCACTCGGCGGTCCCGTTTTCCCGGAGTGTGACGTCCATTCGGATCTCGTCCGCGTCGAGCTGATCCTGCTGGAGTGAAAACGGCGTTGACTGGTCCTGATCGACGGCTGTGGGTCCACTTGCGGCTGCAATCGGCCCCATCCCGACCAGAAGTACCGCGACGACGACTGTCAAGCCGACGCGAACGTTCATACGAGTCAGTATCTGCCACCCCCATTAAAATATGCGAAACCCATAGAACGCGTTTATAACGACTCTCTCGGCTCTATGATCGACATCTAGTAAAAACATGTTGGATGACTTTCAGCTCCCGCTGGCGTTCAACCCGGCCGCGCCACTACTGGGGGTGAGGCCCCGGACGGTCTCACCGAGTGCCTCGAGCGCCCCGCCGACGAAGTCGGCGATCGCTCCGAGGATGTCGGAGACGAACTCCGGCACTGGCTCTGGAAGGTCGTTCGGTGGGCCGTCGGCTGGCTGTGCCGCCACAGTACCTGTTGCACTGACGAGCAGCGCAATCGCAACCGCGATCGTGAGTATCGTTCGTTTCTTCATCACGAATAGATGGAGGACATTCACCCACATTAACCAGTCAGTTAATCAACCGAAATTGCGCCGGTTTGCGCCGGATAGTGGTCGTTTTCGAGCAATCGGGGACCGACATGCACCGTGAAACCCGACGATCACCTATCGTCTTCAGAATTGTCAGGATCGTTTCAGCAGGTGCGTGGTGACGTCAGCGGGAGCGGTGTCAGTGGCAAAAGTCGTCGGCGCGGACGCGACTCAGGTACCCGGCACGCCGAGTGCCGAGACTGGGCCGGTGCTAACTCGAGAGCTGTGAGGACGACTACAGCGGCCGCCTAGGCGATGATTCAGACCGCACCGGACCGAAACCAGCCGAGTCGGTAGCGCCATTTTACGGCGGCGATCCACGCCACGAGTGCTAGCACGCCGCTGACAAGCGGTATCGGCTCGAGGAGCGCCCAGACCAGTGCCCCGAGCAGCGCGGTCAACACTGCGTGGGCATAGTCTCGAGCGCTCGAGACGGCGACGGTGCCGGCGTGGAGATCGATACCGCCGATCACCAAGCTCACGGCGACCGTTAGCAGTCGCTCCTCGAAGCCGATTGCTGTCAGCGAAGCGAGTCGGGAGAATGAGGTGGTCAGGAACGTGTCAGGTTATTCGTCGTTGTCCGATTCGTCTCCGTCGTCGTCAGCGTCTTCGGTCGCCTGCGAGTCGTCGTTGTCGTCGTCAGCTTCGCTAGCGTCGTCAGCCTCGTCGGCGCCGTCGTCACCGTCAACAGCCTCGTCGGCGCCGTCGTCACCGTCAACAGCCTCGTCGCTGTCGTCAGCGCTCTCGTCGTCCGGCGTCACTTCGCTAACCGCGTCACCGAGCGGGCTCTCGAGAGCACCGCTCAGGAACGAGGAAATCCGCTCGTGGATCGCGGAGACGTGATCGGGAACCTGGTCAGGGAGATCGACGTTCGGTCCCTGTCCGTTCCGTTCGTCGGCGGCGCTGTTGTCAGCGGCCTCGTTTGCGTTATTAGCGTCGCGTTCGTCCGCGTGTTCGTTCGCGTTCTCAGCGTCGGCTGCGTGTTCGTTTGCGTACTCGGCCTGTGAGTCGTCGGCACTGTCCGCGTCTGCGTCCACGGACACGGGTGCGTTTCCTGGTGCGGCGGCGACGAATCCGGTCGCCACGATCAGTACCGCGAAGACGGCTGCGATGAGCGTTGTTCGGTTCATAGCGTGCATCCGATCCTGGGTGGCTCGACCGACTTGAAGGGGGGATGCCGTGAACGCGGTTTTCGACGGTTTGCATCCGTTTCTCGGGACGTTTTCGTTGCTTTGGCTCCCGTTTGACACGGTTGGAACGGGATCGAACCGGTGTGCCACGCCGTCGCGACGACCGTCGGTGATCCACCGCGGGCGCGCTCGCCACCACGATGGTAGTCGTCCGTGGCACGAGATAACTAAGCACAACGAATTTCCCCACCGCCCGTGACAACCGAACATGGTCGAGACGACTGCGGAAATCGTGCTGTTCGACGGCTTCGACGAACTCGATGCCATCGGCCCCTACGAAGTGTTCGAAAACGCAGCCCAGTTCGGCGCGTCCCTCGAGACGTTTCTGGTCACGCTCGAGGAAACCGATCTCGTCACTGCCAGCCACGACCTGCGCGTCGAACCGCAGGGAACGCTTGGCGAGCCTGACATCCTGCTCGTCCCCGGCGGCGGCTGGACGACGCCGACGGAGGGTGCTCGAGCGGCTGTCGAGGACGGTGTCTTGCCCGATGCGGTCGATAACTGCTATACCGAAGGGGCGACAGTCGCGTCGGTCTGTACTGGTGCGATGATCCTTGCCGAAGCGGGGCTGCTCGAGGGACGGCCTGCTGCAACCCATCCCGTGGCCGTCGACGACCTCGAGGCCCACGCCGGACGAGTGGTCGACGAGCGGGTCGTCGACGACGGCGACGTGTTGACTGCAGGTGGGGTCACCTCCGGCATCGATCTGGCGCTGTGGCTCGTCGAACGGGAGTTCGGCGCGGATATCGCAACTGAGGTCGCCGAACTGATGGTCCACGAGCGCCGCGGCGAGGTGTTCGGGTAGTCGGAGCCGTCTCGAAGGCTTGGGCTAAAATCGTTGAAGTGGCGCTGTCGTCGCGTTCACTGCGCGGACTCTTTTTCGACGGAGGTGGCGCGACCTCGAGGACGCTTCCCGCTGGCGGCGATGAGTTCCACGTCCTCCCCAACCGGTTCGCTCGCGAGACTCGCTCCCCCCTCGCACGTTGTCATCGGCCGTCCTCGCTCTCACTCGGCCGGCCGATAGCGTGCGCCACCGCCGAGAGTCCGAACGAGTATCCCATTGCACCATGCCAAACGGCTATCCGTGATGACCGGGTAGGCCGCTCACATGCACGCAGTGTTGTTCGATATGGACGGCGTCATCGTCAACAGCGAGGACTACTGGGTCGAGTTCCAGCGCGAGGAGATCCTCCCCGCAGCCGTGCCTGACGCGACCGTCGACGTCGCTGAGGTTACCGGGATGAACTACCACGAAATCTACGACTACCTCGAGGCCGAGTACGGCACTGACATCTCCCGTGAGGCGTTCGTCGACCGCTTTGCTGATGCTGCCGAGGAAATCTACACCGAGCACGTCGACCTGCTGGACGGCCTCCCCGAACTGCTCGTGGAACTCGAGGACCGAGGCGTCGAAACGGCGGTCGTCTCCTCGTCGCCCCACGACTGGATCGGCATCGTCCTCGAGCGCTTCGACCTCGTGGACGCGTTCGATCACGTAATCAGTGCCGACGACATCGATGGGGCGAGCAAGCCCGAACCTGACGTCTTCGAGTACGCCGCCGCCGAGGTCGGCGTCGAACCCGAGGCGTGTCTCGTCGTCGAAGATTCCGAAAACGGGATCGAGGCGGCGACGCGCGCCGACACCACGGTCGTCGCCTACCGGATTGACGCTCACGACGACCTCGACCTCTCCGCGGCCGACGTCGTCGTCGACTCGCCTGCCGAACTTCGAGCGACGATTCTCGAGGCCGTCGAGACTGATCCGGCAACACAGCACACGGACTGACAGCGGGAGAGAAAGCGAGCGCCCTCAGACGACGTCGACGGTTCGGGACTCCTCGAGTGGCACCAGCGGTTCCTCGGGGAAGACGACGCTGATAGTAAACTCGAGGTCGTCCGCGTCGGCTCCGAAGACGCCGACGGGGAGCGTTTCCGTGTCGCGCAGATACGTGCTCGTACTGCTCATTTCGACCCCGTTGACCGTGACGCGGATGCCGGCCCGTGCGGGTTCGCCGACGTTGCGAACCGTCACTTCGCGGACGTCGTTCTCGCCCATCGCGATCGACTCGGGGAACGCCCCCCAGTCGACCTCGAGGACGGGCAGTGACTGGGCGCCTTCATAGACTCGTTCGGCGACACCTTCTGAGAGGCCGGCGTCGATGAGCCCCTCGAGGCCGGCGTCCATGACGGCTTCGGGGGTCGAGATACCCTCCGTCGCGAGTTTGCTCGCTCGGCCGGGGCCGACGCCTTCGATAGCCGTGAGCCCGACTGCGTCCTCGGCAACGCCGTTTTCGACTCGAGCTTCGACCCGCCGAGCGAGGTTTGCCGCGTGCGGACCCGCGAGTCGGTCGAGAAACGCACCCAGCGCCGAGATGAGTCGCGTCGCGTTGCGCCGGATCACCCAGGCGTCACTGCGCAGTTCCGACGGCGTCGAGCCGCTGGCCGCCCCGCGAAGGATTGCGAGCACTTTCCGCTGGCCGGCCTCGAGGTCGCCTGTCTCCTGCCCGACGAGGACGGCGTTGATCGCGTCGCGTTCTGACTGACGGGCCGACACCGAGTCGAACTCGCCGGCGGTCGCGACTGCCTCAAGGATGTCTTCGGGCTCGAGGCTCTCGCCCTCCTCGACTCGGTCACACAGTTCGGCGAACGTCGCGGCCGTCTCGAGGCGCAGGTAGTACTTCGAGGCCAGCACGCCCCGCGGTGTCGCCTCGATCGACAGCTCCGGCCCGGTCTCGACGAAGCCACGATCGACCAGTCCCTCGAGGCAGTCTCGAACCCGCTGGCGGAGGTTCGGGAAGTCGTACGCGTCGGGTTTGGACTGGCCGCGGACGTAGTAGAAGGTCGTCTCGAGCCAGTCCATCACGTCCTCGAGATCGGCGATCGTCCCCATCGCGATTTCGGCGTTGAGGTGTGTTTCTAACGTTTCGGCGAGTCGTGACTCGATCTCCTTGCCGTCCCGGAGCAGTTGGCGGTATTTGTCCGCGTCCGCCCCGTCGCAGACGACCCAGCCGTAGCCGACGTCGTCGTAGCCGGGCCGTCCCGCCCGCCCGAGCATCTGGAGGACGTCGAGTGGACTCATGTCGACTTCGCCCTCGAGTGGGTCGTGGTGTTTCGTGTCCCGAATCACGACACAGCGGGCGGGGAGGTTGACACCCCACGCGAGCGTCGAGGTCGAAAACAGCAGTTCGATGGCACCCTTCTTGAACCACTTTTCGACGAAGTCGCGATCGTTCTTCGACAACCCCGCGTGGTGGAACGCGACGCCGTCGGTGACCGACTTGGATAGCGTCTCGTTCTCGAGATCCTCCTTCTCGTCGTGGAAGTCGTAGTCGTGGAAATCGTGTCGCGCTGTCATCGGGACGTCCCGCTTGGCAATCTCGTCTCTGGCCTTCTCCGCCGCGCGGACGGTATCCTGCCGGGAGGAGACGAACACGAGCGCCTGCCCATCCTCGCGGAGGTGGGGCTCTGCGATATCGAGCGCGCGGTAGAGGCGGCGATACTTATCGGCAAACGAGTTTTCGCCGTGGGTGTAGGTCTTGACGCCGGCGTGTAAGTCGACGGGGCGGTACTTATCGCCGAACTCGAAGGTGGTCTCCTCGGGCGCGTCGAGCCACGCCGCGACGTCGTCGACGTTCGGCATCGTCGCCGACAGCGCGACGACGCGGGGCGCACAGAGCCGCCGCAGCCGCGAGATCGTCACCTCGAGCACCGAGCCGCGGCGGTCGGCATCGAGCAGGTGGACCTCATCGATCACACAGACGTCGATGTCGGTGACGAAGTCGTATCGTCGCGAGTCGTGTTTGCGCGTCGCCGAATCGAGTTTTTCGGGCGTCATCACGAGGATATCCGCGCGGCGTGCGCGCCGCGGGTTCAAGTCCCGTTCGCCCGTGACGACGTACACCGAGTAGTCAAGGTTCTCGAACCGTTCCCAGTCGTCTTCTTTCTCGTTGGTCAGCGCCCGTAGCGGGGCGATAAACAGCGCCGTGCCGCCGTCGGAAAGTGCCTTACAGATCGCCAGTTCGGCGAGGGCAGTCTTGCCCGACGCCGTCGGCGCGCTTGCGACTACGTTTTCGTCGGACTCGAGCAGCCCTGGCAGTGCCTCGCGTTGCATTCGGTTGAACTCCTCGAAGGCAAAAGCGTCGGCGAACTCGGGGAGAACCTCGGCGACCTCCATCACACGAAACCGGGGAGTGACAGGCCAAAGGCGTTTCCTTCGCGCTCGCAGAGACGGGCAACGGCCGAACGACTACCGTGCGTTGAACACCGCCGCAAGCACCGAGCCAGCGGTCGCGAACACGAGTGGGTAGAGCAGTCCGCCAAGGATGAGTGCGGGGACGAACTCCGGCGCGATCGACCCGGTCGCTTCGATACCGAACACTTCGACTTCGGTGCTGGATTCGGCGACGAGCGCGCCAAGACCCATGACGATCGCATAGCCGATCGTCACCGGTGCGCCGACGACGACTGCCTCACCGATGTCTGTCACGTCCCACTGGACGGCCAGAATCGCACCGATCGTGAGCAACACGAGCGGCGGGATCACGTACAGTAGACTGGCCCCACTACTGCTCGACTGCGAGATGAAATCAACGGTGCTTGCGCCGCCAAACGAGCCAAACGCTCCGCTGGCTTCAACGTCGACCATGTGGGCGTTATAAAAATACCAGGCAACACCTTTCCAGTCGGCGACGTCGTCGCCGACGGCCTCACGGACCTCACTGACGATCAGCACGTACGTCACGAGATACCCAATCGCCGCAGCCAGAACACCGAGGCCCGCACTTGCCGCGACGCTCGAGCCACGTGATACGGTACTGTCGTCTGTTGCCGAACGCTGTGCGGTCATCGTACCGACTCTCGAATAGGGTCGGTCGTATGGGCTTTGTGGTTTGCGGTAGTCAACTGCCCCACCCACGGTGGGGCGGGGAATCCGCCTCGCTACCTAGTTTGAAACGGGCCTCGAGGTCGGTCAGACCACTGACTCGTCGGTCGTTGCTGCCTCAAGCTGGTCGCTCAACAGTCTCGAGGCGCGTTCGGGGTTGGCGACCCGTTCGAAGACGAGTTCAGGATCGCCCGAACCGGCGGTGTAAACGGTCAGATCGCCGTAGCCGAGCGCACGGCCGACAGCGCTTTGGCTCAGGCTCGTGTTCTGGACGCGGTCGAGGCGAAACTGGGTAACGTCTCTCGAGACGACGCCGTGTTTTTTGTACAGCTCCGAGCTCGTGATCACGTAGCGGGTGTTCGTCCAGACGAGATATCGGGCGAACGCGAGGCCGATGCCCGCGACCGCGATGAGGAGGCCGATGATCGTCAAGAGCCCGGCACTGTCGGTTGCGGTCCAGCCGGTGAGGATGAGGCCAACGAGTGCGATGCCAACCCCGACAGGGAGGCCAATCCCCATCGTAATCGGGTGGGGACGACTCTCCCAGACGACATCCTCGTCGTCGCTGATATGAAACCAGTCGGGGGTCGTGCCAAACGCCATCAATACCATCTAGGTGCGCGCCCAGCCTAAAGCTATCAGGTGGCTACCCTCGGTAACCGCGGCATACATCTCTCGAGATCGACACTCAACGGACACGGCGTGGTGTCTCGACCGCCGTAACCACCATGATTTTGACTGCGCAGCCCGTTGTGTGGGTATGAGCAGCGCACGCAAGCCCGACTGGTTGAAGATGCGGCCGCCGTCGGGTCGTGAGTTCGCCGGCATCCGGGAGACGCTGCGCGAGCGGAACCTGCATACCGTCTGTGAAGAGGCCAACTGTCCGAACCTCGGCGAATGCTGGTCCGGCGGCGCCGGCACCGGCGAGGGCGAAGGTGGGACAGCCACGTTCATGTTGATGGGCGATCGCTGCTCTCGAGCCTGTAACTTCTGTGACGTCCAAACTGGCGGGATGGAGCCGCTTGATCCCGACGAACCCGCAAACGTCGCTGATGCAATCGCTGAGATCGGGCTGGATTACGTCGTCCTCACGTCGGTCGACCGGGACGATCTGCCGGATCAGGGCGCGGGCCATTTCGCGGAGACGATCAGCGAGATCAAACAGCGCCATCCGGGGATTCTCGTCGAAGTGCTCATTCCCGACTTTCAGGGCGAGGAGCGCCTCGTGCGGAAAATAATCGATGCCGACCCGGACGTGATCGCCCACAACGTCGAGACCGTCTCCCGCCTGCAGTTTCCCGTGCGAGATCGACGGGCGGGCTACGAACAGAGCCTGAGCGTCCTCGAGCAAATCGAGCGCGAGTCCGACATTTATACGAAAACCTCGATCATGCTGGGCCACGGCGAGTACGACCACGAAATCTACCAGACGATGGCGGACCTCCGCGAACGCGGGGTCGACATCGTCACCCTCGGCCAGTATCTCCGCCCCTCGATGGACCACCTCGAGGTGCAACACTACGACCACCCGGATAAGTACGAGACGTGGCGTCGCGTCGCCGAGGAGGAACTCGGATTCCTGTACTGTGCGAGCGGCCCGATGGTCCGATCGTCGTACAAAGCGGGTGAGCTGTTCGTCGATGCCATCCTGCGTGAGGGCAAAGACGTCGAGACGGCCAGAGCCGATGCGCGCCGCCAACAGTCACCGCAGACTGAGTCCTGATCGGCTGCGACAGCGCTCGATCGACGCCGACACGCGATTTCACCGCTTTTCCGCGTTCGAACCGTGTATTCGTTCAGTATCCTCTCGGCACGGCGCTCGTGCTGGACAAACGAGTTGAAATGTCGCTCTCGCCCCATCGATGTCCACAAAGAGCCACTGACGGACGAAATTCTTCGATTGGGTGGCAAGAATCTCGTAAATAGTAAACTATTTTGGGAAACTCCTTTATCCTGAGCGATAGTTCGTTTAGGTATGGACAGGTGGGACTCCCCGTGAGCACGATACAGCGCGATCCCCGCGAGCGAGTACAGATACTCGACGACTCCGGGCAGGTTCTCGAGGACGCCGAGGTGCCCGACCTCTCCGAGGCGGAACTCGTCGAAATCTACGAGCAGATGCGGCTGGTTCGCCATTTCGACGAACGAGCAGTGAGCCTCCAGCGACAGGGCCGGATGGGAACATATCCCCCGCTATCGGGTCAGGAGGCCGCCCAGATCGGCAGTGCTCACGCCCTCGATGACGACGACTGGGTGTTCCCCAGCTATCGCGAACACGGCGTCGGGCTGGTTCGTGGGCTCTCCCTCGAGCGAACCTTGCTCTACTGGATGGGCCACGAACAGGGCAACTTCATCCCCGAGGACGCAAACATCTTCACCGTCGCGGTCCCCATCGCGACCCAGATCCCCCACGCGACGGGGGCCGCCTGGGCGTCGCAACTCAAAGGCGAAGAGAATGCGTTCGTCTGTTATTTCGGCGACGGGGCGACCTCGGAAGGCGACTTCCACGAAGGGCTCAACTTCGCTGGCGTCTTCGACACGCCGAACGTCTTCTTCTGTAACAACAACCAGTGGGCGATTTCAGTCCCACGAGAGCGCCAGACGGCAAGCGCCACGCTGGCCCAGAAGGCCGAAGCCTACGGCTTCGAAGGGGTGCAGGTCGATGGGATGGACCCGCTCGCAGTGTACAAGGTCACCCACGACGCCGTCGAGAAGGCGAAGAACCCGGACGATGACGAACTCCGTCCGACGATGATCGAGGCGGTGCAGTACCGCTTCGGGGCGCACACGACAGCAGACGACCCCTCCGTCTACCGGGACGATGACGAAGTCGAGCGGTGGCGTGACAAGGACCCGATTCCGCGCCTCGAGACGTATCTTCGAAACGAGGGGATCCTCAACGACGAACGCGTCGACGCGATTGAATCCCGAATCAGGGCTGACGTGGCCGACGCAATCGATGCCGCGGAGTCGTACGAACGGCCCCAGCCAGAAGAAATCTTCGCGCAGGTGTACGAAGGAATGCCTCGACGCCTGCAGCGACAACTCGAGTACTTCGAATCGCTTCGCGAACGCCACGGTGACGACGAACTTCTAGAATAATATGGCTGCAGAATCAGACGCACGATCGGAGAACCTCACGCTCGTACAGGCGGTACGAGACGGATTACAGACGGAGATGGAACGCGACGACGACGTCATCGTCATGGGCGAAGACGTCGGGAAAAACGGCGGCGTCTTCCGCGCGACGGAAGGCCTGTACGACGAGTTCGGCGAGAACCGAGTCATCGACACCCCGCTGGCCGAATCCGGCATTATCGGGACGGCGATCGGGATGGCCGCCTACGGGATGCGGCCGGTGCCGGAGATCCAGTTTCTGGGGTTCATTTACCCCGCGTTCGATCAGATCGTCTCCCACGCCGCGCGCCTGCGATCGCGCTCGCGCGGACGGTATACGTGTCCGATGGTCATCCGGGCACCCTACGGCGGTGGCATCCGCGCCCCCGAACACCACTCCGAGTCGACAGAGGCGATGTTCGTCCACCAGCCCGGACTCAAGGTCGTCATCCCCTCGACACCCCACGATGCCAAGGGGCTGTTGGCGAGTGCGATCCGTTCACCGGATCCAGTCGTCTTCCTCGAGCCGAAACTCATCTACCGTGCGTTCCGCGAAGCGGTCCCCAGCGACACTTATGAGGTGCCACTCGGCGAGGCGGCCGTCCGCCGCGAGGGAAGCGATATCTCGGTCTACACCTGGGGGGCGATGACCCGACCGACGATCGAGGCTGCAGACACCCTCGAGGGAACGATCGATGTCGAGGTGATCGACCTGCGGACGCTGTCACCGCTCGATGAGGAGACGATCGTCGAGTCGTTCAAAAAGACGGGACGGGCCGCGGTCGTCCACGAGGCCCCGAAAACGGGCGGGCTCGGAGCGGAGATCGCCGCGACCTTACAGGAGGAGGCGCTGTTGTACCAGGAAGCGCCAATCGAGCGCATCACGGGCTTTGACACGCCGTTCCCGCTGTATGCACTCGAGGACTACTACCTGCCGGAACCGGCTCGAATCGAAGACGGCATTCGAGACGCGATGGAGTTTTAACATGGTCAGAGAGTTCGAACTCCCCGACGTCGGCGAAGGGGTCGCAGAGGGTGAACTGGTTTCGTGGCTGGTCGAGCAGGGCGATGCGGTCTCGGAGGACCAGCCAGTCGCAGAGGTCGAAACCGACAAGGCCCTCGTCGAGATCCCCTCGCCGGTCAACGGTACCGTCCGCGAGTTACACGTCGAAGAAGGCGCGGTCGTTCCCGTTGGAACGGTCATCATCTCGTTCAACGTCGACGGCGAGGATGATCTCGAGGCCGAGGGTGAACCGGAACCCGAACCCGCCGATGAGGGCACCGACGAGGCTACTGCCGGACGTCCCGGCGCGACTGGGACCGAGGACGACCAGCTCGAGACGCCTGACGATCGCGTGTTCGCGCCCCCGCGCGTGCGACGCATGGCACGCGAGGAGGGACTCGATCTCTCGAGTATAGAGGGCAGCGGACCGGGCGGCCGGCTCACCGCAGCCGACGTTCGGGCCGCCGCCCGCGGTGGTCCCGCCAGGGACGAGCAGGCGCCGGTAGCGGAACCAACGCTAGCCGGGGACTCGAGCGCCGCGGACGCGGCTGCCGGCGAGTCGGGACAGCCGGCCGAGTCCTCAAGCCCAGTCGAGACGACGACCGAACCGCAAGCAGGGACCGACGCTGCTGACCGCGAGACGACTCTCGCCGCGCCGGCAACCCGTCGAATCGCACAGGAGGAAGGTGTCGACATCGACGCCGTCCCCGCGACCGAGGAGCGCGACGGCGAGGCGTTTGTCACCCCTGAAGCGGTCCGGGAGTACGCCGACGCCCAGCGACAGGCACAGGAAGCCGACAGGGAGGCCATAGCGGCGGGCGACCCGGTCGGAACGACCGAAGCCGAGTTCGCTCCCGGAAAACGCGAGCGTCGCGAACCGTTCCGGGGCGTCCGTAAGACGATTGCCGATGCGATGGTTGAGTCGAAATACAGCGCACCCCACGTCACCCACCACGATGAGGTGGACGTGACCGCACTCGTCGCAACCCGCGAAGAACTCAAACCGCGCGCTGAGGAGCAAGGCATTCGGCTGACGTACATGCCGTTCATTATGAAAGCCGTCGTCGCGGCGCTCCAGGAGCATCCCGAGATGAACGCGGTCATCGACGAAGACGCCGAGGAAATCGTCTACCGCGATTACTACAATATCGGCGTCGCCACCGCGACCGACGTCGGCCTGATGGTGCCCGTCCTCGAGGACGCCGATGAGAAGGGGCTGTTACAGCTCTCTTCGGAGATGAACGAACTCGTCCAGAAAGCCCGCGAGCGGACGATCAGCCCCGACGAACTGCAGGGCTCGACGTTTACGATCACCAACGTCGGCGGCATCGGCGGCGAGTACGCCACGCCGGTCATCAACTACCCCGAAGCCGGCATTTTGGCGATCGGCGAGATCAAGCGCAAACCGCGTGTGGTGACCGACGACGAGGGAACGGAGTCGATCGAACCCCGATCCGTCCTGACGCTGTCGCTGTCGTTCGACCACCGACTGATCGACGGCGCGGTCGGTGCCCAGTTTACGAACACCGTTATGGAGTACCTCGAGAACCCCAGCCTACTATTGCTCGAGTGAGCGTAGCCAAACACACATCATGAACGCGAACTCATCGAACACGGAGGAACTGCACTGATGGTCGTCGGAGACGTTACCACCGGGACGGACCTTTTGATCATCGGAGCCGGACCGGCCGGCTACGTGGCCGCGATCCGCGCCGGCCAGCTCGATCTGGACGTCACGCTCGTCGAAAAAGACGCCTACGGCGGTACCTGCCTGAACTACGGCTGTATCCCATCCAAGGCACTGATTACGGCGACCGATATCGCCCATGAGGCCGGCACCGCCGAGGCGATGGGCATTCACGCCGATCCAGCGATCGATCTCGCAGGGATGGTCGAGTGGAAAGACGGCGTCGTCGACCAGCTCACGAGCGGCGTCGAGAAACTCTGTAAAGCGAACCAAGTCACCCTGCTTGAGGGCACGGCCACGTTCGTCGACGAACACACCGTCCGCGTCTCTCACAGCGGCGAGGGACAGGGCTCAGAGACTCTCGAGTTCGAAAATGCCATCGTCGCAACCGGCTCGCGCCCCATCGAGATCCCGAACTTCGAGTACGGCGACGAGCCAGTACTGAACTCGAAACAGGCGCTCGCGCTCGACGCTGTCCCCGACTCGATGGTCATCGTCGGCGCAGGCTACATCGGGATGGAACTGGCGGGTGTGTTCGCCAAGCTGGGAACTGACGTAACCGTCATCGAGATGCTCGACTCGATCCTGCCGGGCTACGACGACGATCTGAGACGCCCCGTCAAACAGCGAGCGAACGACCTCGGCATCGAGTTCGAGTTCGGATACACCGCCTCGGAGTGGCACGACCGCGACGACGGCGACGGCATACAGGTCATCGCCAACCCAGCGGCCGACGATAGTGACGACGAGCGACTCGAACTCGAGGCCGAGAAGGTCCTCGTTGCCGTCGGCCGCCAGCCCGTCTCGGACACACTCGCCCTCGAGGATGCGGGTATCGAGACGAATGACCGCGGCATTATCGAAACCGACTCGCGCGCACGCACGTCTGTCGAACACATTTTCGCCGCTGGCGACGTGGCAGGTGAGCCGATGCTTGCTCACAAAAGCAGCATGGAGGGGAAAGTCGCCGCCGAGGTCATCGCTGGCGAGCCGTCGGCGATCGACCATCAGGCGATGCCCGCAGTCGTCTTCACTGACCCCGAAATCGCGACCGTCGGGATGACCGAATCAGCGGCCGAAGATGACGGCTTCGAGACTGTCGTCGGCATGTTCCCGTTCCGTGCCAGCGGCCGGGCGCTGACGACTGGCGACACCGACGGGTTCGTCAAAATCGTCGCCGAGGAGTCCGACGGCTACGTCCTCGGCGCCTCGATCGTCGGCCCCGAAGCCTCCGAACTCATCGCTGAACTCGGTCTGGCAGTCGAGTTGGGTGCGACTCTCGAGGACGTCGCTTCGACAGTCCACGCTCACCCGACGCTCTCTGAATCGGTGATGGAAGCCGCCGAGAACGCGCTCGGCCACGCGATTCACACGCTGAATCGCTGACTTTCCAGTCCACTTCCGGAGTCGTCCCCGCATCGAAGCGACACTCGCCTCGCATTCGCTGTCCGAGCTCTCTCGAGTTCGGACCAGCTTCGACCTGAAACTGATTCGATTCGCCGCTCTCCGACACACTACATCATGATTGAGAGCTTTCCCCACCGCGAGCTAATACTCAAGAACAACGCAAGTCAAGCTGTTGAGCGATCACGGGCAGTCCCGTCCCAATCTCGACACTCACTGGACGTACAGCGAGTACGCAATTACGAGAAAGCCAGCCAGTACGAGCAGACTCTCGAGTAAAACACCCACCGCGAGTTGGACACCGAGCAGCTCATACAGCAGTCCGGCAAGCACGAGTCCGAGTGTTACGAGTCCGAACCCGATCGTAAGATAGCCAAGCGCCTGTTGGCGTGTCCGCCGGTATGCTTTGAACGCAAAATACGTGATGACGCCTCCAACCACGAGAACGAGTGTTTTGACAACCGCAAGCGCAAGTGCAATCTCGGTCGTGCCAGTCTGGTGTGGACTCATGTCTCCTTTCGCACCTCCGACCACAGCTCGGCCAGCCGCTCGTCTGCCGTCCGAGCCGGGCGCTCGATCTGGACAGCTAGCGTTCGATCTTCATCTAACACGAGCGTGATCTCGTCGAACGCAACTGCGTACTTGCTCGCGTGGTGGCCGTCCTGACGGATCTCTGTCGACTCTTCAAGTAATGTCGACTCGGTTAGCAGTTCCAGCTTCCGATATAGCGTCGACTGTGGAATCTCACACTGATTCGTTAATTCAGCGGCTGTCATGGGCTCCTCGAGGTTCCGGATGATTTCACGGCAGTCGGGATCGTCGAGTGCAGAGCAGATCTCCTCTGCTGACGGCGTTGACTCCGAAGCAATCGGGTCCCGGACCATTCGTTCTACCCTTACAACGCACGCGGTTTATCGGCATCGATGCGTTTGTTCCTCCTGTTGTCGATACCAACACGCTCTCGACGCATTCCTACTGATCGAGTCACGAAGCTTTCTTGCGCGTGCACGCTCAACTGCATTCCACGCGGGTCTCATTCGGTCCGACCGCGTCTACAAGGGTGGGATGATCGACCGACCTCCGCCCGCGTGACATTCTGTCCGTGAACTCACGCCTCGAGTGTCTACCGTGTTTGCGGCTGTGATCGAGCTGTGTAACTGATGGGGATCCCTATCATGGTACCGAGTTTCGATTGACAGTTCATTCGACGGCCTTATACATGAACCAGCCATTCGATGCTAATGCAAACGTCGTGGCGTACATCGCCACGTCCTCCGGCCGTGTTCCGGCACGGGGGAAATACATCATCCATCCTCGTACACAATCCGTCGGATTGCTTCGACGGTGGTAACGTATCTGGGCAGTCCAGATCAGTTCGCAGTCGGTCTCGCCGACCGCGACTGTTCACTGCCTTTATATGTTGCCAGACGATTGCGCTGGATCGAAAACACCTTGCCGGATGCGGCTTCCGACGAGGTCCGATTCGACGCCCTTAAGTGTACAAGGCAACTCGGATGTGAATGCAAAGAAGACGTGATCGACGAAGCGTTCAATCCGCTTCGTCATCTCGGACT